>NZ_AUBH01000005.1 GCF_000429145.1 Aestuariibacter salexigens DSM 15300
TATTTTTCAATCGACATCGCTGAAAACCGCTTCAAACGGGCTTTGCAGCCTTTTTGCACAGTTGGCAGTTTAGGGCCAGTGCGTTGAAGCGAGCGCGCATTCTACAGACCTGACTGGTCAGGTCAACCACTATTTCGAAATTGTTTGCAATTCTTTATCGGTCTGTTGCTTGGATCCTCAAGCAGTGGGTTGGTACTATCTGTTCTCCTGCAACGCGGTGAGCAAATTCTTATGGCAGTAAAAAGTTATAGAGGTATCAACCCGACTCTGGGTAATGCCTGTTTTATAGATGAGTCAGCAGTCGTGGTCGGTGATGTTACTCTGGGTAATGACGTCAGCATATGGCCTCTTGTCGCAGCGCGTGGAGATGTAAACTCCATGCGCATCGGGGATCGCACTAATATACAAGACGGAACAGTACTTCACGTCACGAGAAAAACGTCATTAAATCCGGAAGGTTATCCTTTGATCATCGGTGAAGACGTCACCGTTGGACACAAATGCATGTTACACGGCTGTAATCTTGGTAACCGTATCCTTGTAGGCATGGGCGCTATCATAATGGATGGCGCGACTGTCGAAGATGATGTGTTTATTGGTGCGGGCAGCCTCGTACCACCGAATAAAAGGCTCGAGAGCGGCTACCTTTATGTTGGCAGTCCAGTCAAACAAGCCCGCAAGTTGACGGACTCGGAGCGCGCATTTTTAGCGCAGTCGGCTGACAACTACGTCATGTTAAAAAATGACTATCTGCAACAAGATTAGTTTCAAAGGCGCTGTCTTAGCGCCGCTAGAACAGGTTTTACATCAGGCCTGACACCATTCCACAGAAAATAACTCTCGGCAGCCTGGCCCACCAGCATGCCAAGTCCGTCAATACATTGCTTTACACCCAACTGCTCACATTGTGCCACGAATATTGTGGGTTCACTGGCGTAAGCCATATCATAACAACACGCTGCGTGTGCCAAAACAGTATTCGCAACACCCGGCAGTTCGCCGTACAAGCTCGCTGATGTTGAGTTGATAACGAGATCAAAGTGATGGCCATCTTGATTGAGTTGGTCCAGTGACAATGCCTCAAGCTGCTTGTGTTTGAAGTGATTAATTAGCGATATCGCCCTATCATAAGTACGGTTGACAATAGCTATTGAGGCAACCCCAGCCTGTATCAATGGTGAGATAACGCCTCGCGCCGCTCCACCAGCTCCAATCAGTAACACCCGTTGTCCGGATAATCCGACGTTATTAAGCACTAAATCATTAACCAAACCAACACCATCAGTATTGGCACCAACAACCACCCTATTATCTAACTTAATCAGCGTATTTACGGAACCGGCTATTCTCGCTTCCTCAGTCAGGACCGACGCAAATTTAGCGGCCTCCTGCTTAAATGGAACGGTAACGTTTGCACCTTTAAACTCTTCGTTCTCAAACAGATTTGTTGCATATTCTGAAAATGAAGTTTTGGGTATTAGCAACGCATCGTATTGCAATAATTCATTGGATTGTTTGGCAAACAATTGATGGATAAAAGGTGACATGCTTTGCGCAATAGGGTTACCGAGGACAGCGAACTTTTTCACGAGTTGCAACTAAACACTTAGATTGAAAAGGCCCTCTAGATTACACCTTTATGTAAAAAAAAGCCCGGCGTTTGCCGGGCGGACTATACAGATCGGTTTCTCAGAATTTATAACCGACAGACACTGTGTAGACATAGGGGTCAACATCTACCGAAACGCTACCAGACGCGTTACTGAATCCGAGTCCCGCATTATCAAGCGTGAAAAACGCATCCGTACTAATGTCGATGTAACGCACCGATGCATTTAAAACCCAGTCGTTTGCAAAGAGTAAGTCGAACCCAGCTTGAAGCGCATAGCCAAGTGACGCATCTAAATCCAGATCACTAAAACCAAGAGAAGCGTTGCCGCTGGTGAACTCTTCATCAAAGAACAACGTGTAGTTTACGCCTGCACCGACGTATGGTTGAAACGGTACAGCTGGGTCATTGAAGTAATAATTGACTGTCACTGTTGGCGGCAAATGAGTCACTTCCCCCAACTTACCTAGCCCCAAAGGGTTGGCGTTCACATTTACATCATGCTTAAAGGGCGTAGCTGCCAATAACTCTACGTTCCACTGATCATCGAAGAAATACGCTAAGTTCAATCCTAGCTGGGTGTTGTTATCAACGTTGACACCAAACCCGAGATCAGCACCAGAGCTTGCGCCTCCGACAAATATGTTTGAGCTGGAATCATCAGGTGCGACCGACGTCAGACCGGCTCTGAAGACAATATCACCTTTTTCGTATGCGAATACAGAAGGAGCTAAAAGCAGCGAGCTGGTAACAAGTGTGGCAAGAAAAGTCTTTTTCATTGTGAGTCTCTATGTTCAAAAATCTGGCGCTACGTTATCCCATTGCGCAAACCAGACTTTGATCTGGAACAACCCTGTTTTCTAACATTTACAAACACAATATTGACGTTGATTTATATCAAATTTCGGTCGATTTCATCACCAGTCTTTGGCGACTAACCAGTCGACAAGGCGACTTTCTTCCGAGCCTGGTTCTGGCTGATAATCATATTCCCAACGAGCTAAAGGCGGCATAGACATCAGTATTGATTCTGTGCGACCACCACTTTGCAAGCCAAATAAAGTACCGCGGTCATACACCAGATTAAACTCTACGTAGCGGCCGCGTCGATATAATTGGAAATCTCGCTGACGCTGCGAGAATGGTGTATCTTTCCGTCGCTCTACAATAGGAATGTAAGCGTCCAGATAGCCTCTCCCCACTTGTTTAATAAATTCAAAACACTGTTCAAAAGGCCATTCGTTTAAATCATCAAAAAAGAGTCCGCCAACGCCCCGGGTTTCATTTCTGTGCTTGAGAAAGAAATATTTGTCACACCAGGCTTTATATTCGCTATACACCTGCTCGCCAAAAGGCTGGCAGATTTGCTTTGCCACGCTGTGCCAGTGTTGCACGTCTTCTTTAAATGGGTAAAACGGCGTCAGGTCAAAGCCACCACCAAACCACCAAATTGGCGCTTCACCTGGCTTCTCAGCAACAAACAGACGCACATTAGCATGTGACGTAGGTACGTAGGGGTTATGAGGGTGGATAACCAGCGACACACCCATGGCCTGAAAGCTTCGGCCTGCTAGCTCGGGCCTGTTAGCTGTAGCGGAGGGAGGCAAGCCATCGCCATATACATGAGAAAAGTTCACACCGCCTTGCTCTATTACGCCACCGTTTTGCAGAACACGAGTGCGGCCGCCACCTCCCAGTTCACGCTGCCAGCTGTCTTCAATAAACATGCCTTTGCCATCAACCAGCTCAAGAGTCTGACAAATCTCATCTTGTAGCCCCATCAAAAAATGCTTTACATTTTCAATCTGCTCACCCGTTATTTGCTCAGACATGCTTGTTTCTCTTTACTGTTTGTGTGGTGGCGCATTGTACCCAGTTCTGAAGGGATGCCAAGACTACTCAGCAGACACTTTCTTTGCACAAAGCCGCTGTGGACATACATGATACGAGACACCAGCAATGACCTTATGCGTCATGATGGGCCAGCCACATTCAGGACAGATTCTTTCTACAGGTTCGCTATTCACCGCATACTTGCACTTAGGGAAATTATTACATGCGAAAAAATGCTTACCGTATTTATTCACTCTTTTAATGAGCTTCCCGGAATGGCAATCGGGGCATTGAACCGATGTTTCCTGCTGTTTTTTGATGGATTCAATGTGATGACACTCAGGAAAGTTAGAGCAGCCAATAAACAATCCATATCGACCTTTTTTAACCGCCATGGTAGAACCGCATTCGGGGCAATGAGAGCCCTCAATGCGTGTTAACTCCTCGGTCTCAGTCTCCTGCAAAGGTCTTGTATAGTGGCAATCCGGGTAGTGAGCGCAACCAATGAAGGGCTTACCTTTTCCCTTTTTAATAGCAAGCTTGCCGTTACACTGAGGACAGCTACCTAGCGCTGCGTCGAGTGCGTGTTCATGGGCAGAAAATAGAGAGTGATCGATTTTAGACATAGCGTCAGTATGTCACAGAAGTCGCAGGCTTACGATTGAAGCCAATGTTAGCGGTTAGTCACTAATGCAAAGGGCCGTCGTGCTCTTCGAACAGCAGGTCTTCCATTTGTGCATACGCATTTTCTTTGCCAGGCACATTAAATAGCACCATTAGCACAACCCATTTCAGGTCTTCCAGGCAAAACTCTGCAGAGTCTATCTCCATCACGCGGTCAATGACCATCTCACGTGTGAAGGCATCCAATACATTGATTTGCTCAAGGAACATCAGAAATCCACGGCATTCAACGTCCAGACGAACTTCTTCTTCATGTGTGAAGATGCGCGTAACGCTAGAGGTTGAGCCTTTAACCAAGTAAGGCTTGATGTCTGTTTCCTGAAGTGCAGCTAATTTTTCCAACCATGCAAGCGCTTTATAGATCTCGTCATGGTGGAACCCGGCTCTGACAAGTTCTTCGGTGAGCTCATCCTGATCGACACGGATTTCGGTTTCACTGTGGATGAAATTCTCGAAGAGATACATGAGGATATCGAACACGTTAACTTTCCCCCAATTTGATGTAGCCTCCAGGCACGGCGGCTACCAACCCTCGCAACTCATATTCTAATAATGTTGCCATTACATCCTGTATCGGCAGGTTGCTGCGTTCGGCAATGACATCAACAGCTGTGACATCATGTTCTACACTATCTAACAATTGATCCGTTGCCAAGCTGGCATTTGGTTTTTTTTCCTGTCCCGCTGGCACCCTTGTGTCACCATCAATACCAAGCTGCGGAAACTCTTCATTGATATCACTAATATCTTCTACCAGTTTCGCTCCCTGTTTGATCAAATAATGTGTTCCCCGGCTCAAAGCATTGTTGACATTGCCGGGTACCGCAAATACTTCACGATTCTGCTCTAAAGCACAGCGAGCAGTAATCAATGAACCACTTTTTAACGCAGCTTCAATAACCAGGGTACCCAGTGACAGTCCACTTACCAGGCGATTACGACGAGGAAAATGGGCTGCCTTTGGATGTGAACTTATACCGAATTCACTGACCAGCGCGCCGCCAGTCGCAAGGATTCGCTCACTTAAGGCTATGTGGCGTCGAGGATAGATGTATTCAATACCACTACCTAAAATCGCAATAGTGCAACCCTCATTTTCGAGCGCGGCCTGATGGCAAATGCCGTCGATACCGACAGCTAAGCCGCTGGTGATAGTCCAGCCACACTTTATTGCCTGGGTGGTGAGTGATCGCGCCAATGTTTTGCCATAGTGACTAGGAGCACGACTGCCAACGATAGCTAACTGTTGATGTGACAGTGTTTCAGGGTTCCCCCGTACGAACAAAACTGCGGGAGGCGAGCCAATTTGCAACAAACTGGCAGGATAATGTTGACCACCGGGGACAAGCAGATAATTATTCTTATCCTTATCACACCAGTCATGCCACTCACCTATGTTAGCCGGTAATTGACATGCCAGTGCCGTTGCCAGTTTTTCCTGACATCCCAGCGCAATACGCTGTTTTGTCGTGCTTATGGCCAGGCTGTGTACGGAGATCTGTGCGTGCTGGCAAAACGTTAATATGTGTCTGGCTGTGATGCGTGGTATAGCGCTGATTTTAAACCAGAAATCCCGACACTGTGGACAGTTAAGCGTTTTACATTCAGACACATCCTGTGTCATTGATTCATCCCTGTAGCCGGTTATGGCGCCGCGACAATCGCTCCCTGACGTACCATTTCTCGGGAGCGCGTAATCAGGCCATAACTTGCCTTATTGAACGTTTTAAATACGACCAACTCACCTATTTTCACTGCGGGCTGGGTCACTTCCTCTGTGCTGCTAAACAGCGTTTTAACAATATTTGTCTCGCTTTCATAGATTGGCTGCTCACCATCCAGAATGTTTGGCCCTTGGGCATAAATTCCCATTACCGTGCCAGGCTTAACTTCGCGTTGCCCCAAGTCAACCACAACAATATCGTACTTACCCAAGAGTCCATGTTGATGCAAACTATCTACAATAAAACCGCGCTGCCTTGTCGCTGCCTCAAGGCGCATATCTTCGTACTCGACCTCTTCCTGTGGCAGTAACTTATCGCCGCGTTTTAATTCAAAGTTAGCCTGTTTGACCCTCACCAGGCGGTGGGAATCAGGTTGGGCCTCGCTTAATTCTACATCAGCAACATGCCGGACCATGACGCCCAATACATTATCAAAGCGGTCTACCACCTCAGACTGCATCCTTAAAACACGATACTCGTCCTGCGAACTATCGGCTATACCACTTAAGATCAGATCGTCATTGGCAAAACGAATGGAACCATTGTGGTCGCCAAGCAGATGAGGCAACTGCTCATACACATCAGCCTCGAGGATCATATCATTGGCAAGGTAGGGCTCTATCACTGACCATGGAAGCAGTGGTATAGCCTGATTGGCTTTCGACGTTCGCTTACCTGCCGGAGACAGTACTAAGCGGGGTTTTTCTTCAGCCCGCACAATATCCATTACCGGTTGACCTTGATCATCATAGCGAAGCCGAAGTTCATCGCCCGGATAAATTAGGTGGGGGTTAGTGATATGCGTGTTATTGCGCCACAGTTCTGGCCACAGCCACGGTTTATCAAGAAACAAACTGGAAATATCCCAGAGTGTATCCCCCTCTTTAACCACGTATACCTGTGGTGCATCGGATTTGATTTGCATGGCATTGAGCAAACCAGCAAAACATAATGCCATTGCCAGTACTAGCCATGTGATTCGTTTAAGCCGCATGAGATCCCCTTCGGCGCCTAAGCACCTTATTCACGTCACTTGTCTTGTATCGACCCTTACCCATAATGCAAGAGCTTTTGATTAAGACAAGCTGATGTTGCCCTTCAGACTTGAATCCGTTGGGCATTACACCTATATAGGCTAGAATATCGATAGTATCCAGCGTGTAAAGTGCACGTTTGGCGAAAGAGTATGTAAATTAATACATTTGAAAGCGTGGAAACCTAACCCAATGGCTGTTTTAGAAGTTCTTAGATTCCCTGACGAGCGACTGCGTACGGTGGCAAAGCCTGTTGAAGCAGTCGATGCCTCTATAAAAAAACTTGTCGACGATATGTTTGAAACCATGCGCGATGAAAAAGGAATCGGCCTGGCCGCCACTCAGGTTAACGTCCATAAACGTGTTGTCGTGATGGATGTATCCGAAGAGCAAGACGAACCGCGGGTATTTATTAATCCGGAAATCATCGAGCGCGAGGGAAGCACCATCAGCGAAGAAGGCTGCCTGTCAGTACCGAATAACTACGCCAAAGTCGAACGCGCTGAGAAGATAAAAGTGCGCGCGCTGGATAAAGATGGCAATCCCTTTGAACTTGACGCCGATGGCTTATTGGCGATCTGCATTCAGCATGAGTTAGACCACCTGCAAGGCAAGTTGTTTGTTGATTACCTATCGCCATTAAAGCGCCAACGTATTCGAACTAAGCTGGAAAAAGAAGCCCGCCTGGCGGCGCGACTATAAACCATGTCGACTCGCTGCCCATTTCGGCAGCGAGGCACTTAATCAAGAGTACTTTCATTGCAACCATTGAACATTGTTTTTGCTGGCACGCCTGATTTTGCCGCCAGCCACCTGCAGGCATTACTGGATTCGCCACATAATATCGTTGCAACGTATACACAGCCTGACAGACCCGCAGGCAGAGGCAAAAAGCTTACTGCCAGCCCGGTAAAGCAACTCGCTCTGGCGCATGACATCCCGGTTTTTCAACCATCTTCCTTAAAGCAGTCAGACAGTGCTGATATATTGAGGACCTTGGGTGCTGACGTAATGGTGGTCGTCGCCTACGGACTAATATTGCCTGCACATATTTTGACTACGCCCCGCCTGGGCTGCCTTAATGTGCATGGTTCTTTATTGCCAAAGTGGCGCGGCGCAGCACCCATACAGAGAGCGATCTGGGCGGGAGACAGCGAGTCTGGCGTGACGATTATGCAGATGGATGAGGGACTAGATACAGGTGACATTCTGCTCGAACATAGGGTACCCATCGCTCGCGATGAAACCAGTGCCAGCCTTTATCAAAAGCTCGCTGAAGTGGGCCCGCAGGCGCTGCTAGAGGCGCTCGACGGTTTAGCACAAAGGCCGGCAGTTAAGCAGGACAATAGCCTGGCAAGCTATGCCAAGAAATTAAGTAAAGAAGAAGCACGAATCGACTGGCAGCTGGGCGCTGAACAGCTGGAGAGAAACGTGCGCGCCTTTAATCCATGGCCGGTAAGTTGGTTCGAGTTGCCTGCAGGTCCGGTCAAAGTATGGCATGCAAGCGTGTCTCAAGCGCATGCTGACGCACAGCCGGGAACCATCGTTAAAGCTGACAAAAATGGGATTACTGTTGCAACCTCAGATGGCACATTAGTGCTACACACATTGCAACTACCGGGCAAAAAAGCCATGCCGGTTGTTGATATCCTCAATTCACGAGCCGATTGGTTCTTGCCTGGTAGTGTACTTAACTGATGGCGTTGTCTAATAGAGCTGGGCAGCTGCGTCACGACGCTGCATTAGCGGTATTTAGCGTACTTGAACAGGGAGAATCAGCATCTAGCATATTACCGGCTATTCAAAAACGCTATGACAGTCGCGACAGCGCCCTATTACAGGAGTTATTTTACGGCGTGCTTCGCGAGCTGCCTATCCTGCAACACTGGCTCAGGCAACTGTTGCAAAATCCGCTTAAAGGCAAAAAGAAGCGCATTGAACACATCATCATGGTCGGATTTTACCAATTGGCCTATACACGTGTATCTCAGCACGCTGCCGTGGCAGAGACAGTCGCAGCGATGGATATCCTTTCGGAAAAACGTCTTAAAGGATTGGTTAATGCAATTCTGCGCAATTTCATCCGCCAGCAGCTTGGCCAGAATCCACCATCAGATCCTGCGCTGCGCTCTGGCTTTCCGAAGTGGCTTTACAAAAAAGTTATCGCACATTATCCAGACCATGCAGAAGACATATTTGCACAATGCCGTCAGCGCCCCCCTATTTGGCTGAGAGTCAACAAAAGTAAAATTGATTCGACGGGTTATCAGTCAGCGTTGAATGAAGCTTCAATAGCGTTTGATTTATCGCCAACTCACCCTGATGCGCTGATATTACGTGAGCGGATTGATATCACTCGCCTGCCCGGTTTTCAGCAGGGCTGGTTTTCGGTTCAGGACGGTGCCGCACAACTTGCCGCACACTTGCTGAATGCGCAGCCAGCGCAACGCGTTCTGGACTGCTGCGCGGCACCGGGAGGAAAAACCTGTCATATTTTGGAAAATCAGCCGCAGGCTAGCGAGGTTGTAGCCGTAGACAGTGACTCTGACAGACTCAGCCGGGTGCATGAAAATTTACAACGCCTAGGCCTGACTGCCACCGCAGTAGCTGGAGATGCAAGCCAGCCTGATAGCTGGTGGGATGGCAGAGAGTTCGACAAAATTCTGCTCGATGCGCCCTGCTCCGCAACCGGTATTATCCGTAAGCATCAGGATATCAAGTGGCTTCGCAAGGCGAGTGACATTGAGGCGTTAACAGAATTACAGGCGAAAATATTGAATGCAGTCTGGCCGTTATTGAGACAAGGAGGTGAATTGTTGTATGCCACCTGTTCAATTCTACCAGAGGAAAATAGCCAGCAAATTGACCGTTTTCTGCAACATCACGATGACGCGAGCATACTGCCTATTGATATCAACATTGATAGCTATTCGCCAACCGGACTACAGATATTACCCGGTCAGCAACAAATGGATGGTTTCTATTACGCCAGACTGCTAAAGTCTTAACACTCGGTTTTTGAAAACAAAAATACACCTGAGCACATGAAAATCATTATCGTCGGCGCCGGACAGGTTGGCGGTACGCTGGCCGAAAATCTGGTTGGCGAACAAAACGAAATCACAGTTATCGACGCTGATGCTGCTCGGTTGCGGACCCTGCAGGATAGGCTTGATCTGCAGGTAGTCAACGGCGTTGGATCTCACCCTGATGTGCTGCGCAAGGCCGGTGCCGAAGACGCCGACATGATTATCGCCGTCACCAATAGTGACGAGAGTAATATGATGGCCTGTCAGGTCGCCTACAGTCTGTATAAAACACCAACCAAAATCGCTCGGGTTCGCTCCGAGCAATACATTATTTATCAAGAACAGCTGTATAAGCATCAGGATATTCCTGTCGATCACCTTATCGCACCAGAGCAGCTGGTCACCAATGCGATAAAGCGACTGATTGATTATCCCGGTGCACTGCAGGTTGTGGAGTTTGCTAATGGCAAAGCCAGCCTGGTCGCAGTAAAAGCCTACTACGGTGGGTTATTGGTCGGCCATGCACTGTCTGCGCTTAAAGAACATATGCCTAACGTCGAAACCCGCGTTGCTGCCATTTATCGACGCGGAAGACCGATTCGACCACTTGGCACAACGGTGATTGAAGCAGACGACGAAGTGTTCTTTATTGCCGCCACCAAGCATATCCGTGCAGTAATGAGCGAGCTGCAAAAACTTGAATCCAGCTACAAGCGCATCATGATTGCGGGTGGTGGTCTGATTGGCTACGGACTGGCAAAGCGCCTCGAGCACAACCACAACGTTAAGCTTATTGAATATTACCCAGAGCGCGCCAAGTGGCTGTCTGCGCACCTGGATAAAACCATTGTATTCAGCGGTGATGCGTCAGATTCCGAACTTCTAAGTGAAGAAAATGTGGAACAGGTTGACGCCTTTATTGCTGTCACCAATGACGATGAGGCCAACATCATGTCTGCCATGCTGGCCAAGCGTATGGGCGCACAAAAAGCGATGGTGCTTATCCAACGTAGCGCTTACGTAGATTTGGTCCAGGGTGGTGAGATTGACATCGCCTTCTCTCCACAACAAGCAACCATCTCAGCATTGTTAACACATGTTCGGCGTGGTGATATTGTCAATGTTCATTCGTTACGACGAGGTGCGGCGGAAGCAATTGAAGCCATTGCCCATGGCGATGAAAATACGTCGAAAGTGGTGGGTAAGCAGATTCGTGATATTAAACTCCCGCCGGGCACAACCATTGGTGCGATTGTCAGAGCCGACAACGTTATTATCGCGCACAGCGATACGACCATTGAAGCCAATGACCACGTCATCCTGTTTCTGGTCGATAAAAAGTTTATTGGTGACGTAGAGAAACTGTTCCAGCCAAGCGCGTTTTTCTTCGGTTGATTAAGCAGGCCAAGCTTGCCTAACTGCGCCAGAATGTTGGAGAGAACAGTACCAACAGTGAGAATACTTCAAGTCGGCCAAATAGCATTGCCAGCACTAATAACCATTTTCCCGGATCGCTAACATCAGCAAAGGTGCCCGCTACTGCACCAAGGCCGGGACCAAGGTTATTTAGCGTCGCAGCGGTAGCGGAAAACGCCGTGATGTCATCAAGGCCCGTTGCAATAAGCCCTATCATGATAACAACGAAGACAATAGCGTAAGCCGAGAAAAAGCCCCATACCGCTTCGACAACGCGTTCAGGCATAGAGCGATCGGCCAGTTTAACTGAATAAACTGCTTTCGGATGAATCAGACGGTCAATCTCACGTCTGCCTTGCAGGAATAACAGGAATACACGGATGACTTTTAAGCCACCTCCGGTTGACCCGGCACAGCCCCCAATAAAACTGGCAAAGATCAGTAGGATCGGCAAAAAGGCAGGCCAGTTTGCAAAATCAGTGGTGGCAAACCCTGCGGTTGTACTGATAGACACCGCTTGAAATAACGCCTGATCAAGCGCCTCTTCGGGACTGTCGTACCAATTAAAGTACACCAATACCAAAAAGCATATTGTGACCAGACTGAATTGTATAAAAAAGAATGCTTTTAACTCAGGATCCTGCACATAGGCTTTTAGTGTTCGGCCACTTACCGCCGCATAGTGCAACGCAAAATTAAGCGCCGCTATCCACAGAAAGACCACGCAAACAATATTGATCGCAGGACTATTAAAGTGCCCTAGACTGGCGTCATAGGTCGAAAAGCCGCCAATCGCTATAGTGGAGAAGGCATGACAGATTGCATCAAACCACTCCATACCAGCAAACCAGTATGCGATTGAGCAGGCAATAGTCAAAGATAAGTAGATGTACCAAAGATGCTTAGCGGTATCCGCAATTCTTGGCGTCATTTTTGAGTCTTTAACCGGTCCGGGGGTCTCGGCTCGATAGAGCTGCATCCCTCCAACGCCAAGGATGGGCAAAATAGCGACGGCCAGAACAATGATCCCCATACCACCCAGCCATTGCAGCTGCTGGCGATAAAACTGCACCGCGTGCGGCAAGTAATCAATCCCTTCTATGACGGTCGCACCGGTTGTGGTCAGCCCTGAAAACGACTCGAAAAATGCGTCGGTGATGCTCATTTCCGGCTGGTCGAGCAGCATAAAAGGAAGCGCACCAAAACTGGCCAGCACCGTCCAGAACAGTACAACGATCAGGAAGCCTTCTTTAGCGCGCAAGTCCCGTTTATAAAAGCGGTTTGGGTACCAAAATGCCGTACCGGTTATCAGACAAAGCAAAAATGCCAATAAAAAGGGTAACCCGCTGCCATCCTGATAAATAAGAGAGACGAATGCAGGCGGGATCATGGTCACGCTGAATAGCGCCACAAGTAATCCCAGTATTCGAATAATCGAACGGTACTGCATAGTCTTAATTGTCCCTGCCGCTCAACGCGCACACTCCGATAGTTTCAACATCAACCGCGCACGTGAGGCTGCGGGGGAGCTGGTGGAATAATTCCAGATGGCGTTAATTATTGCCCGACAGCCGACAAATCTAAAGAGCAAACTGTCAAAAAGCTTTCTGCGTAAAGTTAAAACTCTACTACCCCAGCGTTAATGATTGCGCCGAGACAATCAAACTGATCGGCGATGTTGCCGTGATCCACATCAAGAACACCGTCAATAACCAGCTGCGCGAAACCGTGTGCCATAGACCAGGTAGCGGTAACGATGGCGTCACGGTCCAGGGCTTTGAAATGTCCACTTTGCAAGCCTGCATCCACCGTTTTTTCGAGTAATTTGTAGGCTTCGGTGTCACAGGTTTGTAGCTCTTGAAGATTAAACTCGTGCCTTTTCATGCTGTACATTAAACGATAGGTTTCAGGATGTGCACAAGCAAACTCAATGTACGCTCGACCAGCCTGACGAAGCGCTTCGACCGGGTCATCATGATACGCTGACATCTTTTGAGCCATATTACTGGCCAGCTTTTCGAAGCCATCACTGGCCACTGCCGACAGCAGACTGACCTTATCCTCAAAGTGACGATAAGGTGCCGCCTGAGAAACGCCTAACTGACGAGCTAACCCCCTCAGGCTTAAACGCTCTGCGCCGTTAGTGCGTAACCAACATACCGCACCGTCAATCAGCGCCTGGCGCAGATTGCCATGATGGTATGTCGACTTTTCACTAAGCGCATTTTGCAAGGTCATTCATTCCCACACGGGCGAGAACTGTGCAATCGTGCCCTCGCCTTTAGTTGTTTTTATACGCATTTTTTTCTGCCAAAGATAGTAAATTCACCCCTTCAAGGCTTTATCTAAAACAGCGCGAACCAGGTTCTCGATACTGGCTGCGGCCTCACTAATATTTTGTGCTGCCATATAAGCTGGTGTACTGAGTACGTTTGCACGCTCATCGAAGACAACTTCATCCACGGCACATGACACATGATCACCACCCAGTTGTCGAATAGCCGCGGCAGTATCCTCGTCGTGTCCGATTGTAAGCTGCGTCCCTTTGTCATGAATAAGCGGAATCATTGCCGGCGCAATGCATGCATAGCCAATCACCTTGCCAACGTCAGCAAACGACCGACAGGC
The DNA here is from genome assembly GCF_000429145.1 of Aestuariibacter salexigens DSM 15300. Lineage (GTDB taxonomy): Bacteria > Pseudomonadota > Gammaproteobacteria > Enterobacterales > Alteromonadaceae > Aestuariibacter > Aestuariibacter salexigens. The sequence goes on from NZ_AUBH01000005.1 coordinate 13,958, forward strand.
AGCTTTTACGCTTTTATCGATGTCAGCATCCGCTCCCTTTAAAGCGAAATCGCATAGATTTTTCGCTGCTCCGAAACCGCCGGGTAAGATTAATGCGTCAAACTCATCGGCGTTTAGCTCAGAAAGATCTTTTATGTCACCTCTGGCAATCCTGGCAGACTCAACGAGCACGTTACGGGTTTCTCCGTCAACCACTTCACCGGTCACGTGATTGACGACGTGCAGCTGTTCAATATCTGGTGCAAAACACTGATATGTGCCGCCGAATTTCTCGATAAAATAGAGAGTAAGTACTGACTCATGTATTTCAGCGCCATCAAATACGCCACAGCCACTTAATATGACAGCAATTTTTTTCACAGATATCTCCTTAGTCCGCGCCAGTATTGGCTTATGCAAATTCGCCAACTTTAAAATGAAAATTGAGTATAAAAAATAGTATGAAAAGCACTTTGTTTCATCCTCAATTGTGCTAATCTTCCGCTCCTGCATTATTTGATGCGTTACCCCCCAACAAGGACGTGCAAATAATGTTATCCACAAAAAATAAAAATAAAAATCGAGAGAAAGCAAGCAAGCGTTCTGCGCCGTAATCCTCGTTTTATCTAGCCTCACAACGCTATCTTTGAAAAAAGATGGTGCGTCTTGTCGTGCTCAACCTGTTTTAATCAACATACTTATCCACAGCTTGTAAGCATGGTGAATTCACCCTGAATGTGGCAATCTCCCGATATCTGAAAGTAATCTTTGATGTTTCTATGAGTAATATTCCCGATAACCCATTTGTTTTGGTGGATGGTTCTTCTTATTTATTTCGTGCATTTCACGGTTTACCACCACTAACAAACTCTAAAGGTCAGGACACCGGGGCTATATATGGTGTGATCAACATGCTGAGAAGCTTGTTGAAGCAATATAATCCGACCCATATCGCCGTCGTATTTGATGCGAAGGGCAAAACGTTCCGAGACGATATTTATGCTGAATACAAAGCGCATCGTCCGCCTATGCCAGATGAGCTTCGCAGCCAGATAGAGCCGTTGCATGCCATCATTCGTGCCATGGGGTTGCCTATTATTGTCGAGCCTGGCGTAGAAGCAGACGATGTTATTGGTACACTCGCTCATCAAGCCAGTGCAAAGGGGATCCATACTCTGATAAGCACTGGTGATAAAGACATGGCGCAGCTGGTCGATGACCACGTCACCTTGATTAATACCATGACCAATACCGTCATGGATAAAGCCGGGGTGGTTGAGAAATTCGGCATCCCTCCGGAGCTGATTATCGATTACCTGGCGCTTAAAGGCGATAAGGTAGACAACATTCCTGGTGTTCCAGGCGTTGGCGATAAAAGTGCATTGGGGATGTTAAACGGCATCGGCGGCATTGATGAGATATATAAAAATCTCGACGACATCGCTACGCTGGAATTTAGGGGCGCTAAAAAAATGGCAGAAAAGATGCGCGAGTATGAAGAACAAGCTCGTCTATCTTATCAGCTGGCCACCATAAAGGTTGATTGTGAACTTGATTACACGCCAGAAACCCTGTCACCCACTGCGCCGGATAATAGCGAACTGGCAACCTTGTTCAGCGAATATGAGTTTAAGCGCTGGTATGAAGAAGTAACGGGTGATGCGCTGACTGCCGCAGGCAACAATGAGAAAAAGCCATCAGATACGCCAGCCAATGACGTTGAAACTACATCTCCAGACAGCCGTGAATATTTAACACTTCTCAACCAACAAGACTTTGAGCAATGGCTTGCTGATCTGAAAAATGCGGATGTATTTGCCTTTGATACGGAGACCACCAGTATCGATTATATGCAGGCTGAACTTGTTGGCATGTCGTTTTGCATAGAGCCGGGCAAGGCCGCATACCTACCACTCATGCATGATTACCCGGATGCCCCGGAGCAGTTGAGCAGGGATGATGTACTCAAAGCATTGAAGCCGATACTAGAAAGTACCGAAATAAAGAAAGTAGGCCAGCATATTAAATATGATAAAAACGTTCTGGCTCACTATGACATTAATTTGCAAGGTATTGGTTTTGACACCATGCTGGAATCATATGTGCTTAATAGTACGGCCGGCAGACATGACATGGATAGCCTGGCTGATCGCTATCTGGGACACAAAACGATTAAATATGAAGAGGTTGCAGGCAAAGGCGCCAAACAGCTGACCTTTAATCAGATCCCGCTGGACCAAGCCTCTCCTTACGCAGCCGAAGATGCTGATATCACGCTCCGCTTGCATCAATATCTTTACCCAAAACTATGTGAATCCGAACAACTACAGTCGGTATTCGCCGACATTGAGATTCCGTTAATCAATGTATTGGCTAACATGGAACAGACCGGCGTTCTGATTGACAGTCAACAGCTTGCTCAGCAAAGCCAGCAGCTAGCAGAACGAATCATGCACCTGGAAAAAGAGGTGCATGGCATGGCGGGGCAAGAATTCAACCTGGGCTCTACCAAACAGTTGCAGGAAGTGTTATTCGACAAAATGTCGCTCCCGGTATTGAAAAAAACGCCGAAAGGCGCCCCTTCAACCTCTGAGGAAGTACTGCAGGAACTTGCTTTGGATTATCCGTTGCCAAAGCTGATCATGGAATATCGTGGTCTTACCAAGCTGAAGAACACTTATACCGACAAGCTGCCGCAGATGATTAATCCGCGCACCGGACGCATTCATACGTCTTATCATCAAGCCGTTGCCGCGACAGGCCGACTGTCCTCAACCGATCCGAATTTGCAAAATATCCCCATCAGAACGGAGGAAGGACGACGGGTAAGAAAAGCGTTTATCGCCAAACCAGATTTTTCCATTGTTGCCGCTGATTACTCGCAAATTGAATTACGGATAATGGCCCATCTATCTAATGATGAGGGGCTGCTATCCGCTTTTTCGGAAGGAAAAGATATTCATAAGGCAACGGCATCAGAGGTATTTAACGTCGACGTAGATAGCGTCACTGCTGATCAGCGACGCAGCGCCAAAGCGATAAATTTCGGATTAATCTATGGCATGTCTGCATTTGGATTGTCACGACAGTTAAATATCCCTCGCGCAGATGCACAACAATACATGGATCTTTATTTTGAGCGTTACCCAGGCGTTGCTGTGTATATGGAAAGTACACGGGAAGGTGCAAAAAAGCAGGGCTATGTCGAAACGGTATTTGGACGCCGTCTTTATTTACCTGACATCAACGCCAGCAATGGCGCTCGTCGGAAGGCCGCCGAACGTGCCGCCATCAACGCACCAATGCAGGGTACTGCAGCCGACATCATTAAAAAAGCGATGCTGGATGTTCACGATTGGTTAGCTTCACTTAATAGTGACGATATTCAGATGGTCATGCAGGTACATGATGAATTGGTATTTGAAATTCACAACAGCAAGCTGGGTGAGTACTGTCAGAAAATCACTGACATCATGCAGCACGCAGCGACTCTGAAAGTGCCGCTTGTTGTTGAAGCTGGGAGTGGAAAAAACTGGGATGAAGCGCACTAGTAACACAGTTATTAAGCGTAACGGACGGTCTGGACGCAGTGCATACGTATTCATCCCGTGTGAGGTCCAATTCACCGATTGATGCGTTGCTTTTTCTAAGCGCTTGGCTATGATTCGAAGCGTAGGGTACAGAGGTTAGATTTGTTAAAAATCTTGTAAGCCTTTGATTTAGACCCCGGCGTATGCCGGGGTTTTTTTATGCCTAAAAAATATTTGAATTAGAATGAACTTTGCTGTTATCACAGCGTCTTACTTTATAGTTTGAATGTGTGTTCTCTCAGTTCTCAGCCCCATCCTCCGATGGGGTTTCTTTTATCTGCTCTTGATCAAAAGCGAACCATGAATTGAGCGTCTTTTCCATCTTATCAACGCCCAGACCGTTCAATGATGAAAATGCAATCACCGTTACATCTCCCTGGAATGCCAGCGCCGCTTCAGATGCCATCATTAACTGAGCTTTACGTTTACCCGATTTCAGTTTGTCTGCTTTGGTTAATGCGACAAGCACCGGCAGTCCTGCGTCAACAGCCCAGTAAATCAGATCTTGATCCAAATCCTTGAACGGGTGGCGAATATCCATCAGCACTACCAACCCTTTCAAGCACTCTCGTTTCTGCAGGTATTCTCCCAGAGATGCTTGCCATTTCTTCTTCATGGCAATAGGCACTTTCGCGTAACCATATCCCGGCAGGTCAACGAGACGACGCGATTCATCCAAAGAAAAAACATTGATCAGCTGGGTTCGTCCCGGGGTTTTACTTGTTCGCGCCAGATTTTTCTGGCCGGTCAGTCGATTCAACGCACTTGATTTGCCGGCGTTGGAACGGCCAGCAAAGGCCACTTCAATGCCATCGCTTGTTGCCAAATGCCTGATATCGGGCGCACTTGTTAAAAAAGTGGCTTGTCTATATCGACTCACATGTACTCCTGATGATCAAAATCAGCCTCAGTAAACAATAAAACACAGCAGAATTGCATTTTTAACGTCAATTTGGGTGTAAATGAAAGCGAAATGATTTTACTGAAGGTTTAAATGTGTAAAATACCCATCTTAGCATGAAAAAGTCATTAAAGATTCAAACGCTTGAAGAGAGCCATTATGAAAAAAATAGGTTTGTTGCTCTGTCTCGCCCTCGGGTTTTCAACCACCTCTATCGCACAGGGTGATCCTGAAGCAGGCAAGGCTAAATCAGCTGTTTGTGCAGCTTGTCATGGCCCAGATGGTAACAGTGCCATTGAAATGAATCCCAAGCTAGCGGGTCAGCACGAAGGCTACCTCTACAAACAACTTACTGAATTTAAGCTGGCCTCTCAGACTGGAGGGCAAGAAGGGCGTAATAATGCCGTGATGAATGGTATGGCCGCACCATTGTCTGACCAGGACATGAAAGATCTTGCTGCATACTACAGCAGCCAGGAAGCAACACCAGGCAGCACGCCCGAGGATGTCGTCGCAGCGGGTGAAGCACTCTATCGAGGCGGAGACCTGGACCGTGGCATTACGGCATGCATAGCGTGTCACGGACCAACCGGCAACGGCATGGGGCTGGCAGGCTTTCCAGATATCAGCGGACAACACGCAGCTTATACAAAAACACAACTTGAAATGTTCCGCTCCGGACAACGTAATAATGACCTGAATGGCATGATGCGTGACATTGCCAAGAGACTGACAGACGAAGACATCGAAATACTGTCTCAATATGTCAGCGGACTTCACTAGGCTTGTGCAGTTTTGGGGCAAATAAATTGCCCCGCTTACGTGAACAAATGAAAAAAGTTCACTTTTTCGCACTGTATTTTGTAAAGAAGTTGTAAAAAGTTAATTATCGTGTATGCTTTTGCAGCAAATAATAAGGACAGTCTTTAAAACGACGTCGGCTAGGAAGCAATAAACGACAGACGCTGGACAATCCAAGCTTCTTGGGAAAACAGATTGGACGATAAAATAAAGTGTCAGGACGACCTAAAACAATAAATTGCGGGCTCTGCGAAAAATAATAAAAAGAAGAGTTACGTTCACGGAAGAAAGACAACACAAGGTGTGTATGTAACGGGAGAAGTGTCATTTGGCACTCAATATACGAGAGGTGACAGCTATGCTGTCGCCTTTTTTCTTGCCTGTTAGGTATCTATACCACTTCCAAACAATCTAAACATGTAAGCTTATGCCCTGCCCGCTTTGCCATAGTCCCAACACAAGAGAATATTTTTCTGACCGCACAAGAGACTATTTACAATGTTCCGTCTGCGATCTTGTATTTGTCGATAGTCAGTTTCTTCCATCAGTTGAGCAGGAGAAGCAAGAGTACGATTTGCATCAGAACCACATCAACGATGCGGGTTATGTCCGATTTCTCGAAAAGCTTTTGCTCCCCGTTGCAAAAAGGCTACACGCAAAGGCTAAAGGACTAGATTTTGGCAGCGGTCCCCAGCCTGTGCTTGCCGCGCTATTTTCACAACGCCAGTTTGAAATGTCGCACTATGATCCCATTTACCACGATGACAAAACACTGTTTGAGAAAACATATGATTTCGTCACCGCAAGCGAGGTCGTCGAGCATTTCCATAAGCCATCAGAATCATGGCAGAGAATGGCAAACTTACTTAACGCAGATGGGCTCCTTGGCGTAATGACAAAACGCGTCATAAGTCGTGAACGATTCGCTAATTGGCATTATAAGAATGACAAGACTCACGTGAGTTTTTATTCCGACGAGACCATGTTTTGGCTAGCGCAAAAGTTTGGTTGGGATTGCGAGCTTATATCATCAGACGTAGTGCTATTCACCGTCAACAGAGACGAATAGCGGCAAATCATTTACAATCAGCGCCTATCAACTCTGAATCCAAGTTTTCTTATGCCAGGCAGAAAAAAATCTCGTAAAACGGGCCCCATAGGGGTGCGAAAGTCCAATACAGTTGTTCCCAAAGAGACGGGCAGTCCGAGACGCAAGAAAAAGTCTTCAGGGCGTCCCGCCGGAAGCCGCCATAATATCGAACAAAAAACATCGCAGCGGAAGAAAGCGCAAGGTAACAAGGACCCACGTCTAGGCAGTAAAACACCGGTTCCCCTTAATCCAATTGAAAAGGTGGTTTCGAAAGACAAAGCAGTTCCCGTTTACTTTTCTCCTAAAGAGGAGCTTGCAGCGCTTGAGAATGATCCCAGACTGACTGACTTATTGGATAAGGTCGAAAACGATATAGCACTGAATAGCGATGATACGCTTTACTTCGAGACGAAAATGCATCGTCATGCCCAACTATGCGAGCTGCTAGGTATCGCTCTTGACGATGATGATCCAGAACAGGACTAGTGAACTACTCAATAATAAATCGATAAGCGTTATTCACTTATGACTATAGACTCTGTTTGGCCAATCCTGGCCGTAATAGCCGTTCTGATTATTACCGGGCTGTCTTATTATGCAGGGAGCCTGCTTTATCAATTGCGCCGCCAAACCAAACAGCAAAACCAGGTAAGACAGCAGCGCATTAAAACAATGAGCGACAGTATTCGCACCATTGCGATGGCTATGCAGCAACAGCAATGCAATCTTTCAGAAGGTGCGATTCGAATTTGCCGACTGCTAGATGCGATGCCGATCGATAATGTGCAGCAGTTCAAGCAAGATTTCCCCGCGTTACATGAGCTATTCAACCGGGTCGATGGTTTTGCAACACATGAAGAGCGTGCAGCGCTGAGCAAACAACAACGACGCTCACAGGACCGAGAACGCGAAGAAATTGAGGCTGAGCTTGAATCTGATATTCTGAAAGAGCTTCCGCTGTTGCGTTCGTTAACGTTGTAGCGTGCTCACGGTTTCCTGGCCTTGGAAACGACGTCAGCGTAACAAAAGCAGTCAGTAGTGTGGTCGTTCACCATGCCAACTGCCTGCATAAAGGCATAACAGATAGTACTACCAACAAAAGAAAACCCAGCCTTCTTAAGTGCCTTAGACATATTATCAGACGCATTGGTCGTCGTTGGCACCTGACTTTTATCTGACCACTGGTTTACTACCGTCTTCCCTTCTGTGAATTGCCATAGAAAATCGCTAAAGTTCACCCCCTGCTCCTGTAAGACAAGATATGCGCGAGCATTTTTTATGATTGACTGTATTTTTAAACGATTACGCACAATACCCTTATCTAACATTAATTGTTCAATGTCATTTTCATCCATCCCTGCAATGCGCGAAGGGTCAAAGTCAAAAAACGCACGTTCATAGTTTTGCTGTTTCTTTAGTATGGTTAGCCAACTCAATCCAGCCTGCTGACCATCGAGGCATAATTTTGCGAACAATTCCCGACTATCAACAACGGGCCTGCCCCATATTTTGTCGTGATATTGTTGGTAGAGACTATCGGTAGTCACCCATGCACATCGATTTTGCATAATTAACCCTATCAATTGCCCGTTTTACGGTGTTTAACCTACATTCATTGTTCGACAAAATGTATACTGAGCAGCATTTTTTTAGACCAGATCAGCAGATTGTATAGCAACATGCAAAAGTACGACTTACAAACGTTTCAAGGCCTTATTCTGGCTTTGCAGGATTACTGGGCGAGGCAAGGCTGCGTCATTGTGCAACCGCTAGATATGGAAGTGGGTGCAGGAACCTTCCATCCCATGACTTTTTTACGTTCGCTGGGCCCGGAACCCATTAGTAGCGCTTACGTACAACCTTGTCGACGTCCAACCGATGGACGCTACGGTGAGAACCCCAACCGACTGCAGCATTACTATCAATTTCAGGTGATGCTCAAACCTTCACCCAGCAATATTCAGGAACTGTATCTGGATTCATTGCGAGAGCTTGGTTTTGATCCATTAGAGCATGACATACGCTTTGTTGAAGATAACTGGGAATCTCCGACGCTCGGAGCCTGGGGGCTCGGATGGGAAGTATGGTTAAACGGGATGGAAGTCACCCAGTTCACCTACTTTCAACAAGTGGGTGGGCTCGAATGCAAACCTGTCACTGGTGAAATTACTTACGGACTCGAGCGCCTGGCGATGTATATGCAGAATGTTGACAGTATTTATGATCTCACATGGACAAATGGCCCAATGGGTCGCGTGTCTTACGGTGACGTATTTCATCAAAACGAGGTAGAACAGTCGGCTTACAATTTCGAACATGCCGATGTTAGTGCCCTATTTGCGCAGTTTGACCAATGCGAAAAAGATAGCCAGAAATTGATAGAAGCGGGTCTCGCCCTGCCCGCTTATGAACAGGTAATGAAAGCATCTCATGCGTTCAACCTGCTTGATGCGCGACATGCGATATCGGTCACTGAGAGGCAGCGTTACATTCTTCGCGTAAGAACATTGGCAAAAGCCTGCGCAAATGCTTACTACGAGACCCGTGAAGCGCTGGGTTTCCCACTATGCGGTAAACAGGAGAGTGCTAATGCGTAAAGACACCCTTCTTGTAGAGATTGGTACGGAAGAACTGCCGCCCAAATCCTTAAAGTCGCTTGGAGAAGCGTTTTTAGAAAACGTTTGTGACGAGTTGAAGAAAGCCGAGCTACCGTTTAGTGACGCATCATGGTTCGCAGCACCGCGTAGATTGGCAGTTTGTATTTCTGAACTCAGCGCTAGCCAGGAAGATAAGACCGTAGAAAAGCGCGGTCCTGCTGTTCAGGCCGCGTTTGACGACCAAGGAAACCCTACCAAAGCTGCCCTCGGCTGGGCAAAGTCAAACGGCATTGATGTAAACGATGCGCAGCGCTTAAAGACAGATAAAGGCGAGTGGTTGTTACACACTGCACATGAAACAGGAAAGCCATTACAAGCGCTTGTCGGTAACATCGTAAATAACGCACTAAATAAGCTGCCTATTCCTAAACCAATGCGTTGGTCAGATTGTGAAGAGCAATTTATAAGGCCAATTCACACCGTATGCATTATGTACGGTGACGAGCTAGTAGACGCAACGGTAAAAGGCGTGAAAAGCGATCGAGTATTACGTGGTCATCGCTTCCATGGCGACGGCACAGTCTCTCTCGGCCATGCAAAGCAGTATCTTGATACTATGCGTAGCCAATATGTTGTTGCAGATTTTAACGAGCGTAAAGAAACAATAAAGCAGCAGCTAAACGAACAGGCTAAACAGTTTTCTGCCCAGGCTGATTTTGATGAAGCATTGTTAGAGGAAATCGCATCACTGGTTGAATGGCCTGTGGTGATGTCGGCAACATTTGATGATTCTTTCCTGGCAGTACCGAAAGAAGCACTTATCTACACAATGAAGGACGATCAAAAGTACGTCCCACTACTTGATGATAATGGCATTCTGACATCAAGATTTCTATTCGTTTCTAATATTGATAGTCGTCATCCTCAGAAAGTGATTGAGGGCAACGAAAAAGTCATTCGTCCAAGACTTTCCGACGCTCAGTTCTTTTTTGATACCGATAAAAAGACACCGTTAATAGAGCGGGTGGATTCACTGCACTCTGTGTTATTCCAAAAGCAATTGGGAACCCTTGCTGATAAGTCTGAGCGCATCAAACAGTTAGCGGCTTATGTGGCAAGCCAACTTGGTGCAAATACAAGCCATGCACAAAGAGCTGGAGAGTTATGTAAAACAGACCTAATGACGAATATGGTTATGGAGTTCCCCGACGTTCAAGGCGTAATGGGTATGCATTATGCTCGTCATGACGGAGAGCCAGAAGACGTAGCAGTAGCAATGTTTGAACAGTATTTACCGCGATTCTCTGGCGATGTCATTCCATCTCAACCTGTTAGCTGCGCGCTATCAATTGCTGATAAGCTGGACACACTCGTCGGTATTTTTGGTATCGGTCTGTTGCCGAAAGGAGACAAGGATCCCTTTGCATTAAGAAGAAATGCAATAGGATTAATACGCGTCATCGCTGAAAATAATCTGTCGCTCGACCTTTCCGATCTTATTAGTCAGGCCGTCGATATATACGGTGATCGATTAACTAACAAAGACGTTTTTGAACAACTGCTTGATTTCATTCTCGGTAGGTTTAAAGCGTACTATCTGGAACAGGGGATATCTCAAGATGTCATTCAGGCGGTAGCTGTAAGACGCCCTACGAAGCCAGCAGATTACGCTGCGCGGATTGCAGGCGTACTGGCGTTTAAAGCCCTTCCTCAAGCGGAATCTCTTGCTGCGGCGAATAAGCGAGTAGCGAACATACTCGCTAAAAACTCGGTAGAAGAAACTACCGAGGTAAACCCTGAGCTTTTCGAAAACGATATTGAACGTCAATTGCACAGCGTTGTTGTGCAGCTCGAAGCAGCTGTCACTCCGCTGATTGAAAGTGGACGATATACAGACGTACTGACCTCATTAGCGCAAAGCCAGGCAAGCGTCGATGACTTTTTCGATAACGTTATGGTGATGGCAGACGATGACAAGATACGGAGCAACAGGCTTGCACTTCTATCGAAACTAAGAACGCTATTTCTGCATACAGCAGACATCTCGTTACTTTCGTAGTAAGGGCTAATAGGTATGTTGATATTATCAAGTAGGTACCGAAGTTCCTCTGTACGAGGCATTGTGGCTTGCAGTCTGGCGTTGGTATTCTTGTCAGGCTGTTCTTCGCGAATCGCACTGCCTCAACAAATTGAAGACAGAAACTACGATAATATGTATCTGAGGGGCGTTTTTAATTGGTGGGAAGCCGATGCAGCCTATAAGTTCACTAAGTCTGGCCCGTCTCAATATTCTGTAAAAGTGCAGTTGATTGCCGACGGACAGCCTTATGATTTTAAGCTGGCCGATCCTGACTGGACACCTGGATTAACATGCGGTACTGATGAAACTAGTGACGTTATTGAGGTATCGGATCGCTTTCGATTAGATTGTGGCGCTGAAGAAATTGGTAATTTGCGTTTTACACCCAGTGAAACCGGTGATTTTCTTTTTATTTTAGACACCTCCAGTGCTTCGAGACCAGTTCTATCTGTATCAAGAGTTAGTCAAGATTAATTTTATAACTTATTGAATTTATTAAAAAAGCCGGCAGAATGCCGGCTTTTTCTTTTCCGCTTAGTTACTACACGTCAAGGTTGGCGACCTTAAGCGCATTTTCTTCAATAAATGCGCGGCGCGGTTCTACCTGATCTCCCATCAAACACGTGAATAGCTGATCTGCACCAATGGCATCCTCAATCGTTACCTGGAGCATGCGGCGTGTGTTAGGGTCCATGGTGGTTTCCCATAATTGGTCAGGGTTCATTTCACCTAGACCTTTATAGCGCTGTATGTACTGACCCCGTTTTGCTTCGGCCATTAGCCAATCTAAGGCGTCAACGAAATCAGTTATATCTTTACGCTTCTCTCCCCTCTGTACATAAGCACCCTCTCCTATCACACCATTAATCGATTCGTTGAGTGCCTTGATTTTCGTGTACTCTGTTGAATCAATAAAATCATGATCGAGCAAATAGCGATAGTCGATACCGTGGGTTCGAATGATTAATTCGATGTACCAGTTTTTTCGTTCCTGGTCTTCTTTCACTTCGTATTTGTAGGTAATACCGTTGGTTTCTTTTGAAGAGAGCTGCTCTACCAAAGAGGAAGCCAGTGACTCTACCTTATCTTTATTGTTCAGATCATCAAGACTGATGGTATCTGAGTATAGAAGTGACAGTGTGACTTCTCTGGGCATCAAGCGACTAATACGATCAATCATAGACATCGTCGTATGGTATTGGTTTACGAGATTTTCTAGAGGTACACCAGATATCGCCGGAGAATCGGCAGAGAAAGTAAGGTGCGCGCCATCAAGAGCAATTGACGTAAGGTATTTTCGCAGTGAATCATCGTCTTTCAGGTACTGTTCCTGCTTACCCTTTTTAACCTTGTATAAGGGGGGTTGGGCGATATACACGTATCCACGTTCGATAATTTCTGGCATTTGTCTGTAGAAGAAAGTCAATAATAGTGTCCTGATGTGACTGCCATCGACATCAGCGTCAGTCATAATAATGACGCTGTGATAACGCAGCTTATCAGGATCATATTCATCACGACCAATGCCACAACCCAGTGCGGTAATCAGTGTTGCAACTTCCTGAGACGACAACATTTTGTCAAAACGTGCTTTTTCAACGTTTAAAATCTTACCCTTCAACGGAAGTATGGCCTGATTTTTTCTGTTTCTTCCCTGTTTTGCAGAACCGCCAGCAGAGTCACCCTCCACAATGTAGAGTTCTGACAATGCGGGGTCTTTTTCCTGGCAGTCAGCAAGTTTGCCCGGTAGACCGGCAAGATCCAAGGCGCCTTTTCTACGCGTCATCTCTCTCGCCTTTCTTGCCGCTTCTCTTGCTCTTGCCGCGTCAATAATCTTACCCACGATGACTTTGCTTTCTGTTGGGTTTTCGATGAGAAACTCTGAAAGCTTTTCACCCATAAGTGTTTCCACTGCAGGCTTAACTTCAGAAGACACTAATTTATCTTTAGTCTGAGACGAGAATTTAGGGTCAGGCACCTTCACGGAAATTACTGCAGTAAGCCCCTCTCTCGCGTCGTCTCCAGAGGCATTTGTTTTATGTTTCTTATTGAACCCTTCCTTTTCCATGTAGGTATTTAAAGTCCTGGTCAATGCTGCTCTGAAGCCTGCTAAGTGGGTGCCACCGTCTCTTTGGGGAATGTTATTGGTAAAACAGAAGATATTCTCTTGGAAGCCATCATTCCACTGCATTGATACTTCAACAGAAATTCCATCTTCACGTTCAGCTGTAAAGTGAAACACTTTTTGATGAACTGGCGTCTTTGCTTGATTTAGATATTCAACAAACGCTTGTATGCCACCTTCGTACTGGAAGTGGTCGCTTTTACCATCCTCTCTCTCGTCTTTGAGGACGATAGAAACACCAGAGTTCAAGAAAGATAACTCACGTAATCTTTTTGCGAGAATGTCGTAGTGGAATTCGGTATCAGAAAAGGTTTCTTCGCTCGGCCAAAAGCGTAGCGCTGTACCTGTTGTTTCAGATACGCCAACTTCTTTTAAAGGTTCGACAGGAACACCGTGCTTGTATTCCTGTTCGTAAATTTTTCCGCCACGGCGAATTGTTAGTTTTAATTTACTAGAAAGTGCATTTACGACGGATACGCCTACTCCATGCAGACCGCCGGATACCTTATATGAGTTATCATCAAATTTACCGCCAGCGTGCAGCACCGTCATGATAACCTCTGCAGCTGAAACGCCCTCTTCGGGATGTATTTCTGTAGGAATACCTCGTCCATCGTCCCTGACTGATACAGAACCATCTGAATGAATCGTTACGTGGATATCTTTACAATGGCCAGCTAACGCTTCGTCAATTGAGTTATCAACGACTTCGAAGACCATATGATGAAGTCCAGTACCATCATCAGTATCGCCGATGTACATGCCTGGTCTTTTTCTGACGGCGTCGAGTCCTTTTAGTACTTTGATACTTGAAGAATCATAATTACCTTGTTCTGCCATTTAATGATTACTCCTCATTTACCTGGCCATGTTCCACGTGGAACATTTTTTTATTTTTATGTTTTCTAAGAAAAGCAAGTTGGTCATTGTCTATCGCCGTAAGCATTAATTGTGAGCCACACGCTAACAACATATCGACGAAGGTCTCTCTTTTGCTCTCGTCTAACTCTGCTGAGATGTCGTCTAATAAAAACAGAGTCTGCTTTCTACTGCTATTCGATAAGAATTCGCTCTGAGATAACTGCAGTGCCGCCACAAGCATTCGCAATTGACCACGAGACAAAATCTCTGCCGCTGGCATACCATCTGCTTTTATTAAGAGGTCACACTTCTGTGGACCTATAGAGGTATAGCCATATTTAAGGTCAGTGTGCATACGCCCTTGTAATTCGTCGTAGAGATCACTGCCCTCTTGCCATCCTCTATGATACGAAATTTCGACTGAAAACTCAGTTATAAATCGCTCAAAGTTTCGTAAAAAATACGGTTTAAGGCGGTCAAAACACGCCCGTCTCGCTTCGTCTAATGCATTTCCGTATGTCGTGATAGCCTGGGTCCAGTAGTCGATTTGCTGTCGGTCTGACTCCGCTAGATTACCGCTCCTTTGTATTCCTTTTAGCAAGGCATTTCTTTGCTTTAACGCTTTATTGAAATATCCTACTTGTTCGTTAAACGAATGTTCCACGTGGAACACCACCCAGTCTAAAAACTTCCTTCTTAGCCCGGGTGCACCAATCACAACATCAGAACTTTGCGGAGTAAAAATCTGTATTGGTATTAATGATACAAGGTCTGCTAGACGCATATCCTTGTAACCATTAATGCTAACGGTGACATCATCCTTATCTGACCTTGATAACCCCGTAGAAAACATCTTGTTGTTTATAACGTCTTCCATTTTCGCGTGTACAACAAACTTTGATTTTCCATGCTGTATCACTGAATGGTGTTTAGATGACCGAAACGAGCGGCCATACCCCAGATAATGAATTGCTTCCAGCAACGAAGACTTGCCACTTCCATTTACGCCAACGAAAACGTTTAGTGATGGGTCTAAATTGATATCGATATTGCTCAGATTTCTAAAGTCTGAAATCTGAAGAGAATGGAGTTTCATGTAGACAAGAACTCAGACACCTGGGGCTAACTAACAAAGACGCTCAATAACTGTTAAGTCAGCCTGCCTGTGACTACAAACGCATAGGCATGATGACATAAAGCGCAGAATCGTCTTCTGCGTCTTCAATCAATGCGCTTGAATTACTATCCGCCAATGATATTTTCACTTTATCTGAGTGAATCGAATTTAATACGTCAATTAAATACGCGACATTAAACCCAATCTCTAATTCATCGCCCTGATAATCGACTTCTACAATTTCTTCTGCTTCTTCCTGCTCTGGGTTATTAGCAGTAATCTTCAGCTCTCCAGATGCGAGATTGAGTCTCACTCCGCGAAACTTTTCATTTGACAGGATGGCAGCACGAGAAAATGCACTTTTGAGCACATCCTTGCTCGCATTCACTTCTTTATCGCCACCTTTAGGCAACACACGGCGATAATCCGGGAAACGGCCGTCTACCAGCTTGCTCGTAAAGATAAAATCTGTAGAAAATATACGAATATGGTTAGAGCCGATCTGCACTTTTAACAACTTATCGTCTTCTTCGATTAGGCGTGTTATTTCCAATACACCCTTACGAGGAATAATTACCTGACGAGCCGGAAGATTAATATTGTCATAATGCAAACGACATAACGCTAAACGGTGTCCGTCTGTTGCAACAGTGCGAACTGTTTTTTCTTCAGTCTCAAGCGACATGCCATTTAAATAATACCTGACATCCTGCTGTGCCATGGAAAAGTGAGTACTATCTATCAAGCGTTTTAAATCCGCTCGTGACAACTCAAATTCAACCTCACCTTCCCAATCTTCAAGGTTAGGATAGTCTGACGCTGATAGTGTCGATAGTGTATATCGTCCTCTACCCGCCCTGACTACCGCTTTATTCGCATCGACTTCAAAGATGATGTCTGATTGTTCTGAGAGACCTCTTACGATATCGAACAACTTCTTCGCTGGGACGGTAATTTCACCTTCCTGATAATCCCCTTCCAGGGAGACGCTTGAGATTAATTCAACTTCCAAATCTGTACCTGTCAGCCAAAGTGCACCTTCACTTACTTTGATGAGCACATTGGATAAGATAGGTAAGGTATGACGTCGTTCAACTGCGCCAGAGACTAGTTGAAGTGGTTGAAGAAATTTCTCCCTACTGATGCTGAATTTCATCTAGCTAAATTCTCTCTTTTTTGATTAAGAAGATAGTGTTCGGATAAGGTTTTTATAGTCTTCTTTTATATCATGACTTTCTTCTCTTAGCTGCACTATTTTTTTGCATGCATGGAGAACGGTAGTATGGTCTCTACCACCAAATGCGTTGCCTATTTCGGGATAGCTATGGTTGGTTAATTCTTTGGCCAGCGCCATCGCCATCTGCCTTGGTCTCGCTACGCTTCGACTGCGGCGTTTAGACAGAATATCTGACACTTTGATTTTGTAATAATCAGCGACCGTTTTTTGAATATTATCAACAGTGACTAACTTTTCTTGTAGCGCCAGAAGGTCACGCAGGGCATCTCGAACAAAATCAATGGTAATTGGACGGCCAGTAAAATTTGCATTAGCGATAACACGATTGAGTGCGCCTTCCAATTCCCTCACATTCGAGCGTAGTCTTTTTGCAATAAAGAACGCAACTTCGTCTGGCAAGTGAATTTTATTGTCCATTGCTTTTCGCATAAGAATGGCAACGCGAGTTTCGAGTTCAGGTGGCTCAATGGCGATGGTTAAGCCCCACCCAAACCGGGATTTCAGTCTATCTTCAACACCATTTATTTCTTTTGGATAGCGATCTGACGTAAGAATAATCTGTTGGTTTCCCTCGAGTAATGCATTGAATGTATGAAAAAACTCTTCTTGCGAACGTTCTTTATTGGCAAAAAACTGAATGTCATCTATCAGCAACGCATCAACCGAACGGTAAAATCTCTTAAATTCCTCAATAGCATTATTTTGTAACGCTTTAACCATGTCTTGCACGAAACGTTCTGAATGCATGTAGACTATTTTTGCGTTCGGCTTCTTTTCAACAATTCCATTACCGACCGCATGTAATAAATGTGTTTTACCGAGGCCAGTGCCGCCATAGATAAACAGTGGGTTATAAGCTTCACCTGGATTACCTGCGACTTGCGACGCGGCCGCTCTGGCAAGCTGATTTGATTTACCTTCTACAAAATTATCAAACAAAAACTTTGGATTAATATTGCTTTTATGCTGCGCAGCGACAGGGGCAGTCTCAGAACTGACCCTGTTGGATGACAATACATTGTTTGGCATTTGCAGTGCTTGCTGCTGTTGCTCATTTTGTAAATGAGGAGAAGTCTGCTTACCCGTACCTATCTTATTATCGGACACTGGAAAAGAAGCAGACGCATGAGGTTGTGCCATTCTCTGTTGCACTTCCAGGCGCAATTGCGGAGCGTTAGCTCCACATAACTCCTGCAATATCGCTGTTAACTTATTACGGTACTTATCTTTAACCCAATCTAATACAAATCGGTTCGGTGCAAAAAGTATCAACGTCTCGGCGTCCTCTTGAGGGCGCAGCGGCCTTATCCACATGTTGAACTGTTGCGAGGGCAATTCCTGTTGCAGCCTATCTAGGCATTGGCTCCATAATGACATACCGCTAACGTGCTCCTGAATGGGTTGAATACAGCAATAACAGAATAAAAATGAGAAAACGCATTGGGTTCATATTACTGAGCAGAGACAAACTAACCGCTTCCAGTAACCTTTGCTTTTGCTATACCTGTGAATTATTTTAAACGCATATCTGGCACGAAGATTGCGCATCTACACCTGCACCAGATCCACACAATACATGAGTATACCCTATTGTTTTAAAAGTGTTTTTGGTTTTATTAGATCTTTTTATTTTGTATTTTTTTATATTAGATCTGAGAATTATCAGTAAAACGTAAGTGGATGAAATTCGGCAAATTTTACACTTTCTGTGGATAGCTAATTCGCACCACAGCAAGTTATCAACAGTAGTGACAAAATAAAACGAGAACACACCCTCTCTTTTCAATACAAAATCCCTTTGCAGGCATTGACATTACTACGTTCGATCTCTATGATCGCGCATCCTTTATCGGCGCCCTCTTGAGAGCGTGTGTCGAGAAGTTAACTAAAACTTATGTAGCAGGACTTAGGTCATGAAAAGAACATTTCAACCAAGTAACTTGAAGCGTAAGCGTTCACACGGTTTTCGTGCCCGCATGGCAACTAAAAACGGCCGCAAGGTCCTAGCAAACCGTCGCGCTAAAGGCCGCAAGCGCTTATCAGCTTAATTGTTGAAGTGGGCGAAAATAATTTTTCTAGGGAGTTAAGATTATTAACTCCCACCCACTTTCAACATGTTTTCTCTGACGCCATACCAGCAGTATCTCCTCACCTCACTCTACTAGCACGTAAAAACGAGCTAACTTATCCTCGTTTGGGCATCACTGTTTCTAAAAAAAATGTAAAGCATGCAGTAGAACGTAACAGAATCAAACGCATCATCAGGGAAAGCTTCAGACATCATCAACATAATCTGCCAACAATAGATATTATAGCTATCGGTAAACGCGGCATTGCGCAGCTAGACAACCAACAATTATTCTCCGTACTGGAAAAACAATGGATAAAACTGATAAAACGCTGCGACACATGATTCGCTGGCTGTTGATCGGTATACCGGTATTACTTCTACGCGGCTATCGATTGTTTATCTCTCCCATGTTTGGACCGAAATGTCGGTTTGATCCGAGCTGCTCGAGATATGCTATTGACGCACTAACTCAACATGGATTGATAATTGGCGGTTGGTTAACAATCAAACGCGTATTAAAATGCCACCCTTTGCATCCAGGCGGCCACGACCCTGTGCCGCATAAAACGAATATAACGCATCACGAAAAAGAGTAATCTATGGAATCCCAACGCAGTTTTCTGGTAATAGGCCTTGCTTTGGTCAGCTTTTTGTTGTGGCAACAATGGCAAATAGACTATGGCCCTGCACCAGTACAGGATGTCACTTCTGAACAACAACTCAACGATAGCGGAGCACCATCAGGTACATCTGATAGCGCCAGTTCAGAGTTTGTCCCCGTTGACGAATCAACACCTGTCGAACCTTCAGTAAACAGGCCTGAAAATGGCGCTCAACGTATCAGAGTGCTGACTGACACACTTGATCTCCTTATAGACACTCGAGGCGGAGACGTTGTTTCGGCGGAACTCGAGAAGTTTCCTGTTGAACAGGGCTCAGATATGTCTTACAGCCTGCTACGTGCTCAAGACGCTGCGCTATATGTTGCACAAAGCGGTTTAATCGGTACTGATGGTCCAGATGCATTGCCGACCGGTAGACCGGTTTATTCAGTGACACAACAAGCGTTCGAATTGCAGGGTGATTCCCTTAGCGTTCCCCTGACTTGGACAAATGAACAGGGTCTCACTATCACCAAGACCTATGTCTTTGAACGCGATAGCCATACTGTTGGCCTTGAATACACCGTGACAAACAACACTGAGCGTTCGGCACAGGTTCAGGCCTATGGTCAGTTAAAACAAACTCTGGCCCAGCCAGAGGGAAATATGTTCATGCCTACGTATCGTGGTGCTGCGTTTTCGACTCAGGAAGAGCGATATGAGAAATATTCGTTTGATGATATTTCTGATACAAATCTTCGCGAAGTGACCGAAGGTGGCTGGGTCGCAATGCTGGAACATTATTTTTTATCTGCCTGGGTACCACCGCAAACAGAAGTTAATAACCTGTACAGTCGCACCCTAAATGGCCGCTATGCAGCTATTGGTTTTACCGGCGCACCGGTTGTTGTTGAGCCCGGACAATCAACTGTACTGAGCAGCGCTTTATATCTTGGTCCCAAAGATCAGGACACGCTGGCACAGCTAGCCAGAGGCCTTGACCTGACCGTTGATTACGGAATTTTATGGTGGATATCACAGCCGCTGTTCGCACTACTGCAATTTATTCATGACCTGGTTGGGAACTGGGGTATTGCCATTATCGTCATTACCATTATCGTCAAAGGCGCCATGTATCCACTCACCAAGGCGCAATATGAGTCCATGGCGAAATTACGCGCCCTTGCGCCTAAAATGCAGGCACTAAAAGAACGCTACGGCGACGACAGACAAAAAATGTCGCAGGGTATGATGGAACTGTATAAGAAAGAAAAAGTAAATCCGATGGGAGGATGCTTTCCGCTACTACTACAGATGCCGATATTCCTGGCATTATATTGGGTCTTTTTAGAGAGCGTCGAGCTTCGTCACGCAGACTTTTTCCTGTGGATTACCGATCTGTCAGTGAAAGACCCGTATTTTGTCTTGCCGGTTTTAACAGGCGCAAGTATGTATCTACTGCAGAAGTTACAGCCTATGACCGTCACCGATCCGATGCAGCAAAAAATTATGCAGTGGATGCCAGTTATGATGAGTATCTTCTTCTTATGGTTCCCTGCCGGCCTTGTTCTGTATTGGTTAATCAGTAACGTCATCACCTTAATTCAGGCTAAACTGATATACGCGTCGATGGACAAACGTGGGATTAAGACGCACTGATAACTGGTAAGATTCAAACTACTAAGTGCCCGCGGACTGCGGGCCTTTTTTATCCAGCTAGAGAGATGTGAATATGCCTTCATTTGATATTGTTTCAGAAATCGACATGGTTGAAGTGAAAAATGCCGTAGATAACGCAGAACGCGAGCTATCCAACCGGTTCGATTTTCGTGGTGTCGAAGCAAGCTTCGCCCTCCAGGATAATGCCGTCACGCTGACTGCTGAAGCCGAGTTTCAGTTACAACAACTGCGCGACATCCTGCGCGGAAGCTGTGCCAAGCGGGGCGTTGATGCATCATCAATGGAAGTCAATAAAGCCGTACACTCCGGCAAGACATTTAGGCAGTCAATAACCTTTAAACAAGGTATAGAACAGGCCACCGCTAAAAAAATGATCAAAATGATGAAGGATGCCAAACTAAAAGTACAAGGCTCCATTCAGGGTGACAAAGTGCGCGTTACCGGCAAGAAACGAGATGATTTGCAGGCCGCAATTGCTCTGATAAAGGGCGCTGAGCTAGGGCAGCCTTTCCAGTATGAAAACTTCCGAGATTAATCAGTGAGTTCATCTGATCAAGACACCATTGTGGCCCAGGCAACAGCTTCAGGGCGCGGTGGTGTCGGTATAGTGCGGGTGTCCGGCCCAGATGCAAGGCAAATTGCCGAAAAGATATTGGGCACCTGCCCTGCCCCAAGGCAGGCTACATACCTACCTTTCTATGATTTGGAAGGGCAAATTATTGATCAGGGAATCGCACTATTTTTCCAGAATCCACACTCATTTACGGGCGAGGATGTACTTGAACTACAAGGACATGGTGGCCAGGTAATTCTGGATATTCTGGTGCGCAATATCGCCAGCATTGGAGGAGTCAGGCTAGCTCGGCCTGGTGAATTCAGTGAACGCGCATTTTTAAATGACAAGCTCGACCTGGCGCAAGCTGAAGCCATCGCTGATCTCATTGATGCCAGTTCAGAACAGGCGGCTCGCAGTGCCGTGCGTTCATTACAAGGTGAATTTTCAGACCACATTAATACGCTAGTGGAACAGGTTATTCATTTACGCATGTATGTAGAGGCTGCTATCGATTTCCCAGATGAAGAGATTGATTTTCTAGGCGATGGAAAGATTGCCGGAGACCTTTCACATATTATTGATTTGATACACAACGTACAGAGCAAAGCACAACAAGGCAGCATACTCAGAGAAGGCATGCGGGTTGTGATTGCCGGCAGACCTAACGCAGGAAAATCAAGTCTGCTGAATGCACTTGCTGGCAGAGACGCAGCCATTGTTACTGATATAGCAGGTACCACGCGGGATGTATTAAAAGAACATATCCACATTGACGGTATGCCTCTGCATATTATTGATACCGCAGGCCTGCGCGACAGCCCAGACCAGGTAGAACAAATCGGGATACAACGCGCGTGGCAGGAAATAGAACAGGCTGACAGAGTTTTGTTGATGGTAGATAGTCGCGATACGTCTTCCTGTGATCCACACGTCATTTGGCCGGAATTCATCTCCAGGCTTCCACAAAATATGGGTTTGACCCTGGTACGAAATAAGGTTGACCTGACCGGTGAAGCAGTCGGTCCACAATCGGGTAATAATGAAGTCAATGTCTACAATATCAGCGCCAGTCAGCGCTTAGGCATAGATGATTTGGCGGAGCATCTGAAAAACTGTATGGGATATCACTCAGCAGGTGAAGGTCAATTTATCGCACGTAGGCGTCACCTTGAGGCGTTGCGGCGCGCAGAGCAGCACCTTATCAACGGCCAACGTCAGTTAAATGACAACATGGCAGGCGAACTGCTGGCAGAAGAACTGCGACTGACTCAGCATGCACTCAATGAAATTACTGGAGAATTCAGTTCAGATGACCTGTTAGGTCGAATTTTTTCTTCATTTTGTATTGGAAAATAGGTTGTTGTAATGAAAAGGTTTGAAATTATTGTTGGCAGTGTGCTTGGTGCCAGTGAATACGTTGCAGACGCATTACAGGAACGACTTCAATTAGACGGGCATCAGGTCACGGTTCATTTGCAACCTGAGTTGTCTGAACTGGATATGGACAGTATATGGATTATTTGCACATCAACACACGGTGCCGGAGACCTTCCGGATAACATCCAGCCCTTCTACGAACAGTTAATTGGTCTGGATATGTCCGACGTCAAAGCGCTCATCATCGGTCTTGGAGACAGCAGTTACGATACCTTCTGTAACGGCGCCATGTTGATGGAACAATCGCTTACCAATAATGGTGGGACGCTTTTGTGTCCTGCAATTCATATTGATGTACTACATCATCCTATTCCAGAGGATGTTGCCGTAGAATGGTTAGGTAACGTCCTGGAGGATTTAAGTAAATCGTCATGAATGTAGCAGAACAAAGCGCATTGCTTGGCCCTGTGAGCAATGATGCGAGAGCACTTTATTTGCTTGCCATTCGGCCAAGCGCTGATCCAGTCAGCGGCATTATCCAGGCGTTAAATTATAAACATTACCTTAGCGTGCTTAACTGCAAAGAGCAGAAATTTACTTTGGGAAGGGAAATCAATACTCTGATCGAGGAATTGATTAATGCTGGTCTGCTGGTTTTCACCCAGAAAACCGATAATCAACGAAGCTTCAACAAGCACTCAGCCTGCTTGCCGTTAATGATTGTCGATACAACCGATTATGCAGATCTGCATTCACAACATCAGGCTATGACAATGTCGTGGACACCCAATAACAATTTGTTAAAAGAGCTTTGTCAGTTAATGGGTGTGATAGATAATGAATACGATTCCAGCGAGTTGGGCGATTTCAAAGCCTATTGGTTAGGACGTCCACAGGCATTATTTACGCCTTTTCAGTGGACACAAAAATTTGCTTATCAACTTAAACAGCGCAGAGTTGCTACAAACAATAAGACAAAGGCAGTTATCGGAACACAACAGGCCACTGTAAAAGTAGCAATTGAAGCCGACGAGAACGCCAAAAAGCTGGTCGAAAAATACAGTAAACGGTAAAACAGCGTGGAAAATATCAAAGATAAAATAGAAAAACTGGCTAAATCACTCGGCAAGCGTGTCGAAGACAGTGACTATGTTGATTATCAAACCCTACGCAAACACTACGAACAAAAAGCCCAGCAAGATACGCAAAAACTTCAGCAGGAAAGCAAAAAAAAGCGTATCCAAGCCATACATGGTAAAGCGGATCTTAATCCAAAGTGGACATTCAGCAACCTGGTTGAAGATTCTGAAGATGTTATAGAGGCAGTCAGTATTGCCCGCTCATTCATTGCCGCTCATGATGACCCAAGCTGGCGTGAAAGCAGTGCTCACATGATGATTTTCTACGGTGATTATGGACGTGGAAAATCTCATATAGCAGGTGCCATCGCGCATGAGCTGATAGAACAATACGAGACAACTGTTCTATACCGACAATTAAGCAGTTTGCTAGAAATGCGTTTCTTCTCCTATGACTTCAGTGCACAGGACAATGTCGGGCAGAAATTCAGAGAAATAAACGAAGAATTGCAAAATGTTGATTTGCTCATACTAGACGAAGTATGTGTCAACGAAACTGTGCTTAAAAAGAATACACAAAGTTGGCTTGGCAGCCTGTTACGGCAGCGTATGGCAAATAAGAAAAATTGCATCCTGATCACCAACCATAATTTGGCTGAATTGGAGCATGCTCTGGGTAATTACTGTTTTGAGTCAATCAAGGAATATGACACCTATAAAGTCAGATTCAGCGGCCCAAGCAGACGCCGTAATATCACGCCTAAAGAGGCGGAACCTACTCGCGTAAGTAGCTATACACCCAACCAGGTAAAATAACCTTTAAACCTTTTACTGTTTCTCTGCGACTTAACGTTCACACAACATCGTTGACAAGCGGAAATCAGTTTATGAGTTTATCTATAAAGCAAAGCCTGGCCACACCAATAGCATTGGGCGCAGTACTATTACTCGCATCTACAGCATCATTAGCGCGCACCATTAACGAAACGTTTTCGGTATTACCCGGTGGTGAGCTCTATTTACAAACCGCGTCTGGCAGTATCGACGTTGAAACTCATAACAGTGACGAAATTTTGGTTGATGTCCAGATCAGTGGTAACAGCGCCGACGAATTTGACGTTACGTTCGACCATAACGCGTCAGATCTTAAAGTGATTGGCGAATTTGATGGCGGTTTTCAATATGGCTGGGGAAGAAGCATACGCGTTGAATATACTATCCGTGTGCCTGAACAATATAACGTCAACCTCAATACATCTGGTGGAAGTATATCTGTTGAAGATTTGCGGGGAAATATTGAAGCCGATACCTCTGGTGGTTCAATTAATATAGGCCGTGTAATAGGCAACGTTGATGTCAGGACGTCAGGCGGGTCAATCAGAACCGAACAAATCGAAGGACAGATTGACGCCAATACGTCAGGTGGCAGTATTCACGTTGAATTCGCTAAGCAGCTAACCGCTGATGCCGGATTATTTACCTCAGGTGGTTCCATTACAGCATACCTGCCAGACGACATCGCCATTGATATAGATGCATCTACAAGTGGCGGTTCGGTTAAATCAGATTTTGACGTCGATGGTGTGACTAAAAAGCGCCGCATTTCTGGAAAAATAAATGGGGGCGGACCCGAACTTACTCTTCGCACCAGTGGTGGTACGGTCAGAATAAAATCTAACTAGCTTTGTGTTGTGGATGACAGTGTCCACACCCTATATAGAGGGACAACGCGGGATCACACCGATCCTGCGTTGATCTATCCACACCTTATATTAGTTTTATCACCATCTGTGCATAAGTAACTGGAAAAACACTATTTAACCTTTGGTTATCCATTTATTAAAAATAGACAAAACCACCACTGTGGATAAGAAGCACAATTAACCCCAGTTTATACCCTTGTACACAACCATTATCCACAACCAAAAGCTACTCATAACATATTGTTTATAAATAAATTTAATCACTTATCCACGGGATCTGGCATGCTTAAATATAAAAATAATAAAGAGATCTAGATAAGATCATATAAGATCTGGAACAGCGATCCATTTGGATCCCTATATATAACTGAGTAAAAAATAGCCGTTTTAAAAGTGAAGTGAACAATATAGAATATGCGCCCTTTTATTTGCGTCATATATCTTAGTGGGTGTGAGGATTGACAATGTTTTATCAGCAACAATTTGATGTCATTGTTGTAGGCGGCGGACATGCCGGCACTGAGGCCGCAATGGCATCCGCGCGCATGGGTGCTAATACACTTCTCCTTACCCACAATATAGACACAATAGGACAAATGTCCTGTAACCCTGCGATCGGCGGGATCGGGAAAGGACACTTGGTAAAAGAGATTGATGCACTGGGTGGCGTAATGGGCATTGCTGCTGACAAAGGTGGTATTCAGTTTCGTACTCTGAACTCAAGTAAAGGGCCAGCGGTGCGAGCAACAAGGGCCCAGGCCGACCGTAGCCTATACCGACAGGCAGTGCGTGCGGTTGTCGAATCTCAACCAAACCTGACCTTATTTCAGCAATCATGTGATGACTTGATTGTTGAAAATGATCGGGTGTGTGGTGTCGTCACGCAGATGGGCTTAAAGTTCAAAGCCAAAACTGTGGTTCTCACTGTTGGAACATTTTTAGGCGGTACGATACATATAGGGCTGGAAAACTTTCGTGGTGGTCGCGCAGGTGATCCACCATCGATCGCATTAGCGGAGCGATTACGTGCACTGCCCTTCAGAGTAGACAGGCTTAAAACTGGTACACCGGCCAGACTTGACGCGCGCACATTGGATTTCAGTGTGATGCAGGAGCAGCCGGGAGACAACCCAACACCAGTGTTTTCATTTCTGGGTAACGTTGCCGACCACCCTCGACAGATCCCATGCTATATCACACACACTAATGAGCGTACCCACGATATTATTCGCAAGGGGTTAGACCGATCTCCCATGTATACCGGGGTAATCGAAGGTATAGGCCCGCGCTATTGTCCGTCCATTGAAGATAAGATCATGCGTTTTGCGGACAAAGCATCACACCAGATATTTGTTGAGCCAGAAGGCTTAACCTCGATGGAAGTCTATCCGAACGGGATCTCAACCAGTTTGCCATTTGATGTTCAGGTAGAACTGGTGCAGTCCATCCGTGGTTTCGAAAAGGCGCATATTGTCAGACCTGGTTATGCAATTGAATATGACTTCTTTGATCCCCGAGATCTGAAGCAAACACTGGAAACGAAATTCATCGACGGGCTGTTTTTTGCCGGTCAGATTAATGGCACAACTGGATATGAAGAGGCTGGTGCGCAGGGCTTAATAGCCGGCGCTAATGCGGCGCTGCAATGTGCTGAGAAAGAACCATTTGAGTTGCGACGAAACGAAGCATACATGGGGGTTCTTATTGACGATTTAGCGACCTTGGGCACCAAAGAGCCTTACCGTATGTTTACCAGTCGTGCTGAGTACCGATTGACGCTGCGAGAAGATAATGCAGATATTCGACTTACTGCTAAAGGGCGCGAAATCGGACTGGTTGATGATAAAAGATGGGCAGCATTTAGCGCGAAGATGGAAGCCATCGAGCAGGAGCGTCAACGTCTGCGTTCGACCTGGATCCACCCTGCCCATTCAGCAAGCCAGGATCTAAACAGTATGTTGAAGAATCCGGTCAGCAAAGAGCATAGTCTTGAGGAATTGATCCGTCGTCCTGAGATGACCTATGCAGCATTGATGAATGTGGCCGATCTCGGTCCTGGATTAACGGATAAGCAAGCTGCCGAACAGGTTGAGATTCAAATTAAATATGCAGGCTATATTGAACGCCAGCAGGAAGAGATTGCTAAACTTCAGCGTCATGAAGATACGCTGCTGCCAGTGGATTTTGATTACAGCAAAATTTCTGGTCTATCAAATGAGGTAGTGGCCAAACTTAGTGACGCAAGACCCGAAACGGTAGGTAAGGCGACGCGCATTTCCGGTGTCACCCCAGCTGCTATTTCATTACTGCTTGTACATCTCAAAAAGCAGGGTTTGCTGCGTAAGGCACAGAGACAGAGTGCCTGATGAGTATTGCTGCATCTGAATTGTCAGACTCACTGACAGCGCTACTTGGCAAAGCAGGCTTGTCGGTGAACAACGCACAAAAACAGCAGTTGGTGGAATTTGTGCAACTCATCGATAAATGGAATAAAGCATACAACCTGACGTCAGTTCGCGATCCACTGCAGATGTTAAGCAAGCACATTGTAGATTCAGTTGTCGTGAGTCCGTATTTACACGGCAATAAATTCATCGACGTTGGCACCGGGCCCGGTCTGCCTGGGATTCCTCTGGCTATCCTGAATCCGGAAAAGCACTTCGTGCTGCTCGATAGCTTAGGAAAGCGAGTACGATTCATGCGTCAGGTAGCGCATACGCTGAAATTGACCAATATCGAGCCGGTTCAGTCTCGTGTAGAGCAATATACACCTGAATTTGGTTTTGATGGCGTTTTATCCAGAGCTTTCGCTTCATTAAAAGATATGTTGCACTGGTGTCAGCATCTGGTAGATTCTGAGGGACGATTTCTGGCATTAAAAGGGCAGTTCCCCGATGCCGAAATCGCTGAGATACCACCTGGGTTTCATGTAGAAAAAAGCCATGAGTTAACGGTTCCCGGGCAGGAAGGTGAGCGTCACCTAATCGTCATCACAAAATACTAAACGGAAGCAGGCACACGTGGGTAAAGTCATCGCCATTGCGAATCAAAAAGGCGGCGTAGGGAAAACCACTACGGCGGTTAATGTTGCTGCCTCAATGGCAGCTACCAAGCGTAAAGTGCTGCTTATCGACCTCGATCCACAAGGCAATGCCACCATGGGCAGTGGCATTGATAAATACGAAGCACCTGCCACCTGTTACGAATTGTTGATTGAAGAGCAACCTGTCAAAGACGTGATCATAAAGGAGACATCTGGTAAGTATGATCTGATTGCCGGAAATGGGGATGTTACTGCCGCCGAAATCAAACTCATGGAGGTGTTCGCCAGAGAAGTACGCTTGCGTAATGCACTGGAGCCAGTAAGAGATTATTACGATTTCATTTTCATTGATTGCCCACCTTCTCTAAACCAGTTGACGGTTAATGCATTAGCGGCAGCAGATTCGGTACTGGTTCCGATGCAGTGCGAATATTACGCTCTGGAAGGGTTAACTGCATTAATGGATACGATCCAAAAGCTGGCTTCAGTGGTGAATCCGGATTTAAAAATTGAGGGTGTGTTGCGTACTATGTACGACCCGCGCAACCGACTTGCCAATGATGTGTCTGAACAACTTAAACGGCACTTTGGCGAACAGGTTTATCGTACCGTCATCCCCAGAAATGTGAGATTGGCGGAGGCGCCAAGCTTTGGCGCACCAGCGATGTATTATGATAAGTCCTCAACCGGCGCTAAAGCGTATCTTGCGCTGGCGGGGGAAATACTCAGACGCAAAGACAAACAGACAATAACCAGTAAAGCGAGCTAGCAGAACGCCTCATCTGGTTTGGGTAAATAACAAGGGTTAATAGGTTCAGATGTCGTCAAAGAAACGAGGATTAGGTCGAGGATTAGATGCACTACTGGCAACCAGTCAGGCATCAAAACATCAGGAAAAAACGTCTGCGCCTTCTTCTGAATTGAGCAAACTGCCAATTGAATTTTTGCAGCCTGGTAAATACCAACCCAGAAAGGACATGTCTTCAGAGGCGCTTGAGGAACTGGCCTCTTCCATTCGCTCTCAGGGTGTTATCCAACCGATAGTTGTTCGTCCACTCGAGCAAGACCGCTATGAGATTATCGCGGGTGAGCGACGTTGGCGTGCCGCACAAATTGCACAATTGGACGTCGTGCCCTGCATCGTCAAGGACGTGCCCGATGAAGCCGCAGTGGCTATTGCGCTCATTGAAAATATCCAGCGCGAAGATCTGAATGCCATGGAGGAGGCACAGGCGTTGGAAAGACTGATGAATGAATTTGATCTCACCCATCAGGAAGTCGCTGAAGCAGTGGGTAAATCCCGCACCACGGTAACTAATCTGTTACGCCTTAATAATCTTAATGATGACGTGAAATTACTGCTTGAACATGGCGACATTGAGATGGGACACGCCAGAGCACTGTTGTCATTACAAGATGCTCAGCAGAGTGAAGCCGCACAAATAGTGTCTGGCAAAGGTATGACGGTAAGGGACACGGAAAATCTGGTCAGGAAAATGCTTGAGCCGGCCAAACCTAAGCCTGATTCCAAGCCCGATCCTGATGTTATGCGCTTACAAGAGCGCCTTTCTGAAAATTTTGGTGCGCCGGTAAATATTGCGCATAACGCCAAGGGCAAAGGTAAACTGGTAATTAATTTCAGTAGTCTCGACCAGTTAGACGGAATATTGTCAAAAATGGGCCAACAGGAATAACTTGATTAAAAAGGTCTTAATCCCTGACGTGATTAAAACCCTACTTTTTGTATTGCCAATATCTGTTTACATCTAACATTGCATTTCTGAATCATATAGCGGCTATAACGGCGTGAAAACCCCGGTTTTTGTTGAAAAAAACTGGCAGGCCAGTATACTTTTGGCGCTTTTTGTTTGGG
Organism: Aestuariibacter salexigens DSM 15300; assembly: GCF_000429145.1. Taxonomy (GTDB): domain Bacteria; phylum Pseudomonadota; class Gammaproteobacteria; order Enterobacterales; family Alteromonadaceae; genus Aestuariibacter; species Aestuariibacter salexigens. Next base: position 44,320 of record NZ_AUBH01000005.1, read on the forward strand.
TTTTAGCAGTAAAAAGACAAAGTGAAAAACGCGCTCGCTGAAAACGGTCGCATTTTGGCCAGGAAAGTCCTGCTTTGGCAGGCCGCTTTTGGTGTTCTGGGCACACTCGTTGTTGTGCTGACAGAAGGAACGGCAGTGACTGTTTCTGCAATCAGCGGTGTAATAATAAGCGTTTTTCCGAATCTGGTATTCGCGCATTTTGCTTTTCGATATGCTGGCGCCAGTCAAAACCAGATGGTCGCCAAAAGTTTTGGTCAAGGTGCAAAACTCAAACTGTTTTTGACAATAATTTTATTTGTTGTGGCTTTTAAAGGGTTAAACGTGCAGGCTATCCCGCTGTTTGTCACTTTCGCCATAACAACGGTGGCCCAATGGGCTGCTATGTTGCGATATCGCCATAAACACTAACGATAAAAAATAAGTTACGGCGGCAACGAAAAATGAATTCACACTTAAACAATTTGGGTTAATCAATGGCATCTGAATACACTACATCAGAATACATCAAGCACCACTTGACCAATGCCAGTATGTGTACCACCGAAAATGGTATCGCATTCAATAAGGCATGTGCCGACGCTGGTTTTTGGCAGTGGCACGTCGACACCCTGGCCTGGTCTATTGGTTTGGGCTTGCTTTTCTTATTTATTTTCAAACGCGTTGCGTCCAAAGCGACCACTGGCGTGCCTGGCAAAATGCAGGCATTCGTCGAGTTGGTTGTGGATTTCGTTAACGACAACGTGGTAAGCACTTTTCATGGTAAAAGCGCACTCATTGCGCCATTGGCATTAACCATCTTTGTGTGGGTATTGTTGATGAACCTGATGGATCTGGTGCCTGTAGATCTATTGCCGTCGATCGCTGGTTTGATTGGGCAATATGGTTTCGGTATGGACCCTCACGATGTCTACATGAAAGCAGTTCCAACCACTGACCTTAATCTCACATTCGCACTGGCATTGGGTGTGTTCGTACTGATCATCTTCTATTCGATCAAAATGAAAGGTATCGGTGGCTTCACTAAAGAGCTGACCATGCAACCTTTCGGTCATCCTATTTTTATTCCGGTCAACTTCATTCTGGAAACCGTAACATTGCTCGCACGCCCTCTTTCATTGGCATTGCGTTTGTTCGGGAACCTGTATGCCAGTGAGTTGATCTTTATTTTGATCGCGACAATCGGCTATTTCCAGCTGCCTCTGCACTTTGCATGGGCGGTATTCCATATTCTGGTGCTTCCGCTGCAGGCCTTCATATTTATGATGTTGACCATCGTATATCTGAGCTTGGCCAGTGAAGACCACTAGTTTGCTGTTTTTTTAATTTTAATTTAACTACATAAATCGGAGACGTAAATGTTATATATCGCTGTTGCTCTACTGATCGGTATGGGTGCCCTGGGTACTGCAATCGGTTTCGGTCTGCTGGGTGGTAAGTTCCTTGAATCAGCTGCTCGTCAGCCAGAACTGGCACCTCAACTGCAGGTTAAAATGTTCATCGTTGCGGGTCTGATCGACGCGATTGCAATGATCGGTGTTGGTATCGCTCTATACCTCCTGTTCGCTGTTGGTGCATAAGTCTGAACCTGTCATTTTAGCGAACATGTAACGAGGAGGAGCGGACGTGAATATTAACGCCACTCTAATTGGTCAATTTATCGCATTTGCTGTGTTTGTGTGGTTCTGCATGAAGTATGTATGGCCACCGCTTATGGCAGCGATTGAGGAACGTCAGAAGAAGATAGCCGATGGGCTGGCAGCTTCTGAGCGTGCTGAAAAAGACCTCGAACTGGCTCAGGCGAAAGCCACTGAGCAGTTGAAAGAAGCCAAAGCGCAAGCAGCTGAAATTATCGAGCAGGCCAAAAAGCGAGCCTCACAACTTGTTGATGAGGAAACGCAACGTGGTCACGCTGAGCGTGAGAAAATCATTGCTCAAGGTTATGCCGAAATTGACGCTGAACGTAATCGTGCCAAAGAAGAACTTCGCAAGCAGGTTGCAGCATTAGCTGTGACAGGTGCGGAGCGAATTCTGCAGCGTGAAATCAATGCCGAAGCACAAGCCGACATCGTTGAAAAACTTGTCGCGGAGCTATAAGGAGAGTTTGAGCAATGTCTGAATTGACAACAATCGCTCGACCTTATGCCAAAGCTGCCTTTGATTTCGCCGTTGAGAACAACACAGTTGCCAGTTGGCAGGAGATGTTGATATTTGCAGGTCAGGTTGCCAAGAACGAGACAGTGAAACAGTTGCTGTCTGGTGCATTGGCTGCCGAACATATGGCAGATATCTTCACCAAACTGTGTGGTGAACAACTCGACGATAAAGGCCAGAACCTGATTAAACTTCTGGCTGAAAATGGACGTTTGCAAGTATTGCCTGAGATTTCTGAATTGTTTGATGCAATGAAAGCAGAGTACGACAAACAGGTTGATGTTGATGTGACATCTGCCGTCGAACTCAGCGATGCGCAACAAAAAGAACTCAGTGCTTCACTGGAAAAACGTCTGGCACGAAAAGTTAAGCTGAATTGTAACGTGGATCCTGCATTGGTCGCCGGCGTCATTATTAAAGCCGGTGACATTGTGATTGATGGTTCCGTGAAATCTAAATTGAACCGTCTCGCAGACGCGTTGCAAGCATAACGGGGATATGAGCATGCAACTTAATTCCACTGAAATTGCAGAACTGATCAAAAAGCGAATTGAACAGTTTGAAGTAGTAAGTGAAGCTCGAAATGAAGGAACTATCGTTGGTGTAACCGACGGTATTATTCGTATACACGGCCTTGCTGACGTGATGCAAGGTGAGATGATTGAGCTTCCAGGTAATCGCTATGCTATCGCCCTGAACCTTGAAAGAGATTCTGTTGGTGCGGTAGTAATGGGTCCCTATGCGGACTTGCAAGAAGGCGTAAAAGTACAGTCTACTGGCCGTATTTTGGAAGTACCAGTTGGTCGTAATCTGCTTGGTCGTGTTGTTAACACACTGGGTGAGCCAATCGACGGAAAAGGTGCAATCGAAGCTGATGGTTATGAGCCAGTTGAAAAAATTGCACCTGGCGTTATCGAACGTCAGTCAGTCGACCAGCCAGTACAAACTGGTTATAAGTCTGTTGACTCCATGATCCCAATCGGTCGTGGTCAGCGTGAGCTTGTTATCGGTGACCGTCAGACTGGTAAAACTGCCTTAGCTGTTGATGCCATCATTAACCAGAAAGGTACAGGCATTAAATGCGTTTACGTTGCTATTGGTCAGAAAGCATCGACCATTGCAAACGTAGTACGCAAGCTAGAAGAACATGGTGCACTGGAGCACACCATCGTGGTTGCGGCATCTGCTTCTGAGTCTGCGGCATTGCAGTACTTGTCGGCATATTCTGGCTGTACCATGGGTGAATACTTCCGCGATCGCGGTGAAGACGCACTGATCGTATATGATGACCTGTCAAAACAGGCTGTTGCATACCGTCAAATTTCACTTCTTCTGCGTCGTCCTCCAGGTCGTGAAGCATATCCTGGTGACGTATTCTATCTTCACTCACGTCTGCTTGAACGTGCTGCTCGTGTTAATGCACAGTATGTTGAGAAGTACACTAATGGTGAAGTTAAAGGCCAAACCGGTTCACTGACCGCACTGCCTATCATTGAAACTCAGGCGGGTGACGTATCAGCATTCGTACCTACAAACGTAATTTCTATTACCGACGGTCAGATCTTCCTTGAGACTGACTTGTTCAACGCAGGTATTCGTCCTGCTGTGAACGCTGGTATTTCAGTTTCACGTGTAGGTGGTGCAGCACAGACCAAGATTGTTAAAAAGCTTGGTGGTGGTATTCGTCTGGCCCTTGCCCAGTATCGTGAATTGGCCGCGTTCTCACAGTTCGCATCTGACCTTGACGATGCAACACGTGAACAGCTTGAACACGGTGAGCGTGTTACCGAGCTGATGAAACAGAAGCAGTATGCACCGCTTTCTGTTGCTGACATGGCAGTTTCACTGTTTGCCGTTGAGAAAGCCTTCTTAAAAGACGTGGAACTTAACAAGATCCTCGACTTTGAATCAGCGTTACATTCTTACATGAATAGTGAACACGCTGAGCTAATGAAGACTATCAACGAAACTGGTAACTACAACGACGACATCGAAAACCAGCTGAAGAGCGCGATTGAGAAATTCAAATCGACGCAAACGTGGTAATCGCAGTGCTCTGTTCACAACAGAGCACAGTCGTTGAGTAATCGGAGAAATAGTCATGGCTAGCGGTAAAGAGATAAAAGGTAAGATTGGCAGTATTAAAAATACGCAAAAGATTACCAGCGCAATGGAAATGGTTGCTGCGTCTAAAATGAAAAAGGCGCAGGAACGTATGGCCTCTGGCCGTCCATATGCGGAAAACATGCTAAAAGTGATTGGTCACATTGCTCACGGAGACCTCGAATATCGCCATCCCTATCTGGAAGAGCGCGAGGTAAAACGTGTTGGATATATCGTCATTTCTACCGATCGCGGTCTGTGTGGCGGTTTGAATACTAATGAGTTCAAACTGGTCTCTCAGGACGTGAAGAAATGGCGTGACCAGGGTGTTGAAGTTGACTTCGCTGCTCTGGGTTCCAAGGCGTGTGGGTTTTTTAACCGATTCGGTGGTTCTGTGCTTGCCGCAGAATCAGGTATCGGTGATGCGCCGAGTGTGAGTGATGTCGTGGGCTTGGTTAGGGTCATGTTAGATGCCTATGATGAAGGCAAAATTGACCGACTGTATCTGGTGTATAACAACTTTGTGAATACCATGGCACAGCAGCCTGTGATCAATCAGTTATTACCTCTGCCTAAGTCCGACGATAAATCGTTGGAACACCGTTGGGATTACATTTACGAACCAGATCCAAAGCCAATTTTGGAAATGTTGATGGTGCGTTATATCGAATCCCAGGTCTATCAGGGTGTGGTTGAAAATGCTGCCTCAGAACAAGCAGCACGAATGGTGGCAATGAAAGCGGCTACCGATAATGCCGGCAACCTGATTGATGAATTGCAATTGGTGTACAACAAAGCCCGTCAGGCAGCAATTACGCAGGAAATTAGCGAAATTGTTGGTGGCGCTGCGGCGGTGTAGGCACAGGTTTATAGAGTTAATGAGGACAAATTATGAGTCAAGGTAAGGTCGTCCAGGTTATTGGCGCCGTCGTGGATATCGAATTTCCACAAGACAGCGTGCCAAAAGTCTATGACGCACTTAAAGTCACCGAAGGTGGCTTACAAGGTCTGACCCTTGAAGTGCAACAACAATTAGGTGGTGGTGTTGTTCGTGGCATCGCTCTGGGTTCTACAGATGGTCTGCGTCGCGGTCTGGTTGTAGAGAACACCAATAACCCAATTATGGTTCCAGTCGGTACAGCAACGCTGGGTCGCATCATGGATGTACTGGGTAATCCCATTGATGAAGCGGGCCCAATCGGTGAAGAAGAGAAAATGTCTATTCACCGTGAAGCACCTAGCTACGAAGAGCAGTCTTCTTCCGTTGAACTGCTCGAGACAGGTATCAAGGTTATCGACCTGGTATGTCCGTTCGCAAAAGGTGGTAAGGTTGGTCTGTTCGGTGGTGCCGGTGTAGGTAAAACCGTAAATATGATGGAGCTTATCCGTAACATCGCGATCGAGCACAGCGGTTACTCAGTATTCGCGGGTGTTGGTGAACGTACTCGTGAGGGTAACGACTTCTACCATGAGATGAACGATTCAAACGTTTTGGACAAAGTATCTCTGGTTTACGGTCAGATGAACGAGCCACCGGGTAACCGTTTGCGCGTCGCATTGACCGGTCTGACAATGGCTGAAAAGTTCCGTGATGAGGGCCGCGACGTTCTATTCTTCGTAGATAACATCTACCGTTATACACTTGCCGGTACTGAGGTATCAGCCCTGTTGGGTCGTATGCCATCAGCGGTAGGTTATCAGCCAACGCTGGCTGAAGAAATGGGTGTTCTGCAGGAACGTATCACGTCTACCAAAACGGGTTCAATTACCTCTATCCAAGCGGTATATGTACCTGCCGATGACTTGACTGATCCGTCGCCAGCAACAACATTCGCTCACTTGGATGCGACAGTTGTACTGTCACGTGATATCGCCGCACTGGGTATCTATCCTGCTGTTGACCCTTTGGATTCAACATCACGTCAGTTGGACCCATTGGTAATTGGTCAGGAACACTACGATGTAGCACGTGGCGTACAATCTGTACTGCAGCGCTATAAAGAACTGAAAGACATTATTGCCATCTTGGGTATGGACGAACTGTCTGAAGAAGATAAACAGGTTGTATCACGCGCTCGTAAAATTCAGCGCTTCCTGTCACAACCTTTCTTCGTTGCAGAAGTCTTTACTGGTTCACCTGGTAAATACGTTCCGCTAAAAGACACCATCAGTGGATTTAAGGGCATTTTGGCTGGTGATTATGACCACTTGCCAGAACAGGCCTTCTACATGGTTGGTTCTATCGAAGAAGCGGTAGAGAAAGGCAAAAAGAAGTAATGTGAATGGGCTGTAGATTTATCCGCAGCCCTTTTAAGCACATTATTTAAGCCATACTCGTTAACCATTTAGGAGGTGCCCCATGGCAGCAATGACAGTACATCTGGATGTAGTCAGCGCAGAAGAGCAAATATTCTCTGGTCGCGTTGAGACCATTCAGGTGACAGGCAGTGAAGGTGAACTAGGTATTCATCCTGGTCACGCACCACTGATCACTGCGCTTAAGCCTGGCATGGTGCGGTTAGTGAAACAGCACGGACACGAAGAAATGATATACATTGCAGGCGGTGTACTTGAAGTACAACCGGGCAATGTTACCGTGTTGGCTGACGTAGCGGTTCGCGCAGAAGATCTGGACGAATCAGCAGCGGAAGAAGCCAAGCGTCGTGCTGAAGAACATATTGCAAACCCAGGCACTGACTTTGATTATGCTGAAGCAGCAGTCGAATTGGCTGAAGCAATTGCGCAGTTAAGATTGATTCAAAAATTGCGTAAGAAGTAATCAAACGTTCCATGTGAAACCCGGCACTCAGCCGGGTTTTTTATTTACAAACATCAGTGATGTTTGGAAAATTAACAATGTTTAATAACATATCAAGAATGACGTTTACTATGATCAGACATGTTGTTTTATCGACAGCGATAGCGCTCTATTCTTCAAGCGCGCTAGCGCAATTACAACTCCCGCCAGAAGATAAAAGTATTGAAGCTATTGGATTTGAATGTGCCGATAATGCACGCACTGCCATACCGCTGCTTGGAAGAGGGGATAATTTTCCAGCCTTCCTATTACAAGATGTTGAGCGCGAGTTAAAGCGTCAACATGCCAGTTCGGAATTGATAAAAGCAGAATGTACTGCTCAGTCAGAGGTTCATGCTCATACTCTTGAACTCGACGATGGAAGTCAGGTCTTGTCAAAACTACAGGTAATCTTCCCTATGGCGATAGAAGTCCAAGCGGGAAAAAATAGGCGTACTATCAGACTCAACATTAGGCAGGAATATACCGCTGAGAATTTGGAGACAGAAAAAAATCGTAAAGTAACGCAAAAATTTGTCGTTCTAAAGTAGCGAAAAAATTGCACTTAGTTTTCCCTTCAGAAAAATATAAGCGCTCCTACACGTATTATATTGAAGAGCTAGGCGATGAGGAGCGCTATCCCTTTCCTCTGGACTTTGACCACACTGATTTTCAAGCAATGCTGAAACGCAATCGCGATTTTTATAACGGCATTAATCTACCTGCTGGTTACGCTCCCTCATCAACATACTGGCTTATTGATGGTGAAGACATTGTTGGTGTGTCTAACCTCCGTCATTATCTAAACGAACAACTGGTTGAGGCTGGAGGACATATTGGGTTAGGAGTTCGTCCTTCAAGACGGCAATCCGGGGTTGGCAAAACCTTATTAATGCTGACATTAGAACAGGCAAGACAAAAAAATATACACATCGTGCATATTCACTGCTATGCGGACAATCGAGCATCAGCGTCACTAATTAGAGCCTGTGGTGGAGAATTGGAGTCTATCGTAGTGAGTGACAAAAGAAAGATAGCGCGCTTTATCATTAATCAAACATAAAAACGGCGCCATATGGCGCCGTTTCTCAACATGGTAATTATTCAACACGGTTTTATAAATGTTTCAACATGGTAAGCAGAAACGCTCTTTCTTAGCCGTTGAAAGAACCGTTGAACTGCTTAGCGAAATTCACCAGGCTTTCACCATTACATGATACTTTGTCAGCATCGATGCGGCCGTCAAGACGGTTTCTAACCGCTTTGAATGCCTGGTTTGAAGTAGCAGCAGCGATGCAAAGCTGGCCTTCCAAAGAATTATTAGCATTTTCGAATGCAATAACGTTAACTGTCTCGTTGCTATCAGTCGCGCGGTACTGCTTCACGAAGTCATTCAGAGACTGGTCATTACAAGAAATGCGGTCCAGTTCAAAACGGCTAATGTTCAGCGCTTTTGCTTTGTTGATCAGTTGCTCATTTGACTCAACAGCAGCGATACAAAGTTGGCTAAGTGGTGAGCCGTCCTGATTTACAAATTCAACAGCCTGTGCAGAAGTAGCAACGATGGTAACAACAGCGGCAGTAAGTAAAGATTTAAACATGGTTTTTTCCTCAAAAGTAAATGTGTAAGAAGCGTGCTAATCAAAACTGGCGCCATTGTAGAGTTTCTGAACACCTCAACAATTTAGTTTTGTTTCATGGTTTACATTAGTAAAAGTAATGAATTGGTAGAAAATGCCTGATTAAAAATCGCGCAAGCCGTAATTTTCATGGGTTTGCGGTTCTGGTCAGATGTCTTTGAAAAACAGTGAAAAAATCGATTACCCGTATTGATTTATATACTTATTAATACCGTTACATACTTAAAAATGGCTAAAAATACATCTTTCATCCAGATTTATTGATAATTGAACGATAAAAATAGGTTATTGAAAATCTAAAATGCCAAATGACGTGGAGGTCAGACTGCTTATATAAAGGCGATCTTGTATACGGATCGCTCCCGTTGTCATGGGTAGTTTTCCTTGAGGGTCTTGCAGACTCGCCAGGACTTGTCCTGTTTCGTCTAGGTGTACGATATGGCCGTAATGCTTTGCTGCCGGGCGCATAAACTCAGGAAGACGTTGTACTATTTTGCGTAAAAATGGATAAGGCGCCAGAGCATCAACAGCGGTAGAACGCGGAGAAGCAAGTCCGAGCCAATAACCGCGTGTCTCATCACGCGCAATGTTGTCAGGAAATCCTGGTAAATTATCGATTACCACGTCGACCTGACCTTGCCGTTTGCCTGATAACCAATAACGTAATACACGATATGCCCCCGTTTCATTGATCAGTACGCTTTTCTGATCGTGAGATACAGCAATGCCATTCGCGAAGTTAAGATTATCGACAAGTAGTGTGAGTTGTTGTGTTGACGGTGAATAACGATATACCCTTCCGTGTCCACCATGCTCCATCAAATCTTCCAGGCTGGCCTCCAACGCGCCTGATGCATTTCTAGGTGAAAATTTACTGCTCGCATCACTGAAATAGATATTGCCTGCACTATCTAGGTCAACATCATCCACATAGCCCAGCAGATTATTATCAAAGCTCGTGGCCAGTACTGTCAGATTATTTTCCGCATCAAGGCGTAGCAGGCCCCGCTCAGCGTCAGCAATGACGAGTGCGCCTGTCTGATCGAATTCAATGCCTAGTGGTCTGCCTTGGGTAGTAGCAAGTAGTGACAAAGATTCCGTTTTTGGGTCGAAAGACAGAATGTCACCGCTGTGAGTAGAGATTGCAATGCGACCCTCACTATTGACGGCGAAATCTTCCGGGCCGGTGTTTCCTTTAAGATCTATCAGCGACATATTCGCTAATGTGTTGTTGCTAGCAAACTGTCCGGTAAAACCTTCATCTTCCGGTGCATGCCATGCGACCGGATCAATCGCCACGGGCCAAAAAAGTAGATAGCTAAGGATGATAATCAGGAGTCCACTTATGCCAGACTTCATTTTCTTTAACTCAATTTAAATCTGCTAACATCAGAATACGTGAGTTATGCGGTAAACAATAGTGGTCGTTATATGGGTTATCTGATTTTGCGCCGAGCGCTTATCATTGCACTTGTTATCGAACTGATTACGGTACTGTTCCGTTTTGGATTTGATTTGCAATCAACCCGTGATACCGGTGTCATTATGGCGCCGATCACCTTTGGTTTGCGCATTCATCACGGCTATATCGGTGTCGTTCTCGTTGCTGTAGCGATAATATTCTTTCGAGTGAAGCCACGTGTGTATTTGTGGTTGGTTTCTTTAGGGTTGGGCCTTTTTATCAGTGATATGGTGCACCATTTTCTCGTGTTATACCTAACCACAGGTAATCCGCAGTTCGATACTGTCTACCCCAGCTATAGTGTCATCCACTGTGAATCAAAGGCTGTTGCATGACGATATTAAACCCGCTGGCTTCCGGTACCTTTTCAGCCAACCTAATTGAAAATCTCACTGCTGATGTTAACTCAGTGGATAAAAAACTGAGTGGAGTGATGCCACTTTCAACTGAGCTAGATGCGTTCTTAGCACGTTTAGCGCTGATTGACTCGGCCAAGGAAAGTATCGACCTGCAATATTATATTTATCACGGCGATCTTACCGGTCACGCGTTAACCTGGGCACTGGTAAATGCTGCAAAACGCGGTGTCAAAGTCAGGCTTCTGCTTGATGATATGAATACGAGTCGTAACGACGAGGGTATGAGCGCACTCGATCAGCATATCAATATCGAAGTGCGCTTGTTCAATCCCTTTGCCTTTCGTTATTTCCGGGGCCTGCAGCTAATGCACGATTTTCGTCGAATCAATCGCCGCATGCACAATAAGTCGATGACGGTGGATGGCAAGGTGACGGTCGTAGGCGGTCGCAATATTGGCGATGAGTATTTTGGCGCGAATGAAACATTGAGCTTCGGTGATTTTGATTTACTCACAGTAGGAAATGTAGTTGCAGTCGTTCAGCATCAATTTGACATCTACTGGGACTCAGACCAGGTGTATCCAGTAAGCACATTTATAAAGCATAACTTTTCCATTCAACAACTGAATCAAAATCAAATGAAACTGCGCGACGCCTACATGCAACTGATGGAGTCAAATTATTCATTTAACATGGCAGGCGCGTCTATTCTGCAAACATTTTCTTTACCTTCGCCTCCCTTTTATTGGGCCCAGTCTTACGTGATGTACGACGCCCCGAAAAAGATCAGGTCTTTCGACACTGCGCCTGATGAGTTCATGATCAATGCCTTATTCCCGTATTTAAAAAATATTGAACGCTCACTTGTACTGGTATCACCCTATTTTGTGCCAGGCAAAGTGGGTGCCGACTACTTGTTGTCATTAGTAAAAAAAGGCATTGAGGTTACTGTCATCACTAATTCTCTCGCAGCAACCGACGTTGTTGCTGTGCACGGTGGTTACAGAAGGTACCGCAGACGTTTAGTTAAAGGGGGCATATCGTTATTTGAAGTTAAAGTTAATACAGACAATAAACCAAGTCATTGGAAGGGTTTGCGAAGGGCGACATTGCATGCAAAAACATTTTGCGCCGACCAACGATATATTTTTGTTGGTTCCTTTAACCTTGATCCACGTTCAGCTCACCTTAATACCGAGCTCGGTATTCTGGTTGATTCAGAAGCGCTGGCTAATGACGTAGTGGGTAACATGCACGATAGTTTGAAACGCAATTCATATCGTCTCGCGTTAAATGCCGCACAGCATATTATCTGGCATGACGATCTGTATAACACCTCGACAACAACAGAGCCTGACACGTCATTATGGAGACGTATTGGCGCTGTAATTATGGGCTGGTTACCTATTGAACGTCATTTGTAGCGTAGCGCTGTGTCCTTTGCTGCATGACAGAAAACAGATTCAGCAGCGGTGAAGTGTCCACGCTATATCCTTTTTTGAGGACGTGAGAGACTGCCTCGAGGGTAGATAATGAAGAGGAAAATGACGATTTTCTGATGTGATAACGTGAAGAGTACGCGGGTGATAAATGCCATTGAGGTATAGTGTGAAGAACGGGGTTACTATGCCAAAGCTTCTTTGCTTTACGCCACGTAGCATCAATGAACAGCAAATGGCTGGGTCGATTCTTCATAAACCGTTGATGATTAGCATCAAAGTCAACACTCTGTGCGGTGGGGAAAAATAATGCAGGACGCCCTATCGTGCATAGCTCGGTGAGCTTGTCATCAAATGTAGACGCTGCCCGGTTCACCTGAATATTGTAAAGTCCAAGCTGTAACAAGCGACAAGTGTTTTTCGCATGGCGAGCTTCATGCGGATGTTGAATAATGGCAATTGGCACTGGTGAATAAAGTGGTATTACGGCGTCACAAACACAGGTGCTATAGGGATAATGACAGGTTTTGCAGTAGAGTCTCGACACCATTGTTGTTGTTTACGGTTGATAATGCGTTGAAGTGTAAAAGATGAGCTCGCCTTCTCACAAACGAATCTGGAAAGTTGTCTCGTTAATACCTCAGGGCAAGGTTGCCAGTTATGGACAAATTGCCGATCTGGCGGGATTACCTGGGCGGGCCAGGATGGTGTCTAAAGCATTAAAATGTACACCGGAAGAACTAGCAATTCCATGGCACAGAGTGCTTCGTGCAGATGGCAAAATTGCGTTTCCTGTCGGTCATGAATTTGGCTTACAGCAGCAACAATTATTACGTGAGGAGGGCTTACAGGTTGACCGTTTACGCGTTAATTTGAGTGCCTGTCAGTGGCAACCCGACCTACCTACTCTTTTATTTGCGCTAGATTACTGATCTCACTTGCTGGCGCCCGTTGTTTTGGTATAACGTTGTTCTTCTGACACTTTTGGAATGCAGCACGTTGTCAGACGAGCAACTGAAAAAAATATCTCTGGACGAATTGAAGCCCGGTATGTATGTGCACAGCATCGCCGAGCAGCGCGGTAATATTCAAATTACCAGCAGAGGAAAAGTCACCAGCAGCAAGGTTATCGCACAGATGCGTAAAAAAGGCATTGTGGCGGTAGTAATTGACCCTTCTAAGGCTTTCACGCCTGAGCCCGAGGAAAGCACGCTAGCTGAAGCTGCAGTGCCACAACAAGACGTAAGTAAACCTGCCTCGGGTAGCGCTAACGTTGCATTTGAAGACGAACTGCGCCGCGCAACCGTATTGCATGGTAAAGGTAAGTCACTGCAAAAACGGATTCTTAAGTCCTTATCAAAAGGACTGCCAATTGATATCTCCGTGCCGAAAGAATTCACCAAACAGCTGGTGGGATCGATAGACAGGAACCCGAATGCACTAATGTGCATGACACAGATTCGCGAGAAAGACTCCTATCTATTTGAACATTCGTTAAATGTCGCCGTGTTACTGGCCAATTTCGGTCGCCACTTAGGGATGCAACAAAGCGAAATTCTGGAGCTTGCCTACGCGGGCTTCCTACATGATATTGGCAAAATTAAAATTCCGGATGAGATTCTGCATAAGCCTGGTCGGTTGACCGAGGAAGAAATGGACGTGATGCGCAAACATGTTGAATTCGGCCTGGATGCACTGCGCGAAATGGGTATACCGGAACACATCATCAAAACCGTTGGAGAACATCACGAGCGATTGGACGGTTTGGGCTATCCATTGGGTGCTAAAGAGCAGGACATCACAACCTGGGGCAGGATGATTGCCATCGTTGATACCTACGATGCGATCACGGCAGACCGCTGTTATAAACCGGGTATGCCTTCTCAACGTGCATTGCAAATACTAATGAAAGACGCACCGGTTAAGTACGACAAAACACTGGTCGAACAGTTTGTGCGGTGTGTTGGTATCTACCCGGTTGGGACGCTGGTTAAACTCAATAATGACAGGCTTGCAATGGTTGTAGAACAGCGCGCTGATATGCCGCTCAAACCAAAGGTAAAAGCGTTCTACTCAACCAAAAACAACCATTATATTGCGCCAACAGATATCGATTTGGCGCAAACCGCTGGCAACATAAAAATTGAAAGCGCAGTAAAATCTTCAGACTACAAAATAGACTTCAATCGCTATTTTGAAGAAAAAATATCAATTTAAGATCACTGCTTTACCGTTTCGATAATCATCAACAACTGATCTTCGGTCACATCCGACGGACACACGCCGCGCTGAATTAAGGTTTTGCGGACACTTGTCACATCATCTCTTGCGCAGCTAGGTGCGTGTTTGCGGATAAACCGCGCGAGATCATGTTGTAATTTACGAGTCAGGCAACTCATCTTTCACCTCCAACTACTTAAAAAAGGTGGCTGTATAATTTATATCGACACCAGAGATAAAAGCATAATTCGCACCATCAATTTTATTTATATATAAATCAATATGTTATGAATTTTTGTATCATTATGATCGCTGAAAGTGTAAAAAATGCAGACAATTATTCGTCAAACTGGCCATTCATATTGTGAGGAGAAGTAAAGCGGTGCAGGAATATGTTGCGGCATTGCTGACTAAGCACGGTAAGCAAGAGCAGTTACTGCCTGTGTTTGAAGATATCGGCTGGCGGCTTATTCACACCGACGCGTTTGATACCGATAGCCTGGGGACATTTGGCGGTGAGGTCGAGCGACAACTGAAGCCTTTGGACTGCGCAGTAAAAAAAGCGCAGATTGCTGCTCAATTGACTGGTGCGCCTTATGGTATCGGCAGTGAGGGTTCATTTTTCCCGTCACCTTATGGTTTCGGTACGGTCAATCTTGAAATAATCGCTTGTGTAGACAACGGTGGAGCGCTGGTGGCAGCAGGAGCTCATGAAGCGCCATTTGCAGCTTACACAGTTACGTTGTCATCAATACGTGACCCGCAACTTAATGGATACCTGGAACAACTTCCCGATAATCAGGCAACGATGGTATTGAGTAATAAGGTTGCCATTGCTAAAGGCTTGGCAAATAGAAAATCTATAGAGGAATGTCTGCGAAACCTATCTTCTTCGCAATGGAATCAGGGGATTGAGCTTAGCTATGACCTAAGGGCTCACTATTGTCCAGATCGACGCCAACATATTCGCCTCGCCGCACAAAATTTATGCGCTAAGCTGCAAAGTCATTGTCCGCAATGCGACCGCTTAGGCTTTTGGCCTGAAACGACTGTATCAGGTTTGCCGTGTGAGTGGTGTCACCAGCCAACGAATTTGGTTAAAATGCGAATAGCAGCGTGCAGGCAGTGTAGTTTTGAGCAGAAAATGCCTGTGGAAGCGCAGTTTGCGTCACCTCAATACTGCGAATTTTGTAATCCCTGACGAATAGTAAACTGGCAGCGATATTATCCTTTGAATACGATCTTGCTTGATGGTGCCGATGATAGGCAACTGAAAAAGGCGGCTGAGCTGTTGCATAATGGCAAGCTCGTCGCTATCCCGACTGAGACCGTCTACGGGCTTGCCGCCGACGCTTTTAATGATGATGCGGTTGCGGCAATTTTTGCAGCCAAAGGGCGGCCAGCTGATCACCCATTGATTGTTCACATAGGACGTATAGAACAGCTCAATCAACTGGCACGGGATATTCCACCGCCAGCCGTTGAATTGGCCAAGTATTTTTGGCCCGGACCTTTGACACTGCTGCTGAATAAATCGCAACACGTTCCGGATGTGGTAACCGGAGGCCTGGCAACCGTCGGCGTAAGGATGCCAAAACATGACGTTACTCAGGCGCTGCTCGCTGAAAACGATCTGATGGTTGCCGCACCCTCAGCAAATCCATATAAACGCCTGAGTCCAACCAGTGCCGAGCAAGTGCTGCACGGTTTGAACGGTAAAATCGATGCGGTATTGGACGGTGGTATGTGCCATATCGGGTTGGAATCCACCATTGTTGATTTAACCGCATTTAATGAGACTGGCGATATCAGCATTAGGCGTTCAGGGCATATTACTGCAGAGCAGATAAGTCAGGTGATAGGTTTACCGGTAAATGCCTGGCAACCCCATGAACTAAAGGTGGCAGGTAATGTAAGCGCGCACTATCAGCCCGGTCCTCCTTTATATCTTAAGAGTACAAATGAGATAGCCACAAAATTAAGGACTCTGCATGACAACATCCCAGGTGTTGTTTCATATTCAGATGAACTTAGCCCGATTCTCAAAGCACTCCCCCCTACCCGATGGATTGCGTTACCGAAGGATAAAGCGGGTTTTGCCAGAGCACTGTATGCAGCGTTGTATCAGCTTGATAGACAGTGTGTTCCTGAAATCTGGCTTGAAACGCCACCAGATACATTGCAATGGCAAGACGTAAATGACCGTCTTAGTCGTGCAGCAACAGAGGCTGGCACTTAATACTGCTAGTCAGACTTGGTGCTCATGTTGCTGTGTTGGAAACTCAATGTGAAAATGCACGCCTTTATCGACATTGCTGTCACATGAAATCCGTCCATTCAGTCTTATTGTGACAATATTGGCGACAATCTGCAGTCCGAGACCCATTTTCCCGTCTTTTCTTTTGGTAGTGAAGAACGGTTTAAAAATTTTCTCAATGTCCTGTTCTGTAATACCTTTACCATCATCTCGATAATCCAGAATTACCAGATTGTCTTGTAGTTGTGCTTTTATCGTAATGTTTCCGCCTTGTTCACGATCAAAGCCATGCTCAAGCGAGTTATATACCAATTGCGTGAAGACCTGGGCGATAGCGCCAGGATAACTCTCAATCTCTATCTGGCTTGGACACTCAATTGTCAGGTTAACGTGTTGTCTGCGTAGTGCCGACCCCATCACTGAAATTGTCTCTTCGATAAACTTACCCAGATTAAACGTTCGTTTTTCATGAGCGTGTTGGTCAATGGACAGCATCTTAAATTTGTTCACCAGAAATGAAGCTCGATCCAGATTGGTTTGTGCAATTTGCGCACACTGCTCAATATGAAGCATCGCATTCTCAAAATCTTTCTTGGTTAACTTATTATTCGATAAATCTTCCCGAATGTTTTTTGCACTGTCATACAGAGTAGAAAGTGCTGTAATACTGACCCCAACAGGCGTATTCATTTCATGGGCAACGCCGGTTACCAAGCTGCTTAGCGATGCATTCTTCTCTGCCTCAAAAAGTTGCATCTTTGCCAGTGATAACTGTTCAGAACGTTCATTAATCACGTCTTGAAGTTCAATATTTTTACGTCGAAGACTGCGCACCCTATAAAGGTTCCAGGTGTGCACGAGTGATGCAAGAGTGATTAAAAAGAGCGTGATTGCCCACCATGTTTGCCACCATGGTGGAGAAACGATGATGGGGATGGATGCTACTTTGTTACTCCATACGCCGTCCCGCTGTGCTTTGAATTCGAGTGTATAGGTGCCGGGTCTGATACCTGTGAAGACAAAGTGAGGGCTGCGCTGCGGTGCCGACCACGATTCGGTATTACCAACTAGTCTCGACGAGTAAAACAGGTTGGTGGATAAAAAATCCAGTGCCGATACCCTTACATGAACCTCTCGATGATCATCGGCCAGGGACAGTTCAGATAACTCACTAAAATCGAGCATATTTAATTGCTGATTATCTATTGCCAGAGCTGAGGTATGGATCTCTGGAGCTCGAATCTCGCCGTTATACGTGTTGATCACAATACGTGTAAAACCGCCCTGCCCGCCAAAATATAAATTGCCATGACTGTCGATGGCAGACACGTTTTGAATAAACAAGTTGCCGTGTAATCCATCTTCTGCGGTGTAATGAAAAAATGAAGCCTGACCTTGTGCCTGTCGAAATATCCCGAATGAAGTGCTCAACCATATATTCTGCTGACGATCGCTGACGACACTTTTCACTGCAGTGTTTGTGAGGCCGTAACGTTCGTCGAAATGCCGAAAAGTATTAGTAAACTCATTAAGAAGGTTAAGTTTATTATTTGTGGCCACCCATATATCACCTCCTGGTGAGTGGTATATTTGGTTAATGTCTGCATTGCTCAAGGCGCCGTCCTGAGCAGAAGGTCGGTAAGCATAGGCATCCAGTTGTGCATTGGTGTAGATTACTATGCCAATGGTCTCTACGCCGAGTAGCAGCGCCTCAGAATGAGGCTCTGCAATTGAGGTGATGGCGTAATTGCTGATGGGGACACCATCAACTTCTATCTTTACCGCGGCCGCCTCGCCGTCTCGGATCCGAAATAGGCCACGTTGTTCTGTACCTATCCACAATGTACCCGATGAATCCTCAAACAGACTCACTACTGTGACATCATCACCAAATGGGCCGGTCACTCTTTGGATTTCTCTCGTATCACGATTGAGAGTAAACAGTCCGTTATTGCCAGCAAACCAAAATGCTCCATCTTGGGTTGAGATAATATCCGTTACTAACCCGAGATTATGACTAATCAATCTTATTGGAGAAGGATCGGATGAAGAAACGTTTGGTTGATACCACAATGCATCGCCCGTACCTATCCATAATGTATCGTCACTGTCGACATGCAATGCCAATACGCGTCCCAATTCCACACGCTGTTCATTTTTATCAATGGCATGAGTGAATGCGCTGAAGCCATCATTAGAAAGGGTTATCTTAATAAGGCCTGAGGGTCGAGTCGCAACCCAGATGATGCCTTCTTCGGTAACAAGAATATCGCGGATATCATCGTACTGGAAAAGCTCTAGTTTTTGTTCATTGACCAGAGGGACGAAGGAATCCGTTTGTGGGTCAAGTAAAAATAAGCCGTTTAGCGTGCCAATCCACAGTTTGCCATCCGCTTGTTTTTCCAACGACGTGATTGCCGAACCTAACCCCGTAGGAGACATTGCTGGTGCAATGGTTTTACATTGATTATTAGACAAGTTGAAACGGCACAGACCATCTTCGTATCCTAGCCACAGGGCCTCTGTACTATCTACCAAGATGGCTCGAACCCTTTCTGATGCGGTTGCATCAACATCCCTTATCACCGGGGTATGGGTGACAGAAAAACCGTCGGCTTTGTTAATGTGAGACAAACCGCCGCCAGTCGCCACCCAGATTCGTGCGTCATTGGGTAGCTGGGCAAACCCCCATACTCTATCGTGGAGAAGCTGCTGAGTTCGATTAGCCTGAGTGTGAAATGCGGTAAAAGAGGTTAAATCTTGGCGAATAAATACGGCGCCGCCACCACCCGTGCCGATCCACATGTCACCGTCTTTATCTTCAAAAAACGTCTGGATCAGATCGCTATTAAACCCTTCGTGTGAAGATGTGTTGAATCGCTGTAAAAGGGTCAGGTTATGGTCATAAACGTATAGCCCCTCTCCCCAGGAACCGACCCAAATCCGCCTTGAGCTGTCGATAAAGATGTTGCCTGCGTTGTCGCTAAGAATGCGTGGAACGCTGCTAGCTTGAATATTGTAGGAATCGAACGTGTGACCATCATAACGCCCCAGGCCTTTAGGCGTACCCACCCAGATATAACCCTGGCTGTCTTGCTGCAGGCTGTAGATGGTGCTGTCAGGCAAACCGTCTTCGATGTTATAGCGATCAATCTGAATGGCGGGGAAAGAACTGGCCATTGCCACGGTGTGTAAAGCATAGGTGCACAATAGCGTGACGACAAAAAATCGCATTACTGTGGAAGATATTCGACGCGATTGAGACAAAAGGGCGCACCGTGAACAAACTCTCCGACAAAGTATCGGAAAAGCGCTTCGGGCACAAATATTGTCTGTTTGAATTTGGTCGCTACTTATGCAACGGATGAATTATTCAATATTCTGGATCTGAATATTGATCTAAATTTATAACAATCTGATTTCTATACTATTCTTGTTATAAATTCTTTGTGGTAGGATTTTTTGTCAACGTTTTTGATAAAGAAGTGACATTACCTTGGTGGATATAAGCCTCTTCCCTGACTGCTCCAGTATACCTGAATTCATTCCATTAAAAACCTTACCCACATCAATACGCGAAGTTTTGCTTCATGACAATCTGGAGTTTCGACAACCAGTATTTTACTCAAGCGTCGATGTTGGCAATGATTATCTTTTGCAATGCTCGAGTAATGATGAGGACTGGTTTGCAGTAGGCACCCTTGAAGAGCTTGATGAATGCCTACAAGCACTCGGTGTCACTACTGATCTTTATGATTATGTAGAGGGGACAGGATTGACACGTTTCGTCGACAATGATTCTGAGCCCAAGCTTCGTATTTCAAAGCACAATGACTATCTCGAGGTCTACAGATACAGAGCAGAAAGACTTATTCGCAATGACAAACTTGTTGATAAGGAGAGATTTTTTGACATTCACTGGCCCAGTGACTCGCGCATACTTTTTCGACTCGCCCTTGGTCAGGCTGTAGACCTTTCAAGTGAAACATTGTTAGTTGAAAGCCTGACGATGTTTATTGCTATTAATAGGTTGCTACAGGAGCCACTTCTGGACCTTAAGGATGACACGATGTTTGAAGTGGCAAATTTTAAGTTGACCGGGACAAGAGAATTCGCAAACCCCGTGATGGTGGGGCTACTTACTTTTTTAAGGAAATACAACCGCTTCCCAACTCTTGATAAGCGAGATATGGTTTTGCTCCGCGAGGTAATTTTAAACATATTCCCGCTTGTCGGTGGAACTAAAAACTCAGTGGTCATCGGCGAAAATGCTGAACCTTTTTCATTGGCAAACTTAAAGAGAGACTATCGAGATACACATGCACCGCGCCTTCTATCATTCTTAATAAATTACGATGCATAGAGCACTCTATTATTAGTGACAGAATGGGGAGTGGGATGGTTAAAAATATGAACATGATTTCGACTTTTAACAGGCTAATGAAGGGATTCATCGGCACTAAGATCGATATAGATTGGTTGCTAGATAACCCTGAAGGGACATTAAGAAACGCTTCCAGCATGTGTCACTATAAACTGAAGAATGTTGATGGACGTATGATTTTGGGTGCGTATGGTGTGAGTAAGTTTACCAATTGGTGCTTTTACGAAATCACTGAGTCAGGCGATATCAATTACGCATGGAACTTACAGGAAATGTATGTTGTTGGTGACTCTGAGTCAGAAAAAGAGATGGAAGAGCACAATCAAAAAGGGTTCGACAGGATAGCAGAGTTTGGTATCAAGTCTGACCAATAGGTTGTGTAAACGAACCTAAAAATCAGACATAGCTAAGTTATTCAAAATCCTTACCCTAAAGAGATAAATTGCAATCACTACGGAAAATACTTATGGTTGGTGATAGTCAGGGAGGATTTTACGATGAAATGGTTTGTTTGTTTTACACTAATTTCCGTGTCGCATGTTGTTGACGCTTCACTAATTGAAGGTGGTTTTTATGGCATCAACAGCACCTTCGAAAATAACGGCGATATAACTGTCGAATACCAAAATGGCAGGCCAGTTAGAGAGTGGCTTGATCTTACATATACTAACGGTATTACATTCAATTTTATTAGCGCGGACATAAGTGGCGACGGCTTTTTGAATGGGCAGGTGCCAAATCCAGCAGCCGTAAATACTCCGTCAATATCTGCATTAAATTCGATTCTATCAATGAACAATGAAATGAAGGCTGGTTGGAATATCGCTTCATTTCAGACTGTGTTGACAATGGTAAATGAGTTTTTTGGTCGGGAATTTACGGCAGGCAATGTTGAGGTGCACGGGATTGATTCAATGCTGGAGAGCTTCATTCTACTGTTTGGTGACACGCTGCATAACGGGTACCTGGAATCCAATTTAAATTACACAGATGTTAATCCTGAACTGCCTAATATTGGTTTTGCGCGAGGTATGACATCGAGTCTTGCTAAGAACATTAACGGTGAATACGAGGCTAAATTGGTTGAGATATATGATGGTCAACTGATATACGCGCACGAAGACTCGAATCAGGATCGTATCATTACGAATACGAGTTTTGTTGCTGGAGGAACTGGTGCAACCACAGGGACTTGGCTTGTGAGAGACGTAGTTAATGTGTCATCACCAAGTACATTTACTTTGATGTTCTTTTGCCTTTTCGCCTCCTTCTTCAGAAAGGCAGCGAAATAACGACAAGTAGCGTCTGTGAGGAGCTGGAAGTGAATTGTGCTATCAAATATCTAATCTGAGACATTACTCCTAAGGCGGTGACATATTTCAACTGATAGCTTTGAGAAAGCCGGAGTTAGTCTGACATTGACTGTAGAACTGCGCCTTCAGACAAAAAAACAGCCCGTCTCTGCCGTGAAGGCGGTAGTCTCCTAAAGACGGTGAGCTCAAAGCTCAAGGCAACGAATGTCCAAAGTGTACGTGAAGAGGGTCTTCTCAGTTTATTGGTTAATACAAGGTAACAAGAGGCCTGCTCGAGACTGTATTTGGCAGGCGAGAGACTATAACTAAGGTTTATCCAATCATCCTCTAACTTGCCCGCTGGGCTGCTTGCCCTTCAGATATCTGAGTTACGGTACAGAGACCGGAATGAAATAGTGGCTGTAAGCGACTGATAAATATAAATAATGTAATTTTCGTAAAACCCATCTGTTACAATCCGTGTTACACATTCTCCCCTTTAAATTAGGTGAATGAGTTTGGGTAAACGCTAATATTTATTATGTTATTGCTCACCGTAAGCTTCAATTAAACTGTAAAAATCAGACTCGTTAAGAATTTTAATTTGTTGACCCGATTCGATAAGAGTTAAGGCTTTTCTGTGTTTAGAACTCAGATTAGCCCCATTTAAGGCTCTTAAGTCTTGGTCACCGACCACTAGCATAGTGGTTTTCTTGGTAACACCCTTACCAACGTCACAACCAATTTGAGCAGCTAATCTTGCTGCTTCTATGCGAGAATTTGCCAATGCTCCTGTGAAGACCATTACCTCACCATGTAATGGGCCTTCAGGATTACCAGTTTCCCCTTTCCAAGTCTCAAGGCTATTTTCAGGGTCGATTGGAAGTTTTGCGCGTTTTAATAAGCCTTCAATGTCAGTGTTTAGCCTGTCCATTGCCGCTAACAAAACTTTTCCACATGCAATAGCGTCTTCCAAGGCGTCATGGTGTTGAAATTCGAAACCAATCTTGGCGCATACATTCTTGAGACCGTAACCTTTATAAGCGAACTCTTCCCAAGCTCTACGCGTTACTTTAGAGGAATCCAGCCATGAACAGTCAATTAATGAAAGAGAACTAGCCTTGCTTGCTTGTGTTATCGCTATTCTATCGAAGCTAGTGTGACAAGCAGCTATGCCGCCCGATAGCCACTGGCATAAGATAGGGTAAATCTCTTCAAAAGTTGGGCTACCAGTCACGTCTTCTTCATCAATCCCGTGTATCGATACGTTCACGGGATCAAAGTAGTCCTGCGGGTCTACTAATGATTTCCAAGTGTCTACTACTTCACCATCTCGATAGCGTGCAAGCCCAATCTGGCAAATAGACTTCATCTGCGGATTGGCAGTTTCAAGATCTAGCGCTACAAACTCCATTGAATAGTCCCTTATTTTAAGCGTTTTTATATTTTTCGAAGTCGCTTGTATAGATGACTTTCATCCCTGTTCGTGTGCAGGTTAATTCGTACTCTTCGCCCCACGCAACGTCTAGAGGTACGTTCTTTATTCCTTGCCACATCGCCAAGTAATTAAGTACACCATACTTCCAGCCTTTTTTGGTGGCCTTCTCTATACCGCCTTTCCAAGGCAAAACTGGCAATTCACCTCTTGAAACTCTTTCAGCAAGATCGAGATCTTCCTTGCCTTTTTTCTGACCCACAGACCAACAAGTCTGCAAAGCCACGTTAGGATCTAGCCATTTTTTCTCCCACTCATTCAGATTGGACATCACTACTCCGTCAGTTTCTGTATGGAACACAAGGAATTAATATCTCAATTTTTATTATGTGTTTTCAAGGAGCAATTAATATGTGGGTATTCTGATGGAGTTGGATGCGAAATCCATTTTCGCCTTTTGAACGTCAGCTTAAATACCTATCTGTCGCTAGATGCTTCTGGAGGCTGGAAGTCGGCTCTACGTAGTTAGCGGCAGTTCAGAACTCGAACTCCGCTTGGCAGCAAGTGGCGTCAAGAAGGATATCAGGTTTTGTCTGACTACTTTCGGATGATTGCCGGGATATCGTAATATTCGTCTTCATCTAACTCTTTTAGGGCTCTAAGCTCATCTTTGCGAACTTTTCTTTCAGCGATACTCTCTCCAAATACTGCCATATGCTCTCGTTCGACCAAATCTTGCAGCTCATCCTTACTCACTCCTAGTAATAGTTTTGCAGCCTGAATTAGCCCTTCAGTTCGATACTTGTGTTTGTCGTCAACCTTACGTTGACGAGCATTTATAAAGGATGCACGAATCTCTTGTCTGATATAAGCGAGAAACTCTTCCGGTTGCATTTGTCACCTTCTTGCCAAGTGTTTTGACTAAATATTATAGGTTGGAATTGTCGACCATATACAGCGTTGTTGGTTGCCAAATAATTTGCTAACTTAGCAATGTCCAAGTTGAATATTTGGATTGGAATAGTAACGGCCTTATCGTTCTGGTGTAGTAACGACCTCATACGTTCTAACCTCCCCAATCTCAATATTCTCTACGTGATTAGTCCTTTTTGCTGAACATGGGAGAATAAAATGTCACTAGAAACTTTCGCGACACGACACAAAATCACTCTTAACGAAGAGCAAAAGATGGCGCTTGCCCATCCTGCTATCTGCAGGGCTACGGAATTACTGATAGAAGTAGACGATATGATGTATCTCTACAATCCTTTGGATAATTACAACCTCGCCAATTTTGAACGGGAATTCTCGAACGTACTGGCAAATGCTGCGTACGTTTTAGCTAAACAAGACAGCAGCGTAAAGAATGACATGGTAGAAATTTGCCTTGGGCTCAATACACTGGCGGAAATGTTCAGTAGTCAAACGAATGGCTTTCCAAACAGTCAAAGTTACTTAGAGAAAAGGCAGTATATATTAACCGGTTTTTGGGTCCGGTTTTGTAAGTCTCATGGAGAGCAACGTGCATTAGCTCTGGGTAAAAAAGATCAGCTAAGTATTTGGGAAGAGACGCTGGGGGTATTTTGGGATTACTGTACAGATGAGCGAAATCCTGACTTCATGCCGGCAGCAAAACACATCAATCATCACCTCAACGAAGAACGTGCAAAGATAAATTTATTTTCGGCAGATTGGGATTTCCCAAAACAGAATCTGACGCTTTGGAGGTCCAAGGCAGATGAGCTGGATGTTGCTCCACTCCAACGAAAGGGCATTCTATTTACCACCGCATTTTGCGGTCATTTTAAACGCGACAGTGCAATAAGAACTAGCATGCTTGAGTGGCTAAAACCGACTTCGATCACTGACATGCTAAAAAGCCGATTCTCTGATCTAGATATAAGGAACATATCCCGACTGATTCAAGACCTTACACTAGTACTCGGAGAAAGAAGGATCGAAAGAAGCATAAGCTATCGTGGAACCCCCCTGTCCCCATTGGATTTTGTGTCACATGGACTACTTACGCCTCGAGAAGAGGATGCTCACTTGACCATGTTTGACGTTCACGGGGTTTATACAGAATTCACAGAAAAACTGGGGTTCCTGCTGGACAATATAAGGCTTACTGATGAGGAGGCGTTTGTTGCGGGTATTTATTTCTGCAAAATAGAAGTACCAAACGACCCTATGGGCTACGAATGGTGCTCAAGAACGGTATCTTTGCTGGCTCCGCCTGTTTTTCGTTTCTTCCTCAACATGCCTGCTTATCAGAAAAAAGAAGAGCTGCCAGAGTTCCTGCCCATTCAGGCAGTACTGTCTGAATTCATCCGAGGAAAAATACCGTCCGACATAATCGGTGTTACATGGAGCGTACAGTCGTACCTGTTCTACAAAAGTGAGAAAGGCAATGCTGGCCAAGTGCAGTTTATGGCGCCGAAAATTTTTGCTGATAAGGTTCTTGATTGTATTGAGCAATACAGACAGCAGTACCGGCTAGAACTTGAAAAGCTGCCCGTAAAAGACATGTTACCTGCAAATGATCGTCGGCCCGGCTTAATGAAGAATATCTGGCGAAAGCTTAAGAGAATTTTATCGCAGCAGTGGGGGTGTGATGAGAATGCAATTTCAAGCAACAACATTCAGATTCGCCTAATGACAAATGTTTGTATTCTGTATGCATTGCTTGCCCTGCGAGCTAACTCACAGCCGCTGTGACTCGTTAACCCGGTATTCGTCACAAAAGATGTCATACTAAATTGCGTCGTTGCGGTAAGTATATCTTTATTGGCCGAACGGTTTTGTGAGACTAAATCTCCAGTCTACGCAAATTCAATTTATCCCCTACTAACTTTCATCCGGGCACTTTGTTGAGAGCTTGTGCAACATCGATTTTTCAATGTTTTTTCATAAAGGTTTCATCCGTTTTTCAATTTGATATTTCGTCTTCCGTTATCTGGAAAATAACGCGCACGCACTAGTTAATTTCAGGTGACATAATGAATACACACGATGGTTCAGTCGAGGTCTTACTTAGCCCTAATGAGGTATGCCTCATGCTGGGCATCAGCAAGTCAACACTATGGCGCTTAGAGACCGGAGGTGAATTTCCAAGATCGATTCGAATTTCCAGTAGACGGGTTGGCTACAGATCTTCAGCAGTAGGTAGGTGGCTCAATGGAAGAGAACGCGCTGCATGAAAAATTTCGCTTTTTTACCCTTTTTTACACTCATATCTGGGTGTGCTGAAATTCTTATAGCAGTTGGATTTTGGTCATGAAATTGTCTAAACACGACATTTCATTTCTCAACTCAAAGCTGGATCAACAGTGGGATTCAGCTATGACGATACTGTCTGGAAATTACCTCAGGTCAGTAAAGGGCCGATTTGATAATAACGAGCAGGTGTCTTTGAACAAAGGCAGCCTGCGAGTGGCACACTATTCCAATGACAAGCTTGACCAGAGACAGCGAAACCGGTTGAGCTTTATAGAGCCATTTGGTTTGACACGTAAAACGGATTATCAAAAGACGCGTAAGTTTCCTGTAAAGAGTTTGACAGGGGCACGTTGGTTTTACAGCTACAACGAGAGTCTGACATTGGCATTTGAAACGTTGCACCAAGGATTATGTCCCGGGAACGTTATTGCACATATAACGGTACAGTTATCTGCCAAATACAGTGCCCAGATTAAAAGCGAGGCGCGCGGAATACGCAAAATGACTAAGTGTATGCACAGTATGCTACAGAAGCTTCTGGGACACCCTGTGAGGGGCTTTGTTGTTTTGGAGGGGTCTGGCAAGCGAAAAGGGCAAAACGCTCCTGTAACAGCGCCTGAAGCGTTTCATGCACACATAGTAATCGAGGCTAATCACAACATGGTCTGCATGGTCGGTAAGCGACGTGATGCGTCAGGTAAAGATATCAGCAAAAAGACGCTGCGCAGATTCAGTACGACAGCTGATAATGCCATATGTATACAGACTTCAACTCGCAGAGTTCGGCTTAAATCGTCCCCGGGGACTTTGGATAAAGCAAATCTGGATTCTGAGCATGGTGAGATAGACCTGAGTTTGGCTGACTATCTGAGCAAGTCGCTTGATGAGCCGTTAGTGCGAGGCAGCAAAAATTTTGTGTTGTGGGGGCTGACTGGGGAAGTGAAGAAGCTGCGTGAATGGAAACACGGGGTGATTACCGAGCTTACGGTACTTAGAGATAATATCCGTGCGGATTTAGCTTCTGGTGTCCATCCCGGTGACATTGAAGCGCAATTCAGTAAAGTGATATCAGGAAGACCGAAACCGGCTCTTGCGGCATAACTAAAGTCCTAGGTGTAATGTGTTGGGCCGGTGGTAATGGTGAGACAAAAACGCCGGCCTTCACATATCAATCTTATATGTAGCCCGGATGAATAGCGCCAAAAATGCCTGTTTATTTGTACAGGAAATGTTGTCTCTGGGTCAAACGAGTGATAGTCTTTTACACATCAAATATCCGGATTAACAGAGCATGACAACAAAAGAAAATACGGTTGAGTTACTCACACAGCTCCTCGAGATATATGACCAAAAACAAATTGCAGAAAAGCTCAATCCGGTTACTCCAAGCGACTGGTGTCGGGAGACTATCAACCGCGTATTAAACGGAAAAAGTGACCGTTGTTTGACTGACGAAGAAACACATTTTCTGAAGGGCCTGTTGCCTGCCAAACCTGATCACTACGACAATCCTGAATTCACGTTCATTGACCTGTTTGCTGGCATCGGCGGTCTGCGCAGGGCATTTGACTCGATAGGCGGCAAATGCGTTTTTACCAGCGAATGGAACAAATTCGCCGTGCGCACTTATAAAGCCAACTATTACAGCGACATCGACCATACATTCAACGAAGATATCCGGGATGTCACGCTCTCTAATCGCGAGGACGTGACAGAAGAAGAAGCGTATGAGCACATTAAACGCCATATCGGGCATCATGACGTGCTTCTGGCGGGCTTTCCATGCCAGCCCTTCTCACTTGCAGGGGTATCAAAGAAAAACGCTCTGGGACGCTCACACGGCTTTGAATGTGAAGCTCAGGGCACGCTCTTTTTTGACGTGTGCAGGATTATCAAAGCGTGTGAGCCGAGTGCGTTTGTACTGGAAAATGTCAAAAACCTGAAAAGCCACGATAAAGGTAACACTTTCAGGGTGATCCTTGAGGCGTTGGACGAACTTGGGTACGACGTTGTTGATGTTGAGCATGGCAAGGGTTCTAACGACCCGAAAATCATAGATGGTGCTAACTATCTGCCGCAGCACCGTGAACGTATTGTGCTGGTGGGCTTTAAAAAGCAGCATAACATCGCCGGCCAAATGAGCCTGAATGATATTAGGAAGCCTGATGTCAGGCCTGCACTGAGTGAGCTGTTAGAAGAGCCAGGTACAAAAGAGCTAAGCAAGTACACACTTACTCCAAGGTTATGGGAATACCTTTTTGAGTATGCCAAAAAACATCAGGCTAAAGGCAACGGGTTTGGTTACGGCTTGGTTGATCCGAATGACAGAAATGCCACATGCAGAACGCTGTCGGCTCGTTATCACAAAGATGGGTCAGAGATATTGATAGACAGAGGTTGGGACAGTAACACCGCCGAGTCTGATTTTTGGAATGAAGAAAATCAGGAAAACCGGCCCCGCCGTTTAACGCCCAGAGAATGCGCGAGAATCATGGGTTTTGACAAGGCTGGTGAGTCGAATTTTGTTATACCTGTGTCCGACACTCAGGCATACCGTCAGTTTGGCAATTCTGTTGTGGTCCCGGTTTTTGAAGCTGTAGCCGAGCTAATGAAGCCGTGGATCTTGGAAGCCATAAGCAGGGACAGTAAGTCCCGTCAGGCAGCGTAACAAAGGCTCTATCCTGTGGCTGATGTGCTGTCAAAAGAGAGCCGCCACAGGAATATGTCGGCCATCAGGAATCGCAACACTAAGATAGAACGCTGTGTTCGGCGCATGGTTTACGCTGGTGGGTTTAAATACCGTACGAACGTGCGCGACATGCCGGGCCGCCCCGATATTGTTATACGTCAGTATCGGGCTGTGATATTCGTTAACGGCTGTTTCTGGCACGGTCATGACTGCCATCTGTTTAAAATGCCTGAGACCGATACGGAAAAATGGCGTAATAAATTCCGCAGGCAGATTGAAGTCGACAAACAAAACGTCAATGCACTTATCGATTTGGGCTACCGCGTCTTAATCGTTTGGGAATGCAGCTTGCGTGGAAAAGACAGGCATACACCCTCCGGTCTGGCCGAAAGAATCGAAGAGTGGGTTCTCAGGGGTGCAGGTTTGGGAAGCATTGCAGCCTTAAAATCAAGTAACCCAGGAGATACGCACAAATTGTAAAACGTGACCGCATGTAGTCTCAAATACGACATTTGTAATGGAGATACCCACTACTCTGCGAGTTACCTCAAAAATGAACTCGCGCGAGCAGGTTTTATTGATACGAATATTCGTATTTACGTCTAAGTAATAGATAGCTGTAGTGGGTGGCAATATTACACTTACCACCCGAGCATTTTTTAGTGAATAAACATATCTGGCGTAAGAATGTCTTTTACATAAGGACGACGACAAAATTCCGCCATTTCAGACCCATTTGGCAGCAATAGTTGTTTACCACCTGCTCTTAGGACCATCTTACGAAAATGTTTGAGCAAAGATGCTGTCTTCTGAAGCTGATTTTCGTCAGCAATTTTGTGTAGATGTAGATTCTCGTAACCAATATCGCGATTCAGCAATTCAACAAGTTCAAAGCATGGTCTTGAGCCTTTCCTTAATCGCCATGCACCATAAACCTCATAATTTTTATTTAATGCGCAAACGCGAAACTTTCGCTCACAGTGTTGTTTTACTAAATACAGTGCAATACGCAATTGGTGTATAACATTTGGCTCACACTTATGGAGCGAGGTCAGCCAATAACCAAACCAGTCTTTCGCGTGGTCATGGAGTTCTTGTTTATCAAGATCTAGAGTTGATGTAACTACTGCATCTCGTATTTGAGCATGCGTTGCATTATAGAGCGCATCATAAAGTGACTTGTCTTCATTACTTTCTCCATTAGTGTTTGCACTTATCTTGTTATCGCTGGATGTAACGATAAGTTCAAGCTCAAAGCTAAACGCATCGATCAACTGGTTTTGCAATAGCTGACAATCCCATGAAGTCAGCTTATCCGCTTCGCCAAGCCAAAATCTGCGAAGTAGTGCACCCGGCAGATCTGTTGGAATTAAAGCATCTATGGATTCGCGTATAAACTCCATGTCGATAACCTCTGTCACCGCCGCCTTGAACTTATGCAACGTTTCTGGTGGGCTGTAAGGGCCCCTCAAAGGGGATGGAAGCTCATCCAAACTTTCTAGGCTCTCACCAAAGATAACTTCGGCAGACTGCAATTGATTAAGCGTATCGAGATTAGATTTGGTCATAACACTTTCCTGCTCACAGCTCCCCCGCCCTGCTGTGATAGGTAAATGTTAAATCAAATTGTGAATAGGGTACTGGGCAAAGCCTTTGGGTGTGATATTGCGGGGAGAGACACCAGAGCGCATACAACACTCTCCACTAGAGTCTTAGATTTTATCCAATCCGTCAAGGATGGATTCAAACTCTTAGCTTGGTTTTCAACGCGTTGTCGACTGATTAAATAGGAGTGAAATATATAACAGTTAGGCTGGAATCATCCGTCAGCTTTTTCCTCATCCGACTGGCATAGTATGTCTTCGGCTTGTTTAACGATGTTGTGGATTACCTTGCCGAATACAATCTCACATGCAGTCGTTGGGTCTGACTGAGTCCTCCCTGAAGCATAAAGATTAAGCCAAACTTCGCTATTGACTTCGTTCAGAGGGACATTGACCAAAAGAAGTTTTTTAAAGTGTTCTCTGCATAAATGACAATAGACGAGCAAACGTCCTGTCTCGCTTACTCCATCATATGACACAGTCACTAAATTAAGGTCTCCCAACGATCCACATCTTGAACACTTCCGTGATTTCGACATCCCATTTACTCGCTAAACTATCCTCATAGTGCTTTAGTCTGCCTCTATGAGTCGATTGCACCAATGATTTTCCGAATTTGAATGAATATGATCGTCAGAATGCATTATAGCCATTTCTTAAATTTAGCAACATCTTGACCGCTAGGGATATACCATTGTTTTCTATATGGGTCCCACTTGCCACCAAGTTGTCTGCATTCGTCTTTATCCGAATACGGACAATTTAGGTACACCCAGCCATTTGGACCCGATCCGACTTCATTATTTCCTGCAGAATACGTTGCCGCGAAGTCCTTTTTTTTCAGCCTTTTTTTCTTAGTCGCGCCAGCCGCTTGCTTGCAAGACCAACAGTTGCGCCCGTATCCGCCTTTTCCGCCCTGAAGGTTTTCGTCGTAAAACTCTTCAAGCGGCTTGACACTTTTGCACTTCGCGCAGACTTTGCTATCGCCGTTTTCCAAGGCGTTTTGCTCTTTTTGCAGTTCTGCTACAAGGCTTGGTGGTGATGGCTCTTTTCGTGCACTCTTTAAAAGCTCTCGAAGACGCAGGTCTAGCGTTTTTACTGGGTCACTGCCGATATTAAAGCGATTAATCCGCACAAAGGTGTAGCCGTAGCTCTCTAGTACTTTTTGCCGCTCTATATCCTCCGGTCGCATGTAGTATTCGTAATTCAGTGCATTAACCTCATTAAAGTGAGTAAAGTGCTCTTTGAACCCATCGTATTCGAGAATAATCTGCTTTGTGCGGTTTCCATCTTGGATTTTTAATAAAAAATCGACCTTGTAATCTGGGTGAGAGTAAAACGGATCAAGCTGTCGCAAGTAGGCTCCTAACTCGAATTGGGCATCCACTTCGACCTTGTCGCCTAATTCATCTAAAAGTGGCAATTCCCTAAGCCAGCTTAATACTTGCAGTTCCATGGGCGATGCGGGGTCGACATCTCTTGTTTCTGGCCCTCTCAACCCTTTGTCGATCGCTGCACGATAGTGGTTCAGTGCATGAAAAATGCCGCCTTTGAAATCCTCAATCGGTTTAGAGTGGAAAATAACTATTCGCTCCTTTGCCCGACTGAAACCAACATTCAGGCGCTGCAGCCTGAGATTATCTTCCACATCTTCAGCATCATTGAGATCTTTAGCGAAAATATAATTAAGTCGGTCTCTTTGCGAAGTGGCAACCATCGAGTAAATCACCGTATGGGCTTCTTCTCCCTGACATGAGTCAAATGTGAAGATCCGCAGCCTCAGCTTTTCCATAAGCTCAGTACCTTCAGGCAATGATTGTACTGACTGGAGTAAGTGTTTCTGCTGTTCATTGTGCGGCGTGATAACGCATACATCCTCACCATTGTGCGATGTGTAGATGGCTTTAAGACGTTGAATAACCGCATCTGCCTCAGGAACATTTACATTCCCCTTTAGTTCATGTCTGCCATCATGCTCAACGTCACAGAATTCAATGATCTCGTTTACAGACTTACCCCTGATCTTCACTGCCTGTAGCTGGTTGCCATAAAAATACTTACTGGAAAAGCTTATCAACTCCGGATAGCCCCTGAAGTGCTTGCGAAGCATAATTTTCAGGTTGGCTATTCTGTCAACAAATTCCAATACCGATGTCTTAACATCAAAAAGTTTTATTTGATTGATTTTTGCATCGTCCAGATTGTTTTGCTGCTTGGTAAACTGTTCCATGACAGCAGCTTTGTAAGACTGGTTAACGGCTTTTGAGGCGTTCTCTGTTTTGACGTTGCTAAACTGATTTTTATCACCCAGAACCAATACCTTCTTGGCACGGATAAATGCAGGGAGGGCCTGAGCAATAGACACCTGAGAGGCTTCATCAATAATAATTAGGTCGAAAATTTCCTCATCTAATGGAATGTACTCCGCATAATCACGTATCCCAGCGATAATAATGGGGAAAGCTTCTTTTAATGCCGCGAACTGCTCCTTCGGGAACTTCTGTTTTTTCTGGATGATGGTTTTAATTTGACTGGCTTTATTTTTCGACTCATTGGCGAATGTTACTAAGCGTTCATCGATAATATTGGCAAGCTTCTGCGTTTGAAGCCCTTCTAGCTCTGCGCGTCGTGCTGGGTAGTCAAGGTTCGGGGCACGCTGGAAGCAGTCAAAAATATCTCGGCAAGCTTCGATATGATTATCGAGTTTTACGATTGCTTTAGCATTTACATCTCCATGATTGCCAGCCAACGCGGTTAGGTCAGACTCGCTCAACCCAATCTCTGCAAATGTTCGCTCTGACACTTTTATTCGCTTAATCAGTGCCTCGAAGGCGTCTTTGGCACTGTCGAGACCGTTGATATCTGCGCTAACCCTTTTTTTCATCAACTTCAGTATCGTGTTTTGAACGCTAACTTCTATGCCGCTCTCTTTGCACTGTTGGCAAAATTCTCTGAAAAATGACTCTGCTTCCTGCAGTGTCTGAATCATCGTTCTCGGGTGCTCATTTAATCCCTGATAATTGAATGCGTTCACCAATTTTCTTTTCACCAACTGCAATTTTGATTTGGCGAATAAGAACCCAAACACAGGCAGTTCAGCGTCTTGAATGCGGTCGATGATATCTGCTAGTGTCTGCAGGTCTTTGACATCAAATTGATTAAAAAGGTGAAAGGTGGGTGGTGGTGTTAGGTTGCCAATGACTCTAAGCATTTTTTCCAGTTGGTCGAAAAAGTCATACAGCGCTTCACTGGTGAAAGAAATATCTAAGAGTGTCGTTAGCTCCCTGACAGGTGGCTCAGAGAAAAATTTAATTAACGCCCTTGCATTCGCCATACCCTTGCAAAAACTGACGTCATATAAAAATGTTTCTGGTGTTTGATCGGTGAAAGCGAACGTGTCAGGTTCATTTCTCGATATTTCTGCAATTTTTTGAATATCGATACTGGTCAATGTGCTCTCGAGTTCGCCCAAACTCTGAGTCAGCGCGCTCGACCTTTTTTCAATTTCTTCATGCAATCGTTTTTCATTCGATTTGGCCACCTGCGAGCTGCGTTTTATCTGCTCTACGGTTTTCGTTGAGAGTATCTTCGAATACGTATTGCCTTGCTTTCCTAATCGTAGAATGGGGTCCTGAAAATTATCGTCCACCCTTACTGCGCTCAACGTCTGTCTGATTTTGTTCTCAACTACATCGAGTGCTTCGGCCTTGTCTGAGAGTACCAGCACATTCTTGCCTCTGAGGATGGCATCAAAGACAGCCGCCGTAATACTGTGACTTTTTCCGGTGCCCGGAGGCCCCTCTACGGAGATGAACTTACACCCCGGTTTATTTAAACCCGAGATGATTTTTCGCTGTTCTTCATTTAATGGTACCGGCGATTCATAGACCAATCGCTCGGTTAGCGACATAGACTCCCAATCTGCTTCGACTTCCGCTTCAAATGAGTCTGACTCACCAAACATAAAGCTTTCTATCAAGCTTTCGAACTCTTCTGCCAACTTATCGAATTTGAGGGCTTCAGTGCTGTTTAGCGAGGTTAGTAGCTCTTCATAATCATTAAGTAGCGATTCATCGCCTTTATCAAAGATGCTGAAATGAAACGCGTTATCGACGCTACAACTGGAACGTGATGCTTTTTCTGCGTGACTGGCTTTTAAATCAATGACGCCATTAAGGGAAAGTGCATTGGTAAACTCATCAATGAACGGCTGCGCCTTACCCAGTACCGACTCGCCCTCGCTTGCATATAAAATTCTATCGGGAAGCGCAAATGAGACCGCTCCTTCGCCACTTCTATTTACTTCACCTATCAGAAAGTCTACGGCCCGTTTATTAATGTACAAGTGCGGATCTGCCCGCAGATGAAACGCTGATTCCTTAAGCTCCACAGACACTGGCAGGTAGAGAAGGGGGTAGGCAGTATTCTTAAATCTGACGCTTGCCAAGTACAAATAGAGTTGTGAATTATCGATGAGTCTAAGTGAACCTCGAAGCTCAGACAATTCAGCGAATAAATCACTGCTATCGAAAGCGCGAAAATAGTCGATGAGCTTCTGTTTGATAGCATCGCTATCACACGCGTCATCGATTAATGCATCCAGCATTGTAAAATCGTCATCAACAATCGCTGCGGCAACAGCTGCTGAGATAGGCTCATCGATGAACGCTGTCAGATTTGCGCCAAGCTCTTCTTCGATATTGTAAATACTCTCAATACCGCTTTGGCTCATTTGCTTAAAATAATTATCTAAGCTTTCTAAGAGCGGATTGACCGCCAGATTTAGTAAGTTATTTTGCAACTGGTCAATGAGACTGTTTGCAAACCCATCTGGGTCATCTTTGAATTTTTTTACTCGTTCTCTGGCAGCGACTTTTGCGTTAGATGCGACCTGCATAAATTCGTCAATTGCGATCGACTTTATATGCTGGTCTATGACTGACAAAAGTCGCTTGCTCATCCTCGACTTATAACGCCCCCGCGGTACATTGACGCTGACAGACATTGACCCATCAAATGGTGTTGAAAGACGCTTGATTAGTTCGTCACGAAATGAGTTGTACTTATTCAGAGGTATGCCAGTAAGCACATTTGCGCTATTGCGATTGGAGATAGACCGCTTTGGTGCAGTGGTCTTTTTAAAATCTGTATCCAGAAAGTCTCTAAAATATCCACATATCGCACCTACCCACGACTTTTGGGTTTCTGGTTCATAGCCAGTAGCCTTGGAGCTGCTATCTTGCACAACGCCCTCCCTTTATATTCTGCATTTACGGTCAATATATCTGTCTTTACACAAGATTCTAAGGCGGCGATTTTTATCTGCTCTGTTGAGTGCGCTAATGTGTCGCCAATACTTCAGAGCAATTATTTTCCCGCTATTACGTCAATGTTTACGGAAAGCCCCCTTTTTTAGCTTAAAAACCAATTTAGTAAAAAATTTGATTAAGCATTGAAACCAGAGTCTTGGGCTCTCCGCTTTTGGGTTGCACAATACTGGTAATATTAATAACGTTCTATACGGCAACTAATGCGTCACTCAATTCAAGTCTTTTTTATTACAGGGCGACTTCTTTGAAACTTTCGTAAAGGTGCGGCAGTGCTGCGCTAATGTCGTTCACACGCCATTGACAACGGCGTTTCGTAAGTTTCGGTTGTTCGGGAACATACTTTGGTGCAGGGTCGAGAATAATTATTCCCTCATAAATCGCACGTAACAGTTTATCCGGCCCTGTACCCTTGCACCACATAACGGTGTTAGCAAATCGCACTTCATTTGCGCAGCCCATGTCGATAGCGGTTTGACCCTCAGCCGCTCGTTTTTCTGCAGGAATATATACTGCTTCATTATGTTTTGCGCCCCAGCAGTTCATCAGTCGCTCGAGACTCCAACCTGCCGCTAATGTACCGTCCGGCTTGAACAGACCAACGTATATATCTTTGTTTAACTGCTTAGAAAAGTTCTTTTCATTCGGATCGTAATTCACTATTTCCATTGTAAGGTTGCTTCTAGCGCAGCGATTACCAGTTTTGTGTATGCCAGTAAAACGCCAGCTTCCATCAGGCTTTAGGTAACAAATTTCTGGGTCAGTCATAAAAGCTTTAAAGTCCTTTGCATACAAACCCATATCTGGTTCAGGGGTCATCAAGGATACTTTTCTCATGGTATGCGTTTTAAGCTCTATACCTTCAAAGTCACCATTTTTGTCAGCATTGGGTCTGATATCTAATGCATGTTCTAGTGTATATCCACAGACTTGAGTGCTATTAAACGGTATCGTCTCCCCTTTTTTGTTAAATCTGACACCGGGAATCCAAGTATTAGCTACTTTGGCTAGTAATGGCATTAGCCTTCCGTGTTTATCATTTCCGTCCAATAAAACCTTTACTACTTGTGACAGTTCATGACCGCGCAGCTTCCTGACCTGCTCTACGAGGTAATCATCTGCGATGACCATAAATGCAACTGCGCCTGTTCCGGGAACGCGGCCTAGAACAAACAATCTCTTTACGTCAGGATTAGCTTTAGTGAATTCAACAGATAGTGATTCAGGGATCTGATTTTCTATAGTTTTAAAGCCGCTAAGACGCATCTCCGGGTATTGTGCGTATATCAGCATCTTTGCGTTTTTCGCGGCAACCAGTTTATGTTCTGTGTCTACCCAGTAGAACGATTTAAAAATGCCTTCCGGTATTCTTGCTCTGGTATTAGATAGTGGCTTCGTTGTGCTCGTGCTAAATGCTCGTTCCTGAAAGTGAAAATCATGGATCTGGTTTAACATGTTGAAATCAGAGTTCCAGTAAACCTGATTCTTATCGTTAGCATTCTTACCAAGCACCTTAACCAATGCATGGTCGCAACCGAGGCCTTTTACAGTGGTTAACAATCCATCGATGTTGTCTATTTTATGCTCGAATTTTCTCGTCGCGCTCATCTTGTTTATCCTTATTTGTTGTTGCGTCAGATAAATGTTGTTCAAAAGCAAACTGGTCAAATGGGCCCGGGCACTGGCACTCGGCGTAATCAAGGCTGCAGGAGGGACAACACCCGAACTCATCGAATTCGCAGTTGTGAATAATGTCTGCCATTTATAGCTCCAACTTCTTTCGAACTTGTAAAAAGGGTAATAGGATCCCCGCAAAAGATCCATTAAAACCAAGAAAGATTTATAAGAAGCGTTATAAATGATTGATTTATATGGCTATTAATATTTATATACTTAAATTAGCCATGTTTTATAGTGGTTTTTCTAATGGTTTTGTTTCGGTGGGATTTACACAAGCTGATTTTCGCTGAAATACTGGCATTATGTGTGACCGAGAATCCTACTGACTTGAAGAAACTCATATCCAATGAGACGTTTTCAGTTTAGGGGACAGACAATATCTAACGGACAGCTAGGGAAAAAGCTGCTCACGTTCGCATTTTTGGTATTTTTAATAGCGAATAATTGCGGATTTCATGCCATAGTCACTCAATATATGAGTAATCACTTTACTTTATTAGCGGAATGTCAAGAATGCCCTAACAATGGACGGCTTCAGCAGCCTAAACTATGTAACGCAGTGATGAAAGCATGCGATAAGCCGTCCACGTGGGTTAATTTGTTATAGGTGTCTAGGAAGCGCGAAATAGGCTTCGGCTATCGTAGCAATTGCATTGTGGACTGCCTCTGTTGCACCTATCGTCTCTTTTAGCAGCTGAGGTTTCAGCTTTTTTCGGTATTCGCCTATTCCAATTTCGATAGTTCGGTCTTCTTTCCCTTCTGATACAGATGAGAAGATGTGGGATTCCGAAAAGTGTACCCAGCCACATAGGGTGTCGTACATTGATTCAACCCAAGGCAACTCATCCTTGAGAGAGTTGACCAAGTACCTATCAGTTAGCCTCTTACCATCGCTTCTGTAGTCGCGCAAGGAGTTGCCTTTTACTATGTGGCCGGCGAGTGATTCTCTGTCTTTAACAATTCTCAATGCATGCAGACGTAACAGACCATCCAACTGAACTCTAAGTAGTGGCGCGAACGCATGGATATTCTCGGAAGCGATGAGAGCTGGCATAGCTTCAACCAAGCCGATACTTCTGTCTATCACCCCAATCACCACCAAATCGGAAGTAAAAAAAGGTGTTTCCTTAGCGCTTTTTACGTAACTAGAAAATGCCTTCAAGTATCGCTTTCGAATGTTTGAGACTATACCTTCCATTTAAACCTTCATAACGTATAACGCACGCATTTGAGGCTGGTTTAGTGTGCAGCGTAAAACCAGTCCGACAACATGCGCTTGTTAGGCACTAGTATGTCCATGCATTTTGAGTAAAAAGCTGAATTTCCGCTGGTTGAACAACTTCACTCTCATCTTCAGCTGAGGATATTACAATTTGTGAAACATCAAGTGCTCTAACTAAATCTTGACTCGATATCCAGTCGTTTTCCCATAGCTTTTCTTTGCTACCATTGACTATCTTGCAAATTGCTTCATCACTAGAAAATTGGATATTTATTTTGGCAGGCTGTGTAACTCTCTGAAGCCAAATCTCTAGATATCCATTGTATGGGACTCTAGCCATTTTGTTGCGTACTTTCTCCCAGAGCTGCACTTTTTCAGAAGCAGGAGCTATTGAGATTAGATAACTTAATATTCCGGCTATGGCTGGAAATGTAGCAGGGGAGACAAAAGCTATATCAGTAGCGATTGCCACCTGCACCTCTAGGTCATCTGGAGTTTCCGTTTGCTTTGAAATGTCGGCATGAAACTCGCTCACAATTCGTCTTAAACCTCCACTATTAGGGTAGCGCTGACCAAAGGAGTGGAGCCTCAGCAACTGCTTTTGGATAGTTTTCGCGTTAGTCGTACCAAGATCTTGTAACTCTATGCCCGCAAGTTTGTCCGGCTTTATAGAACCTTCCACTACATTACGGCACGAATAGGTCTTGGACACTCCGAGCCTCATGCCAACAACTCTTAGCTTGTCGCTGATGATTTTAAGTATTTCTTCAGCTCTATCATCGCTGTTTGCAAAAATCCTATAGTCGTCACGATACCTTAATATACGAAAGTCCCTTTTACCTCGGAGCTCCTGAGTGATCTCAAGATCGACAAACCCAAGGACAATTTCGGCTATAAAATCCATTAAAACAGAGCCTTGAGATATTCCATTTGTCTGTCCATATCGACCGGCCCGAATATGTGAATCGATCTTGTTACCAAGAAGTGACTTGCTTCGTCGATTTTTCTTAGCTTCTTCTACTCCATGCAATGCCCAAGAAATGCTATGCGTATATAAAGAGCCATAGCAATCTGTCACATCGGTATGCAGCACATGGCTAAACTCTAATGAAAAGGTAAGCGATCGTTGCTCTACTTTTTGCCACCAGTTCATAACCTGTGAAGCAACATCACTTTGATTATCCACAGACATCACTGGAGCGCTACAGCAATCCACAAAGCCATTCTCAAACTCTGTAAACCTATCCTTGATGAGATTCCAGTTTTTATCATCACAAATCACATTCACCAAAGAAACATAAATCACTGGGTGCATTAACTCGTAAGGGCGCCATGCGAGCTTCCCATCTTTATTTGCTATCAGATTGTAGTTTACACCCGACAACTCACTCGGATTTGTAGACTTAAATTGATAAAACCCACCTTCATTCATCACCTGTGATACTGAGGTAAGAAGTGGTTGAAAGCTTATATATTTTGGAAGGTCAGCATTGAAGTAACTGCTGCATTTTAGGAAGTGCTGCTTAGCTTCATTATTTGTGAGGTCTATCAATCGCTTCATTAGTCTAAATTCCTTAACCCAGTATCCTCGACAAAGTGAGTTTGCTTGAGATGCCTAACATCTTATATGAAGACTTCACAGTAACACCGGACGTGCTTCATGCAAAAAATTCCCATATTCATACTTAATATCAGACGCTTACAAACTTTAACACACCAAAAAACACTGTTTTATATGCGTGTTACCGTGAAGCCTCAGTAATTAGGGATAGTTCGTCTGATCTGCTCTCAGTTAAAAAGCCGACATTAACTATGCGAATTAGATCGGTTAATTCATTGCCTGAGATTTATGTCTGGAGAGTGAATTTGTAAACGGCGGCTTGTCGTTACCAAGGAATTCCACAATTCATCAGGGTGAGGGGCGGCGACACGTAAACAAGCACTAGCAGGTTTATCTCGGTTCTGGTTA
Organism: Aestuariibacter salexigens DSM 15300; assembly: GCF_000429145.1. Taxonomy (GTDB): domain Bacteria; phylum Pseudomonadota; class Gammaproteobacteria; order Enterobacterales; family Alteromonadaceae; genus Aestuariibacter; species Aestuariibacter salexigens. Next base: position 85,569 of record NZ_AUBH01000005.1, read on the forward strand.
CGAACCATTTAGACAACTAATCCGCACCGAGCAAGGTTATGATGAACTTATCAAGCTTCTCCAGTGCAAGTCTTCGCTCTTCAAAGTAGTCGTATTTATCATAGATGCCTTCAACACCCTTTAACTTGTGATTTAAGCATCGTTCCGCAATATGGCCCGGTACTTTGAGCTCAGCCAATAGACTCCGAAATGTTCGGCGCAAATCATGAACTGTGAACTTCGCAATATCTACATCATCGTTTGCCAGTAAATTCGAAATGGCCTGATTCAGTGTGTCAGGGCTTACGTGCGGATAGCGCTTTGAAACACGTCTGTTAGGAAAAACATATTCAGAGTAGCTCGATGGTCGCTTAAGTTCGGTAAACATCACTACTGCACTATTTGAGAGTGGGATTCTAAACTCCGCACTGGTTTTTGTACGCGAGGCAGGCAAAGTCCAAACTGCATTATCAAGATCAAGCTCTGACCATTTCATCTGAAGTAATTCATTTTTGCGAACACCGGTTAATAAGAGCAGCTGAACTGCGAGCCTATTTTCGTAGCCAAACTGTATTTTATGTTTGTTGATTGCGGTGAACAGCTGTTCTAGCTCGGCTGAAGACAAAACTCGATCTCTGGCTTTTTCCACGCCACCAGCATCTGATGGGCGAAAGGCATCAGCAGGATTGGAGTTAATGACATCGAGCTTTATTCCGTGCCTGAATAGTTGCTTCATAAAGCCCAGTGCATCGTTCGCGATGGTGGGGCGCTTAATTTTTCCTCCCAGAATACGCTCAATAACTCGCCTTACATCCCTGGCATTTACATCATGAAGTGGAATATCGCCCAGTATTGGCTTTATGTCTTTGGTATAGACTCTTGCAGGTATTTCAGGATGCTTTAAACGCCTTTCGCAGTCTTTCAGCCAATCGCAAGCAAGATCGTCGACAATGTTAAATTCTCCACTTTCGTTGCGCTGCTTTTCAATTTTGGGGTCTTTTCCCGATTTGACCAAAGACTTTAGCTCAAACGCCTTTAGGTTTGCCTCTGCAAGGGACATATACGGGTACGTTCCAATAGAAATCTCTTTGCGCTTGCGCTGAATCGTATACATAAAAGCCCAGCTGCCAGTGCCTGAACTGGAAACCCTGAAATAAAGGCCGTTACCAACTGATTGCTTTAAGGGTTTCCCCTGTTTCAGAAGAGACTTGATGCGTAAGTCGTTGAGCTGCTTGGACATAAGCCGGTACTGTTGACAAACATTTAATGAAATTAGGAGCTTCGTGTTGTTTTGTCAACAATATTGCCGCGTTTTTGTCAACATTTTTGAAATCAAATGAAAACAACTGAAAACAATGATATCTATTAAGTCTTTGTAAAATATGCTCTTATGTCGCGTTTGAGCGTTCTATTCAATATTCTGGATCTGCTCGCGCATTTGCTCTATCAACACCTTCAGCTCTACTGCGGATTGGGTGATGTCAGTATGAATAGACTTGCTGCCCAAGGTATTAGACTCGCGGTTGAATTCTTGCATCATAAAATCCAGACGGCGTCCGCATGCCCCACCCTTGTTGAGAATTTTGCGTGTCTCTTTGATATGAGAAGTGAGTCTGTCTAGCTCCTCGGCTACATCGACCTTTTGGGCAAGGAGTATCATCTCTTGTTCCAGACGGGTCTCATCAAGCTCAATTTTTGCTTCTTCAAAACGACTGGTGAGACGCTCGCGCTGCCAATCGATGATTTCCGGCATGCGTTCGCTAACCTTTGCCACTTCAACTTCAATGCCATCAAGACGCTGTTCAATCAGCGTTTTAAGCGTGCTTCCTTCCGTAGCACGGGCATCGATAAAATCATTCAGTGCGGTATCAAAGCCGGCAAGCATGTCGGCCTGAATACTGTCCATATCCGCTTCTTCTGCCGCGACGACACCGGGCCAACGCAGAATATCGACCGGGTTAACGCCGGTTGATTGGCCATGTGACTGAACCCAGTCTGCGGCATGCAGCAGCTGTTTGGCCAACTCTTCATTAAGGTTTAACTTGCCTACTGCTGCATCATTGGCACTAAACCTTAATGCGCATTCAACTTTGCCCCGCGCCAGCTTGCTCCGGAATCGTTCTCGCAGCACAGGCTCAAGACCGCGGAATTGTTCAGGGAGTCGAAAATAGGTTTCCAGGTAGCGCTGATTGACCGAGCGGATCTCCCACACTGCATTACCCCAGTCGGCTTTTACCTCATGGCGAGAAAAGGCAGTCATGCTGTAAATCATATTGAAGCTCCCCTGTTTGAATTATGTAGCGCTGTGGAATAAGTAAATCGACGCAGGATACCACGATGCATGGCTAATATTTACTGATTTTGTCCCATACGTATTCAAACTGCTTATGGCGAATTTGAAGCGAAGTCATTGTATACATTAATAAAATGTTACATATTACTGTTCGAATAAGAGTCAATATAAGGCTCATTGGACTATGCAACAAGCGAAGGAAACAGCAATGTTCAGATACATACTACTTCTACTATTAACCTCATTCTCTTTGACAGCTCAGGCCTGGGTTGAGTTTAAGCTGGAAGGCGGTCATATAAAAATGCCCATCACCGCAAACGGTATTGAGGCATACGCAATATTGGATACAGGTTCACAGCTCAATGCCATTAACAATCGATTTAGAAAGGCTCATAATTTAGACCTTAAAACAGGTAACAAGATTGAGGTTGTTGGTGTTTATGGCAAGGAAACCCGTAGCACCTACAATGGATTGAATGTCGGAATGTTTGGTACTGAGGTGAAGATGGATGGTCTTGCCGGACTCAACTTCGGGGGCAGTGATGTTGCCATTCTTCTGGGTGAAACATTCCTTGAGCAGTTCATCGTCCAAATTGATTACCCCAACAGTCGGCTTAGGATTGTCCCGCACGACACCTGGGATATGAGCGAAATTGAAAATATAAAGTTGGTCAAACAGCGAGGAACTGGTAAACCACTTGTCTCTGTCACAATGAATAAAGAGGTGGATGTTTGGTTACTTTTGGATACCGGCAATGCTGGAGGTGTAATGGTTGAACGCTCTCTAGCAAAGTCTAATGGCTGGCTTAAAGAGTATGAAACTACTGAGCTATACGCCAGGGGAGCAAATACGAGCGGAATAAACGAGGCATTTCGTATATCGGAGCTTCAATTTGGGCCTTACGCATTGGAAGATGTCTTGGTCACAGTTCCTGCAGAAGGAGAGTCTGCAAATATCGCCGAAACTAAACAAGCGTCATTTAGCCGTATCAAAGGGAAGCGCGTTAGAGGTATTCTCGGTTATGACGTCTTACAACACTTTCTGTTGACGATTGATTACCGAAGCGGTAACGCGAACATCAGCATTCCTCCTCCAGCGTCTCAATCTTAATAACAATACATGGCTGCAAGGTTATCCTTAACCTGCAGCCTCTCTATACGCTATAATCCCGTCCCAAATATAACCTCGTCTCTAAATCCGGGAGTTCGTTATGCGTCCAAGCGGCCGTACTGCTAGCCAAATTCGCCCAGTTACTATTACCCGTCAATTTACCTGTCACGCTGAGGGTTCAGTGTTGATTGAGTTTGGCAACACAAAAGTGCTGTGTAACGCCTCCGTTGAAGAGGGTGTGCCACGTTTCATGAAGGGGCAAGGACGAGGCTGGGTAACCGCAGAGTACAGCATGTTGCCACGCTCCACGCATACCCGTTCGGCCCGCGAAGCAGCGCGTGGAAAGCAAGGTGGTCGCACATTGGAAATTCAGCGTTTAATTGCGCGTTCATTGCGCGCCGCGGTGGATTTGTCATTGTTGGGTGAAAATACCATCACGGTCGACTGTGATGTGATCCAGGCCGACGGTGGAACACGCACGGCGTCTATTACAGGGGCCTGTGTCGCTATGGTCGACGCATTAACCTGGATGCGCAGTAAAGGCATTATCAAAACCAATCCGCTTAAGCATATGATTGCTGCGCTGTCTGTTGGCGTACATAAAGGTACGCCTATCGCCGATCTTGAATATACTGAAGATTCAGATGCCGAGACTGATATGAATGTGGTGATGACAGATACCGGCAAGCTTATAGAAGTGCAGGGTACAGCTGAGGGTGAACCTTTCAGTTTTGACGAAATGCATGAAATGCTCGAACTTGCCAAACACGGTCTGCGCGAGTTATTTGACGCCCAGAAAGCCTCACTTAACTAAGGACCAAAGCATGCACGACTATCAGCGAGAATTTATCGACTTTGCACTTCAGCGACAGGTACTCAAATTTGGTCAGTTTACTTTGAAGTCCGGTCGCACAAGTCCTTACTTCTTTAATGCCGGATTATTCAATACCGGCAGAGACCTGGCCAAACTGGGCCAGTTTTATGCACAGGCGCTGATGCAATCTGGTATTCAGTTTGATGTCCTGTTTGGCCCGGCCTATAAAGGGATCCCTATCGCTACCACCACTGCGGTTGCGCTGGCAGATAAGCACGATGTAGACGTACCCTACTGTTTCAATCGTAAAGAGGCAAAAATCCATGGTGAAGGCGGCAATCTGGTCGGCAGTCCTTTAGCGGGAAGGGTCATGCTGGTGGACGATGTTATCACCGCTGGTACGGCAATTCGTGAATCGATGCAGCTCATTGCTGCGAATGACGCATCGCTGGCCGGTGTGTTAATCGCACTTGATCGTCAAGAAAAAGGCCAGGGTGAACTCTCTGCTATTCAGGAAGTGGAGCGTGATTTTAATACTCATGTCATTTCCATTATCAGTCTGGCTGAGTTAGTCACCTACCTTAAGGATAAGCCAGAATTTGCTAATCATCTCGTCGCAATCGAGCAATACAGAGAGGACTTTGGTGTCTGAATCGGCATTTGAGCGCGCTGATGAAGCATTAGATACGCTCGGCTTGAAATGCCCTGAGCCAGTGATGATGGTGCGATTAAAAATCAGAAAAATGGCCGACGGTGAAACGCTGTTGGTCACCGCGGACGATCCGTCAACTACCCGCGATATACCCAGCTTTTGTCGTTTTATGCAGCATACGCTGGTGGCAAGCGATACGGAGCAATCTCCGTATCGTTACCTAATAAAGAAAGGGCAGTGAGGCCTAGTCTGGCTTTCTGAATTTCAATGTCCAGCGGTCAGTATTGCCGGTCACTGACTTAGCACCGACCTCATACTCCAGTTCATCATCTTCACGATAATGTAAGGTCGAGTAATCAACCAGTTCAAACCCTGCACGTTGGATTTCTACAATGGCTTTTACCGGATCGACACGACGACCATTGCTGGGTGTGTCTGGCTCCATATGGCGAGCCGTGTGATCGACAACCGCATAGATGCCACCGGGCTTGAGTGCAGCAAAGGCGGCGTTGTTCATTGCCATACGGCCTGACTCATTGAAATTGTGGTAATTACGGAAGGTTAGCACCATATCAGCGTCGCTCACGCCTAGAGAGTCGAGCTCAAGAGAGTAGAATCGGTCGCCCTCTTCGCGCCACAGCTTTGCATCCTCAGCAACAATGCTCATTTTGTCGAAACCGGGTTTGTCTGCCAGATTGCGCTTTACACTGTTGGTACCAATCGCGGCATAATATTCACCGCTGTCTCGCATCAATGGTGCCAGGATTTTGGCATACCAGCCACCGCCAGGAATGAGTTCGACAATACGCATATCGTCCTTCAAACCGAAAAACGCCAGGGTTTCTGCGGGCTTACGGTTACGATCCCGCTCGGTATCTCGCTCGGTGCGGATCTCACTTTGCATCACCTGTTTGACTTTATCGGCGATGTCGGCGTGATTGTCCGCCAAAGCATTAAAACTGGATAGTGATATGGCAATTACAGAGCTAGCTAGTAGGGTTTTCATCGGTTTCTCCTTGATGAACTGATTTGACTATATCTGGCTGGTGAACCACCAGGCAGTGGCAATAATGACTATTGATAGTAGTAGAGCTTTGCTTTTATTTCGCCTCAGTACGCGTTCGGCACTGTTTCCGGCAAATTTAATGACGATGGCAATCCCGAAATATCGAATCGCACGGGAGATAAAAATCGCTAGCAGATACAGCACTATCGGGAATCCGGTAGCACCGGCTGCCAGCATGCCAATCTGTAGAGGTAAAGGAACGATGCCAAGCATCAGTATGAACCAAAATCCCTGTTCATTAACGTTGTCTATGGCGTCTTCCAGCTGTTGTGGCGAGGCGAACGCCTGAGCGACAAAATCAGCAAGCAATTCAAACATAAAGTAGCCTGCTGCATATCCCACCATAGCGCCAAGCATGCAGCCCAGCGTGGCCATCCATGCAATTGACCACAGCTTGTCTCGTTTGGCTTGCATCAAGGGCAGTAACACCGCCTCGATGGGCACGGGCACAATCGTTGATTCTAAAAACGAGGCAACGAATATGCCCTTGAGCATGTGCGGTGAATGTACTAAAGCCTGCAAATAAGCATTTAGCCTCGCAAACACGCTGGTCTAAAGCTAGTGGCTTTTATACACGGTTCCGTTTTTCATCACCCACGGGATATCCAGCATTAATCGAATATCCTCTAATGGGTTACCCTTAACGGCGACCATATCTGCTAGCTTGTTGCTCATCAGTGAGCCTAATTCGTCTTGTCTGTTGATCAGTGATGCTGCATGTATGGTTGCGCTTTGAATGGCTTCCATTTCTGGCATGCCAGCTTCAACCATCAGCACAAATTCTTTCGCATTGTCACCGTGTGGCGATACGCCAGAATCCGTACCAAATGCAATACGCACGCCCGCCTCATACGCTCTGGCAAAGGTACGCTGGATGAGCGGTCCAATAGCGGCAGCTTTAGGACGAACCAGAGCTGGGAAATAGCCGTCTATTTTGGCCTTTTCTGCCACAAAATTGCCGGCCAGAATGGTCGGCACATAGTACACATCATGCTTTTTCATCAGCGCGAAGGTGTCTTTGTCCATATAGGTACCGTGCTCAATCGAATTGACACCTGCCTTGATGGCTCGCTCCATTCCCTCTTTACCATGAGCATGAACAGCAACGGTCATACCATAGTCTTTTGCTGTAGAGACAATGGCCTCGAGCTCGTCATCCATAAACTGGGGGTTCTGGCCATTTTTGGCAACACTCAATACACCGCCTGTGGCTGTGATTTTAATCAGGTCAGCACCGTCTTTATATCGCTGCCTGACGGCTTTTCTGGAGTCGGCAATACCATTGACCACACCGTCTACTGGGCCAGGGTCGCCGGTCAGCATGCGGTTACGCCCGTTAGTGGGATCGGCATGTCCACCGGTTGTGGCGATGGACTTTGCCGACGTAAATATGCGTGGGCCAACGGCTTTGCCGCTATTAATCGCTTTACGCAATGCCACCGTTTCATTGTAGCTGTCGCCAAGATTACGCACGGTCGTGAAACCGGCCATCAATGTTTTACGAGCATAGTGTGCTGCGTTAAGTGCGTAGTCAGCTTCGTTGTTGGAAAATCTTTCCAGATACGTCTGCGGCCCGCCATGCTGCATAGATAAATGCACATGCATGTCCATCAGGCCGGGCATCACCGTGTATTCCTTTAAATCGATAACCGTATCGCCTGCGCTGGCGCTGGCAAATCCGCTGTCGATGGATTTAATGCGGTTGTCAGCAACGACAATCGTGACATTGTTGAGCACCTGATCACCGTTTGCAGTGATCACCATACCGGCATGAATCAATGTGTCGGCATAAGAGGCGAATGACAAACAGCTTGTTAGCAAAAGGGTAGAGAGTCGTTTTGTTATCATTGTAAGTGTCCATTGCTAATTGACGTCAGCCACCTTAGGAGAATTTATGTTCCAGGTCAAAACCTGTTGATTGTTAATCAAAATAGCGTTGTTAAGTCATCCTCCAACGCCTATTCTTGAAATTTGGTGAGCAACAGCAAGAAGGAAAGGTTTCATGCGTCGTGGCCAACAAGTAGTCGATCGGGAGAATGACTTTGATGCCAAGTTGCAGCTGGTATCAACTACCGATACCCGTGGCATCATTACATACGCGAATAATGCATTCTGTGAGGTTGCCGGGTACACCGAATCTGAACTGGTTGGTAAGAACCACAACATTGTGCGTCACCCTGACATGCCAAAAGCTGCTTTTAAAGAAATGTGGGACCATATTGCTACCGGCACGCCATGGCGGGGCGTTGTTAAAAACCTGTGCAAGGACGGCCGGTATTATTGGGTAGATGCATTTGTCACGCCGATTTTTGAACAGCAAAAATTAGTTGGCTATCAATCCGTCAGAGTGAAACCTGAGCGCAGGGTAGTGCAGCGTGCAGAACAGCTTTATGCCGCACTGAACAACGGCAATACCAAAGTGTTGAAAGAGTGGTCGACTGAGCGTCTGGGCGCAGCGGCAGCGGTCGCGCTAGTGGGTTGTATTACCATTGGTATTATTGGTGGGTTGTGGGCCGGTGTCACCAGTGCCGTATTAATTGCCGTGATGGCTTGGCTGTTCAGCGTTGAGCTGTTTCAGATCCCACGTGTCGCCAACGATATAAAGAACGATTATGACAGTGTTAGCCGCTTGGTTTTCCATGGCAAAGGCACCGCCAGTGTGTTTCGTTTCCGACAGGGCCTGACGGAAGCCATGCAGCGCACCATGCTCGGTAGAATGCAGGATGCCAGTTCGCAGCTACAGGATGTGGCGGAGTCACTGATGTCGTTTGTGGAGCAAACCAGTGCGGCAATACATCAGCAAAAATCCGCTGTAGAGAATATCGCCGATGCAGTAGGTACATTGTCTCAATCAAGTCAGGATGTGGTTAATAGTACCGACCAGACCCGAGACGGGGTAACCGAGACCCATCAGCAATGTGTTACTGCTCAGGAGTTAATCGTTACGGGGCGTGATACCGTGTCGACACTAGCTGGGATCGTGGAGAATGCCGCCGCCACTGCAGATAAGCTGGTCACTGAGTCAGATAAGGTAGCTTCCACTATGAGCGAAATTGAAGCCATTGCCGATCAGACAAATCTGTTGGCATTGAACGCTGCCATAGAGGCAGCCAGGGCTGGAGAAAGTGGACGCGGTTTCTCAGTAGTCGCTGATGAAGTCAGAGCGCTGTCTACCCGAACTCAACAATCTGCAGGTGACATCGTCAGTAATCTGGATACGATGCGAGGTATTCTCAATCAGTGGGTATCGACTATGCACGAAAGCCGTGACTCAGCGTTACTGAGTGTTGAACAGGCTAACGAGTCCGCTCAGGCCATTGCCACAATACACGATAAAGTGTCGCGCATTGCTGATTATACTCAGCAGGTGGTAGATGCATCGACTCAGCAGGAAAAAGTGTGTGGTAGCGTTGAAGAGCAGATCATTTCATTACGCGGTGTGGCTCAGAAAAATGATGAGATTGCTGGCAATATGGAGCAAAGTGCCAAGTCGCTCACGCGCAGTATAAAGGCTCTGGCAGGTATCGCTAAAGCGTTTGTAAAGTAGCCACCGGTAATCGCTGACTAGTTTGGAATAATTCCGAGACTAAATTGATAATCACCGCTTTTGACCAGCAGGTGTACGGCATCGTCTTTTTGCGTTAACTGACCCTGCTCAATGAGTTGGTAATAGACGTTTTGATGCAGTCGAGCCCATAAATTATCGCGCACTAATACGTAGGGTATGAGTGTGTCACCAGATGGGTCTTCACGAAGCTCAACCGGATGTTGCTCGCCTACAATGAAGCGGTCTTCAGTAAGCGTGTTGAAGACCAAGTGGCCATCCACCCAGTCCCAGGTTGATACGACAAAGGGGACGTCCTCTACGGTAATCCCCACTTTTTCTACAGGCGTGACTAAAAAATAGGTATCGTCCTCTTTGCGCAATACCGTACTGAACAGTTTAACCAGTGCTTTTCGGCCAATTGGCGTGCCCATGTAGTGCCAGCTGCCATCACGTTTAATAAGCATGTCGATATCACCGCAAAATGCCGGGTTCCACTTGGAAACCGGCGGCAGTGATTTATCTTCAGCACTAAGTTGTTTTTGCAGCCTAGCGAGATCCATTGGCTTCCAGCGCTTCCTGAAGCTCGCGCAGTTTGGCTTTGATGCGGCGCATGTTATCTGGGCCTGTACGCAACAATTGTTTTTGTGGTCCGGGCAGGTTCTCCAGTCGCTCGTCGCGATATTTATACATTACGCTGTCGGTATACACTTCAACAGGCACAGGTACCTCAGGGGTATCGAGCAGGGTATTGATTGCTTCGATGAGCACCTGATCAAAATCGTCGTCCGGGTCACCAATTTCAGCGTAGTATTCTTGCAGCGTTGGTTTATACATTGCGTATAAGCCAAGCAGATCTTCACTGTTCATCGACTCCAGTGCTTCGACGTAGGGCGTATAGCGCTTGTAGCTAGCGGCATCAATCCACTCTTTGTCGGCTTGCTGATAGATACGGAATTCTTTCATTGGCGGTTGTAGCAGGCGATGATTTGGCGCCATATTTTCTTGTCTGAGATTTTCCGCTGTGACCGCTAAACGACGCAACAAGTCGTCATTTACCAGCAGTCGACCGACCATTTCGATACCGCTAATGTCCAACAGCGCGGATTTTACCGCACTATCTGTCACATCAACGGGCTCTGGCTCGGGTATCTCAACAGGCTCTGGCATAGGCGTCGGTTCAGCATCTGCATCAATTACCACGGCCTGTGGCTCTGGCATGGTTTCAACTGGCTCAGGTTCAGGTTGTTCAACAGGCTCTGGCTCAGTTTCCTGCGGCTGTTCGACGACAGGCTGTGGCGCAACCAACGTCTGAGGTTCTGGCTCATCATCGGATGGCCACAAAAATACCGCCATTAACACGACGATAAGCACCACGGCGATGGCAATATGCGGCAACATACTTTTTGACGGGCTGGAAGTTTCAGTCATAGTGGCTCCGTAACAGCACAAATACTTTGTTATAAAACGTCTTATGGGGATTAGTATAGACATTACAATACAAGCATTGTTCGACTTTGTTAAATCCAGCTAATTTGCAGGGCAAATATACGCGGAGTGTTCACAGGCCCTAAATGATTGTTATAATCTTGTTAAATGCTCCAATGGCTGTGATGACACCCGCGCTTTATGACTATAATTCTGTTTGCCATTCCGTTCTTTTTCCTCTTAATCGGCATTGAGCTGATCGCGGAAAAATGGAAAGGAACGCACTACTATCGGGTTAATGATGCTGTAAATAGCCTGAGCATCGGCGTGTTAAGCCGCATGACCGGCATCTTAAAACAGCTTTTGCCGTTTACACTTTATGTCATTGTCTATGAGCATAGTGCGCTGTATTCCTTCTCGGACAGCCTTTGGGTGTGGGTCGTAGCCTTTGTGTTGTATGACTTTTTCTATTATTGGAATCATCGCTTGGGGCACGAAGTCAGTGTGCTGTGGGCAGCTCACGTGGTGCATCACTCCAGCGAAGAGTACAACCTGACTACCGCATTAAGGCAAACCAGTGGCGCATTACTGACCTGGGTATTTTTCCTGCCTTTGGCTGTAATCGGATTTGACCCCATGATGATCGTGTCGGTGGCGGCGCTAAATCTGGTGTATCAATTCTGGGTACACACTCGGCACGTGCCAAAACTGGGCTGGTTCGAATGGTTTTTTGTTAGCCCGTCCAACCACCGTGTTCATCATGCGCAAAACGAAATCTACCTGGATAAAAATTACGGCGGTGTATTTATTATTTGGGACAGGCTGTTTGGTACATTTCAGGAAGAGCTGGATAGCGAAGCGCCTATCTACGGGGTGCGCAAATCACTTAACAGCTGGAACCCTTTGTGGGCGAATATGCAGGTTTACGGTCAGTTGATTAGTGACAGTTGGCATACAGCCCGATGGCAGGATAAGTTGAGGGTCTGGTTTGGTCGCACTGGTTGGCGCCCCGAAGATGTGGCAGAAAAATATCCAATGCAGCTCAATGACCTGCAAACCTTTAAAAAGTTTGACGTACAGATGGATACTGCGACCAAGTGGTATGCGGTTTTTCAGCTGGCGTTAAGCGTAGTGATTGCCGTGATGTTCATGATTGGTGTGCAGCAACTTACATTGACTGAACAGGTTACGCTGGCTGGCTTTATGATTCTGTCCAGCGCGACCTTGGGCTGGAAGCTGGAAATGCGCCCTATTGCTAACTGGCTTGAAGGTGCAAAAAACCTGACCGTACTCATGGCAGGTATATTCTTACCTGTTGCAACCTGGCTGTCGGTAACGCTTGTCGTACTGTCGGCGATTTGTCTGGTATTGCTGGCCTTGTCCGCGTTAGGTGGCGATCACAGCACACAGGAAAAGTCGCTGCCGGCTGAATGAACTAAGCGCAAATAAAACGCGTAACCTATTAGGTTGTTCAGGTAAACCGGTTGCTCCAATGAAATTCAATTTTTCTGATCTTGTCGGTAAGCAAACAGGGATTGATTTGCTTGAAGTGCAGTCTTTCGAAATGAATGTCTATCTGGTCAAAGTCAGGATAGGCAATGATGAAGGCCTTGTTTATGGCAAAGAGGACAGGCCCATGCGCTTTCATAGCACCCAGCATATTCGAGACGCGTTTGAAAATAACCCGGTAAAAGAGGCCATCATGACTCACGATTCGCCTTACGATGAGATGATCGGCAACCCTCCCAAGGCGAATGACAACATCAGTGTTCCATTTTCTATGACACAGCCTTATTGAACAGCCAGATTGCTGTTACACTCTGACACCTCACGGCTCATTAAATAAGGACGTTTTATGAATGAATCAGAGTACGTCAGTGCGATACTAACCATTCGTGAACAGGTGGGATTTTTATGGAATTTTTACGTTACCGCCTGTGTGTTTCTGATTGGCTGGATCTTTTCTTCAAAAGTCATCTGGAATGAAACCAAGCGAAAAGCCGTCATAGGGCTTTTCGTGGCCTTCGCGTTGATGAATTTATCTGCAATTTACGATGAATACAGCCTGTTATCCGCCGCTACCGGACAATTAGCGCAAATGAGCAGTCCCCAGGACAGGTTTCTCAGCACGTTGGCAACTGATTCTGGTATGGGCGCGTTTCTCGCTTCCGTGCTTCACCTCGGAGCAGATGTCTTTATCATTTATCTGATTAATTTACGCTGTCGTTCTGAACAATCACACAGTGAATAGAAGCTGCTCGGCGATTTTTCGGACATTCAGATTAGCTTTTAGCTTGACCGCTAAAAGAAATAGGCCACCTATTTTTCGATGCAGAAATATGCAGTCAGCGGGTGGTGCCTCCCAGAAATCATGCTCAAAGGTAAGTTTTAACCCCTCTTCACGCATCCGGTCAGCCAGATCTGTTGAGCCAAAATCATATTTTGCATCCTGGTGCAATGATTCGCAGGCTTGGTAACAAAGCTGTGTAATGCAGTCCTGTATGTCAGCAGGCGTGCTCGTATCAAAGAAACCGATCTGCAGCGCCGCCTCCTTAATGCTCGGTAAATCCTTGTCTAATACGCCTAACACAAGCTGGCGATAGCCACTGACCATTTCTTCAGTTAAGGATCTGGCTGCGCCAAAATCCAGCAGCACCACAGAATGAGTGTCTTCGTCGTACTGAAAATTAGCAAAGTTGGGGTCAGTCTGTACGAATTGATAGTCGAATACTTCTCTGAACAGCAATTCAAACAGCACACTGATTACATGATTTCTGGTTGCCTCAGAGTCTTCTGCCAACGATTCAATCGGCACACCTTTCATGTACGTCATAGCAAGTACATTCTTGTCACATAGTGGCAGGTAAGGCGTGGGCAGTGTCAGATATTCTGTATCAGCAATGAATTCGGAGAAGGTTTGCAGGGCTTGGGCTTCTTGCTCATAGTCTGCCTCGCTGTGAAGCTGGGCTTTGGCTTCTTCAAGCAGTGGCCCATAGTCTATGCCTCTGGGTAACAGTCCGGATAACTTAAGTAACGTTGCGACATTATCGACATCACTGTTAATACTCTTTCGAACGCCCGGATATTGTATTTTTATTGCCAGTTCAGTGCCGTCCATGGTGATGGCGCGATGCACCTGACCAATAGAAGCTGCAGCAATCGGCGCAAAGCTGAAATAAAGGAGGTCATCCTGCCAGTTTTCACCGAAGGACTCGCATAGCACGTGGCGAAGCTGTTTTTCTGGCATGGGGTCGGCATCGGCTCGAAGACGGCCCAAAATGTCGGTCAGAGCTTCAGGCAGCAAGTCGCCACCTTCCATGGATAATAGCTGACCGACCTTCATAGCAGCGCCTCGCAGATGCGCTAACTGGTCTGCAATACGCTTTGCGTTTGCCGGGGTGAGCAGTAAGTCTGATGCTTTGGGACGCTGACCTCTGGCTAGCTGACTGGCACCCTCAAACAGCATATTGCCCGCCACCCGCGTGGCCATGCCTCCAAGCTTGGTGAGTCGGCTGAGACGTCCTGTGGGTACGCGTCGCTGACTGCGTTTGTCACTCACATCATACGCCCGTTTGTGATGGTGTGGTGTTTATACGCAGACACAACCGCTCAGGATTAGACAACAAATAGCGGCGCCAGGATAAACACAGTAATGCCTATCGCACTTCCTACCGCAAACCCTATTCCGCCGCTCTTTCCGAGATAGCGAAACAGGGTCCAGCAGAATAGTCCCATCCATAACATTATGCTGTAGATAGAACTTAAAGGCGCCGCAGCGGAATGGGCAACATCGCTGGAGAACATACTGGCGATAACGACCAATGCCATGCAGCCTGTCAGCCAGACCCATATCAGGCGTTTCGGTTTTTCATTTAGAGCGTCAGTCATGGGGGCAATCAAATTGAGTCAAGGTGGCTTATGGGTAACATAAAACCACCTCAATTGAACAGTGAGACTTTAGCCTTAGAACGTCACAGTCTGGGCTGGCTGCTGGGCGCTAAACTGTCTGGTTTGCAGATCTCCTCTGCCTTCAACGTTGACGGTGTTAAGTTGGGCCGGCCATATTTCGGTCAATGCAGTAAAGGTAATGCGCATACTGTCAAGTGTTTCGGGTATCGCCGTCTCCTGATACACCCAGATATGCTTACCATCGATTTCTGAGCCCACTAGCCGTGGTTTGACTGCACTTCCGTCGAGCTGCAACGCGAAGGTGTCTTCTACGTAATGGGTAAACTGGCCAAGCGTGCTTTCATCGACAAGAAAGTCGGCCTCTTTACCAAATAGTACTTTAACCGCATGTTCAGCGTCATGCAGATTAAAACGGTGCATGATTTCAATATTACCGGTGCGCTGATTGAATAATACTTTGCTGATGGCTGCTTTTTGTTGATGGGCAAAGCTGGTGGCTGACATCACTATCAGCCCCAGTACAGCCATGATTTTTGCGACGCGTATCATTCGTCTTTATCGTCCTTCAGCTCGGTTTTGATGTCCTGCATGATATCGCGATACACCTTGCCCGAACGTGGCTTGGACTTATAGGCCTCAATCCTCGAAGGAATGATACGGCGTGGGTAATGATTGTTTTCCACGTCAACGTCAGCGGTTTCCCAACGCGGGTCGACGACAACATCTGTCAGCACCTTGTCTTTTTCGGTGACGATGAGTTTGCTTACGGATTTAGGTGAACGTCGCCAAATCTCAGCAGGAATGCGCATCATCTCCTTGCTGCCGTCTGCAAAACTTAGTTCAAGAATGATTGGCATCACCAGTCCGCCAAGATTGGAAAACTGCAACACATAATAATTCTTGTCTTCACTAACCGCGCGGTCAAAAACCCGGCGTTCCCACGGCTCAAGACCATCCAAAAATGACTGATAGCTATTGCGTTCCTTATTGGTCACCGTGAAGCGGTCGTTTTCATCGTAAAAGTCAGTAATGTCGGGATTACGCTCAATCCACAGGCGTTTTCCTTCCTGTGCATTACGTTCAACCGTGAGTGACAGCGGCTTATCCAGTTCAACCTGTCTCTCGCGAGCAAAGTCAATATCTGGGTCTTCGGTATCCAGACGTAATTGATAGACTCTGTCTATTGAGATATCGACGTGATCGGTCGAGTAAAACCAGCCGCGCCAGAACCAGTCCAGGTCAACGCCGGATGCTTCTTCCATGGTGCGGAAAAAGTCTGCAGGTGTCGGGCGCTTGTACATCCAGCGCTGGGCAAATTCTTTAAACGCAAAGTCAAACAGCTCGCGGCCCATGATGGTCTCACGCAGAATGTTCAGCGCTGCTGCGGGTTTGGTGTAAGCATTCGGGCCAAGGCGCAACACGGAGTCAGACTGCGTCATAATGGGTACCTGACGCTGTGATTTCATGTAATCCACGATGTCTCTCGGCTCTACGCCCCACGGAATGTCCGGATCCCACTCTCTGCCGGCAACGCCATCCAGGAAGCTATTCAAACCCTCATCCATCCAGGTCCACTGGCGTTCATCGGAGTTGACGATCATTGGGAAATAAATATGGCCAATTTCGTGGATGACCACGCCAATCAGAAAGCGCTTCTCGGCCTGAGAATAGGTGCGCGAACCGTCATCCTGCAATGTTGTGCGCGGGCCATTGAAGGTGATCATGGGATACTCCATGCCGCCTACCGGACCATTTACCGATTGTGACGTAGGGTAAGGGTAATCGAACGAGAACCGCGAATAGACTTCCATAGTGTGGATGATGGACTCAGTTGAATACTTCTTCCACAAGTCACCACCTTCTTTCGGGTAGAATGACATCGCCATGACCAGAGGTTGAACCTCACCACCCTGCTGATAGCCACGCGCGTCCCACATAAACTTGCGTGATGACGCCCAGGCAAAATCACGCACGTTGTCTGCGGCAAAGTGCCAGGTTTTCGTGTCACTGGTGCCTTCTTTTTCGTTTTCCAGTGCTTCTTCTTCTGTAACGATAAACACTGGACGCTCGGCCGTCTCAGCCTGCTTGAGTCGTTTACGCTGCTCGGCGGTTAACACGTCATCCGGGTTTTGCAACACACCAGTTGATGACACAATGTGGTCAGCAGGAACAGTGATCGACACATCATAATCACCAAATTCGAGAGTAAATTCACCTCGTCCCAGGAATTCTTTATTGGTCCAGGCTTCATAATCCGTGTAGGCAACCAGGCGCGGGAACCACTGTGCCAACAGGAATATATCATTGCCTCCTTCTCTGGCATCATCGGGGAAATGCTCATACCCTGAACGCGCGGATACGGCATCTTCTTCTACGATATTAAAGGCAAAATCGAGTTCAAAAGTGACTGACTCGCCTGACGCAAGGGGCTGTGGAAGATCTACGCGCATCAGGGTACCCACCACGGTAAAGGCCAACGCTGTACCGTCTTCCAGAGTGATGTTCGATAGCTGATAACCGAGTTCATTGTCGCTCATAAATTGCTGACGTCTGAGCGTACGAAGGCCGATTTGAGCAGGCTTTTCGGGGTCGTTCTCCAACCCGCCAAAGGTAGTGGTCAACTCGGCCATCGAATCATTCTTGAAAATATTCTGATCGAGTTGCACCCACAAATACTTCAATGTATCGGGGCTATTGTTGTAATACGTGATTTTTTGTTCCGCTTCGAGTCGACGTTGCGCCTCAAGCAAATTCACATCAATATCGTAGTCGACCTTTTGCTGCCAATACTGGTGGCCGGGTTCTCCGGCAGCATTACGATACACGTTGGGAGTAGGAAGCACTTCGTCAAGCTGGCGGAACTTGTCTTCAAAGTCGCCTTTGGTTTGTTTTATTGTGGCGTGCGTAGAAAATGACAATACGACACCGGCGACCAGAGTCGCTACAGACAGGTGTTTTTTCATGATGGGTCCCGACTTCTGTTATGGGGGATATGACGTATAGGGTGTATGCAGTCTACCCGAAGTTCGATCATATTAGTAATTCTGCAACTGTCGCTTATCGCACATTTCACGTCATTGGACGCTTGTTAATCCTGCTGGTTTTCGTACTCTAGGATTACCAATAAAAAGGGAATGCGCTTACGCATGTCATCATTTACCTGGCACCGTGCCGTTATCAAGATTGGCAGTGCGCTCATCGCACCAAATGGGCATGCCTGTACAGCTCAATATTTACAACACATTGCTCGCTTCATCACCGCCAGCCGTGAAAAGGGCAAAGAGGTGATTGTGGTCTCATCCGGTAGCGTCGCCGCAGGTCGTGATTCGATAAAAGTGCGACACCAGCCCTCTATCGCTGAAAAGCAAGCCATGGCATCAATAGGACAAACCCGCATGATGGCTAACTGGGCAGGTTTGTTTTCGTTCCCTTGCGCCCAGGTGCTCCTGACCTATGACGACCTACATAACCGCACACGTTACGTCAATATCAGTAATACGCTGAGAGAATTGCTGACGAATCATGCTCTGCCGATAGTAAATGAAAATGACACGGTGGCGGTCAATGAGCTGAAAGTGGGAGATAACGACAACTTAGCTGCTTACACTGCGCTTGTTGCTCAGGCTGATACGCTGATTATTTGTAGCGATATTAACGGGTTATACGATGCAGATCCCAGAAAGCAACCTGATGCCAAGCTGATCCCAGAAGTAGAGCAGATTGACGAAGATACCTTCAAGCTGGCCGGTGGCGCGGGCTCAAGTGTCGGTACCGGTGGTATGCTGACCAAGCTGCAGGCTGCACATAAATGTATGCAAAGCGGTATTCAAACCTTGATCGTAAATGGCAGAGACGCGCAGGTATTCGACTATTTATCTCAAGGCCAGGTGCCAGGGACGTTGTTTAAGGCTGAAAAAAGTGTGGGGAACGCGAGAGCTAAATGGCTTAAGCACACCCTCAAATCACGGGGTGTGATTGAAATTGATAAAGGTGCAATGAACGCTTTGTTAGAGCGAGGAGCGTCTCTTCTTCCCTCTGGTGTGTTGGAAGTAAGTGGTCACTTTAAAGCTGGTGATGCAGTTGAAATTCACTTCCAGAATGCGGCCATTGCCAAAGGTCTGGCGCAGTACAATGATGCTGAACTGAGTCAGATAAAAGGCTCAAATAGCCGTCATATTAGTAACATGCTGGGTTATAGTGTGGGTGAAGCCATCGTGCACCGTGATGATATGGTGTTACTGTAAAAATAATCGGGTTCAATCATGACGTTTTCTATCTCCGATGCCGCACGCTCTGCGAGACAGGCATCACGCACTATTGCCAGAATGAACGGACAGCAAAAAGACAAGCTGTTAAACAACATAGCGGATAATCTTGATGCTTGTTATCAGGATGTTATAGCCGCCAATCGCAAAGATTTAGATGCAGGCCAGCATAACGGCTTGAGCGACGCCATGCTGGATCGTCTGGCACTGGACGAAACGCGGATTAACGCGATTGCTGATGCGGTAAGAGCAATCGCTGCTCAGCCCGATCCTGTCGGAACCGTTTCCTCTTTGCAGCCAATGGCAAGTGGTATTCGAGTGGGGAAAATGCGCATCCCGCTGGGCGTCATTGCCATGATCTACGAATCACGGCCCAATGTGACGATTGATGCCGCTGCGCTGTGTCTGAAAGCCGGTAATGCCGTTATTCTGAGAGGCGGGAAAGAAGCCCTGCATTCAAATCTGGCGCTGGCAACCTGTATCCACGATGCAATGGATAATGCAGGCGTTAACCCTGCTGCGGTGACCGTGGTGCCTAATCCGGACCGCGCGGTGATGAATGAACTGATGACCTTAAGTGACGACATCGATTTGATCATACCCCGGGGCGGCGAAGGGCTGATCCGCTTTGTCACTGAGCATAGCCGTATTCCCGTCATTCAGCATTTTAAAGGCGTATGTCATCTATACGTGGATGGCATGGGAGACATCGCCAAGGGATTACGCATTCTGGAGAACGGTAAAACGCAGCGCACCGGCGTGTGCAATGCACTGGAAACACTACTGGTTGACGCGAAAATCGCCGACGAGTTTTTGCCTCAAGCCTCGGCAATGCTTGCATCTCACCATGTGAAGGTGCACGCCTGCGACAACAGCCTGAAGTATTTTGACAATGCAACGCGTGCCGATGAGCAGGACTGGCATGCTGAATATCTGGCATTAGAAATCGCTGTGCGTGTTGTCAATGGTCTGGATGCTGCTATCGAGCATATCGATAAATATGGCTCAGGCCATACCGAAGTTATCGTCACGCAGGACGTCAGTCGCGCGCAGCAGTTTACTCAACAGATAGACTCTGCAGTGGTCATGGTCAATGCGTCTTCACGTTTTTCCGATGGCGGAGAACTGGGCTTGGGCGCAGAGATTGGCATTTCGACCTCTAAGCTGCATGCTTATGGGCCAATGGGCGCTGATTCACTGACGACTGAAAAATTTATCGTATTGGGAGATGGAGAGATTAGACAATGACAGAAGCGACACATAAACCGTCCATGCTTAAGCATCCTGCTGCCAGGGTGCTGGTAGTGATAGGTCTTCTCGCCACATTTAGCGGCTGTTTCTATCTTACCGGTTGGGCCTGGTTAGTATCGTTACTGCTGATGCTGGTATTTTTAGTGATGTTTTTCCTATCGCCCATTATTGCGCCTAGTCCAGATAAGGCGCGCGAGGTCGGTCAGCGCCCAATCACCTGGTATCGTTCACCGTTTCCTTATTTCATTTTGCTGGTATTAGGCATTGTGATTGCGACCTTTGTTACGCAATGAAAGCCGCGATCCTCGATCTGGACACGCTGCATCCGGATGACCTGGACTTATCGGCTATGCATACATTGCCGGTAACCTGGCAATGCTTCGACGCCACATCACCTGAGCAAACCATGCAACGCCTGAAAGATGTGGACGTTGTGTTGAGCAACAAGGTAAGGATAGACAGACAGCATTTTGAACAGCATCCCCGGCTTCGCTATGTGGGTGTGCTGGCCACCGGTACTAACAATATTGACCTTCAGGCCGCGCGGGATCATGGGGTGGTGGTCAACAATGTCAACGCCTACGGCACACCCAGTGTGGTGCAGCATACGTTAATGTTGATGCTGCTGCTGGCCGGCAATTACAAAGCCTATCAACAGGATATTGCCGAGGGTGGCTGGTCTGCTTCGTCATCTTTTTGCCTGATGCAGCATCCTATGACTGAGCTTGCCGGCAAGCATTTGGTGATCTTAGGGTATGGAGAATTGGGTCAGGGCGTTGCCAGTGCGGCCAAGGCTTTGGGCATGAAGGTCACTGTGGCAGCCAGTTTACGCGATGACGCCGACGATGACAGACTGCCGCTCGATGTTCTGTTGCCAGAGGCTGACTTCGTCAGCGTGCACTGCTTGTTGTCGGAAAAAACCGAGCGGTTATTTAACGCCGAGCGTTTTTCGTTGATGAAAACAGGGTGTTTTTTTATCAACACTGCGCGCGGCGGTTTGGTCGATGAGTCGGCGCTGCTGGAAGCCCTGCAATGCGGCCATTTGGGAGGTGCTGGACTTGATGTATTGAGTGAAGAGCCGCCACCAGAGGGTCATCCTCTGCTGTCAGCAAGTTTACCAAATCTGATCATTACGCCACATAACGCATGGGCAACAAAACAAGCCAGACAGCGCCTGTTTGACCAGGCGCTGGCTAAGCTGCGAGATCATCTGCCTACTTTGAAGTCCATTTGAACGCTGATATTTTCAGCTTTCACGGGTTCTCCATCTACAAATTTTGGTGCATAGCGCCAGCTGGCTAAGGCTTCTTTAGATACCTTTGCAAAGCTGTCGCTGCCCTTAACATCCAGCACCTTTATGTTGTCGACAAACCCCCCTGGAGTAATATCAAAAGACAGGCGGGCCCATCCTTCTCGCCCCATTCTCGCTGCACTTATCGGAAAGTCAGGCGGCTTGCGATATAGAGGCGTTGGCTCAATGTCATCACTCCACGGTGTCATTTCGCCAATGGCAAGACAATGTTCAGTCGCTTTATCAGATTGCCCCTTATTTTCATATAAGTATACCAATCGAGCATGGGCGCCTAATTCGTATGGGTGACTAAAATCTGTTGCAGGACCGACAATGCTGACCAAACGCTCGTAAATCTCTATCGCGTTATCATACTGCTTTTGTGCCTCATATAACTTGGCCAGATAAAAATGGATGCTAAGCGTGCGGAGATCCTGTTCACCAAGTTTAGATAGCAAACTTTCGTATGCTCGTTTGGTGACATCAATATTCCTTTCAAGCTTTAAAAATCCTGCGCGGCTATCTTGAAGGGTTTTTACGAACTGATACAACAGCCGGCTTTCTAACTGCGGACTTTCGTCAATAAGATCCTCTGCCAATGCCAGCGTCTGTCGTGCCCGGGTCATTTGCTTACGACGAAAACCATCGCCGTTGCTAGACATTAAATAACTGCTGACAAGCAAACGCTGTAGGCTGAACTCATAATATTCTATGCTCTCTTCACCAACCTTATCAGCATACGACTCCGCTATGGCTTCGTATTGTGAGTAGGCGTCTGCATGTTTTTTAATCTGCGCCAGATTATTCCCCAAACTATATTGCAGATTAAGTGTATTGATATGATTTTCACCAAACTTGCTCTTGGCTTCGGTTATCGCCGTTTTCAACAATGGAATGGCTTGTTCGTATTGTTCCTGTTCGTAGGCTTGTTGGTAAGCGGAATATGCGTCGCTGAAGGCGTCAGCTAATGTGGGCGTGGCACTGCATAGCAGCACCAGCAATATGGCTATTTTTTGCATCTTGTTTCCTTGTGCATCTTACTTCACTACAGCTGTGTTGCATTGGCACGTTGCAACATCATCTCGTGATATTTTTTCATGAGACTCGAAAAGACTCTTGAGAATACTATAAAGTGCTCAAACGTTAGGGGTCAACGAGAACTGATGATACAGTACACCGCCTTTCATCTCTGTCACAGTCGCAGGTTTTATTGATTCATGCCTAGCTCTTTTCTCTTTGCAGCGTGCGTGTTGATCTGGGGATCGACATGGCTAGCGATTACTTTCCAACTTGGTGAAGTTGACCCGGGCTTGTCAGTGGCCTACCGCTTTACATTGGCATCTATTCTGCTGGGCACTTTTTGTCTATTGCGCCGTCTGCCCATGCGTTTACCATTGCATATTCACGTCAAAATGGCTGCCGTGGGTTTGAGTCTATACACCCTTGATTACACCCTGCTGTATCAGGCGCAGCAGTACATCGTTAGCGCCGTCGTCGCACTGATGAGTTCATCCATCATTTACATTAACGTGGTGTTAAGGCGGGTATTATTGAAAAAGCCCATTCGTCTGGAAGTTATTGTCGGATCAACACTGGGTATGGCCGGTATTGGACTGATATTCATCCCAGAATTTACCGTATTCAGCGCCACCGACGGACTGGTGTTGGGTATCATACTGGCGATGGTGTCGTTTTTGTTTGCCTCGATTGGCAATGTTGTGTCAGAGCGCATACTGGACCATGGCACGCCGGTCATTCAAATGAACTTTTATGCCATGAGTTACGGGCTAGTGTTTATGTATGGCGGCGCGTTGTTGAGCGGTACGGAATTTGTTCTGCCGGATAGTCAGTCCTACTGGCTGTCACTGCTCTATCTGGCGCTGTTTGGGTCAGTATTAGGGTTTGGCGCCTATATGAAATTGTTAAGCCAGATTGGTTCTGACAAAGCAGCGTACGTGGTCTTGATGTACCCAATCGTGGCGTTGCTGTTGTCGACGCTCTTCGAAGGATACCAATGGCATTGGTTCTCGGCCTTGGGCGTGGTCATCGTGCTGTTTGGTAACGCCATCGCCATGGATAAAATCCCTTTACCCAGGGCGCGCAAGAAAGTCGCTACAGCTGATTGATTTTTTTGTTTAGCTCGTACGCAGGCTCAGTAACAATTTTTTCCAATACCTGAATGCGTTCTTCCAGCGTTTTGATGTACGCGTCCTTGTTACGCACTTTTTCAGCCTCGGCTGCCTGATGCTGTGAAAATGGGTTTTCGCATTTGCCATTGAACCAATCGACGAAACGCAGTCCGTAGCGGCTGTCAGCCCAGCAGCCAAGTAACCATACGGTCATTAATCCGGTAACCAGTAAGACGATAAAAAATGTATCCATAGCGATCTCCTCGAACATGTCATTACTGGTACTAGTCATTGCGGCCATGACTTTCTTACAAAAAAAGTTAAAAAAGTTGTAAGGTAATCGCTCAAACGCAGACTACCTCTTCAACATCCAACAAACGTATTAGCGATTTGCCACATTCTTTTGACAATGTCCTGCAAGATTACGGTGCCATGCTGTCCCGTGTTGCGGCCAGCTATGAAGCGAACCTTGCCCTGAGGGAAGAACTGTTGCAGGAAATTTGTCTGGCAGTGTGGCAGGCTCTGTCGCGCTTCAAAGGCGACAGCAATATTAAAACCTATATTATGCGTGTCGCGCACAATCGCGCCGTCAGTCATGTTTCAGTTCATGCTCGTCGTCCCGGTGAAGAGTATTACGAGGATGCGCATCATCAGGACCCCACACCGCAACAAGACCAGCACGTTATTAATGAGCAAAAGTCAGCCCTATTGCTCGCCGCAGTGCGCAGTTTGCCAGTGCAACAGCGACAAATTTTTACTATGGCGATGGAAGGCTTAAGTTATCAGGATATCGCAGAAGTAAGCGGTGTAACGGTAAATAACGTGGGAGTGATCCTCAATCGTACCAAGCAGGCGCTGACACAAAAGGTAGTTCAATCATGAGTTCACAAGACCCTCTTCAGCAGCTGTGGCAGAGTCAGCCAACCTCTGCCATTGACATAGATAACATTAAGCGTCGGCTGCGTAACCTGCGCATCAAGCAGTGGGGCTATACGTTTCTAGATTTGGCCGGACTAGTCGTTGTGTTTGTGGTGTTATGGATATCCCGCAACGATTTGCATGTGACTCTGCAAATCGGCCTGGGCATTGTGTTGGTGGCGACTGTCGGATTAACCGGATACCTGTTGTGGCTAAGACGACACGCTCTGTTTATTCACTCGCTTAGCACCGAACAGTATGTTGAAACACTTAAGTTGCAGCTGGCGAATAATGTAAAAATCGCCTGGCTGACCCGACACTCTTCATGGGTCACGGCACTCCTGATGATCCTGATGTGGGTGGGTTTCGGTCTTTACGGTGATATGTCACCACAGCGCTATGTGCAGAAACTGGCGATCGTATTGGTGTCGCTGGCGGTGTTTATGCCCATGATTTGGTGGTGGGCGTCAAAACGCGAAGCGCGTTTCAAAGCTGAGCTGGATGCATTAAAAAGGCAAACGCAGCAATTCGACTAGACGTCATCGATTCTGGGTGCGAGAGTATTGTCGTGACTGATGAGGTGAAAATAGACATGGAACGGATACGAACGGTTCTCGACACACCGCTTTTCACGGCGATAGATCATACGTTTACGCTGGGTGATATCCTGATCGTCCCGGCTGCGATTTTACTTGGCCTGCTGGTGGTAAAGTTTCTGGCAAGGCTGCTGACCCGTGGTCTGGTCGCAAGAGGCGCAGATGCCAATCTGGTACACCTTATCAAGCGCATTTTCTATGTCATCGGCCTGATTATTATTGCGGTAACGACGCTGGATCTGCTTAACGTGCCCATCACAGCATTCGCCTTTCTGTCGGGCGCGGTTGCAATCGGCTTTGGTTTTGGTGCGCAGAACATCATCAATAACTTCATCAGCGGCTGGATCCTAATGTGGGAGCGCCCCATTCGTATCGGTGATTTTCTCGAAGTAGATGGTGCCAGAGGAACGGTCGAAACAGTAAATACCCGCTCGACGCGCATACGACGGGTAGATGGTGTGCACCTGCTGATCCCCAACAGTAAATTACTGGAAAATACCGTCGTGAATTGGACATTGATGGACCGTTTAACACGCACCTCGGTGCGGGTTGGCGTTGCTTATGGTTCGCCTTGTATGCAGGTTGCTGCGCTGATTGAGCAAGCCGCTAAGCAGCATGACGCCATTTTAAACGACCCTGAACCTATTGTTATCTTTGATGACTTTGGCGATAACGCCCTGGCTTTTGAAGTGTTCTTTTGGGTCAATGCGTCCAAAGAGCGAGACTTGCGTAAAATTCGCAGCGATGTGCGTTTCAGTATTGATGAGCTGTTTAGTCAGGCGGGTATTGTGATTGCATTCCCGCAGCGGGATGTGCATGTGGATGGTCAGCTGACGGTTGTCAATGCAAAGCCGCCCAAACAGTAAAAGACCAGTGTGGTAAATGAAAAAGGGAAAGTGCCGAAGCACCCTCCCTCTGATGCCATTATTCGTAATGGAGTGCCCGAACAGGATTGGATCGCGCGACCTTAAGGGCATGCAAGGCAATAACCGACCAGGATAATGCCACTGCGGTAACGCCGCCAATGATGATCAACGGCACTTGCAATGAGAACTCAATACGGTCCGCAAAGAAGTTCAGATAGGCACCGGAGGCCAGATAGGCCAGTGGAATGGCGATTAAAATCGCCCACATAACCGGCTTTGAAAACTGCCACAACATCATTTTTACCAGTTGCGCTTCATTTGCGCCAAGCACCTTGCGAATGCCGATTTCTTTGGTGCGGGTGCGTGCCATGTAGGCTGCAAGCCCAAACAGGCCGATTAATGCCAGGGTCAGCGCAACACCTGCAAATCCTGCTAGTACTCCATTCATGGTTCTAAAGACATTGTAGATACCATCAAAAATGTCACTTAAGAACTGATGTTCAATGGGGTAATCCGGATTGACTCGCTGCCAGATTGTCTCTATATCACTCACTACCGATGCGGGGGCACCTTGTGCGATGCGAATAGAACCGAAGTAATGGTCAAACTCACGCCATTGCAACATAAATGGGCGAACCTGATTATGCAGGCCAAGGATATTTTGCGTCTCTATGACACCAATGATGTCATATCTGAAGGTTTCTAACCCTTCTTCGTTCGGCATAGCGTAGTAGGACTGCCCAATGGCTTCTTCATTACTGGCAAATCCCAACTGTTCGCGCAGTAACTCATTGATCAGGACAGACGCAGAGCGTGCCTCCAGGTCTGACTGATAGTGACTGCTGTTATCTCTGGAAAAGTTTTCCCCTGCCAGAACCTGAATATCAAAAGTAGGGATGAATCCATCATCTGTGAACATGCGATTGGTTTGAAACTTCGCCTGTTCTTCACCTTCATTACGGCTAATGGATGTTGAAGAATTACTTTGTTCAAATGGCACCTGAGTAGCAAAGCTCACGGCCGAGATGTGCGGATGATTCAGCAACTCGTTGCGCAAGATCTCCTGTCTGTCGACAATTGCCTGCTTATTCATCTCACGCAGAACAAGTACTTCATCTTTGGGGAAAATTAAGCTGCTGTCTTTTACCTTGTCATTTTGGAAATACATGATCAGTACCATACCTAGCATGAATATAGACAACATAAATTGAACACCAATCATCATTGAGCGGATGAAGCTTCCTTTTGAGCCTTTCACACTGGTGCCTTTCAGTGCATAAATGGTATTGGTCTTGGTGATCAGATAGCTAGGATAAGCGCCGGATACAAGGCCAACCAGTATGGTTGAAAGCAGCAAAGTAGGCAGCAGGCTTATGTAGTCAACCGTCATGACTTTGCCCATCGCATCGTTGAACATCGGTACGATCACTTCGATCAACGCCAGGGCGATAATCATCGAAATAGCCGTAATGGTCAGACTTTCTGTCAGAAACTGGCTCATTAACTGGCCGCGGCTTGCGCCCAGCGCTTTGCGAATGCCGACTTCGCGAGTGCGTCCAAGACTTTGTGCGGTCGCCAGGTTGGTGTAGTTAACAATCGCAATAATCAATACCAATAGCCCCAGAATCTGAATACTTTCAATCACCGGCATGCCAATCATGTCCCAAATCCCGGCGTTAGCCTGCTTAATATTCTTCGCATACAAACCGGCCATGAAGTTGTCGATTTGCTCTTGTGGTGTATTGGCTAGATGAACGGTATTGAGTTTATTGTTCAGCTCGGCAAGCGGCATTGGTGCACGCAGTTTCAAGTACACATAATTACCACCGGAAGTGTTGTAGTAGTTCGCTTCCCATCCAGCCACTTGTTCCAAGGCTTTTAGGGGCATGTAGATGCCAAAGTCCTCACCAAGGATCATGTTTGATCTGAAATGTGAATCCAGCGGCAGGTTTTCGATGACTGCCTGTACCCTGAACTGATGCTCATGATTGAGCTCCAGCACTTCTCCACGTACATCTGTGCGACCAAACATTTTTATGGCCTGTTCCCGAGTTAGCACGGCCCCTTCCGGATCATCGAGTGCTGTCGCGTCACCTTCAATATAATCAAATGAAAAAATACGCAGTAAATCAGCATCTGCGAACCTTACCGGCTCATTGAAATTATTATCATCTGTTGACACCAGGTATTCCCGGCGAATGGTTCTGGCCATGTATTCCACTTCAGGGACGCCTTCCTTGATCAGCGGGCCCAATGCGGAATAGGTGGTATCCATTTGTTTAATGCCGATGGTGGCATTCGGTGACATTGTAGAGCCGACGTAATAGATGAGATCATTATCCTGCCAGACCGTGTCATGATCTTTCTCATAATTCGCCAGCATGCCGCCAAATAGGAAAATCGTCAGGCCAATTGCCAACCCAAGCACGTTGATCAAGGCGTACAGCTTATTTGCGATCAGCGCACGCAGTGCTATTTTGATGTAATTCTGGAACATGCGTTGCTCTCCGTTTGTTCGATGATATGTCTACTCAGCACTTAGTTGGCGTAGGCCAGGTCTGCTACATGGACATTTTCAGTAACCACCTGTCCATCAAACAGATTGATGGTTCGATGTGCATAATCTGCGTGGCTCGGAGAGTGTGTCACCATGATGATGGTTGTTCCTTCTTCGTTGAGACTCTGCAGCATTTCCATGACTTCCTGGCCGTGGGCACTGTCAAGATTCCCGGTCGGTTCATCGGCCAGAATAAGCGCCTGATCGCCAACTACCGCTCTGGCAACGGCCACCCTTTGCTGTTGACCGCCCGACAGCTGACTCGGCATATGCTTGGCACGGTGGGCAATACCTACCTTGTCCATTACCGCCGCGACGCGCTCTTTGCGTTCAGAGGCCTTAATATCATGATAGAGCAGGGCAAGCTCAATGTTGTCCTGCACACTGAGTTCGTCGATGAGGTTGAAGTTCTGGAAAATAAAACCGATGTTTTGCTTACGAATGTCACTCAGCTGTTTTTCTTTAAGCCGGGCAACGTCATGGTCGGCAAAGTAGTAGTGACCCTCTGAAGGGCTATCCAGCATACCAATGATGTTAAGCAGGGTGGATTTGCCACAGCCGGATGGTCCCATGATAGAGACAAACTCGCCTCGCTCGATTTCAATGTTGACGTTATTCAGTGCGACTGTCTCAACTTCATCGGTCTGATAAATTTTTGAGAGATTATGTAATTTCAGCATCTTGATTTCCTTTTAACTAAACGGTTTAACTCTGCTAGGGGTGTGCTATTGACTGAGGGTCAGTCGGTCCATGTCACGAAAATTTGTATAAGGTGATGTCACCACCCGCTCGCCTTCCTCCAGGCCCTCTAACACTTCGATAAATTGGCTGTTTCGGCGTCCTAAGGTGATTTGACGTCGCAACGCTTCCTGACCATCTGCGGTGACCACAAAGATCCAGTTTCCGCCGGTGTCCTGGAAAAACGTGCCGTTAGGAATAAGTAACGCTTTGCTGTCATCGCCAAGGGTCAAGCGGGTTTGAATGCTTTGTCCACGGCGGATGCCTGCTGGTTGCTGACCAACGAATTTAAAGTCCACCTCAAATTTGCCGTTGTTGACTTGAGGATAGATTTTGGAAATTGCCAGCTCATAGTCTTCAAACGTCGCTCTCTGACCAATGTCAACGCGATCCAGATAGTACTCGTCGATATTGGCGGTTAATTTGAAATCATTTGGCGTATCGATTTGGCCCAGGCGTTCGCCGCGTGGAATGCTTTGGCCGATTTCAACATCAAAGCCTGACAGCTTGCCATCAACCGGCGCGCGTACATTCATGTTTTCCAGATTCTGGCGGGATATCTCTAAATTGCCTTCCAGCCGTGCACTGGTTTTTTTCAGGAAGGCCAGCTGCTCTTCCTGCATGCGCGTATCCGTTTGCTGGCTTTCCAGGGTGACTACTTTACGATTGCGGTACCACTCAAGTGTGTCCCTGGTGTCTTCATACTGGTTCTTGGCAAATGTGCCGTTTTCGACTAACTGTTTTTCCCTGGCTTCCTGACGGGTCAGCATTTTTATTTGATAGTCGATGTCTACCAGATTGCGTTTATGCTGCAGGCGGTTTTGTTCAAGGCTGAGCTCGATAGAGCGCATGTTATTGAGCTGCTCGGCAACGCGCGCCTCGTTGCTCAATACATTGAGCTGCAGCTGGGCGTTGGAGAGCTTAACGATAAGTTCGCCGGCTTTGAGCATGGCGCCATCTTCAACCAGGATTTCTTCTACCCGCCCACCTTCAATCGCATCCAGGAAAACGGTTTGTGCTGGCGTTACCCGTCCACGTACTGGAATAAAATCGTGAAATACGCCCGATGTCACAGTAGAAATCTGCATCCGGCTTTCGTTTACCTGTAGGCTTCTACCGGTGGATGATTCAATGACTTGTATGACCATATAGATGATCAGCGCCACGCCTACACCAATCAGCGTCCATTTCTTCCAGGGCGACGTGCGCTTTTCAACGCGCCTGTCCATATCTGCACCTGAAACAGCACCTTGTGTTTTCGTACCTGAGGGTTTGCCGGAGGCAAGCTTGAGTTTGTTAGGTGTCGCTGACAACTTTTCCGTGGGCATTTGATGGTTACCTTTGACGCTTTGTAATGACTTCGTTTTTCAAACCTGTTGATACAGTTGAGCAAGTTACAGACCAATTTTTTAACTGTTTGATAAATATAGGAAAGGTGGTGTACTTATTAGATTTTTAGAGGATTGAGTGTACGATTTCGAACATCGGGTGTACGATATCGAACAGTACAAGCAGAGGAATTGGCATGAAACAACAGGGACGCATACTCATCATTGATGACGATGAAGACATCCTGGCTGCAGGTAAGCTGTTACTAAAGAGACACTTTACCCAGGTCACGGCCTGCAGCACGCCCGAGTCGATTGAGCAGTTAATGGCGGATGATCATTACGATGCTATTTTACTGGATATGAATTTTGGCCCAGGTGAAAGTAGCGGCGAGCAGGGTTTTCATTGGCTAGGGGTTATCAAGCGAGTCGATCCTCAGGCTGTGGTCATCATGATCACCGCTCATGGTGGCGTGAATGTTGCGGTAGAAGCGATGAAGCTGGGCGCAACCGATTATGTTGCTAAACCCTGGGAAAATGAAAAACTTGTTGCCACGCTGTCCGCTGCCGTACAGCTTGGCCGCTCTAGAACCGAAGCGTCTGAACTTCGTGAGCGCAATAAAGTATTAGCCGAGGTCAGCGCATCTTCCAGCGATCAGCTTATTCTGGGTAACAGTCCCGCTATGCAGGACGTGCAGTCGCTTATTGACCGCGCCGCGCCGACAGATGCGAACGTGTTGGTACTTGGTGAAAATGGCACAGGTAAAGAGCTGGTGGCTCGCGCCCTACATCAACGAAGTAAACGCGCTGATCAGGTATTTCTTTCCGTCGATCTTGGCGCGCTGTCCGAGACCTTGTTCGAAAGTGAGCTGTTTGGTCATAAGAAAGGCGCGTTCACGGGGGCCAAAGAAGACCGTGTCGGGCGTTTTCAGGCCGCATCAGGAGGTACCCTGTTTTTGGATGAAATAGGCAACCTTCCTATGCACTTACAGGCGAAGTTACTGACCGTGCTGGAGCAACGAGAGGTGGTGCCTTTAGGTGCAAACAAACCGATTCCTTTTGATGTCAGGATCATAACGGCGACCAATTTACCACTTGCTAAACTGCAAGATGAAAGCGTATTCAGGCAGGATTTGTTGTTCAGATTAAATACGGTAGCAATAGATTTGCCGCCCCTTCGAGGGCGTGGAGATGATATCAGGTTGATAGCCGAGCATTACGTCCGGCAGTACACACAGAAATATCAGAAACGCCTTAAGCCTATTTCGCAAAGCGCGTTAACGGCAATGCTTCAGTATGCATGGCCCGGCAATATTCGCGCGCTTAGACACGCCACAGAACGCGCAGTGATTCTGTCTGAAAGCGACGAGTATGTAGCGCAGGATTTTCAGCTAAGGCCTGACGCTGACGCGGGGCGACCCGCTGCCGAAAACGGTGAGCCAAAGGAGTTAAATCTGGAAAAGCTGGAGTTGCAGGCGATAAGAACGGCACTCAAAAAGCATCGATACAATATTTCCCATGCTGCAAAGGAGCTCGGACTGACTCGCGCGGCGCTTTACAGAAGGATGGAAAAGCATGGACTTTAGGCGTTTCTCATTTCTGTTAGCGGCCCGCATTTTACTGCTTGTTCTCACTTGTGCGGGTGTGATTGCTGTCATTAACCTGCAAGGGTACGTCGCCGTGACTATCTTACTAAGCGGACTGCTTACGGCACAATCTCTGGACATTTACCGCTTCGTGAGCAAAACCAATAAAGAGCTTACCCGGTTTTTAGATGCTGCCCGATACGCCGATTTCTCACAACGCTTTGAGCTTAAGGGGGTCGGTGCAGGGTTTGACGAGTTGGGTGCGACATTAACCGATATTTTGCAACGTTTTCATGAGGTTAGGGCCGCACAGGAAGCGGAACTGAAATATATTAGAGCGATGGTTGAGCACGTGCCCGTGCCGTTAATCGTTGTGCAGCAAAATCATCAGGTTTCTCTATTAAATAACAGTGCCAGGCGGCTGTTTGGCAATCATGCCATCAGTAAGCTTGCTGATTTGGAACAATTTGGTTCAGACATTACCAGCACGCTTGCTAATGCCGTGCCCGGAGAACGGCAGCTGGTTAATTTTGAGATCGATGGCATGACACATCAATTATCTATTGCCACCACGCAGGTGGTGATAGGTCCGAAAAAACAAAAGCTCGTCAGTTTACAGGATATTCAGGGAGAACTAGATAGAGCGAAACTTAGCGCCTGGCAGGATTTGGTTCGGGTACTCACCCATGAAATTATGAACAGCATTACGCCAATCGCTTCATTGGCAACTACTGCCAAGGCGCTGGCTGCCGACACGGAGGAAAAGACCCGTGATCTGCCAGACATTCATGATGATGTGCAGGATCTGGTAGATGCAGTGGGGACGGTCGCCAGGCGCAGTGATGGCCTGATGAACTTTGTCAGCAGTTACCGGCAATTAACGCGGTTACCTGAGCCAAACAGGCAGCCCCTCAAAGTACGGGAGGTTTTCGATAATGTACTGGGTATCGCCACACTGAACTGGCAACAGTTAGGAATAGCTGTCGATGTGAATATTCAGCCTGAAGGGCTGCAGTTAACGGTTGATCCTGGCATGGTTGAGCAAGTGCTGATAAATCTGCTTAAAAATGCAGAGCAGGCTCTGAGCAGCGTTGAAAATGCCCAGGTAACACTGCGCGCGTTTCTTAATAAACGCGGGCACGTGGTGATGGAGATTGAGGACAATGGTCCCGGCATTAGTGACGAATTAAAGGAAAAAGTCTTCGTGCCCTTTTTTACTACCAAAAAACAGGGTACCGGGGTTGGCCTGGCGCTAACGCGGCAAATCATGATTGCTCACGGTGGTGGCATTAAACTGACATCGGCTAACGAGACCGGATGTATATTTACTCTCACGTTTTAAAGCACGTCTTCAATAATGCCGTTGCGATGCGTATCCCATTTATATACCTGTTCCAACGACGCAAAATTCTTTTTCGCAGACTCGCCCGGTTTGCCCAGCATCAGGTTCCGTTCACTGATACCGCGTATTTTGCGGTCGACATCATGACTCATTTTGCGGGAAACAAAAAAGAATATGCCAGCTGCACAAGGTAACGGCAGTAATTGCATCAGCACGATGGTTGCTGCTGTTAACGAGTCAAGAGATCTGACGATGTCAAAGTCCAGGCCGATAATGAACAGGACCGTAACCGCATATAAAGCCACCAACACGGACAACGTGGTCAATACTGTCAGAATACGCTTTAGCACTTTAATTTGACCGTTTACGTCCTGACGCAGTGCATAAAGCTGGTCGAGCAGCTGATCATTATGCTTGAGCCATACCGGATGAGTAATTGTTACGTAGCCGAGCTGCAGTTGAAAGTCAGGTCCTGGCTGGCGCTCTTTGTCTATTATGAACTCTTTAAAGCGCTCCAGTGACTTTATCCGGGCACTGATCCTTTCTAGCCGCACGGGTAGCTGTCTGGCGTGAATTCTGTCCAGAAAGGCCACGGCAAAATGTAAAGCAAACCCTATTTCGAAAAGGCTGGTGAACTGGCTAAGATTTACGGTCATGTTGGATTAGGCAGACAACGATTCAAAAATTGTGTGGTTTATCATGCCTGTTCAATTAGTCGCGAGTAAAGGTGTAATACAAGTCAAGCGCGTTGCTGATGCCGCTGACCGCTTCCAGGTAGAGTCGTGGCATCCATTCATAGCGCAATGCGACTTCAGGTGCTGAGTCAAACACGCCCACGCCATATCGGACTTGCAGGCCCGGCGCCAGATAACCGCTTACGGTCAGCATTGTCTGCTCGCCCTGACCCGTGGTGGTAAATTGCAGGTTTTCGATACCCAGTGAATTTCCAACCCGGGTTGACAATGAATCGCTGCCCTTGAGGCCGTAACTCAACAGTAAATTGGTTAGCAGCACATTGGACTCTTCGCTTTGCTGGTTACCCGGGCTGCTGCCGGTCAGTAAATAATACAGTGCGACGTCCTGTGCCATATCAGGCTCAGAGAATACCGTTACTTCCGGCTCCTCGGCGGGGCCGGTTATTCTCAGGCCAGCAATGACATTATCGTTGGTATACGCCGGGTCGCGAATCGCTTCAACATTCAAAAATGGCTGCTCAAGCGGGCCATTGAACTGGATCATTCCTTCACGAATGAGCAGATTCTGCCCATAGGCCTTAAACTTGCCCTGATTTAGTGACATCTGTCCGTTGGAGTTAAGCAGTCCCTGTGATTGTGTTAACGCTAATTCACCCTGAACCTGCGTTGTCAGGCCGAATGCGTCAAAGCTGACTGACCCGAGTTTTTGAGGGTCGACCATGACATTGATATCCAAATTCACCATCAGTCCTTCCTGCTTAGTCTGCTGCTCTTCAATAATTACAGTGTCAGCTGAAGGACTGATAGCTGTCTCTGGCAGACTGTCGATAACAAAAGCGGCTTTATCAACTACCACATCGCCATTGATGTCCAACGTATTGTTACGGTAACCAAGCGACAGGTGTGGACTCAGTGTCGCGTTTACCAGGGGGTCAAAATGGAAGGTCAATTGGTCGGCGTTGAGGGTCATGTCCGCTGTAACTGCATTCTGCCAACTCACGCTGCCAGCAAGATCACCGACGCCGTCTGGGTGTGCAAACGTGCCTTCTAGTTGAAGGGCCTGCCCTTTAAATAGCAAAGTGCTTTGAATATCACTGAAAACAAGTTTGCTCGGTGAGTGGTGAATAGCGCCCTTATCAAAAGATAGCTGTCCGTTGACGTTTGGCCGGGTGAGCGTGCCGTCTACTAATAACCTGCCATTCAACACCCCTTCAAGCGTGTCCAGCTCCTTCTGTAGCGGTGCCAAAAGAGCTAAATCGAGCTGCGCAATATCAACGTTACCCTTTGTTTGATAGGTGTCTTGGGCGGGAGTGAGGGTAATGTCTGATGACAGGCTACCGAGCAGAGGTCCCTGTAAGGAAGAAGACAGCTGAACTTGGTCGTTGTCTAGCAGTACGTTGGCACGAAGCTCATCAACGTTGACGGATAACGGATTATCCGCGTTCAGCGTCCAAGTGGAGGGACTGAAGTGCAGCTCTGTGGTGGCGTAAATGCCGTTTTCCGCTTGCCACTTTCCACTGCTTGAAAACGACAGTGTACTCAAGGTGTCGACGATAGGGTTCTGGGTAAAGAGCCAATTCGCCCAGGGTAGGAACGCAATATCTGTGGCATTCACCAGCCAGTCTGCCTGGCTCTGATGGAATTGGGATTTGGCGATGCAGAATGCGCTCTGCCCGGCGCGCCAGCAATGTTCGCTCCATGTAGCTGACGGTGCGGATGTGTCGATATCAACCAGCACAGTGCGATCTGGTGAGAATTTTCCGGCTGGCGTTTTAACATCCGCTTCTACTAACTGCCCGAGCCAGCGAGAACCCTCTGCTTCTCCCTGCCAGCGCTGGTAAAGTTGTACGTCGCCAGCACTCATGTCAATGGTAAAGTCGTGCTCCTGCTGCGAGCCATTTAACGACGCGCTCACTGACTCGATAAGCACAGATTGCAATGTCAGGTTTTCTGCCTCGACACGAAATTGACTGTCCTGTACCTGTGCCGCATCCAGAATGCCTTGAAGTCTCAGGGTGTCGATAAAGCCCCATTGAGAGTCCAGATAAGAAAGACGCAGGTCCGTGTTTACTTTGGGTGCGGAAACCTTGTTAGAAATTGCAACACTGCCACTGACCTGCCCGCCGACATAAGGCTGCGCATGATATAAATCATCAGCCTGAATGTCAGCGTTGAGATTGATGATGCCATTGGCGCTTGATACGTCGGCCTGGCCATGCAGCGACACCAGGTTGCTGCCGTTGACTAACTCCATGTTAACTTGCTGGATATTGCCTGAAAGCGCCGCTACCAGATCGCCCCCAACGGCAAGTGGAACGTCACGGAAATGGCCGCCAAAACCAAAACGTGGAAGTGTAATACGGCCTTGATTATCTAGTCCTGAAACTTCTAAGACCGCAGTGCCGTTGATATTGGCAACATAATCTGGCCACTGCAGGCCAGGGTTGACATGAGACAGTGTCAGCTCACCAACAAAATGTGGTTGCGCGTTCAAATCCAACAGGCCTTGTAAAGAAGCCGTGCCGTCTAATAGTTCGAGATCTAGCGCCTGTATGTTTATCTGGTTTCCTGCCACCACGGCACTGGCAGTAATAAGGGTGCTGGGAACTGTTGTTGCGCTGATGCCTGTTTCAACCGTCGACGTAATGCGCTGCGTAATACCACTCGCCGTCAGGTTACCTTGATGGATTTCTGCGGTCATATCGTCGTTACGATAGGAAAATGCTTCCCAGTCTAGTTGTGCGGAAAAGGGTAAATCAGGATCGGTAAGGTTTGCGCTCAGTGTTGCTTTCGCATTGGTTAATGACTGCAAGAAAAGTACGATATCCAGGTCGGCCAGTGAGCCATGAATGGTGCTTTCAACGGTATTGCGTTGAAGTTGGGGATCATAGTCCGAGAGATCTGCTGTGGCGCTTAGTTGCAGATTTAACGGCAGATTATCCTGCAATGCCAACCATCCGTTGACACCCAGTTGACCTTTCTCACTACTGAGATTCAGGGCGCTGATATCGATTCGCTGTGCCGAGGCGGCAAGTTCGCCTTGCAGAGATAATACGGGCAGTAGTGACGTCTTGGACTGAGTCACTGAAATGTTGGCCAGCGACAGGTCGTTGAGTTCGATATCAAGTGGCAGCTGCATCGCATCGAATTTCACACCAGTAGGCTCAGATGTCGCAGCGCCGTTTGATTGTGTTACTGCAAGCGCAATATCCAATGCACTGACTGACAACGTCGTTAGCTCAATTGCGCTGTCCTTTGCTTTGCCGCGGATGAACAGATCATCAAGTGCTAACGCGGTTTTATCCGGTAAATTTACGGTAAAATGTTTCACTAACAGTTCATTTAGCGTCACTGCGACGGGAAGTACGACACGCTGCGCAGCCGACGATTCGCTTGAGCTGTCGCTGCCAGAAGCTGCTACCGTCAGACTAATATGCTGTGCAGACAACGTTTCAATGCAGGCTTCACGAGATAACAGGCAGGTCCATTGGTGATTGATATGAAATTCTGACACCGACAAGTCTATGCCCTGCCCCGAGAAGCGCACTGTATCTGCGCGTAGGTCAGCAAACAGTGAACCACTTGGGTTGTCAATCTTAAGACCGTCCACAAACTGACTGGCCAGGCTTATCCAAATGGGTGTGGCAAAAGGACTTAACGCAAACACAATCATTAGCAATATCGCTGACAAACTGATTAACAGATGTCGTTTAAGCTTCATAACGCCGGCCCCAGTGAAACGTGGATTTCCGTGCCACCTAAGCCATTAAAATCACTGTCACCACGCGCAATATAAACGCGCACCGGGCCAATAACACTGAGCCAGGTGGCGCCAACGCCGTAGCCCACAGCAAAACCTTCATCAAAGTCGTTCGTCGCCGTGCCGGTGTCGACAAAAACATTGGCTCGCCATGATTCGGACAGGCGGTAGGAGTATTCGGCGCTGGCGACCGCCAGGTACTGACCACCTGTTAAGTAGCGCTCGCCACTTCGTTGATTAGTCTCTATTGGAGACAGGGTTTTATAATCAAATCCGCGCACGGTTTGATCACCACCTGTGAAAAACCTAAGTCCAGGTGGAATAGCATCAAAATCGTCTGTAGCGATGGCACCCAGTTCTGCGCGCAGTGTAAACCTATGGTCTGAGTAGCTGCGGATCCACTTTGTCAGGGCATTGATGCGAACCATGTTGATATCTGACGCGACATCCTTACTGGCAAATTCGGCAGTAACAAGGTGCTTATTACCGTACGCAACATCCAGGTTGCCGTCACTCTTTAGATAGCTACCGCTGTAGCCTGGAATAAAAAGGTCGCTGGTCTGCTCAGGCTGGTCGCCCTGAATGAACTGTTCCCTTTCATAGCGTAGAAACCCGGCGTGTTGCCAGTTGGAGCCTTCGTCTGACCAATGCCGCATAAATGTCAGGGAGTAATTATCTGACAGTGTGTCGTTATCATCCGTGCGCTGAAAGCCAGCTTTAAAGCTCATATAGTTGCTTTCCGTATCCCTGAGCGGGATCTTATAGCCCATTGCCACGGACTGCTCCGGCTCGGTGATGTATAGCTCACTTTGAATCGAATGCCCTCGGGTGTTGACCCAGGGACGTTGCCATTTGGCACGCAAGCGCGGACCCACGTCTGACGAAAATCCTCCGCCAAGCTCGTATCTGTCTTTGGGTTTCAGATACGCGATAACTTGAATGGGGACAGTCTGCCCGACTTTCTGTGCGACAACCGGCCTGACAATCGTGCGCTCAAAATAACCTGAGCGGGACAATCGCTGGTGAAATTTGGCCACTGCGGAGGCGATATAGGGTTGGCCAGCTTCAAATGTTTTAAGGCGATGAATCAACATGCTGGTTTCAAGATCACCGGACAGCATCAATTCTCCGAACTGATGTCGTTTTCCGGAATTAGCATGTAATGTAATGGTTGCCTGCCTGGTTTCTTTGGCGACCGATATTTCTGTTTTTACCCAGGTAAAATCAAAGTATCCATGTGACAGCGCAGCGTTGCTGAGGCGTCTTTTGGCATCTTCGTAATCAGGGTGAAAAAGAATGGCGCCCTGCTTCAGAGAAAGTGAAGCCAACGGTTTCTGAAAAACAGCGTCTTGATTTCCCGGACCATCGATAACGATATCGACTGCAGCGATGTGAACGGGGTCGTGCAAAGTGACCGTGGTCGTCACGATCCATTTGTCGGGGTTATCCGTGTTGACGGAAAAAGACAATTCACTGTGGTAGTAGCCATAGGCCTGCAATGCTGGTACAGCGAGTTCGGTCAGTTCCGCTTGCAGGAGAGCAACATCGTTATCCTCGGCGGGCCTTTTTACGCCTTGCCAATACAAGCGGATATTATTGATGACATCTGTGGGCGTATTGCCTTCGAATTGATATTCAATCTTGCTCGCCAGACATGTCGGCTGAAACAGCAGCAGAAAAACTACAGCAAGTAAGCCCTTCCTTGACATCATACGTTAGCTAGACACCTTCAAAATTGGCGGTTGGAGTAAACACGTTTTTTCTGTTTCATAGTAACATGGCAACAACCTATTATGGCATGCAATTACTGAACAAATTCTTAATACGCGTATTGCAAAAACACGCTACACTGCGCAGCCCTGCTGCAATCCTAAAACGGTTATCGTGAATTCCATGCAAACAGAAAAGCCGGCGCTGCCATTGCCGGAGTTTGTCGCTTTGATGGCGCTGATGACATCGTTAGTCGCGTTAGCCATCGATGCCATGCTCCCCGCATTGAATCAGATTGGTCAGGAAATTGGAGATGGCAGTCAACAGCAAGCGCATCTGGTGGTGTCTTTGTTTTTCGCCGGAATGGCGCTGGGGCAGTTGTTCTTTGGTCCCCTATCTGATGCTCGTGGG
Organism: Aestuariibacter salexigens DSM 15300; assembly: GCF_000429145.1. Lineage (GTDB taxonomy): Bacteria > Pseudomonadota > Gammaproteobacteria > Enterobacterales > Alteromonadaceae > Aestuariibacter > Aestuariibacter salexigens. The sequence goes on from NZ_AUBH01000005.1 coordinate 125,808, forward strand.
CGTCGGTTCACTATCCTTGTGGGTCTGGCGATTTTTATTTTAGGTACGCTTATTTGTATGTTCGCGACCGACATGACGACAATGCTTATGGGGCGGTTTGTTCAGGCATTTGGCGTGTCTGGTCCGCGGGTAGCGTCGTTGGCGGTGATACGAGACCAGTATCAGGGTGCGGCGATGGCACGGGTGATGTCCTTTATCATGATGGTCTTCATCCTTGTGCCCATGGCTGCGCCCATAATAGGACAGACAGTATTGCTGTGGTTTGATTGGCGGCAGATTTTCACACTTTTTTTAGGCGTTGCAGCCATAGCCGGTGGTTGGTTTATGATCAGGCAGCCCGAAACTCTCAGTAAAGAGAGGCGTATTCCATTTCGCTTCAGTCAGTGCATGGCTTCTGCAGGGTTCATATTGAGTCACAAAGCGGTGATGGGCTATGTTGGGGCAATGGGATGCATCTTTGGTGCGTTTTTGGCCTACTTGAGTGCGTCACAAACTATTTTTCAAACCTTTTACGGGTTGGGTCAATTATTTCCGCTGATTTTTGCGCTATTGGCATTTTCGATAGGTCTGGCTTCACTATTTAATGGACGTATGGTGATGAGGGTCGGCATGGCAAGGCTATGTCGCTCTGCGCTGATAGGCTGCGTGTTTTGGTGCAGCTATATGATGGTGCTAGTGCTCTTATTCGATGGGCTGCCGCCCATATGGCACTTTGTTGCGGTGCTGTTCGCACTGTTTTTTTGCATCGGTATTTTGTTCGGTAATCTGAATGCAATGGCGATGCAGCCGCTTGGTCATGTTGCCGGAATGGGAGCTGCCATAATTGGCTCTCTTAGCAGCCTGCTGTCCGTACCTATTGCGATAGCAATAGATGCATTTATCAGTACAGATGTGTTGCCCGTTGCTATTGGGTTTAGCGTGTTCGTGCTGATATCCTGGGCGTGCTTTGAATTCGCGCGCTGTGGTGAGCAGAGCGAACACACTCCTGACTGACTCAAGCTTGTTTGACGAGTTCTACAACGGGTTTAGTGGGACGTGTATTTTCAACGATTTCAATCGTTCTGGGAATGCGTTGACCATTTTTAATCTTGTCGTAACTTACGCTTTTCATTTCCAGCATTTGACAGAATTCATAGAAGGCTAAAAAGTCCTTGCGCGTAAACTCTTCACCTTCCCTGGTCATCTGTGTGTCGATGTAAATTTGGTCTCCGTTCGCGGTCATATTGGCGACTGCTGAATACGGTTCGCCATAGGTGTTAACCCGCAATGCTCTAACCATCTTCACTTCAAAAATCCAGTCACCGACTTGAGTAAAACGAGAAATTGTCTGTTTCATTCAGTAGTTCCAGAAGAAAAAGGATAAAAACAAACCTCGATTACCCAAACTAGGAATAACACATGGGTAAACAACAAAAGGCTATGGATGCGCAGCAATTTCTAGACCATCACTGCAAAGCCTGAAAACAAAGGGATTCTACTGGCGATTATCACAAACAGGTCACCTTTATGCGACAGTTTTGTGTATTTAGCCGTGAATTCAGACTAAAAAGTCAGAAAAGGTATAGCAAAGGCTAAATTGTCGACGTTTTCTGCTGTTGTTGTGTGTTTTTTAAACATCTGTCGTGTCGCAATTTGGCAACATACGTTAAGTGTTGAAAAAAGCCCGGCCAAAATGGCCGGGCAAAAGGGCTTGGTAAAGCACCTAACGACAGAAACTGTTTTCGCTATGCGGACTCGACAATGGCTTTCATGTCGGTCATGTAGCCGCGCAATGTTTCGCCAATATTTTCCACGCCGTGCTGGCGTATAGCGGTGTTAACTTTCACCAACGTCATGTTATCTACTCCATTTGATGGATTGGATAGACCTTTGCCGATATGTTGTAGCGATATCTTCGGCATGATTTCGTCTCTCAGTTGCGGCACAGCCTGGTTGGCGAACAGGTAGTTACCGTATTCTGCAGTATCCGAAATCACGACATTCATCTCGTACAAACGTTTACGCGCAATGGTGTTGGAGATCAGTGGCGTTTCGTGCAGAGATTCGTAATAAGCAGACTCTGGCAAAATGCCGCTTTCCACCATGACATCAAACGCAAGCTCAACACCGGCTTTAATCATCGCAACAAGGAAGATACCTTTATCAAAGAACTCCTGTTCACTGATAGAGCCTTCGTAAACCGGCGCTTTCTCGAACCCGGATTGACCGGTTTCTTCGCGCCACTTGAGCAGATTTGCATCGCCGTTTGACCAGTCTTCCATCATTCCGCGCGAGAATTCGCCACTGATAATGTCGTCCTGATGTTTTTCGAACAACGGTCTCAGCGTTACCTTTAATTCTTCTGATAATTCATGTGCAACGATTTTTGCCGGGTTGGACAGACGATCCATCATGTTGGTTACGCCACCAATTTTTAATGCTTCCGTAATGGCTTGTAAGCCAAATTGGATGAGTGCAGCGGCATAATCTGCGGGCATGCCCTCTGACGTCATTTTATCGAACGCCAGTAGCGCTGCTGCCTGTTGCATACCGCACAGAATGGTCTGTTCACCCATCAAATCTGACTTAACTTCGGCGACAAAGGACGATTCGAGAACGCCCGCCCTGTCCCCGCCAGTCGCTGAAGCAAGTGCTTTGGCGATGTCCCATCCGTGACCCTGAGGGTCATTTTCAGGATGTACCGCGATTAACGTTGGTACACCAAATCCGCGTTTGTATTCTTCTCTCACTTCAGTGCCAGGGCATTTTGGCGCGCACATCACGACGGTGATGTCTGGGCGGATCTGCTGTCCTTCTTCAACGATATTGAAGCCGTGCGAATAGCTCAGTGCTGAGCCTTGTTTCATTAAAGGCATTACCGCTTCAATCACACTCGAATGCTGCTTATCCGGTGTAAGGTTGTATACCACGTCAGCGTCAGGAATGAGTTGCTGGTAAGTACCCACGGTAAACCCGTTTGAGGTGGCGCGTTGATAGGAGTCACGCTTTTCATCGATTGCCGATTGTCTTAATGCATAGGCAACGTTAAGGCCTGAATCGCGCATATTAAGGCCCTGATTGAGGCCTTGCGCTCCGCACCCTACGATGACGATCTTTTTGCCTTTCAGGAATTCGCAACCGTCGCTGAATTCCTCTCGTTGCATAAATCTGCAGCGACCCAGCTGGTCGAGCTGCTGTCGTAACGAAAGGGTGTTGAAGTAATTAGCCATGTCTATCTTGTTCCAGTCAGTCGAAATCGACTTGTTTTGTGATGATGTTACGGCTGCTAGATTAACCGAGCTTTGTTGTTGTGAAAAATGATATATTGGCAATACTGTGTTGCATAAAGTGAAACAATATGGACCTTAGAACCTTAAAGCTTTTTCAACATCTGGCCACGTCTTTGCATTTCAGTCATACCGCTAATGCCTTGTATGTGTCGCCATCAACGCTTAGTAGAACAATACAGCGACTAGAAGAAGAATGTGGTGCCGTGTTGCTGGAGCGGGACAATCGCAGTGTACGTCTAACGGCGGCTGGCCAGAAAATGTTGGTGTTTGCAGAACAGACACTACTCGCCTGGCAACAGCTAAAAAGTGAGCTCGCCAATGACCTGCAAGTACTTACCGGCGAATTAAGCCTTTATTGTTCGGTAACGGCCAGCCAGTCACACTTGCCACAACTGTTAGAGACCTTCCGGCAGCATTATCCTGCGGTTAATTTTCACTTGTTAACCGGTGATCCCGCGCTGTCCGTGAGCAAAGTCAAACAGCAGGAGAGCGATGTTGCCATTGCCATTAATACGCCAGACTTCCCCTCTGAACTTGAGTTTGTCAGCCTGGATAACATTCCGCTTGTTTTGGTCGCGCCGCGGGCCTGGGGAATAACCAAACTGCAGCATCTGGACTGGCGTCAACACGAAGTGGTAATGCCAGAATCAGGACCAAGTCGACGGATTGTTTACCATTGGTTCGCTGAGCATGGAATCAGGCCCAAGATTTACGCGGATGTCGGCGGTAACGAGGCACTGCTGAGCCTCGTTGCATTAGGTTGTGGGGTAGGCATCGTGCCTCAGGTGGTGCTGGATAATTCGGTCAGTGCCAATTTGGTAACGCGTATCGGTCTGGATGATATTGAGCCCTACGAATTGGGTTTGTGTTATCTACGTAAACGCCGCGATGATGCGGTGATTAAAGCCCTGATTGAGTTAGTAACACAGCGTTAGTCTCTACCGAGTTGGGCGACCATTCTCTCCACTGCGCGATATTGCATGGCCTCTTTAAGCTGACGATTGTTGACTTGCCTGGTCTGTTCAATATCGGCAACGGTACGTGCTACACGCATAACCTTATGCAGCCCACGCATTGACATGCCAAGTTTCTCGCATGCAGCATGTAAAAAACGGCTGTCTTGAGTACTGAGCTGGCAAGCATCAACGAGGTCACTGCCACTTAGTTGCGCATTGAGCTTGTTGGCGCGCTCATATTGCACCTCTCTGGCATGATGTATTCGCGCGAGGCGCGCCGTTTGCCCATCTGCTTCCTGAGAGTGAGGTTGTTCAGTCAAGGGTACTCGTGCGACCATGATTTGCATGTCAAATCTCTCAAGTAAAGGGCTGGATAGACGCCCGATGTAACGTAAAATTTGCTCGTTTGTGCTTCGCCCATCGTTAATGTCGCCAGTTGGGGACGGATTCATTGCAGCGATTAATTGAAAAGTCGCTGGGTAGGTTACGCTGCCTGATGCTCTTGAAATATGCACTTCACCAGTCTCCAGCGGCTGCCTGAGTGCATCAATAACTGACCTGCCAAATTCGGGTAACTCATCAAGAAACAACGCGCCATGGTGAGCCAGTGAAATTTCCCCAGGTTGGAGTTGCTGACCACCGCCAATCAGTGCCACTGAAGAGCAGGTGTGATGAGGCTGACGGAAAGGTCGTAAGTGCCAATGCTGGGTGCTGCGGGTGACCCCAGCCGCTGAATATATACAAGCCGTTTGCAGCGCTTCTTGAGTATTCAGCGGCGGAAGCAGAGACATAAAGCGTTGCGCCAACATACTTTTGCCACTGCCTGGCGGACCACACAGCAGCATATGGTGGCCACCCGCCGCCGCAATTTCCAGTGCTCGTTTGGCTGCATGCTGACCGATGACATCATCGATAGTGGGTGTACTTGGACACAGTGATACAGATGGCGAAGTGTCAACCTGATTCAGGCGTTCCCTATCGGTGAGATGATTATACACGTCGGCCAATCTAGGTGCGGCATAAACAGTACAGTGTTCGGGCATGACAGGCTCATTGACTTGTTCACTGGCGATCAATGCGGCTCGTTGAGCCCGTTGACTAGCCATCAGAAATGGCAGGGCAGCGTTTACTGAGCGTAACTCTCCTGTAAGAGATAACTCTGCGAGCAGCTCATAGTTATGCAGCGTTTGTTGGGAAATTAGCCCTGCTGCAGCAAGGATCCCTATGGCGATAGCCAGATCATATCGTCCACCGCCTTTGGGTAAATCAGCAGGTGCCAGATTTACGGTTATTCGCCGCGCTGGAAATTCAAAGCCGCTGGCCATGATCGCGCTTCTCACTCGCTCCTTAGCCTCACGCACAGAGGTGTGCGCCAGGCCGACCAGATTAAATGCGGGCAACCCACGGCTAAGGTGAACTTCAATACACACCAGTGGCGCATCGAGCCCTACACTGGCGCGACTGTAAACCCTGGCAATGTTCATTAATGTTTTCCCGTTACTACCACTCATCACAAATTTAGGCATATTTCGCTTGTCTGCCTACTGGACAGAAGATCTGTTTTGTGTCAGCGTAAAAGAGTGATGAAGCCTAAATCTTGTTCCTGACGGCATAAACGCGTGATGCGTTTGCGCCGGTAACGCGTTGGTATTGCAACCAGTACGCGGGGCAAGTGTGGCATTTTCAACGTAATTTGACACAACCCCGCTGACCAGCGGGGTTTTTTGTTTGTGTTGTCTGGTTGGACTGACAATTCTGCTTTACGCACTGAATGTGTGAATTTGCTGACCAGCAGCCTGCGATGCATGTATGATCAGCGTGTTGATTAATTGAAGATTCACGCGCGTTGCCATAACACTTAGGTGGCAGCGGCATAAAAGGAACAATTATGGCTAAAAAACCAGCAGATCTGATTTGGTTCAACGGTGACATCATTGAGTGGGAAAAAGCCACCGTGCATGTCATGACCCACGCTATTCACTACGGCTCATCGGTATTTGAAGGGATCCGCGCCTATAACACGCCGGACAGAGGTACCTGTGTTTTTCGTCTGCAAGAGCATAATCGCCGGCTGTTTGATTCGGCTAAGATTTATCGTATGACCATTCCCTATTCTCTGGAACAGGTCAATCAGGCGACACTCGATATTATTCGCGCGAACAAATTGCAGTCTGCTTACATTCGACCTATTGCGTTTTATGGTGATATTGGCATGGGTCTGCAAGTTCCCTTTGGTCAGGAAACAGAACTGACGATAGCAGCGTTTGAGTGGGGCGCTTACTTAGGTGAAGAAGCGCTTAAAAATGGGGTGGATGCCGGTATTTCTTCATGGAACAGGCTCGCAGCCAACACGATGCCGACGGGCGCTAAAGCAGGCGGTAACTATCTGTCATCACAGCTTATTTCAATGGAAGCGCGCCGTCACGGCTATGGTGAGGGTATCGCCCTGGACCGCAATGGTTACATCAGTGAAGGTGCCGGTGAAAATATTTTTGTGATCCGCAATGGCGTGGTTTCTACCACACCAAAGACGGCGGCTATCCTGCCTGGTATCACTCGAGACACCGTCATTACGCTACTGAAAGAAATGGGCTATGAAGTGCGGGAAGAAAATATTCCTCGTGAATCGATGTATCTGGCCGACGAGATCCTTATGTGTGGTACCGCCGCAGAGGTCACGCCAGTGCGTAGCGTCGATGGTATCGCAGTAGGCAACGGAGGCCGTGGGCCGATTACCGCAAAAGTCCAGGATATGTTCTTTGGATTATTTAACGGCAGTACAGAAGATAAATGGGGCTGGTTAACACCGGTCTACGAATGATGAAAGAGTAGGAGGCATCTATGCCCAAGTTACGTTCTGCAACGACCACTCACGGTCGCAATATGGCTGGAGCCAGAGCTCTTTGGCGGGCGACCGGCATGACAGACAGTGATTTTGGTAAACCGATCATAGCGGTAGCCAATTCATTTACGCAGTTCGTTCCTGGGCATGTGCACCTGAAAGACCTTGGTCAGCTGGTAGCGCGCAGTATCGAGAAGGCTGGTGGTGTGGCTAAGGAATTCAATACTATTGCCGTAGATGATGGTATTGCGATGGGGCACGCAGGCATGTTGTACAGTTTGCCCTCACGGGAAATCATCGCTGACTCAGTTGAATACATGGTCAATGCCCACTGTGCGGATGCGCTGGTGTGTATTTCAAACTGCGATAAAATCACGCCCGGAATGCTGATGGCAGCGATGCGTCTGAACATTCCTGTCATTTTTGTATCAGGCGGGCCGATGGAGGCGGGTAAAACCAAGCTTTCAGAAAAACTGATCAAATTAGACCTGGTCGATGCGATGGTGGCCGCGGCAGATCCCACGGTTGCAGACGATCACGCTGAGCAAATTGAACGCTCAGCATGCCCTACCTGTGGATCATGTTCGGGCATGTTTACCGCAAATTCTATGAACTGCCTCACGGAAGCGTTAGGTCTGTCGCTGCCCGGCAATGGCTCGTTGCTGGCAACCCATGCAGAGCGTGAAAAGTTATTCGTGCAGGCTGGCACTCAGATAGTAGAGCTATGCCGACGCTATTATCAGCAAGACGACGCGTCGGTGCTACCGCGCAACATTGCTAATTTTAGTGCGTTCGAGAACGCCATGAGTCTGGATATTGCGATGGGCGGCTCAACCAACACCATTTTGCACCTCCTTGCAGCGGCGGTTGAGGGAGAAGTCGATTTTTCCATGCAGGATATCGATAGGCTGTCACGAAAGGTTCCCCACTTATGCAAAGTCGCCCCCTCAACGCCTGAATACCACATGGAAGATGTACATCGTGCTGGTGGTGTGATGGGGATATTGGCTGAACTGCATCGAGCAGGCTTGCTTAACGACGATGTCAATCATGTGCTCGGGAAACCCATGTTGGATGTTATCGCCGACTGGGATATCACCAACCCCGAAAATACAAGCGCGCAAACTTTTTACCGTGCCGGACCTGCGGGGATCCGCACAACACAGGCATTCAGTCAGGATTGCCTATATCCGACGGCTGATACTGACCGTCAGCAAGGTTGTATTCGTGCACGTGAATTTGCTTATAGTCAGGATGGTGGTCTCGCCGTATTGTTTGGCAACCTTGCGGAAAACGGCTGTATCGTGAAAACCGCCGGCGTCGACGAATCTATCCTGACATTTACTGGTCCTGCCAAAGTGTATGAAAGTCAGGAAGACGCTGTACAAGGGATCCTCAGTGATGAAGTCAGTGCCGGCGATGTGGTGGTGATCCGCTACGAAGGGCCGAGAGGCGGACCGGGCATGCAAGAAATGTTGTATCCCACCTCGTATCTCAAATCTAAGGGCCTGGGCAAATCTTGTGCGTTGATAACGGATGGTCGCTTTTCAGGTGGCACCTCAGGTCTTTCGATAGGACACTGTTCGCCTGAAGCCGCTAGTGGCGGTGGATTAGCGCTAGTAGAAGACGGTGACCTGATAACCATAGATATCCCCAATCGTCGAATGGAAGTGCAACTGAGCGATGAACAGCTTGAAGAGCGACGCAATAAGCAGCTCACTCGTGAGCGTCCTTTTACACCGCTGACCCGCCAGCGCCATGTGTCCGTATCGTTACGTAACTTCGCCATGTTGGCGACCAGTGCAGACAAGGGAGCGGTGCGCGATCCTTCTAAGTTGACGGACACATTATGACGACGCTCAGCGCCCACGATTACCTGAAAAAGGTCCTGTTATCACCGGTATATGATGTGGCGGTGAACAGTGACCTTGTTACCATGCCGCTGTTGTCGCAGGAACTATCGAACACTATTTACCTGAAACGCGAGGACCAGCAGCCAGTTAAGTCTTTCAAGCTGCGCGGTGCTTACAATAAAATCAGTCAGCTTAGTGATGCGCAATTACAGGCCGGTGTGATAGCTGCATCGGCCGGAAATCACGCACAGGGGGTGGCTTATGCAGCACGTATGAAGCGCATCCGGGCGGTAATTGTGATGCCTGAGACGACACCTGATATCAAAGTTGACGCGGTGAAGCGCTTCGGTGGTGAGTGGGTGCAGGTGGTTATGCATGGCACCAGCTTTGACCAGGCCAGCGAACACGCCCGGCTGATAGCTGAGCAGCAGGGCCTGACTGTAGTGCCGCCATTTGACGATCCTGATGTCATTGCGGGTCAGGGTACTATTGCTCGTGAATTGCTGGAGCAACAGCCTGATCTCGATGTGTTATTTGTGGCAGTTGGTGGTGGCGGTCTGGTCGCCGGTATCAGTGTCTATCTTAAACAGTTAAAACCGGATATTCGTATCGTTGCCGTAGAGGCTGAGGATTCGGCCTGTTTGAACGCAGCATTGCAGGCCGGACAGCCAGAAACCTTACCAAGCGTGGGCATTTTTGCCGATGGCGTGGCAGTAAAAACTATCGGTACCGAAACGTTTAGACTGTGTCAGCAATTTGTTGATGAAGTTGTCACGGTCTCCAGTGACGAAATTTGCGCCGCTATCAAAGACATTTTTGATGATACTCGCGTTATCGCTGAGCCTGCAGGTGCTTTGTCTGTTGCCGCAATACGCAAATACGTGGGTGAAAATAATCTACATGGCAAGAAAATAGGCGGCGTGTTGTGTGGAGCCAATATCAACTTCCACACGCTGCGTTATGTCTCTGAGCGCTGTGAGCTGGGTGAACAAAAAGAAGCCGTGTTCGCTGTTAAAATTCCCGAGCGAAAAGGCGCGTTTCGTGATTTTTGTAAATTGTTGGGTGGAAGGGTCATCACCGAGTTTAACTACCGATATGCCAGTGGTGCTGAGGCGCACATTTTTGTAGGCGTTAAACTGCGTCGTGGGCGCGCTGAATATCAGGAATTGCAGGAGCAGCTTGTTGCCGAAGGTTATGCCAGCTTTGATCTCTCGGATAACGAGTTAGCCAAACTTCACGTGCGCTATATGGTAGGTGGGCGCCCACAAACATTGTTAAATGAACATGTATTTTCGTTTCAGTTTCCTGAATATCCTGGGGCGCTGATGAATTTCTTAAATACTTTGGGTGAGCTGTGGAATATCACCTTGTTTCATTATCGCAACCATGGCGCGGCAGATGGTCTGGTGTTGGTCGGTTTTGAGCTACCGGAGGGCAGTCGGGCGGAATTTGAACGACATCTGGATAAACTCGGCTATGCACATGTCGAGCAGACTGGTAATCCTGCGTATCAGTTCTTTTTATCCGATACCACTTCCTGACGCACCGTAAACATCACATGGAAATGAGCAGCACATAACGTTATTTGTCAGTGCTGCTATGTGATCAGAGCTTCTGTAGCTGTTGTGCAACTTCTGGCGCAATCAGCGTCATTACCTGAGATTTTAATGCCTGGCTAGCATCACTGCGTGCCAGTTGACCCTCGTCACTGCTCAGGATGATGTGCTGTTCGCGCAGAGCTGAAATGAGCGTCGCAAACACGCTCTTATCATAGTACTCCGGCGAGTCCACACCATATAACTGACATAGGCGCTCGGCGACGGCCCGCGATTCTTTCTCCAGACTGGCGCGGCTGGTGGTAGGTGACTTATCCAATAAGCACATTACGATTGCATAGCGTTGTAACGTGTCCTGAATACTGCTTTGCAATAACCACAGACTATTAAAATGCGCAGATTCAGAGTCAATGACGTTAAGACTTTCGCCGTCCTCAGTGAGCAATCCAATTTCTATCATTCCAGCAATAACACGTTCGCTGTATTGCAGCGCTTGCTCTGTCGACATGTAAATAAACAATTCACGCTGTAGCAGTGGGTACAGGCGTTCCACCAGATCCATGATTTGCTGCTTTTGTGCACCGCGATAGGCGAAAATGATGGCGGCTATCAGACCCGGAATCGCAAATAGATGAATGGTGTTGTTACGGTAATAAGTCAGCGTCGCCGTTTTGCGATCGTTGAGACTGATTATTTTACCGTAATCATCTTCACTGACATCCAGCTTCTGTAGCCGCAATACGTTATGTAGCAGCTTGGATGCGTCTATTTGAGGGAGTGAAACGTCATCACTAAATGGCGCAGATTTGAACAGAGCCAGGTAATCGCTCATTGCCTGGACTAATTCATGTTCGCTCATGGTGTGGGTGCGAGAGGATAGCAAGCATGTGGCTGCCAGTGACATTCCATTGACCGCTGCCGCGCGGTTAATGCGTAGCATGACAGTATTGGCTAGCTCGTTAACAGCCGGAGTCAGCCAGCTCGGCTTTTTGTCCGGATCGGCTGACTGACTATCTCGCCACTCAGGTACCTGGCTGTCTAAAAAATGCGAAATCTGGACTGGTTCACCGAAGTTCAAAAAACCATAACCATAGTTTTTGAGTTTTCTGACCGCAGAGAAGATTTGCCAGAACGATTCTTTCTGCTTGGAGCGGCCACGGAGCTCGCCAAGGTAACTGTTGACCTCCATCACATGCTCGTAGCCGATGTAGACAGGCACAATACTTACCGGGCGATTGACGCCTTTTAACACTGCTTGCAGTGTCATGGCCAGCATGCCGGTTTTGGGTGGCAACAGTCGGCCAGTACGGCTACGTCCGCCTTCTGGATAATATTTGACGGAGTAACCTTTATTGAATAAAAGCTCAAGGTATTCTCTGAATACCGCCGTATACAGCTTATTGCCGGCAAAACTGCGGCGTAGAAAGAACGCACCGCCTCGACGGAATAGCTTGCCTACGGGCCAGAAATTCAGATTAATTCCAGCTGCAATATGAGGCGTAACCAGTCCCTCGTGATAGATCACGTAAGTCAGTAGGAGGTAGTCCATATGGCTGCGGTGACAGGGCACATAAATAATTTCGTGACCATTTTGTGCTAGCTCTCTGACTCTTTCAGCGTGCTTTACGTCGATACCATTATAGATTTTGTTCCAAATACGCGTCAGTAAGCGGTCGCCAATTCTGATCAGCCCTTCCCGATAGTCTGCGGCGATTTCATCAATATATTTTCGTGCCTCGATGCGCATATCTTCATGGCTGGTATTTTTCTGTCGGGCCTGCTCAATGATGGCGTGCTTAACGGCTTTCGAACCCAGCACTGAATTGTATAATTCCTGGCGTTCGAGCAATGTAGGGCCGGTCAACGTCTGACGGCGACGGTGGAAGTGTGTGCCGGCAACCCTTAGCAGTTTATGCGCAATCTGTTCATCAGAGCCATGCTGATTGGCCATGATGCGCGATGATACGGCTTTGCTGTAACAGACAAAATTATCGCGTCCCAGGAACAACACGATAAAAAATTTTCTTAACCAGCTGGGTGAGACTCTGTCAGCAATGAGATCTGCCCACCCTGAACCGCTTTTGCCTGGCGCGCGTCCCCAGCTAATAAACACAGGGACGATTTGTAAATCTAAAGACTCATTTTCACGGTGCAACTGGAATAGCTCAATGAACTGACGTGCGATCCCAGTCTGTGTTGCATTTTTACGAAACAGAGGCTGAGGTTGTTCAAGGAACATGCATGCTGGTTTGTTGGTGTCCCCAATCGTGACCTCTTTAAATGGGTTCGGCAGTCCTAGCTTTTGGGCCGACATTTCAAGGGCTAGCTGATCGGTAAGCGATTCAGTGCGCAGCAGATAAAGAATGGGCCTACTTTTATCTATCCCCAACTCTGCTTCCAAATCGGCGGGTATGCTCTTCGCTTTAACCAGCCATCTGACCGGATATCGAATGAGTAGAAGCAGCAATTTCTGCAACCAGTGCATAGCGTTCCTCTTTACACGACAAAACGCGCGAAATATAGCAGAAGCAGTATCAAAATTCCTTTCTTTGTCGTAACCATGTGTTAATGCCATGTGCTAGGCTTGCTGCATCGATTCGTTCATTTCGTGGTGTGATATGCGCATTGGTTTTATCTGTATATTAGGCGCGCTGGCGGTCCTTGCCTGGCCATGTCACAGCAAATGGTTTGTTGCGTCTGAAGGGATTATGGGGACGAACATACACACGGAAATATGGAGTGAAGATGAGGCTCTGGGGCAGAAGGCGGTCAAACTCGTTATGGGTGAGATGGAGCGTATCAACCAATTAATGAGTCCTTATATAGATACCTCAGAATTATCCAGAATTAATGCGCTGGCTGCACGAGAAGACGTGATTATCAGTGATGAAATGTTTGCGCTTTTATCATTGTCAACAGAGCTTTCGGAACGTTCTAACGGGGCGTTTGATATCACCTTTGCAAGTGTCGGCTTCTTATATGACTATCGAAATCGCATAAAGCCGAGCGACGCCGACATAGAACAAAAACTCGAGGCAATAGATTACCGCCTTGTGGAATTAGACGCGCACACCAAGTCCGTTCGCTTTTTCCATAAAGACGTAAAAATCGATTTGGGTGGTATCGCCAAAGGGCATGCTGTGGACAACGCTATCGCGTTACTGGAAAAGAACGCTATACAACATGCTTTAGTGACAGCGGGAGGAGATACCCGCCTGCTCGGTGATAGAAATGGTAAGCCTTGGATCGTGGGTATCCGAGATCCGCGCGATAGAGAAAAACAAGCCGTTGTCGTGCCGCTGGAAAATACGGCCATGTCGACTTCAGGCGATTATGAACGCTATTTCGAGCAGGATGGGCAGCGTTATCACCATATCCTCTCCCCTAGCAGTGGCAAGTCAACGCACAGTGTGCAGTCAGTGTCGATTATTGGCCCATCTGCAACAATCAATGATGGGCTTTCAACCGCGGTATTTGTGTTGGGGTTAGAGGATGGAATGGCGCTTATTGAACGCATGCCCGGCTATGACGCTATCATTATGGATAACAATCGAAGTATGCACTTTTCAAGCGGGTTAGCTGATCATTGACAAGAAGATGAAATTTATTTGCACGAATTGACCACTTATCCCGTAACTAACTGTACTGTGTCTATGGAATGTAAATCACGATGAAAATAACCGCTCTCGCTTCTGCTATTACCTTAGGTCTGACGCTTTGTTCAGGCGCCTATGCTCAAACAAAGCAACCCGTTCAGGCTGCCGATTTGGTCGAACTTTTTGAAAAGTTAAGTGGCAAGCATCCGGGCGTGCGCAAAGCGCATGCGTCTGGTGTCTGTGCAACCGGTCAGTTTGAGCCAAATGTACAGGCCGAGGAATTTGCCACTGCGCCATTACTGTCGAATGGCCCTCTTTACGCCCAAGTACGTTTTTCACTTGGTGGTGGCAACCCGAACGCTGACGAGACTGCGCCGGGTACGCGTGGTATGGGAGTGCAGATAAGTCTTCCGGACGGCACCAGACATATCTTCACCGGTAATAACTTCCCGGTTTTTGCGGGTAAAGATCCAGAGACATTCTATGGCTTCTTGTCCACGTTATTGCCAGATGAAAATGGACAGCGTAACCCGCAGAAAACCATGGAATTTGTCAAAGCAAATCCCAGTGTGCAGGCAAATGTGGCCTGGAATCAGACTGCAAAAGCAGCTGCTTCATTTGCCAATACAGAATTCTTCGGTTTACACACGTTCTATTACGGACAGGGTGATGACAGAGTGAAATTCCGCTGGCACATGACACCAGACCTAGGTGTGGAGACCCTCAGTGCGGAGCAGGCCAAAGCAACGAAAAGTCCGTTTTTGAAAGACAAACTGGCAGAACAACTCGAGCAGTCGACTGTAAGCTTCACGCTGCATGCCATCCTTGGCACTGATAATGACGTGGATAACGACCCGTCCGTACAATGGCCCGCTGAAAGAGAAAAAGTGGTTCTGGGTAAAATTATCTTGACCGATTCAGGCGGCGAGGCGTGCACGCCACTTAACTTTGACCCGAATGTTCTGTCCGCCGGATTTACCCCAAGTGATGATCCCGTGCTCAGAATGCGGTCTCTGGCTTACGCTATCTCGTTTGGCAAACGCCTGAGCGGGCAGTGAGCAGTATTGGTTAATCAAATCGCGTCCTAGCACGCGGAAGAAATTCCCGTTACGAGCAATTTGCGAAATGCTTCACTCATACCTACCAAACCACGCCAGGATGTGCTCGATTTTCGAGACCAACTGGCTGGGGCGGCGGGCGATAAAGTGCGGTGCGCCGGGCATTTCGACTAGAGCGGTATCAACCTTTCTGAGTTTTAGCGCGTTATAGAGTTGTTTCGCCTCTGATAGTGGCGTGCGGAGATCTTCTGTGCCAACCATGACCAGAGTTGGCGTTTGAATATTACCGACTAGCGAGACGGGTGAAAATTTCCAGTAATCCTGCCAGCTTTCCCATGGCTGACCTGGGATGCGGTAATCGGCATATGCATAATAGTTATCGGCTACCAGTGTTTTGCTGATCCAGTTTATGACGGGCTTAATCACTGCTGCAGCTTTAAAACGGTTATTTTTGCCAATCATCCACGCGGTCATGATGCCGCCCGCGCTACCGCCTGTCACGTAAAGCTTGTCTTCTGTTGTCAGCTGTCGTTTGATGAGTTCGTTCACACCGTCCATTACATCGTGATAATCGTCACCTGGATAGTTGTTGTAAAGCAGGTTGCCGAACTCTTCACCGTAGCTGGTGCTGCCTCGCGCATTAGGATAAAACACCAGATAGCCCGCTGCGGCATAAAGCTGCATCTCGGGTGAGAAGCGGTCACCATAATTGGCAATTGGTCCACCATGATTTTCAACAATCAGTGGTAGAGGGCCTTCACTCTTCTCATAGCCAGGAGGGAATACCAACCAGCCCTGTATTTGCCTGTCATCGACACTGGAGCGATACCAGATTTCCTGTACCTCGCCGAGTGTGCGATATGGCAGTAAATCATCGTTTAATGCAGTTATGTTTGAAGGCACTGCGTTTGGTCCTTCAACCAGTGCCACATCCGCTGGCGAATAGGCCGTACCGCGGGTGTAGGCAATGTGCCCATTGTTTGCAACGCTGTAATTGCCTCCAGGGTAAGGTCTACCAATTGATGTTCCGCCAAGGTTTTCTGCCAATAACGTAACCTCGCCTTTAAGTGAGGTGCGCGCTAACTTTGTGTCCCCTTTGTCATCATATTTGAAATGGATACCAGAATTCGTCCACTGAATTTCCTGAATACTGCGGTCCAGCCCTGTACTTACTTCACGCTTGTTACCACCGTCGCGGTCCATTATGTATAATCGCGTCACCTGATAGGTTTGCACCTTATCGTCGTAACCCAGATAAGCAATCTGTTTTCCATCCGGTGACACAACAGGTGAATAGTCAGGTCCATTGCGGTCAGTCAGCGCTATAATCTCTCCGCTGCCAAGATCTACACGATATATCTCCGAGTTACGAAACGCATATTCCCAATCTTCATTACGGTTGGCGGCAAAGTACAAAGCACCTCCGTCTTTACTCCATGCGGGGGTACCACGATGATGAAAATCACCACTGGTAATCTGACGTGCTGTACCGCCTTCCGCAGGGATCACAAATAAATGTGAATAGCCTGTTTCCAGGTAACCCCGACCGTCCTGCTCATAATTGAGGCGTGTGGTTACCCGAGGAGACTCTGCCCACTTGGCCCCTTTAGGTTTGCTCAAGCTAGTTGAAACGATAACCGGCGGCTGTTCAGGTACCAGCATGGAAAACGCGATATGCTTGCCATCAGGAGACCAGCTCAATCCCGAGGGCGAGCGTTCAAGTTGAGTCAGACGTGCTATCTTGCCGCTGGCCAACCAATACACGTAGATTTCACTGCCGTTTTCTGTACTGCTGGTAAAAGCAATTCGAGTCCCGTCTGGTGACCATGCCGGAGAGGATTCTCGAACATCGTGGGAAGTGAGTTTTACATGGTTCTTCGCATCCCTGGATACAAGCCACAGTCTGGACTGACGCGAATCCGACATGACATCCATATAATTGCGCTGATACACCACGTTCTGTCCGTCTGGCGAAATCTGCACTGACGACGCCCACTCCAATTCAAACACATCCATTGGTGAGAACGCGGAGTGTTGCTGCGCAAATACTGAAGTTGCTGTGATTAATATAAGGCTAGAAAGTAAGACGCGCATGATGATTTCTCGACTGCCAGAGATTGAGGACGTGTCATGTAAGATACTAGCGCTCGAATTTAGTCTCAAGAATAACTGAGGAATTGGTGCGTTCGACACCGTCGAGATTACCAATATCGTCCAGGATCTGACTCAACTGCTGTAAATTTCCCGCATGCACAACGGCGATGAGATCGTATTCTCCACTAATGGAATACAATGCGGAAACGTGACTGTTATTACGCAGCGCCACATTGGTTTTTTGGGTTAGCTTTTGTCTCACTTTTATTGAGACGTGAGCGCCGACCTGTGCATCTTTAAACTCGTCGCTGAGAGCCAGCACATATCCCTTTATAACGTTCTGCTGCTCAAGACGCTGCATTCTGCTTTGCACAGTTGCTCTCGATACCCCAAGCGCCCTTGCCATGTCAGAAATACTGGCGCGAGCATTAGAACGCAAGATAGAAATGAGCGACCAGTCTTTTTCTGATAACAATGCACACCTCAATATTCATATTGCAACCTCAGATAATCATTAT
This sequence comes from Aestuariibacter salexigens DSM 15300, assembly GCF_000429145.1. Lineage (GTDB taxonomy): Bacteria > Pseudomonadota > Gammaproteobacteria > Enterobacterales > Alteromonadaceae > Aestuariibacter > Aestuariibacter salexigens. Next base: position 143,550 of record NZ_AUBH01000005.1, read on the forward strand.
GATAACTTTTATGTTTCTTTATGCCAATTTTGAGTATTCAAACTGACCTAGCCTGATAGCACAATAGTGAAATAACCGCATTAACGCAGAGTAGTAAAGCATGAATGCGCACAATACTTACTATTCCGGTCGTCACTGATGATCTGTTTAAGACCGATACGACAAGCCGATTTGCCAGAACTTGAGCAGATTGCGAAGCTATCTGGACCAGGTTTCACATCCTTACCTGATGACATCAGCGCACTCAATGCCAAAATCAAACACAGCATTGAATCATTCAAGCGCCACGTCACAGATCCAAAGGATGAGTGTTACCTCTTTGCATTAGAAGACCAGCATACCGGTCAATTGATTGGTACCACCGGGATCATCGCGAAAACCGGGCTCGGTTCGCCGATGTATCATCTGCGTCAGGTTAAACATGCGCTGACATGCCACGACATGGCGCTGCGCAATGAGTTTGAGTCGCTGATACTGACAACCGACTGCAGCGGCGCAACGGAAGTGTGTTCGTTGTTTCTTCATCCAGATTATCGGGTCGGTAAGAATGGACGGTTTTTATCTCGTAGCCGTTTTTTATTTATGGCGGAGCAATCTCAGCGCTTCAATTCACGGGTCATAGCAGAGATGCGTGGCGTATCATGTGCACAGGGAACCTCGCCATTCTGGGATTGGATGCGTGAACGCTTCACCGACATCCCATTTTCCGAACTGACGCATCGGGTCGGCCTCGGCGAGACTGCATTTATTCCTCATATCATGCCAAGGCACCCCCTTCCGCTGTCATGTTTGAGTGATGATGCGCGCGCCGTGGTCGGCACCGTTCACCCTGATACTGAACCAGCTAAAAAATTGCTACAAAAAGAAGGATTTTGCTTCCGTGGCTGTGTTGATGTTTTTGACGCTGGCCCCACCTTGGAAGCAGAACTGAGCAATATCCACACTGTTGTGGAGAGTCGCCGAACTAAAGTCCACATTGAACACGTAAAACCGGGTGAGACACTGATGGTTGCGAATTGCTCACACGCTGACTTTCGTGCCACGTTCACGGAACAGGCCATTTTCGATAAGGCGCAGAATACGCTTTTATTGTCACCCGTAGCGGCCGACCTGTTGCGCGTCATGAATGGTGACGATGTAAGAATTTGTACACTTTGATTTAAAAACGGGAAAACATTTTATGCACAACGATATCAATACGTTGTTTGACAACCTTTGGCAGAACTATCTGGACGTCACACCGTCTGCACGAAAAGTGCACGCGCTGCTCGGAGACGAAGAACAACAAGATCTGATTAATGATCATATTGCGTTGCGCACATTCAATCTCGACAAGGTCAATCTTGAGAAACTGGCTGCGCACTTTATTGCATTGGGATATCAGGAGGCTGGTGAATATCATTTTGAGGCCAAGAAACTTTACGCTAAGCACTTTGAGCATCCTGATCCCACCCAACCCCGCGTATTTATTTCTGAGCTACTGGTCGAGAAGTTCTCTGACGCGCTACAAAATATCGTCAAATCTCTTGTTGACCAAATTGATGAAGCAGCTGTCAGTGCTGATAACTTCCTGTATTCGGGTCGTCACTGGGATATCAGCTTTGCTGACTATCAGGCTTTGCTGGCTGAAAGCGAGTATGCGGCATGGATGGCGGCGTGGGGCTACCGGGCTAACCACTTCACGGTCAGCAATAACCACCTGAACCGCTTCGATTCAATTCAGGCCATCAATGAAACACTCAAGGCGCATGGCTTTAAGCTCAATACATCCGGCGGGGAAATAAAAGGTTCTCCAGACTGTTTACTCGAGCAGTCATCAACCATGGCTGATAAGCACCCGGTTGAGTTTTCCGACGGCGTACATGCCATACCAAGCTGCTTTTATGAATTTGCCAGACGCTATCCAAAGCCATGCGGCAATCTGTACAGCGGTTTTGTTGCGGCCTCTGCCGATAAAATATTTGAGAGTACCAACGCTAACTAGTTGTATACGTTATGCAAACAATACCTCTCTCGGCTAACCTCTTGCCGGGAGAGGATTGCAGCGCTAGCGATACTCGCCTAGACATGCGTGGCACCAGTCCATGGCGATTTCCAGCTCATCAAAAAATTGAAAGCGTAATCCGGCTATTTTAGACAAAACAGAGGTTAGCTGATGCTCTGTCAGTAGGCGCGATTGAGGTTGCTCAAACTGAATTGCAATAGCGCGCATATTATTATGATGGCGTCGCTGCATGGATGTCAGCAGATCATTTAGCGCTTCAGGTGTGTATGCACTTTCACAACGCATTACCGCCAGCTCCACCCACGGACGATGATGTAGTGCCTGTTCGTGTTCAGAAAGATCGTCGCTCAGCTGTGAAATGAGTTCATGATTGAATGGTCCGGTTGCATCGACTAGCAATAACTGCCCCTGACGCTCGATACTGAAGGTGCCATGTGGAATAAATTTGTCCCTGCCAATCCCTGAATTCACAGTCACTCCTGTTTAATGGATTACTGTGCAAAATTTGCGCAGTACTTAAGTAGTATGTCGCTAAACTGAGAATTCGCAATAATAATGGGCTGCTTTTGGGGGAATAACATCATGTTTCTACGTGTACTGGGTTTGCTGATCTGTTTTCATGTGTCAATAGTCAGCGCAACAGAGTTGCTGGTCGAAAAGCAGGCTTTCAGCATTGACAACTTTGCGACATTTAATGGCAATGTGATCGAGGAAGTGACGGTCGGGTGGGAAAGCTATGGCGAGCTCAATGAAGAAAAATCCAATGCTATCCTGATCACACACTACTTTTCTGGCACTTCACATGCTGCAGGAAAGTATTCACCAGACGACCCACAGCCTGGTTATTGGGATGCCATTATTGGCCCCGGAAAAGCCATAGATACCAATAAGTTTTTTGTGATCAGTTCAGACACGCTGATAAATGCTGGCGTGCACGATCCTAATGTCATCACGACTGGTCCTGCATCGATCAATCCGGCAACGGGCAAACCCTACGGGCTGAATTTTCCAGTGGTGACGATCCGTGATTTTGTGAATGTACAAAAAGCCCTTGTTGAGTCATTAGGGATCAGCAAACTGCATGCTGTTATTGGACCGTCTATGGGGTCAATGCAGGCCATTGAATGGGCAACCGCGTATCCAGACTGGGTAGAGCGTATGGTATCAGTAATTGGCATGGCACAAACTGATGCATGGACAACGTTGGCGCTGGAGCACTGGGCACTGCCTATTCGACTGGATCCGGATTGGAATAATGGGAACTACTACGGTAGCACGCCACCCCTGCAAGGCTTAACGCATTCACTTATGCTGATCACACAGCAGGCACTGTATCCAGACTTTATCAATCAGATTCAGCCTCAGCATTCTCCCCTTGAACAAGCGCCCTTAAATGATATTAATGCATCCCACAGTGCAGTGCAGTGGTTGCATGTAGCTGCAGCGCAAAGAGCAACGATTATGGATGCCAACCATATCTTATATCTGGTCAGGGCCTGTCAGTTATTCCTGGCAGGGCACAGTGGCTCACTGGAAGAGGGGTTGAGTAAGGTCAAGGCTAAATCGCTGTTCCTGCCTGCCAGCAGCGACTTGTTACTTATGCCATACATGGCCAGATTAGCCCATGACACTCTGGCCCGATTAGGTAAATCAACCCAGTATGCTGAAATCAATGGTATCCAGGGACATCTGGATGGCGTTTATCAGGTGCAGCAGCAGGCAGAGAAAATCAAACAGTTTCTTGAGAACTAGTTAAACAGTGGGTGCTACGCACCCGCTGTCCAGGCGCGCACAAAAGTAACGCAACCAATTACGACAAATAACACGCCAGCAATCAGTCCCATGGTGCGTTCGTCGATGTAGTTAGATAACACGTGTCCCAGCACCACACCTATACCCGCTGCCAGCACCAGTGCTCCTGACGAAGCAAGAAATACGGTCCATTTACTGACCGCTTTATCAGAGGCGAATAGCATCGTGGCTAATTGGGTTTTATCACCTATTTCGGCAACAAAAACGGCGATAAAAACCGTTAAAAAAGCTTTCAGTTCCATTTCAAAATCTCAATCAGTCAGTACTATCCCAAGTATCCGTCGTTACGCCCTGTTCGCGCAATGTGACTTTACGGATTTTATTGGTCGCAGTGCGTGGTATGGCGCTCTCTTGCATAAACCTGATATAGCGGGGTAAGGCATAGGCCGGCACGCAGGTTTGGCAATGACTAAACACCTGTTGCGCAGTAATGTTCCCATCCGCAACAATAATGGCCATTACTTCTTCTTCGCCACCAGGAATTTCCGACGGCACACCAATCACAGCTGACTCTTTGACTCCATCAAGTGCATTGATCGCGGTTTCGACCTCATACGATGAAATATTTTCTCCGCGACGACGTAGACAGTCCTTTAGGCGGTCGACGAAATAATAATACCCATCCGCATCACACCTACCCGCATCACCGGTGTGAAACCATAAATTTCGCCATGCTTCGACGGTTTTATCTGGCATTTGGTAATAACCACTCATGAAACCCGAAGCAAGTTTCGGTCTCACCTGTATTTCGCCAACCTCTCCTGCAGCACATGGTATGTCACTCTCTGGGTCAGCAATACGCACTTCAAAATATGCTGAGTATGGCTTACCACAGCTTCCTGGCCGACTGTCTTCAAGGGGATTGCAAAGGGGAATATTGACCTCGGACATCCCGTAAAGCTCTATCATCTTTACGGCGAATCGTTGCTTAAATCGCGTTATCATAGCCGGTGCCGCCGGCGCTGCGGCGATGACTCTGAGATTATGCTCTGTTTCATTGCCCATGACAGGCTGCCGGTCAATAAACTCGGCCATGACACCTAGCAAATTAGTATGGGTTGCCCGCACACGTTGAATGTCCGTTAACCACTGACTGGCGCTGAAACGGGAACGAATGACCGCTTTCGCGCCAGCAACTAAGCATGCGTAGAGCTGCATGAATAAGCCATTGGCATGAAACAGCGGAAGACAAATGTAATAGCAATTCGACTGTTTCAAATCGAGGTTATCTATTGTCCCTTGTGCGAATAGATAACAATGCGCGTGAGGCATCATCACGGCTTTGGACGGGCCCGTTGTACCAGAGGTGAAAATCAGTGCGGCCAGGTTGTTAAATTGAGATTCAGGCTCAGCAATGTTAGCCGGATCGACATACAAAGAAGATACCGGCATAACGTTAATGTTGGGGATGACGCTGACATCTTTGCCATCGATAATGATGACGGTAGTAAGGTGCGTCAGCTTTCCGGCAATCTCAGACAGTTTAGCTGCCTGATAAGCATCACACACCAAAACAGATGCTTCACTCAGGTTAAGGGCATGCAGCAAAAACTGACCAATTAATTCCGTATTTAATGCCACCAGTACACCGTCGGCTTGATGACATCCGAGCCACATATCAACAAACTCGGGCCCGTTGGGTAGCAGACAGGCCAGTTTGTCTCCAGCCGCAAATCCAATGTCATTAAGTCCGGCGGCAATAGATTTAGCGCGACGGTAGAGCTCAGAATAGGTAAAAGAGGGGCCATCAATAAACTCGATGGCTATTGCATCAGGGCGGCATTGCGCCTGTCTTTTTATAACCTGGGACGTTGTCCACTGAGTGACATTCCGTGTCACAGGTAAGCTACCTTTCTAATTGATCCAGACAGGCCATCACTTCACTGCTGGCTTTTTCCATTGCAACCAGCATGTTATTGGTCGTGTGTTCGTCGCCCGCCTGTGCTGCCTTCATTGCGGCAAAACCGCAGCGATGCACTTCTGCATGGGGCCTATCTAGAGATTTAAATGCTGAATGAGTGGAGAACTGCTGACGTCCCTCTTGCTGGTACCACTGGCCCAGACGGCATGAGGCGTGGTCCGCAAAATCATCAGGGCGTTTGTTACTGTTGCCACTGATCACGGCATACACATCGCCTTTCCAGACCACATGATCCAGCTTCACGGTCTGAATAAACGAATTCAGTGCCGCATTACTGATCATGCTGCGCATGCTGTCACAACAAGCAATGATAGATTCATAGTTGCTACTCAGGGTACCCACACCCTCGGCAAGGTGGTCATTGTTGTCTTTCAGTTCGGCCACCGAGTCTACTGCAGTGCGCGTCGACTGAATGATGCTTTGCACCAGTTCCGATACTTCGCTGGCAGACTTATTGGTCTCATTTGCCAGAGCCCTGACCTCGTCCGCAACGACGCTGAATCCGCGTCCGGCATCACCGGCCCGCGCCGCTTCAATTGCCGCATTCAGTGCCAGCAAGTTGGTTTGATCAGAAATGCTGGTAATGGTGCTAACGAATTTATTAATACTGTCGGCAGTGTCAGACAAGCCAGAGATGCTTTCACTCATGATGCCCATCTTGCCGCTCAAACCATCCATGTCCTTGGTGATCTCATTCAGTGAGCCGCTGGACTGCTCAAACAACTCATGGATATTGGCCATGGAGTCGTTTTCCTGACTGATTTGTTGATAAGAACCAAGCACGGTGTCTCGTACACCTTGCATCTGCCTGATAGAGTCGAGCATACAGTCTTGTAATGCTGAAGTTGACTCTGTTTTCTCCGATGCTGAGCTCTGCGCTTCTCTTAGTTCTTTGATCTCCTGCTCAGCCTCAGACAGTGACTGTTTCAATGCATGATGATCTTTTTTTAAGTTCTCGAGTTCTCTTTCAAGAGATTCATATTTCGATTTGCTGACAAACATGGATGTTCCCGGATAACAACGCGTTCTAGTCTACGATAGCACTTATTTCAAAAACCGCATCACAAAAAGTGGTGACACCGTAAATGAGGTTATCGGTCGACCGCACACCTAACTTAAGCATTAAATAAAGGCGCCTTGCCTGGGCTTCTGCTCGCGCAAATACGTCAGCTGTTCGGTGATTTTCGACACATCGCAGTCATGCGCTGCACACACTTCCTGTACCGATGAAATATCCTCATGAATAGCCCTGGTTAATGCCCACAGATGTATTGCGCGGTTACCGGTTCGACAGAAGGTATGAACGTGACGGTTTGGGTCGCTGATCAACGAGTAAAACGTTGAGATAGATTCGAGGCTGTATTCGAACGTGGTGACCGGAAGATAATAATAGGCGAAGCCAAACCGCATCGCCTTGTCGCGCCAGAAACTGTTGGGCATCTGATTCGCTGCCTCATTGTCGGGTCGCACATTAATCAGTGTATCCACACCCTGTTGCTTCAGGTACTGCCAATCTTCATCAACCAACGGACCTGAAACTGAGAAATTATCGGTGAGCTGTCGGATCGTCATGCCATTGTCCTCAAAAAACTCATACCGGCGTCGACCGCGGTGAACAGCCCTATCGCCAGTAACAGAAATGCAAAACCTTTCTTTATTGCCGCCTGAGGCAAACTTTGACCCAGCTTCCCTCCAGCCAGCACCCCCAGTATAGCAACGCCACCCACCACAAGCACCAAGGGCCAGTTAATGGTCACATCTACGGCAGCGAATTGATGTTGATACTTAAGCGCGGCAGCGACCGACTGCATACAAATAATCATCAAGCTTGTGCCGACCGCCATGGACAAACGGATCTTCATCACGTTCAGTAATACTGGGACAATTAAAAAGCCACCGCCAACACCGACAAAGCCTGCCATTGCGCCCACGCCGCTGCCACTGATAATGCCTTTCAAGGCTGACGCACCGGGAGCCGATGTGTCCTGACCAACTTCTTCTTTCTTGCTGCCCCGCAACATGAAAATAGCCGCAGTCAGCATCACTATACTAAACACCAGTAACTGCACTGCGCCGCTCACAAACTGACTTGCCCATGCTCCCGCGACTGCCGCAAACATGCTGGGTATGCCAAAGCGGAGGGCCAGCGCAATGTCGGTGTTTTGTTTGCGCATATTGCACCATGCACCTACGGCAGCCACCATCGCGACAATGATTAATGATTCTGCAATGGCTTGCTTTTCAGGCTCTCCTGCCAGGTACACAAGGACAGGCACAGTTAAAATCGAGCCGCCCGAGCCAAGTAGACCCAAGCTGAGCCCCATCAGAATAGCGCCGATCAGTACAGCAATGTTCAATTTGGCTTCTCACATCAGACATAATGTTTAAAGGATACTGTACACCATTGTTCGAGACACATAGGATCAATTTTCTGAATCAAAACGTAGTCCAGTTAAGACTGATATTAGCGAGCGATGTAATGAAAAAAATCTATGTATTACACGAGAACAACGAGTGGACTATACACCTGCAGAAAAGGCTTGATGAGTTGTCACTCCCATATGAACTATGGCACCTAGATGAAGGTAAAATAGATCTCTCCAGCGAGCCTCCACTAGGCGTGTTTTATAATCGCATCAGCGCATCGTCCCATACCCGCGATCATCGCTATGCACCTGAATTTACCGAAGCTGTGTTAGCCTGGTTGGAAAAACATAATCGCATCGTAATCAACGGCACCCGCGCATTGCGTCTGGAGGTGAGCAAGGTTAATCAATATATGGCGTTGAATGCAGCCGGTATTGCGACACCAAAAACCATTGCCGCTGTGGGTAAAAAGCACATTATTGAAGCCGCAGAATCACTAGGTATGGACAGCTTTATCACAAAGCATAATCGTGCCGGCAAGGGGCAGGGTGTGCAGCTGTTTCATTCGGTTCAGGCACTACAAGACTATCTGGATGGCCCTTTGTTTGATGACCCGGTCGACGGTATTACCCTGATTCAGCAATACATCAAAGCGCCGGAGCCGTACATTATTCGCCATGAATTCATTAACGGTAAATTTTTCTATGCCGTCAGAGTCGACACATCCGAAGGCTTTGAACTATGTCCTGCCGATGCCTGTTCCATCGACGACATGTTTTGTCCCACAGATGGCGCAAGTTCAGCACCCAAAGCGAAATTTGAAATCCTGACCAATTACAGACCAGATTTCATTGACGCCTACGAGGCGTTTCTTGCAGACAACAATGTGAAAGTGGCGGGCATTGAGGCAATTCAGGATGAGGACGGAAACGTTTACACCTATGACGTCAACACCAATACCAATTACAACTCTGATGCCGAAAACGTAGCAGGCAAATTTGCCATGCTGGAGTTAGCCAGGTATCTGGGCAGCTTGCTGTAGCGCTGGTGGTAAGCGACTTTTTATTACTGTTGCTGGCGGGCCTGTTAGGCGGTGTAGTGAACACGCTTGCAGGTGGTGGCAGTTTTATTACTTTCCCCGCTCTGCTCGCCGTGGGCGTGCCGCCAGTGAGTGCCAATGCCACCAATACGTTTGCTTCACTGGCAGGTTATCTGAGCGGTGCGTACGGGTTTCGGGAGGAGCTTAAAACCTATCGCACCGAGCTATGTATATGGATTCCAGTAAGTGTGATAGCCGGAGTCATAGGTGCCTTGCTGCTGTTGCACACAAAAGAATCGTCTTTTAATGCCGTTATTCCCTGGCTCCTGCTGTTCGCTACCGTGCTTTTCATATTTGGTGGGCGCATCAATGAAAAACTGCAACGTATCTCCTTAGCCTCGACAACGCCCTGGCTAATATTGCTGTGCGTCGTTTGTGTATACGGTGGCTATTTCAACGCTGGGTTAGGGATCATTTTGCTATCCATTCTTATGCTGGCTGGATATCGGAATATCCATTCGATGAATGGTATCAAGCTGTTGCTATCATCCAGCGTGTCCGCATCGGCAGTGATTATTTTTATCCTCCAGGATGCCATCGCCTGGCAACAGGGAATCGCAGTACTTACAGGCACACTGCTGGGGGGCTATTTTTCCGCTGTTGTAGCAAAGCGCATCGGACAAGAGAAAGTGAGATACGCTGTCATAGCAATGAGTTGTGCTATCACCAGCTATTTCTTTTTAGAGACGTATTTTTCGTAAGTTGGGGGCCTAGCAAGAGAGGCAACCGCCTGTTCAATTTAGTCTGTCATTCCGGACGCCGCAGGGCGGCTGTCCGGAATCTTGTTTTTATTGTCCCGTCGCCAGCTCTTTTTCAGTTTTAAAACCAAACACTTTGCGCAACACGATGGTGGCGGGGCAAAAGCCGGTAAAGCTTTGTTGAAACAAGTTGGCACCGATAAATACAGTGAACCAGATAAAGTTCTCGTGTACCCATACCGTCAAGGCGACGGACAACAACACCATAAATCCGGCAAATGCGGTTAAGGCTCTTTCTGCAGACATACTCTACTCCTAGTAATAATAACGAAACGCCATATAAGCATTGCTGGCGTCTTCAAATTGATTGAAAAAAGTGTGCGACTCATCGCCATAGAACCAGTTCAACCCACCTGATACGCTCCATTCATCCACCGGTTTATAGGTAGCGCGAAAACGCATGTAGCCATCGCTATCGGTCGGCGAATAAAAGTTAAACCAGTTTAGGGTCAGAGTCTGTCGTAACGCCCTGTACATCAACTGTGTAGTGACCACGTGACGGTTTTGCTCTGACTCATATTGAGGCCAGGGCGAAGCGTTAAGTAACGAGCTATGGTCGTGGTTATGCTCAAGATACCACTGCACTGAGCCGGTAAGATTTGCCACCAGCTCATGCTCATACCCGACCAGGAAACGACTCTGACTATTAGGCACAAGAGGATTGGAGCCGTCGCTATCATCCATAGAATCATGGAAAGCATACTCAACCTTGGCCAGGCCACTGCCAAATGGCGAGATGGCACTCGCGCCATACACATTAAGTCGAGTAAACCGGGGCCGGCCAAACTCGTCAGTGGCATTAGGTGATTTGTGATAGCCCCTATAGCCGTAAAGTGCGATATCAGTGGTATCGACACTGCGGTAATAACGAAGCGCCACTTCGGCTCCTTCCGGACGATTGTCATCGGAAACAACAAACTCTGGCGCAACGTTACTCTGTGCCATGGGATTAAAGAATGAAAATACCTCACCGTTGATATAGTTGTCCGGCGCAAAACGTGGTGTCACCACGACATCCACATTACCCCAGTCAAAATAACCAGAGACTTTGGCAGACAGGGAAGGCGCTTTAAGGTATTCATCATCACGCCCGGAAAAAAATGACTGCCAGTCTTTGGGAAACAGATCGTTAAGAAACAGATAATCACCGGTCCCCCAGGTCAGCACCTGCTGCCCGACCTTGACATCAAGGTTGTCGCCCCAGCTGTCTAACGCTGAAAGTCTGCCTTGCCATGCCAGTTCACGAACCTGAATTTCCACATTATCTTTGACCCCATCGTAATAAAGATCAGAGGTGAAATGTAAAGAAGAGGCGTCAAATAGTTTCTCCCATTGCACCTGCACGCGCAGGTCGCGCAGGGTTTTATTGCCGGAAATTGCTGGATCACTGCTGAAACGCTGTCCCACAGCCACGTCGAAAAAGCCGGTTACAGGTAAGACACTTTGCTGTTCCTGTTCTTCCCAGTCTCCCCATTCATCCATTTGCCATTCATCGTTACTGCCGGTACTTTGCGTTTCCTGCGCATAAACAGACCATCCCAAGAGGCTGGCAACCAATATGAGTGCAACGACTTTCATGGGCTTAATTCAACCATTGACGAGGTGGCGTGCGCAGGCTTCGCTCACTGAATAAGTCATCCGGTAAACCAAGATCATATTCTGCACCACGAAATTCCATCAGGGTATAGCCACCGGAGGCAAGATCGGTCACTTTGGAGCGGACCACAGTTGGATAGCCCTGAATGGTCTCTATTTGTACTGCTTCAACCTGTCGGTAATGTTCACCACTGGCTTTATAAAAGTTAATCAACACTGGCAACGATGTGGCTTTGTCTATGCTGACGTCGTAGTAGGCAAACTCGACGGTATCGGGCTTCTTGGGCTCAGCGCGCAGTACATACTGGGTGTCAGTTTCCTGCTGCAACGAAAAGCTGTCCTCAGCGATGGCTCTTCCCGACACGTCTTCATAGAAAAAATGCGAGCCGACAAAGGAGGTACGTTTATCCCCGGCTGAAATACGTTTAACCAAGTCCAGCGCAGGGAGATACAGCCAGCGATCGTCGTCCTGATCCAGCAGCGCATGTTTTTCAACTCGGAAAACGGTGTCTTTCACATCAGTAGGACGGTCGAAAAACACCAGCATTTTTTGATCGCCGTTATCCTCGACATCTTTGCGCAAGATAGTGAACTGACGCATTTGTTTTCGCCCCTGACCATCAACAATCATCATCCGCGCCTGGCTGCGTCCATCCTCTCCGGCATAATATGCCGCGCGCTCTGCCTGCTGCACCAGTTCATCGAGATTTACATCAGCGACTGCAGGAAAGTTCGCTGCTAAGGTGAGTAATGCACCTGTTACTAATGTTTTCATTACCGTCTCCTTATCTGAATACCCAGCGCCGGGCTTTGCTCATGACCGCTGGAAGTACCAGCAGCGTCACCAGCGCTGAAATCGCCATAATACTGGCCAGAAATACGCCTACGGTGATGTAGGGCACCAATGGCGCAAACAACAGTGGTGTGAATCCCAGTGCGATCACCAGTGCATTGCGACTTATCGCTGTAGCAGGTTCACCAAACATGGCTTGCAAGGTTTGCTTTAAATCGCCTGTTTGTTGGTAAATCGCGCGGGTACGTTCCAAAAAGTGAATTGCAAAATCCACCGACAAGCCAAGCGTTAACGCCGACAATACGGCGATGGGCATGTCATAGTCTTTACCGACAATGCCGATCAGGCCGTAGATAAAGGTGATGGTGATGGTCAACGGCAGCATGGCTAACACGCCAAACACTACTGAACGGAACAGCAACACCATCATAATGAACACAATGACAAACGCACTTAACAAACTGTCTAGCATGCCGGCAACCATATTGTCCTGCCATACAACGTTCAGATAGGCTTTACCTGCCCAATCGACGCTGAGCCCCTGTGGCAAAGGATTCGCCTCAACATAGTCAGACACCAGTTGCACCACGTGGGTCATGTCCTGGTTATCACCGCTGGTCAATTGCAGCCAGATTAGGGTAGAACGATAATCTGGCGTCACAAAGTGCCACAGATCCTGAGGGCGATGTGACGACTGATACTGCAACAGAGTCTGTGCAACGGCGGCCGATGAATTCGGCAACACATAGTCGTTTGGCTGTCCGGAACGCAGTTCACGGTTCACGACTTTAACGACATCGGCCAGTGAATTTGATTTGCCCACTAATCCCGAAGCCTGCAAGTGTGCCTGCAGTTCCTGAATAGTATTTAACACCTGTGGTGACTGGAATGTCTTGGCAGAATTGAGTGCGCTGTCAGCGGTATTTAACGTCTTTTCTAACCAAGCGCTCTGTTGCTCAGTTACATCGGAAAATAACTTGTCATCAATGGCAATGATCAACTGCTGTAACTGCTCTGTGGCAGACAGGTTTTGCAGGCTTTGTTGTGTCTCAACAACCCAATCAGACAAGCCCTGTGGCGGGGTGTCGCTTAATAATGCCTGTGCGGATGGCACGTCAGACCTGTCCTTTATAACGATATACGCATCATAAGTACCAGCGAAATGGTGGTTAAGCACCCGATCAGCAACGCGGATCTCATGGTCTGATTTGAACCAGCGTACCGGGTTATCGTTGATTTGTATCTGTGTGATCCCCCATACAGAAATCGCAAACACGATAGCGAAAACGCTCAGCAAACTGCTCTGGAAACGATTTGCGATGGTACCCAATCCTCGTGCTACTCTTGCAATACGCGATTGCTTGTCGCCATCGCCATGCAGCACTGCCTGTAACTTTTCCAGTGAGCTGTCGCTCATTCGAGCAAGATAGGCAGGGATAAAGGTCACGGTGATAAGGAATGCCAGCAGAATACCTGTACCGACAAAGGCACCGAATATCTGTACTGGTGGAATAGGCGTAAGCATTAGAGAATAGAAGCCTACTGACGAAGTGACAGAGGTATACAGCATCGGCGTAAACAGATGGCCAATCACTTCATTGACGACATCATGGAGATTTTGTCCAGGCTTATAGCGGTCGCTGAACTCCGACAGAATATGTACCGAATCCACCACCGCAATCGGCATCAGGAATATTGCAATCATGGACGACATGATATGCACCGTAAAACCGAGCCCGATGAGTGCGCCCATGGTGATGATCACGGTTGCCATTGCCACCACCATGGGGGCAATGATCAGCGGCACGTTGCGAAAGAATACAAACAATAAAATAAAGATAGTCAGGCCCGCCAGCGGAGCTGAAATGCCCATTTGCACAAACATTTCAAAGCCGAACTGGTCCTCAGCCACAGGCAAGCCGGTGATGTACCAATTGTCACCGTGTGTAAAACCATTGGTACTGGCTCTGATCGTTTCTGCTATACGATAGCTTTCATTTTTATCGACAATAGGTACGTAGATAGCGGCCGCTTTGCCACTTTGCGACGTCAGCGTGTCGTATAGCAAGGGCAAGCGTTCAACTTTGTCTCGTATCTCTAATGCCTGCTCGTCGCTAGAAGGTGGGGTTTTCATCATCCATTCAAAGCGGATGGTACCCGGCGCAGCCTGATCGATGTTGTCTACGGTAGATAGCGCCATTACATCGGATGCGACAACGCCGTCAATATCAAGAATAGTCTCGGTCAGGCTATGTACGTCGTTTAGCGTTAATGCGTTATACACACCTTGAGGATGATCGCTGACGACGCCAACAACAATGGCGTCATGCATGCTGAATTGCTGTTTAGTCTGATTATGCAAAACTCTGGCAGGATGACTGGCGTCGAGCATGTTTTCAGGATCGGTGTCAATCTGGATGCGCGGGATCTGGCTGCCAATCAGCAACGTCAACACCAGCAACACCAGGTAAATGGTTTTGGGTTTTTGCGTGCAAAGGACAACCATTGCGGCAGAAAATCGAGTCATGTCCGGTATCGCCTTTATATATTCAATACATCTAATATTAGTTTTTACTAATATATATAAAAAAGTGTAAAAAGCAAATAAATCGAACGCTTCGATGATCGCGATCAAGCACGTATACTGACCGGCATGAGTTACCCAATACCCGCTACCACGCTTGAGACCAGCCTGGACATCAAGAAAAGCGCTTTTCATGCCTGCGCAGGTTATGCGCCGGACAGAGCGTCTGCCATGTCTATTCTTGAAGAATGCAAGAAGCGCTATCCCGATGCGCGACATCACTGTTGGGCATATCTGCTTGGCGACCCGGCCTCTGCCAGCAGCGCTGCGATGTCAGATGATGGCGAACCTTCAGGTACCGCAGGCAAGCCCATTTTCAATGTACTTCAGCACAAAGGTGTGGGTGACATCATGGTGGTAGTGTCGCGCTATTTTGGCGGTATCAAGCTGGGCGCGGGTGGTCTGGTCAGAGCGTATTCCGCGGCCACACAGCAAACCATGGAACAGTTACCGGTTATTCAGCATATTTCATTATGCCAATGCACCGTACGCTGTGACTTTAAGCATGAGCAATATCTACGGCTGTGGGTCGAGCAACAGCAAGGCAACGTGACGGATTGTCAGTACTCGGCGCAGGTTGATTTACATATTGCGCTACCTGAGCCGAGTATCGCTGCACTAGACGGGTTGTTGGCGTCGTTGCCTGATGCCCATAGGCTGACGGGATAAATTGCTTATTTTGCGAATCACTGTCTATGCTTGAATGACACTTTTCGCAACGGTAAGGACGCAATATGAAAGTATTTGGCGCGGGCTTGGGAAGAACCGGCACGATGTCGATGCGCGTGGCATTAAACGATCTTGGATTCGGCCCGTGTCATCATATGAAAGCCGTCATTGAGGACATGCCTCAACAGCTTCCGGCCTGGAATGATGTGGTGGCGGGAAAGCCAGATTGGGCAGAAGCCTATAAAGGTCAGCAGTCAGCCGTTGACTGGCCTACGGCATCATTTTATGAACCTCTGAGCCAGGCTTTCCCGGATGCTAAATTCATTCTTACTCATCGCGATCCCAACAACTGGGCAGACAGTATCAGTGAAACCATTTTGACAGCGCTCGCAGGTGTCAATGATGCGCCTTCGCCCGTTAAGGAATGGATGCAGATGTGTCTGAATGTGCTGGCGCTGGCCGGTGTTAAACCGGGCATGAGTCATGCTGACCTAACCGATGCATTTCATACCCATAATGAGCGGGTGAAAACCGTGATCCCTTCACATCGATTACTGGTTTTTCAAGTCAAAGAAGGCTGGGCACCACTGTGTAATTTTCTTGGCGTAAGCGCGCCTGATACCAACTTCCCGCGCACCAACGACCGGGAAGAGTTTTTCCGTCACGTAAGCGAAGCGGGTCAGTAAGGCTACCTGAGCAACCTGATAAGGGTTTTTCCCAGCCTGACATTCAATGCACCGGCAGCTACCGCTTCGGCGGAGTTTTCCATAAACTTGGCACTTAAGGAGCCGCTGATTTGATTGGTCACCTCGTCCGTAGCCAGGTCAAAAATACTCTGCGCGGCGAGATTCTGAGCCAATACTTTAAGTAGCTTCCAGTTGCCAAGCCGACCGGGACGCAAGCCGAATACCAAAGACACGCGGCGAATGGTTCGCAGGCTGATCCACACAATTACCAGCGTCTGAATAAGATGGTTGGGGCTAATGAAGGTCATGCTGCCCGCTGCCACCGATTCTTTTTTCAGTACTTCCTGCGCCTTTTTCTCAACCGCATCGGTGACGCAGTGTTTATAGAGCTTGCGCACTTCTGCAGCGCTATGGTCATCTTGCAGCGATTGTTCGAAGCGAGTAAAACACTGCGCAGCGTAGCTGTGTTTTGAAAAGTGACGAGCATGGTCTCTTAACGCAGTAAGCAGCGGCGCCTTATCCATCTCTGCCAGCACGTCCTCCTGCAGTCGAGATTGCGTGTACTGGCTGATATTAGTAAAACCCTGCCACTCACGGAACGTTAAAACAGACAGTGTCAGAGTAAACACGCTAAGCAGTGCGCCCAGCAAAGACGTCGCAACAGGATAAGCACTAAAATTTACGATGATGCTTTGCATAGCATCGAACAGTGCAAACCCCAACACACACAGCGCACCGCTCATCAGAGCGATGCTGCCCAATGATAGGCGCGAAGCGCTGCCATCGGCCTGCCATTCGAGCCTTTCTACGCGGACGGGCAAATCCACCTTCGGCTGACTTTGCTCGAGCGTTCGCTGCGATACTTTTGATCGCAGTGGCGTGGGTCTTTCAGCTGACATAAGGTACGCTCCTGTTATTCCAGTAAAAATTGCAACAGCCGATCCAGTCCCCGACCGTTTAATATGCGCGGCAGGTAGTCATCAGGCACCTGCGCATTTAACAGAGGGAAATGCTCATCTGCTGGCATCGCTTTAATGGCGTCTGGGATGGGTTCAAAACTGGCTTCAACATATTCGCGGTTGGCATTCAAAAAGCGCAGACTGTCAGCCTCGCTATCGGCATCAGTGGTTTGTATGGCTGATACCAGAAAATGCTCAAATTTTATGGGCTTATCTGCAAACTTCGCTACCGCTCCAGCGCTTATATCTTTGAGTAATGACAGCATGTTGTCATGCTGAGCAGCCGGGGCCAGATCCATTTTTGTTGCCACGAAAGCGACCTTGCCAATTTGAGATTTGTTTAGCACATGCCGACTAAACCAGTTCGGATTGCCGTACACGAAGGTTTCTGCCAAATGACTGAGGGTTTCTTTTAACTGATAAAGATGCTGTTTGCTGTGGTTAAGCCCTTCAAACAAGTCGATCAGAATGATCTGCTTATCCGCCTCTTTGAAGGTGCTTTGTTTAAGTGGGTTCAGCCATTGCGACTGGAACTGCAAAAAATGTTGGCTGAATAACTGATTCCAAGGATGGCTGACGTCGCTGGTGATTTTTGCTGGAAGAGGGGTAAAACCCGCTTTGCGCCAGTCATACCCATCGCTATCAAGCAAAAAACTGCCTGGTTGTAGCATCGAAATGCCCTGCTGTTTTGCTTCATGCAGGTAGCGCAGATAGGCATCCAGTAGTTGCTGAACCTTTTCACTAGTAGGGCTGGATTCGAAATCAAACTCACGCACAAACTGCTGCCAGCCCCCGGCAAAATGAGATTGCGGCTCACTCGCCTGCTGCGCCCAGGTAGAATCCGACCACTGGCTATAGGTCTTATTTAACATGGGTAAATCTGTCACCCACTCGCCCGGATAGTCGATGAATTCAAACACCACGTCGGTGTAGGGCAGTAGCCATTGCTTGACCCTTGCTATCTGCTTCAGACGAACGATCAGTTTAAACCCATAAACCTGCTCTGTTGGTTGTGGCCAGCGCCGATTATCCAACTCGCTTAAGTGTTCCTCGAGTGGAAACAGGGTATAGCCATCTATTGGCTCCAGTCGCATATGCTCGACCAGTTCCATCGGTAAACGGGTCAACAGCGGTAAACAGTTGTATTGGCCCTCGCTACGATGTTTAAGGATGGTCATCAGGCTGGTGAACAGCATGGATTTGCCACTACGACTTAAACCGGTGATGGTAAAGCGATGGGTATCTTGCAAAAACCACTGGTCAAACTGCTCCCGTCCGGCGCTCGCCAGCTTTTTGAATGGCTTGGTGACCTTATCGAACACAGGATACATCGATAACCCAAATTAACATGCAGTTATACAGAGTATGTAGTGATGAGGACGGAGAAATCAAAGCGATAGCAAAATTCGCTTACATATTAGTAGAAGAGCGGGACTCTTGCATACGCAGGGGTGACAAGTATAAGTGGTGTAGGCCCCTGCCTGTGCAGGGGCGACAGGTATAAGAAGGAGCGACACACGCTAAAGTCACCCCGGGAAATGCGAAGCATTTGCCCGGGGCCTCTTCAACAATTACAGTGCAGCCGCCAGACGGGTACCCTGGTCTATAGCCCTTTTAGCGTCAAGTTCAGCGGCCACATCGGCACCACCAATCAGGTGATAAGGAGCATTTAGGCCCTCAACCAGTTCTTTGCGCGGCTCCTGGCCAGCACAAATCACAATGTTGTCGACTGGCAATACTTGCTCTTCATTTTGCACGCGAATATGCAGCCCCTGATCATCGATCTTCAGGTATTCCACGCCAGAGAGCATTTTTACCCCTTTGTTGAGAAGGCCCAGTCTATGTGCCCACCCGGTGGTCTTACCCAGTCCTGCACCCACCTTAGTGGATTTGCGCTGCAGCAAGTAAATCTCACGGGCGGACGGGTGAACCTGCGGCGTCATACCTTCTACACCACCGCGGGCGTTAAGCTCCATATCAATGCCCCATTCCTGCATAAATTGAGGAATGTTGACGCTGCTGGATTCACCTTCATGACTAAGAAACTCAGATGTGTCAAAGCCAATGCCGCCAGCACCAATAATGGCCACCCGCTTGCCGACAGGCTTCTTGTCGCGCAGCACATCCAGATAGCCGTATACTTTTTCATGTTCAATGCCCGGGATATCTGGCGTGCGTGGCACAATACCGGTCGCCAGTATCACTTCATCGAATTCACCGCTGTTCAGATCAGATGCTGTCACCGGGGTATTAAGACGGACATCAACGTGAGTGAGCTCAAGCATGCGCTTAAAGTAGCGAATCGTCTCATAAAACTCTTCTTTACCTGGGATCTGTTTGGCGATATTAAACTGACCGCCAATTTCACTGCTGGCCTCAAACAGCGTCACTTTATGACCGCGTTGCGCAGCGGTCGTGGCAGCTGCCAGTCCAGCCGGTCCCGCACCAACCACAGCAATGCGCTTAATTTGGTCAGCAGGCAGAATATCCAGCTCTGTCTCATGACAGGCGCGCGGATTCACCAGGCAGCTGGTCATCTGACCGCTGAACACATGGTCCAGACAAGCCTGATTACAGCCGATACAGGTATTGATTTCGTCTGCTCGCCCTTGTTCCGCTTTATTGACAAAGTCGGCGTCGGCCAGGAAGGGGCGCGCCATCGACACCATATCTGCGTCACCACGAGCCAGTACTTCCTCAGCAACGTCAGGCATATTGATACGGTTTGAGGTGATCACAGGAATCGACAATGCATCACGGAATTTCGCGGTGACCCAGGTAAACGCAGCACGCGGTACTTTTGTCGAAATTGTCGGGATACGGGCCTCATGCCAGCCAATGCCTGTATTGATAATGGTCGCACCGGCCTTTTCGATTTGCTTGCCCAACGTGACCACTTCATCATAGCTTGAACCGCCCTCCACCAGATCCAGCATCGACAATCGATAGATGATGATAAAGTTCTCGCCAACCGCTTCACGCACGCGACGCACTACTTCAATGGGCAGACGAATTCGGTTCTCGTACTCACCACCCCAGTCATCATCACGATGGTTGGTACGTCTGGCGATAAACTGATTGATGAAATAGCCTTCTGAGCCCATGATCTCGACGCCGTCATAACCGGCTTTTTGCGCCTGCCTGGCAGTAAACACAAAATCGTCAATTTGCTTTTGAATACCCTGCTCATCCAGTGCTTTGGGCTTGAACTGGTTGATTGGTGCCTGCACGGCAGAGGGAGCAACCAGATTCGGATTGTATGCATAGCGTCCGGTGTGCAGTATCTGCATACAGATTTTGCCGCCGTTCTCATGCACCGCATCAGTGATCTCTTTATGTTCAGAAACCGCTTCATCACTGTCCAGACGACGGGTTTTTGCGTGTGTTGCACCCTCGTCATTTGGGCCTATACCGCCGGTAACAATCAGGCCCACGCCACCTTTGGCCCGCTCGGCAAAAAATGCAGCCATGCGTTTATGGCCGTTAGGCGCTTCTTCCAGACCGGTGTGCATCGAGCCCATCAACACGCGATTTTTAAGCGTCGTGAAACCCAGATCTAGGGGTTGAAATAAATGAGGATAAAGCTGGTGTCCTGGCTTAGTTGTCATAAGGTTACTCCTTATCCGCCATCATGCGGACGGTATTGGGATGAAGTTCTTCAAATTCGGGTCGTGTTTTATTTTTTTGTGCTTGTAGCGCTGCCTGCAAGTCAGGCAACTGGAACATGCCGCTCTGCCAGGTCGCCATATAGTCAAGACTGTCTTGTACGCTATGGTCGCGCGTATAGTTGATCATATGCTTGCAACCAGCCACTGCCATCGGTGAATTCGCGGCGATCTGTGCGGCAATCTTCATTACACCTTTTAGCATGTCATTCTGAGATTCAAATACGTGGTTTACGAATCCACAGTTCAACGCCTCGGTGCTGTCCATATTGCGGCCGGTGTATGCCAGTTCGCGGATCAGCCCCTGTGGCATAAGATGGGGTAAGCGCTGTAGCGTTCCCACGTCAGCCGTCATGCCGATTTGTGTCTCTTTTATCGTGAAAAATGCATCCTGAGTGCAATAGCGCATGTCACAGGCACTGAGCATATCGACAGCACCACCAATGGCACCACCCTGCACTGCGGCGAGCACAGGCATGCGCACGTCTTCCAGTGCATTGAAACTGTCCTGCAACTCCAATACCAATCGACGCAAGCGTTCAGCGCGACGTGCAGGCTCACCTTCAAAGTCTTTGGCCATACTCTCAAACACCGATAAATCCATGCCGGCACTGAAGTGCTTACCTGTTGACGAGATAACAATAACGCGGGCTGCCGAGTGTGCGTCGATCAGCCTGACTGCGTCGGGCAGCTCATGCCAGAAGGCGGGCACCATGCTATTAAGTCGTTGTGGCTGATTCAGCTGGATATGAGCGATCTTATTTTCAACAGATACGGCAAAGGTAGAAAATGAGTGTGCGGGCAACGCTGCCATAACGGGCCTCTTTTTGTCGGTGGCAAGTTAAACTAGACCACGTCAAAATAGGGGTTAATATTGACGCTGTCAAGATATGTGATAAGTTGCCGCCA
Organism: Aestuariibacter salexigens DSM 15300; assembly: GCF_000429145.1. Classification (GTDB taxonomy): domain Bacteria; phylum Pseudomonadota; class Gammaproteobacteria; order Enterobacterales; family Alteromonadaceae; genus Aestuariibacter; species Aestuariibacter salexigens. The sequence goes on from NZ_AUBH01000005.1 coordinate 165,373, forward strand.
TGACATTACAAAAAGCCCGCTACCACCACGGCGATTTGCATCAAAGCCTGCTAAATGCCGCACGAGAAATGCTGCGTGAACAGGGCATTGAAGGCTTATCATTGCGCAAGCTCGCAGACCGCGTGGGTGTCTCACGCACCGCGCCCTACCACCATTTCAAAGATAAGAACGCACTTCTTTGTGCGATTGCTGAGGATGGCTTTCGTTATTGGCATGCGATGGCAAAAGAGATATTGGATCAATCAGCGCTTAGTGCCCGACAAAAGTACGCCAAGTTTATTCGTGCCTACATTGGCTATGCCGCTGACAACCCTGAACTTTACGACCTGATGTTTGGCCGTACCATATGGAAACAGGCCAGTCCGACACAGGCGCTAAAAGATGAGGCATACCCTAGTTTTCAGTTTCAGGTTGAAATGACCCGCGAATGGCAAAAACAAGGACTGATGCCAGCGGAGGAAGATACCTTGAGGCTAACACAGGTTACCTGGGGCACCTTGCACGGCATCGCGCGTTTGCTCATCGATGGTATTTATGCAGATAGCAGCCACATTGATGAGATGTGTGAAACAGCGCTAAACCTTTTCACAACACACTAATAGTTTGCGCTGCCGTCGAGACACTTGAGCAAATGTTGGGGCACGCCTTCAGTAAGATAGGGTGACACATTGATGTAGTGGGCGACGAGTATTTCAATAGTGCCCTCTTGCTTTAGCGTATCCAATGCACGGTTTCACGGCGTGATGCTTACGAGACAGTTTAATTGAGCCCTTTTACATGCCTGTAAGACAAGTTCTGTATTGATGCCCCTAATGGTGCCGTTATCAAGAACGTTATAGGGAGGGAAGAGTTCGGTGTAGAGTGAGATCGTGGAGCTAGTTGCGTGACCTGCAGCGGAGATACCCATGGACAATAACAATACTAAATGTCGGAGGCTTATCATGAGGGTCATTACTGTGATAAGCAGTCTTGATAGGACTGCTATGTCATTATAACACGGTCCGAAGTTATCATGTTTGAAGTAGTTTTGCACATGGACTGACTATTATCTGTCCATTCGTCTGGCTTCATCTACCTTTTCAATCGCCAGCGCCGATAAACCAATAACACCGAGCGCCATCCAGTACAAAGATGTAAACAATAGTCCCGCAGCATCGCCGTTTGTCGCGGTAATAGTATTAATAAAAAAATATACTATGGCCGCAACAAACAGAGTAACTGCAAGCAACTGAACCCTGGCTATTATTCCGCCTATGTAGGGACTGAGGACCGCTCGTACCACCCCAGTATGAGCGGTTTTACACAACAAGCTAAAACAAAGCATAAAACTCATGGTGGCAGTCAACAATGACATATGCCCATAAAAATCCGTCAGTTCGAATATATAACCGAATAAGCCAAGCAGGGGCATGAACAAAGCACAAAGGGCGAACAACTGTGAACGCTTGTACCTGTCAGTGTATTGTGCCAGCACTGATAGTCCGACAAATAACATTAACAATGCTGTATTCATACCCATGCTGTTATCCAAGCCCGCATCTCGCTCCCTGATAACATTTGAAGAAAAGGGCGTGATGACGTTTGTGATGTTTGTATCGGTGAATTTTTCAACAATGACCATTAAACAGAGCAGGACGCTCAGCGTGAGCAGGCCTAGCCCTAACTGTCGCGTAGAGTGCTGCTCTTTATCGAGTAAAATGCAAACTCCATAAACGATAAGAAAAACACAGGTGAGTGGGTGCGTTGCGGCACCGCCTTCTATGGGACGGTAGAATATTGGCACACCAAGCATATAGCCGAGCATTGCCAGCGTCCCCGCCAGCAATACCATCCATGCCAGTGGTTTGGATACGGCCAGGGCACTATCGACATAAATCCACGGTCGACCGGTGTCGAGCGCACTATTCATATTTTGCTTATCGTCAAAAATCATACTGCTAAGAGTAGATCAATTACTTCTGCTCGTGAATACGACAAATTGCTGATTCAATATCAAAAACATGGGCATCAATTTCGTTATGTTCACGCAGTGCATCCGCCAGTTGAAAAACGTAGTCGCGATTTGGCCCGCTGGGTCCTGAGGAATGATAAATTTGTCTGGCTATGTCATCGCTACTGGCCTCACCCAGAAAAGCTGCGTTTTCAGGGCTGGCAATGTAAACCAGGCCTTCAACGATGCGATTTTCGGTGACTAACTCAATCTCCACGATCTCTCGGAGATAACCATTCTTTTCGCGGTGATCGAGATGATCAAACACCTCCCGCTCAACCTGAAAGGCCCTGCCGAAACAACGAGCTTGCGGAACTGGGGTAAGGGTGAGCACCCTGCCCGGATTTTCTGGTGTACCACGATGGTCGTGACTACCCTGCCAGAATCGACGTTCATAACCATAGAGATGCGCAACGCTACTTTTCAGATAGGGAAAATCCACCTTATAAATCAGGGAGCCGTAGCCAAATACCCAAATTTCATCAAACGCATCGAGGTTTTGACGCTGCTTGTTTATGTGCTGTGTATCATGTGCCATAGCGCGTTTTTAACATAAAAAACCCGCTGTCCCAAAACGGGCAGCGGGTGTGGTCTACCAGGGAGTGTAGACGTTTACAACTGCTTACTCGAAGCGTACGACGACAGACGCGTTCACGCGACGACCAACCAGATCATACAGCGGGTCAAAGGTATAACCCGGTGGAACCTTGTTAAATGCGTTGCGTATACCCACGTTGAACTCAACGTTTTCGCTGTAGTAGTACTCTACACCAAAGTCATGAGTCCAGATCGAACCCACGAAGCCTGGATCAGCATCTTCAGGTGAACCGCCACCCGGTGATACGTCGAATAATGCAACGCGGTCGATGTAACGGCTGGTATAGTTGAAGTTCCAGTCGCCCAGACGATAGTCGATGATGGTACGGAACTGCCACTCTGGATCACCGACTTCACCGACTTCTACGTTAATTTCATCAGGGCGATCCTGGAAGATGAACTCGTCGAGCTCTGTAACCTTGTTACCCTGAATATTGAAGCGCAGTTCGCCCGGCAGGTCATACTCTTCAAGCTCTGTTGAATAACGGATCTGGAATTCAACACCGGCTGTAGTCAGCGCCGACGCGTTAACGAAGCCCGAACGTACCAAGTCGATGTCGAAATCTGCACCACGATCAATTTGGCTACAGAAACCGGTGTCCGGACCACCCGTCGCGTCAACACAGTTGTCGAGAATGTCCTGCGCAGATACCGAGCTAATCGCATCTTCGATTTCGATGTCATACCAGTCAACTGTCATTGAGAAGTTCTCAATGAACTCTGGCGTCCACACTACACCCACGGTGCGTGATTCACTGGTCTCAGAGATCAGGTTGGGGTTACCACCAGACAGAATTTGAATACTAACGTTATCGTTAGCCTGGAAGCCATCAGGAATACCCAGTGCTGCACAGTTAGCGCGACGATCCGGATCATCATCGATATTGTCGGCGTCACAGGGGTCAGAAATGTTGGCAAAGCCTGGAGATAATGGGCTAAACGCTTCATCTACGTTTGGCGCACGAACCGCTTCACCGATTGTACCACGCAAACGAACATCATCAATCGGCGCCCACATAAAGCCAACCTGCCACGCATCGGCGTCACCAGCATGAGAGTAGTCAGCAGCACGGAATGCCGCATCAAATGACAACTCTTTAGCCAGGAAAGCGTCTGTCAGCAGTGGTGCACGTAACTCAATGAAGTACTCTTCTACGTCATAGCCACCCGATGAATCTGGCGTTGCGGCGCTAGTGAAGAAACCCGCTTTAGTGAATTCGTCAGTCACTGTATCCACTGTCTCTTCACGGTATTCATAACCCAAAGCGATGCCTAGAGGACCACCTGGCAGTTCGAACAACTGCGCTGAATCAAATGACACATAACCGCCGTAGTAAGTCTGTGTAATTTCATCTTCACGTTGAACGTTACCCGATACAAAATCGACGGCCTCAGCCGAGGCTTGACCGAAGCCGAACGGGTTAAACGGCGCACAGGCACCGCCATTAACGGTAGCAGGATCGGTGTAACCCTCGCCTTGTGCACTGGCTACCTGGCTACGACAAGCAGCTTCACCTGTTGCAGGGTCAATCACGGCATCCAATGCGGCCAGGAAATTGCCTGGGATTAAGTCGTTGAGCGTACGACGAGTATTTGATACTTCGCCACGGCTGTAGTACACATCGTAGTCAAAGTCAGTTTCGCCGAGCGTGAAGTAGCCTTCAAAACCCGTCACGACTCGCCACAGTTTACGGTCATTAGATGCTGAACGGTTGCCAATGTCGTCGAAGAAACGTGAGAAGCGCACCGCACCTGTTTGTCCTGCATCGAACAGCATCTGACGTGCTTCTTCCGGCAGGAACGGGTTATCCGTCGCGTTGATGGCCACGTTGCCAAAACGGAACGAAGGTTGGAACTGCTGCTCGATATATTTATCAACGTACTTCACATCGCCGTAGAAGCGAACGTTGTCAGTAAAGTCGTAACGGAAAGTGCTTGCCAGTGTCAGAGTTTCCTGGTCAGGCACATAGTTCTCGTAATCCTCGGTGAAAAACACCGTGTCATAGGCGCGGTCAAAATTACCGAAAGCGAAACTGTTGGTGCCAATCCGGTCCACCTGAGCAATGGGGTCACCATTTGGTGTAAATGTGATGCGCGGGGGCACGCCATTGGCTGAACCAAAGAAAGGGTTCAAAACGCCAAACGCGTTTATCATTTCAGAGCCTACATTAGGAACACGCAGGCGATCAGGAATACCGTCGTCCTCACCGCCATTTTCTGGGTTAAGGATAGTCCCCCAGTTTGCAGCCTGCTGCAGGTCCGGAATCATCACTTCGTTGATTTGCTGTTGTTCAGCGAAGAAGGTGACGTTACCGCGACCGTCAGAGGTGGTTGCACCGACTAATGCACTGTAATTGTATGTTTGATTACCGATGCTTTTTGTATCAGTGCTGCCGGAAGCTCGCAGCTCTACGCCTTCAAAGTCATCACGGAGAATAAGGTTAATGACCCCAGAAACGGCGTCAGAACCGTAGATCGCTGATGCACCACCGGTGATAACTTCGACGCGGTCGATCAAGGCCGCTGGGATCGACCCCGTATCAACCGCATTGCTGAAAGGAGAACCTGCCACATGACGCTTACCGTTGACCAGTGTCAGTGTGCGATTCTCGCCCAGTGAACGCAGGTCTGGTGAACTCAAGCCCGCATTCGCGTTCGAGTTGTTATTACCGATAAGTGTAGAGCCTGCTGCAACAGCCGGAAGCTCTGCCAAGATGCTACCCAGGTCAGGGTTGCCGAAACGCGCAATCTGTTGCGCATCAACGGTCAGTACAGGAGCAGGTGATGACAACTCGGGACGACGGATACGTGAACCCGTTACTTCAATTTTCTCTACACCCTCTTCAGCCGCTGCATCTGCGTTCTCCTGTGCGTGCACAGAAGTACCGATGGCTGATAGCGAACCGAACAGCAAACCGTACTTAACGGCCTTTGTTAACTGCTTTACTTCAAACATGTTTGGTTACCTAGAATGTGTGTTTACAACAGCGGTTACAGTTTTTATATTTTTGTAACACGATGTAAAAAAACGGCGGTGTGATTAAATTAGATCATCAGAAAATTTCGAAGTATTAGATTTTGATCATCAGATCTTATTGAAAGAATTGATTATTTTTTTGCCTGACTTGACGCTAATATAAAAAACTAAAGGTTCGAGATAATGTGCCATTCAGAATAGGAAACACGATGTCGAGTCATTGCGATAGGCCAGGTTTGTTGCCAGTTTCATCTGCTCTTACAACATTACTGGACGCCGTAAATCCCGTTCACGAAAGTGAACATTTGCCACTTCATAAGCTTAATGGAAGGGTGATAGCTGAATCGATCACATCTCCCATCAACGTGCCAGGGTTTGCCAATTCGGCAATGGATGGCTACGCGTTACGCAGCGAAGATAATCATCATCAGTCATCACTTCGGGTTATCGGTAAGTCATTCGCTGGACAACCTTTCACAGGTCAAGTCAACCAAGGCGAATGTGTACGGATCATGACCGGTGCGAAAATGCCATCTGGCGCAGATGCCGTTGTGATGCAGGAAAATACTACAGTGCATGGCGATACGATTGCTGTTTCTGAGTGGCCGAAAAAAGGCGAATCGGTCAGGCCGGTGGGCGATGACATTGCTATAGGCAGCACGTTACTTGAGAAGGGGCATAAACTAAGCGCCATCGATATCGGTCTCATTGCGTCAGTAGGCATCACTGAAGCGCTGGTGTTTCGCCCCATAAAAGTGGCGCTGTTCTCCAGCGGTGATGAACTTCGGCAGCCAGGAGAGGCACTGCCAGATGGATGTATTTACGACTCTAATCGCCGCGCTTTACATGCGTTGCTTGCGCAAATGGGCGCAGAGGTCATCGATTTAGGCGTGGTAAAAGATGATAAAGAAGCGATTCGTGACGCCTTCCTCAGAGCAGACAGTCAGGCCGATGCGGTTATTACCAGCGGAGGCGTCTCTGTCGGTGAGGCAGACTTTATTCGTGATGTGCTCGATGAAATTGGCAGCATTAATTTCTGGAAGCTCGCTATGAAACCGGGCAAGCCACTGGCATTTGGTAAGTTACCGAGCAGCTATTTTTTTGGTTTGCCTGGTAACCCAGTTTCGTCCATGGTGACATTCCATCAGGTTGCGTTGCCCGGGCTTCGTAAACTTTCTGGTCAGCAGCAATTTACGCCGTTGAGATTGTCGGCGGTAGCCAGTAAGCCTTTCAGAAAGCGCCCCGGCAGGCTTGATTACCAACGTGGGTTGTTTGAGCTCGCTGCTGATGGCTCACTTGCTGTTGCTCCCCACGGAAAACAAAGCTCTGGCGTATTATCTGCGATGTCACAGGCAAATTGCTTTGTGGTACTGGAAGCGCAAAGAGGTGATGTAGAAGCGGGGGAGAAGGTGATCGTTGAGCCTTTCGATGAATTTCTGAAAGCACGATGAAAACGTCACTTAACACTGCGCAAGCCATGCGGTTTAATCGTCAGATCCTGATGCCTGACTTCGATATAGACCGTCAGGAATTGTTGTTAAACAGTCACGCCCTGATGGTGGGGGTTGGCGGTTTAGGCTGTGCCGCAGCTCAATATCTTGCCGCAGCGGGAATAGGACAGCTAACGCTGGCAGATGACGATAATGTCGAGATGACGAATTTACAGCGTCAGATTTTGCATCGCGAGTGTGATGTGGGAACGGCAAAGGTGGCGTCCGCCAAGCAGGCGCTGCATGAGCTCAATAGTGAATGTCAGGTGCATACTCTGCTGTCTCGTGTAGATGACAATACTGACAAAACACTGCTGGCTGATATCGATATCATTGTCGATTGCAGTGACAATCTGGCAACGCGTCGGTTTTTGAATAACCTTTCACTCACCTACAGTCTGCCGTTAGTGTGCGGCGCTGCAATCCGCAGTGAAGGTCAGTTAACCAGCTTTATTCCTGGCGCTGACTCCCCTTGTTATGCATGCCTTTGCAGCCTGTTTGGTGAGCAACAACTAAGCTGCGTAGAGAGCGGTATCCTCTCCCCTATTGTCGGCATTATCGGTACGATGCAAGCACTGGAAACCATTAAAATTCTGACTGATTTTGGTGATAACCTAGTCGGGAAGCTATTGGTGTTCGACGGCAAACGGGGCGACTGGCAACGCTTTCTGTTACCCAAGCGGCCCGACTGCCAGACCTGCGGCAATAAACTCTGATTTCCCTGCTGGTAAACCTTAATTTACAGAAGCAATGATGGATTATGGCGTAAAACTCTCCGTCATTTATTGTCTTCCCCGTCGAGCCCATTAGACTCTGCGTCAAATTACTGACCTAACGCTCGATGAGGAGAGTCAGAGTGCGCACCCAGCAGCAAGTGATAGACAGTCTTCCCCAGCATCTTCGCCCTTTTGTTGCGAAGCAGGACTACGACAGCTACACCCCACGTGATCAGGCTATCTGGCGATTCCTGATGCATCAGTTGGTAGAAAATCTAACCAACACCGCTCATCCACTGTATTTGCAAGGTTTGAAAGGCACAGGGATCAGTGTCGAATATATCCCCAAAATCGAAGAAATGAACGCTAATTTGGAGAAAATCGGCTGGCGCGCAGCGGTGGTGGATGGGTTTATTCCTCCCGCTATTTTTATCGAATTTTTAGCACATAGAGTGCTTGTCGTTGCCGTAGATATCCGCTCTATCGACCATATGCTGTACACACCCGCACCGGATATCATTCATGAATCAGCGGGTCATGCACCGTTCATTATCGATGTCGATTACGCTGAATATCTGGAAAGAGTGGGTGATTTTGGTCGTCGCGTTATTTCGGATCGCGGTGACATCGAAACGTATGAAGCCATTCGTGCCTTGTCGATAGTCAAGGAGTCGCCAAAAGCAACCCAGGAAGACATCGATAAGGCGGAAAAAGTCCTCAGCGACTGCATCGAAAAATACAAAGATACCAAGCCCTCAGAATCGACCTTGCTATCACGTTTGCAGTGGTGGACGACTGAGTATGGATTAGTTGGCGAACCGAACGATTATAAAATATATGGTGCAGGCCTTCTATCGTCGCTCGGTGAGAGTGTGAACTGTCTTGATGACGATAAAGTGAAAAAGATACCGCTGACCATCGATGCTATTGCGACTACCTACGATATTACCCGCGAGCAACCGCAACTGTTTGTCGCTAAAAATTGTCGCCACCTGTCACAAATTGCCGAAGAGTTTGCCAAAAGCACCTGCTTTTATAAGGGTGGAACCGAATCCATCCAAACGGCTATCGACGCCCAAACGGTTAATACTGCGGTATACAATTCCGGGCTTGAGGTTAGCGGCCAGTTCACCGCCATGCGCACTGACGCGACCGGCACTGCTACCTATATCAACACCACTGGCCCTACACAGCTAAGCTACAAAGAAAAGCAAATGCGCGGCCATGGCACCGACAGACATCCACATGGATTCGGCAGCCCTGTGGGCAAGGTACAGGCCATGGACAAATGCCTGTCATCCTACAGCATTGATGATTTAAAGCTGTTTGATATTGAAGTCGGCAAGCGCGCGACGCTGGAATTTTTATCCGGTATCAGGGTTGAAGGTCTATTGATGAGCATCTACCGGCGGGACGGTAAAAACCTGTTATTTACTTTCGATGAATGCACAGTAACTGCACTTAATGGCGACGTTTTGTTTGATCCTGAGTGGGGCGAATACGATATGGCCGTTGGCCAGGAGATCGTGTCTGTTTATGGCGGCTCTGCAGATCAGTCAGCATTCCCGCTTTATAAGCAGCCTTCCAATACGGCTACCGTCTCAATTGATTACGATGAGCAAACCAAAACGCTGTTCAGCCTGTATAAGCGGGTGCGCGATCTCAGACAGTCCGAGCAGACTGATGTCAAAATGGTTGAACAGCTCTGTCAGGACATTCAGCAAAGCGGACACGATGAATGGTTGTTGCTGTTTGAACTGGCTGAACTGTGTCATCACACCGGCGTTGAACATCAATCGATCAAGCAACAGCTTATTGCAAAGCGTGAGACAGCCAGCGGCCAGACCGTACAGCTACTCGATTATGCCTTAAACAGAATGAATACATGGGAGCACTAACAAGAATGAATAACGTTACCATCGTCACCGGCAGTCATCGCCGGGACTCAGAGAGCGTAAAAATCGGCCGCATGATTGCAGAGAAATTGCAGCATCACGACAACTGTCAAAGCGCCGAACTGATTGACCTATCTGATTTTGCTCTGCCTTACTGGAAGGAAAGCTACAGTGAATCTGAGCAGGCGGAGATTGAGCGTGTTCGCAGTCAACTGCAACGCTCCGATGCGTTTGTATTTGTCATACCAGAATGGAACGGCATGGTACCCGCGGCAATGAAGAACTTGTTTTTATTGTACTCAACGGCGGAGTTTGGACATAAACCTGCGCTGATCGCATCCGTGTCTGCCAGTATCGGCGGCACGTATCCAATTAACGAAATGCGTGCCACGTATAAAAATTCGCGCATTTGTTACTTACCAGAGCACCTGATTTATCGCGACGTCGGGACGATTTTCAACGGTAAAAAAAATGACAATAAGGATGCTGAAGCGTACATGTCTGAGCGCACCGATTTTGCCCTCAACTATCTGATGCTATACAGCGATGCGCTGAAAAAGGTCAGAGACAACGCGCCAGAATATGGTGATTTTGGCAACGGCATGTAGTCTCAGACCACGAAATTTCACGCTTTACTTGCGGCTCTGTAGTGAGCCGTTGTTTGTCGAGGTATTGGTCAGATAAGTCCATGCGCCAGCATGAATGATTGTAGAACTTCCCTGTCTTGCACATTTAATGGTTTTAGCGGGGCGGGCAGGTTCTGCTCTTCGCTAATACCGAGAATCGATGCGGCGGTTGCCATCACCCGCAAACCACCTTTACTTTTTACAAATAAATCCCACATTGGCGAAAAGCGTTCGGATTCTGCCTCGGCAGTTTGCGCGTGGCCGTCACGAATCATGGTTATCCATGTTTTCACGGTATGTGGAAACAAACCACCGAGCACAGACAACCATAAATCGCATCCAGCAGCCAACCCCGCCACACCGAATTTATCTCCACTTACACCAATCGCCATATTTTGTGGAAGTAACGCTCTAAGCGTCTTTATGCGCTGATGTCCCTTTTCATCCGCAAAGGGAGAGCCGGGAATTTTTATTGCCGCAATGTTGGGTAACGCGCTCAGTGATTTGTACAATTCATCACTAAACTCAAAGCCTGTTACGCCGGGATTTTCATAAATGCAGAGCGGAACAGATAGTTGTCTACAGACTGTTTCATAGAGCGAATACACTTCTTCATCATGCAACCGGTGATATGACACCGGAGCCAGTAACAACGCATCGACACCTGCTTTTTGAGCCGTTTCAGCCTTGACCAGTACATCCCGTGTGGTCAATGCACCAATGCCCACCATTACCGGTGTGTCACCCGACAGCTCAACAGTTTTGCGAGTGATGTGGCGATATTCATGCTCGTTGAGGTACGGATACAAGCCGGTTGAACCAAGCGCACATATTGAATCAACACCGCTATCCAGTAAGCGAACAATAATTTTTTCAAACGCAACCAAGTCCAGAACGCCTTCGTTAAAAGGCGTGAATGGAAAAGCCGCGAGGCCTGAGAAGTTCAACACTGCAACCTTAAGTTAGTGAGCGCTTACTCTACTGTCACTGATTTGGCCAAATTACGAGGCTGGTCAACGTCGGTACCCTTGATCAGCGCCACGTAATAGCTAAGCAGCTGCAAAGGGACTGTGTAAATGATGGGCGCAATAGGCGCTTCACAGTGTGGCACGTTAATAACGCGCATGGTCTCATCACTCTGGAAGTTAGCCTGCTTATCGGCGAATACATACATGATGCCACCACGGGCACGGACTTCCTCAACGTTGGACTTAAGCTTCTCCAAAAGTTCATTGTTAGGTGCCACTACGATTACTGGCATCTCATCATCGATCAGCGCCAGCGGCCCGTGCTTCAGTTCGCCTGATGCATAAGCCTCAGCGTGAATGTATGAGATCTCCTTTAATTTCAACGCCCCTTCCATGGCAATCGGATACTGGTCACCACGTCCGAGGAACAGGCTGTGATGCTTGTCGGCGAATTCTTCAGCCAGATCTTCAATACCTTCGCTCAACAATAAGGTTTCTTCCAGCTTCGCCGGCAGACTTTGCAGAGCAGAGATAATGGACTTACCGTCTTCTTCACTAAGACCGTTGTGTTGACCCAGTGCTAGCGTCAGCATTAAGAATGCTGTCAGCTGAGTCGTAAAGGCTTTAGTCGATGCAACACCGATTTCAGCGCCGGCTTTGGTCATGAAGGCTAAGTCAGACTCGCGAACCAGTGACGAGCCAGGCACGTTACACACGGTTAGACTGCCCATATAGCCGAGTTCTTTTGCCAGACGCAGCGCCGCCAGGGTATCCGCGGTTTCACCTGATTGTGAGATGGTGACCAACAGGCTGTTGGGCTGAACAAACGATTTTCGGTAGCGGAATTCAGAGGCAATTTCCACGTTGCAGGACACGTTAGCGTACTGTTCAAGCCAGTAGCGCGCTGTCATACCTGCATGGTAGCTGGTACCACAGGCGATAATCTGTACATGTTGCACTTTTGCCAACAGCTCATCGGCGCCCTGTCCAAAAATGCCTTCAGCCAGCCCATTGTCCAGTAAACGTCCTTTTAATGCATTACGCACCACCGTAGGTTGCTCATGGATTTCCTTGAGCATGTAGTGGCGATAACCACCTTTGTCGCCGGCGTCATGTTCAACAACGGAGTCAACAATGTCGCGCTCTACAGGGTTACCATCAATATCGACAATTTTGACAGTGCGTCGGGTGATTTCCGCTACATCGCCTTCTTCCAGGAAAATAAAGCGGCGCGTCACTGGCAACAAAGCAAGCTGATCAGAGGCAATAAAGTTCTCACCCAGACCCAGTCCAATCACAAGCGGCGAGCCCGAGCGAGCAACGACAACCCGGCTCGGGTCTTCTCTATCCATCACCACCGTGCCATAGGCACCATGAAATTTCTTCACTGCTTTTTGCACAGCGCTGAGAAGATCATCGCTGCTTTTCAGTTCTTCATGTACCTGATGCGCAATCGTTTCAGTATCTGTATCGGAGGTGAAGGTATAGCCCGCATTATCAAGCTGCTTGCGTAATTCCAGATAGTTTTCAATGATGCCATTATGCACCACCGCAATACGGTCACTGGAAAAATGTGGGTGGGCATTGGCTTCCGTCACGCCACCGTGGGTGGCCCAGCGAGTATGTGCAATGCCGGTTGCGCCAAGTGCGCTCTCGTTAGCCACGGCGTCCGCCAGTTCCTGCACTTTACCGGTGCGACGTAAACGGGTCAGATTGCCATCACTATCAAGCAGCGCTACGCCAGCCGAGTCATAGCCGCGATATTCAAGACGTTTGAGTCCTTCAAGTAAAATTTCTACAACGTTACGCTCGGCAACGGCACCCACAATACCACACATGGTTTAGTCTCCATTTAACGTGGCACATAGCACGGTTACACCATGTGCCTCTATCATTTGTTTAGCTTCAACGCTAATTCGTTCATCAGTGACCAGTGTTGTCACGTCAGACCATGGCAATTCAACATTCGGAATACGATGCTGCAACTTAGTCGATTCGGCAAGCACAATAACCTGATCTGATACTTGTGCCATCGTTTGTGACAGGCTGGTCAATTCATTGTAAGTTTTCGTGCCCAACTGCAAATCCAGTCCGGCGGCACCAACAAACGCTTGATCAAAACTGTAGGCCTTTAACATCTGTTGCGCCAGATTGCCCTGCAACGAAGAGGATTGCGCGTCCCAGGTTCCCCCCGTCATCAATAACTTATGACCCGATTCCTGAGCGAGAAGTGTTTGCGCAACCTGAAGGGAGTTGGTCATCACCACAAGATTAGATTTATCAGCAAGATGCGGAATCAGGCTAGACGTCGTGCTACCACTGTCGATCACGATCCTGCTGCTGTCTTTGACCAATCCAGCAGCCAATCGGCTGAGCGCCAATTTAAAGGGGTTGTCTTGTGTATTTGTTTCATCAGGCTTGGCTGGAGAGGCTTTTACCGCGCCGCCAAAACGCCTGACCAACAGCGATTGAGATTCCAATTCGCTGAGATCTTTTCTTATCGTGACTGCAGAGGTGCCGAATTTTGCCACCAGCTCATCGACATCCACCTGCCCCTGTACTTCCAGGAGGTCAACTATGGCTTGTCGACGAGATTGGGTGTCACGTTTATACATTAAAAGTCAGGCTGTCTTTTCAAAAAGAAACGAGATAATACCCTTTATTATTCGAAACGCAACTTCTTAGTTTCACAACGAAATTAAAGTCGTAAAATAAAAGCCGCGGTATGCGGCTTTTGGACAGTCCTGTTTTCAGCTCTTTTTCTGTGGTCGCTGCCATCCCTGAATATTTCGCTGCTTACCACGGGCAATGGCGAGTTCCTCATCGGCGACATCTTTTGTGACCGTCGATCCGGCTCCAACCGTCGCATTTTTGCCAATTTTCGTAGGTGCAACCAGCGCACTGTTTGAGCCGATAAACGCACCGTCACCTATTTCAGTTTTAAATTTATTCACGCCGTCATAGTTGCAGGTTATTGTACCCGCGCCGATGTTTGCGCCTTCACCCACTATGGTATCGCCCAGGTAGGTCAGGTGGTTAGCTTTGGAGCCTTTGCCCAATACGGTCTTTTTCATTTCAACAAAGTTGCCGACCTTGGCCCCTTCATGCATCACTGCACCGGGACGCAGGCGAGCGTATGGACCGACGGTACAGTGTGGACCGACCTCGGCGTCTTCAATCAACGAGTTAGCCTCGATTTGTGCGCCGTCTGCGATGACACAGTTACGTAAAATACAGTTTGCGCCAATGGTTACATTGCTACCAATCGACACCTTTCCTTCAATAATCACGTTAACATCAAAGACAACATCTTCACCGACGCTGACCTCTCCACGCACATCAACTCGGGCAGGGTCCATCATCGTTACCCCTTGCATCATCAATGCGTCAGCCTGACGGCGTTGAAAAGCGCGTTCAATCGCGGCTAACTGCTTACGATTGTTAATGCCCTCGACTTCAATAGCGGATTCAGGATGCGAGGCTTTGATGACTTTACCTTCGGTAGCAGCCATTGCGATGACGTCGGTCAGATAAAACTCGCCCTGTGCGTTATTATTATCGAGTGCACCCAGCCAGCGTTTCAAATCAGCCCCTGCCATCATCATCATACCGGTGTTGATTTCAGTTATCTGACGCTGCTCATCAGTGGCATCTTTGTGCTCAACAATTGCCACCACATTATCGCCCTGACGCACAATACGTCCCATCCCGGTGGGGTCATCGAGGTGCACCGTCAACAATGCCAAATCAGACTGCTGCTTGACCTGCATGAGCTGCTGTAATGTCTGTGCCTGAATCAGCGGAGCATCACCCACCAGAATCAGCACGTCTTCATTGTCATTTATTTCGGGTACGGCCTGCTGCACAGCATGCCCGGTACCAAGCTGCTGCTCCTGCAGGCACCAGTTGACCGACTCATTTGCCAACGCCTGCTTTAGCTGGTCTGCGCCGTGACCATAAATCAGATGTACATTATCAGCGCCAAGCTCTCGCACCGTATCGATGATGCGCTGAACCATGGGTTTGCCACCAATCGGGTGAAGTACTTTTGGTAGCGATGATTTCATGCGCGTGCCCTTGCCGGCCGCGAGGATAACTACAGAAAAGCTCATATTTCGTCCTGAAAGTCATTATTGGCTGTATTGTATAGAAGCGGTGAATTCAGACAACTGTGAACGAAAATAAACTTATGCAAGACTATTACGAACACAGCATAAGTGTGTAATCATGGTGCAGTAATGAGGGTTTTATCCTACTTCGTCATTAGGGAAATGAAGACGTGAATCTGTTCAAAACGCTGCATCGATCGATTCTTTCATTGTTTATTATCGTAGTGGTGTCGATCGTTACGCTTGTCCATTTCAGCATGTCGAAAATTGTTGCTGAACAGAGCCGGGAGCAGCAGCAATCTCTTTCTCCAGCCTTCTCATTGATCGTTGAGCAGCTATTTGAACCCCTGCATATTGCACAGACGTTAGCCAAATCACGAGAGCTTATCGAATTGATGAGCGAACCTGAGCCAGATGAGACACAGATGTTCACTATGCTCAGCAGGCTCAATCAAGAATTTGATATGAAGTTTTTCATCGCCAGCGACGTGGCACGACGTCAATACAACTCAGACGGTACGACCCATGAACTGGTGCGCGGCGAGATCTCCTGGTATTTCACGTTTCGCGATGTCGATACGGATGCTTTTGCTGATATAGGAAAATGGGAAAATACCCACTTTTATATCGATCTGAAAATTTATGACGATGCCGGTCGCTTTGTTGGTTTTTTCGGTGTTGGCAAAAGTCTGGAAAGCTTTTTGCAAATCTTTGATGACTATAAAAAGCAGTTCGGTTATGACTTTTTCTTCGTCAATCCGGATGGCGACATCATGCTCACATCCGAGCCTGAGCTGGTCGCCAGTCAGGCGCAATTTCGTAACATGCAGGACTTAAGCTGGTATCAGGCGCTCTCTGATGAGCAGAAGCAGCAGTCGTCCTTGAATAATTTGCTAGTCAACTACAGTGGCAGTGAATACCTGATTGCTGAAATGAACATTGATCCATTCAACTGGACGTTATATCTGCTTACCCCTCTGGAACATCGTCAGGCACAAATCAGCCGCGCGTTTATCTTCAGTGTCGTGGTGTTATTGGTCGTCATTTTCGCGTTATTCCTACTTATCTATAATTTATTGTATTACTTCAAGCAACGGGTCCGCGATGAGCAGGAGTTTAACCCGCTGACGTTGTTGGCAAATCGTAACGCCATGCAAATTCGCTACAATGAACTCATGCAGGAGCACAACAGCATCAGTGTTATGTTAGTCGACATCGATCATCTGGCCAGCGTAAACCAAACCTACGACGAAGCCACCGGTGACGAGGTGCTACGCAAAGTTGCTGGATATTTACAGGAAAAGCTGCCAATACAAGCCTATATGGGGCGCTGGAACAGTGAAGAATTTGTTATTTTGCTGCCGGACATTGGGCCTCATGATGCATATGAAATGGCGCAGCGATTGCGAACCGGCATTGCCTCCATGCAGGCCAGTAGCACCCATCCGGCGCTGCGCATTACATGCAGCTTCGGTGTCTCGTTTACGTCTACGTCACGAACGATGCAGGATCTGGTCGCCCGGGCAGACGAGGCGGTATATCGGGCGAAGCGCGATGGCTGTAATCTGGTGCGTACGCAACTGCTGGACAGTCCTTAATGCTCATTGCTGAGCTGTTTTTTGCCGACGTGAAATCATCCCGGTACTGAGCGCCACGCCGATTAGCACAATTGTCGCGCCCAACGCGATGCCCGGAGTAATGACTTCTCCAACAAAAAGTACACTCCAGAACACGCCAAATACCGGCACCAGATACGCCACCGTCATGGCGTTGCCCGCGCCGATATTGGTAATTAAATGGAAGTAGAGAATGTAGGCAAAGCCAGTTCCGAAAACGCCCAGTGCGGCGGCGTTGGACCATGCATGTATCGTAATGTCTGACGCAGGCCAGTATAAAATAGCAGTTGGCAGTAGCGCTATCGCTGCAAAAAGTTGGCTGCCTGAGGCAACCACCATGGATGGAACGCCGGTGAGATGCTTTTTCGTGTAGCTTGCCCCCACCCCATAAAAAAATGTCGCACCCAGCGCACTGGCAATAGGTAGCAACTGCCAGGTGCCGGTCAGGGCATTTTTTTCAAGACTCAGAATGCACACACCAGAAAAGCCCAGCAATAAGCCGATGACCGCTTTCCAAGTCAGCTTTTCATGTAGATATAACCACGCCACTAAGACCCCGAACATGGGTGCAGTGGCGTTCAGGATAGACGTGAAGCCCGCATCTAAAAACCGCATCGCGTAGGCAAACAGGCAAAACGGAATCGCCGTATTCACTAAGCCTACGATAAAGATAGGTTTCCAATGCGCGTAAAACACCTTTGTTAAACGTAACTTTACCAGTAGAGGTATAAGCATCAAGGCTGCGATCAGGGTGCGCACTTCAACCAATACGAACTCCCCCATCTCCATCACCGCACCGCGCATAAACAGGAAGGATGCGCCCCATATGGCCGCCAGTAGGATAAGTTCAGCGGCGAAAATCGGTTTCAAAGTGCTAAGCTCCGTTGATGATGTTCAAGTTCGAGTAGTGCTTTTTTGCGTGCCAACCCACTCGCATATCCGGTCAGACTGCCGTCAGCGCCAATGATGCGATGACAGGGGATCACAATGGCAATAGGATTACGACCATTTGCTGCCCCGACTGCTCGCACGGCGTTGGGGTTTTGCAGTGCAACCGCAATATCCCGATAGCTTGCAGTATGCCCAAACGGAATGTTCTGCAATGCCTGCCATACTCTTTTTTGAAATGCCGTACCCTGCGGTGCAAGAGGCAAATCGAAACATAGCAAGCGCCCGTCAAAGTAGTCTGTCAGCTGCTGACTGGCAAAATTGGTTAATGAATTACCGCCGTCCGAATGAATGGGATCATCCGTAAATTCAATACCTTGAATAAACTCATTCGTCGCCCTGATCGCAATGTTACCCAGTGGTGAATAAATGCATTCGCGATAGGTTTCACATACCGGCCTGGTTGTCATGCCATACTCCAAAGCTGTAAGGTTAGATAGCTTCGCCAGGGCGCGGCGCGCTGTGCAGTTACCCGATGCTTATCTATCTGTTTTTTAATCACCAGATCCGACTCCAGCCATATGTCCGGCGCGGACTCACCCCGTAATTGCATATATGCAACGGTCCAGGGACCTATTCCCTTAAGTTGCAGCCAGTCTTGCGGCGAAGCCGCATCAGCATGAGCGGCCATATGCTGGGCAAAGTGTCGTAAGGTTTGCCTGCGACTGTCAGGCATCTTGAGCTCTTGTAACGGCGCGTCAGCGACCTGCTGTGGCGTTGGAAAGTAGCGTCTGTCATTCTCACGCCTGCCAACATGCATTACCAGTGTATTCAGAAGCTGATGCGCTGCTTTAACAGACACCTGCTGCCCTAGAATGGCCCGACAGCCTGCTTCAAAGGTATCCCAAACACCAGGAATACGAAGCCCATGTAATATATCCTGTGACGCGACTCCGGCAGACAGCAGCGCACTCTGAATAAGTATGGGATCGCACTGCAAATCCAAAATTCGTCGAATTTTCGTTAGCAAGGGCTTAAGCATGCGAATGTCATCCAGCTCAATCTCTACATCGAAGTAGCATCGCTGATCATCAAAAGTAGCCCTGAACCATCCACGCACCTCTCCAAACGTGACATGTCTGGCATAGCTGTTGTCAGTCACCTGCTCTACTTGCTTCACCATGCGCCGTGCGAGGAAGTCTCTGATAAACGGCCACGCGTACGGCGGTCGAAAGGGTAGTGTGACCCTGATATGCTGTCCATTAACGTTACGCTTCCGCTTGCGTATTTGCGACGGCGTAAGACCGGTGATTGACTTCATGTGTGTTTGCAGTCTTCGCGCGCTTGTAAAGCCACTAGCCTGCGCAACCTGCTCTACACTCAGTTGTCCCTGATGCAGCAGCTGTTTGGCAAATAAGAGCTGTTCGAACAGACGATATTGTTTAGGGCTGACACCAATGTGCCGCTGCAGCAACGCGCGAAAGTAGCGGTCGGTAATACCAAGTCTGTCAGCAATCTTCTTAATATTCTGCTCAGGATTGTCTGTCAGCAATCTGAGACCACGTTCAACGGTGGTATCTACGCCCCGCCAGGCCGGCGATTCTGGTGCACTATCCGGGCGACAGCGTAAGCACGGGCGATAGCCAGCCTGCATAGCCTGATGTGCAAGTGCATAATACTCAACATTATTTTCAAGAGGCGGCGCGGCTGGGCAAACTGGACGGCAAAATATACCGGTGGTTTTGACAGCAATAAAAAACTGTCCGTCAAAACGCGGATCGCGACTTAATCTGGCCTGCCGGTATTGCTCGCTCATACATAAATAAAGTCAGTGAAACATGTCAGCCAGTTTACTGTAGTTGATGAAAAAAGTGCGCTGAAATCGGAACTCGCTGTTAACCTCACAGTCTTACCTGCAGTTTGCTATTCAGCACGAATAACCGGACAATAAGCAGCACTCAACGACGACATAGCCAACATCCCCAAAACAAAAACGATAAATTGCATGAAGTTCTTACGATTTACTCTGTTGCTGCTTAGCGTGGCGCTACTTTTTTCCGCCGCACCAAACACCTATGCCGCTGCAGCATCGCGGGCTTGGTTTAATGACTTCGCTGCCGAGTTCACACAGTCTGCTCGCAAATACAATGTGCCTGGCTTCGCTATGTTAATGATTGATGGAGATAACCCTGTACAGATTGTTACCTGGGGAAAAACGCATCAGGGCGGCGCGAATATCGACGAGCTTACCCTGTTTCGTCTGGCATCCGTATCTAAAACATTTACGGCTATCCTGATGGCTAAAATGGTGGAAAATAAGCAAGTAGACTGGGAAACATCGCTCACACAGCTCGTGCCTGATTATCGCTTTGGCCCCGTTGACAAACCAATGCGCTTACGTCACGTGATAGGGCAGTCCAGCGGCTACATGCCGAATGCCTATGACAATCTTATTGAAGCAAATTACTCCGTCAAACGCGTATTAAATCAGCTTGCTGACCTACAGCCTTTATGTCAGCCCGGACAGTGTTACACCTATCAGAATGCTTTGTTTGGCGTGCTGGAACAGTATTTTTCAGCACAGAATACGTCGTATCACAGGCAGCTTACCGAACAATTACTGCAACCACTCAATATGCCAACAGCCAGCGTCGGCAAAGGGGCGTTACTGGCATCTGAAAACTGGGCACGGCCTCACATTGCCATTGCTCGCAATAAGTGGCGCGAGGGAATGGTTGAGAGTGACTACTATCGCTTTTCGCCGGCTGCCGGGGTAAACGCCAGTATCACAGACATGGCTATCTGGATTGACGCCTTGTTAGGCCGCTACCCTCAGGTGGTTAGTCCTGACGTTATCCAGCAGGTCACCACGCCACAGGTCAAGACCAAACGTGAATTAAACAGAAGAGGCTGGAAAGCCTATCTGAAAGATGCACACTATGGCCTTGGTTGGCGCTTGTATGATTTCGATGGCAAGCCCCTGTATTACCATGGCGGCTGGGTCAAAGGATATCGTGCTGATGTTGCTGTCGCGCCTGAGCATGATGCTGGTTTCGCGCTACTGATGAATGCCGAATCCAACCTTATCAACACCATTACGGCGCAATTCTGGCACCGTTATTTTCGTCAGGTTGAACGTCGGCAACTGGCCAACGCTGCGACAAGTACCAGTAACTAGCCTTACATTATACGGGCGTATGCGCAGTTATACGTGTAAATAAAATCTGATTAGCTGCGTTATGACTACAATAAGAAGTCGCCTCATACTTTGGTATACAACGCATCTATGCAGCGGATCCCGATTAAAAATCTCAACCTAGACCACGATCAGCCGTCATTTTTTAAAAAGCTGGTGATGGAACTAGGCTCTACGCTTGAAGACGTGGTTGGCGTGGAGGAAGCCTCTGGCTTTATTAGCATCGTTGGAACAACTATCGGTCAGGACATAAACGCGCAGTATCATCATGCTTTGCACAACGAAGACCATTTGAGTATTGAGCAAGTCGCCGACATCCTGGTTGATCTTAAGGCTCGTATAGGCGGCGCCTTTGAGGTCACACACCTGTCTGCAGACCGACTTGAGTTGACCAACAGCGCCTGTCCTTTTGGCGAAAGCGTGGTTGGCAAAAGCTCATTATGCATGATGACCTCCAACGTGTTTGGTCGGATTGTCGCTGATAATCTCGGTTATGCACGGATCAGCCTGCCGGAAACCATTGCTAAAGGTGATGGCGGCTGTAAGATCATTGTTCACTTGCAACATACAAAGGAAGTACCTGCTGACTCACGAGAATATTTTGAACATGTCAGCGACACAGAGTGATCTCGCCGTTCCTGGCTTCACGGATATTGTTGAGGCACTGTCTGAACCTGCATTGTTATGCCGCAGAGGCGGCGAAGTCTTAACTGTCAATCGAGCGGCCAGACGATACCTGCAACTCGGCTATAGCGCACTGCAGCACATAGGCGACCTCCCGTGGCAAAAGAAACATAAGCTCTATAACTGGCTGCAACTGGCACTTATTCAGGATAGCACGGTAAAAGGCAAAGCCATCCTGGACATTTCCGGTAATCAACAATGGTTACACATATCCTGTACTGGCGTGAAACATTCCACTACCGGGGTACCTGAATGGATTATGTTGCGCATATCCAGTAATCAGAACAGTGCGGTATTCCGGTTTAAAGAGCTGACGATGAAATTTGCGTCACTGAATAAGCAGTTGAAAGTGGAAAAGCATCACTCTTCCACTGATCCACTGACTGGATTACGTAATCGTCGCTTTTTCTACCACATCATGAAATCCCGCTATCAGGCCCATAACAACGCGCGCTTTATTGGCAGTATTTGTTTAATTGACATCGATCACTTCAAAAAAGTGAATGACAGACTCGGCCATACAGTTGGCGATCGTGTGTTGATAGAAGTGGCGGATGAACTGCGCAGGCAGTGTCGGCGCGAAGATATTGTCTGTCGCTGGGGTGGTGAAGAATTTTTGCTTTTTTTAGCCTATTCGCCACTATCTGAATCGGCCAATGTATTGCAACGGATACAGCAAGCCATCAAAGAGCGGGTTCATTGTGAGGCCGAGCAACCATTCAAGATCACCGTCAGTGCAGGTTTGGTAGAACTTGACCGCAGCCTGGATGACGCGATTAATCTGTGTGACGATGCTTTGTATGCTGCAAAACAAAATGGCCGCGACAGAATCGAAGTGAAAACTTACTGAGCTAACCCTCTGCGTGATCAGACTGCTTTAACTTTCGCTTTTCTTTTATGTGTGCCAGCGTAGAAACCAAATAGTATTTAGCATCGTCAATACTGTTGAATGCCAGTTTTTCTATTGGTGAGGTTACTCCACACGCGCGACGGGCTTTATCAACCTGTGCAAGTCCGACTTTTGAGGGCATGCAATACGCTTCTATCAAGCAGCCGTAATGAGTGCACAGACGATAGGTGTCTGCATAAATCTGCTCAACTTCCGGTAGTGCGGCCACATAATCCTGTGAGGAACTTAAGTATGCCCAGCCATCATTCGGCAAATGAGGCTGAGCATCAGTGACAGACTGATGAAAGGCTTTAGCGATACGCAGCGTACAGGCCCCAGAAAACTCTGCAATAAAAATGGCATCCTGCACGGTCACCTTAAGAGAACCGTTGCGCTCGCGAATGTGTGTAATAACGACTGCTTCAGACATACGCTGCGATCGTTACATATTTAACCAGTTTGCTCAAATAACGTTTTTTGTACAAAAACGCAGCATTACCCTTAGATTTTTAAATAGGTATAGCCGCGCAGGCAATCTTCGTAAAAATCAGTCCACTTAACTGCTTCTCGAGGGCGCATGGTGCCTTTTGAGATTTGCGCGTCGATCATGCGCTTCATATCCCGGGCCATCGCGGCGGGGTTGTACTGCATAATATCCAGCACACTTTCGACCGATGAGCCGTGCACCACCTCTTCGATATAGAAATCCTGGGGATCATCATCATAACTGAATACGTGCACTTCATTTAAGCGCCCGAACAGGTTATGCATGTCCCCCATTACATCCTGATACGCACCGGTCAGGAACATACCGATGTAGTAGGGTTCTCCCGCTTTAATTTCGTGAAGCGGCAGCACGTCAGATACGCCCTGACCACAGACGAAGCTGTCAATCTTGCCATCACTGTCACAGGTAATATCAACCAAAGAACAGTTAACCGTGGGTTTTTCATCCATTCTTGTTAATGGCACCACGGGTAGTACCTGATCGATTGCCCAGGTATCCGCCGCAGACTGAAATACGGAAAAATTGCACAGGTATTGGGATGACAGGTTGTAATCGAGTTCCTGTAATTCTTCCGGTACAAAATCAGCGCCAGCATAGTGCTGCTGCAAAATGGTCATTATCTGCCAGTACAGGGTTTCGATTTTACCCAGTTCATCAAGACTGATGACGCGCAGTTTAAATGCGTCGGTGGCCTGCTCTTTCCATTGCGATGCATCGTTGAAAACTTCCTGTAGATTCGACTCGCCGCCGCTTTGCAAACTGTCATAAAGCGCTCTGATATTGCGTACCAGGACATGCTCACCATCAATCTGCCGAGTATCAACCTGTGATGAATTTGCCTTGATTTCACCGACAATCTCGGTGATTACGCAGCTATGGTGAGCAGTCAGTGCCCTTCCACTCTCACTGACCAGATTGGGATGCGGCACGCCTTCCAGGTCACACATTTCCTTCATACCGTATACAACATCCGCCACGTATTCGGCCATGTTGTAGTTACGCGATGAATCACTGGTTGACTTGGTGCCATCATAATCGATACCCAGACCACCGCCGACATCAACGTACTCCAGTTCAAAGCCCATGCGGTGCAGCTCTGCGTAAATACGTGCACCTTCAGAGACGGCCTCTTTGACAGCACGGATATCGGTAAGCTGGCTGCCTATATGAAAATGCAACAGTTTCAGGCAATGGTCCATGTCATGCTCACGCAGATAGCGGGCAGCATTGATGATTTCACTGATGGTCAAACCAAATTTTGCTCTGTCGCCGCCTGAACTTTCCCATTTGCCACGACCTTTGACTGTCATCTTAGAACGTAAGCCAATTAAAGGTTCGACTTGTAGCTGCTTGGCCTGCTTGACGACAGCGAGCAGTTCAGAGAATTTTTCTACTACAACAATAATTTTGCGACCCAGCTTGCGACCCAATAGCGCCAGCTGCATAAACTCAGTATCTTTGTATCCATTAAGGATAGTCAGCGATTCTTCATTGGTGTTATGTGCAAGTACTGTCAGCAGCTCTGCTTTGGAGCCCGCTTCCAGCCCAAAGTTATAATCAGTGCCAGCGTCGACGATCTCTTCGACTACCTCTCTCATCTGGTTAACTTTGACGGGGTACACGCCCATGTATGAAGCCTGGTAATCCGCTTCTTTAATGGTCGACTGGAATAACTCGTTCAGGTTGGCTACCTGAGAGCGCAGAATATCGTGGAACCGCACCACGACAGGCAGCTGAATACCTTCGTGAATGATTTCATCCAATACCGCTTTAAAGTCAATGCGAACGTCAGGGTTCTTAAAATCTGGCATAACGTGCAGATTGCCATTCTCGCCAATTTCAAAATAGCCAGCGCCCCAGCGCGATACGCCATACAATTTTTCAGCGTCTTGAATTGTCCAGTCAGAGGTATCTTTCAACGGTGCAGCCTCCACAGTTGATTACAGCAGTGATTAATAACGGCGATAGTATAGTGATGTGAGAAAGTTTCGCAGCAAATAAATGCTAATGTTTGGCAATGTAAAGACTACCCAAGAGCAGCTCTGCAGTGACAGGCAAGGAATGCTTTGTAAGCCACTCATCAACCCCTTCAACCGTCGTAGTGCGAATCAATGGGACACGCGCCTTTTCAAAAAATGGCGCAATATGCTCACCTTGAGCGGGTTCAGCAACTAACCAGCATTCCGACATTTGATTGGAACGAGTGAGTACCACATCGCTTTTAAAGGGTGACTGGCTGATTGCATCAGGCACCACCCATTCGCGCATGTCAACGAATACGTACCAGGGATTTCCTCTCATCAGATTCATGGTTTCTGCCAGTGCGGACAGGTACTCATAGTCGGTCGGAATATCCCAAATACCATACGTTTCCACCACAATGATGTTACGTATGCGGTCAATCACAAATCCGGGCTTACGGTGCGCCAATTAGACCTCTCTGCGTTTTTGCTGACTGAATGCCCTTTGCTATTACAGCACAGCTGCTAATATTTGGCCTGGCGAGCTAAATATGCCACATTGCATTGTGTCACAGAAAAATAATCACAAAAGGAAAGCATCTATGCTTCAGATAACCCGCCGGCTTATATTGCTAGTGAGCCTTGCTATACCGTCTGTTCATGCGGCGGTATTGATGTCTCCGGTTCAGTCTCCGGATCTTGAATATCAGGGCACATTACTCCTCGACAATTACGACAGCGCCATCACGCATCCGGATAACATCCTCGGTTTCCCGGTTGGCGCACGTGTCGCGACGCCCGACCAAATTCATGCTGCGCTGGCAACCTGGGCAGAACAATCAAACCGCCTGCAGGTTGTCGAGTACGCGCGCAGCCATGAGGGTCGCCCCTTGCATGCGGTATTTATATCCACACCAGACAACCTTGGCCGTTTAGAGCAGATCAAAAGTGACATCGGCCGTCTTGCTGACCCACGCAATACCTCAGATAGCCAAGCTAATCAGCTCATCGAGAGCCTGCCTGCCGTAGCATGGATGGCTTACTCAATACATGGCAACGAAACGTCGGGTGCAGACGCAGCCCTGACCGCCATTTATCATTTGATAGCAAGCCAGGACGACGAGGTCGCAAAGCTCATTGACGATATGGTTATCGTCATCGACCCGATGATGAACCCAGATGGGCGAGCGCGTTTTGCCAAGTCGTTAGAACAATATCGTGGTACTGCTCCAAATGTAGACGATCAGTCTCTGTTACATCGGGGCGATTGGCCCTATGGCAGAACCAATCATTACTTCTTTGATTTGAATCGCGACTTTTTCTACCTCACCCAGCCAGAGACGGTGGGGCGGGTAGCTCTGATCAATCAATGGCGCCCACAGCTGATGATTGATGGGCATGAAATGGGCGCCCAGGATACCTATCTGATGGGACCACCCCGTCAACCATTAAATGACAACATTGACCCCGACTTGCAGAAATGGGCCAAAGTCTTTGCTCGCGAACAAGCAGCTGCATTTGATGCGCGCGGATGGCGATACTACACCGGTGAATGGTTCGAGAACTGGTATCCCGGGTATTCGAACTATGCCGAGTACCGCGGCACCATGCATATCCTGTATGAACAATCACGCATGGCAGAAGACGGTGTCCGCCGCCCGGAAGGCACGGTACAAACTTACATGGAATCGGTGCACCATCAGTTTGTTTCTACCCTGGCAAACCTGCAATCGTTGGCTACACATAGCAAAGAGATGTATCGCGATTTTTGGCAGGGCCGCAAACAAAACATCGCTTCAAGAGGCAAATTTGCCAATCGTACCTTTGTTATTTTGGCCAATGATAATCATGGTCGTACGCAGGCATTAGTAGAACGCTTGCTGGCACAGGATATTGAGGTGTTTGTTGCAGAAAAGGACATTAAGGTAGACGAAGCCGTTGATCATTTGGGGCAGACTCGTGAGGACATCGTCATTCCTGCCGGCAGTATAGTCGTGCCCAATCGTCAGCCTGAAGCACCATTGATCGCAGCGATTCTGGAGTTTGATGCTGGCGTGCTGGATGACGTACTGCTTGAGGAAAGACAGAAAACCCTGCGTGACGGCTCGTCGATTATGTACGATACGACCGCGTGGAACCTGACCATGATGTACGGTTTACCGAGCGTGACTGTCAATCAGCATATGACTAAAGACCTGACCGCCTATACACCTCCGGTCGCCAGCCATCAGCTAATGGATAATGCTATTGCCTGGGCGGTCGACGGACACGACGATCGCTCATTGGCGTTTGCCGCCCGAATGATGGAGCGCGGCGTTGAAGTGCGCCTGATTGACAAGCAATCTGTACTGAACGGTAACACCTTTAACCGGGGCTCGATCATGGTCACGGTTACTGATAATCCTGGCAAGAGTGCGCTGGCTGATACGGCAAAGATGACGGCTGACGAATTGAATATCTCGCTTTACGCGGTGGCAAGCGGTTTTGGTGAAGGCGAATTGCCAGACTGGGGTGGTCGTCATTTCCGTATTCTGGAGAGACCCCAGGTTGCCATCATCAGTCACGGTCGGTTCTCCAGCTACGACGTAGGAGCAACCTGGTGGAGTCTGGATGCTCACCTTGGTATTCGTCACAGTCAGCTTGATGTCAGTCGCCTGAACTGGGCCGATTTGCGTCGCTATAATGTGCTAATCCTTCCTCATGGCTGGGAGAGTCTCGATAAACCACAGCAGACTAACCTGCGCAAATGGGTCGAAGCAGGAGGCACGTTGATCGCACATGGGCGAAGTGCTGCCGGGCTGGCACAAAAAGAGGGAATAAGTAAAGTCAGAACCATTGAAAACAGTTTTGACGACGCGCTGGATTACGATATCGCGCTGCGACGTGAGTGGCTGGCCATGTCTGACCAATTGAACAGACAACAGGTGATGTCACATACTCTGGCAAGCGATTTCAGCTTTCCATGGGATGGCTTACCGAAAGCCCCCAGCAAAGACGAGCTGGAGCGTCGCGACAAATGGCTGCGTTTATTTATGCCCAGCGGTGCAATGGTGTCCGGACGAACTGACCAGGAGCACTGGCTAACCATTGGCACACCAAAAGTCTTGCCTCTTTTATACAGTAATCAACCACTGTTGATGTCTGGCTCAGAGAGTGAAGCAGTGGTGCGTGCCGGTGTCTATCAGCCACTGCCAAAGCAGTCAGACAATGATGACAAAAAGCAGGCAACCAGCTGGTTCTCTTTACCAGAAGGGCAGACGCTGAATGTGCGCATGAGTGGATTAATATGGCCGGAAAGCGCCCAGCGCATTGCCAATACGGCCTACCTTACTCGTGAAGCGATAGGCCAGGGACAAATTATCCTGTTTTCAGGTCAGCCAAACTTTAGAGGATCCGCGCGCGGTACCAATCGTCTGATGCTCAACGCCATTGTGTATGGTCCTGGACTTGGTGCTGAGCCTCACATCGAACTGTAGACTTACCTAACTGTTCCTCGTCGGGCGGCGCAGCTCAAGTAGCTGTCCTGCCCCGCGAGGGTTTTCCTGCCACTTTCTTGGCAGCGCAATACGGGCCAGCGCTGCTGTGGTCATCAGTTTGCCATCCGAGCGATAGGGCAAGCTGTCAGCAATCAGATAGTCCAGCAGTTCGTCTAAGGCAGGATTATGTCCCACCATCATTACTGGCCAATGACTAACGGTTACCTGCGCCAGCGCAGACAAATGCTGTGCCACGCTCCCCATATACAAGCTTTCATTGATGTCAGGCTCAGACTCAGACATCTTGATTGCAATCATGCAGAGGCGAGCGGTTTCAATAGCACGGGTGGCTGGCGAGCTGATAACAGTGGTTGGCGTATGTTCCGACTGCAGCAAATAGTGACCCGCTTCGCTCGCTGCCAGCTTGCCTCGCCTTTTTAAAGGTCGAAGTCGATCCGGCAGAGGTTCGCGCCAGTCAGATTTGCCATGTCGAAGCAGAATCAATTG
Organism: Aestuariibacter salexigens DSM 15300; assembly: GCF_000429145.1. Classification (GTDB taxonomy): domain Bacteria; phylum Pseudomonadota; class Gammaproteobacteria; order Enterobacterales; family Alteromonadaceae; genus Aestuariibacter; species Aestuariibacter salexigens. Next base: position 194,466 of record NZ_AUBH01000005.1, read on the forward strand.
CAGCATAAAAATAAAAAAGCCTATGTCAAACAGCTGAAAGTGTAGTTTTTATCAAAAAAAATAGACAAACCGTTTTTGCCATCAACCTGTTCAAGGTCACTGGACATCACCCATTTCATCCTTTTAATGCGAGATAAAGCTAATATTTTTCAATTGGTTACAAATAAACCCGAAAGGTTGCGTATAAAATTCAAACTTGGTCAACTTTTAATCGATTTGTTTTTGGTATTAAAAAATATACCTCTGTATAACCATTTTTATATCCCACTTTTCAGTTTTGCTATTTAATCCGCGGCGTTGACACATTGTCCCTATTTTTTTGGAGTTGAGATTATGAAAACCATGTTGAAAATTGCCCAAGCTACTTTACTGACTGTTGCTGCATCTGCGTCTTTCGTAGGCACTGCACAGGCAGACGTCAATGACGCACTGCAGAACATCTGCACTATCGTTCAGGCAAATGACAAAGGCGAGCTACGCAAAAAGATGCGTACTGTTGAAAATGACTTCAAATTGAAGCTACAGGACTACTACAACGGTATTACCTGTTCAGGTGAGAGCTTGATCCGCACTGCGTTTAAAGCAAATGCGCTGGAGACTGGTGAGCTGCTGGTTAAGAAAATGCCGAAGAGCCAGCTGAATTCCCCGGAAGCAGACGGCCTGACCATCCGCGCCTGGGTATCTGAGAACGGCTTTATGGATACGCCGCTGGCAAACATCCTGAACGAGCGTATCTAATCTTTTTATTGATGAATGAGCCCCGCTAGTCGGGGCTTTTTTGTGCCTGCGGTATTTTTTCTTTATCGTCCTGTGCCTGATTCTCGTCTTCAACGACGGGCATCAACACCTGTACGTTTTCAATCGGCAAAATGCTTGATGTTTTATCATCCTGCGCATAAAGAAACACATAATTAGCGGTAGAGCCTAACAGCATGAAGTTTTGGTTCACCTCGGCATCGTTGCTTTGAGCGATGATCATGTTGCCATTACCCTCTTTTACCTGGTTTGCTTGCCAGTCGGCGTACAGCGTGACGAAGACAAACACATACAGGATGTAGGTGATTAACACACCGATAATTACGGTTTCTTTGTGTTTTGGTGTGTACATCAGAAATAACATGATGCTTCTTTTTAGCGATTTAGGTTTATCCAGCCAGCGCTGTCTGATGCGATAAGACCAAACGGTTGCATAATCAAATATCAGCGCCAGTCCAAGTGCACCGCCAAGCATCAGCAATGCCGCTGGCTCACCAATGCCAATGATAAGCAGATCGCTGGTTTCAGCCAGCTTAAGATAGGGAATTGAGAACTCTGCATAAAACTCGTCACTGTAAAATACACCGCAGAGTGTCAGCAGCATATATGACACGGATAATGTAAAACCGGGGTTGCGCTTAAAAAAGTCGATGACTGTTCCGGTCTGACTTTTGGGCTCATATAGCTGCATGCATTGCACCGAGAATAGGAAAAAGAAATTACCATACACGGGTTACAGGCAATAAAAAACCCGGCAACAAGGCCGGGTTTTTTAGAACGTTTTGATGGATGGCTTACATCATGCCGCCCATGCCGCCCATGCCGCCCATGTCTGGGGCTGCAGGTGCGTCATCTTTTGGTACTTCAGCAACCATGGCTTCAGTCGTGATCATCAGACTTGCTACTGATGCAGCAAACTGAAGCGCGCTACGGGTTACTTTAGTTGGGTCAAGGATACCCATTTCCAGCATGTCGCCGTAGGTATCGTTGCCTGCGTTGTAACCGAAGTTACCTTCACCATTCTTGACCGCATTAGTCACAACAGATGCTTCGGCACCTGCGTTAGACGCGATTTGACGCAGAGGCGCTTCCATCGCACGCAGCGCCAGCTTAATGCCGTGCGTCTGGTCTTCGTTGTCGCCAGTCAGCTCACCAATCTTCGCGGCAGCGCGAACCAGAGCAACACCACCACCAGCAACAACGCCTTCTTCTACTGCGGCGCGAGTTGCATGCAATGCGTCTTCAACGCGCGCTTTCTTCTCTTTCATTTCAACTTCAGTCGCTGCGCCAACTTTGATGACCGCAACACCACCAGCTAGTTTAGCCAGACGTTCTTGCAGCTTTTCTTTGTCGTAATCTGAAGTGGATTCTTCGATTTGCGCACGGATTTGACCGCAACGACCCTGAATCGCTTCTTCTTCACCCGCACCGTCAACAACGGTTGTGTTGTCTTTGTTGATGACGACACGCTTAGCGGTACCCAGATCTTCAAGCGTTGCTTTTTCCAGCTCCAGACCGATTTCTTCAGAAATCACCGTGCCGCCAGTCAGGATTGCGATGTCCTGCAGCATAGCCTTACGACGGTCACCAAAGCCAGGTGCTTTAACCGCAGCCACTTTCACAATACCGCGCATGTTGTTAACAACCAATGTTGCCAACGCTTCGCCTTCTACATCTTCAGCAATGATTAGCAGAGGCTTAGACGCTTTTGCGACCGCTTCCAGAGTAGGCAGAAGCTCACGGATGTTAGAAATTTTCTTGTCAACCAGCAGGATAAACGGGCTATCCAGTTCTACTGTGCCATTTTCCTGATTGTTGATGAAGTATGGTGACAGATAGCCACGGTCGAACTGCATACCTTCAACAACGTCCAGTTCGTTTTGCAGCGCCTGACCTTCTTCAACCGTGATGACGCCTTCGGTACCGACACGATCCATTGCTTCGGCGATGATGTCACCCACTTCTGAATCTGAGTTCGCAGAGATCGTACCGACCTGAGCAATCGCTTTGTTGTCAGCGCAAGGTACAGACAGCGCTTTAAGCTGTTCAACAGCCGCAATAACGGCTTTGTCGATACCACGCTTAAGGTCCATTGGGTTCATACCCGCTGCTACAGACTTCAGACCTTCAGTTACGATGCTTTGCGCCAATACGGTTGCAGTTGTTGTGCCGTCACCCGCTTCATCGTTGGCCTTAGACGCGACTTCTTTCACCATCTGCGCGCCCATGTTCTCGAACTTGTCTTCCAGCTCGATTTCTTTGGCTACTGACACACCGTCTTTAGTGATGGTAGGTGCACCGAACGACTTGTCCAGTACCACGTTACGGCCTTTTGGACCCAGTGTGACTTTCACTGCATTTGCAAGAATGTTTACGCCAGCCAGCATTTTATTGCGGGCGTCATCAGAAAAACGTACTTCTTTTGCTGCCATTATTTAAATTCCTCTAAATCGTTGCCTAAGTGGTGGGTGATTACTCGACGATTGCAAGAATGTCGCTTTCGCTCATGATGAGTACTTCTTCACCATCCAGCTTTTCTGTTTTCACGCCGTAGCCATCGTTGAAAATAACGGTGTCGCCAACTTTCACATCAAGGGCTTTCACTTCGCCGTTGTCCAGCACGCGGCCGTTACCCACTGCGATGACTTCGCCGCGAGTTGACTTTTCTGCTGCTGAGCCAGTCAAAACGATCCCGCCAGCGGATTTGCTTTCTTGATCTTCGCGCTTGACGATCACGCGATCGTGTAGAGGACGAATTGCCATTTTCAAATCTCCTGAAAATACAAGTAAGTAAGTTAAATACACGCGCTTTGGACTGTCTTGTAGCCGCGGCGCATATTGAGACCACGAGGGCCTAAAGCTTTGTCTGGAAGGCAAGATGGGGATAGCCCTGATGATCTCAAGGCTTTTTTATAAAAAAAGTACAAAAAAATTTCATAATGCGATGTCAGAACGCATGAAAAGCGAACAATTTAGTGACAATATAAATGACATGCAGTACGTCATAATGTTTATCACTTTACTCTCTGTGACCTTACCCGGTATCGCCGCAGAACGGGTGCAATGGCTCACCGATGATAAAGACGATCTGAAGTATTTTCGCGAGGCATCATCGCATTCAATTGGTATGGATACCGCCAATATTGTCTATCGTCAGCTCACTCAGTTCGACCTGCAACTGGATGTCGTCTCCGTTTCACGCATCGATAAAGAACTCAGACAAACCGATAACACCTGCGTATCGAGTCGCCTGAAAAACCCGCAGCGTGAGACAGATAATCTGTTTAGCCTACCGATGAACATTCACCCACTGCCGCAGCTGTTCTTTCATCCTGAACGACTGAACATTCCAGACGGCGCACTTAACGCAAAAGGGGAGCTCAGTAGCCTGGCCAAGCTGCTGAAGGCAAATCCTGACGCTAAACTGGCTGTGTTGGACAATATTTCATACGGACCAGGCATCGATAAGATGCTCTCCAATGTCCCATCACAACAAATCGTCAGGTTATCGCTGGATAACCGCTACAGTGCAACACCCAAGTTGCTTACCGAAGGCATGGTCGATTTGTCAATTGAGTACCCGTCGCATTTTTTCGTACAGCGCACCCGGTTCCCTGGTATTAGCGAATTACATTCGATACCACTGCAGCAATCGGCGCAGTTTTTAGTGAGTTATATTGCCTGCAGTCGCTCTGAACTGGGCAAGCAAGTGATTGCGGAAGTTAATCGCATCCTGACAACGGCTTATGGCAGCGATGAGCACATACATGCGCACTTAAGTCATCTTCCTGAAAGCAGTCGTGACGGATTCCTGAAGTACTATCACCAATTTTTTGTCGAACGCTACTCTACAGAATTAAAGGTTGCGGTAGACCACTTTCCACCGTGGATGATAGCTGAAGAAAATCGTGCGCCTTATGGCATTGATATTGACGTTGCGTATTTGCTGGCCGATGAGCTTAATGCAAAACTGGAATTTTTATTGTGCCCCTTCGCGCGCTGCATTCGAATGATGGAAACGGGTGAAGCAGATCTGTATATCAGTATGTTCAAATCCGCTGAGCGAGATGCGTTCATTCATTTTATTGAACCGCCTACATTTACTACCTCGCCTCAGGCTTTCTATCTCAACGCCGCAACACAAGAGGATATTGCAGCCTATGATGACTTGTCCGGACTTATCGTAGGTTTACTCAGAGAAAGTCAATATTTTGAACGTTTTGACAATGACACGAATTTAAAAAAAGTGCCGGTTGTGAATTACGAAAGGCTGATCGATATGCTACTTAAAAATCGCATTGATACCTTTATCGGCACTGAGGTTGTTGTCGATTATTTGATCTCGCGACGCGGTGATAACACCTTATTGAAAAAAGCGACGTTTACCTGGAATACCGAAAGAGATGTGTACCTTGGGTTATCCAAAGCCTCTGCATACAGCCATCTCGTTCCGGCATTAGGTGCTGCGGTGAAACGGTTACATAACCAGGAAGCCTTTCAACGTACCTATGAAGACTGGCTAGACTGCTGTGCTAGTATCAATTGAACAGCATTAAAAAATCAAAGCATCGCTTATGTTTGTCAAAATAACCAAGCATTGATACGTCATCTGCCGCATGAATATATCTGTTCCTCGCAACCTATGGTCGAGAATATGGACGAGATTAATAGAGGATTGTGTTTTGCGTCAGACGACTCTGTTGAACACGCCATGAATGCAAGCTAATATTTTATACTTAAGGAACGTCCAAGCCTAATTGAGTATTAAATACTGACCTGTATCAAATGCTTAAGCATAGACAGTGCGCTTTTGGCTGTACTTTTTGTACCCTGACTTTTTGTTAACCTTAAAGACACAGACAGTGAAGCACGGTGATGCAGATGATGTCCAAAAGCGCTCGGCTAGTGGCAAGGCCGCTGCTGGATTGCCCGAAGGTAAAGCGGTACACCATAATGTACTGCGTAAAGCGGGTATTGATCCTGACCGCTTGTCCATCCTGCACCTGGGCCGCCCGCCCCAGCTACTAAAATACGCTACGCCGCCCTGGGCCAGACGTATATCTCTGGCGTTTATCTTATGGCTTACTCTTTATGCTATGCAGCATACGGGATTTGCTGTGTCAGTGCCGGTATCTGCGTGGCTGTCACTGCTGGTGGGGCTGCTTATGTTACAAGCCGCCTGCCAGATCCTGGTTACCACCACAGAACGTTTCGCAGCACGCATGGGCTGGAGTCACTATGTTGCGGGCACGGTAGCTGAAATGCTGGCAACCTTGCCAGAGTGTATTGTCATTGCCTTTTTAGTGCCGGTTAGCCCGACAACGGCATTTATTCTGGTCATGGTGACCATCTACAATAACGCCCTGGTGTTCAGCGTTTATTCCTACTTTCTGCCCCGTGACACACACGGTAAGTTTCTGATGCCAAAACCGATTACCGATGCTGGCATGCAGGTATTGATTGCTGGTGGGGCAATGGGACTGGCTATGGGCCTGGTAATGATTGTTTTTAACACCAACGCCCATCCCAAGCAGTCATTTTCACCCACAGATTTACTGGTTATCGGCGGCTTGATGCTGGTGATTTTTGTGGCATATCTGTACAAAATGCTAAAGGACTTAAGTCAGGAAGAAGAAGATGTGCAAAGCGCACTTTCACTCACCGAAGAACAAAAAGAAAAGCGCCTGGATTTAGTCTACAAAAACGTCCAAAACAGCTCGTTTTCTCAGATATTCCTGCTTTTGGTGGTGGGCATCGGTGGCGCGTTTCTTGGTGGTGAGAGAGTCGCGTATTTTGCCGAAGTGGCGATTGATGTCATGCATTTAAGTGAGGTACTGGCTGCATTTATTCTGGCTGCATTTGCCGGTATGAGTGAGTACGTTATCCTATGGACCTCGCATCGGAAAAAAGAATATGGCATCGCGTTGGCGAATGCATTCGGCGGTATAACGCAACTGCTGTTTCTTATCGTTCCATTTACGCTGGCGACGATTGCAATCTATCAGCTATTTTTTAATCCATCTCACCCGGACTTGCCGATTGCATTCTCTATCCCGCATATACTGCTGGTCATTTTTTTATTCCCTACGCTCAACACATTAGCCTCCTTGTTGGAGAACGATCACACCATGGGAATACTGGATACGGTCATTATGATCACTTTGGTGGCTTCGTTAATTATGCTGCTGGTTGCATTTGGATAATTGCTGCCCTAACGAAGCTTGTTCTGGTCGTCGTCAGGCTTGCGCTCATACTCGCCCTCAAACACATCGCCATCAGGGTGATTGTGGGAGCGCCGCTGAAAAGGATCTTGAGACTGCTGGTGATAAAAACCTTGCGCACTGCCCTGCTGATGCACGTTGACCACTCGCACTGCCATATGTTGCATAAGCTGCCTGGCCAGCAGCGGACGAGTTACCGGCATGGCCAATAAAAAGCCAATAATGTCGGTAATAAAACCTGGGGTAACGAGCAGAACACCTGCGACTAGCAAAAGCAATCCTTCGGCCATTTGTTGACCTGGCATTTCGCCCGTGGCCATTTTCTGTTGAGCTTTGCTGAACGTCGCGATCCCTTCATTGCGCACCAGCCACGCGCCCACGAATGCGGTCACAATAACGATGGCTACAGTATTCCACCCGCCGATGATACCACCTACGTTAATTAACAACGCGATCTCCACGATCGGCATGATCGCGAATAATAAAAATAGCTTACTAAACAATTTAGCCTTCACATTCGTTTAAGGTCATTCAATCTATTATGATGGGGTAGTTTGCCCAACATGCAAGCACTGTTAAGGTGATTGAAAGAAACTGAAACAATTACGGGTCTTGGAATACACATGAAAGCATCGGCGTGTTTGGCGTTAACAACCTGTCCGTCCGAAGACGTTGCGCAAAAACTGGCTAGCGAACTCGTCAAGCGGCGCTTGGCCGCTTGTGTGAATATCATTCCGGGTATCACATCGGTATACAGCTGGCAGGGACAAGTCAATCAGGACGCAGAATGCAAGTTGCTGATAAAAACCCGTCAGGATGTTGTTCAGGCAGCTTACAACTGCGTGATAGAATTGCATCCTTATGATGTTCCCGAGTGGATGATCATTATTGTCGCTGGTGGCAGCGAAGACTACCTTTCATGGCTGGATAACAGTATTAAAACATAATCAACAAAGTGGCTATTCATGAAGTTTAAGAATATCGTTCTGTTTGTATTGGCGCTGGCCATGAGCTTTCCATGGACGTGTGAAGCTCAGAGTAATGATCCGCTCGCAGATTTGTTTTCTGAAGAGCCGGAGTTCCTTCCCGTCGACCAAGCTTTTCAGTTTGAATTTGATCAGCAGGGCGAACGTTTAATCGTCAGTTGGGACATCGCCGACGGGTATTATCTGTATAAAAAACAGTTCAAGACAGTACTGAAAAACGCCGAATTGGGCGAGCCACAATATCCTGACACCGCGGTACAGATTGAGGATGAATTCTTTGGCATATCTGACGTCTTTTACGATCAGGTCGCCATTACTTTTCCGATCATCAGTTCAGTGCAGGATGGCGTTGTTAAAGTGCGCTATCAGGGCTGTGCAGATGCTGGCCTGTGCTATCCGCCTACTACCCAGGTGGTGTATCTTGATGAGATGAGCACCAGCAGCGGCGATGGCACTGCTGATGTGTCTGGCAACACTAACGCGCCGATATCACAGCAGTTTGAACTAGCTGAGTTACTCTCCAGTGACCAGGGGCTACTCGTCACCCTGGCACTATTCGTACTATTGGGTATTGGCTTGGCCTTCACCCCATGCGTGTTCCCTATGTACCCGATTTTATCCGGTATCGTGATCGGTCAGGGCAAACAGGTGAAGACGTCCAGAGCGTTCAGCTTTAGTTTTGTCTACGTACAGGGCATGGCGATTACCTATTCGTTGCTTGGATTGGTGGTGGCGTCTGCCGGCGTGCAGTTTCAGGCAGCGCTGCAGCATCCGGTCATTCTGGGTGTATTAATCGTATTATTTATTGCTCTTGCGCTGGTCATGTTCGGCGCTTACGAGCTTCAACTACCAAGCGCTTGGCAGGAGAAGCTTAATAATTTAAGCGACCAGCAGACACGCGGTAACTACTTTGGCGTATTCGTCATGGGCGCACTTTCCGGTCTGATCGCGTCGCCCTGCACCACTGCACCTTTGACCGGTATTTTACTGTTTATCGCACAAAGCGGCGATTTAGTACTTGGCTTCTGGGCATTGTACGCACTCAGCATCGGCATGGGGATCCCGCTCATATTGTTTGGCATTACCGGCGGTAAGCTGTTACCGAAAGCGGGTAACTGGATGAACGTGGTGAAAGTGACGTTCGGCTTTATGATGCTTGCGGTCGCACTGATATTCGTTGAGAGACTATGGATTTCCAGCTGGACTGATGTGATGTGGGGGGCGCTAGGACTCATTACCTTCACTTATTTCTTTGTCATGAATCAGGACACACAGGTGAGCTTTGGCAAAGGTTTACGTGCGCTGCTGATATTCATCGGTTTATTCGGTTCAGCGTTCTACAGCTATCAGGCAGTGTTTCCACAACCTCTGAACGCACTTCACTCATCCACACAATCTCAGCTCGGGGATAATAGCCACCCTGAGTTTCTGGTGGTCAAAGATCTGGATGATTTTGAAGCAAAATTAGCAAACGCCGTTGCACAGGGCAAAACCGTTATGGTCGATTTGTATGCAGACTGGTGTGTGGCTTGTAAAGAATTCGAGAAATACACCTTTCCCGATCCTGCGGTAGTAAATGCGTTAAGTAATACGGTATGGATGCAAATAGATTTAACTGATAACACGCCAACGAATCTGGCGTTCCAGGAGCACTTCTCCATTCTCGGTTTGCCTACCATACTGTTTTTTGACCAACAGGGTAGAGAGCTGAGCAATGCCCGTGTGACCGGATTTATGCAAGCGGAGCCTTTCGCCCGGCATGTTGAGAGAATATTTGCTGAATAGACAGTGCATAGTCCGCCGCTTTAGGCAATAATCAGTGATACTCCGCTAACTTGTTGTATAACAAGTTGTATTAACTATGATTGTGGAATGGGCGCACAACAGTCACTGACGATCCAGCAAAACCTCGCCATTCGCCTGCTCAGGGTATTGCGATATAACAAGGCCAGAATCGAACGCGCTCTGGCCTTGTTGCCTGATGATCAAAAACCGCTGTTCCACGTTTTACCCTTCCTTTTACACGTTAATCATCCTGATTTACCGGGTTACTCGGAAGGTGTTGACGTTCCGTTCGGGCTGAATAACTACGCTCTCAGGCCAGAAGTAACGCAAGCACTAAAACATATGTTCCCTCATTTGAGCGAGCAGTTCGATGATATGAAGGCCATCTGGCCAAGGCAACGCTACATCGACGCGCTGGTGCTGATGGGCAGCATAGGCACGATTGCACAGTCTTATCGTTCTGATTTCGATTATTGGGTGTGTATCGACAGCAGCCGTTTCGATGATAAACAGCTCCAAGCACTTGAACAGAAACTTCTGTATATCGAGCAGTGGGCGCTGGACAATTACGACATTGAGGCGCACTTCTTTTTATCCGACATTGAAAAGGTTAGAAACAATGACTTTGGTGTTGCCGAGGGAGACAGCGCCGGGTCGGCACAGGCCCTGTTTTTAAAAGCCGAGTTCTATACCACTAATATTGTGGTAGCAGGTAAAGCACCGTTCTGGTGGCTAATGCCAGACAATACCAATGCTGAGCAATATCAATCGATCATCAGTACGTTGAAGGAAGGAGAGTCTCCGGATCCGAAATGGTTTATGGATCTCGGCAATCTGGAGCAGCTTGACCCGGGTGAGCTGTTTGGCGCAGCCATTTGGCAGCTCAGTAAAGCTATGGATTCGCCATTTAAATCAGTGCTCAAAATGGCCAAGCTAGAAGTGTTTCTGGAAAATCTGGATACCGAGCAGCCGCTGTGTAATTTGCTTAAGAAAAAGGTGCATAACGGGGTTGATGCACCCGGCAACGTCAGTTTTGTTGACCCCTATGCACTCATGTTTGACCAGCTTATTGAGCACTACAGCAAAACAGAACAATTCGATGTGGTCGCACTTTTACAGGAATGTCTGTATATCAAATGTGGGTGCCAGTTAAGTCTGCCGGCAGGAGATGACAACAACTTCAAGCGCCAAATCATGGCCGGTTACGTGAAACAGTGGGGCTGGACCCGCAGCGAAATTCGCGACCTCGATAATATCAAGGAGTGGAGCTTTGCAAAGCTGGTAGCACTGAGCCGGCGTATCCACAGTTTTCTGATCCGGTGTTACCGTCGTATGTCTGCTAAATTACGCCTGGAGAGTGCCACGGTCAGTCAGGAAGACATGACGGTGCTGGGCCGACGGTTAGATACGTTTTACTCGAAAAAACCAAATAAAATTGAATATTTACGCAGTGGTTTTGATGAAGCGTTGTACTGCCCGGTTGTGACGCTCAAGTCCAAGAAGCTCCGAAATGGCAAGCGCCAGTGGAGTCTTTATGAAGGCGATAAACTGAATAACCATGGAGACAGCCTCAAGCACAGCCGCTTGCGCAGCGACGACACCCCAGTACATGTCGTACTGTGGTGTGTGAGTAATCGGATTATCGATAGTCGTTCAAGAATTTTGCTGGATTACGATACCGACCCGGTAACTGAAAATGATTTGTATCAATTAACCGTTACAGCTGAGAAATTATTTCCGCCAATCAAAGTCAGTACGATCCCACGACAGGATCTTCTTACCCCGCAACGCATTGTGCATTGTCTGGCAATCGTCAATTTTGAGGCACTGCGCCTCAAGGCGACGCTGGACGATCTCTTATTGGTATATGCAACGTCCTGGGGGGAGACCTTTATCATTCAGGGGTTGGATGCGTTAGACGGACTGTGGTTTGAGTTGCAGGAGGTACAGCCGCGCCCCGCCTGTTATGCCATGGTGCCTGAAAGCAGTCATCGTCAGCGTATCTATGAAGATTTTATCGTCAAAGTTGATATGTCGTTCACCTTGATTGACTAAAATATTTAGTCACTCGGCCAGTTAAAATCATAGCGTTATCCCAGAATCTGAACCACTCGTCGAATTAGGCTAATACGATTGCACTGTTTTGCGGTCTGTTGTCGTACCTATTGATAACCCTAAAGCCAATTAACTTTATGCACTGGTCTAAACGAATACTCTGTTTCGTCATGCTTATGGTGAGTGCCTGTGCGCACGCCGATTACTGTATTGAGCAGTGGGCATGCGTGGAAGTCGACACCCATCATGAAGGGCGTTATGTGTTCTGGCTGGTTAATGCCAAACCCTACCCTTTTACCGCTACGCTGGTGGTTAAAGGCAACAATCTGACCGATGGTAAAAGGAACAATGGTCGCTATGAGGTGACCCGCGTGGTAGATGGAAATGAGCGCATTCGGGTACTGGAATTGACAACAATGCACTCGCATAAGCCGTCGAGCTACAGCGATGATTTCTTCTGGTCACCTGGTGATATGCATGCGCGCCACGATGATAACGCGATTTACTACAAGCCTTTTGCGCCTGGGCAGCATTACCCTATTGTGCAGGGTTTTGGTGGACGTTATAGCCACACGGGCAGCTCTCGCTATGCAGTAGATTTTGCCATGCCAGTTGGTACGCCAGTGCATGCAGCAAGAGCCGGTATGGTGATTGATATCGAGAGCCGTCATAGCCGCGGCGGCCCGTCACGACGATACGCACGTTTTGCCAATTATGTGGTGATCATGCACGACGATGGCACCACCGGTGAGTATTACCACCTTAAGCAGCATGGAGTTACGGTTAGTGAGGGACAGCGCGTGTCAGCAGGAGATTTACTTGGCTATTCGGGCAATACCGGCTTCTCTTCGTTGCCCCATTTGCATTTCGCTGTATACCGCGCCAGACCATTCGGAAATTTTGAATCCCTGCCGTTCAGGCTTAGCAGATAACCACACCTTTGAGTTCTTTAATAAGTTCAGGAATGTCCTCGCCAGGTACGGGCTTAGAGAAGTAATATCCTTGCAGGTAATGACATTGGTGACGGCAGAAGAACTGCACCTGTTCCTGTGTTTCGATGCCCTCGGCAACACATTTCATTTTTAGGCTTTCGGCCATGCGCAATGTGGCGAGAATGATCCCTTCATTACTTTCATTAACGCCAATATCCTGCACAAAACTTTTATCAATCTTGATCACATCAATAGGGAAGTCTTTAAGATACTTCAACGATGAATAACCTGTGCCGAAGTCATCAAGGGCAATAACAAACCCGCGTGCTTTCATATCCGCCATCGCCGTCATCGCCCGTTCATAATCAGACATAAGCGCGCTTTCCGTTATTTCAAAGCGAATATTGGAAGGCGAGATATTTTCTTCATTGAGCTTGTTGACCACCTCATCAAGGTGCTGTGTAGAGCTGAAATGGCGTGCAGACAGGTTGATCGACAGATACAGATTACGGTTAATCTGCTGCCACTGTTTAAGCAGCCGCAGTGCGTCGTCAATGGCGTTCCAGGTCATATCGACGATGAGACCAAGATCTTCAGCAACCGGAATAAATTCATCTGGCGAGATCATGCCAGCATCGGTCGGCCAGCGCATGAGCAATTCGAATCCCTCAACAACATTAGACTGTGCGTCCACAATTGGCTGATAGTAATTGACGAATTGTTTATTGGTATGGGCAAGTTTGACCTGGTTTTCCAGCTTGAGCTTGGCTTGTACAAGCTGATTCATCTGCGCTGTGAAATACTGGAATCCGGTACTGTCGATGTCTTTGGCATGGTACATCGCAATGTCGGCACTCTTGAGCAGCTCATCCGGGGAGGTCGCATCCTCCGGATACAACGCGATACCGATACTGGCAGATACACTGACAGTCTGTTGACGAAGCTCGACGGGCTCTTCAATTGCCTTAATCATATTGGCAGCGAGGTGGCTAAGGGTTTCAATATGTTCAACATGCTCTACCATCACCACAAATTCATCACCGCCCAATCGCGCGACGGTATCTGATTCACGCAGTACGCCACTGATCCTTTCGGTCACAAGCTTCAATAAATCATCACCGGCATCATGGCCGAGACTGTCATTGACCTGTTTGAACCTGTCCAGGTCGATAAAGAACAAGCCAACACTAAATTTATCTCGCTTGGCCTGATCGCAGGCGTGTTTAATACGATCCAGCAGTAAGGTTCTGTTCGGAAGCCCCGTCAGGTTATCGTAGTTGGCCAATTTCCTGAGCGCCGCTTCCGCCTCTTTTTGTTCGCTAATATCTGACAGGATAGCCAGATAGCGGTCGATTTCCTGCTCATTGTGCAGGCTGGTTACGGTTGAAATACCAATAGCCACGTCGTACACGCGGCCATCTACCGATGTTACCTGTGCTTCACCGTTCCAATGCTCACCCGCTTTGAGCTCACGCATTTTTTTCAGGTATTCTGGCTGCGCTGACTGCTGCGCCTGAAACACCCGTTGAATCTCGTTTTGCATATTGCGAGAGGGGTCTACACCCAGTGCGTCATTGAAGGCCTGATTGGTCACGATTGGCTGGAAATTACGGTTAAAAATGACCACCCAGTCGCGGGTATGCTGAAAGGCTTCGCCAAATAGCTGCACCTTTTCCATGTTGTCCATGGATTCGGTCATGTTGGTATAGGTACCGACCATTTTAAGCTGCGCATTGTCCGCACTTTTGACCATCGAGCCAACGTCGCGATACCACAGGTAGTCGCCATTGGCTGCCTGAAGGCGATATGTCACATCGAATCCTGCATCGCTGTTCTTTATAGCATGAGACCATTTTGACAGGTAAGAATCTCTGTCTTCACGATGGATCATGCTGACATGATCGTGCAGGGACTGTTCATCATGAGAGGTCAGGTAACCCAGTTCGGCGCTCAGGCGGGGCTCTAATATCCGATTCGAGTCGGCATCCCACTCCCACACATTACTGTTGCTGGCCATCAATGCCATGGATAAACGGCTCTCACTTCTGAGCGTTTCGCGATGCGCCGCGCGGATCGCTTCGTTCTGTAATTGGCGACGATACTGAATGACGATAATGACTATCACAGCCAAAATCGTGTAGATGGTGTAGGCCAGTGGTGACGCAAAGGGGGGATACTTGACGTTTATCCGCAGCTCGCTGGCCGGGCCTTTCTCACCGGTAGTTAAATCAAACGTACTGACACTGAAGGTATACTCGCCAGGTTCAAGTGCGGGAAAGGTTACCTGAGGTTGTTTTGTAATCGGGTATTCAACCAGAGATTCACCATTTAGCGAATAGGCATATTCAGCATTCTGAGACTGGTCATAATGCATATTGGAAAATTGTATGGTGAGTCCTAGATCGTCATGTTCCAGGGTCAGGCGCTGACCGCTAAAATCCACCAGCGCATCACTTAAAGGTTTAGAAACCAGTCCAACATTGGTGATCACCACTTTGCTGAATGCATCGACACTCGATGTCAGGTCAGATGGGTTAAATAAAGTAAATCCTGACTGTGAACCGTAAACGATGCGACCATCGGGAAGCTGTATATCTGCGCCCCAGTTAAATTCATTGGTCGCCAAACCGTCTTTTGCGTCAAATCGTACTATTTGCAGCGAGTCCGGGAAAAGTTTCAGCACGCCTTTGTGAGAAGACATCCAGATATTACCATCGGCATCTTTTTTGAGGCCAAACACCATGTTGGTTGGCAGACCGTTGTTGACGTTGAAAAAGTGCTTCTGCTCAAAGGTGTCTGGATCCAGTCCATACAGTCCGTTGCCGGGATAGGTCACCCACAAGATGCCGTTATCATCCATCACAAAATTTGACGGTGCGACCGCATATTCGGAATGCACCTGCTGTGCTTCGTGCAGCTTAACCAACTCTTTGGTCCTGGTATTGTAACGCCACAGTTCGCCCATCATGGTAATAAGCGTAGAGTCACTATCACCGTTTACGTCCGGAAAGAAACCGTAAAAGTTATCGGCATTCAGAGTCGTAGAGAGAATTTCACTGTTAACCAGTTCTCCAGTGCTGAAATCGACACGCCAGAAGCGTCTTTCGGAGACGAGCAGCGCACCGTTTTGATTATCAGGCATCAATCCATAGGCCTCTTCCGTATCAAACAGTGCACCGCCCTCTCTGGTAAGATTAAGCGGCACTACTTTACCTTTATTAAGGTCAAATTTGCGAATACCGATACCTGTGATCAGCCAAACGAAACCCGGCTCAGCCTGTTTCATTGCGATAATAGAGGCTGCTGAATACACCGCTTTCTTATCATCTGTAACAAGAAAGCGTTGTACATCGCCAGTCTGTAGATCATATCGATTCAAACCATTCTGCGTGCCGACCCACAGTTCGAGGTCATTTTCCTGATAGAAGCTGTACACCAGATTGCTGCTCAAAGTTCGAGGGTCTTGTGCATCGCTAAGGACATTTTCAAACAACGTTGAACGTGGAGACCATAACAAAGCACCATCGTTGGGCGTTGCCAGCCAGAGCTGCTGGCTGTCGGTCTCCAGTATCTGTGTAATATCATCATCAGATAATAACAATCTCGAGTCAGTAGGCCGGAAAACAAACTCCAGTTGTTCTGTGTCCAGATTGAAGGTGTATAAACCCTGATCGGTGGCCAGATAAAACAGCTTGTTATCGTGACGGGCCATATCCCAGATGTTGAGGAGGGATACTTTACGCTGCGCTGCAGGCTGCTGCGGGTTGCCTTTAACAAACTCGATCAATGGCTGTAGTGGCAGCATGTAAAGACCTTCAACTGACCCTATCCAAAGCTGATGATCATCCTCAATATGCAGATATTTAACGTTAACATTGTCTCGGTTGGCCGTTACGTCCCCCAGGTGATCGATTTTTACGACGTTGCCAGTTTGTTGGTCTATCGCCATTAGTCCTGCTGAGGTAGCCAAAAATAAGATGTCGTCGGTCCTCGCCACGAAACGAATAATGTCAACGTCTTCTAACCCGTATTCCAGCAGGTCGAATATCAGTGACTGCTTGCCCGTTGACAGGGTAATCTCGACAATACTCTGGAGCAGCACAACCAGCAGTGTGTCATCTCCTACCTGAATAAACTGTTCGGCAGTTTGGTACCAGTTGTCATAGCCTTTATATTCTACTTTTATCGGGTTAGAGACCGCGCCGGTATCCCGGTCAATTCGGAATACGCCGCGACTTAACGTGCTGGTCCAGATATCACCATTGGTATCTTCAAACAGCGCATAAATACTATCGTCGGCAAATTCATTATTAGGTCCACGTATCTGCTGCAAGTGGTAACCATCATAGCGGTTAAGACCACTTTCAGTAGCCAGCCACAGAAAGCCATCGCTATCGATCAGCATGGCATTAATGGTGTCTTGCGACAGACCTATGTCGCTGGAAAGTTGACTGAATCTCGGTTCAGTGAGAAGTGGTGAGGACGTTTGAGAGTGTGCAGTTGAAGTGAGAAGTAGACAACCAAACAGCACTGCCCAGAATGCATGTAAACAGGCCAAATCAATATAGAATGATGGTCGTGAAGCGTTTTGCGACACTAAAACCTCGCTTGCGAACATTAACCGCATGTTCGAATTACACTACTACTTCTGCTATTTAGTACCAAAAAGCTTGTCGCCGGCATCGCCTAGACCGGGAAGAATATACCCTTGTTCGTTCAGCTTTTCATCTATCGATGCAACATAGATATCAATGTCCGGGTGTTTTTCCTGTACAGCTGCAATACCCTCTGGTGCCGCAACCAAAAACAGGCCGAAAATATGTTGACATCCTTTCGCTTTGAGTAAGTCAATGGTGGCAATCAGCGTGCCGCCCGTTGCCAGCATAGGGTCGACAATCATGGCGGTTCGCATGTCCACATCTTTCACCACTTTGTCAAAGTAGGCAACGGGTTGCAAAGTCGACTCGTCCCGGTATAGGCCCACCACGCTGATTTTGGCGTTAGGTATCAGTTGCATTACGCCGTCCAGCATGCCTAGACCCGCCCGGAGAATGGGTACTACAGTGATTTTTTTACCTTTCACCCGTTTTACGGCCAGATCGCCCCCGTTCCAGTCTTTTATCGTCACCGTTTCCATAGGCAGGTTACGGGACGCCTCATAGGTCAGCAAGTTACCGACTTCACTTGCTAATTCCCGAAACTGCTTAGTATTGATCGATTGCTTCCGCATCAAGCCAAGTTTATGTTGTACCAATGGATGGGTAATTTCATAAATCATGCAAGCGTCTCCTGGCATTTGAAGCTTTCATTGACATACTTCTGAGCGCTGAATAACAGCTGCGGATAGAATTCCGTGAAATGTTGCACGAAGGTCCCATGGTGTGTCCTTAGCACGTGATAACACGTCTCAGCAAAGTCCAACGTAAAACGTGAACGATGCTCAATCGCGCGCATCGCCTTAAGACAGGTAACCTGATTACCGTAGTGGGCGAGCCACCTGCGTTCCAACAGGCCACGACGAACCCGATAAAAGTGTGCATTGACGGGCAACATCTTGGGACTATTCTCAAGTTGTTGATAAAACCTTGAGTATAAGTCATCAGCCGGATATTCACAGTAATCAGACCAGGACGTTACGAGCAAATGGTCGAAGTAGATATCGATGGCAATGCCTGCATAGCGCTGCACACCTTGAGGAAAAATCCTGGTCAATTGCTGGACTATCGGAGAACGGTCAGTGTAACTGTCAATCCATCGGTGTAACTGCACACCTTTTTGCAACTCGATAGGTAACTGTTGCCATTGTTTACCTTTCACAAAATCACCAAGGAAGTTGCCGAGCAGATGAGTGCTGGTATGCTGCGCCAGATGCAAATGTGCAATGTAGTTCAGGCTACCTCCTAGACGCTGTGACTGTAGCGTTTGATACCCGCCACAATTGGATGACGAATCAGTCTACGTAGCATCACGCCCCATCCAGGAATAGCGGTTCGTGGTTCGAAGCTGATATGGTATAATACTGTCGTTCCCTCTTCTTCCTTACGAAACTCAATTTGCCCAAGATGATTCTTTACAGGACTGCCTTTGCTTACGGTGTATTCAATTCTGTGGTTCGGCTTGAAAACGGTTATCGTCTCTTCGAATGACGGCACGGCGAAACTGGAGATCCGTCGTACAGAGCCAATACCGTTGACATAAGTGGTATGACTGTCGCGTATACGCACAATATTTGCGCCGACGATAGTGCCAAATTTGCCATGGTCACTGAAGTCTGCGAATACCGTCTCGAGGGGTTTAGGGATATGGGCGGTGATATTAATTTCGTAGCTCATAGATGTTCACCCACACAGTTTTCTACACAATTTTGTCGTTATTTACTGCGACAAACCATTTTTACGAGGCCTTTAACAGTAGTACAAAACTGAGAATTCTAAAAACTTCGTCAATAAAGCAATGAACTTCCCTGATTAGACCAGTATTTTGCTGAGAAACTCGCACGAGTGTCTATAATACGTCATATTGATGAATAAAACGCCAGTGATTGTGTCCAGTAGTGCGTTGCATACTGGATTTTTATTTAAATTTGGCGGAAGCTGAAGTTTTTAGAGAAGATAGCGTCAATTTCGTGGAAATTTTACTGCTCAACGGCCCAAACCTTAATATGCTTGGTACCCGTGAACCTGATGTTTACGGTTCGCAAACACTGAATGATATTGTCGATTCGCTGCGCAATACCGCACAGCAAAAGGGACACCGCTTGACTCACGTCCAGTCTAACGCTGAACATGAATTGATCGATTGTATCCAGCAGGCAAAAGACAGTGTCGATATCATCATTATAAATCCCGCGGCACTGACCCACACCAGCATCGCACTGCGAGACGCGCTGCTCAGCGTGTCAATTCCGTTTATTGAAGTACACCTTTCAAATGTGCATGCACGCGAGACATTCCGGCATCAATCTTACCTATCTGACGTCGCCATCGGCGTGATCTGTGGATTTGGTGCGCATGGCTATCATATGGCCCTGGATGCAGCGTTTATGCATGTTAACAGCAAATAATAACGAGTTAGAGACAACACTATGGATATTCGCAAGATAAAGAAACTGATTGAACTAGTTGAAGAATCCGGCATTGCTGAGCTGGAAATCACTGAGGGTGAAGAGTCAGTACGTATTCAGCGTAACGCACCTGTTGCATCCGCTCCGATGCACTACTCAATTCCAACCGCAATGCCTGCACCTCAGGCGCCTGCTGCAGCACCTGCTCCGGCAGCAGCACCTGCAGAAGCAGCAGCGCCGGAAATTACCGGTCATACTGTGCGCTCACCGATGGTTGGCACCTTCTATCGCGCTTCTTCACCCAGTGCCAAACCTTTTGTAGAAGAAGGTGATCGCGTGAATGTTGGCGACACGCTGTGCATTGTTGAAGCCATGAAGATGATGAACCAGATCGAAGCAGACAAAGCCGGCGTGGTTAAGCAGATTCTTGTCGACAATCAGGATGCAGTCGAGTTTGACCAGCCGCTGTTCATCATCGAATAAGCGGAGTCAATCATGCTTGATAAAGTCTTAATCGCCAATCGTGGTGAAATAGCCTTGCGGATTTTGCGTGCCTGCAAAGAGTTGGGCATCAAAACCGTGGCGGTGCACTCAACGGCAGACCGCACGCTTAAGCACGTGTTACTCGCGGATGAGTCAATCTGTATCGGTAACGCAGCGGCATCAGAAAGTTATCTAAATATTCCGCGCATTATCGCAGCCGCCGAAGTGACCAATTCTATTGCCATTCATCCAGGCTATGGATTCCTGGCTGAAAATGCTGACTTTGCGGATGCGGTCGAACGCAGTGGCTTCGTCTTTATTGGACCCAAGGCTGAAACTATTAATCTGATGGGTGATAAGGTCTCCGCCATCAATGCCATGAAAAAGGCTGGTGTTCCTTGTGTGCCGGGTTCAGATGGGCCGCTGACTGACGATGCCGAGCGTAATAAGGCTATCGCCAAACGTATTGGTTACCCAATAATCGTCAAAGCTGCCGGTGGCGGTGGTGGTCGAGGTATGCGCGTGGTGCGTACTGAAAGCGAACTGGTTAAAGCCATTGAAACCACCAAAGCCGAAGCAGGTGCCGCGTTCGGCAATGATATGGTGTATATGGAGAAATTCCTGGAAAACCCACGTCATGTCGAGATCCAGATTTTGGCCGACGGTCAGGGCAGTGCTATACACCTTGGTGAACGAGACTGTTCAATGCAGCGTCGTCATCAAAAGGTGGTTGAGGAAGCACCAGCGCCCGGCATTACCGAAGAAATGCGCAATAAGATCGGCGAGCGTTGTTGCCGGGCCTGTGTGGAAATCGGTTACCGCGGAGCGGGGACCTTTGAGTTCCTGTATGAAAAAGGCGAGTTTTATTTCATCGAAATGAACACCAGAATCCAGGTAGAGCATCCAGTATCTGAAATGATCACTGGCGTTGACCTGATTAAGGAACAACTGCGCATTGCAGCGGGCCAGCCGCTTTCTATCGATCAATCACAGATTCAGATTCGTGGTCACGCCATCGAATGCCGCATTAATGCCGAAGATCCGGATACGTTTATCCCCAGTCCTGGCCAGATAAGTATGTTTCACTCGCCAGGTGGCTTAGGTGTGCGTTGGGAGTCGCATGTGTACGCTGGGTATACCGTGCCGCCCAATTACGACTCCATGATAGGTAAACTCATTACCTATGGCGAGAGTCGAGACGTCGCTATCGCAAGAATGCGTCATGCGCTGGATGAGCTGGTCGTTGAAGGAATAAAAACCAATATCCCGCTACAACGCAGGATAATGGCTGACGAAAACTTTTTTGCTGGTGGCACGAATATCCATTATCTGGAGAAGAAACTCGGCTTGGCCTGAGGCCAATGTCGGCAAACAGAAAAAGGGGCGCAACGCCCCTTTTTTCATATCGTATGGCGTCTTTAAACGGTAAAAAAATCCACCAGTTTCTTGATCGCACGGGTCTCCTGAGCTTGCTGCTCAGCCTGTTGACGGATGCGCTTAAGGTTGTCTGTATTGCCGTCGGCAAGATGTTTAATGCGCATGACGTTGTGGCTGACTTCATCACTCACTTGTGATTGCTCGCTTGCACCAACTGCCACCTGGGTGTTGATATCTGACACCTGATTCACCGCTTTAGTAATGCTGGCATATGCCGCTGATGCTTCATCATTGAGCTCGACAACCTGATTAGACTGGGCATTAGAGCTGTCAATAACTCTGACCACGTCGGCGGCGCCTTTCTGTATCAACTCCACGATCTGGGTGATTTCAGATGTTGAGTCCTGGGTACGTTTCGCCAGTTGTCTTACCTCATCAGCCACCACCGCAAAACCACGCCCCTGCTCACCCGCGCGGGCAGCTTCGATAGCGGCGTTCAGAGCAAGCAGGTTGGTTTGTTCGGCGATTTCCATGATCACCTGCACAATATTCGCAATACTCTTTGAGTCCGTATCCAGCTTCGTCACCACATTACTGGCCCGCTCCATCGCTTCAGAGAGTTCAAGCATAGCCATACGAGACCGAGTGATGACATCATCACCTAATTTAGCCTGCTGCTCCGCTTCACTACTGGTGCTGGACGCCGATTCTGCGCTGTTGGCGATTTCTGTGGTCGACGCGGCCATTTCTTCCAATGCGGTAGCCAGTTGATCGGTTTCGGTTTGCTGTTCGCTCATTGACTGTGTTGACTGACTTACCGCACCTTCCACTTCCTGACTGATGTTCGTCAGCTTATCCAGTGCTCTGGTGATTTCTGAGACCGTTTTATGTAAGGTTTTAATGGACTGCAACAGCGCCTTATTCAGTTGAGAAAATTCACAATCTCCATCAACGGCCATTGAGAAGGTAAGGTTGCCTTTGGCTATTTCGTCGGCAATCTGACTGGACTGCGACAGTGGTGTAAGGATCGCTTTGACCAACCATAAAGCCAGTCCAATGCTGGCCCCAAGAGCGAGTATTATGGCTACAATAATCGTGGTGCTGACGTTAGAGCGCACGCTTTGTGCGGCTTCGGTTTCTACTTCTATTAATGCGTCTGTAGTTTTCGATGCCTGCTCAGCGGTATCCAATAAGACCGTGGTCACCTCTGCCTGACGGGCAAATCCTTCCATGTCTTCGTACACTTGTACCAGTTCTTCAAACGCTTCCGAAAACTGTCTGATCGAGGCCTGAATACTGTCAACTTGCCTAATGCTTTCATCGCGACTTAACAAAGACTTGGCCTTTTCTAAGCGTTTTCTCACCACAGACAGATCATTTCGTACCGTATCCGCAAATTTCGGATCTTCAGTCAACATATAGTCGGCCTGTGCCAAACGAGCCTTGTAAAGATTCAAATCGGCGCTGGCAAGAGAAGTAGAAATCTCGTTCTGTGCGTCAAGCCTGGACAGACCATTTACGGCGAAAATCCCTACCACCAGAATGATCAGAGACAACGCCCCCAAAGAGATGGCGAGTTTAGTTTTTATTTTCATGTTGTGGGCCCTTTACATCAGCGGTTGCAACACCAACTACGCAAGTTGGCTACGCCGTTAATTTGTGCTGTGTGCCACAGTTGTACTACAACTGCACAGCGATAATCAATGTACTGCTAGACTATAGTTTAATTAATGACGCATTATGGGACGCAGGATAGGCTGATAACAGCCGCGACGAATAAAGGGTCAAACATGGAATTACACGTCCTCGATATTGCCATTTTTATTGCTTATGTGGCACTACTGATCAGCATTGCCTGGTGGATATCCAGACGTGGACATCAGGGGCCAAGAGATACCCAAGATTATTTTCTCGCTAACAAAGCGCTGCCATGGTGGGCAATTGGTGCATCGCTGATTGCATCCAACATTTCTGCCGAACAGATTATTGGTATGTCGGGCTCGGGCTATGCCCTCGGTTTAGCCATTGCCTCTTATGAATGGATGGCCGCACTCACCTTATTACTGGTTGGCAAGTTTCTATTGCCGATATTTCTGAAAAACCAGATTTACACCATGCCTCAATACCTGCAACAGCGATATGACAACCGCGTCAAGACTATAATGGCGGTGTTTTGGCTTGCTGTTTACGTTTTCGTTAACCTTACCGCGGTATTATGGTTAGGTGGTCTGGCGATAAATACCGTCACGGGGATTGACTGGCTTATCGGCATGGTATTCCTGGCCACTTTTTCTGTGGCATATTCGCTGTATGGCGGCCTAAAGGCAGTCGCCTATACCGATATTATCCAGGTGGTGTTGCTCGTGTTTGGCGGGCTATTGCTGAGTTATCTGGCGTTGGACGCCGTGTCTGGCGGAAACGGGGCCTTAAAAGGGTTTATCACGCTGTCTGCTGAACTTCCAGGCCATTTCGACATGATTCTGTCCAAAGATAATCCCCAATATATAAACCTGCCCGGTATATCTGTACTTGTAGGCGGCATGTGGATAATGAATATTTCGTACTGGGGCTTTAATCAGTACATCATACAACGTGCATTGGCTGCAAAGAGCCTTGCGGAAGCGCAAAAAGGCATTGCGTTTGCAGCCTATCTGAAACTGTTAATGCCACTTATCGTCGTGCTGCCAGGCATTGCCGCCGTCATGCTCTTTCCCAATCTGGATGCACCTGATCAGGCCTATCCGTCGATGATTAGTCTAATGCCAGTAGGACTGAAAGGGTTAGTCTTTGCTGCGTTGGTGGCGGCGATTGTGTCATCACTGGCATCCATGACCAACAGTGTATCGACAATATTCACTATGGATATTTATAAGCATTTGCGTCCGCATCAGACTCAGACGCACTATGTCCGTACCGGCCGTTTAGTCTCTCTCAGTGCATTGCTAACCGCGTTACTGGTAGCGCAGCCATTGTTAGGGCAGTTTGATCAGGCGTTCCAGTATATTCAGGAATTCACAGGCTTTTTTACGCCCGGCATTGTGGTGATATTTTTAATAGGCATGTTCTGGAAAAACGCCAGCTCCAACGGTGCATTGTCTGCAGCCTTAGGCTCTGCGGCGTTTTCCATCGCGTTACGCGTGTGGTGGCCAGAGCTGCCCTTTGTTGATCGCGTTGGACTGGTGTTTCTGTTATGCCTGGGCCTCGCCGTTGGTGTTTCACTGCTGTTTAAAGGTGCAACACAGGATGAAAGCATCGACATATCCCATGTCAGCTTTAGCACCGGACGCAGTTTTAATGTCGCTACTGTAGGTTGCATCATTATTCTGATTGCACTCTATGCGACCTGGTGGTGATCGTATGAGTCTTTTCCTAGCAGCATTGTGGCTTTTATTTCTGATGGGCTGCTCTCCTGCACCACCACCTGTTATAAATACGCCGCAGTCGGTCAACATTCAGATCCCATTTCAGGACGTGAGATTCATTGTACTGGGTGACTGGGGCAATTACGGCGGCACACAACAGCGTGATGTGGCCAGTGCGATGAATAGTCTGGCCGGCAATCAGCGAGTTGATTTTATTTTGACCACCGGTGATAACTTTTACGATCAGGGAGTTCGTGATATCCACGATCCGCTATGGCTGCAATCCTATGAAAATATTTACAACTTAACTCACTTACGTGACCTTGACTGGTATGTAACAGTAGGCAATCACGACCATAAAGGCAGTGTAGCAGCCCAGCAGCAGTATCATCAGAGCAATCCGCGCTGGCATCTGCCGTCTTTATACTATCCACTTTACGTCGACTTCATGTCCGGACACATCACCATTGCCATGTTAGATACCAATCAATGGATAACTGCCTACGTAACACGTCCGGACCGTTATGCAAATCTGCACACCGTCTCTGACGGAAAACAGCAGGTCTGGCTGCGAGACGTATTGTCCAGAGCTGACAGCCAAAATGACTGGTCGATTGTGGTGGGTCATCACCCTTTGTATGGCGCGGGTAAATATGGCGACAACGCTGAACTTCAGACCGTGCTCGAACCGCTGTTTCAACGCTACCAGGTAACGGCATACTTCGCTGGGCATGAACACAGCCTTCAGCATCACAAGTCGCGATCATTTACCCATCATTTCGTATCAGGTGCCGGCGGAAAGTTAAGAGATATTGAATCCACCGACCGGCAAACTCGTTTTGCCAGTGCAACGGCGGGATTTGCCTATGTGACAGTGTCAGAAGCGAGGTTGCAGGTCGAGTTTATCAACGCCGATAATCAGCGTCTGTATCATACCGACATAAAAAAAGGCCCATCAGAGGATGGGCCAAACAGCAAGAACGCGTACACACTTTCAACAGTGCATGGTAGTTACGCGGCGATTCTCTAAATGGATCTTTGCATTAATAAAATTTTCCGCTGATCAAATTTGACCGCCTCTATGTATTCATTGTGGTGAGAAAATATAGGGTGCAACATGTTTGGTTTATTCAAACCCAATCCAACAAAGAAACTGAGAAGAACCTACGACAAAAAGCTTGAACAGGCGATGCTGGCACAGCGAAAAGGTGATATCAAAACCTACTCAATGCTCACCGCCGAAGCTGAGACGTTATGGAAGCAAATTGAACATCTGGAGCGACAAGCTGGCTAGGGTATTTCGGTTCATTGCCTATCGATGTTTATATTGAGTGGGACAGTAACCACGTATCACGCCCTCTGGCCTCAGCTTTTCATGCTTGGTTTTTCTTGCTGTGACTCTGGCCCGCCAGTTTTTGAATGCTTTAGGTTTTAACTCTCTGCGCATAATAGCGATTACCTGAGATTCACTCACGCCAAACAGTGCCTCAATTGCCTCGAACGGCGTCCGGTCTTCCCACGCCATTTCAATAATGCGAGATAAGTTTGCGTCACGTTCACTCATTGTCTGCTATTAACCACCAGCCATTTCGCTCTTGACGATAATTACGTGTTCTTCATGATTTAGATTACTCGGGGCCAATACTTTACTTATGTTGTCTGACAGCGCTTTTGGTTGATGATGTTCAGCAACCCTGCCGCAGCCAGGGCGTCTGACATGGCCCGGTGGTGACGCTGCATATCAATCGCAAAGTGCTCGGTAAGGTTGGCCAGAGAGTAAGAAGATAATCCTGGCACGGCTTTGCGCATCTCTCTAACAGTACACAACTTTGGCATGCTGAAGTGTTGTTCAAGCCGAGCGAATTCCTGCTTGATAAAGCCGTAGTCAAAATTAACGTTGTGCGCTACGAAAATACAGCCATCCAAAATGTGTCGCAGCTCATCACAAATATCAGCAAACACGGGCGCGTCAGCAACCATGGCGTTATCAATGCCAGTCAGTCTGGTGATATTGGCGGGGATGTGACGCTGTGGATTAAGCAGCGTTTGCCAGGTATCGACCACCTCGCCGGACACCACTTTGGCAATACCAATCTCGGTGATGCGATGATTCGCTGCCCGCCCTCCTGTTGTCTCGATATCGACAACCGCATAGGGCTGGTCTGGCTCAATGCACCAATCCACCTGAGTGATGCGTACATCAAAACCATTGGCTTTAAGCTTTTTAATCGTGATGAGCTGGTTGCGACGCAGCTGGTCTCCTACCGCTTTTACTTCTTCGAAGTGTCCCTTGCCATGCTCAATAATCAACAAGTCAGGATAACCATCGCTAAAGCTTGCGTAGTCCTCACACATACATCGCAACTGCTGTTTAACGGAGGATAAAGGCAACACGGTGACAAAGCGACGAAGCTGTTCAAGTAAGCCACTGTGC
Source organism: Aestuariibacter salexigens DSM 15300 (assembly GCF_000429145.1). GTDB lineage: Bacteria > Pseudomonadota > Gammaproteobacteria > Enterobacterales > Alteromonadaceae > Aestuariibacter > Aestuariibacter salexigens. The sequence goes on from NZ_AUBH01000005.1 coordinate 221,920, forward strand.
CAGTGAAATAAAGGTGTCACCCGGCCAAAATATTGCGTTGCATTGCGGCTCAGCTGCTGCATCAACGTGTTAAGGTCGGTAATGCTCTCTAGCTTTTTATCTATCCAGGGCTGCATCTGGGCATAAAACTGGTTAGTCACCAGCAGTCGTGGACGGCGATCAAACTCGTTACTCAACGCACTGTCATCACGTTCATACAGTTCAGGCCAGAACAGCAGTCCGAATAATGCTCGCCAGGGGGTATTTTCCGTATGATATGCTGCTTTTCCCAGCGTTTTATAGTGATCAATTACGCCACGCTCGACCTGATGCCGATAGCGCTCATCAATCTGGATCTGCTGGCTATCTTTACGTAACCAGTCTGTCAGCACGCTGGTTCTTTTCTTTTTGTATTTACGGGCTAAGAAATCTTCGGCAAAGGCCAGCAAGGACTCGGATTCCGGCTCGTCTATGATCTTAGTCAGTGAGGCTTCAACGAAGTCTTTGTCACCGTCTTTGTAGCGTTCACGTAGCCACTTCTCTGTTGCGTCCGGATGGTTCGACAGAGCCAGTGCTGACATTGCGTGCTGCCTGGATTCTGTCAGCAACAGTCTGCCAAGTTGATAGAAATAGCGGTCTTTAAGCTGCTCGGCGCGCTCTCCCTGAGCATCAGGAGGCGTCGCGATATTATCCAAATCCTGTTGAGTTACGCCTTTATCTGATAACGCACTATCCAGCGTGGCATAGTGAAACGCGGTTTTTGCTTCGTTACGGGTATGAAACCGTGCATTTTGCTGGCCTGCATCATCGCGTGTTTTCATCACACCAAGATCGCGCATTGAGAAGCGATTTAATGCTCCGCGCAAATTGCCAAAAAACAGAAATAAAAAATAATCCACGATATGACCAAATGTGCGCACGCTGTATTCATCCTGAAAACGCGTAATGACGTCTGTTTCGCGCACGCAATGTAGTGCATGGGCCAGCAGCTGTGGCTTTTTTAGCTGTGACACGCCTCGTTGCTGACCACAATCCTTTAACAGACTGGTTAGCTGGGGGCGGGTCAAGGTGTGCAGAAAAGCGTTTACATGATTCACCTGAAGCTCGCTCAACAGAGACGCCTGGCGTAGAGAAGCTACTTGGGTCAGTGGCGAATCAATTTCGTCATAAAACATGGAGCTGTGCGCAATAAACGCAGATTTGCGGTTAGCAATGCGAACCAGGGCACACTGACTATCGGTCGCGAGGCGATCAAAGGTATGAATGAAAGCCTCATCCTGCTCATCGAGCAGCGGCGCACAAGGACCTCGTATGTAGTCCAGAAATTCCTCAAAATGAGTCAGATAGTAGCGGTCAGGTAACCTGATCATGAAGGGCTGTATAAATAAACAGTTGTATCGATAATCTACCGCACTGTATGCGAGCAGGCAAGTGCGTATCAAAAACGATGCCGGACCTTTTGTTTACTTATCCAGTGATAATGCTGACGCAGCGTATCATCAACCAACAGCCTCTGAGCGTTGTAGTAATGTTTGGCGAGCGTCATTTCATCATAATGTGAATGGATCCCATCATGACACGCCCGGCACACAGACATGCCATTATTGAGCTTATCCCGACTAAAATGTTTTCGAAAATACTGCCGCCGATGCATTTTTTTCGGAATAAAGTGATGAAATGTCAGGGCGACCTGTCGGCTGCAGCAAGGACAGAAACCGTATTTTGGTTTTGTATGTGACATACAGACAGTTACGAACGCAAAGCCATTAAAGATTAAATCCGCATCATCAAAAAGTACGTAATGACCATATCAAAAACACAAGGAGACAATATGAGCTTAACCAGCGCAGCGCGCTTTGAATGCCCTTATTGTATGACCATCAATGATATCGATGTTGATGAGACCAATGATATTAACCAGCAGCAGATTACTGATTGTCAGATTTGCTGCCAGCCGATTGAAATCACTATTTTTGAGCAGATGGGTGAACTGGTGATACAGGCGGAACGAGAAAATGACTAAACCACAACAGGTTTTCTATGCTGACGGCGATACCATTGCCAATATGGAGCAGCGCTACCGTGCAGCATTCATCAACAGTCTGAGCGGATTCAAAAGCGCCAATCTGATTGGCACATCAAGCTCTGATGGAGTGAATAACCTGGCTATTGTGAATTCGGTGTTTCACGTCGGTGCTAATCCGCCATTATTGGGTATGATCATACGTCCGCATACGGTGCGCCGCGATACCTTGGAAAATCTTGAGGCAACCGGACAGTACACGATAAACCATATCAACCAGGATATTCTGCGGCAGGCCCATCAAACGTCAGCGCGTTATGAAGCAGAGGTCAGCGAGTTCGACGCTGTTGGATTAACGCCTGAATATGGCAAGCGCTGTAACGCGCCCTATGTAGCACAAGCGATCATCAAAATTGGCTTACAAAAAAAACAGGTCACAGAGCTGGAAATAAATGGCACAGTCTTGGTTATCGGACAGATAACGGAGGTTATGTTGCCCGACAATATCATTGCCGGCGATGGCTATGTGGACATAGAAAAGGCAGGGACGGTGGCGATAAGCAGTCTGGACAGTTATCACAACACCCAGCGCATTGAACGTCTGACCTACGCAAAACCCGATTTACCCGTATCTGCCATAGGAGTTGAATAATGATACCCAATTTAGGCCAGCTGCTACTCGTGTGCGGCGCCGTTAGCATTATCGTCATTGCTATCGTGTTGTTTATGATAAAAATAATGAAGCAAGATGTTCAGGATGATGATTATTAGCGAATAAGTAACACATCGCAGCAATTTGTAGATGCTGATGTAATTTGGTAAAACGGTGATGACAGTGACGTGTGCATCCATAGCGCTCGTCAGAACAATAACAACGAAAAAACGTCATTTCCCAGGAACGCAACATGACACTAAAAAAATACAATGTGCAGCCGCTTTTCGCTATCCCTTATATGCGTGCTGACCTATCCCATGCGATTACGCCGGAACAGGTTGAATTTATCCAGAACCTGAAAATGGTGCCAAATCAAACCAACCTGATTTCCGAAAATTTATATATCTTTGAAGAGCCAGAGCTTAAGTCGATTAAAGAAGCCGTTCAGCACGCGCTGGACACGTATGCATCAGAAGTGATGGGGATCCCTCAAAAACTGTACGTCACGCAGAGTTGGTCATTGATCAATGAACCCGGTCAGGGCATGCATGGTCATGCACATTCAAATTCGATTGTATCCGGCTCTCTTTATTATGCACCTCTGCCTAACCCGCCTTCCAAGATGGTGTTCGATAAACACACTGCATACAGACAGTTAGTGCTTAACCCACTTAAAGAGAAACAAAATATCTACAATACGCCACTAAACGTGGTAGAGCCCAAAGATCACGAAATCCTAATGTTTCCCTCTGAGCTGACCCATCAGGTCGAACCAAACATGAGTAAAGAAAGACGCTATTCGATCGCATTTAATGCGTTTGTGAAAGGCACACTGGGCGACTTCAGGGATGTATCGCAACTGACGCTTTAATGACTGACCCGGTGACGCTCTACCAGCGTCGCCATTTCTTCAAGTTTATATTTCTCTGCCAGCCTTCTGTAAAGGCCATCGTCGTGAGCCCTGGACAGTTCTACGTTAAACCGTTTGAGGATTTTTGGTTCTTTAAATCCGGCCTGATAATAATTAGTAGGAAACAGCTGAAAAATATCGACTTTATCAGTCTGGTCTATCCCTGTGATATCTTCGCTGAGATGCATAAAAATGAAGCGGTCCATTATGGCCAGATCAATGCTGCCCATCAGTAACATCTCCACCTGACGACGCTGCTCCGGCAATTCTATATAAAGCTCCGCATTGTGCACAGCCGTTCTATAAATATCACCCAACACCTTGTGCGCATTTTGAAACGCCGCCACTGAATAGTGACTAATCTCAGGTAACGCGCGAATTTCCCGCGATGCGCTGGCGAGGGAGATAACAGCATTTTGGTAAGCGACGTACGCGTCAGATAGCATCTCCTCAGGGATGCCATGCGTAGTGGTAAGGGTAAGGCCCATGTCGACGCTGCCATCCTGAATCATCTTGACACTGCGTCCGTAAGGGACATACAGAATATAGACATCCTTGTACCCCATACGAGTAAGTATTTCGGTGATCAATTCAATTTCGAAACCTGTATCGTCAGCGGCGATAACATAAGGTGGTTTGGTCCATCCCACAGCCACCTCAAACGGCTCTGCACGTGCGACAAATGCGCTCGCTACTGCAAGCAATACGGCTAGGAGGAGACTGGTCCAAGGCTTCATAATAATCTGGTCGTGTGGAGTAAAAAGCGTATGAATTAATACTGAGACTAGCCGTGAGTAGGTCATTTAATCAAGCTTCTTTGCTGAATAAAAAGTGTCCTGCGCTGTGACGCTGAGGTAAGTCGAAGTGTTACACTGTGCGAATGCTCAGTGGTGAGAACAAGAGATGCCCTGGATTCAACTAAAAATAAACGTAAAAGCTGCGCACGCAGAGTCACTTGGCGACGCGCTCAATCAGTGCGGTGCTCAGGCTGTAACCTTTGTCGATGCGAAAGACACGCCAATGTACGAACCGAAACCCGGTGAAATCATGCTATGGCCTGATACCACCGTGATTGGACTGTTCGACGCCAATGATGATATGCAATTGGTTGTCGAGCAACTTGTCTCGGATGGCACTATTAACCAAGGCGCCGTATATGCCCTTGACCAGCTTGAAGATAAAGATTGGGAGCGGGAGTGGATGGACAATTTCCACCCTATGCAGTTTGGTGAAAAGTTATGGATATGCCCAAGTTGGCGGGATATCCCTGACCCTGATGCGGTCAATGTAATGCTTGACCCTGGCCTGGCGTTTGGCACGGGCACCCATCCTACTACATCGCTGTGTCTGAAATGGTTAGACAGCGTGCCACTGCACAACAAGCAGGTGGTAGATTTCGGCTGCGGCTCAGGCATTTTAGGTATTGCCGCGCTCAAACTTGGCGCTGAACACGTGGTTGCTATTGATATTGATCCCCAGGCACTGCTCGCTACCAGGCAGAATGCGCAACACAATCATGTAAGTGAAAAAATAAGCGTATTTTTGCCAAACGCCCAACCTGATATGAAGGCTGATGTTGTTGTCGCCAATATATTAGCAAGCCCCCTTCGCGAACTTCGCAGCGTGATCACCAACTATTGTAAGCCCGGAGGCCAGTTGATTTTATCTGGCATACTGGTTGAGCAGGCAGAGGAGATAGCTGCCCTGTATGCCAGTGACTTTACTATTGATGACATTTCACATCAGGGAGAATGGGCTAGTGTGGCTGGCACGCGACGGACAGCGTCATCCACATAGGTCAGACCAGAGCAGTACAGTATTGTCAAGGGCTGCGCAGTAAAAATTGTGCAAAAAACAGCCTTTCATATTGAGATAAAACACAGTATCATTCACGCCCTTTTCGCTGATTGAACATTTTTTGTGCGTTTTCACGGTGTTAAAAAGGCATGCAGATTGGTCCCTACACGTTAGAAAATAACTTGATGCTTGCGCCTATGGCGGGCGTTACTGACAGACCATTCAGGCAGCTTTGTAAGCGCATGGGTGCAGGCTTGGTCGTATCAGAGATGATCTCTAGCAATCCCAAAACCTGGAACACCGAAAAATCGCGTCAGCGAATGAATCACCGAGGCGAATCTGGTATTCGATCGGTGCAAATTGCTGGATGTGAACCAGAACTCATGGCTCAGGCCGCCCAGTTCAATGTTGATAACGGTGCCCAAATCATTGATATCAACATGGGATGTCCAGCAAAGAAAGTAAATAAAAAGATGGCAGGTTCAGCATTGCTGCAGTACCCAGAGCTGGTGGAACAAATCGTTTCAACGGTGGTTGACGCAGTCGATGTGCCGGTCACGCTAAAAATACGGACAGGGTGGGATACAGATAATCGAAACGGTGTGCGCATTGCGCGTATCGCTGAAGACAATGGTATTCAATCCCTCGCGGTTCATGGTCGAACCCGTGCATGTATGTACAAAGGTAACGCAGAATACGACACCATACGCGCCATCAAACAGGCGGTGTCTATTCCGGTCGTTGCCAATGGTGATATCACCAGCCCGCAGAAGGCTAAAGCGGTGCTGGATTACACCGGTGCAGATGCGTTGATGATTGGACGAGGCGCTCAGGGTAATCCCTGGATTTTCCGCGACATTCATCATTATTTACAAACCGGCGAGCTACATGCCCCGCCAAGCTTGGCTGAACAACACCAGATGCTTATCGAGCACGTGACCAATGTTCACCAGTTTTATGGGGAGTTCATGGGTGCAAGAATCGCTCGGAAACACGTTGGATGGTATCTCGCTGAGCATGATAAAGAGCGCGTGTTCAGAAAAGAGTTTAATGCCATAGATGATGCTAACCAACAACTTGACGCACTGACGCGTTATTTTAATGACCTGGCAAGCGCTGATTCGTTACAAACGGTCACGTCTGCTGCATAGTTTTCACTAACCAAAGAGCAAGATTGTATTATGTTCGATCAAAATGTGACTTCTCCTTTTACTACGACTGTGACCACTCCTTCACAACAGCAGGCACAAAAGCCGCTGCGTGACTCGGTAAAGCAAGCAGTAAATAAATATCTTAAGCAGTTAGACAATACCGACATCGATAATCTGTATGAATTGGTGTTGGCAGAAGTAGAAGCGCCTTTGTTGGAAGAAATCATGACTTTCACTCGCGGCAACCAAACCCGCGCCGCTATCATGATGGGCATCAACCGCGGAACGCTTCGTAAAAAACTGAAGCAGTACGGCATGAACTAAGATTGCCCGGGCGCATGCCCAACGACAAGAGCACCCCAGGGTGCTCTTTTTGTTTACCCGTATCACGTTGCAGTAATTGAACCTAAGAAGACCCGAAAACATGCAAACAGCAAGACCTATTCGCCGCGCGCTATTGAGCGTTTCTGATAAAGCAGGCATCGTCGACTTCGCCAAGCAATTGGTCATCATGAATGTAGACATTCTGTCCACCGGTGGCACCGCGAAAATACTCGCCGAGAACGGCATTCCTGTCACAGAGGTGTCTGACTATACCGGTCACCCTGAGATCATGGACGGCCGAGTAAAAACCTTACACCCAAGAGTGCATGGCGGTATTTTAGGCCGTCGTGGCACCGATGAAGCGGTGATGGCAGATAACCAGATTGAGGCCATTGATTTAGTGGCTGTCAATCTGTACCCATTCGCGGCAACGGTTGCAGACCCTGAATGTAGTCTTGAAGACGCGATCGAAAATATCGACATTGGTGGTCCGACTATGGTGCGCGCAGCAGCTAAAAATCATGCTGATGTGACTATTGTGGTCAATCCTGCGGACTATGAAAGAGTGATTGCTGAGATGCAGGAAAACCAAAACAGCGTCACGGCACAGACCCGCTTTGATCTGGCGATTGCGGCGTTTGAACACACTGCTGAATACGACGGCATGATTGCAAATTACTTCGGCACAATGGTGCAGGAGAGCACAGATGATGAACCTGCCAGTGAATTTCCTCGCACGTTCAATATGCAACTGACCAAAAAGCAGGACTTGCGTTACGGCGAGAATAGTCACCAGAATGCAGCGTTTTACGTAGAGAATAATATTCAGGAGAGTTCCGTCGCCACAGCTCGTCAGTGGCAAGGTAAAGCGTTGAGCTTTAATAACATTGCCGATACAGATGCTGCGTTGGAATGTGTCAAAGAATTTGATCAGCCTGCCTGCGTGATCGTCAAACATGCCAATCCCTGTGGCGTTGCACTCGGTAACAACATTATCGATGCATACAATCGTGCCTATAAAACTGACCCTACATCGGCATTCGGGGGCATTATCGCCTTCAACCGAGAGCTGGATGCGCAAACCGCGACAGCCATTATTGAGCGTCAGTTTGTTGAAGTGATCATTGCCCCAACGGTGAGCGAGGGTGCCAAGCAGGCCATCGAACATAAGAAAAATGTGCGTCTGCTGGAATGTGGCGAATGGCAGGGTCAACTGACGGAAGGTTATGACCTGAAGCGCGTAAACGGCGGCTTGCTGGTACAGGAACGTGATTTCGGCATGGTGGATATGGACGATTTAACGGTCGTGACCAAACGTCAGCCTACAGAACAGGAGCTTAGCGACTTGATGTTCTGTTGGAAAGTCGCAAAATACGTGAAGTCCAATGCCATCGTATATTGTAAAGATGGCATGACCATTGGCGTCGGTGCGGGGCAAATGAGTCGCGTATATTCAGCCAAAATCGCTGGCATCAAAGCCGCGGATGAGGATCTTGAAGTGGCGGGTTCGGTAATGGCTTCGGACGCATTTTTTCCATTCCGAGATGGCATTGATGCAGCAGCTCAAGCGGGTATCAAAGCGGTTATACAGCCTGGCGGTTCGATGCGCGATGAGGAAGTCATTCAAGCGGCAGATGAGCATGGTATCGCCATGGTGTTCACTGGCATGCGTCACTTCCGTCATTAATTGCATAGGCGAAGCGGACAGCCCTCCGCTTCGCCAGTCATATACCAATGAGTGAAACGGTTTTATGAACATACTGGTAATTGGCGGCGGTGGCCGCGAACATGCGCTGGCCTGGAAAGCCTCGCAAAGTGCAAACGTTGACACAGTTTATGTTGCACCTGGAAACGCAGGGACGGCGTTAGAAGCCAAGCTTAAGAACGTTGCCATCGGTGCTGAAGATATCGACGGCCTGCTTGCATTTGCTCAAGAAAATCACATTGACCTGACCATTGTTGGTCCAGAAGCACCGCTGGTGGCAGGTGTTGTCGACAAATTTACTGAGGCTGGGCTGGCGATTTTTGGTCCAACACAAGCCGCCGCTCAGTTGGAAGGTTCAAAAGCGTTTACCAAAGATTTTCTGGCTCGTCACAATATTCCGACAGCGGAATATCAGAATTTTACCGACATTGATGCGGCAATTGCTTACGTGCATGAAAAAGGCGCGCCTATCGTCGTCAAAGCGGACGGACTTGCCGCGGGTAAAGGCGTTATTGTAGCGATGACAGTCGAACAGGCCGAGGAAGCCATTCGTGACATGCTGGCCGGTAATGCATTTGGTGAAGCCGGAAGCAGAGTGGTGATTGAAGAATTTCTGGACGGCGAAGAAGCCAGCTTTATTGTCATGGTAGATGGTCAGCATGTATTGCCTTTTGCGACCAGTCAGGACCACAAGCGCGTTGGAGACGGGGACAGTGGCCCTAACACAGGAGGCATGGGCGCCTACTCACCGGCCCCAGTGGTAACACCTGATATCCATCAGCGTATTATGCAGGAAGTCATCTTGCCAACGGTTGAAGGTATGGCTTCGGAAGGCATGCCATACACGGGCTTTTTATATGCCGGACTGATGATCATGGCAGATGGTACACCTAAAGTGATCGAGTATAACTGCCGCTTTGGTGACCCTGAGACCCAGCCCATTATGTTGCGCATGCAGTCTGATCTTGTTGAACTGTGTCTGGCTGCCTGTGCAGGCAAGCTAAATACGCAAACCATCGAATTTGACGCTCGCGCAGCAGTGGGAGTGGTGCTCGCCGCAGGCGGTTACCCAGGCAGCTATGCTAAGGGTGAGATCATTTCAGGCCTGCAGGTCTGTGAATCTATGCCTGGCAAAGTATTCCATGCCGGTACGGCTCGGCAGGGCGACGATGTTGTTACCAGCGGCGGTCGGGTACTTTGCGCGACCGCGCTTGGAGAGTCAGTGACTGACGCCCAGCGGGATGCGTATGAACTGGTCAAGGCAATATCATGGCGTGACCATTTTTATCGTACAGACATCGCGTATCGGGCTATCGCTCGCGAGCAGAACTAGCGACATTAGCGCAGCTATAAAGGCGACCTCGGTCGCCTTTTTTGATCCACCACACTCGACAGGGTGCTGCTATTCTGTATGGTAAGTAGCAGCACAACCTGTTTTGTGAAATTTATGTCCGGTTTTCGTCAGCGCACAGCTGAATTATTACAAGTCCACAAACGCGGTGACCATGTCAGTCACCTGTTCGACTGGTTTCTTATTTCACTGATAATACTGAATATTATCGCTGTCATGCTGGAAACAGTGGACAGTATTCATAACAAATATCACCTGCAACTGATTTGGTTTGAGCTCTTTTCTGTGGCTATTTTCACTATCGAGTACATCGCACGGGTCTGGTCCTGTATCGAGCTTGAGGAAAGTGATGAACCGCCGTGGAAACAGCGCATGCAATATATGTTGACGCCAATGGCGCTGATTGATTTGGCCGCTTTCCTGCCATTTTATTTAGGCTTTTTTATCAACGCCGATTTGCGCACCTTGCGTATTTTCAGGCTACTTCGTTTAATCAAACTCGGCCGCTACTCATCGGCAATGCAGTTGCTGTTTCAGGTCTTTCAGCGTGAATATCGGGTGCTGGTCGCTGCCCTGACGGTGTTGTTAATGATCATGGTGCTTGCCTCTAGCGGCATTTATCTCATTGAACATGACGTGCAGCCTGACAAGTTTGGTAGCATTCCTGCCGCCATGTGGTGGGCGATGGCGACGCTGACGACCGTCGGCTATGGTGATGTGACTCCCATTACGCCATTGGGAAAGTTCTTTGGTGGTGTGATTACATTGATGGGTGTCGCCATGTTTGCTCTACCAGCAGGTATCCTGGCTTCCAGTTTTTCCGACCAGCTCAGCAGACGACGCAATAAATTCAGTCAAAAAGTGCGTGAAGCATTGGCAAATGGCCACTTGGACTTTCATGATCTACGGGAGCTTGAAAAATGGCGCTTGCAACTCGGACTGGAACACGACGATGCAAAAATATTGATGGATGCCATCAAAGCCGGCACGCAGTCTCAGGAGCCCACACAATGCCCTCATTGTGGAAAGTCCTTGCATGAAAAATAGCCTGCATCAGAGAGCTCAACGTGCATTGCACTTGACCAACCGCACCCGCTTGCTTATAACTGACGTTCGCAAGCCACAACGGGCCGCCTATGTCTGTCAAACATCCGATCATTGCCATCACTGGTTCATCGGGAGCAGGAACTACCACTACGACTAACGCCATCAGGCATATTTTTCGTAACCTCCGAGTCAACGCTGCCGTCGTTGCAGGCGACAGTTTTCATCGCTATACCAGACCCGAGATGGAAGTAGAAATCCGTAAGGCGCAGGAGCAAGGCAGGCACATCAGCTATTTCGGTCCCAAAGCGAACGATTTTGCCTTGCTGGAAAGCTTATTCAAGGAATATGGCGAGACAGGCACCGGCAAGTTCAGACAATATCTGCATACTTTTGATGAAGCGGTGCCCTTTAATCAGATGCCGGGCACCTTTACACCGTGGCAAGACCTGCCGGCTAATACCGATCTTTTGTTTTACGAAGGATTGCATGGCGGTGTGGCGACCGAAGATATTGATGCATCTAAATTTGTTGACTTACTGGTAGGCATGGTACCTATCGTTAACCTGGAATGGATCCAAAAAATCGTTCGCGATACGACAGATCGTGGCCATAGCCGTGAGGCGGTAATGAGCAGCATCGTTCGAAGCCTGGATGACTACTTTAATTACATCACACCGCAGTTTAGTCGCACCCACATCAATTTTCAGCGAGTGCCTACCGTTGATACCTCAAACCCCTTCTCTGCCCGTGAAATTCCCACGCAGGATGAAAGCTTTGTGGTAGTGAGATTCAGGCGGGAAATGCGTAATGTAGATTTTCCCTATCTGCTGCAAATGATTGATGGTTCTTTTATGTCCAGGATCAATACGTTAGTTGTGCCAGGCGGTAAAATCAGTCTTGCCATGGAGCTAATCCTTGCGCCTCTGATTGAGGAGCTGATGGATAAAAAGCGCCGGGCCGGATTCCAGATGGATTGGTTAGCCGAAGGCGAATAGTTTTCAATATCGGTTGAGATTAGATTACACTTAATTAGTGTCCTTAAAGCCCGTGTGGTTAATGTGATCTATTTTCTTTGCCATACTCGTATTGTTTTCGTCATTGCTCATAAATGTGGTGTGTGATGTTACATCCTGAGTTACCTGCCAATGAAAACCAGCGTATTGCCACGTTGCAATCGTTAAGTTTGCTGGATACCCCGGCCGAAGAAAAGCTCGACCGCATTACGCGCATGGCATCGAACATCTTCGATGTGCCCATTGCTTTAGTGAGCCTGGTGGATGCCAATCGTCAGTGGTTTAAATCCAAGGTCGGTCTAGACGCATGTGAAACCAGCCGGGAAATCTCGTTTTGTGGCCATGCAATCGCGCAAGGCGAGCTGCTGTGTATAGAAGATGCGCAGCAGGATGAACGCTTTGTCGACAACCCTCTGGTGACCGGCGACCCAAATATTCGTTTTTACGCGGGCCAACCGCTACGCCATCCTAATGGTTCGGCACTGGGCACCTTGTGCCTGATTGACTCTAAGCCCCGACACTTTAGCGCGGACGATGCGTCTCGTCTTAAAGAGCTGGCGGCAGTAACAGAGCTGGAGTTGTTACGCTCTTCATCGCCGACTATGGATGACATATCACAACTTACCAATAAAGAAGGCTTCCTGACCCTGGGCAAATTCAGTCAGGCCGTGTGTAAGCAATACAACCTTTCAATGTCTGTGGCGTTTTTACACTTGCAAGGGTTATTGGCCATCAAATACGACGAACAGAACTATCATCGGGCAGTAAGAAAGATTGCCGATAAATTTAAGGGGCACTTTCGAGGCTCAGATTTGGTCGCGCGCTATGACGAATTTAGTTTTGTAGCGCTAGTCCCCAATGCCTCTAAAGAATCGGTGTCTGTGCGACTCAATCAGGTTATCAACGAGCTCAATATTGAGTTTGCTCAATCTGAAAATTTCTCCGACTTACAACTGTGCGCGGGTTATGCGTCTTCTGTGCCGGACACATCTCTCGAATCATTGGTATTCGACGCATTTGCTTCCATCCAAATCTAAGTAACAGACACTATTTGTAACAAACACCCTACGTCCCTTACACAAGTCGACTTTTTCCCTGTCGTTATTTGACTTATAGTGAAGAAAAAACATAAGAGTCAAAGTTATGGGACAGGAAACACCTAAGATTCTGGTTGTTGATGATGACATGCGCCTGCGCAGTCTTCTGGAGCGCTATCTTGTTGAGCAAGGGTTTCAGGTACGCTCGGCAGCGAATTCAGAGCAAATGGACCGCCTGCTTGAACGCGAAAACTTCCACCTGATGGTACTGGATCTTATGTTGCCTGGCGAAGACGGTCTGTCGATTTGCCGACGTCTGCGCCAAAAAGAAAACCCGCTTCCTATCATCATGCTCACTGCTAAAGGCGATGAAGTTGATCGCATCATCGGTCTTGAAATGGGGGCTGACGACTACCTGCCCAAGCCGTTTAACCCACGAGAGCTGCTTGCCCGCGTAAAAGCCGTATTGCGTCGTAAAACGACTGAAGCGCCGGGAGCGCCTTCTCAGAACGCACAGTTGGTCGAATTCGGTCGCTATCGACTCAATCTGGCGACCCGCGAAATGACATCAGACGGCAAGCCGATGCCATTAACCAGTGGTGAATTTGCCGTACTGAAGTCTTTGGTCAACCATCCTCGCGAGCCACTGTCCCGCGATAAATTAATGAACCTGGCACGTGGTAGAGACTACAGCGCGCTGGAAAGAAGTATTGATGTACAGGTATCCAGGCTGCGTCGTATGTTGGAAGAGGATCCGGCGAACCCCCGTTATATTCAGACAGTCTGGGGGCTGGGGTACGTATTCGTGCCTGATGGTGAATCTGATTCAAACAACCCATAACCGGCCATCGTGAGGCTGTTTCCTACCAGTGCCTTTGGGCAGACTGTACTGCTAATAGGCGTTCTGCTTCTAATCAATCAGGTAGTGTCTTATCTGTCGGTCACCTATTACTTTATTCAGCCCAGCTATCAACAAATTAATGGGTTATTGGCGACACAGGTCAAGAGTCTGCTCTCCGAGCCAGATGTATTGCAAAATAAAGGGCTCCAGCAACGCATATTAAGTAGTTCAGGAATAAAAGTTCTTGATGAAAATGAAGCGCTAAAACAGGGGCTTGAACAAGCTACTTATTATCAGTTCATGTCTTCTCAAATAAGTCAGGAACTGGGTGGTGAGGCAGACGTTCGGATCAGCACCGGCGAGCCCTATGTCGCATGGATAAATCCGCCGCAGTCTGAGTCCACCTGGATTGCGATTCCTATTCTTGGCACAGGTGACGCCGATTTCTCTCCTTTGACCATGTATCTGCTGGTCATCGGCGTGCTATCTGTCGCCGGTGGGTGGCTGTTTGTACGCCGATTAAATAAACCGTTGCAGGCGCTACAGGTGGCGGCCAGACAGGTAGGTCAGGGCCGTTTCCCCGAACCATTAAAGCAGGAAGGTACCGATGAGCTGATTGCTGTGACCTCGGCGTTTAATCAAATGTCTCGTGGCATCAAACAGCTGGAGCAGGACCGTAACCTGATGACAGCAGGTATTTCTCATGACCTGCGTACGCCACTTACTCGGATTCGCCTCGCCACAGAGATGTTGCCTGACGATCAGGACTGGGTGAAAGACGGGATCATCAATGATATTGAAGACATGAACGATATTATTGATCAATTTATTGACTACGCCCGCTTCGACCAAAAAGAAGAGTTAGAAACAACCAACCTGAATGACCTGATTAAAGCCGCGACGCAGGCGCGTGACGTGGACAATGTCCATACTATCGATTTGGATCTGCATGCCTTGCCTGATATGGAAATTCGCAGAGTGGGCGTAAAGCGGGTGTTAGATAACCTGATCGAGAACGCGTTTAAATATGGCAGTGAACATATCATCATCCGCTCCCGATACGACAAAAGACAGCGCAGAGTTGAGTGTCAAATACGGGACTTTGGCCCGGGCATCCCTGAGCAGGAAATCAGCTCAGTGTTCGAGCCCTTTACGCAGGGAGATAAAGCAAGGGGAAGCGTCGGTTCGGGACTGGGGCTGGCGATAACCAAACGTATTGTCGATATGCATGGTGGTAGGGTAGTGCTGGCGAACCATCCCAATGGAGGGTTAGTCGCCAGCTTCCAGCTACCGCTTAATCAACCGTAGGTCACTCGCTACGCGGACCAGCGTTGCGGATCTCGTCCGACACGTCATACTTTGCGAAATTCTGAGCAAACTGAGCCGCCAGGTTTTTCGCAAACTCATCGTACTTCTGTTTGTCCGTCCAGGTTTCACGAGGATTCAGCAGCTTGCTGTCTACGTTTTCAACCGCAACCGGCACATCCAGATTCAACACATCGATATGCTGCGTTTCGACGTCACTTAGCGTGTCATTCACGATCGCATCTACAATAGCGCGGGTGGTTGGGATGTCGAAACGTTTACCTTCTCCATACGGACCACCGGTCCAGCCGGTATTCACCAGATACACTTTAGAGCCAAACTCACGCACACGCTTAATCAGAAGCTCTGCGTATTCGCCCGCCGGACGTGGGAAGAATGGCGCCCCAAAACAGGTCGAGAAAGTAGATTCGATATCAGCCGTTGAACCAATTTCAGTAGAGCCGACTTTTGCTGTGTAGCCACTCAGAAAGTGATACGCCGCAGCGTGCTCTGAAAGAATGGATACGGGTGGTAGTACACCACTGACGTCACAGGTTAGGAACACGACGGCTCTAGGCTCGCCACCACGGTTTTCCAGCACGCGCTTTTCAATATGCTCAAGTGGATAAGCGGCACGCGTATTTTGGGTGAGACTCACATCTTCGTAGTCTGGTACACCGTTTTCATCCAACACCACATTCTCAAGAATGGTGCCACGCTTTATAGCATTCCAAATCACCGGCTCATTCTTTTCTGACAAGTGAATACACTTCGCGTAGCAACCACCTTCGAAGTTAAACACGCTGCCTGGTGCCCAGCCGTGTTCATCATCACCAATCAGGAATCGCTTTGGATCGGCAGAAAGTGTGGTTTTGCCGGTACCGGACAGACCGAAGAACAACGTGACATCACCTTCCTCACCAACATTCGCCGAGCAGTGCATAGGCAATACCTGATGTGCTGGCAGTAGGAAGTTAAGCACTGAGAACATCGCCTTTTTCATTTCACCGGCATAGCGCATACCGGCAATCAACACCTTGCGTGCAGCGAAATTGATGATAACGGTGCCGTCGCTATTGGTACCGTCACGCTCGGGAACACAGGTAAAACCAGGCACATTCATGATTTGCCAGGGTTGTTCATCTTTAGGGTTCCAGTTATCCGGAATAATGAACAAATTACGCGCAAATATGTGCTGCCAGGCTGTTTCAGTGCGAACCACCAGGGGCAGCGCGTGTTGAGGGTCTGAACCAACCTGCAAATGAGATGTGAAGTAATCGAGGCTGTCGAGGTGCGATTCAACGCGAGCCCACAGTGCGTCAAATTTGTCGTCTGCAAAGGGTCTGTTTACCGGCCCCCACTCAATGTGATCCTGGGTTGTAGACTCTTTCACAATAAACCGGTCGGCTGGCGAGCGACCTGTGCGCTCACCGGTTTCCACGACCAGCGCGCCGTTTGCAGCAAGTCGGCCTTCGCCTCGCTCCAGTGCATATTGAATGAGAGCCTCGGTGTCGAGGTCAACGCGAGAAGAGTCTGGGCGTACTACGCCAGCCGGAATTGCAGTCATCTTGTAACCCTTTATAAAACTTTCAGTGACACTTACAGAATTCGATAAGTCGCGAATTGTAAAGCATTACGGGGGGTTCACAAGCGTTAATATTTACAGGTTTGACCAGAATTTTGTAAAGTTTCAGTTTTTTTAACCAGTTATTAGCAGACACTCAGCGCTTCCTTGCGTTATAAACTCCGCCAATGAATGGTTAATATTTTAGCCTTATCAGTAGGTTATCGAAACCTTACTATCGTTCACTGGAGTCGTGAAGAAGAGCTGTTGTGAGCATGTAAACTTTCAATATCGACCGCGTCAAATACATATTCACGATGACAATATTGACAATTCATACGAATTTCGCCGTCTTGTTCGAGCATAGACAACAATTCTTGTTTGTCGATGCCTGCCAAAGCGTTGGCGCTGCGTTCTTTGCTACAGCCACAGTTAAACGCAATCGGCTGTGGGGGATAGACTCTGACCTGTTCCTGGTGGTACAGACGATGCAAAATGTCATGGGCAGGCAACGCAAACAACTCACTGGGCTGAAGCGTGTCATTGAGGTGGCAAAAATGCTCAAACTCCGGCACATCGTCAACATGTGTAGCCGCACTGTTTTGTGGCAAAACTTGTAGCAGTGTGCCACCTGCTAGTTTCTGTTCAGTGTCGGCAAACAACCTGACCTGAGTCGCCAGTTGTTCGGACTGAATAAAATAATTTTCTATACAGGCTGCCAGTGATTCCTGTTCGAGCGCCACTACCCCCTGATATCGCTCACCTTTTCTGGGCGTGATGGTGATCACGAGCAAGCCTTTGGGTAACAGGTCGTTAAAAGTATCGGGCAAGGTTTCAAGGCTTTCATCATAGCGTGCAACGCCGCGCAGTTGCTGGGTATCTGTACCATTAATGACCGCATATTTTACCGGCCCTTCACTTTGCAGTTGCAGCGCGATATCTCCACTGAATTTTAGCGTCGCTGTCAGCAATGAACAGGCCGCCATCAACTCTCCAAGTAGGCGCTGGACCTGCTGTGGATAGGGGTAGGATTCGAGTATCGAACGATAGCTGTCTTGTAACCGGACAATTTCGCCTCTCACATTGGCCTGTTCAAAGGTGAAACGTATCAGGTGATCGAGTTCATTATTCATGGCTTTTCCTGCTATTGGTGCTTTATTCGCAACAATTCTCTTCGCTGCTTCTTATCAGGTTTATGTTCCGGTCTGGGACTATGAAATGCACTGAGCTTGCGCGCAGTCTGGTTACTCTCTCTCTGTGCCAGACTTTGCGCTGTCTCTTCATATAACTGTTGTGCGATTGGTGCACCCTGCCGCTGATCGCTAAGCGCTTTCACAATGACTTCTTTGACATCATACCCCTGTGGCACGCGCAACGTCGCACCCACCTCGACCAGTTTCCCAGGTTTACAGCGCTGTCCGTTCATACTGACTTTGCCAGCCTGAATGGCATTACGGGCCAAAGAACGCGTCTTGAAAAATCTCGCAGCCCATAGCCACTTATCCAAACGGACAGATAGCATTGAATTGTTTTCTTTTTGGTCAGTCATAGCTATTCATGTGTAATTATTTTGTTATCCACCGCGAATAGAGTTGTTAGCCCTTTTACGACTGGCTATGATGGTCAGGTTACAGCCAGTTCCTAATTTTATAATAAGACAGAATGACAGTCGGCAATTTTAACATCGAGCAAGTCGGTTTTTTCCTCTCACGACACCAGAAGCAAATCAACATGTTGATTGTTGCATTGCTGTGTCTGTACCTGATTGCGTTTGCCGCGGAAATGACCTGGAAAGTCATTCCGGCGCCCGATATTGCTGAGCAGTCTACAGTGAGCACCAGTGTGCCTCAGTCGAACCGAAGCGACAACGCGTCGTTAAACATCACAAAATTACAGCGACTTAACCTGTTTGGTGATGTAGTAGAGGCGCCACAGCAACAACAACAGGTGTCTGAAGCGCCAGAAACCAGACTCAACCTTACACTCACTGGCGTCGTGTCCTCCAGTCAAGCGGATATGGGGGCAGCCATTATAGAAAACAACAACAGGCAAAATACCTATGGGGTTGGTGATAAAATCGACGGCACCAATGCGACGCTTCAGGAAGTCTATGTTGACCGTGTGATCATCAAGAACGGCATCAATCGTGAGACGTTGATGTTAGACGGTCTTGACTACGATAAGCGCGCCACAGCAAGCGCTCGACCTGTGCCGGTCAGACCCGTGCCTGAACCTGAGCCTGACGAACCGGTCAGAAGATTGAGCGATGAAGCGGTAGAACTTACCCAAGAACTACGCAATCAACCTGGCAGCTTCACTGATTTCATTGCCATTTCGCCTTTCCGGCAAGATGGCCAACTGGAAGGCTACCGTGTCAGTCCAGGCAAAAACCCGGCGTTATTTGAGTCTGCCGGACTCAGTGCCGGTGACATCATTACCGAAATAAACGGGTTGGACTTAACCGATATAGAGCAGTCAATGGAAGCCATGGCGGCGCTGCGCGAAGCACAGTCACTGCAACTAACGGTTCGTAGAGGGGATGAGCTAATGACACTGTACTTAGACATTCCAACACCCGATCAGACATTTTAAAGGATAGGATTATGAGGCTTACCAGCCGGGACATTCTTAAAGGCTTGGGTATCACCCTTTTTACGCTGGCATTTTCTGCTTCCAGCTACCTGAGTGCGGCCGAGTATTCGCCCAACTTTAAAGATACCGATATTAATGAATTCATTAATATCGTCGGTAAAAATTTAAGACGAACCATTATTGTCGATCCCAATGTGCGTGGTAAAATTTCCGTACGCAGCTACGATCTGTTAAATGAAGAACAGTACTACCAATTTTTCCTGAACGTTTTGCAGGTTTACGACTTTGCCGTGGTTGAAATGCCCAGTGGTATTCTCAAAGTCGTACGTTCCAAAGACGCAAAAACATCAAACATTCCGGTAATCGAAGGCACCCCGTTTGACGGCGATGAGATGATCACTCGGGTCGTTCCCGTTTATAACGTGCCAGTGCGTGAACTTGCGCCTATTCTGCGCCAACTCAACGATCAGGCCGGCGGTGGTAACGTCGTCAGCCACGATGCCTCAAACGTGATGATGCTGACCGGTCGCGCGGCGGTGGTTAATCGGCTGGTCGAAATTATTGAGCGGGTTGACCGCGCGGGTGATGAAGAAGTCGAAATTGTTAAACTCAAATTCGCTTCAGCATCAGAAATGGTGCGTATCGTCGAAAGCATTAACAAATCTCAGGCCAATCAGAACAATGCCAAGGCGGCGCCAAGACTAGTGGCAGATGACCGCACAAACAGTGTCATTGTCAGCGGTGATATCAAAGCCAGACAGCGCATTATCAACCTGATTGAACGGATGGATCAGGAGCTGCAAACCAGCGGCAATACTCGTGTAATCTTCCTGAATTACGCTAAAGCCGAAGATTTGGTGCAGGTACTCAAGGGCGTCAGCGCCAGTATTCAGGCTGAAGAGCAGGGTACGGGTTCTAATCGACGTTCTACAGCGAATCGCGAAGTCAGTATTGATGCCCATGAAGATTCTAACTCGCTGGTGATCACCGCTGAGCCAGACATGATGCGCTCGCTTGAAGAGGTTATTCGTCAACTTGACGTGCGTCGTGCACAAGTGCAGGTTGAAGCGATTATTGTTGAAGTATTTGAGGGTGATGGCACCACATTTGGCGTGCAGTGGGGCTCAGAAGCGGGCGGCGGCACCCAGTTTACCAACGGCGTAGCACCAATTGGCGCTCTTGGTGTCGCGGCCTACCGTGCCAGTGACCGTGAAGTCACCCGCACCACCACTACTGCAAACGGACAGGTGGTTGAATCAACCGACACTATCGAAGGTGATGTAACCGCGCTGGCACAGTTACTTGGCGGTGCCAACGGACTCATCGCCGGTATTGTTGATGGCGGTTGGGGTGCGGTTGTGCAAGCAGTAAGCAACGACACCAACTCAAATATTCTTGCTACGCCACACCTTACAACCATGGATAACGAAGAAGCTTTCTTTATCGTCGGCCAGGAAGTGCCGATTATCACTGGCACAACAACTGGGTCAAACAACGCCAACCCCTTCCAGACAGTTGACCGTCAGGAAGTCGGTATCAAACTGAAAGTCACGCCGCAAATCAATGAAGGTGATGCGGTTCAGCTGCTAATTGAACAGGAAGTGTCCAGTGTCAGCGGTGCCACCGCGGTAGATATCTCGATTAACAAACGTGAAATCAAAACCACCGTTATTGTTGATGATGGCGGCACCATTGTACTGGGCGGCCTGATTGATGAAGATGTGCAGGAAAGCATTGCTAAAGTGCCGCTGCTCGGTGATATCCCGATTCTCGGCCACTTGTTTAAGACAACATCTTCGACAAAGCGCAAGCGCAATCTGATGGTCTTCATTCGCCCGGTGATTGTGCGTGACGGTGTGACCATGAACAAGATCAGCCATCGTAAGTATAACTTTATACGTGCACAGCAGCTTAACCGTCAGTCTGAGGGTATCCCCCTGATGCCGAATGCAGAAGGTCCTTCATTGCCGGAATGGAAAGACGAGCTGATTCTGCCTCCAAGTTTTGAAGAGTACCTTCAATCGAAAGATAAGAAGGAACAGGAACAGTGAGCATCGACTCAACCCCATCACATGATGTGACAGTGGATGACGAGGCCCAGGATATTTTAGAGGTCGCCGTGCCGGAGGAAGACTTGCATGCCGATGAGCATGACGGGCACAAGCAGTTGTCATTCAGCTTTGCCAAGCGACACCGGGTATTGCTAGATACCGGCATTGACCCTGTCACTCTCTATCACACAGATGAAACCAACTTCCCGGTTTTTGCAGAGGTCAGGCGCTTTCTTGGCCAGCCATTTGTGATGAAAGAGATCCATCAGGATGAGTTTGAACAGCTGTTGACCAAAGCCTTCCAACGCGACTCATCTGAAGCCAAGCAGCTGATGGAAGATCTGGGCAATGAGAGCGATCTGTTTTCCTTAGCGGAAGAGCTGCCCGATACCGAAGACTTGTTGGAAAGTGAAGATGATGCGCCCATCATCAAACTGATCAATGCGATGCTCAGTGAAGCCATTAAAGAAGGCGCGTCTGATATTCACATTGAAACCTTCGAAAATCAGCTGGTAGTGCGTTTTCGGGTTGATGGCGTGCTGCGTGAGATATTACGTCCAAACCGCAAACTGTCGTCTATGCTGGTATCCCGTATTAAGGTTATGGCAAAGCTGGATATCGCCGAAAAACGTGTACCCCAGGATGGCAGAATTACCTTGCGCATCGCTGGTCGCCCAGTTGATGTGCGCGTTTCTACCATGCCCTCCAGCCACGGCGAGCGTGTCGTACTGCGTTTGTTGGATAAAAATAATGCCCGCTTGAATCTGCAGGATTTGGGTATGACCGAGGCAAATCGTCATCACTTCTCAGGCTTGATCAGAAAGCCGCACGGTATCATTCTGGTAACGGGGCCAACGGGCTCTGGTAAAAGTACCACGCTATACGCGGGGTTGAGTGAAATTAACTCTAAAGATCGCAACATACTCACTGTTGAGGACCCCATTGAATTTGACTTGCCGGGGATTGGCCAAACCCAGGTTAATCCGCGGGTTGATATGACCTTTGCCAGAGGCTTGCGAGCCATCCTTCGTCAGGATCCGGATGTGGTGATGGTGGGTGAGATACGTGACCTCGAAACCGCACAAATCGCTGTGCAGGCCAGTTTAACTGGCCACCTGGTGTTGTCTACGCTACACACCAATACCGCTGCTGGTGCAATTACCCGTCTTGAAGACATGGGTATCGAGGCATTTCTGTTGTCTTCGAGCCTGCTGGCCGTGCTGTCACAGCGACTGGTAAGAACGCTTTGTGCTGACTGTAAAGAGCCTCACCTGCCTAACGAGCAGGAGGCAAACATTCTGGGGTTAACCGAGACTCAGGCCAGTAGCCATCAAATTTATTCTCCCAAAGGTTGTGCAGCGTGTAATCAAACCGGCTACCGGGGACGAACCGGCATACACGAACTGCTACTGGTTGATGAGCAGATCCGTGAAATGATGCATGCTGGCCACGGCGAGCAAGCGATTGAAAAGTATATCCGCAAGCATACTCCGAGCATTCGTGAAGATGGCTGTGCCAAGGTACTACTCGGCATCACCTCATTAGAGGAAGTACTAAGAGTCACCCGCGAGGACTAGTATGGGAGCGTTTGCATACAAAGCGCTGGACGCGCAGGGGCGTAATAAACGCGGCGTACTGGAAGGCGACAACGCCAGACAAATTCGTGCACAACTGCGCGAACAGAAACTGATCCCGCTCGAAGTTGAGCAGGTCGCCGAAAAAAATCGTAAGAGTGAAAGCTCGTTCTCACTGTTTAAACCGCGCATATCAGTTGCCGACCTGGCGTTGTTGACGCGACAGCTTGCGACACTGGTTGAGTCTGCACTTCCCATCGAAGAAGCGCTGTTAGCGGTAGCCGAACAGTCTGAGAAACCTCGTCAGAAAAATATGATGATGGCGGTGCGCAGTAAAGTCGTCGAAGGGCATGGTCTGGCCGAGGCCATGGCTGAATTCCCCAATGTCTTTGATCAACTTTACCGCGCCATGGTTGCAGCAGGAGAGAAGTCGGGCCACCTTGATACGGTACTCAATCGACTCGCCGATTATACTGAGCGTCGTCAACAGGTGAAAAGCCAAATCACCCAGGCGATGATTTATCCGGTCATCATGCTGGTCGTCGCGATTGGCATAGTCAGCCTGCTATTGACCTATGTGGTGCCACGAATCGTGGGTCAGTTTGACAATATGGGGCAGGAACTACCGGGTGTGACGCTGTTTTTGATTGCACTATCTGACGGCGCCAAAAACTACGGTTTATTTATCGTACTATTTCTGGTCTTGCTGTATGTCATCTACCGGCAGGCTATGAAAAATCAGGCTTTTCAGATGGCATCGCATCGCATCAGATTACGTATGCCGGTATTGGGCAAAGTATTGCGCAGTGTCAGCACATCACAATTTGCCAGCACGTTGAGTATTTTAACCGCCAGTGCGGTCCCAGTATTAGAGGGTATGCGCATTGCCGGACAGGTCCTTAGCAATGTCTATTTGCGAGAAATTATCACTGAGGCAGCTGGCAAAGTGCAAGGCGGCAGCAGCTTACGAGCGGCGTTGGAGCAAACAAAGGTGTTTCCACCGATGATGATGCATATGATCGCATCGGGCGAAAAAAGTGGTGAACTTCAGGATATGCTGGCGCGCGCGGCTACTAACCAGGAGCGCGAGCTGGAAGCGCAGGTTAATATTGCGCTAGCGATAATGGGACCGGTACTTATTTTGGCAATGGCAGGCATCGTATTTTTCATTGTCATCGCGATCCTGCTACCGATTATCTCCCTTAATAATATGATTTAGAGGACGCAGTAAATGAAACAACAGGGCTTTAGTTTGATTGAAGTAATGGTGGTGATCCTGATCATCGGCATTATGACGGCTATCGTTGCGCCAAATATTCTTGGTAACCAGGAAGAGGCGCAGCTCAAAAAGGCAGCGGTGGATATTCAGCAGCTCGAGAGCGCACTGGAAATGTATAAATTGCGCAATAATGTTTTCCCCACAACTGAACAAGGGCTGGACGCACTGGTCACTGCACCGACAATTGAGCCTATCCCCAGAAACTACCCGGAAGATGGCTTTATCCGTCGTCTGCCTGACGATCCTTGGGGCAACCCTTACCAGTTACTCAGTCCAGGTGAACTGGGCCGTATTGATATCTTCTCCAACGGTCCTGACGGTCAGCCGGGTACCGACGACGATATCGGTAATTGGAACATCAACGATTTCTTGAATTAACACAGGAATCTCTGTCTTGATCGCCAGGCGCGCCGGTTTCACCTTGCTGGAAATTATGATCGTGCTGCTGTTTATCGGCCTGGCGGCCAGCTATGTAGCATTCAATGCTTTCGGTGTCAGTCAGGTTGACCAACTCGAGAAAGAAGCGCGGCGCTTCCAGGTCGTATTTGATATGGCCAGCGATTTTGCGATTCTGAATCAGCGCGAGTTGGGTATCCGCGTAGATAAAGAGGAAAATCAATACGTCTTCCTATACCTCGACGACGAGCAGGAATGGCAGGTATTAGAGGATCAGGCTTTTTTTGAATCATATGTTTTGCCCGAGCCCTTCACGCTCGACTTAACGCTGGACGACCTGCCCTGGCAGGAGGACGACTCATTGTTCGACCGAGAACTGTTTGATGAGGAACTGTCGGTTTCCGATGCCGATGTGCGTATCGGCGAAGATGAGCCTCCACCACCAGAGCCGCCACAAATCTTTATCTTATCCAGCGGCGATATCACGCCATTTAGTATGATTTTCAAATACGAGCCGGAGTTCAGTGATGATGAGCCTGCCTACTTCAGGATCAATGGCATCGACACGCCCCCACTAGAGCGGCAGGGACCGCTGGACCGGTTATGAAGCAGACGGGTCTGACACTTATAGAAGTGATGGTGGCACTATTCATTTTCGCCGTGACCGGCAGTGCCGTGATGAAAGCCGCTGGCGATCATCTTAATAGTGTCAGTCAAATTGAACAGATTACCTTTGCTACCTGGGTGGCAAATAATCGATTGGCTGACATGACGCTAGAAGATACCTGGCCACCACGTAACAACCAGCGTGGCAGTGAGGAAATGGCTGGACAAACCTGGTATTGGCAGCAAAAGGTGTTAAAAACCAATGATGACGATTTGCGTGCTGTTGAAGTCTCAGTAGGATTGGACCGCGATTATGCGGACACGGTCACAACGGTCACGACCTACGTCGCCAAGCCGACGGAACGCAAGGGGTTAAGCGAATGATCCCTACAGCTTCAAAAGGCTTCACCTTACTTGAAATTCTGATATCCATGGCGATTTTCACCATCATCGGTATCGCCTCAACGGCGCTGTTGTCCACCGTTATTGACAGCGATGAATTGTCGGCAGATCGGTTCGAAAAACTGACCACATTACAGAGAGCCATGACGCTGATGGAGCGCGACTTTCTGCAAGCACTGCCCCGTCCGGTGCGAGTTCAGGGTGAACTTAATGAAGTGGTATTCAGAGGTGGGCGTGATCAGTTTGAAAGTGAGACTGACGGTGTCGGTTTCGTACGAGGCGGCTGGCATAACCCGCAGTTGATGCTGCCACGTTCTACCTTGCAAGGTGTGGCCTACCGACTCAACGAACAAAAGCTGGAACGGATGTATGGTAACTATCTGGACAACGTCATTGGCTTTGAGCCCAAAATAAAAGTCATCCTTGAGGGGGTCACCGACTTTCAGGTTGAATTTTTAAGTGCCGCTGATGAAGAGTTTGATGAAGACAACTGGCAGGAAACCTATCAGGGCACGCAGTTACCTAAAGCCGTGGCCGTCACCATCACGACCGAGGAATTTGGCACCATCACCCGGCGTTTTGTGTTGGGGACGCAGCAATGATGAAGCGTCAGCGAGGGGTTGCACTGCTCATTATTCTTTTGATTGTGGCCTTGGTCAGTGTATTGGCGACAGATATGGGGGCGCGTTTACAGCTGCAGATCGCTCGCGTGACGAATATCAAAGATGCTAATCAGGCTTATTGGTACGCGATGGGCGCGGAACATTTTGCGCGCAAGTCCATTCAGCAGGTAATGGAACTGGACAATGGCGTGGTAAGCCTCAGCCAGCCCTGGGCACAGGAAATTGCCTATCCGCTAGAAGGCGGTGGCATCGAGGCTGAGTTAAAAGATTTACAAAGCTGTTTTAATATCAATGCCCTGCAAGATAACCGTGAACCCGGCGCCAGTGGCGATGAGGCGGAAAACGAAGCGATTCAGGCCTTTCATTTGTTATTACAAAGACTACCTGCGAATATCCCTTCGTTCGAGGCCGATACGTTCCGAGATTCAGTCGCAGACTGGCTGGACAATGATGGCAACCTGCGGCCTTATGGTGCTGAAGATAGTGACTACGAGTCGCTGGAGCACCCGTATCTGGCAGCGAACGCACTGATGGTAAACAAGACCGAATTACGCATGGTCAATGGTGCAAACATGGAATGGTTACCCGCGCTACTGCCGGTAGTATGTGCGATTCCGAGCACTACCGAGCTGCAAATTAACATTAATACTCTGACTGAAGATACGGCTGCGGTGCTGGCTGCTGTGACAGGTTTATCCCTCGAAGATGCGAAAAATCAGATAAGAAGCAGACCAGTGGATGGTTACGATGATATAGCTGACTTTTACGCTCAGCCAGAGATCCAGGCGCTGCAGTTGAGCGATACCCGCCGTAATTGGCTGGTGACCAGCACAGAGCATTTTATTTTAACCACAAAGACCCGTTACAATAACGCATCGTTTGTTATGTCGTCTGTCTTCAAAGTCGGTGAAGACAATCAGGTTTCAGTGATCCGGCGCGAGTTTGGAGGAGTGTACTAAATGGAACAGTTAGTTGTTCGGCTTGGCGCTGATCGACAGGATCCGGTGTACTGGATTGTCTGGTCCAGTACAGAGCAAGAAATTATAGCATCTGGTCAGCTGCCTGACGCCGGTCATCTGGATACGTTGTCGGAACGAGCAGGGCAGCGACCCGTCACCGCACTTGTCAGCGGCAGTGAGGTGCTGCTGAAGCGCGTCACCATGCCAGCCAGAGGGGGTCGTAAGGCGATTGCCGCCATTCCTTATATGCTTGAAGACGAACTTACCGGTGATATTAACGACCAGTTTTTTGCATTGGGTAACAAACAGGGTCAGCAACAGGATGTCGCCGTGGTCAGACGGGAGCAAATGCAGCGCTGGAAAGCGATGCTCGATGATGCAGGACTTTACTGTGGTGCGATGTTGCCTGATGTACTTGCATTGCCGGAACATGAAGGGCAATGGACCATCCTCAATCTTGACCAGCAGCTACTGGTACGGCAGGACAGCTGGCAAGGCATGCAGGGCGAAATGCAGTGGATGCTAGATGCCATCAGCTATTATGCAAAGCGACAGGAAGAGCCCCTAAAGATTGCCAGTTACTGTGATCATGACCTGCCGACATTGGCCAATACTGACATTACTCAGCCAGTACAGGACATGCCGATGAAAGTGCTGGTGCAACATGCCCTGGCGACACCGTTTAATCTGCTGCAGGGCGATTTCAAAGTTAAAAAACGACGCACCAACAATGCGCTGTCGCAGTGGCGCCTGGCAGCTATCCTGGCGACCGTCGCGCTACTAAGTACCTTTGTTGATAAGGGCATTGAATTACAGTCTCTGAGCAGTAAGAAAGATGACTTAACCGCACAGATTAACACCGAAGTTGAGCGTGGTTTCCCCAACCTGGGCCCATATCGAGACTTGCGGCGCAAACTCAATGAGGAAATGCGCAGTCTTGAACAGGGTGGCAGCGGCGTATCTATGCTGGTGATGTTGTCTCAGTTGGCAGATGCATTTGCCAGCAGCAAAGTGAAACCGCAAACACTGCGGTTTGATAAAACGCGTGCAGAACTGCGAATGCAGGCGCAAGCGTCAAATTATGAGGCGCTGGAACGCTTTAAACGCGAGGCGGAAAGCCGTGGGTTTACTGTTGAACAGGGTGCCATCAACAACACTGACAACCAGGTGGTTGGCTCATTGGCGATAAGGAGTTAGGGTGGATAAGCTAATAGCCAAGTTTCAGGCGTTGACTGAGCGTGAGCAGCGACTGGTGATTGCCGCTGCCGCCGCCATCATTGTCGGCATCATCTATTTCGGTATGTGGTCACCGCTTTCCAGTGCCGTCGAGCAAAATCGTCGTGCCGTAGAATCCCAGCAATCGTTGCTGGACTGGGTGCAAACCCAGACCAACAAAGCAATGCAGCTCAGAGGCTCTGGTGCCCAGTCCCGCTCCTTCTCCGGCTCATTACCACAAGCCGTAAACCAGACCAGTGCCCGTCATAGCATCAGCATTTCACGAATGCAGCCGCAGGGTGAAGAGCTTCAGGTTTGGGTCGACCAGGCCCCGTTTAACGATGTGTTGGCCTGGCTACAGGCATTGGAAAGACGCGGCGTGATTATCTTACAGGCTGACTTTGCCGAAGCAGACGCGCCTGGCTTGATTCGTATACGTCGATTGCAGTTAGGTAAGCCATGAGTCGAGTGGTCTGGATTGCGCTGGGTTGCCTGGCGTATGTCATATTTTTGCTGGCAAACCTTCCCGCCTCTCAGGTGATAGGTCGTCTTTCACTACCTCAGGATATTTCCTTTACTGGCATCAATGGCACCATCTGGGATGGGCGTATCGACAGCGCAGTAGTGCAGGGCATACCGATTAAAAATGCCAAATGGCAACTGGATGCATTACCGCTACTGTGGGGCAGCATCAGTATACACCTAGACGTCGGCAACCACCGTGAGGCCGATGATATTTCCGCCTTTGGTCCGCTGACAATCAGCGCTCTCAATACAGATAACATCAGTGCAGAGAATTTGCATGTGTATGTCCCGGTTGAAATGCTAATAGCCCGTCTACCTCTCCCTCTGCCAGTCAGAGCCAGTGGAAGATTACACGTCAATCTTACTGAGCTAGAGATTGACGGCCAATGCCAAACAGTGATTGGCAGCGGTAGCTGGTTAAATGCTCAGGTCAGTGGTACGCAGGGAATGATCGACTTCGGTCAATATAACGCACAGCTGGACTGCGAAAGTGGTGCATTCGTGGTGATGCTTGATGGCAATAACCGTCTTGCGCTTGAAGCCCGAGCAGTCGTCAGTGATATTAACAACATCAGCGTGTCAGGGCGTTTTAAGCCGGACCCTCAATTCCCGCAGGAAGTGCATCAGGCAGCAACATTTTTTGGACAGACTGATGCAGATGGGTACTACACTGTAAAGTTGTAACCGTATAAATGGGTAAAAGTGCAGGATGAGCATAGAGCGTATAATGAGCAAACGCGTGGTCACTGTGCCAATGGATTGCACCCTCGCCAGTATCAAAGACATTTTTGAGCACACGCGTTTCCATCATCTTCTGGTGACCAGCGAAAAAAAACTAATGGGCGTGGTGTCTGACCGCGACCTACTCAAGCACTTAAGCCCCTTTATTGATACGCCAGTTGAGCGACAACGAGACCTATCCACACTGCAAAAGCGCGCCCATCAGGTCATGACGCGAGACGTTATCTCTCTGCCTCCCAATGCGGGGATCATAGATGCCATAAAGCTATTTAATCGCCATACTCTTTCATGTCTGCCGATTGTTGATGTGCATAACCATCCCGTAGGCATTGTGACATGGAGAGATATTCTGCAATACGCAGAGCAGATGGTAGAGGAGCGAAAAGCGCCTGACTAGCGACGCACAGAAGGAAGTTGCGAGCGTATTTCGTTGACCAACGGGCGATAGTCGTCAACCGCGGGGAACGCGTCAATTTCTCGATGAGCCTGCTTACTGTCCGGATTTTTTACCGCCAACACATACTTAATGCCAAAGGTCTGCGCGGCCTCTAGTATCGCCAGGCTATCGTCAACGAATAACGTATGGTCTGGGTCGAAGCCAAGACGCTGTTGCAGTTGCTGCCATAGCGCCTGAGATTCTTTGGTTACACCGAACTCATGGGTTGAGATGAGTGTATCAATATGCGCATCCAACTGAGTATGCTCAATCTTCAGCGACAAACTGTTAGGGTGAGCATTGGTGACCAGTACTACCTCACGCCCTGAGTCGTGCAGTGCATCAAGAAACGGCAACGTGTCGGGCCGCATAGAGATAAGATGTTCAATCTCACGCTTAGCCTGCATGATGTCGATGTCCAGTTTGTCTGCCCAATAATCAAGACAGTACCATTCCAGTGTTCCCATCACGCGCTGATATTCTGCCCCCATCATTTGTTTGGCTGCCGCAATACTGATCCCTTCTTTCTCAGCCAGCTTAACCGGCAGGTGTTCTAGCCAGAAGTGATTGTCGAAGTGCAGATCAAGCAGCGTTCCATCCATATCCAGCAGGACGGTATGGATATCGGACCATGGGAAAATTGGCAATGTACTATCCTTAGGTTAAAGTATTGAACCAGACCGATTCATTCAACGTTTCAATGTCATGAATCGCGTCAGATGATTACCTGACGGGCGTAGTTTATCGTGATGGGCCAATGAGTAAAATAGATCAACACAAACCCTTACCGCAGATCCATCAGCGAGAAATCGTTGCTAGGAGTGGTTTGTTTCGGGTCGAACGAGTTGACCTTGAGTTCTCTAACGGCGCGACACGTCAGTTTGAAAGAATGGCCGGCACTGGGCGTGGTGCAGTAATGATTGTGCCACTGCTTGACAACGAGACCATGCTGCTGGTTAGAGAATATGCTGCCGGCACCCACTCTTATCAACTTGGTTTTCCTAAAGGCCTCATTGACCCTGGAGAAAACCCATTACAAGCGGCTAATCGAGAGCTTCAGGAAGAAGTGGGTTATGCTGCAAACAACCTTACCGAAATACATCAGGTAAATATGGCGCCGACATTTTTTAATGCGCGGATGAACATTGTGCTGGCCACCGACTTGTACGAACAACGACTTGAAGGCGACGAGCCCGAGCCGCTTGATGTTATTCCCTGGCCATTGCAAGACATTGACGGCCTGCTGGCACGTGATGATTTCATTGAGGCGCGCTGCATTGCGGCACTGTTTCTAGTGCACAAGTGGCTGACAGAGAGGGAGAGCGCTTAACACTATGCCCGACGACGACCTACCCCAACTGCTGTCTATCGCCAAACAGGCAGCCCGAGACGCTGGCGACGTGATCCTTGATATCTACGATAAGGGCGACTACACCAGCCACCAGAAAGCCGATGACTCACCCGTTACCTCGGCTGACTTTAAAGCCAACGAAATCATTACCAATATTTTGCGCCAGCGCACTCCCAGCATTCCCATCATGTCGGAAGAATCTCGACATGCTGCACTATCAGAGAGACAGCATTGGCAGCGCTATTGGTTAATTGATCCTATTGACGGCACCCAGGAATTCATTGCCAGAAGCGGGGATTTTGCCGTCAATATTGCATTGATTGCTGATAATGAGCCCGTAATCGGCGTCATTTACTGGCCGCCCGGAGAGTCCCTTTACTACGCCAGCAAGGGCCAGGGAGCTTACAAAGAGTGTCCTTTAGGTAAAGTACAGCTGCACGTTAACGAGCTTGATGACCCGGCCACAAGTGCAGTAATGGTAGCGGTCAGTCGTCGCCAGTCGCGCGACAAGGTCATGTCCAAGATGAACCCCTCGCGCACTTATCAAACATTGCCTTTGGGCAGCTGTTCTCTGAAAGCCTGTTACATTGCCGAAGGAAAAGCGGACGTGTTTTTGCGTATTGGTGTTACCGGAGAATGGGATACAGGCGCTTCGCAATGCATCGTGAGTGAGGCTGGCGGCAGCGTATTAGCAGCCGATTTTAAACCCTTAACCTACAATCGCCGTAGCACTCTGGACAACCCGGATTTTGTGGTTCTCGGAGACCAGCGGGTTGACTGGCAAAGTATTGTTAAATATCAAAGCTGAGGAAATAATGAAACGACTAGCGACCTTGCTACTGTGTGGGTTAAGTATGAGCGCCGCCGCGCAGTGGCAGCTGCAAGAGGGCGCCTCCTCTCTGCATTTTATATCTGTCAAAAATGAACATATCGCCGAAACGCATTCGTTTGAGAAGCTTAGCGGAAGCATTGACGACAATGGCATGTTATCCGTTTCACTGCCACTCGGATCGGTCAATACACTTATCCCTATTCGCGATGAACGTATGCGTGAGCACCTGTTTGATGTAGCGAATAATCCTTCAGCGTCATTCACCGCTAAGTTGCCACAGACTGTTTTGTCGATGACAGCCGGCCAAAGTCAGGTGATGAGTATAAGCGGCAAGTTGGGTTTAAACGAGAACAATGTCGACGTTGTGTTTGATGTACTGGTGAGCCGTTTAAACGACAATACACTGCAAGCAACGACCATTAAACCGACCATTATTAACGCTGCAGATTTCGATCTGGTAGAGGGTATCAGCATGCTGCAGTCCATCGCCGGACTTAACAGTATTACCAAAGCGGTGCCGGTCAGTTTCTCGGTGACCTTTAATCAATAAGCATTCGAATCACGCCCGTTTCTACGGGCGTGATAGTAAAGAACCTCACTGAAATAAGACGGTTCCTATATCAATCCGTCAGCGACAATGCTCGGCCCGGCGTCCATGGGCTGCCTAACTCTTCCAGTTCACGCTCAAGTGCCTCAATTGAATTGGATGCGTCTCGCATTTGCTCAGCGACTCTATGATATTCACTCTCTGCAATTTGCATCGATGACATCAGGTTGCCTGATACGTCAAACTGACTCGACATGATTGACCAATAAATGAATGACGCTCGTCCTGATACTGACCATGGCACAGCTTCATTTCTCGATGATACAGTTCTATCGCCATTAAGCAGGACACTGATGGCATCAAGCTGCGCTTTTATGCTGTGCGCTGTTTTTGCGTGTGTATCGTTACTTTTTGGCGTTAGCCGCACCCCTTCAATGATGTGGTTAATACGGTTATTGAGCTCGCCGAAGCGTTTCTGCGCACCTTCTACCTTTCTATAAAGCTCTCCGGCACGTTGCTGTGCAGCCAGTAAAGCGTCTCTGTCACCGGTAATTTCCGGACTATTGTTTAACAGTTTCACGGTGAATGGCATGGGCTCGCTAAGCATGCGGGGCTCACCTTGTGCCCAAAGTATCAGGGTTGCCGTGTAGTCACCGGGAAGTGCAAGGGGGCCTTTTGGTGGTTTCAGCCAAGGCGGTACATACCCTGAAGGCTTTTTAAGGTTTACTGGTGATAAGGATGGATAGTGCATATCCCACGCAATGCGATGAAACCCTTTATTACTGTTTGCCGACACCCGTCTGACTACATCACCGCCTTTTCTTTTGATCTCAATGTAGACAGTCGGCGCATCTTCGTTGTCCTCTTCGCGTAACCTGTCCCAACCTGGATAGGGCGTATCCTTGCCTTCTTTGAGCAGCGCTTTTTCCTGTTCCTGACGCTGTGCTTTTAAGGTTTTGAATCCGTCTTTCAGGTAATACGAGAACACTACGCCGTACGGTGGATTACTCGCTGTGTAAAGCTCATTGCCGTTGGAGCCTTTCTGTTCGTCGCCGTATTGATAACCTTCCAGATACATCCAGGAATCTTTGACAGGGAAAAAAGTCGCTTCGTTTTCAGCCAGTGCGGATGACTTGGTTCTGAGCGGTGTGTAATCATCGAGAATATATATGCCTCTGCCGAATGTCCCTACCACCAGGTCATTTTCTCTGCGTTGAATTTCGAGATCTCTGACGTCAATCGTTGGGAAATTGCCGGTCATTTTCGCCCAGCTCTTGCCGCCGTTTTGCGTGACGAACAGACCGAATTCAGTGCCTACAAACAGTAAATCAGGGTCTACGTGGTCTTCTGCAATAGTGTGTGCTGATCCCCATTCGGGCAGGTTACTGCTGATTAATTTCCAACTTTTTCCGCGGTTGGTTGTTTTCAACACATAGGGCTTGTAGTCACCACGCTTATGATTGTCGAAGACGGCATAGGCAATGTCCTCATCGTGTACGGACGCAATAATGTCTTCCACTAATGACATGTCAGGCACGCCTTTAAAACTGTCTTCTGTTCGCCAGTTAGCGCCGCCGTCCTCGGTTACGCTGATCAGGCCGTCATCTGTCCCGACATAGATGAGTCCCTGCTTACGTGGACTCTCGTTAAGAGCAATAATCGATCCATACATTGACGTGGAATTGTTTTTAGCGATCGCGTCTACGCTCCATACCCGTCCCATCACTTCCAGCTTATTCCTGTCTAATTTACGGGTCAGATCGCCACTGATTGCTGTCCATGTATCGCCTCTGTCATCAGACTGGAACACTTTTTCTGCAGCATAGAATAATCGTGTTGATTGATGCGGACTGATAAGTAATGGAGAATTCCAGTTCCATTTGTACTCTTTTTCTCCACTTGCCGGATGTGGCGCAATCAACAAACGTTCTCGGGTACGTTTATCGTATCGGGCTAATCCGCCGTATTGGTATTGAGCATAAATAATATTCGGGTCGTTGGGGTCAATTTGCGGTTTATAGCCGTCCCCGCCAATCACAATGTTCCAATCGGCGTTGGTAATACCGTGTATGACCGTCGTGCGGGACGGTGCGCATAGCGAATTGTTGTCCTGGGTGCCGCCACAAACGTTGTAAAACGGTTCTGCATTGTCAGGCTGAATTCGATAAAACTGGGCGATTGGCAGGTTTTGTGCGTGTCGCCACAACATACCCCCATCATAGGTTTCGTACACACCTCCATCGCCACCAATGATCATGTGATCGGTATTATCAGGATCAATCCACAACGCATGATCATCAACATGTCTGAATTCATTGGAGAGAGGCTGAAAACTTTTTCCGCCATCTTTAGAAACATGTGTAAAGGTATCAACTGAATAGACCTTGTCAGGGTCCTTAGGATCGACAATTAACTCGTTGTAATATTGCGGACTGGACGTCATATGTCCCGACCGTTTTGACCAGGAATGGCCAAAATCGTCAGACCGATATACTCCCTTGTCTTTGTCATTCGCTTCAATGATGGCGTATAAGATATTCGAGGCGGACGGTGCCATGGCGATACCTATTCGTCCTAGCTCACCGCCAGGCAGACCGCTTGTCATTTTTGACCACGTCTTTCCACCATCGGTTGATTTATGGATAGCGCTTCCCGGTCCACCATTAATCAATGTCCAGACGTGCCTGCGGCGTTGATAGCTGCTTGCGACGATGTTATTGAAATCGTTCGGGTCTACGACAAACTCATTTACACCTGTGTACTGGTCAATCTCCAGAATACGCGTCCATGTCTGACCGCCATCGTTAGTTTTATACAGGCCGCGGTCCCCTCCATCGCTCCATAACGGGCCTTGTGCAGCAACCAGTACTTCATCGTGGTTGGTTGGGTGGATCCAAATCTGCGAGATGTGCCCCGAGTTTTTTAACCCCATATTTTTCCATGACTTTCCGCCATCCACTGATTTATAGACGCCGTCTCCATATGCCACAGATCGCTGCGCATTGTTTTCGCCGGTTCCTACCCACAACAGGTTGGGATTGCTCGCTGCCATTTCGACCACACCAAGCGCGTAAGAACCTTCGTTTTCGAATAAAGGCTCCCACGTGATCATATTATTGGTTGTTTTCCATAAGTTGCCTGATGATGTCGCGACATAAAATTCGTGCTTTTTTTCAGGATGAAAAGCGAAGTCAGAAATGCGACCTGAAATCATTGCAGGCCCTATGGTACGAAGTGGAATCGAGGCCAGAGGGTTGGAATCAGAATCGGCCGCGAGTAAATCCAGTGAACAGACCAGTATCAATAGAATCTGGCATTTAAGCAGTAGTGTCTTCATTGACAGAAACCTTATGCTTTACGGGTTAATTAGGGTTTTCACACGTACAGCATAGAGGTGTTGAGAAAACGAGTGACGCACGTTTATAAGCGTTTACAAGGTATAGTCGCTCAGGTGTTAAACATCAAATGCGTCACGCTTCCAAGGCAAGTTACGGTATTCTTCGCTGGTACTAAACGGCTCTAAACAACCTGATTTACTCTTTCGGTGGAGGCCCAAGTAGCGCTAAACCTGAAGGTGGAAGTTTCGACATGTCTACTATCACGCCATACTTTGCAGCGGTTTCAGCGATAATCTGACCTACCTGTGGCGGCGATTTGGGGCCACCTTCTGACATGTTTTTCTCAACCGCTCTGAAGAAATCTTCAAAATGCCCTGGTGCGGCTACCACTAGCAATGTTGCAGGTTCATCGTAGGGATTCCAGAAACCGTGAATATGTCCCCGAGGCAATGACGCAATCGTGCCGGGACCCGCCTTAACTTCTTTTTCACCGCTCAAAAAATGGACTTGTCCATTAAGCACAATAAAAATCTCGTCTTCATTACTGTGAGTATGGGGTGGCGCACCAATAGATTTAGGCGGCAAGGTTTCCTCAAACAATGCGATATTGGACGGGAGATCGCCAACGCTTACATGGTGGTGAATATCACGTCCAACATAGTGAGTGATGTCCCCCTCGCCAAGCTGAGAAAACTTCGGGGTATGGCCATGGTTGTCTGCACCATTGGTTTTAAAGGCGAGTAAAGCAATGATACAAATAAGGTATTTCATAAAGAAGTCCTTTTCGAAATGTCTCGTTAACTATAGTTCGATAGCGAAAAGACGCAAAACAATTCAAAAGGCATTGAAAAACCTTACGCAGGCCGAAAATTACTCCAATCACAAGCGCGTCGTCGAGCCCTTCTGCGTCAGTAAACCAGTTCACTACCTTGATGAATATAAGAATCTTGTTGGTACGGTCAGTTCAAGAGATATTTCCAGAGCCGACGTTGTTTGTTTGCTTAACGTTCAAAAGAGCATG
This sequence comes from Aestuariibacter salexigens DSM 15300, assembly GCF_000429145.1. Lineage (GTDB taxonomy): Bacteria > Pseudomonadota > Gammaproteobacteria > Enterobacterales > Alteromonadaceae > Aestuariibacter > Aestuariibacter salexigens. The sequence continues at coordinate 259,110 of NZ_AUBH01000005.1, forward strand.
TTAAGCTTACTGTAGAAAACATAGTGATTTGGAAAAAAATGTTGGACAACGATACCCAAGCTGCAATCTCGCAAATGCGCGACAGCGATGCGATATGGATTTTAAAAGACGCCGATGGTTGTGTCATGCTAACGTCAGAAGATGAAGATGGTGTACCTATTTGGTCAAGTAAGTCATTGGCTAAATCCTGGGCTAATGAAGAATGGTCAGATTGTGAGGCTGTCTCTATTGATATTGATACCTGGATTCGAAAATGGACCGCTGGCTTAATTCAGGACCATTTAATGGTAATGATTAACCCTTCCCAGTTTGAAGAGGAAGGAGTGGTAATTACACCAGAAGAGTTTGCTGAATCTCTGTAGTAGTGGCGCTGGTCAATATTAGTCATTGCTACTGACAATGACAGCACGGCTGACTGTTTAAATTGAACCACAATGATGAGCGACTTGCAGTCGACGGACTTTTTAAAGTTCAAAGCCCGTCTAACAGATTATTTAAGACTTACCCAGTTCGCTTGCTCGGCATACATAGGCCCAGGCCTGGCGCCCAGAGGTAAACGTTCCCATAACGCGGAGGTATTCCTCTACCTCATATTCATCGGCCTGCATCAACTCTTCAGGCGTGAGCTCAAATACGGTTCCAGCCACGATATCACTGGCATTTCCCGTGTACTTAAGAATTGGGTGAGTATCGGTACCGCTGGTTTGAATGACTCCAGGGTCGGTGATTTTGATCTCGGAAAGAACATAACCAACCAACGCGTCTTTTTTACCACTTAACAGACGGCCACATGTTTCCTGTTGGACCTTTGGCATCTGTAACGTCCCATATGAGAACAAGTGCTCCATACTTACCCCTCAATAACTATTGGCGCAAACGGCATGGGCATTACTCGCGCTCGCTGCGTAGAGCCCACTCTTGTTTGCTAATAATGTCGATACTTTCGTGCAGTTCTGAGTAAATCAGTACCGCTTCGCCTGAGCGTAATTGCTCGAGGACCTGATTAACTTTTTCTTCATGGCTGGTCTCTTCAAAGCCATAATCTGTGCCTTCTCGCAGCACAAAGGCTTCTGCCACATTACGTAATGTATCCGGCGCAAGTTCGTTTATTGGTATCTTCATTCCGTTGCCAGGTGTTGGTTAACGAACTGCCTGAGGCGTTCGTGCAGCCAAATTTTTGGACGCCATGGGCTACCTTGCATAAAGCCGACGTGTCCGCCTTTTTCGCTCAATTCCAGTCTTACACTCGGCGATAAAGCCTCTTTGCGTGGGATCACATTATGATTCATAAAAGGATCGTCTAGTGAGTGTACAATGAGCGTGGGCGTTTCAATCTTGCTCAAGTAGTCGTGAGAGCTGCAGACCTGGTAATAATGCTCTGCATTGGCAAAACCATGGAGAGGCGCAGTCACCCACTCATCAAATTCCCTAAAACTGCGCATACTCTTGATCCGTTCAAGGGTCAGGCTTTTGAGGCCAGAGTAATCTAGCTTGGAAAACTTTTTCAGCAGTGTGCCACGCATGCTTTCCAGTAAGTAACGCTGATAAAAGCGCGAGAAACCATGGTTAATACTTTCCGCGCATTCCGCCAGGCGCATTGGCGGAGAAACCGCCGCTACAGCATTTAGCCACTGCTGCTTAGGCAACTCTCCCAGCATTTTCAATAACATATTTGCTCCTAAAGAGAAGCCAATAGCAATTTTTCTGCTGCTGGGAAAGCGCTGCTGAATGTACTCAAGAAAGTACTGCGCATCTTCTGTTTCGCCAGAGTGATAAGCTCTCGTTGTGCGGTTTGGTTCTCCACTACAACCGCGGAAATGCATCATAGCCACCTGATAACCTTCGTCAGCCATGACGGCCATCACATCATTAGCGTAGTGACTGCGAATACTGCCTTCCAATCCGTGAAAAAGCAGAACGACACCCTCTTTTTTTACATTATGCTGTGACCAGGCAACATCAACAAAATCGCCATCTGGCAGCTCCATGCGCTGCATGCGATAGTGGAGTTTTCGTCGTTTCTGCATAAATCGAGGCCATATGGTCTGTACATGGCGATTGCGTGCCCACCATGGTGCCGCAAAACCGCTATCGACAATGTCTCCATACTCGTTCTGCCGAACTTCAGGTTCGATGCCTTCAGTATGTTGTTTTTGGAAGGTCATTGAAGGTGGTTTTCCTCAAATTGAATACGATGTTCTTGAATGTTTCTTATACGCTGCTTTGCCATATCGGGTTGAACCACCGTCGTTAAATTAGCCAGACTCTTTTTTCCGGCACTTAACGCCATGTTGTTTGCCGCTTCGATCAATCTTTGTTGTTGCCGCTTTTCAAGCTCAAGTTCGCGGCGAAGCGCATCGGCGTATTCAGATGCGTCCTTGCTTAGTGACCTGCGCATGTGGCGGTGCTGCTGAGTTACCTCATCTAGTTCGTTAAGGCTTTCTCGCAGTGCAAGTATTTGCTCAACAGATAGCGTTATATTGCAATAGTCAGCATATGCACAGCACAGTATAAGATTGACGTTAAGCCCATGGTCGTCCTGCAACGACAAACAGTCCTGCTTGACTGGTCTAATACCGTAAAACTCAATCGAGAATTGCCAGAATGACTCAGCTTGCAAGTTGGCTCTCCAGTTCTTGCTGCGCGTCCTCTAACGCTTCCTGGGCATCCAGCCACACCTGCTCTGCCTGTTGTTCTTGCTGTTTCAATGCTACCTGCTCTGCCAACAATGATTTCAAGGTGTGCTTATTTGCATCATCATAGATGTCAGGGTTTGCCAGCTGATTTTCAACGTCGTTAAGCTTCTCAGACACCGACTGCATCAGCGCTTCTTGTTTCTTGATAGTGTCGCGCAGTGGTTTCGTAGCTTGTCTGAATTCTGCTTCCAGGCGTTTGACGTCTTTTCTGTCCAGTTTAGGTTTTTCGATTTCGACAGACGCTGAGGATCTTGCATCACTTACTAACCAATCACGGTAGTCGTTAAGATCACCATCAAAACGGTCGACCTGACCAGAGTCAACCAGATAGAAATCCTCGCATACCGATTCCAGCAAAAAACGGTCGTGAGAGACCAGCACCATAGCGCCGCTAAAACCCTGTAAGGCAACATTCAGGGCGTGGCGCATTTCCAAATCAAGGTGGTTGGTTGGTTCGTCTAGCAATAATAGATTTGGTTGCTGATACACTAACAGCGCCAGTACCAGACGTGCCTTTTCTCCACCAGACATAGGCTCAACGGCAGACAACGCCTCATCACCGTGAAAACCGAAACCGCCCAGAAAATCCCTCAGCTGCTGTTCTGTAGCCTGCTCGTCCAGACGTTGCAGGTGTGCCAGCGCAGTGTCTTCTTTACGCAACGTATCCAGTTGATGCTGGGCAAAATAACCTATACGCAATCCCGCAGCGGTGTGATAAGCACCGCTCAGAGGATTCAACTTGCCGGCCAGTAGTTTAATCAGCGTGGATTTACCTGCGCCATTACGCCCGAGAAGTCCAATTCGGCTACCTGGAACCAGATTCAGCTTCACTCGTTGCAGAACGGCAACATCATCATAACCAACCTGAACTTCTTCCATACTGATCAGTGGATTGGGTAATTTGGGAGGCTCAGGAAACGAAAAACTGAATTGGCTCTGTGCATGAGCCGGCATCAGTTCCTGCATTTTTTCCAATTGTTTTATTCGGCTTTGTGCCTGCTTTGCCTTACTGGCTTTAGCTTTGAAACGGTCAATAAACGACTGCAGATGGGCACGTTTCTCCTGCTGCTTCTGGTACTCAATATCCTGCAAACGCAGGCGTTCTGCTCGCTGCTTTTCAAAGCTCGAATAGTTGCCGGTGTATTGATATAGACGCTGTTGTTCTACACTCAGAATTTGACCGACACAGCTGTCTAAAAACGCCTTGTCATGAGAAATGAGCAACAGGGTTCCGGTATATCGCTGAATCCACCTTTCTAACCAGATGACGGCATCAAGATCGAGGTGGTTGGTGGGCTCGTCAAGCAGCAGGAGATCAGAGTCCAGCAACAATGCTCTGGCAAGGTTCATGCGCATTCGCCAGCCACCCGAAAACGCTGCAACAGGGCGATGCAAACTGTCGTTTGCGAAACCTAAACCCGCTAATATTGTGGCAGCACGCGACTCAATGTCATAACCCAGCTGCTCCAGCTCGCTATGTGCAATGGCAATCGCATCACCGTTACCCTGCTGCTGAGCATCAGTCAGTTTTTGTTGCCAGTGTCTGTATGTTGTGTGTCCGTCAACCACATAATCTAACGCAGAACGTTGTGACGAAGGGGTCTCCTGCGCAACCGAAACAATTTTCCAACCCGCCGGGATCTGACAACTACCTGCTTCTGTATGGAGCTCTCCACGTAGCAGCGCAAACAAGCTGGATTTGCCACTGCCGTTAGCGCCTATCAATCCGACTTTGTGCCCCGGAAACACATCGGCATTGGCATCCTGCAGCAAGACTTTTACGCCTCGTTGCAGCGTCACGTTGGAAAGCTTGATCATCAACACGCCTCATCTCTATTTCAGGCGCGGCATTCTATCAATAAAGCGTGACGCTGTTGATCCCTAAGTGTGTTTGCTGCCTTACGCAGAACGCTTTTTCAGAGCAACGACATCGGCTTGCTCGTCAGTTAGTACCTGATCTGCAGATTTGCCACGCAGTATTTGACTCACCGCATCTTTACCTGATGCAAGGGTAATCGCCAATTCTTCGAGACTGTCGTCGTCAAGCTTAGTACCTTTAGCAGAAAGATAGACGGCCAGGTTATCTGCAATCTCTAACATCTTGTCGTATTTATCGGCTTCTTTTTTATCGGTTGTCACCAGCTTTTCAACCCCCTTATGCGTAACGACATACTGCAGTGTGATAGCCATAATTCAGCTCCTTTTGGTTGGTGTTTCATTACGCTAACATGATAACTGTATTTATGTACAGTATTTAGTTCTGATCTCAGGTTGAGAGTCTGGGGTATAATGGCCAACTAAGTTATTTGTAGGAAATAACGTTGGCACGACAACGAAAACGATTTATTGCGGGCGCTACCTGTCCCAAATGTCAGTCAGTCGATACACTAATGCTTTACATCCAGAATAATGTTGAAACTGTTGAGTGTGTCAGCTGTGGCCATCAACGCACCCAGGCTGACGACAAAGTACAATCCAAGACGCGCGCCAGTGAGTCGGTTATCGGCGTATTCAAGCCGGACTAATCACCCATCATCACTATTCAATAGTGCGGCGGAGGGGTTTCTTCAGACAGGTCAGCAATTTGTGAGGATGGCATTTGTTTAAGCCGTTCAATGACATGGTTAAGTTTGAAGGTCATATCATCGATTTGCTTTTGCTGTGATGTCAGGGCGTGATTCAGCTGATCGATGGTATGCTCCTGATAGGCAACCTTAGTCTGTAACTCATCAATATGCTGCTGTAGTTCTTGTACGTCATTGCTCACTATTGATCTCCCACACCTCGGCCAGACCGCTGCTACTCACGGAAAGCACACGATTATCCGGCAAAAAGCTTACGCCGTACACCACTGCCGTGCGTGGAGATGCCCCCTCACGGGGCGTGACGCGCCACTCCTGAATCTGTTCACCGCTATGCAAGTCCCACAAACTAAGGCCACGTGAAGGAGAACCTGTAAGTAGGTACTTACCATCAGCGGAAAATTCAACATCAGTGAAGATTTTCTGGCGCTCAATGAATTTCAATGTGCTGATAGGCTCGCCGGTCTGCACATTCCAGACTCTGGCCTGCTTTTGACTGTCGGCGGTAAAAGCGAATCTGCCCTTGTCATCCAGAGCCACTTTGGTTACGCGACTAGGATGACTGAAACGGTGTATAACCTGACCGCTTCGGGTGCTCCACAGATACGCAACGTAGTCATTACCGCCCGTCAATGCAAAGCGTCCATTGGGCGAGATGTCAACGCTATTGATTTTTTCCTGATGACCGAGAAACTCTATGCGTCTGCCGCTATCGGGCTCAAAAAACAGAACCTTACCGTTGCCACGCCCAACCAGAATACCCGCCGCGCTGCTGGCGACCGCCACGTCTCTAACGCTGGACTCATCGATTCGCCAAAAGCCCATAGGCTCTCCACTGGCAACATCCCATAAGGCAAACGCTTCACGGTCGGATGTCAGGACATAGTTGTTATCTGCCGCAATATGCACGGTAGTCACAAGGTTTTCGCCATCTCCCTGATGTGACCAGTTATAACGCGCCTCTTTTTCACCCTGATACCATACGGACACGCCGTTACTCACATCGGATACCACACTGAACTCGGCATCGGTGGCAATATCAGCGGCCATAGCTCCTTCTTCGGCATAGCGCACAGCGCTTATTGGCGTAGCCAGATACCCTGAACAGGCACTTATCAGCAGGCTGCCCAAAAGCAACCAAATCGTCTTATATGATGGGTTTAGATTTAGTGACATTCCGTTTAGACTATGCAACGACTATCTGCTTATTTATTAGCGATAACGACAAGGTTACCGCTGCATATGCGTTTAATCCACTCATAACAATAGACTTCAAATTATAAAGCATTTCATTCGGAGAGTTTTTTTATGAAAAAGGCAGCCATTGCATTATTAATGGGTTCTGCACTAGGTTTGGCAGGTTGTCAGCAACCTGCTTCAACAGACACCGCTGAACAATCTGCACAGGACGCCCCTGTCACACTTGAAACCGATGCACAAAAACAAGCTTACGCGCTTGGCGCCAGCATGGGAACGTACGTACAAAACCGTCTTAACGCGCAAAAAGAAATGGGCCTCGAGTTCGATAAACCCACACTTATAAAAGGTTTTGAGGACGCTGTGGCTGGCAATGCTCAGTATACTGTCGAAGAAATGCAGGCACTGACGCGCGCTGCAGACGCGGCGCTGCAGAGTAAGCAGCAGGAACAAGCCAACATGGCCGCTGAGGAAAACAAGACGGCAGGACAGGCTTACCTGGCAGAAAATGCTAAACGTGAAGGCGTCATGACCACCGACTCAGGCCTGCAATACGAAGTTCTTGAAGCGGGTGAAGGTGACAAGCCAACCGCGCAAGATACGGTCAAAGTGCACTATCGCGGCACGTTGCTAGACGGCACTGAGTTTGATTCGTCCTACTCTCGTGGCGAACCCGCCGTATTCCCGCTTAGCCGGGTGATCGCAGGTTGGACTGAAGGTTTACAGCTGATGAGTCCAGGCGCAAAATATCGTTTTCATATTCCTTCAGAACTAGCATATGGTGAGCGTGCGACGGGGCGCATCACACCCAACAGCACGCTGGTATTTGATGTAGAACTGCTTGAAGTAGTGGACACTGGCGCAGAATAATCTATCGCCAAAAAGAGAATAAAGCCGGGCGTCACTATGGCGTCCGGCTTTTACCCATCTACAGCTCTTTCCATGCTGACCTTTGTCCCCTATTTATGTTTGGCCCTTCGAGTCGGACCGGGTTGCCTGGCCTGATTGCCAGGTTAATTTCATGTCGTCTGCAAATTGTTTGTCGCCAAATTAGCGACTGACTTATCAGTAACGCCTGACCACGAAAGCGACGACTAAACCCTCATGACAGGGTCGCTAAACGCGCATCAAAGCTCCACAATCGGATGCTTTTTGTCGTGCGTTTTGCTGACTTTAACTATAGTAAAAATGAGCCGAATTTCCTGTCAATCAGGGCGTTTTCTTGTAATAAATTGAACTAATAAAATAGGTTTTATTCCCAGATGGAGTATGCACTGTTACTTCATCATCGACCTGTTTTCCGATCAGAGCGCGTGCCATTGGCGAGTCGATACTTAACTTGTTGTTTTTCAAATCGAACTCGTCAGGGCCAACAAGCTGATACTCAAATAAGCAACCTGCGTCGTCCTCCAATTCGACGTATGCGCCAAAGAACACCTTGCCCTCTTGTTGCGGTGAAGGGTAAACAACCTGTAGCTGATCCATGCGTTTGGTAAGAAATCTGACCCGCCTGTCTATTTCGCGCAGCCGTTTCTTGCCATATATATACTCTGCGTTCTCAGAACGATCGCCCAGTGCCGCAGCATCGGATACAGCCTGAGTGACCCTAGGCCGCTCTTCTTTCCACAAGTATCTCAACTCTTTTTCAAGCTTGTCCCAGCCTTCGCGAGTGATATAATTCGAGCGTTTCATGGCGAGCGGTCCTTACATAGTTTGAGACACAGCCAATAAGAGTCTAACCCATTATTTTTCATTCATACCGCTCACAGCGTTTATTAACAACGAACAAATCACAGTCTCATCAACGAGTACCAGCATGATCATAGAGAAAATTGCCAGCGAACTGCAGGTTAAGAACGAGCAAGTCGCGGCCGCCGTCGCACTGCTTGACGATGGCGCTACCGTCCCCTTCATTGCGCGATATCGAAAAGAAGCCACACAAGGTTTAGATGATAGCCAGTTGCGAAACCTCGAACAACGGTTGGGCTATTTAAGAGAATTGGAAGAACGCCGTCAGGTTATCATTAAGTCCATTCAGGAGCAGGGCAAACTCAGTGAAGAACTGGCTGGCAAAATTCATGCAGCCGATAACAAGACCACCCTGGAAGATCTCTACCTGCCTTATAAACCGCGTCGTCGAACCAAAGGTCAGATTGCAATTGAAGCGGGGCTTGAACCACTGGCGGACAGTTTATTCAATGATCATAGTCTGGTGCCAGAAGATGTTGCCGAGCAATACATCTCGGCAGACAACGGCGTCGCGGATGCTAAAGCGGCACTTGAAGGCGCGCGCTACATTCTGATGGAACGGTTTGCCGAAGATGCGGAGTTGCTAAGCAAAATACGCCGTTCTCTACAAAACCAGGCCCACATTAAGAGTCAGGTAGTAGAGGGTAAGGAAAAGGAAGGCGCCAAGTATTCTGACTATTTCGCACATACCGAAAAGCTTAAAGATACGCCATCACATCGCGCCTTAGCGATGTTCCGTGGTCGTAATGAAGGCTTTTTACATGTGTCTCTGGATGCAGACCCGCAAAACGAACAAGACAATCGTCACTCTCACTGCGAAGACATCATCGCACAACATATCGGACTGGTGGACTCTGGTAAGCCAGCGCACAGCTGGCTCAAACAGGTCGTGCAGTGGACCTGGCGAATCAAAATATTGTTGCACATGGAAACCGAACTGTTCGGTGCATTGCGGGAGCGTGCCGAACATGATGCCATCGAAGTTTTCGCCAAGAATCTGAACGATTTGCTGATGGCAGCACCGGCCGGAGCAAAGGTGACCATGGGATTGGACCCAGGCTTACGTACGGGTGTCAAAGTGGCCATCGTTGATACCACCGGTAAGGTCATCGCCACCAACACCATTTATCCACATGCGCCGCAGAATCAGTGGGATAAATCGGCACGCACGTTGGCCAATATGTGTCAGCAGTACAAGGTCCAATTGATTAGCATTGGAAACGGCACGGGATCTCGCGAGACCGACAAGCTGGTTGCTGAGCTCATCAAGGCAAATCCAGAATTGAAGTTACAGAAAATCGTTGTGAGCGAGGCCGGTGCATCGGTGTATTCCGCCTCTGAATTGGCCAGCCAGGAATTACCTGAGTTAGATGTATCTTTGCGTGGTGCAGTGTCAATTGCTCGTCGTTTGCAGGATCCGTTGGCAGAACTTGTCAAAATTGAGCCCAAAGCCATTGGCGTGGGTCAATACCAACATGACGTCAGCCAGTCTAATCTCGGTAAGTCTCTGGACAATGTCATAGAGGACTGCGTTAACGCCGTCGGCGTGGACGTCAATACGGCTTCACCGGCACTGCTGGCCCATGTGTCCGGGCTAAATCGCACGTTGGCACATAACATCGTGCAGTATCGTGACCAGCATGGCGCGTTCGGTGACCGTAAAGGGCTGTTAAAAGTTGACCGTCTGGGGCCCAAGGCGTTTGAGCAGGCGGCTGGTTTTTTACGCATCGTCAACGGCGAGAATCCGTTGGATGCCTCAGCTGTGCATCCAGAAGCCTATCCGGTTGTCGATGCTATCGTGAGCAAATCAGGTGCCGCAGTAAATGACTTGATAGGAAACAGTGCATTGTTGAAAGCATTATCTCCTGAAGAGTTCACCAGCGACGCATTCGGATTGCCGACGGTGCAGGACATTATCAAAGAGTTGGATAAACCAGGTAGAGATCCTCGCCCTGAATTTAAAACCGCCAACTTTAAAGAAGGCGTAGAGTCGATTAGCGACCTCAAGCCCGGCATGATCTTGGAAGGTGTCGTGAGTAATGTGGCGAACTTCGGCGCTTTTGTGGATGTCGGCGTCCATCAGGATGGTCTGGTGCATATCTCCGCGATGACCAATAAGTTCATCAAGGATCCCAGAGAGGTCGTTAAGGCCGGTGACATTGTCAAAGTGAAGGTCTTAGAGGTCGATGTGCAGCGCAAGCGTATTGCGTTTACCATGCGTCTTGACGAGCAACCTGCTGCCAAAAAGCCACAGTCGGCAGCGAACAGGCAGAATCATGAAACCAGGCCACGATCTGCAAAAAGCAGATCAAGTACGTCAGGGCAGGGCAATAGTGCGATGGGTAATGCGTTTGCAGAAGCCTTCGCCAAAGCGAAGAAATAATACTCACCGCCAGGGAGCGGCGCTTAAGCAGTTTGACGCAACCCTTCAGGGCGAGGGGTTGCCACTGAGCCGTAGAACTGTTGAATGACTGCTACCCTGCGACCAATAGTGGGATCCTGAGTGGGTGTTTCCAGTCCGGCGGCTTCAGCTACAGGGTCTTCTCGTAAGGTACGAGCGCCCAGTGCAGACTCCGCCCGGTCAGATTGGCGTTCCTGTACTTCCTCAAGGCTGACAGACTCAGCCGCACCACCGCTTAACGAGCGAGTTGGCGCACCGTTGTCTACGCCCTCCACGATATCGTCTAATTCTGGCGCCAAGCTGTCTACGCGAGGCTCACCAGGGTCACGCTGTGAAGCATTTTCAAGCTGCTCACGACTCTCTTCAATAATGTCACGTCGGGCTTCAGATGCACGCTGAGCCGCTTCATTTGCGACTCGCAGATCCTGTGGAGACGGCTCTGCCGGTGCCAGCGCGGCCGCTCTGACCTGTTGCATCTTCTGTAAGGTTTCTTCCGGTGAATCCTCTTTAGAAATATCGATGGAGACTTCGCCGCCTATGGCATAGCGCTGTCCGTCAGGACCGGTTTCAAACTCATAGCTGGGAGCTCCAGCGTATTGTCCGCCGACTGAAGCATGGGCTTGTTCATGCGCGCGTACTTCCTGATCTCGTTCTTTGAGAGAACGAATTTCTTGTTGTTCGGCCCGTTCTTGCTGCTCTTGCTGACGAGACTCTGCATTTTCTCGTCCAGCGCTGGGGTCGTCAGCATTGTCTTGATCAATTGACTGTCCGAGTCCGGAGTTGGCATCAGCTTGCCCCTGAGCGTTGGATTGCGGGCGCTCATAGGTTACGGGTTGCGGTGGTTGTCCTTGCCGTCTGGCACGATCAGATTCCGAGCCCAGCCCCGCTTCGGCTGCAGAGCCGTCGGTATTTGCTGTTTGTGGTACGGTTTCACGCAATACGTTATCGCGACGAGCCGATTCGGTATTAACGTTTGCCGTCGTGAAAACAAGTGATGTAGGGACTGGCGTGACAATGTTCATAAGATTACGCCAGCTCATCGATGATACGGCCAACCGTATCATTCACCGTATCAAGTACTTTAGCAGATGCCTGAGCGTTGATGCTGTTGACCGACAATCCAACCAGGTCATTGGTCAAGCTATCTCCTCCTGAAGGTAACACCTGTCGTATTGACGAAAGAGACTGAGAAGCCGCATCGGCAAGCACATCATTCACATCACGCGGTTGGCCAGGGGATGCCCCCGCAACGCGTTGTGCGATGTTTGTCGACGCTTGTGTAATACCATCAGACGCGCGCTGCAGACCTAACTGGCCTGATACGATGGCGGCATTCACATTGTTACTTAGTGCATTCAAGACACACTTCTCCTCAATACCTCACGGTTAATTATTAACCAATTTGCCTTATTTTTAAAGTCTGTCGTTAGGCTGCTTTCTCATCACGGTGTAAAGATTTATTGCTGTCGGTTATTACAGACCGTTACCGATGTGTATCAGCAGTCGATAAATCTCCTGCGGGTGAGAAATAAATGGGGCGTGAGACGCATGCTCAATAAGGTGACTTTGCGCACCCGGTTGCAGTTGCTCAATGCGCCTATGCAAAGTGCGTGGCACCAGACTATCAAGACGGCCAAAAATCCAATGGCTCGGAACCGAAATTTCGGCAAGTCGTTTGCGATGATCAACGGTAGATAACAGCATCAGTCCTTTGCGCAGTGCGTCAACGTTAGGTAAAGGATATTGAGAAATTGCCTGGCTGATCGCCTTCATATCCCGTCGTGCAGTTGCGCTACCCATGGCCTGAATGGCAAGAAAACGTTCTAACGTTTTACTGAAATCATGTTCCAGTTGCTGTTCAAACTGTTGCAGTATGCTGGGTTTTATACCAGGCCAGTCGTTTGTTTCAACAAACTGTGGCGTGCTGGTCATCATTACCATCATGGATAAATTAGCCATTCGATGAATAGCAATGTGCTGTGCTATCAGCCCCCCCAAAGACCAGCCCATCAGCATCGCTCCCTGTGGAATGTGAGGCGCAATCAAATCAGATACGGCTTCAAGACTATAATGGCAAGGCATAATATCTGCATTGCGGCCAAATCCGGGCAGATCAATAAAATGCAGCCGAAAATCGCCGTACAGTGATTCTGCAAATTTTTCCCATGCACCACTGTTCATGCCCCAACCGTGCAACAGCACCAAATCAGGGCCAGAGCCGCGGGTTTCGGTAAAAAGCCGTAGAGTCATACTATCCTTTTGTGCAGTTGTGTCGGTAATCAACACGGCTGACACTGCGTTGTTTTGCCAATTTTGTAAACGCGTATGTTATCACTTCTTCAACGCCTGTTAGAGAACCGTTCTTGTTTGCTGTGCTATCAGCCTAGTCGAGACCTTATCTGTCCTTACTGCTATGACGACCTGCCGGTAGTGGATTGGCAGAGTTGCCAGCACAATTTGATGTTACTGCCCAAGGTTCAGCGCAGTTTACCTGGCGTGAGCTTTCCCCGACTGCTATCTCCTTTGTATTATCAGCCCCCAGTAAACCGCCTGATCAAGGGCCTGAAATATTCAGCCAGGCTGAGCCATGGTCGGGCCTTGGCTCATATTTTCTGCGATCTTGCTCAGCAACACCTCATCGATCCGCCTGACGCGCTGATCCCGGTTCCTCTGCACTGGACCCGTTGGCTAACGCGTCGTTTTAATCAAAGCACAGAACTGGCCTCGCAAATCGGCAAGCAATTGCGCATACCTGTGGACCAGAGATGTATATCCCGAGAGAGGCGTAGTGCGCCTCAGGTAGGACATGGAGGTGAAGCGCGACGCAGGCGCATGCATAATGTATTTAGATTGGAGCAGGCACCTGCGGTCAACCATGTCGCCATCGTAGATGACGTGGTGACGACCGGCTCAACGCTGCAAGCCATTTATCGCCTGTTACATCGCGCTTACCCATCGTTGCGCATTGATTGTTGGGCGATGGCCATCACACCACCGCCCAATCAAGGTGCTAGTTGGCGCGAGCGTCGATGAACTCGGCCATGTAAATTGCATTGCTCATCATTTTGCTGGTGCCATACCAGTAGCCCCGAAAATTCAGGTTATCCAAAAAGCCAATCACGCGGCCCTGACCGACGCGATGAGCAACAACGGCGGCGGAATTGGCAACCATCTTCTGCAGCGGCTCTGCCGTGTAACCCGCCATTAATGGAGACTCTGTGTACGTCGCTGGAGTAATAAACGGCGAGTCTGGGGTTTTCATGATCGCATTGCTGGTTTTGAACATTGGCAATTGCGTACGCTCGAAGCCGTAAGCCAGCGGATGGCTTAAGTCGAGCTGCGTTTTATACACCGCACCTGCGATAAGCTTTTGTGCACGCAATGCTTCACGATCTTCATACACCATACTGGACGTATCGAACGCATCGTCAATGGCATCATTACTGACGAACTCAGCATTGAGCCACTTTTGTGTGGCAAACCACTGCGTAGCCGATTTTTGACCAATAAGTACACCACCGGCTTTCACCCAATCGCTAATCTTGTCAGCGGTGCGCTCTGATACGCTGCTGTAACGTCCTGATGCGAAAATAATATGGGTGTAATTGTCGAGTGCCGTGCTTCCCAGGCGGTCAAGATCGACCAGTGTTGCGGCAACGCCAACCCGGGTATCCAGGTAATGCCTGATTTCCCCCACTTCATATTGGGAGGTGCCAAGTCCGCCAACCAACAGGATTTTTGGCGCATTCACAGGCTGCATATTGCGGCTACCAAGATCAATCCCGGTAGGCGTCAGGCCACTTGTTACCGACCACAGAGTTATATTTCGCTGCGCGGCCTGCTCCTGTATAAGCTGCTGCCAGTTCACTGGCTGCTTCAATGCAGATGGGATAACCACAGTGCCACGGCTAAACTCACGTACTGTTCCGCCAACATCAGCACTGAAAGGCTCGCCTGCCAATCTGACCTGCACACCATTAACAAGCAGCGCCTGTAGCAGTGACGGCGACTGATAGTCATGCCAGTCAAAAGCATAGGCAACAGCTGCACTGTTGAGCTCTGGCAGTTGCTTAGAAGAGAATTCAGGCGCTGAATCTATTCGACGTATCTGACGCTTGGTTAAGCCAGCGAAATCCAGATTAAACGCCAGCGCCAGATTCCAGTTGGATACATCATAAAAGGTGTTGTCATCAAACAGCTTGCGGGTAGAAAACAATGATTTAATCAGGCGATGCTGGGGCTGGTCCAGACTCACGAATAAACTGTCTCCGGCCGGGAAAGTTTGTCCATCTGCCTCGACCGATTGCTGCAATACAGAAGAAGCAATCTGATGACGGTTGAGGATATCACGCATGGCATCGAAACGGCTGTGATCTTTGCCTCGCTTGATGACATAGCCACCCAGTTCGTCGGACTTAATCATGTCGTTGGTGCTATTGAAAAATTCAACCTGATATTCCTGTAGCGCCTGCTTATTGGCCAGTGCGCCAGCGAACGTCGACATAGATGTCGTGACCTGGTTCTGGATAGTCTGGGGGAAGCTCAGCGGGCCATTGATAGAGTCCTGCAGGTGCCCTCGGCTGCTGGCCTGCTCGAACAATATGCCTATGGTGCCGTGCGCATCGGGGTAAGTAGAACCTTTGCCATAATAAAAATCATCAAATGACTCTTCAGTAAAATATAACGCGCCAGCGGCATCTAGGGCGTCGGCATGAAAACGTCCCAGAGCTTCTGTTAAGCGCACGTTAGTCATAGGCGTGAGCGGGTGTTTTCGCGACGGCACACCGGGCTGGAAGAAATAAGTACTGTTGGTACCCATCTCAT
The DNA here is from genome assembly GCF_000429145.1 of Aestuariibacter salexigens DSM 15300. GTDB lineage: Bacteria > Pseudomonadota > Gammaproteobacteria > Enterobacterales > Alteromonadaceae > Aestuariibacter > Aestuariibacter salexigens. Next base: position 274,559 of record NZ_AUBH01000005.1, read on the forward strand.
GAAAGTCGGTTAACACGTGAGGGCGCCACTGGTGATATTGTGCGATGCGGGCTCTTGATTCAGGATGGGTAAGCAACAACCAGTCACGGTTTAAATCGAACCAATAGTGGTTGGTGCGTCCCGAGGGCCAGCGCTCATCATGCTCCCGATGGGCTGGGTCTGACACCAGCGTTTTGCCTCTGTGCATATTCGCCCACTGGGCAAACCTTGATAATCCATCTGGATTAATCGACGGCTCCATAATGATAATGGCATTGTCTAACAAGCGTTGTACCTCACCGCCCTGACCGGCAGCGAGATAATAAGCGACTAGCATGGAGGCATTGGCACCTGATGGCTCATTGCCATGCACACTGTAACCCATCCACAACACCAGTGGGTCATCCTCATCCGCTGCCTTACCACTGGCAATCCTGTCCAGATGTTTCTGTCTGATTTGTTCAACGTTTGCCATCTTTTCTGGATCGGCAAACGTCATAATCAATAGCGGTCTGTTCTCGTGCGTGGTACCAACCTGTTTGACGGAAACTCGGTCTGAGGTTTGTGCCAGCGTGCGCATATACTGAGCGAGTTGGTCGTGGCGTACATGCCAGGTCCCCACAGGCGCACCGAGTATTTGCGAAGGGGTAGGTACATTAGGGTCATACGAAATATTGTCAGGTAAATACTGCAAATCAGATTCTGCTTTCATCACCGCTTGTGCAGAATGAATCGTCAGCAGCACACTGAAAACAGTGAACGCATATGCAAGAAAATGTCTTCGCATAAGGTAGGATCCTATAGGTTTGTTGTTGTGATTGTTAATCTTTTACCTTACCACAACCAAAAACGATCGTTGATGTTTCAAAGGTCTGAATGTTTACCTGAAAGACAGCGACTCGAGCATATACTTGAGTGATTTACTCAAGTAATTTTGTTATCCTTAGCGGCAAGTGAATTTCAGGAAGTTAACCAATGATTTCTATTTCCGAAGAAGCTCAGGCACATTTCGGCAAACTATTGGCTAATCAAGAGCCGAACACACACATTCGCGTCTTTGTGGTCAACCCTGGTACCCCTACCGCTGAATGCGGCGTGTCATATTGCCCGGCGGACGCGATTGAAGAATCGGATACACGCCTGCCATTCAATGGCTTTGATGCCATTGTTGATCAGGAGAGTGCGCCATTTCTTGAAGAAGCAGAAATTGACTTTGTGACTGACCAGATGGGCTCGCAATTAACATTGAAAGCGCCGAATGCAAAAGCTCGTAGAGTGGACGATGATGCACCGCTGATTGAGCGTATTCAATACATGATCGAGTCGGAAATTAACCCACAGTTGGCAGCGCATGGCGGCATGGTCGCGCTAATGGAGCTGACCGAGGATGGCGTTGCCATATTGCAGTTTGGCGGTGGTTGTAATGGTTGCTCGATGGTAGATGTGACCCTGAAAGACGGCATAGAGAAGCAAATGCTGGAACGCTTCGCTGGTGAAGTGACAGCGGTGAAAGATGCAACCGAGCATGAGGCGGGTGAGCACAGCTATTATTGATGCGCGAAAAAATACGCCTGACTTTGTTCAGGCTAGGTAGTCACCCACAAAAAAGCTGGGCCCACTTTAAAGTGGGCCTGATTGTATTTTTTGTAGGAGCACTGTGCATTCAGTTCAGCCCACAATTTATTGAATATCTTTATCACGCCGGGATTGCCATCGTGTTAGCAGGCTTTGCAATCGCAATGTATGGTTATGTCGGTATTTTTGCCAACCGTTTTTCCCGTTTCATCGAACGTCGCCCACGCCCTCCCAAGTTTTAACATCTCAAATGGAAAGTAGGTCAATTATTTGCCCTAATTGCTGAAACACCACTACGCTTTCTTGACACTCTGTTAGACAACTAAGGAGCGTCCATGAATCGCGCAATAAAAATTCTGCTCGCCTTGTTTGCATCATTATTCTGTCTTTTCTACGCCATTCAGAATATTGCCAATCTCAGCGCAGCGCAGTGGTTTGTTGGTACGATGACAGCGATGGAAGGCCATCAGGCCTACCCTAATACATTTGGCTTCGCAGTAACGTCTCCATTGCTTGTGCAAATCATGCTGTGGATCATTATTTTGCTTGAACTCGCTGCCGGTTTGCTGGCTGGCAAGGGTGCTATTGATATGTTTGTGCGGCGCAATGCCGATTCAGCTACGTTCAATCAAGCTAAAACATTGGCATTGGCCGGGACCAGTCTGGCCGTAGTGATATGGTTTGGAATTTTCGGCGCCTTTGGGGGCGCATTTTTTCAGATGTGGCAGGTAGAAGCCGGTGTTAATGCCTTGCGAGATGCATCATTTTTCGCCCTTCAGCATGGGGTAGTATGGCTGATTATTCGTGCTGATGATTAACACAGCGCTAGTTGATTATCTGCGCTTTCACTTCTAGCCTAATACTTAAGTCTACTCATCACTAAGAAGTATACGAATGACGAAATGCGCGCTAATCACCGGGGGTAATCGAGGTATTGGTCTGGCGATTGTTGATGGGCTATCCAAACTGGGCTACAAGGTGCTGCTCGGTGCGCGCGACACTGAGCACGCTGAGCAGGCATTGACGCACATACCCAGTCAGGACGTACATGTTGTCGACATGGATTTAGCCAGTGAGCAGTCAATTGCGGATCATTTCTCACGCGCAGTGGCAACCTACGGCGACATTGATATTCTGATCAACAATGCTGGTATTAACCTTGATGAGCCATTTCTTGGCAGCAATATGCAAAAAATGCAGGAATCAATGCAGGTGCATGTATTGGCACCGATGCAGCTAACCAAACTGACATTACCCGGTATGCTTGAACGAAACTTTGGCCGTATTGTAAATCTATCCTCAGGCTATGGGTCGTTTTATGAAGGGTTAGCCGGGCCGCTTAACTATTCAACATCCAAAGCAGCGCTGAATGCGCTTACGGTCACCAGCGCAAAAACCGTTGAGAATACCAATGTGAAAATTAATGCGATGTGTCCCGGCTGGGTACACACCCGCATGGGCGGTAAAGATGCGCCTCGCACACCGGAGCAGGGAGCAGATACCGCTATATGGCTGGCTTGCATTCCTGAAGACGGACCTAACGGTATGTTTTTCAGAGATAGAACGCCGATAAAGTGGTAGCCGCTACTTAACCGTAACGTCTATGGAACAGGTAGCCCAGTGACAGTCCGCGTGCCGCGAAAAATGCCAGCAGTGCGGTCCACAAGCCCCAGTTTCCGTAGTGCTGCGCGCTCCACCATACAGGAAAATACACAGCAATAGCGCTGATTATCATAGTATTGCGCATCGACGCTGCGTCTGTTAATCCAACAAAGACGCCATCGTAAAGAAAGCACCAGTGTGCAATGACAGGCAATAACCACACGATAACCAGAAATTGAGAGGCGTGTTGTTGCAACTCAGGTTGGTCTGACAGCAGGACGATAATGGCATCGCCGAACACAAAAAATACCGCACTGTAGGATAGGGCAAACAATCCTGACCACAACAGTCCCAGATAGGTTGCGCGCTGTAGTTGTGAGCGGTCCTGACGTCCTTTTGCTTCACCAACCAGAGCTTCCACGGCGTAGGCAACACCGTCCAAACCTAGCGAAATCAACACAAAGAACTGCATCAGAATGGCATTGGTCGCCGCTGTCATTTCACCGATACGCGCGCCCTGAAACGCCATAAACGCCAGACATAGCTGTAATGCCATATTGCGCAGTAACATATTGCCGTTGATCTTTAGCATATCGCGCAATGAAGACACGCTCAGCCACATCCACAGGCCACTTAATAACAGCCGTTGACGCAGTTTTGGCAACGCGACAAGCATCGCCAAAAAGAGGCCCGTATATTCTGCAATGACGCTGGCTGCCGCTACGCCTTCAACCTGCCAGCCAAACCGATAAACAAATAGAAGATTCAGGGCGGCATTAAGCAGGTTCATAATGATTTGGATGAACATCACCTGTCGGGTCTGTTGCTGACCGACAAGAAAACCAATCAGTGCAAGGTTAATCAGTGCGGCCGGGGCACCCCAAACACGCACCTGAAAGTAATCAGTAACACTTTGTGCCATTAATCCCTGACTGTCAGACAGCGCCAACCCCGCCTTCAACAAAGGGACTTGCAACGCAATGATCATCAGTCCCAGCAGCAGTCCTGCACTGACCCCCTGAACAAACACCTTTGCCGGACCATCGGGGTTATGACCTAGCTGGCCTTTTGCCTGGGCGCTCAGACCGGTGGTTGCCATGCGCAAAAATCCACACAGCCAGTAAAGTTGTGTGAGGATCAACGCGCCAATCGATGCACCGGCTAAAAAATGGCTGTCTCCCATTCTTCCAAGCACAGCGGTGTCTACCAGACCGAGTAGAGGCGTGGTGACATTGGCCAGAATCATCGGCGCAGCCAGGCCGATAATCTTTGTGTGACTGACGTGCGTATTTGCCTTGCTAATGGTAATGTTCCGCCCAAGTACAACAGGGCCAATGTGGGTGAAAGATGGGTAGATTTCAATGCTTTTTGTTCGTATGTCTGTTATTCGCAGGGGCGGTAAGGGCGATGGATAACGCAACAATCCTCCTGTACCACCATGTTGGCAGTGAAACACCGCCTTCCACCACGGTAAGCGTTGAAACATTCAAAACACACCTGGAGTACCTTGATAAACACACCACAGTGCTGCCTTTACAGACCATCATTGAGGCGTTACAAGCTGGCGAGGCACTGCCTGACAATGCCGTTGCGATCACCTTTGATGATGGTTATCGCAACATTTATGAAAACGCGTTTCCCTTATTAAAGCGTTACGACATGCCCTTCACGGTGTTCGTTAACCCGCCAATGATTGACACTTTCAGTTATCAGATGACCTGGGAACAGATGCGTGAGATGCAAAAGCATGGTGCGCAGTTCGCCAATCACACCAATGAGCATCTGCATTTACTTGATCGCCAAAAAGATGAGTCCCACACAGCCTGGCTGAATCGTATCAGACAGGATATCGTCAGCGCCGAGCAGCTATTGCAAGATAAGCTGGGCTACAGCCTTAAGTATCTGGCTTATCCATTTGGGGAATACAATCGGGCCATCCAGCAGCTCGTCAGTGAGCTGGGCTTTATTGGCTTTGCACAGCAGTCAGGTGCCGTTGCCAGCTACAGTGATTTTACGGCCCTGCCAAGATTTCCCGCTGCCGGGATTTATGCCAATCTGAATACACTCAAAAACAAAATACACAGCCTGGCAATGCCGGTAAGCCAATTGCCGTTTGACGACCCTCAGCGTCAGTCGACAGAGTCGCCGGGAAGCTTTTCTTATCTGCTATCTCAGACTGAAGATGTTCGCATTAAACAGACCGGCTGCTATTTCTCGGGTGATAGGCTGGATGTGACAGTAAATGACAATAAAGTCACAGTGCAATTTGACAGCCCGCTGCCGGTGGGACGCTCAAGAGTTAACTGCACTGCACCAAGCGTCAGTCAAGCAGGTCGATTCTATTGGTTTTCACAACCGTTTTTTGTGCCCAGATCCGACGGTAGTTTTCCCGATTAGAGCACATAAATCATGCGTAGATAGCCGTCAGTGCTAGCGCCTCTGATAAACCCGTTCGCTAAATAGAGGCCTATCGCTGGCTGGTTGTTCAGTGCAACATCCAGCACGACGTGGGTTTTGGCAATCTGTCTGGCAAAGGCGATGGCGTCGGCCAGCATGGCGCGGGCAATGCCGTGACCCCGATATTTCATATCCACCGCAAGATGACCTATGCACAATTGATGGGCCTGCGGTGGTGTAAAAAAGCGGGTGCTTTCCCTGCTCCTAAACATTATATTCATCGCCTCCTCGATACCAAAAAAGCGATGTATCGAATCGACTGTGGCACGATCAAAATCTGCCGGCAATTTGTCATGCCAGCGGCAATACACGCCTGCAATATTTGAATCTGAGATGGCTACGATATGATTGGCATAGCCAAACTGACCGTCTGGCTGCGCGAGACTGGATTGCAAAAACTCTCGGGGTTTGACGTCGTCTCCGTGACCAAAAACAAAGGTGAGAATGTCAGGTGCGGAGCACATAATCAGCTCTGCAACGGTTTCTGCGTCACTAGCCTGTGACGGGCGAAGCGATATGTTCAAGGCCCGGCAATAAGAACGGGGAGGTCATGCAAAATCTGCTCTGCGTCGCTGATCGACAACTGCCCAGGCTCATGCTCTGGTTTAAAGCGACCAATGACCTGTCCTTTCGGATTCACCACGACCACTGAAGCGCTATGATCAACCAGATAGTTTGGATTGTCTGTGCTGTCCGCCATGGCGTACATCATGCCCATGCTTCTTACCAGTGGGAACAATTGCGCATGCTCGCCCGACGCGGCAATAAAGTCGGGGTGGAAGAAGTTTATATACTGGTTCAGGCGTTCCGTCGTATCTCGTTTTGGGTCGACTGAAATCAATATAACTTGCAGTGCATCTTTACCGGTTTTCTCGATCAGTTGTGGATAAATGCGCTTTAACTCGGCCAACGTTGTGGGGCAGATATCGGGACAAAATGTGTATCCCACAAACACGATGCTCCATTTGCCAAGCAAATTCTGGTTGGTAAAAGCCTCGCCATCATGATCGGTTAGTTCAAATTCGGATAGTGCCCTGGGCTGTGGGTATGTCTGCAGATAGCGGGTCGACAACGTACGCTGATTGCCTGCAGAAGGAGGCGCTATCACTGTACTGACATATAAGCCAACGCCTAACGCCACGATAGCGATAATGCCTATCAGGGTGTGTTTATTCATAGCGTAAATTTCGCGTAATGATCTACCAGCAATACCACAAACAAAATCATCAGATGCAAAATGGAAAACTTAAACGTCTGCATCGCCGTGTTTTCATCCGGATCAAATTTCAGTTTCCACGCATAGTATAAGAAGCCCATATTCAACAGCGTCGAACCGCACAGGTAAATAAGCCCGGTCATGCCAACCAGATAAGGCATCAGACATATTAACGTCAGCAGGATGGTATACAGCAGCACCGACGTTTTAGTGAATTCGATGCCATGAGTGACTGGCAACATTGGCACTTCAGCCTTTGCGTAATCTTTTTCTCGATGGATAGCCAATGCCCAGAAATGCGGTGGCGTCCAGGTAAATACAATCAATACCAGTAACAGTGCGTATGCATGAACTTCGCCCGTTACCGCGGTCCAGCCAAGCAGCGGCGGCGCCGCACCGGCCAAACCGCCGATCACAATATTCTGCGGTGTGGCACGCTTTAAAAACATGGTGTACACCACGGCATAACCAACCAGACTGGCCAGAGTCAGCATGGCTGTCAGGCGGTTTACCCAGAGTTCCAGGCATACATAGCCAAGTACGGCCAATACAAATGCGAATACTAAGGCCTTTTGCGGTGACACCTTGCCCTTTGGAACCGGACGGTTAAAGGTGCGCGCCATTTTGCTGTCAATACGGCGATCGACAACATGATTAATCACCGCCGCGGAGGAAGACAGCATACCGATACCTGCCAGTCCGGCGGTAAGTACCTGCCAGCTGATCCAGGTATCGCTGGCTAAGCACATGCCGACCAACGCTGTTAATAACAGTAACAGCACCACTTTCGGCTTGGTCATTTCATAATAGTCACGCCACCCTGCTGAAACATGTGTGGTAGCTTTTTGCTGCGAAACTGCAAGTGTTTTACTCACCTTGCCTCTCCTATGTTTTTCGGTACAACGTGTAGGTCAGCATCACCAACACTAATAATAAACACGCGGCAACAGCGTTGTGTGCGACGGCAACGGCAAGTGGCAGGCTATATACCACATTGCTCACACCCAACAGGATTTGCACGCCCAATACGCTTACCATTAACACAGACAATGAGCGCACCAGGCCCGACGCTGCGTTAGAATAAAGTTTGAGTGCTAACCAGCACAAATAGATAAAGGTCACCAACGCACCGAAGCGATGCACTACGTGCATTGTCATTCGTTCGTCGTAGGGGTGGACACCAAATTCATAGTTATCCGCTTCCGGTATACTGAATGCGCCGGAGAAATTAAGGTTCTCTACCCAGTTGCCTTCACAAACCGGTAATTCGGTACACGCCAGCGCAGCATAGTTGGCCGACGTCCATCCACCCAGGGCAATTTGCACGGTCAAAATGCCAATACCAAGCAGCGCAAAATTAGCATATTTACGCATATGTGAGTCGCCGCCGGGGATACGGTAGGGTGTGAGTCGCAAGTACAGCAAGAACAAACAGGACAACACTGAAAATCCACCCAGCAGATGCCCCATGACCACCGCCGGCAATAAATTTAATGTCACTGTCCACATGCCGAGCGCGCCTTGAAACATAACCAGTAACAGCAAAAACAACGGCAGTTTTAATGGTGACTGATAACTGCGTTTAACTACGCTAATAGCAAAAATAATCACAATCAGCAGCCCCAGTGTGGCGGCAAAATAGCGATGGATCATTTCGTTCCAGGCCTTTTCCGCTTCTACGGGTCTGTCCGGAAAAGCTGCGTTGGCGCGTTCGATATGTTCATCGGTTTGCGGGATGGTTAAATGGCCATAGCATCCAGGCCAGTCTGGACAGCCAAGACCCGCGTCCGTCAATCGTGTGTATGCGCCCAGCACAATCACGACCATAGCCAGAATAATGCTCGCAAGCACTAACTTCTTCATGAAACTTTTTCCTAACCGATGCGCGACAGCTTGAGGAGTTTACGCATGTCCGCGAGGATATCGCGACTGTGCAGTACTGCTTCTTGCTGCTCTTGTTGTGTGGCATAACGAAGCACAGCGTTATGCATGGTATCCAGTACGAAAATACCATCCACAGCGCCATCTTTAAACACTTTATTTACAGTTTCATTATCAGACGTTAACACTTTTAGCTGATTGGATTCGGTAAGGCTACTCAATGCATTGACATCGCTGTTTTCCACCATCACCGCTAGCGCTTCAGCACGGTCCATCTCTTTGCCAAGCGCCTGGAATACCTGATTTATGCTGAATAGCGCATTAGCACAGGTCGCTTCACAGTCTTCTGGCACCACATAAAGTAGCCGCCACTTCGGTGGTAATTCTCCGGTCAGAGCAGAGGCATCGATGACAGGGTCTAATAATTCTCCCTTGTTGGTGGCAGCGCGGTTAAACCAGTCATTGTCCAACGCTAATTTGGCGAGAATAACGGGCACAACAAACACAACAATCAATAGGATAAAGCTGAGCTTATTTTTTTTATTTGCTTGAATCATAACGTCTCATTCGGTTTTTTACTGCAAACAGATACACAACTAAACAGGCTATCGCGAGGCCAAACCACTGTAACGCATAGCCAATATGCTTTTCAGCCGGCATGACGACAGGCTGCCACTGGCGTATGAACCCCTCAGGTGACTCATCTGTCAGTTGCATGATAAAAGGCAACACCGGCTCATTCAGTGCCTGTGTAATAAATGAAAGATCGATTTGCTGAATGACCATCGGCCAGGCTCCACCTGGCTGGGCGGTTTCTCGTATAAATGCATTGGTGGACGGGATTGCTGCAATACCTTGCCAAACGACAGGTTCGCTGGCTAACGACACCAATGGCAACGTGTCCCGTCTGCCTGTTCCTTCAATCCAACCTAAGTTAACCAATAGGGTACCCGCGTTTGTCTGCGCAGGTACAAGTACCTCATACCCTATTCTCCCCTTGTGAGTGCGGTTGTCCAAAAATAGTAGTTTAGACGTATCAGGTTTTAAGCTTGCGTAGAAGGGCATATCCCTTATATCGCTATTTTTGACTTTGGCTGCGACGATCTCGACAGACTGCGTGCGCTGACTGGCCATTCGCTGTATATGTGCCTGCCTTGCAGATTTTTGTTCGGCTCGGTCAAGCTGCCACAAGCCCAGTGATGTCAGGATGACAACGCTTATGAAAGCGACTAAGGTTGCAATTATCGGAAAGTGACGAAAACGAGTCGAGGTACCCTGATTCATATTCTGGTTTTTGGTTGGGGACATCTACACGCGCTGTTGTAAGGGGAAAACGTTGTTCGTAAAAATTATCATTGGGTTACTGCTGGTGTTTATGATCTTCAATCTTGGTAAGGCGTTTTTTATCATGATACGCCACGAACCGGGAAAGGAGCCGATGAGTAAATTTATTGGGCGTCGGGTTATGACGTCAGCCCTCATTATCTTGCTCATCTTAATTGCTGTAGCCACCGGGCTTATTGAGCCAAACCCAAGGCCTTATTGATCCCTCCCGTCTGAAAAAAAGAGGCTCAACAGCGTTGAGCCTCCAAACCATCAGAGAATATAAACAAAGATAAACAGCATTACCCACACCACATCGACGAAGTGCCAGTACCAGCTCCCCGCCTGAAATGCGAAATGATTCTCAGGCGTAAAGTGTCCTTTCAATATCCGCAAGAATAGCACCATCAATATGATGGTTCCCAAGGTCACATGCATGCCGTGAAAACCGGTCAACAGAAAGAAGGTGTTGCCATAAACGCCCGATTGCAGTGTTAGTCCCAGATCACGATATGCATGGATGTATTCGTAGACTTGCAGTCCAAGGAACAAACAGCCAAGTAAGATAGTTGCGCCTAACCACATCGTCAGTTTGCTACGCTCATTCTTCTCCAACGAGACATGAGCAAAGTGACAGGTGACGGACGACACCATCAAAATGATCGTGTTGTACAGCGGCAATCCGGCCCAGCCCATTGCTGTTGTAGTCGTGCCATCTGGTGTCGATGTCAGTGGCCACATGGCTTCAAAGGTTGGCCACAACACCTCATTGGTCATAGCATTGTTGCTGGCTCCGCCAAGCCACGGCACGGCAATTGTACGGGCATAAAACAGAGCACCGAAGAATGCGGCGAAGAACATCACCTCAGAAAAAATAAACCAAGCCATGCCCTGTCGGTAGGAGCGGCCTAGCTGATCGCTGTAAAGACCAGACATTGACTCATCAATCTGGTTTTTAAACCAGCCTACCAGCATCACTAGTAGGGTAAGTAGACCGAGACTGAGTACTATGCCACCGCCTTTCCATGTTTCACTAACGGTTTGCATCACAAACAAACCCGCTCCTACTGCTATGAGGAACAGGGCGACCGCGCCAACAATTGGCCAGACGCTTTGTTCGGGTACATAATATTTTTGATATTCTTGCTGGGCCATGGTGTTCTCCTTTTACCTTTGCGTCATGGCTATTTTTTCTGTTTCTGTCGCGTTAGCTGTGACATCAAACAAGGTATATTGGACAGTAAAAAAGCTAATGTCTTCCGGCAGTTGCGGGTCAACATAAAACTGCATTGGCATTAATGCCTCTTCACCAGCTTGTAACGGCTGGTGGTTAAAACAAAAACATTCGGTTTTATTTAAGTAAAGCGCGGCAGTACCTGGTGACACTGAGGGTATCGCCTGACCGATAATGGGCCTTGAAGCAGGATTACGCACATAAAACTCGACCGTATTGAGCTCTCCAGGGTGGACCTCAATGCGCTGCGTTTGCGCCTCAAACTTCCAGGGCATACCGGTGTGCGTACGAGTAAGAAACTCCACGGTCACAGTACGACTGTCATCAACGATGACAGATTCATACACGGCTGCGGTGTTATCTGTCTTACCATTGATGCCGGTAATTTCGCAAAACACGTCATATAACGGAACAAGTGCAAACCCGAAACCGAACATGCCGACAACGATGGTCACCAGTTTGATGACCATCTTGCCGTTCCGATTATCGGGCCGTGTCGCCTGCTTTTCGCTCATCAAAATGGCTTACTTCACAACCGGCGGCGTATCGAACGTATGATAAGGCGCTGGAGATGGGATTTCCCATTCAAGTCCTTCGGCACCTTCCCACACTCGGTCGTCTACAGGCTCACCCTGTTTACGGCTGGCTTTAATCAATACTGCCAGGAAAATGAGTTGTGACAGTCCGAATGCGAACCCACCAATACTGATCCATTTGTTGAAGTCAGCAAACTGCAGCGAGTAATCTGGAATACGGCGTGGCATGCCCGCAAGGCCTACAAAGTGCATTGGGAAGAACAGCAGGTTCACGGAGATAAGTGAACACCAGAAGTGCCATTTCGCCAATGTCACATCAAACATCTTGCCCGTCCATTTTGGTAACCAGTAATACACTGCCGCCATGATGGAGAAGATTGCACCGGTAACCAGTACATAGTGGAAATGGGCAACCACAAAATAGGTATCGTGGTACTGGAAGTCTACGGGCGTAATGGCCAGCATCAAGCCTGAGAAACCACCAATGGTAAACAGAATAATAAAGGCCAGTGCGAACAGCATAGGCACTTCAAAAGTCATCGACCCGCGCCACATGGTAGCGACCCAGTTAAATACTTTCACGCCCGTCGGCACTGATATCAGCATGGTAGCGAACATAAAGAACAGCTCGGCACCAACCGGCATGCCCGTGGTAAACATGTGGTGCGCCCATACGATGAATGACAGCAACGCAATAGATGCGGTGGCGTACACCATGGAAGCGTAGCCAAACAGTTTCTTACGGGAAAACGTTGGAATGATGTGTGAAATGATCCCGAACGCAGGCAGGATCATGATATACACTTCGGGGTGACCGAAGAACCAGAAGATATGCTGGAACAGCACCGGATCGCCACCGCCGGCAGCATCAAAGAAGCTGGTACCAAAGAACTTGTCTGTCAGTACCATGGTGACAGCACCCGCCAACACCGGCATGACCGCTATCAACAAGAATGCAGTTATCAGCCATGTCCACACAAACAGCGGCATTTTCATCCACGTCATGCCAGGAGCCCGCATGTTGAAGATGGTCACGATAACGTTGATCGCGCCCATAATCGACGAGATACCCATAATATGCACAGAGAAAACGAACAGTGCAGTGCTGTCATTGGAATACGTGGTTGATAATGGCGCATAGAATGTCCAGCCAAAGTTAGGTCCACCACCGGGCAGGAATAACGAGCCGATCAGGATCAAAAATGCGAAAGGCAGGATCCAGAAGCTCCAGTTATTCATTCTGGGCAGCGCCATGTCCGGTGCACCAATCATCATCGGTACCAGCCAGTTAGCAAGACCCGTAAACGCAGGCATTACCGCGCCAAAAACCATGATTAAACCATGCACGGTTGTCATCTGGTTAAAGAAATTAGGATCCACGATCTGCAGACCTGGCTGGAACAGCTCAGCTCTGATAACCATGGCCATGGCGCCACCAATCAGGAACATAATAAACGCAAACCACAGGTAGAGCGTGCCTATGTCCTTGTGGTTAGTGGTGAATAACCAGCGTGTTATGCCACTTGGTGCATGGTGAGCGTGGTGATCATCATGGTGGTCGTGTTGCAAATCTTCATTTGCGGTGTCGGTTGCAGTACTCATGTCGCCTACCCCCCTATTGTCCGTTCATAACTGCATAAACGTCTTTAGGCTGCACCACATCACCTGTGTTGTTGCCCCATGCGTTTCGCGTGTAAGTAATAACTGCTGACAGCTCGCTGAGTGACAGCTGCTTGCCGAATGCCTGCATTGCAGTACCCGTACGGCCGTTTATCAAAATATCGATATGTGCTGGCTTGTCTGCTGTAGTAATTGGGCTACCTTTCAGTGCTGGGAATACGCCAGGCAAACCTTCACCATTTGGCATGTGACACGCTGCGCAGTTGGTTTGATATACGCGCTCGCCAGTTGCCATCAAATCTGACATTTCCATATTCATCGACAGTAAGCGCTGCTCCTCTTCACGAGCCTGTTGCTGCAATGCAGCCTGCTGTGCCACCCACTGCTCGAACTCTGCTGGCTCTTTAGCAATGACCACGACTGGCATGTATCCATGGTCTTTACCGCATAGCTCCGCGCACTGTCCACGATATACACCAGGTTCATTAACGACCGTCCAGGCTTCATTTATAAATCCAGGGTTGGCGTCTTTTTTGACCGCAAAATCCGGTACCCACCAGCTATGGATCACGTCATCAGAGGTGATCAGGAAGCGGACTTTCTGGCCTGTCGGAATGACCAATGGTCTATCAACCTCAAGCAGATAGTTTTCGCCCTTGGCGAATTTGTTATTGATTTGCTCACGCTGAGTGGCGAGTAGCGAATAATACTCGACATCGTGATCCATATACTTGTAGTGCCATTTCCACTGTGAGCCGGTAACAAGTACAGACATATCCGGCGCGGTCGTATCTTCCATCGCGATCAGCGTTTTCGCCGCAGGCACTGCCATAAATATGAGGATGATGAAGGGCACAACCGTCCACGCCACTTCAACTTTTACGCTTTCATGGAAGTTTGCAGGCTTATGGCCTTTCGATTTGCGGTGTAGGAACATCGAAATGAACATCACCCCAAACACAATAACGCCAATGACGACGCAAATGGTGAACATCAACATATGCAAGTCATACACCTGTTGACTGATATCAGTAACGCCTTTGGTCAGGTTTAGCTGATAGGGGTCTTTGCTGCTGGCCGTTTCAGCCAACACTGCGTGACTGCTGAGCATTGTCAGCAGTATTGTCAGACTGGTCAGGGTCTTCTTCACTCAACACCTCCGCTGTCTTTTCAAGCCATTTCTCCATAACCAATGTCGCGTAATTTGTTAGCAATCTCGATCATTTGTGAATGGATAGACAGTAATTTGTTATGCACTTGTTAAACAGTGTCTAAGAATTACCCAAAGCGAAATGTTAGTCTAGTCCTTTGTCTGGTTTTTTAATGTTTTTGGTGATTATTTAGTCAATTAAGCCTTAAACAGGCGTTACATTAAATAAATGTTAGCATTCAATGCCTTATCATTTGGCGAAGACATAAAAAAACGGGCCATGTGGCCCGCTCTCCTAATCGTTCGAAAATATCGATGAATTGAGGTGTTACATCCAGTCTGCGTTGCGGATCACGCCCACCGCAATTCCTTCAATATTGAAAGGTTGTGAGGCCAAATCGACCTTAATTGGTGAAAAGTCATCGTTTTCAGCATGAAGTACGACTTCACGCCCTCTTTTCTCAAGCCGTTTTACTGTTACATCTTCATCAACACGAGCAACAACGACCTGGCCATTGTGTACATCTGTAGTGCGGTGCACGGCTAACAGATCGCCATCAAGAATACCGATGTCTTTCATACTCATACCGTTGACCCTGAGCAAAAAGTCAGCGCTGGGATGGAATAGGTTTGGGTCAACCTGATAATGCGCTTCCACGTGCTCTTGCGCCAGAATAGGCTCACCTGCGGCAACGCGACCGATTAACGGTAAACCAAGCTCTTCCTCATGTTCATCTAGGGGTACGTTGAGTTTTATCCCTCTGGACGTACCGGGCAGGATTTCCAGCACACCTTTACGCTGCAAGGCTTTTAAATGCTCTTCCGCGGCGTTGGCCGATTTGAACCCAAGTGTTCGGGCAATCTCTGCGCGAGTGGGTGGCATACCGGTGTCTGCCATAGTGGATTTAATGAGCTCGAGAACTTCTTCTTGTCTGGGAGTTAGTGGACGCATAACCAGCCTGTTTTTCCATACAGTTCCTGGTAGTATATACAGTTATCAAGGAAGTGCAACGACAACTATCAAGCCTTGTTGATTAGCGACACCGCTGCTTTCTATCCAACGCCTGTACTGACATATAGGCCAGAACCGGTAACAATACGACGGACAATAACACTGAGTCAGCAAGAATAGCCGATGCAAGAATGGCCGCTGCCCACAAAATACTTATCTCAACCTTACTACTCAATGCCTTCATCATCTTCTCCAATGGCTCGATCGTTCAGACGTGTTGTCTGTCATATCCTATTGGTAAGCCAGGCCGCGCATTTCTTACAGACTTTTTTAAATAATTTATTTATTGCCTGACAACTGACTGTGCAAAGATGATTTATAGGCTTCCATTGCGGGAAACAATGACGTAATCACAGAGGCTACGAGCACAACACCCATCGCTCCCCATAACTGGGGGGTAAGGATGTTGGTTGTCAAAAACAGACCAAACTCAGCCGCCAGCCAGCCTTTCAAAGTAACTATACCAAGCGCTAACACAACAAGGGCGACAACTACCGCCGCCAGCGTCATCAGCATCGACTCGAGCATAATTAGCAGCATAATTTTTGCTGGCCCCGCTCCGAGCACACGTAACACGGCGATTTCACCTTTACGCTCCCGCATAGACGCAAGCAGCATAGTTGCGAGCCCGAATAATGCTGAAATCAACACTAGTGCCGCAATACTGCGTAGCACGTTTTCCATTGTGCCAACCAGCTGCCACAGCTCAGCAAGGGCCACGCCTGGTAACACGGCCATCAGTCTGTCTTGTGGATAGGTATTAATTTGTTGCTGAAGTCTCAGTGTTGCGAACTTGGATGTCAGGCCCAGAAATACAGCGCTCAGTTTATCAGGCGCTAAAGCAATCGCGTCAGGATCATCATGTAATTGCTCTAGTTGATGAGGCGGCAAATGCATTGCTTCAACACCGCGCAAACTGACATGCACTGTCTTGTCGACTGGCGTACCTGTCGCATTCAGAATCCCACTGACAATAAATGGCGATTGCTCATGTTTATGAAAGCTTGTATGACCAATACCGTGCGCAACTACAAGACTGTCACCGACTTCATAGCCAAGCTGCCTGGCAACATCAGCGCCTATCACCGCCTCAAACACTGTTTCAAATAGTTTTCCATCCCTGAAGCTAAGCCAACGCTTATCGCCGTATTTGAAATGTTCAAAATAAGCAGAGGTCGTGCCTAACACACGAAACCCTCTGTGCGCATCGCCCAATGAAACCGGTATCGCCCATTCTACCAACTCACTATCTGACAGCATTTGATAACTGTCATATTTGATACTGTTTGTCGGCGTACCTATTCTGAATACGGTGTAGAGCAACAAGTTGAGCTGACCACTCGGCGCACCGACGATCAGGTCTGTATCAGAGATCGTGCGGTTAAAGCTGTCTTTTGCCTGCACCCGCACCGTCTCAACAGCAAATAACACCAGCATAGAAATCGTCAGAGATACGAGAGTGAGTAACACGGTTTTTTTGCGGCTAAGCAGGCTTAAACGGGCTAGGGTAAACAACATGTCTAGTGTTCCTCCTGCCCGGTAAGTGCATTGATATCGGTAATAGTCGGAAAGTACGACATCAGGCTCTTATCATGGCTGACAAAAATCAGTGTGGTATTGGTCTGTCTAACCACCTCGGTCAATACCTGCATGAAGGCGTCACGGGCTGAGGCATCCAGCGCAGAGGTCGGTTCATCGACCAATAATATCTCGGGCGAATTGATTAACGATCTGACAATTGCCACGCGCTGCTGCTGTCCAATACTTAACTGATTAACCGGCTTATCCAGCACACTGACGTCCAAACGCAAATTTCTTAATAACTGTTGCGCTTTTTCACGCACCTGAGAAAGGTCCTGCTTGCCAAAATAGGCGGCCAATTGAATGTTTTTAAGTACCGGCAGATAGGGGATAAGGTTGAACGTCTGGAACACCACACCGATATGTCTGGCGCGAAACGCATCTCGCTGCGAGCCACTCATTGTAGTCAAGGATTCTCCCAACAATGATATTTCGCCGGAGGTTGGACTTAATACACCAGATAACAGATTGAGCAGAGTCGACTTACCTGAACCAGAATCTCCATGTAAAAACACAATATCGCCCTGCTCAACTTGCCAGTGCGGAATAGACAGAACATGCCCGTCATTATGCTTACCGCCCTTATAGCGGTGCAGGAGGTGGTGCAGCGTAATGGCTGGGACCGAAGGCGTACTCATACCAGTTTTAACGTTCTCATAAAAAGTGTCATGTCGCGTAAGTAAACGCATTTTACATGGATAAAGATCGGGGAACAGGGTAAGTCACAATAGGAATCGAGTTTCAGATGGTGTTTTGTAGACAGCCGCCTACGCGGCTGTGACATAAATATGCGCAGCTATGACTAAAAGGGAATAAGGCGGCAGTAAAAAAATACCGGCGCCTCTGCCGTCGATGAGAGCGCCGGTGCAAGGACACCAGGTTGTTTTTGCCTGTTATGCCTGGTGCCAGAAATCAATAAGGCAGGAAATTAAATGCGTATTCCAGTTCAGTGGTGGTCACAGTCATAGCGCCGAAGTTGATCATCGCAATGCGTGCCAACAATTTTGATTCCAGTACGGTGTCACCCAGTTCGCTGTCCACCATGACCACGTCCGTCAGACTACCATCCGGCGCAATCACTAGCTTGACCGTGACCTTACCTTCCAGCCCAGGATTAGCACGAAGGGCGCGACGATAGAGTGAATAAACAGCTCCTTTATTGGCATCAAGGACTTTACGAATAGATTCCAGATCGCGATTGCCAATCACCTGATCAGGCTCTTCGATACGCTGAGCAGCCAACGCAGCAACGCCTTCTGTGGGGGCAGAGAATTCTGTGGTGCGTCGCCCTTCTAATTGCCCTCGCGCGCCAAAGTCGGATGACAGGTTAGCAACGGCAATGCCTCCGCTGGTTGAGTCGATGTTTTGCCCAATCAGCTTGCGCTGCGCGGCCGCTGTTGCACCCGCACCTTTGGTCTGCTGAGTATTGGCTAGATTGTTCAGGTTTACCTGCTGACGCAGACTGGCCAGATCATCAGCAAACGCCATAACGCCAGATTTCTTAGCCGTCTCCCTTGCTTTTCGAACCTTTTCCTGTTCACTTCGCTCGGGCTTTTTTTCAACCACAGGTTTGGGCTTTGGCTTCGCCACTTCCGGCTTAACCGGCTCTGGTTTTACTTCCGGCTCAACCGTCTTTACGGGCTCAGGCTTAAGCGGTTCTGGTTCAGGCTCAACAATGGGCGGCGGTGGCGGCGTTTTCGCCTTTATTATCCGGGCCAACTGGAGAGGCAGCGCTTCTTTTTGCTCTCTGGGTTGTTCTGGTAACTGTTGCCATTTCACCCACAGCGCAAAAACACAGGTCAGCACAAGCGCAATCATCGTAATGCGACCAAAGCGCTGGTTTTCTTTTGCGCTGCTGGACCAGGGAAGTTCGCTGATATACGTCGGTGTTGTGGCGATGCTCATGTGCTTGCCTCCGTCACCGTGCCGGCAATATGCTCAACCGCGAGTGAAATGTTGGTATAGCCTGCGCTGGCGCACGTTTGCATAATTTTTTTCAATAGCTGATAAGGAACAGCCTCGTCACCCATAATCGTAATGGCGCGCGGCGCGCTTTTGTCGTCATCGGGTGATGCCGCTTTTCCCGCTTGATAAGTGAGTTCCTGAGCTAAAGAGGCAATATTATCGTCGCTGGTGGCCAGCACATCGGGCACGCTGGCCACCTTTCTGCCTTGCAAAATTAACTCCTGCTGATTGACCATAAGGAGCAATGTCTCCTGCGCGGCAGTATCCGCGCTCGACTCTGGTAGCGTGACTGACTTGTGGTTATCCAGCACCTGCACATCCGAAGCATTTAACATCAGAAAGAACACCAGAATGGTAAAAATGTCCATCAGCGACACCAGACTCAGCTTCGCTGGCTGCTTCATACGCTTATGGTTCCTGGCCATGCGTTTAGCGCGCATCGATTGCTTCATTACTGTCCCTCCCGGCTCGCTGATGCCAACACGCTGGCAGCAGGCGCATCGGCAAGAGCAACATTTGGAAACAGTTCCGCATCGACAACTGACGCGGCCACCACGTCTTTATATGAACGTGTCGCATCCATGACAGAGATGATGGTTTGATAAGGCACATCATCTTCCATCAGCAACGTGATGTCCTGCTTCTCGACGCCTTTAGCGAGCAGGGTTTGTTTAATTTGCTTCAGTACTGCTTGAAGTGACGCATAGTCATGCTGAAGGGAGTCTTGTTCACCAATGACAGGTTCAATTTCGGTGACCAGATACCCCTGCGGGAAATACACAGACAATCCACTGTTGCTGACCAGCAATTCAAGTTGCTCCTGGGCGATTGAGTCGGCGCTGTGCGTATCGCTTAGTCCAGGCAGTTGCAGCTGCACCACCGTAATGCGTGAGAACACCATCATCATTAACAATACCGGCACCAGCACAATCATCAGGTTCATAAACGAGGTGATGTCGAGCTGCGCGTCTTCCTTTGCTGCTCGTATACGTCGTTTGTGTTTGCCAATCATGACAGGCTGCCTTTAGTCAGTCGCACGAGTTTGCGGAGACAGACTGTTGCGTGAAATGAGCAGGTTCAGGCATTTGACGCCAGCCATCTCCATGCTGTCGACGATTTCCGTGGTTTTTGTCTGCAGCAGTGAGTGAAAGGCCAGCAATGGAATAGCAGCAATCAGTCCAAATGCCGTGGTATTCATGGCAACCGATATGCTCTGTGACAGCAGGCTGGCTTTCTCAGCAGGGTCGGCATTAGCCACTGCTGAGAACGCAGCAATCAGGCCGATAATGGTACCAAGTAGTCCTAGCAGGGTGGAGATATTTGCCAGTGTGCCCAGATATCCGGTGCGTTTCTCAAGTCGCGGGACGGTTTCCATCAACCCTTCTTCCATCGCGTATTCAATATCTTCCCTGCGCGGACTGACTTTCAGGCGACTTATGCCTGATGCGATGACGCGGCTAATGGGGGCACTGTCTGCTTCTCCCATTTTCACCACATTATCGAAGGCGTTTTTAAGCAACAAGGGTTCGATTTGACTGAACGCTCGCTGATTGGTTCGTTTCGCAAACGACAGGAAGACGAAACGCTCCAGCGCAATGGCAATACCCAGTGCCAGCACAATGGCAATTGGGAACATAAAAGGTCCGCCTTCCTGAAAAAAACGAACAATGATATTGATAACTTCCATACGACCACCTCACTTGATCATCGTAATAGCAGCATTGCTAAGACGGCTTTTATAACGAAAGTAAGTACCAGCATACATTAATAATCACGGCTATTAGGTATGCGCAAATGTGACCTGTCACCCAGTCACATAACTATTTATTGTCCTCGCCAGTGTTGGCTTCTCTGGCATACAGCGCCTGATGACTGCGCAACGCTCTCAAAAAAGCCTGACGCTCCAACATTGCGGCGTTGGTCAGGTCCGTTGACCAAGGTTTTTGTATTTTTATGCTGCGGTGCTCCGGCAGCTGCCATGGAACAATAGACAGCACTTTTGGCTGCTCTTTGTCGGCCCGAATTGTGGCCTCCAAACGCAATATGTTGTCATCACTCTGTTGGGCCAGAGCGGTTGGCAACACTAGCGCGAGAAAAAGTAAGCCAATGAATCTAGTCAGCATGTTTCGCCACCTGTGATAAATCCTCGATTTGCCGGGTTAAATCTGCGATCCAGCCCTTCACTTGGTGCGACGCGTCGCCCCGCCGTGCTAATAGTGTTTGATAAGCATGATAGTCGTTCAGTGCGGCGACCTTATCGCCTATATACAGATCAAAAAGGATGGCTCGGTTTCGGTACGCAGGCGTAAAATCCGGCCACGCCTGTAGCGCCAGGTCATAGTGCTGAAGGGCGTCACCAAATCGCCCCTGCTGACGCAACACACCGGCAAGCCGATTATGCGCATGATAGTTATAGGGTTGACGTTGAATGGCCAAATGATAAAACGAGGCAGCAGCCTGTTGTGCGCTTTCTGTTGAGCTACGTAAATAAACGTCACCGCATAGCACATACCATTGTGATGGCATAACATGGGTCTTGTTTAACGCTACACAGTTTGCAACTGCATCCGCCACGTCATTATTATCCAGGCTGGATTTCACCCGTAAAAAGTGCTGAAGGTCGTTACCACTTATTGGCTGTTTGTGGCGTAAAAACAAATTGATGGAGTCAGCCCTCTGAACAGTTTCAGCAGCGACGTCCGCAGAGTCCTGACTGCCCATCATCTCTGGCGAGCTTGTGCAGCCAGTTAATGCCAGCAAGACGATTATGATTAGTGCTCTCACAGTGACAGCTCCTCATAGATCTCTGATTTCTGATAACGGGCAGGCACCAGCTGTGCAAGTGTATCCAGGCTATGCTGTACCCATTGGTCATACAATCCCTGCCAGCTGCGCTGCGCATTGAGTTCATGTAAATCGATAGCCTGCTCTTCGAAAGGAAAGGCCTGCTCTTCCAGCAACATGTCATATTGACTGAGCTCCAACGCGCTGAGTCCCTGTGGGCGGCTGGAATCCATCAAATCGGTAGCCAGACGACGATAAATTTCGCCCAGCTGAAAGGTTGCCGCACTGGAAAACTCGGCAATACCGTAGTCCACCACCTGCTGGTAGCGCGCAAGCGCGGTCTGCATGGCGCTGCGCTTTTTGCTCAAGCTGCGCTCCAGTGGCAGTGACAAAGTAATGGTGTCGAACTTATGCCGCGCATCGTCTGCGAAGACCAGCGCGGACATGGCAGCCAGATAGCGTGAGCGTTGAGTACGCTGAGCCGCCTGTTTATCAATATCAATCAATTTTTGCAGCCAGAAGCGGCGTTTACTGTCCTCGCCGCTGTGACGATAAAACTCACTCATTCTGAATCGTGCTTCGACCGCGAGATCAAACGGTTGCGGATAGCTGTGTGCATAGTCCCGTAGGGTCAGACGCGCCTTGTCAGTCTCACCACCGCGCTGGAAATACTCTGCTGCCAGATACAGTGCTTCGCGCCCGGTGTCGCTATCAGGTTGTTGTTGCCAACGTTGTAGCAACATATTGGCTGCCGGTAGCCAGCGCCCAGACTGCTCATAGGCAAACAATAGCTTGCCGGGGATGTCACCTGCAGACTCATGTTCCGGGAAGCGTTGTGCGAAATCACTAAGCTGTATAATCGCCTCGGCGTAGTTGCCCACACGCAGTAAATAGGTCGACAGATCAAATTGTGCAGCTGTGCGTACCAGGGTGTCCGGCGTATCGGTCAGGATGCGCTGCAAATGCGCGATGGCAGACGTGAAATCCTCAGTCACGAGGGCTTGCTCTGTCTGTTTGAACATGGTGGCCGCCAGGCGCTCTCGTAGCGCACGACTTTCTTCATCGTCAGCAGATATGGAGGCGAGCAGGGTGCGATAGCCCACTTCCGCTTGTACGTATTGCTCAAGCGCGAACTGACTATGCGATAGCACCAGCTGAGCGCCCCTCTCTTTCAACGCATGTGCAGGATCGTCCTCACCGTCACTGAATTGTGCCAACAGCCACTGTGCCCAGTGGCTGGCGGCGTGATAATCCTGCTCATCGAAGCGTGATTGCATCATGACCTCTGCAACATCCAGCGCGCGCGGGTCCTGATCGAAGGTCTTAACAAATGCCTCGCGTGACAGCTGTCTTTTCTGCAGCCAGTCGGCTGATGGGTTTTTGTCAATCAACGAAGCATAGGTTAACAGTGCATTGAAGGCCGCGTCTGCGGCATCAGCATGTTCTGAATACTGATAAGCAAAGCGCTCATAGGCGGCAATGGCCATTTTGTGTCGACCTGCATCGCGAAGCGCTTCGGCCAGATAAAAGCGCATTTGCACTGCGGTATCATCGTCAAAGGTATCGATGTATTCCTGATACCAGCGGGACGCATTAAGGAATGCCTGCTGCGACTGCTTGCTGATGCGCTTTGTCATATCGGGTCGGGTAGTGTCACTAAGCTGCTGAGCGAGCGTCTGCGCCAGGCTGTGCTCTGACTGCGCCAACTCGGTCAGATAGGTTTGCAAATAGTGGTGCACCTGTTGTCGTCGGGTCGCTTGCCATTTAGAGTAGAAAGCGCCATTCACACCGTAGGTTTCTACAAACCCCTGTTTGGCTGGCAACACCAGGGTTGGAAAATCTCCCAATACATAGGCATCAATATGTTTAATGTAAAATTCAGGGGCTTTGTCGTGCTGAGGCTGCCAGGTGGCAAAACTTAAATAGGTATCAGCACTGTCTTTAAAGCGGCTGTCGTCTAGATACTGCTGGGCGAGCTCATCGAATACCAGATAGACATAGTCTCTGGCACCATACTCACTGTAAAAGTCAATAATGGCCTCGCCGCTGCCCTGATAGGAGAACAGCAGCGCCATAACTCTGAGCGTATCCTGAACCTGCTTTTTGCTGCCCTTGCCCAGTTGCGCGAGCGGACCGTTAATATCATTGAGATTGATCCGTGCCAGGCTGATGTCCAGCATCTGACTGAACGCCTGTAATGATGTTTGATAGGACTGACGTTTCAGCTCACTCCACCCCAGCATGTAAGCAGCGATCGCTCGGTAGTCATGTTGTTTTGAATGCAAAGCGCGCTGATAAGCATCGCTGGCTTGTCTGTAGTCGCCCTGAGCGTAGTAATGTTCACCTATTCTGAAATCGCTTTCCTGCACATATCTGCTGTTGGAAAAGCGCTGTTGCAGCTGTTCAAGTGTGGCGATTGCCTGCTGACCCTGCCCTTGTAAATCATAGGCACGCGAAAGCTGATAGAGCACCTGTTCGTTATCCGGTGCAAGAGGATAGTTTGCTAATAACTGACGGTATTCATCGATCGCCGTCTGATAATAATTGGCGCTCGGTACTGACTCTCCTTGTTCCTGTGCCTGTTCAGCCAGTAACATCTCTAGATCCGCAGCACGGTAAGTCATATCTGCCAGAATGTCTTTATTTTTCACCTGACTGAGCAGCTCACGATACTGGTCACGCACTTGCCGAAGAGACGTCGGAGGTAATACTTCTCGCTCAATCCGGACAGGTGCAAGCGTCAGGTCTTTCAGCCTCTGCGGTTTAGCTTGCTCTGCAATTTCGGCAGATTCTTCGGACGTCAAAATACATCCGCTTAAGTTTACCCATGTCACTGCGAGCACACAGCACATGAGGCTGTGACGGGATCTCATGGCTGACCTCCGGAGTGGGCCAGCAGTGCGCTGTCCTGCATTCTTAACATGGACAGTCGGGTTTGCAGCAACTGTTCGTTTAGTTGTGTGTGACGTGCTGCCAGTGCCTGAGAGACCTGTACCTGAATCGCGTCGGTCAGGCGGGAGGCGAGTGTTATCTGCTGGTCTGTGACCTTGGACAAAGCATGATTTAACGCAAGCAAACGCTGTTTCTGTTGCTGGATGTCATCGCCTTTCTTACGAATGTCTTCAATCCGGGCCAGTTGCTTCTGCGCTTTGTTAATGTGCTGATGAAGCGACGCTACGCCCTTTTTAGCCTGCCACAATCTGTCGGAAAAACGTTCTTGTAGCTGCCAGGCCAACACCCCCTGAATGCGGTTAAACCGGTCACTGTAGGCCTGCTTATTGTGCTCATCTAATCGCTCAATAATGCGCTCGGCACGGGTGAGCCGTTCAAGCTGAGCCTTTTCATCCGCGCTGGCAAAGTGGGCGCCGTCAAACTGACGCTCCGCCGTAACTATCCCTTGCGACAGACTGGCGACCTGTTTCTGCAAATTGGTCAGCTTTGCTGCAGGTTGCTCAGCGTCTATTGCGTCCAGGCGCCGGCGACGCTCAATGCTGCGCTCACTCAACAACTGTTGCATCGCTTCTGCGCGCTTTTTATACTCGTTAAGCAAGTGTGTTTGCTGCTGAAGCCGCGACATTTGCTCAAGTTGGTCA
The DNA here is from genome assembly GCF_000429145.1 of Aestuariibacter salexigens DSM 15300. Lineage (GTDB taxonomy): Bacteria > Pseudomonadota > Gammaproteobacteria > Enterobacterales > Alteromonadaceae > Aestuariibacter > Aestuariibacter salexigens. The sequence continues at coordinate 300,067 of NZ_AUBH01000005.1, forward strand.
CCCACCTCACCCGCTAGCAGCCCACTCAATACATCGCGATGCTGTGCCGGCCATAGTGTCTGAAGTTGATTATCATTTTGCAGACTAAGTGCCGCCGCCAGTTGCTCATAATATCCTTCATTATCGATAGAAAGAGCGAGCCCTGATGCTGCCAGCAATGCCTGTTCCAATGTGCTTACGGTAACTTCAAGTTGCGCAAATGCCTGGCGTTGAGCTCCACGCTGTTCGAAGCCCCATGCAAGTGCGTGACTGGCCTGTATGGCGTAGACAGATTCATAGCGGCGCGACAAGTACTGCCATACTGACATGGCATCATCCAGGCGTTGATGATTGGCCAGCGTCCAGCCGTAGCTGAGCAAAGCCTGCTCAGACTCCATACTCTCTTGACGCACAGAGGTAAAGGCAGTCAATGCCTCGCTAACCAGCCCCTGGGCGGCGAAAACCTGTCCGCGAAGTAGCTGTATTCTGTCTAGTAACGCCTGCGTTTCAATATCGACACGTGACGTTTCGCGAGCATCGGCAAACCAGTCAAACCAGCCGCCTTGCTCGGATGTGGAGAGAGAGCTTTGTGCGCGAGTCAGTGCCTGAAGGCCTTCCTGCCATTGAGATTGAGTCAATAATTGCGCAGCCTGATTGAACTGCAGATAACTACGGAAGCGACTTTGCTCTGGCAACAGCGAAAACGCTGTGTGCCAGTCAGGGTTGTTATTCATCTGCATGACGAAACTTTGCTGATACAGCCATTGCTGTCGCTGATCTGGTGACAAATAGGTTTGCATCAGGGGCCAGTCGGCGGACGCCGCGATTTGACTGCTCAGTGCATAATGTTGCTGCGAGAATGCCAGATAGGCCGTCCAGTAAGTGGCCTTTGCTACTAGCTCAGGATCGTGCAGTGAGTCTTTTACTTGTGAAAAAATCTGCGCGGCCTGACCGGGCATACCGGCGTGAATGCTTGCTGCGCCCTTTATCAGGGAAATATGTTGGGTATTTTCAAGCGCAACGCCTTGCTGTTCGGCCACAGCAATCTGTTGCAGCGTCGCTAATGCATCCTGCTGAAAATAGTTGTACAGGATCTGGCCACACTGCAAACGTTGTCTGTTATCCTGTGTCGCAGAAGTCAGCTCCTGTGCCTGTGCAAATGCCAACGTCATCTCGTGATAAACGAGATATGCCGCTATCAATAGCAGGACCACCATACGCACAAGTCGACTCGTGCGAATTTTTTTGTTGCGGCGATACTCCAGCTTTTTCATAGCTCAACAAATCGAAACTCGGGTTGCTCTGAGCGGCTGTCATCAAGAATTTGCAGTTCTACCGCTTTGGCGTCACTGTCTTTATTAAAGGTGACCGACACTGCCCGCTTGTACTCGCGGTTCTCAGGTCCAATACCAACCATAAAGGCACTGAGTTGATGCTCACCCTGATTGATATTGCCGATGTAAAGGCGCTGAACACCGCCGCGGGCAAGCGCATCTACCTGTCTTTCTGTATATAGATAGTGCGTGACCTGCTCGTCATTAATTTTCAGCTCTACCGCATCAAGTCTGAACAGTTGTCCCGCATCTACCGATAAATAGACAGCCAGTTGGGTGCTGGAAGGGAACAACAGATCTTCTTCCAGAATGAATAAATCGCGATTGAGCTCAATCAGTTGCTGCTGCAGTGATTCCACGTCATCAGCCAGGGTGGCAGCCTTTGTATTCTTTACCACCGGCGCAAGTTCAATATCCTGCGCAGACAAAACCCCATGCAAAGCCAAAAATAATAGTGTTGTTATCAAAACACGCATCATGCTCTCCTTAATACCAAACTGACACAAAGGCCCGGATCACATTGGCGTTGAAACCAAACAGTGGCTCCTCACCAACTGGCGCGTTGGCGGTGACATCGCGGAAATTGTCATATTCAAAGCGCATATGGTCCCATTCCAGGTGTACGCTGCTCTTTTTCACCAGTGCATCAGGAGAAAATTGCCACTCGTAGGCTAGGCTTAATCCCGCGGTCAGCCCGGAAAAACTGCTCAGCTCTTTATCACGAGCCATAAAATTGAACTCGTTCTCACGGGTGAACAGATCCTGATAAAAATCGGCTTTTTCCTGACTGTAGTGACGCACAAAGCCCTCCAATACCCAGTCATCACCAAAGGTATGGATATAGCCAAGCTTGATATTCATTGCGTCTATGCCCCAGGTATCCGTGTACCAACGCCCTTCTGCGTAGAGTGCAGCACGATAGGGCAGGTAGTAGTGGGCATTCAGCGACACGGCATTGCTGGTGCGGGTATCCGGATATTTTTCAGTCACAAAGCGAAAGCCCCGTTCGCTATTGGCGTCTAAAAAGCGGATTGAACGATACGGGTTATTCAGATATCCCTGATCGGAAATATTCTCCACGCTGAATCCCAGAATGAGGTTCTTGGTGGCGACCTGAGTGATACCCAGACCGAACTTTTGTCTGTCAGCCTGCTCTGCGAAATCCGGATCGCCGGTTTTGCCGACTTCATCCCAGCCCTTGGCATAACTCAACGATAAGGTGGTCAGGTCACCGAAGAAATCCTGACTGACGCCGACATACACCGAGTTGGCTTCAAAATCATTCTCAGAGCTGTTGGTGTAACTGACGCTCATCAGGGTTTTGTTATGTAAAAAATCAGCACCCAGCGTGGTTTCTTTGCGCTCCTCCTGATAAGGGCTGGCGGTCGCCCGCACGTCAATAGACGCCCCAGACACCGTATCTACATAATAATTGGCGGACAGCGAGACTTTGTTATGAACCTTCTTGCGCAGCAGAATGGATGGGCCGTCAATGCTAACGCCGTCACCTTCATAGCGGTGGTACATCACATCGGAGCGATCCTGTGGTAATACTGCCGCCCCCCCTGAGTGACAGATCAACAGTGCTATCAGGATTACACGCTTAGTTACAGCCACAGCCGCCTCCCGCCGCACCATCGGCACCGCGTGCGCCCTCACGAGACTCAAATACATGTTTGATGTATGCCAGAGCAATCGGATTGCGGCTCATGCTCATGATGGGATCGGCCAGATTGCTGCGCTCATAGGGTTTTACCCATGGCTCCAGTTCCCACTGTGTGGATGCGCAGCCGCTGAGTCCTAGCGCACAGGTAATGATAAACAGTTGAGTTAACCGGCGACGCATGATGTTACTCCCGCATCAGCAGTTTGATGGCTTTCTCGTACTTGCGCTCGTCACCGGATTGATAGCCTTTGTGGGTCATGCGCGCCATGCCGTCCCGGTCGATGATGACCGTAGTCGGCATTGCCGATACGTCATACATCTGGCTGACATCACCCTGGGGGTCAAACAGCACCGGAAATGACACATCAATGTCATTCAGCAGCACATTCGCCTTGCTCGGATCGTCGTCAACATTGACGGCAAATACGGTGAAGCCGAGCTTTTCATACTCTTTCTGAAGCGCTTCCATATGAGGCAGTTCTTCTCGACAGGGACCACACCACGAGGCCCAGAAATTGACCAGCACGATATTGCCGCGCTGTTCGGCCAGGCGCATATTGCTGCCTTCACGACTTTTTAGCGTAAAGTCAGGGGCTTGCACTGCGGTTACCGCCGCACTTGTGGTGGTTGCCGTAAAAACGGTGAGGACCACGACCAACATGGCCAGGAAAGAAAAGTCGTTGTGTAATTTTGGCTTCATGGCTGACTCCTGAATTTAGAAGAAAAAGGTTGCACTTACCGAGTAGGCAAGATTGTGTGTTGCCTTCTCTTCGCCAATTAAATCGCTGTTGAAAATGTGATCCCGCACATCCAGACGAAGCGCAAAGTAGTCCGTCAGCAGCAGTCGATACCCGCCGCCAACGCTGATAGTAAAGCGATCGTCTCCACCGAATTCGGTACTACCACCACCAACAAGCAGGTAAAAATCGCTGTTGAGCACCAACGAGTCCGTCACGAACACTTCACCGTTAATGTTGTAGCCAACGGACAGGTCATAGTAGGTGTAATCCCGCTCTTCATCGGTCAAAAAGGGTGCGCCGCCTGACAGCACTTCAAAGCTGGTCTGCCCAGCAGTGGCAAAGCCTGCGCTTGCTTCAACAAAAAGATTTTCACTGATGTGATAGGCCAATCGTGCCCCGACCACAGTGTCCTGCTCGAAATCTTCAATGCTGACGACGCCCACAAATGCCCCAATCTCAAAGTTCTCGCTATCGATGTCGGCTTCATTGAATTCGCGGCGCTCAACCTCTGGTTCATAAATTGATTGCTGCGCTTGTGCTGCTGGGCTGCCGAGTGAAATCATGGCCAGTGCACTTAAAAAAATACGGCGAAACCAAGTTTCCATGATTCCAACTCCTCTTGCTCATCACGCTCAATCAGTGCCAACAATCGTTGGTACTCCAGCCGAACGACATAATTTTTGGCCAGGTAGTAACGAAACCCGACCCCCGCTTCCAGTAAGTCGTTTGTGCGACTTTCACTACCGCTTTGCACCAGATTTGCCCGAGGCGTGGTGCGGATCTGACCTACGCCTAGCGTGACGTAGGGGCTAAACCGCCACTCGGGAAAAGTAAAATGATGCAGGCGCACACTGGCTAACTGATTCTCTGAAAAACTGCCTAATGCCTGGGTGTAAGCGATTTCTGTGACAATGTTCTCTGTCACAACCCAGGCAGCGGAAACAGACAGCGCAGTGGTGTTTTCAAGCACGCCTGCATATAACCCGAACTCCCAATCGCGTTGCCGGGACTGTTCAAATGAAGGCTGTGTCAGAGTGATTTGTTCGCCGTCTTCAGCAAAAGTACGCGTCAAAGAGCGGGCCGATATCCAACCGCTCTTGCCCGATTCGGTTGCGACTTTGTACCAACCGGTGCGCTCCTTTAGCACACTTATCCACTCGCCTTTTTCTACGACGTGGAAGCGCGGGTATTCACTGGCAGGCCCGGTGTGCATATCTGCGTAGCTATCCATTACTTGTACGCGAACGCCTTCAGCCCTCGCCGGGGAGCATGTGAGGCAAAACAGCATCATCAGAAGCAGAGCGGCTGACGTCTTCATTGCGCTGCCACCGAATCAAAGGGGTTGTTGTAATACTGACCGCCAATATCCAGCCACTCGGCGAACAGTTTGCGCTCAACGGGCGACAGCCAGTCAGCATGGATTGCACCTGATAAGAAAACGTTAAAGAAGCGCTGACTGCTTCGTGATCCGTTCGGATTCATCGAATTGCCCACTCTGACCGTGGTCATTACAGGAATAGGGTTACCCTCTGCATCGAGAATGAGTTCTCCGTCTTCATCGGTTTCAAATACGGGATTGCCGTCTTGATCCACAACCGGAATGAGACGGTCAATAAGCACACCGTCGATCACTTCCTGCTCGTTATCGGCAAACATCAGTTCCCGATAGGCAGTGAGAATATCGGGGTTATCGCTCGAAGGTGTACCTGTCAGATCTAACTGACCGGCAGGTACCTGAGCACCACCCAACTCGTCTTGCGGGGCATGGCAGGTGACACACGTCCGGTCTTCGATTAGATTGTTCTCGGCATCTCGCAGCTCACGGTTGTGTTCAAACAGGGGCTGAATATGCTGAGGAAAGTTCACCACGATGCGACATAGCGCCGTCCAGTTTTGTGCACAGTTTTGTGAGACAGGCAGCGGCGTAGCAAGGTCTTGATAGGCGATCGCAAAAGATGGCGCAGGTTCAGTGATCTCAGGGTCGCTCCAGATATCAATAAACGTAATATCTTGCGAGGGATACGGCGCACCATTCAGGCGCGCGGCGACCTGGGCCATGGTTTCCCCCACATCCGCAAACAATGATGGATTGGTGTTAGGAAAAGGGATGCCGCTTGCCGGCGCACCATGGTTAACCGATTCAGATTCAGCATCCAGTCGACCGTGAGGCACCGTACTGTTTGGTGTATGACAACCGTTACAGGTTTTCACTTCACCCGCAGCCACCTGAATCCAATTGTTATGGCGCGGCGAAATGCGCTTGCCGTCAGCGTCAAGAATGCTTATCGCCAGAGGTATATTAGCCGGTACCTGGAACAGCGCAGAGCCATCGGGCTCTATCGGCACATAACCGACTATTTCCCGCATCAGGTTAGCCCGTGAACGGCCAAAAGCAGACCGTTCAAAATCGAGCACCTCATCATCCGGAATGGATACGGCCTTGCTGATACGCAAAAAGCGTGCGGGGCGCTGAGCCACACTCACCAGAGTCGGGTCTGCCATCGCAGGCAGACCAGCAGGACTGGTATCCTCACCACCGATATCGTACACACTGCGAATATGCAGCAAGCCAAGGTTAGCGTCTTGCAGTTCAATCACTTGTTCTGGCTGAGGGGCATTGGCAGGATAGGGACGTGATTCCATCGCGACTACCTCAGTAATGGCAATCCCTTCCTGTGCGACGGTCAGAGGCAGCTGAGTGTTTTCAACAGGATCGTACATCCACAACCCATACAGCGGGGCTGCTGGAGCGATATCCTCACGCGTTAATACTTCGTCTGTACAGGGCAATATGCGCGCCTGCTGCTCACTTTCTTCAGACAATACTTCGCGCACACGACACTGACTCCAGCTGAACAGCTGGCGACCACTTCCATCCCAAAGAGGGTAAAGGGATGCGAAGTAGCCGCCTGCTGAAAACTCAGACGTGGCGTCGATATTGTCGAAAAGAGCAGGAAGCTGTGCCTGACCGGAGCCGCCCGGATTTGAGGCGATAGGAACGTTGATATCAGTAAAGCCGGCGGTATCGAGAATGGCATAATCGCCACCAAAACGTTGTGGCATGAACTCGCGCAAGGCAACCAGAATGTTCTCATCCGGCGTCTCACGACTTTCGATGAAGTGAATATTCTGGCCATTTTGCTGGTGACTGTGACGACCGAATAACAGCTCTACATCACTGCCATCAGGGTTCATCGTGTACAGATGGATCCCTTTGTTACCACCAGCCTGATCCCAACGGCTGAACAATACCTTACCATTGCTGAGCACGACCGGATCAAGGTCGTGACTTTGATTGAACGACACCTGCTCAATGCCAGTGCCGTCACTGTTCATCACATGTAAGACTGAAGCTTCGGTCCGCAGACTCTCTTCCAAACCGGAATACTGAGGCTTGCCCTCATCAAGTAAACGCGCCTGATTACCACGCTGGCGGGTTGAACTAAACAGGATCCTACCATCTCGCAGATAGACCGGACCGGTATCCTGCCCCGCTTCAGCGACCAGATCTGAGCCAATAACCCGACGCAGCGTATCGGAAGGCAAATCATACTCCCAGATATTCCAGGTTGGCTCTTGGTCCTGGCCATCTTCTTCTGGCGCCCGCATGGCAAACAGCAATTTGCTACCATCATAAGAGGTTTCTAAATCCCTTACGTCGTAAATCGGCGCGTTTTCTGTTTCCTCCTCGGTGACAAAGGCTCTGTCTGTCACATTTGTTTCAAGCGCGCTGGCACTGGCCCGTGCTTTCACAACCAGTGTAGCGCCGGGAGTAAACTGTGTAGGGTCGCGCAGGTCCCGAGGTATCAGCGGTGATATATCTTCATCCACAGTACGCTTGATATACGCAATGGGGATGTCGACTACGACAGGATCCGGTTCCTGCTGCTCCTGCTCCACAACGCTACCACCACATCCTCCTAACACCATTGTCAACGCTATCACGCTGGATAAGCGTGTCGCTGACATCGAGTTAAGTTGATTACGTACTGGCATCGTTGTGTCCGGTTATGTTCGTGTCAGTCAACATCAGGCTGATGGAGACTTCGGTCTTTTTTCAGCTTTTCACCAGTTTGAAAAACGAGCAATAACGGGATCTATATTCAGGAATATTTTTTAATACCAGAAAAGAACCTTCCGGAAAAGGCACATGTAAAAACATTTAACTTCATGAATGTAAAGAAAAAAGCAGCGTGAACTTTACTAAGAACACAATTGCAAATGCTTTGTAACCTTATGTATTTGTTAGTTTTTAGTACTTATGATCTATTTAAATTAACTAATAAAATTATTTGAATCAGAAAAAATGCGGAGAAAATAACTCCAAGCGGGCAATTTTAGAATTATGTCGATTTATTATTCTTTGTTATGAAATAAAAGACCTATCAGGTCACAAAATTAGGTAAAAATATAGCCACTGGTGTTCTGCAAATGCAGAGCGAATCTGTCAATACAAAGAGGGTAATTTGATGGAGTTAATGCTGTGGTTACATTACCCTTTTTGCGCATTCTTCCCAGTCTGGTATTAGTCGCCAGTCTCAGCCTGTCTGGCACCCACGTTATGGCTGGAGACCGGGAGCAAGCAAAGCGTATTCATGACCGTATTGCAGGTGTACCGCCGAGTGCTGACATGCTCGATAGCATGCAGGGTCTCGTTGCACAGGGTCGAGCATACGATGCGGCAATGCTGGCAATGCAGCACCCGGATTTCTATCGCACCACCTTGAAAAACTGGGCGACGCCATGGACGAACGAAGAGTTCGATATCTATGCGCCGCTCAATGATTATTCAGCCACCGTCATTGGCATGGTACGTGATGACATTGATTTTCGCCTGCTGTTAAGCGGCGATATATTGTATGTTGGAGACAGTGCATTAGGGGTACCCGCATACAACATTTCTGATAACCGGCATTACGAAGCACTGGACGAGCAACACGTTGACTTGGCGCGTTTTCTGGTGGCGACAACGCAATCCAGCGTCATGGGTCTACCTGTTGAGGCAACCGCTGGTGTGATGACCTCGCGCGCTGCTGCCAAGGCGTTTTTCAAAGACGGGACAAACCGCGCCATGTTCAGGTTCACCCTAATCAATCACATGTGTACCGACCTGGAGGGACTGAAAGATACCAGTCTCCCACCCGACCGTATTCGTCAGGATCTGAGTCGCAGCCCCGGCGGAGACAGTCGGATTTTCATTAATTCCTGCGTGGGCTGTCACTCGGGTATGGACCCGCTCGCTCAGGCATTTGCCTATTACAACTATTCATATGACGAGCAATCAGATCCTGAGGGTCTGAATGGAAGACTGACCTATAACCAGCAAGGTCAGCTCGATCCGGTAACGGGACTCCGTGTGCAGGAGAAATATTGGATCAATGCGAACAACTTTCCGTTTGGCTATGTGACGTTGGATGACCGCTGGGATAACTACTGGCGAGAAGGTATCAACCAGCTACTCGGCTGGTCCGAATCCCTTCGTGGCTCTGGCAACGGCGCAAAATCGATGGGACAGGAGCTCGCTCACAGTGAGACATTCGCGCACTGCCAGGTTGAAAAAGTGTTTGAGGCAGTATGTTTACGTCCTGCCCAGGACAGTGCCGATCGTCAGGCCCTGAATGCGATGACAGACAGCTTCAAAGCCAGTGGTTATCAGGTAAAAGATATTTTTGCCAATGCAGCTGACTACTGTAAGGGGGAATAAATGATGTTTTACAGAAATCCGTTGAAATGCCTTTCCCCTGCGGCCCTGTTTATCCTGTTTAGCTGCGGTGGCAGTCAGACAGAAGTGAAAGAAACCCCGTTGCCACCACCGGCAAATCAGGTCGTATCGAATTATAGTGGTCCGCCACCGGCCACCGATGACGTGCAAAACTTTAAGTTATCACTATGGGATAACGTGGCGACTACCGATCGCTGTGGCGCCTGTCATGTGCAAGGCGAACAAGCGCCGTTTTTTGCGCGCAATGACGATATCAACGAAGCCTACTCTGCAGCCAACGGGCTAGTTAATTTTGATTCGGTACAAGACTCACTACTGGTCAGCAAAGTAGCCAATGGACATAATTGCTGGTTGACCAGTGATACAGCCTGCGCTGATATTATGACCACCTGGATAAGCAACTGGGCAAGTGATCAACAGGCTGTTGCAACAAGCATTCAATTGCAAGCACCGCCAATAAAAACGCCAGGCGCAAATAAAAATTTCCCGGCTGAGCCAGATTTGTTCGCAAACACGGTTTACCCCCTGCTTGAACAGTTCTGTGCTGACTGCCACAGCAACTCATCCAGCATACCTATCTCACCTTATTTTGGTTCAAGCGATGTCATGGAAGCATATGAGGCCGCCAAAGCCAGGCTGAATCTGGATAACCCTGCCGAATCACGCATTGTTGGCAGGGTACGTGATGAGTTTCACAACTGCTGGTCTGACTGTGACAGCGATGCGCAGGCGCTGATCAATGCAATACAGGCGATGGCAGATGACATTGAAGTCACGCAACTGCCCGACACATTTATCAACTCGTCGGCACTCACATTGTTTGATGGCACATTGGCCAGCGGCGGAGGCAGATTTGAATCTAACCTGATTGCCAAATGGGAGTTCAAAACTGGTAGCGGGAATATTGCTTTTGACACCAGCGGCATCGAGCCTGCGTTAGATCTGACGTTAAGTGGCGAATATAGCTGGGTCGGCGGTTGGGGCATTCAACTCGGCAATGGTAAAGCACAAGGCGCGACCCGTGACAGCAAAAAGTTACGGGATCTGATTGTCGCGACCGGCGAGTTCGCCATTGAGGCCTGGATCGCTCCGGCAAATGTCACGCAAGAGGGGCCGGCACGTATTGTCAGCTACTCTGGAGGTCGTGACAGGCGAAACTTTACGCTGGGTCAGACGTTATATAACTATGACGCACTATTGCGTAATGACAATACAGACAGTAATGGCTTGCCGGCATTGTCTACGGCTGATGCGGATGAAGATCTACAGGCTGCTCTGCAACACGTTGTATTCAATTATGATCAAATCAATGGCCGCAGAATTTACGTTAACGGTCAGTTTACGGGAGATGTAGACACAGCAGAGCCTGCCGGAATGGCAGATTGGGATGAAACCTTTGCATTAGTGCTGGGCAATGAAGCATCGGGTGACATGCCCTGGGCAGGCACTATCAGAATGGTGGCTATCCATAACCGCACGCTGGATGACGCGCAAATTGCCAGGAACTTTGATGTCGGAATCGGTCAGAAATTTTTTCTGCTGTTTAATATCAGCGAGCAAATAGATCTGCCAGATAGCTATATCGTATTTGAGGCCAGTCAGTTTGATAGCTATAGCTACCTGTTTACTGAGCCATTTTTTATCAATCTGGCGGGTACACCTCCCCCACAGGATTTGTCATTGCAGGGCATGCGGCTAGGCATCAACGGTAGAGAGTCTTCATTTGGGCAGGTATTTGCCACGCTGGATACGCGGTTGAGCGCAGATAATTATGATGCAGAAACAGGCCAGATATTATCGTCTCAGGGAACCATCATTGCGGTAGATAAAGGCCCACAGCAAGATGAATTTTTTCTGACCTTTGATCGCTTGGGTCAAAAGGAATATGTACGCATCAAGGCGTCCCCCCCTGCACCTGCAGCACCAGTGGACTTATCGCCACAGGCTCAAGTAGGTGTGCGAGATTTTGCCGAAATTAACGCCAGCATGGCCAGTCTGACCACCGTGCCGCTGACCAACAGCAGCGTCAACGACACCTACCGTGCGCTGAGTCAGCAGCTACCGTCTGTGACCAACCTGGACGGTTACCTGGCTTCACATCAAATGGCAGTCACCCAGCTCAGTATTAAATACTGTGATCAGCTGGTTGAATCTGAGGCGTTAAGAGCCAGCTTTTTCCCTGACTTTGACTTTGCTCAACCTGCAGATCGGGCCTTTGATGGCGCAGCACGAGAAGCCGTAATTATGCCAATTATCGAACGCATTATAGGCAATGATATAGCTGATCAGCCTGACCTCACTGACATAACGTCTGAACTCGACCAGCTTATTGAACGATTAACGCAGTGTGATGCGTCACGACAATGCGACACCTCCTATACCAGTACGGTAGTAAAAGCAAGCTGCGCGGCGGTGTTGGGCAGTGCCGCTATGTTACTGCAATAGCCATGCTGAGATTAGGGAGACAACTATGACCCGCAAATTCTTTACCAAACTCACTCAGCGTGCTGAGCTCAACCCAGACGCACCAATGTTTCACGACGACCATGCCAAACCGATGACTCGTCGCGATTTTATTGCGCAAAGTTTTTGCGCAGGTGCTGCCACACTGACCAGTGGCTCGATATTCAGCTTATTCGCCAACCCCGGCCGTGCGCATGCTACCTTATCCGCCGACCTTGAAGCATTAAAGGCAAGCTGTGGAATAGCCACACAGGGTGCCGGACGGATCCCGTTTATCGTATTTGACCTGGCAGGGGGAGCCAACATCGCAGGCTCCAATGTGTTAGTTGGCGGGCGTGGCGGACAGCTGGATTTCCTGTCTACAGCCGGCTACGGCAGGCAAGGACTGCCGGGCGATATGGTCCCAGGCCTGACCAACCCTGACACTGGATTATCGGAGTTTATCAACAACGAGCTGGGTCTCGCATTTCACTCCGACAGCGCGTTTTTGCGTGGCATGTTGGATAAGATTGCGGTGGGTAATCGAGCCAATATCAATGGCGCCGTTATTCCAGCTCGCTCCGAAAATGATACAGGTAATAATCCACATAACCCTATGTATGGCGTGAATAAGGTTGGTGCAGACGGCTCGCTTCTGACATTGATTGGGTCAAGAAACAGTGATTCGGGGGGCAATTCAATGGCCCCTGCCAATATGATTGATCCTGCTAAACGACCTACCAAAGTGGACCGTCCATCCGATGTGACCGGGCTGGTTGATACCGGTGACTTGGTTGGCCTGCTCAGCCAACAGGATTCTGTCGCCGTGATGGAATCCATTCAGCGCATCAGTGATATGAAGTTGGCGAGGACCGACACTGGCATCAGTTCCGACGAAGTACTTAAGAATATGGTGCGCTGTGGCTATGTCAAAAGTGCAGACATTACCGACCGATTTGGCGATCCGAGTACCCTAAATCCCGCACTTGATCCTGTCATTGTCGGCGACAACGGCATTTTTTCTCAACAAGAGTTCGATAGTGATGGCGAATTCAGAAAAACCGCCTCAGTGATGAAACTCGTGATAAACGGATTTGCCGGTGCCGGCACCATTACAATGGGCGGTTACGATTATCATAATGGCACGCGCGCAACCGGAGAGGTGCGGGATATGCGAGCAGGTCGCTGTATGGGCGCATGCCTGGAATATGCCGCACGTGTGGGGCTGCCGCTGATGATGTATGTCTGTAGTGATGGATCTGTTTTCAGCAATGGCATGATAGATGACTCCCCACAAGGTCGTGGTAAAGGTGTGTGGACCGGAGATAATTCATCTACAGCAGCCAGCTTTTTTATGGTCTATAACCCTGGCGGCGCCCCACAGCTGTTAGGCGCAACCGCAGATGAAATGGCACGTCATCAGCAAATTGGATATATGCGCAGCGACGGGTCCGTTGAGACAGCATCAACCCCAGCGGCCAATAACGTTAACCTGCTGGTGGAGACCGTCGTGCTGAATTACCTGGCACTACATGGCGAACAGGGGCAGTTTACCAATTATTTCCCAAATCATGGGCTCGGCAATTCAGCATTAATGGACAGCCTGACCGCGTTTGAGCCAATTGTGAATGGCAGGCTTGTATAGTTTGTTCCCCTCTATTGTTTACGCCTTTAGTAAATCGCAAAAATCAAACGAAGTTTTAATTACTCCCACTGACTAAAGTCAGTGGGAGAAGCTTAGCAAAGTGAAAATTTTTAACTCCTAACTGGAAGTAATATTTAAGTCTGATTAAGAATTCTATGGTTTAATATGTCCAGGCTTCTTTGGATATGTTGGGCTGATGGGATTTACTTCGTTTTCCCACTCTGCATCTTTGAAAGTGTCGACAGAATAACTGCTCCCCCCGACAACCTTATCTAAATCGTTTTGATTCAACTCGATTAACTTTGATCCTGCATGCTCTTCTTTTTTTATAAGTTGCGCTTTCTTAATAAGTTGTCTATTCATAATTTAATCCTCAAATTTACAATTTCACCTGAATTTCGGCGAGTTGTATCTTAAAGGTTATGAAATTTGGTCTTTTGTAGCATGTGAATTTGAGCCAATAGCAACGAAAAATGGGACACATTATCCAAGGTAGGAGCGATGACTAGTCCTAAAATAAATTGACACTTTTTAGGTTACGTAAACGCCCGGTGTACTTCATCGGGCGTTTTGTATTTTAAGGCCATATGTGGCCTTTGCTCATTATAGAGCGCTACTGACTCTGCCACCATTTTCTTTGCTTCTTCCAGATCCCTTGGCTTCGTTACTAGGTATTCCATTTTGAGTATTCCGTTTATTCGCTCGGCTAATGCGTTCTGATAACAATCATATCCGTCAGTCATAGAACATATGATTCCATGTTTAATGTGCAGTCGCTGATACTCTTTGGAGCAGTATTGTGCTCCTCTATCTGAGTGGTGAATGAGCTTCCTTTGAGTACATCGGCTCC
>NZ_AUBH01000006.1 GCF_000429145.1 Aestuariibacter salexigens DSM 15300
TGGGTTAAGCGCGTTGTTGAGCGACGGGGCGTTCGACGAGCAGCCGTTGCGTTAGCAAACAAAATGGTCAGAATCGCTTGGGCAATGTTGCACAACCAGCAACCTTACAGAGCATCACAGGCTTTGCAGTCAAGTTAATAAAGTTACTGCAGTACAGTAATGCGGCAATAATTAGGTCAGACCGTCCTTCAAGAGCCTGTTCATCCCGGCGGTTATTAAAACCTTACTTCCGACAAGGTATGAAGGAGCGAGCACATCAATGGACAGGGTTCGCTACCCACTTAAAGTCCGAATATACGCACGCATCTATCACCTAAATTTATCGCCGCTATTGTATTGCACAACCGGAGGAGTCCATATACGGGGTGACGCCCGAAACGTCATTCCTGACGCCGCGTAGCGGCGGTCAGGAATCTCATTCACTTAGAGTGCTCAACTATCGCTCTAAACATTGCCAGATGGCGATCTCTCCAGTTGTGTCCAGGCTCAGTAAAGCGATGATTGCCTGACGTTTTGACTATCACCGTCGCGGCGTCTGGATCGACGTAAATAAACTGATGATAAATCCCTCTGGCCATAAACTCATCCTCGGCGCCGATGGGGATCCACCACTGGTAACCGTAACCATCAGACGAGCTTGATGCCGGATTGTTTTTACCAGGCATCAGATGTGGCTTATCTGGCGTCACCGATTTTTCTACCCACTGCTGTGGCACCAATTGCTGCCCATGCCAATTGCCTTTGTTCAGATACAGCCAGCCAAATTTTGCATAATCTCTCAGAGTTACATTCAGTCCGCCCAGTGCCAGTTCCATACCGTCATCATCACTAAGCCAGTAAGCTTCGTCCTGCATCCCCAGAGGCTGCCAGAGTCGCTCTGAGATGAGCTGGGTAAGTGATTTGCCGCTCACTCTGGTTAACAACATGCCCAGTGCCTGTGTGTCTATGCTGACATAGTGGTGATAGGTGCCAGGCTCACGTTCACGTTGCAGCGACGCGGTGAAGTCATCCAGCGACGTACCAAACGCAATGGCCCGTGAGAAGCGGTTAATGTCTGAATGAAAATCACCGTAATCTTCGTTAAATTTGACACCTGATGACATCTGCAGGATATCTTCAATTTTGACCTTGTCGTAGCCAGTGCCTATAAGTTCCGGTACATAGTCAGTAACGGGATCTTGCAGGCTGGCTATCCAACCCTCTTGTACGGCAATGCCTATCAGTGCAGAAACAAACGATTTGGCGACTGAGAAGGAAATATGCTGATTATCAGCCTGCATGCCTTGGAAATATTGTTCAGCAACAATCTCTCCGTCTTTGATGACCATCAAGCCTGTGGTACCCGAGTCTTTCAGAAATCCCGATACAGACTCGGTTTTACCGGCAACACTAAAACTCTCGGGCAGTGGGCGATAAGCAGTAGGAAACACGAAGGGCTTGGCAGCTGGCGCAATGGTAGTCGTGTTGAACGCATCACGCATGGACAGGAAGTTATGTACGATCTTGTCTTCGTCGTACAGTGTGACAGCCGTATACAGACGGTACAAACTGGACCAATAAAATACGGTCACTGCGCACATGACCGCAGCAAAGGTTACTGCAACCTTGGCCTTGGTAGACATATTCATATCACTATTTCACTACTCGCTTATCCCGTGAGCTAACAGCACAAAGGCATATTCTTCGGCATCATCTTTAAGGCTTCCGTAACGCCCGCTATTGGCAAAATGTCCAGCTCCCATATTCATACGCATCACTAACAAGTTCTGGTCTGTTTTATTGGCGCGCATTTTTGCGGTCCATTTTGCCGGCTCCCAGTAAGTCACACGAGGGTCGTTAAGTCCGCCTGTTACCAGCATGGGTGGATAGGACGTTTTTTCAATATTATCGTAGGGCGAATAAGCTTTGATAACCTCAAAGTAGGTTTCACTCTCAATCGGATTTCCCCACTCCTGCCACTCTGGGGGAGTTAATGGTAGCGATGCGTCCAGCATAGTATTGAGTACATCAACAAAAGGCACAGCTAGCGTTGCAGAACGCCACAATTGCGGTTCCTGCACCACAGCAGCTCCGACTAACTCCCCTCCAGCACTTCCTCCTACAATAGAGATATTGCCTTTTGCCGTGTAGCCCTCATCAATCAGGTGTCTGGCCACATCAATAAAGTCATTAAAGGTGTTTTGTCGCTTCTCGAGCTTACCGTCCAGATACCATTGGTAACCCATATCATCGCCGCCACGTACGTGCGCAATGGCAAACACAAAGCCTCGCTCCAGCAAACTGAGTCGTGTCCCTGAAAAAGTAGGCGACATAGCAATACCATAAGCACCATAACCGTAAAGCAACAGAGGCTGTGAGCCATCTTTTTTGATGCCTTTTTTATACACCAGAGAAATAGGCACAGCCGCACCGTCCCGTGCAGGCGCCATCAGCCTTTCGGTCACGTAGTCAGTTGAGTCATAGCCAGAGGGAATACGCTTCACTTTGCGGGTGATCAGTTCTCTACTGTCTATTTCAAAGTCGTAGATCGTATCCGGCGTGATCATTGACTCATAACTAAGACGTATATGCTGCTGAGTGAAGCTTGGATTGTAGGAAATTGACGCGCGATACACCGGCTCAGGAAACGCGATATAATAATCGTTACCGCCATTCGGCATGACGCGTATTTGATCAATGCCGTTGTTGCGCTCTTGCAATACCATACGATCTGCAAAGACTTGCAGTCTGCGTAAGTAGAGTGCATCCGCCCCTTCAATCAATGTTTGCCAGCTAGCGTAATCTGGCGTGTTGTCTTTCACTTTTGCCAGTCGGCCATTCACGTGAGTGTCGTTGGCAATAATGTAAAAGTCACCATTGCCATGATCGACATCTGCGTAAAAACCCTGCTGACGTGATTTGAGCATCAAAGGAGGGCGTTTTACGTCAGCGACAGGGACTGCCAGCACTTCGTTGTTTTCTCGCTGTTCACTGGTCAGAAGCAGAAATTCTTCGCTGCTGGTTTGTGAAAACCCCAGAAAAAAGCTGTCGTCATGTTCGGTGAATAGTGTGCGATCTTCTGAAATGTCGCGTCCAACGGAATGAACATTGATACTTCTGGTAAACCAGCGTTCCGGGTCGAGCTGTCCATACACCAGGGTGTGGGTATCTTTTAGAAACAGCACATCATCACGGATATTATCGTGTGCGGTCATCATGACTTCACCACTACGCATGTCTTTCACGTACAACTGATATCGTTCATCTCCTGAGGTATCAATGGTATAAGCCAAGAAGGAGTGGTCAGAGCTTAGGGTCCAGTCACCCATCACGAAATAATCATGACCTTTGGCCAACTCAGGTTCACTCAGTAACACCTCTTCCTGACCTGATTCAAGATTGCGCCATAACCAGGTGCGATACTCATCACCTTTGCGAAATTCCCAGCGAAATTCATAGCCGTCTTTTTCATAAGGTACAGAGGTATCAGTTTCTACCATCCGCCCTTTGAACTCATTGAATAAGGTATCAACCAGCTTTTTATGCGGCGCTAGCCATTTATTGAAATAGTCGTTTTCGGCATGTAGATAATCCAGAACATCTTTATCATCAACGGTCGGATAACTCTGATCCTTAAGCCAATGGTAAGGATCGTCAATCCGCTTTCCGTGATATTCAGCCGAATAGGGAATAGGTTTGGCCTCAGGAGCAGGCGTATTGAGCTGTTGTAAGAAAGAGGTAATCACTGGCTGTGGTACTTGTGTTGGTGGTGTATTTGGCGCTTTTGTGCATGCGGCAACGAGCCATGTTGCCAGCACGACGGCTATCCTGCATTTCATACATTCATCCTTGGATTTAAGAGAAATTGTTATAGCAGATGAGGGCTTGGTTGCATAGACTATCGCAGATTGTTCTGTGCGGTAATGGAAGTCAGGAGCGGTACTTGGATAAGGCCAAATTTACACAAATTCGTCGATTTATCGTAAAACTCGGCAGAATGTTACATAAGTACGAGACACCGTCGTTCCGACTGGAAGCGCATTTGATGGAAGTCGCCAGTTATCTCGGCGTACGCGCCTCCTTTAACAGCACCCCAACATCCATCATTTTTATGATTTGGAGTGAGGGGCATGAAGATGAGTACACGCATGCAGCGCGACTGGAACCCGGCGAGCTGGATCTTGGCTCTCTGGGCCGCATTGATGAATTGGTATCTGAACTGCTATCAGGAAAGCTGACTATCGATGAAGCCGATCAGAGGCTCACCGAAATTGATAACTCCCCCGGCGTATTTCATCCACTGGTTTCAATGCTAGCTTACGGGATGACAACGGGCGCATTTGCTCTGTTGATGGGAGCTAGCTGGCACGATGTGGGTTGGACCGCCATGATCGGGCCGGTAATGTTTTTATTTGTAGCGTGGTCCGGTCGCTCAAAGCGTGTCAAATTAATGCTCGAGCCGGCAGTAGCCATGGTGGCAGGCTTAATCGCCTGTTTTGTGAATAGCTATATAGACGGCAGCATTAATGTGCGTCTGGTGGTGCTGTCATCCATTATTATCTTTATACCCGGGCTGGCATTAACCATCGGTCTGGCAGAGCTTTCATCCCGGCATGTTGTATCGGGCACATCCCGTGTCATGGATGCAGTGATGCAGTTATTCAAACTCTATTTTGGCGCATTCCTGGGTATTACGCTGGGCGCATTTCTGTTCCAGCAAACGGACTTTATCCCCGCTGACCCACACCCAATCTGGACCAGGGTATTAGGCGTATTTGTGCTTTGTAGTGCACTGGTGGTGATTTTCAAACTGCGCTTTAAACATGCCCCGTGGGCCATCATTGCCGGTTTTATTGCGTACTTCTGTACTTATTTTGCGTCCCAGTATCTGGAATTTGGCCTAGGTACCTTCGTAGGCGCATTTGCACTAGGAGTTTATGCTAACGCGTTTACACGGTTTGCCAATGCGCCAGCCAGTATTGTGATGATGCAGGGACTGATTGTGCTCGTGCCTGGTTCCAAGACGTATATTGGTCTTAATCAGGTGATATCCGGACAGGAATTTATACAGGCTGAACATGTCGGTCAGGAAACCTTCGTTATCCTGATGTCACTCGTCGCGGGGTTAATCTTCGCCAACGTAGTGATGCCCACGAAGAAGGCGTTATAGTGCAAAACCTGACGGCGAAGACAGCGGAGCGAACATAGTGAGCGACTGTGGAGCTTCAGTCAGGCTTTTGCGCAACCGATTTCACAGTGAGGCAAGCCGTCTCCCTCCCCCGTCTTTCCGGACACCGCGCAGCGGTGAGCCGGAATCTTGGATGCCGCATCGTGCAAAAACTGACGGCGAAGACAATGCAGCGAACATGGTGAGCAACTGTGGAGCTTCAGTCAGGCTTTTGCGCAACCGATTTAACGGTGAGGCAAGAGTTCCCAAAAGAGGAGATTCCGCAACAAGTGCGGAATGACGAAACATTTGATATCTGCGCAACCGGTTTCACAGTGAGGCAAGAGTTTCCAAAAGAGGAGATTCCGCAACAAGTGCGGAATGACGAAACGTTTGATATCTGCGCAACCGATTTCACAGTGAGGCAGGAGTTCCCAAAAGAGCAGATGCCGCACTAAATGCGGCATGACGGATGGTGTGTGCGGAATGACGGCGGAACTGTACTAGTGACGGGTCTGCGCTGGTAACGAGGGAGGTTTTACTCCCACTCCTTCACGGCTACCACGACGCCGTTGCCAGCCGACTGGGCAAATCCCGCCTCTGGCATGGTAACGGTATTGACTGAATCCATAAACTGATTGGCACTGTTGCGACGACGCAATGACACGTTTAACACATCGGCCTTGTCTTTATCTCCAAATAACACACCGGTGGTTTTCGGGATAGAACCGTCGTCTGATAACGCAACGCGATATAAGCTGCTCGAGGGAACCCCGCTGTAGTATTTTTCTTTTGGATGCAATCTGGCGTGAAAAAGCTCGACTACAGCTTGTTTTTCAGGATGACAAACCAGGATAGTCAAACGTCGTAACTGCGGATTTTTAACTTCCGGTTTGGCTTCAGGTAACTGCAATGCAGCTTGAATGGCATCGTCACACTGAGCGGCGACGGTGTGACTGGAAATCACTATCAATAACGCGGCAATGGTGCTGCGTAGCATGTCAGTCTCCTTGGTACTACAAAAAAGGCACACCATCATACCGATAGCGTGCCTTTGAAATCCAGCATTCAGATAAATTCGGCGCAGAATCCACAGCCACAATATTAACTCAGCTTATTAATTTTTTAATAATGTTAACCAATGCGTGTTTATCCACAGGTTTACTGAGGTAATCATTCATGCCTGCAGCCAGACACTTTTCACGGTCGCCCTCCAGCGCGTTAGCCGTCAGCGCAATAATGGGAATCTGACAAAATGCTTCGCCTGCCAGACCGCTTCGGATCGCGAGTGACGCCTGATAACCATCCATCACCGGCATCTGACAATCCATCAGAATGACATCAATATTTTCTGGTTTGGATGTTTGCAGAAACCGTATCGCGTCCTCTCCATTATCGGCCATTGAGACATTCACCCCCAAGCCTTCAAGGACTTCCTGCAATATTGTCTGGTTGATAAGGTTGTCTTCTACAACAAGCAAGGACATCCCAGTAAGTTCCTCTACCTTCAAAGTGTTGTCATGCAGGCTCTCATTTGGGGCGCTAGCCATTCCCAGCATCACTTCAATGCTGAATGCAGAGCCATTTTCAGGTTCACTTTGAACGTGAATAGTGCCGCCCATCAATTTCAGGATTTGTTTACAAATAACCAGCCCTAGCCCTGTACCCTGAACCAACTTTGTGCTGCTGTTATCCACCTGCTGAAAAGGTTTAAACAGTGTCGCGAGCTGCTCGGGTGACATACCGATCCCAGAGTCTTTTACCTCACAGGTAAACCGCCACTGCTTCCCTTCCTGTAACAGGTCAGCAGATAGCTCAATGCTTCCTTGATGGGTAAATTTAGCAGCATTGCTCAGCAAATTAAGTAAGACCTGTTGCAGACGGGTTTTGTCTCCCTGCACGTATTTCTTGCCTTGCCAGCCTTTTTTGACCTGCAGTCGATTGCCGTTCTCGCTGGCTTTCGGTTCAACAATGGCCAATACCTGAACAATTAACTCGTCCAGGCAGAAGGCGGTAGAAGACAGCGCCAGTTTGCCCGCCTCAATTTTTGAATAGTCGAGAGTATCGTTAACTATATTTGATAATAGCTCAGCACTTTGTCTGGCCAGCGCCAGTTTTCTGCGCTGCTGTGCATCCAGGCTGGGGTCATCAATAAGGTCCAGCATGCCAACGACACCCGCTATTGGCGTGCGAATTTCATGACTCATGTTAGCGAGGAAGCGACTTTTTTCTCTCGCCGCCGCCTCCGAATCTAATCGAAGCTGATGCTCGCGCTCAACAAATTGTCCTGCTCGCATAAACAGCAGACGCATTCCGCTTAGGATCACTAATTGGCCAACAAACATGACCAGTAACCAGCGCAGGTCAACCCCTTCATATTGAAATTGCGTCGCCACTCCAACACTTAACAGAAGACTTGGTGTGGCAATCAGCAAATAGCCCGCCGTAACCGCGCGATGCGTGACAACAGATATCGAAAACGTACTGATCAATAGCGCGACGGCGGCGTGGGTCACATTACCATTGACTACCGCGTTAATATTGGCGATAAGCAAAATAATGATACTAAGCGTTAACGATAATGCGCTGGAGTTTAAATGTTGCCTGTAGTGATGCAGCGAATAGAACATCAATATGATGGCAGAGAGAGCAAACAGCGGCACAGGCCTGAAATTATCGACCGCATTGAAATATACAACGATAAGCAGCAGTGGTATCGAGAACCATACCAGTGCTCTTAGCAGGGCGGTAATATACGCATGCTTAAGTTGTTCTTTATCGCTTGATAGATAAGATGTCGGCATAACAGGCAGGTACAGGCACCGGTGAGTAATATCGCCTAGACTATGAGCATAACGCTCAATGTATTAACCGGCAATATTGATTGCCCTGGCACAAGAGTGACCGAAAAGTAGTGAAAGCGTTTACATCATTATATTCTACTAACCTGTTTCTGGTCGGCGGCACCGGACTGTTAACCACTTACCTTGCCTTGTACATGGGCGAAAAAGGCATGTCCGCAAACTGGATCGGGCTGCTAACGTCAGCGTATTACCTGGGCCTGTTAGTGGGCGCCAAAGTAGGATACCGCCTGATTAAATCAGTCGGCCATATTCGAACCTTCTCAGCCAGTACTGCAATTGTGATTGCCTGTGTTGCCGCACACGGCCTGCATGACAATATCTACTTATGGTTGTTTCTCAGAGTTGTCGTTGGCGTCGGCATGATGTCCAATTATATGGTGCTGGAAAGCTGGCTCAACGAACAGGCAAAGCCGGAACAGCGAGGCAAGGTCTTTTCCATTTATATGATCACCTCATACCTGGGCATGGTCGCCGGTCAGTATACCCTGACCTACTTCCCTGAACTGGGTTACGCGCCGATGTTTCTGGTCTGTATTGCTCTGTCGTTTGGTATTGTGCCCATCTCTACCACCAGCCGCATTCACCCAAAACCATTAAAACCAGTAACGGTGAGTATGTTCAGCTACTTCGAAAAAATACCGCAGTCGCTGACAGCCATTCTGTTTGCCGGGATCATCAATGGTAGCTTTTACGGACTTGCGCCCTTGTATGCCAGTCTGGCAGGATTCAGTTCAGAGGAAATTGCCAAGTTTATGTCACTGACTATTTTGGCTGGTCTGCTCGCTCAATGGCCAATGGGTATCGTCTCCGATAAGGTGCGCCGCAGCCTGTTGCTGCGTATCAACGCCGTGCTAATAGCCCTGACCTGTGTCGGCATGTTCGCATTCACTGGACATGTGCTACTGACTTACATTCTGACTTTCATTTTTGGTCTGTTTGCTTTCACGCTGTACCCGCTGTCATCCGCACTGGCCAATTCAAGGGTAGATGATGATGAGCGCGTTGGCGTTTCCTCGGCCTTGCTCGGTACCTTTGGCATTGGCGCTAGCATAGGCTCTATGCTTATTGCGCAGGTGATGGGCTGGCTCGGATATGAGGCATTTTATGCCACTATTGCCTTGCTCTGTGTGATGATGTTTTCCCTGCTGACCACAATCAACGCCCGCCAAAAGGCGGAAAAAGTGTCTCACAGCGATTACGTTGTCGGCGGGTCTGATATTACCGCATCACCGCTGGCGGCGACCCTTGACCCTCGCATAGAAAATGATATTGCTGAAGAACAATTATTAATCGTTGATGATGAAGAGAAGGCGGCAAAAGAAAACTGATATTTGGATAGTGTAATTAACAAGTCCGAGCATTCAGTAAGTAGATTGGATCAGGCATTTCTTTGCGGCTGTGAAAGCGACCTATTCCTAACCCGAAACCACTTTGTGATAATCACCTTCTCGCCTGCGGTGACGGGATGGGCATGATGCAGCGTATCAGGGTTAACCGTACCGTCGGGATAGAGGTTATTCCAGGCCAGAGCAGTGCCCAGAGTCGGTTTGAATGAATGACCCAGGCGCACAAACTCGGTTTGCCCACCCTCACAGTCTTCATTCAGATAAATCATGAATGTCCAGGTACGCTGACCCTGCTCTGCACAGAACTTCTTGTACTCCTCAGAGCCAGGCTGAAAATAGTCAGTATGGGCTTTGAACTGCTGTCCGATGTCATAGTGCTGAGCCTGGATCACTTCATCGTGTCCGCCTATAAGTCCCATGTAATCAATGATCTTGCGATCAATTTGTTCCGCCAACGGATCGTTGGTATAGGGAAGATCACAGGAACTGGAGGTTCTGAACGTCTGGTACGTGTTGGGCGACACGGTTGATATTTCAGATGGACGCAACTTGGTTTTGGTCAGTTCAACCAGCGCCAGGCATTCTGCTGCAGTTAAGAAATTATCGATGCGATAAAGCTGTATTTTGTCCGACTGAATTGGTTTCACGTCAGCCTTCTGCGCTTTGTTAATCAGGTCAGGCTCACTAAGACGTTTAAAAAAAGCTCCATCCTCAACGTGCTTAAGTGTCGAAGGCAGATTATTACCTAGCACAGACTTACATGCCTCAAACGTAAAACCATTTTCCATCAGCGTAGCGTACAAATGTTCGGGATCTACGCCGCGCAAAAGATTATCGAGCACCCACTTTTTCCATGCCGCAGGCAAAGTCATGACAACTCCCTACTTAAATTTCAGCAATTCGCACGTTTGATGAAAAGTCATAGTATGCACACTTACAGCGTTTCATTTTACGAATGATTTACCTCTGGCCGTGGTTCTGCAACCGTAAGTTCTTCAGGAAACGAAAACGAAAATTCACTGCCCTGTCCGAACTTACTACGAATATGCAGCTTCGTATTATGATGGCTTAAAACATGCTTAACGATAGCAAGGCCAAGTCCCGACCCTCCTGTTTTTCGTGAGCGTGCCGTGTCGACTCGGTAAAACCGCTCTGTTAAGCGATTAAGGTGCTTCTCCGCAATACCGTCGCCGTTATCTTTGACGGCAAAGCGCGCTTTATCACCACTGCGATGCCAGTACACGTCGATTTTTCCTTTTGCCGGCGTGTAGTGTATGGCGTTAAAGATAAGATTAGAGAATGCACTGCGTAGTTCCGTCTCGACACCGTACACTTTCAGCTGAGGTTCAATGTGTAGCGTGATTTCATGAGACTTTTCTTTGTTCAACGTATTCGCCTCAATTTGGATTTCGTTTAGTACTGCGGGCACGTCGACCATTGTTTCAGAAATGCGCTCTTCACTAGCCTCAATTCTGGACAAGACTAATAGCTGCTCAACCAGGCTTTGCATGCGACGAGTCTGTATCGCCATTTCTTTATATGCCTTTCGCTTAAAGCCCTTTGGCAGGCCTGCGTCACTGGGTAGTACTTCAAGGTAACCATTTAACACCGTAAGGGGTGTTTTTAGCTCATGGGACACATTAGCTACAAAATCCTTGCGCATATTTTCCAACTGCGTCAGGCGTGTCACATCACGGGCGATGAGTAACAAGTGGTCCCCGCCATAAGGCATTATGCGATATTCAAAAATCTTACTGAGATTAGTCGGCGATGGCACCTCAATTGGAAAATCAAACTGACCTGCATGGAAGTATTCTTTAAATTTTGGATGGCGAATAAAGTTATCGATACGCCTGCCTGCATCATCAGGCCATTTCAGGCCTAACTCAATCGTAGCTAGACGGTTACACCATTCAATACACCCGTGATTATCAACCACCACTGCTGCATCTGGAACCGCCTCTGAGCCCTCACGAAAGCGTTTAACTACGGCCCCAAGCTTCTTGCGCTTGGTTCTGTTACGGCGCTGCAGATAATATATGCCGTCATAGATATGTTCCCATATCCCCCCTAATTTGGGAGGAGATAGTCTGCGGCTATGCCATAGCCAGTGATTCAACCGGTACAGATTCCAATAAGTTATGGTCAGTACAGTCAAGGCTCCGACTGCAATCGACAATAGCATTTCACCAGTCAACGCTCCGAACGCTAACACCAACGTAGCGACGCCAATTAGGCGCAACAGACTTTTAAATAATGAAAATTGTTGATGCATCGAATGCGTCTGAGCCTGTGTCTGTCAGCTGGTCATTTTTTCGTGGAAAACCGATATCCGGCCCCTCGCACTGTCTGAATGAATTCGTCATGACCATATTTTGAGATAGATTTACGTAGGCGTCGAATATGCACATCTACGGTGCGATCTTCAACGTAAACATTCGTTCCCCATACATTATCAAGCAGCTGTTCACGACTGTATACCCGCTCTGGATGGGTCATGAAGAAATGCAGTAACTTGAATTCTGTAGGGCCCATATCCAACGGTTCGTCATTTGCCATTACGCGATGCGACACGGGCTCAAGTACCAAACCGTTAAATTCGATTGGCTCTTCGGACGAGGTAGGTGCCGCGCGGCGCATAACCGCTTTGATTCTGGCCACCAACTCTTTAGGTGAAAACGGCTTAGTGATGTAATCATCTGCGCCGGCATCCAGGCCGCGGATTTTATCGTCTTCCTCGCCACGAGCGGTAAGCATAATGATAGGGATATCACGAGTGAACTCGTGCTGTTTCAGTCGCTTGGCCAACTGCACCCCACTGCCACCTGGCAACATCCAATCAAGCAGGATTAAGTCTGGGTAAGGTTCTTTGATCAGATCCAATGCGACGTCAAAGTCTTCTGCTTCCACTGCATTGAATCCCGATTGTTCCAACACGAACATTAACATCTCACGGATGGGGGCTTCATCTTCTACTAATAAGACTCGACGGGACATCGGTTTTATCCTGTTCATACAAAAGCCATTATTATTGAGAGAAGTTATGACAGTTTTATTAAAGTGAATAACTATTAGTGTCAAGTTATTGCACCATAAAGTACGAAGTGCGAATACCTACAGTGGACAAATATCAGTAAAGATTGCTGCAAAATTTATCGCTAATTGGTTAAAACCTGTGCAAGGTATGTTGTGAAATGTTGTAATTATGAATATTCTTGCATCATAACGTTCATTCAGGTGTAACACCGACGCCATCAGTAGGAAGTGAGAATGCCACAAGTCAAGACAGGATTGTCCAAAAAGCTGTTGACTCGGGTGTTGTCG
This sequence comes from Aestuariibacter salexigens DSM 15300, assembly GCF_000429145.1. GTDB lineage: Bacteria > Pseudomonadota > Gammaproteobacteria > Enterobacterales > Alteromonadaceae > Aestuariibacter > Aestuariibacter salexigens. The sequence continues at coordinate 12,681 of NZ_AUBH01000006.1, forward strand.
GTTTACTTCATTTTGACGCTGATTGTTACCGTCGGTCAGATCTTTACTGAATACCTGAGCACCAAGAACCATATTGAGGGAGAGCTGCAAACCCTCAAAAACACCTTCAGTGTCAGCCTTACCCGAGCCATTTGGGAATTAAACACGCCTCAGGCAAAAAGTATTGCCGCCGGTCTAATGGAATTGCCGATTGTTGAAGGTGTACATATCCGCGATGAAAACGGCGTTGATATTGCCCGGGAAGGATTAGCAGAAGATATTGAGCAGACTTCTGGACTGGTCAGAACGGGAGTAATGCGAGATTTACCCGGCGGCGTGTTCGGTTACAGTTTCCCTCTTATTTTTGAATTCTCAGGTCGAACCTCAAACGTTGGCGACGTCACCCTGTATTCAAGCTTTGGCATCATATTTGGACGTATTGAAGTCGGCGTGTTTTTCCTGATTGGTAATGCGATCATCAAAACGGCCTTTTTGGTATTTTTATTCCTCAACGCGTTTAGGCGGATGCTGTCAGAGCCACTGGCAGAGATGACGCAGCAAATGAGCGAGTTTGACCCTCAGCGTCCGGAAAGCTCGAAGCTTCATGCGGTGATTGAGGATGACAATGAACTCAATATGCTGCAAACCTCCTATAACAACCTGATCGATAGTCTGATTGACTCGCAAAACAAGCTCAGGGGCACGCAATCGGAGCTGGAAGTCGCCAATCGTAAGCTTGACGATCAGAACCTGTTGCTTGAACAGGAAGTGGCCAAGAAAACCGCATCGCTGAGTAAAATCATGCTGGATCTGGAACAGCAGAAAGATGAACTGGTTGCCAAGCAGCGTGAGTTAAAACAAGAAAATGAAAACCGTCAGTACATCGAAGATGAATTGAGAAAGCGTAACAGTGAGCTGGCAGAGTCGATGCAGACCATCCAGTTGGCGAAAGACCAGCTTGTTGAATCAGAGCGCATGGCATCATTGGGCGGACTGGTTGCCGGCATTGCACACGACGTAAACACACCACTTGGCGTTGGCGTGACCGCTGCAAGCTTTTTGCAGGAGCGCATCAATTCGCTGAACAGCGATTTTGAGAATAAATCGCTAACCAATAAATCCATGGCGACTTTCCTCAACGAAGCACAGCAAACAACCAGTCTATTGCTCAGTAACCTGAATCGCGCATCAGAGCTTGTCGCCAGTTTTAAGCAGGTTGCCGTGGATCAGACCAGCGAAGCAGAGCGAGAGTTTGTGCTTAAGGATTACCTTGAGGAAGTCGTCAAGTCACTGGCACCCAGCTTTAAAAACACCCAACATGAAATCAACGTAGAGTGCCCTGATGATCTGGTCATCCGCTGCGCGCCAGGTGTGATTGCTCAAATCTTTACCAATATGATCATGAACTCCCTAATCCACGGATTTGAGAATAAAAATAAAGGCGCTATTAATATTGCTGTTACCAATGATAAAGACAGTGTGCACATCAGTTATCAGGACAACGGAAAAGGGCTGCCTGAAAGCGCATTACTCAAACATTTTGATGCGTTTTACACAACACGTCGCGGTAAAGGCGGCAGTGGACTGGGTACCCATATTATGTACAACCTGGTCACTCAGGCGTTAAACGGTCAGATAGAAGCCCTGAGTGAAGTGGGTGAAGGACTGACTTACAACATCACCTTTCCTCTAAAACAATAGTCGTTAAGTCCTCTCGACTCTTTCTCTTTTGCATTTCGGCTGGTAGTCTTGCCGGCCTTTTCTAACAGACTTCGGATGGACTTCGCATGTGGTTTAAAAACGCGCGGTTTTATCGTTTAACCAGCCCCCTTACATTGCAGGATGAGACGCTGCAATCACAGCTCACTGAGTGCGCATTCCGTCCCTGCGGCAAGCAGGAGACGGCGACCATGGGTTTCTCCCCCCCTCTTGGCAGTGGTGAATTGCTGTATCACTGTACCGACGACAGATACTGGTTTACGCTGAAGAAGCAGGAGCGTTTGCTGCCGGGTGCCGTCGTGAACGCTGAACTTGAAGAGAAAGCGGCACAAATTGAAGCAGAGACGGGCTCACCTCTGGGTAAAAAAGCCAAATCTGACCTGAAGCAGGAGATCATGCATCGCCTGCTACCCCAGGCCTTCACCAAAAACACGCTGACCCATGGTTTTATCTCTGTGAAAGACAATCTTGTGGTTGTCGACGCATCGGCAGACGGTCGCGCAGAAGCGTTCCTTGCCATGCTGCGCAAAGCGATGGGCTCACTGCCGGTGGTACCGCTGGCGAAACGCAGCATACAGGCAGATCTGACCATCTGGCTGGCAAAAAATAAACTTCCCGAATCATTAATACTCGGCGATGAAGTTGAACTCAAGTCAAGCGGCGATGACGGCGTGGTCCGCGCGAAGAAGCTGGATATCAGCACAGATGAAGTGTTACAGCACGTCGACGCTGGCAAGCTGGTACAAAAGATTGCCCTGGAGTGGGACGACACGCTGACCTGCTTACTGCAAGAAGACCTTGCTGTTAAACGCATCAAGTTTACGGATGTCATCCGTGAGCGAAACGACGATATACCTAAAGACGATAAAGCAGCGCGGATGGATGCTGACTTTGCTTTACTCAGTGCCGAATTAACGCGTTTCGCCATGTTTCTTGATGACGCTCTGTCTTTGCAGGACGAGCAATAAAGCCCCCCTCTCTTTGAGTTCAACTCCGAAGAGAGGGTTTCTTTCTCCTCTCGTTGACACATTTTTTAACATCTTTCCTCACTAAACTACGAAATATTTCGTTTTAAACCTTGAATGTACGAAACCCTTCGTCTTAAATGAATGTCACAGGTCTAATATGCCTGGTGAGACACATAAAGATAAGAAGGAAATCACCATGAATGCTACTCGCTCAGCCCTTGCACTTTCAATAGCGTGTCTGTTATCCGCCTGTGGCGGGTCTGACGATGCGCCAACAGCATCAGTATCTGTTCCGACACCGGCACCCACACCGTCACCTACGCCAACCCCGACGCCTTCGTCATCAGACAAGGACGGTGTCTTTACCGGTAGTGCCAGTGAAACGTCATCTACAGCGGCACTGGATACGACGGCAGTTATCGCTCCAGACGGTAACGCTGTCATTATCGTTGGCGCTGGGCAAGCGGTGTTCAAAGTGGATCTGCAAGCTGGTGAGAATGGCACTATTGATATTGAAGGCGTGCGCTTCAGTGATAATCAAACCGTGACTGTTTCTGGTACTACAGACGGGCAGTCCTATGAACTTGATATCAATAACGATGGTGAACTGCTCTATGAGTTGATGCTCAGCAAAGATGCACAGAACTCAGACAATTCGTCGTCTTTAACCGGCTATTACACGCTCAGTGATAGCGAGTTCACCAGCGCAGCAGTAGTACTGGAAGATGGCATGTTAAAAGGCAATGACGCCTTGTATTGCCAGTACTCAGGTACCTACTCCGGGCTTGCGACGAACGTTGTATCTGTTGACGTTGAGATAAGCGATCTCGCTCCTCTCTCCTGTCCAAATAAAGGGAGTTATCAAGGTCTTGCTTCTCTACTTAATGCAGACGCGGGAGTCATGGGAAGTAATGAACTCTTGCTAGCGCTGTATAATGACCAGGGCGGGTTCATTCGTCCTGTTATTAAATCTTCTGAAGATCCGGTCGTGCCCGGATTACCAGCAGGACTGTACTCACAGACTGGCTCTCCTGACTATGAAGATATCTCCTTTGCGGTCAGTCACGATGGGCAAATGACGGGCGCAATCACTAACAAACTGCTAAGCGGTTATTTCAATGCGACGCCTGTCTATACTGGCGCTGGATACGTGTTCTACGATGATTTCATGCGCTATTTCAATAAGTCCTCTTATCTGATCAATCAGGGCTATTTGCTGATAGCAGACTCTGATTGGCAACAGCTATTTGTGCAATCGGACAGTCAGGCAACCGACGCCATCCAAAGCAGCAGTGCAGATGTCGTTTTGGGCTTGACCGATTTCGACACTTATCGATATGAAACGACTATGGCAATGTACAAACATTCAACAGCAGACTATCCCATTCAATTTAGTCAGCTGGCTGGACGATACGTACCGGAAAACGGCGATATAGACGTCACCGTGAATGCTGATGGCAGCTTTTCAGGCACACATCACAGTTGCAACGTCGAGGGCATAATCAGTGAGCGCAGTGATACGCCCGTTCAGGAATTTAGTATCGAGTTCACGCGCAGTGAATGCCCGGGGTCAAATAACTTTAGCAAGGATGGTCCGTATCAAGGATTCGGCTTTGCCAGCAACAACGCTGATGATGGCAGTTGGGAGTTATCATTATTTACCAGTGGATTTACTGACGTAGGCAAAATCACCAATCTGTTGACCTTCAAGTCTTCGGACAAGCAGTAAAAAACATTCCCAAACAACCTACAAAAAAAGCACTCATGAAAATGAGTGCTTTTTTGATTCGGAAAAGGCTAGCTATCAGGCAAATATCGATTTGGCGTTATTGCGCATTTCAGCAAAGTCATCACTGTTATATTCGCTAAGCTCTTTTACCAAGCCGCGCTGCACGGTAAGGTTAGCGACTGAATCTTTTTGACTGCCCATTTGATCGGACAGATAGGCACCGACGCGGACAAAATCCAGATAACTCACTTTCTCGGGAATGACCTGTAAGTTTTTCCAATTCTCAGCGATGTTCACAAACTGCTCGCCGAACCCCCATTCACGCATGATCTGACCGCCAATGCGCCCGGCCAGTTTTTGAATCGCTACATTCAGGAAGGTTGGATTTGCAAACACTTCTTCGTGTCGCTCAGCTTCAGTCAGAATAGGCAATACACCAATGTTGTACACCAATGCAGCCAGGGTCATTGTGTCCATGCTAAGGTCGCGGTTTTTTGTTTCCTTAACATAGTGCTGGAAGGCTGCCATCGCATTAGAGACCACGTTGATCGTGGAATTCCACACCTTATCCATTTCTGCTTTAACGACGTCGTTTTTGGATACAAAAAGCTGCTCCATCGCCAATGCCGTCGCAATGTTTTTTATTTGCGTCAAACCAATACGCGTCACCGCCTGACTAATTGACTCAACCTTAACAGACCGCCCCATGTAGGCACTGTTAGCAATTTTAATCATTCGCGCACTGAGCGAAGGGTCCTGACTAATGACATCGCCCATTGCGTGCAGATTGATATCTGGATCGTCTGCTGCCTTGCGAACCTTCAGGGCTATCGCAGGTAAGGTTGGCAACACTAGTGTATCGTTATTAATCTTCTCGACCAGAATGGTGAGTAGCGCATTCTCTGTAGACATATTCCTACCTTAGCTGTATGGCACGACAGGTTAGCTGATACTTCGTGCCTCATCCTCTCATCGTCCGAAAACAGACGCTTTGGTTAGTATCAACTAATTTTTGTTAATGTAAACGGCAGTGTGGTAGTTTTTTGCCGCGATAATTCATATTTTTAGCAAGATATCATAGGTTGTCGACCCAGTATGTTAGACCAAAGCAGCACGCAGACGACCGCCAGGTAGTGACGACACAATAGGAATAATAATGAAAATACGTACATCACTCAGTGCTCTAGCCGGCTTTATTTTACTCGCAGGTTGTTCTGAAGCACCGCCACCTGCTCCACAAAGCACCCCAGCGGCTTCAGAGGCCAGCCAGGCACCAACGTTATTAGTCAACAACGCGCGCCTCGACATATATTACCCGGTGGACTTAACCACTGACCTGTCACATTTGTCAGAGCAGCAAAAGTCCATGCTGTCAGTTCTGATTGATGCGGCCAAAATCATGGATGACCTGTTCTGGCAACAAGCGTTTGGTGAAGACAAAGACGCATTTCTCAGTCAATTTGATAATGATGCACTTCGTCGTTTTGCCACTATCAACTACGGTCCATGGGATCGCCTGAACGGTGATGCTCCCTTCCTGTCAGGCTATGAGGAAAAATCGCCTGGTGCTCAGTTCTATCCCCATGACATGAGCAAGGAAGAGTTCGAACAAGCAGAGTTTGCCGATAAACGCGGTCTGTATTCGATGGTGAGCAGGGATAATTCGGGCAAGCTTACCAGTATTGCCTATTCACAAGCGTTTTTCGCGCAGTTACAGGAAGCGGCAGCCTTACTAAGACAAGCGGCTGAGCTGGCACAGGACGAAGAATTCGCTCGGTATCTGAGTCTTCGTGCAGATGCACTTCTTAGCGACGAATATCAGCCATCTGATCTGGCTTGGATGGATATGAAAAACAATCCCATTGAGTTGGTTTACGGCCCGATTGAGACCTATGAAGATCAACTGTTTGGCTACCGCGCCGCATTTGAAGCCTACGTGTTGGTCAAAGATCTGGCCTGGAGCGAACGACTGGCGAAGTTTGCACAATATCTGCCAGAGCTACAGCAAGGCTTGCCGGTGGATGAAGCCTACAAGGCCGAAATGCCGGGCTCGAACGCAGACCTTAATGCCTATGATGTGATTTATTACGCCGGGCACTCTAATGCAGGCAGTAAAACCATTGCCATCAACCTACCGAATGACGAAGAGGTGCAACTGGCCAAAGGCACTCGCCGTTTACAGTTAAAGAATGCAATGCGCGCCAAGTTTGACCACATACTCGTGCCTATTGCTGAACAACTTATCGTTGCTGAACAGCGTCAGCACATTACGTTTGACGCGTTCTTTGCCAATACTATGTTCCACGAAGTGGCTCACGGTCTTGGTATCAAAAACACGCTGGATGGCGCAGGTACCGTCAGAGAAGCGCTCAAAGAACATGCTTCTGCGCTTGAAGAAGGTAAAGCAGATATTCTGGGGCTATACATGGTTCAACAGTTGCTAGAGAAAGGTGCGATAGAACAAGGCCAGTTGGAAGACTATTACGTGACCTTTATGGCGGGCATTTTCCGTTCGGTACGTTTTGGTGCATCCAGTGCACACGGACGTGCGAATATGATCCGTTTCAATTACTTCAATGAGATGGGTGCCTTCAGCCGCAATGATAATGGGCTTTACTCAGTCAATATGGAAAAAATGGATGCCGCCATCGACTCGCTGTCTGAGCTTATCCTGACCTTACAGGGTGACGGAAATTATCAGGGTGTCGCTGAACTTGTGGCTGACAAAGGCGTGATTAAAGCGCAACTGGCTGACGATCTGGCAAGATTGACAGATGCCAATATACCGGTTGATATTCACTTTAATCAGGGTAAAGAGGTATTAGGGCTGAAGTAACCCGTTTAACACCCTTCATAGTTATTGCCGCGCCCTTTTTGGCATTGCTGCGCCCTTTTTGGCATTCCATGCCCTTATTGTTATTGCCGCGCAGGCGGCAATCTAAGACACCGGACAGCTGCTACGCAGATTCCGGTGTGAGGTCGGAGGGGAAGCGCAGGCGGCGAACTAATACAGCGTTTTTATCGCGCTCGCATCATAGGGCTGCAGTTCATCAAGACGCCCTTCTTTAACCTTAGTCACCCAGTTCGGGTCCTGCAGCAGTGCACGACCCACCGCGATCATATCGAACTCGTCTCGCTCCATGCGCTCTATCAGGTCCGTAATCGGTCTGGTCTTTGCGCCTTCTCCGGCGAATGCCCCAAAAAAGTCGCCGCCCAGACCCACAGAGCCCACGGACATCGACGGCAAACCGGTGATCTTTTTACACCAGCCCGCCAAATTCAAACCGTCTTTGCCGTCAATTTCAGGGAACTCTGGCTCCCAATAACGGCGCTGTGAGGCGTGCAACATATCGACACCTGATGCCGCAATGGCTTCAAGAAACGGCGCCAATTCATCCAGAGAAGACGTAAGGCGGGAGGTGTAATCAACCTGATGCCACTGTGACCAGCGTAAGATGATTGGCGTATCGCCCACCACTTTGCGGGTTTCCTTGATGATATCGATGGCAAAACGTGCACGATCTACCAGCGTGCCACCAAACCTGTCCGTTCGCTTATTAGTCACATCACAGAAAAAGTTGTGAATAAGATAACCGTGAGCACCGTGGAACTCGATGGCGTCAAAGCCAAGACGAACAGCGTCGGCGGCTGCGTCTACGTAAGCCTGTGCCATTGCTTCAACGTCGCTGATGCTTGGCTCTTCAAATATCTTTTTACCTTTCAGGGTGATACCAGAAGGACCGTCAGTAGGCGCATCAGGAAAGTGTCCGGTTCCGGGCTTACGCATCATACCCAAATGCCATAGCTGCGGTGCCATCTTGCCGTCATTCAGGTGTACAGCATCGATCACATTCTTCCAGCCCTGAAGCGGCTTATCGCCCCAAAACAGCGGGTAATTAGAATTATCCGCGGCCCCTTCACGATGGACCAAGGTGCCTTCTGAGATGATCAGACCAACATCTGCCGCGGCCCGTCTGGCGTAGTAATCTCTGACATTGTCTCCGGGAACGCCGTCAGGACTGAACCCACGTGTCATTGGGGCCATCGCCAAACGATTTTTGAAAGTAGTGTTGCGAATGGTAATCGGACGAAACAGGACCTGCGTATCGCTCATGAAGTCTCCAAAAAATAATTAATCAGACCGGCGTCTTTAAACGCTCTTGATATGGCGGCCATCCCATGGGTTTTCCAGCCAAAACGTGTAAATGAATATGAAATACCGTTTGTCCGCCGTACTCATTACAGTTCATCACTGTGCGGTAACCCTGTTCTGCAAAGCCTTGCTGTTCAGCGAGCTGAGCCGCAACCCAATGCAGATGACCTACCACTTCTCTGTCAGCCTGCTGAATGTCATTGATGGTAGCAATAGGCTTTTTAGGGATTACCAGAAAATGGGTGGGAGCCTGCGGATTAATATCGTTGAAAGCCAGAGCAAGATCATCTTCATAGATAATGTCTGCAGGAATTTCTCGGTTAATGATTTTAGTAAACAGTGTTTCGGACATGGTGTGTTCTCCTTAGCCAAACACGAAAAGTAGCAACACGGCACCTAACAATAGCCTGTATATCACAAATGGCAGCATGCCGATTCTGGATATCCAGGCCAGGAACAAGTAAATACAGGTATAGGCAGCAATGAATGAGAACCCAGCGCCGTATACAAGCGCATTCCAATCGACCAATGTTTTATTCTGTAAGAGATCGATAACGCTCAGCAAACCGGCTCCGGTGATGGTGGGAATCGACAATAAAAATGAAAAACGCGCTGCACTCTGTCGGTCAAATCCGAGCAGCAAGCCTGCTGTCATGGTAATGCCAGAACGCGATGTACCGGGGATCAGTGCCAGTACCTGAAACAGGCCAATAACGATAGTTGAAGATAATGTCAGGTGTTCGAGACTTTTCATGCGCTTTGCAGTGACATCGGCATACCATAGCAACAGGCCAAACAGAATAGTCGTACACGCAATCAACAATGCAGAACGGGCATACACCTCGACCCAGTCTTTGATCAGAAAACCCACTATTACTGCGGGAATAGTGCCAACAATAACCCACCACGCGAGTTTGCTATCAGTGGTTTGCTGTGATGTGAAACCAAACTTAAACCAGTCATGGGTCATGCTAAGCAGTTCTTTGCGGAAGTAGATCACCACTGCCAACAGGCTGCCCACATGCACTGCAACATCAAATGCCAGTCCCTGATTAACCCAGCCTAATAACACCGAGGGCAAAATCAGATGGGCGGAGCTGGATATGGGCAAAAACTCGGTGATGCCCTGGATTATCGCCAGAATAATAATTTCGAATAATGTCATGCTGCTGGTGGGCTCCATGCAAAAGGAATAGGCCAAAGGCGCTGAGTTTGTTTATCAAATGCCTGCCACAGAGACGCATAGGTCTCATCAACGATGGGATGCTTTTCTATCGGCGCGATGTCGGCCAGTGGCTGTAACACAAATGCGTTATACAGAATTTCGCCTCTGGGTAACTCAACCGGATTATCGATCACCAACTTATCGTAAAGTAACAAATCTAAGTCCAGCGTACGGGATGAGAATTTTTCCGCGCCTCTGACTCTGCCATTTTCGTGTTCGATGTCTTTCAGACACTGACAGACCTGACTGACTGTTCGGGTTGTCGTCGCACCCACTACAAGGTTATAGAAGGTATCCCCTTTAAAGCCAATCGCCTCGCTTTCAAACACTCTGGAAAGCGTGAGAGCGCCAAATTCGTTGAACAGGGCATCCAGTCCTTTTTGGGTATGAGTTTCCCTTTCAATGTTGCTGCCGACGCTGATGTAAATCTGATGTTCCGACACTGAATGACGATCAGGCATGTCTGCTGCGAACCAGTTCGACGGCGACATTGCTTGCCTCTTTAACAATGTCAGGTTTACTTAGCTTCAATCGCACCCGTTGAATACCAGCAAACTGGTCAAACATTGCATCAATCATCGCTTTGGATAGTGCTTCAAGCAGTTCGAATGTCGCCTTTTCAGCCACTTCACAAAGCAGGCTGGCGACGGCGGCATAGTCAATCGTATCAGCAACAGCATCAGACACGGAGGCAGCATGCAAGTCTGTCTCGATGACGACATCGACAATCAGTTTTTGCGGCGCTACACGCTCAAATTCATAAACACCAATGAGCGAATGGACGTTAAGCCCTTCAATAAAAATTCGATCCATGCTTTCTCTAACTGGCCGGTTCGATGCTGACTCATGACAATAATGTGAGTGTCAGCAGCGATTTCACACGAGCATTGTTATAATATCGAACCATAGTGTAAACCGAGATAAGCCAGTAAGTACATGACCGCCTTAACCGTTCTGATGATCGTCCTGGCCTACCTGCTTGGCTCAGTCTCCAGTGCCATCTTGATCTGTAAATTATTTCGCCTCGGTGACCCCCGACTGCAGGGTTCTGGAAACCCGGGAGCGACGAATGTATTTCGGCTGGGAGGTCGTTTTCCGGCCATTATGGTCCTGGTAGCAGATATCCTAAAAGGCACGATACCAGTTTACGGCAGCTATTTTTTAGGCATTGAGCCGCTGTATCTGGGGATCATCGCGATCGCCGCCTGTCTTGGACACATATTTCCACTATTCTTCGGCTTCAAGGGTGGCAAAGCGGTCGCTACTGCGTTTGGCAGCATGTTACCCATCGGTCTCGATCTCGCTGGACTACTCATACTAAGTTGGGTACTAGTGGTATTTATCAGCGGCTACTCATCTTTAGGTGCACTGGTTGCCGTATCACTGGCACCGCTGTTTACCTGGTGGATTAAACCGCTTTATGCTATTCCCGTCGCTATGCTTTCATTACTGATAATCGCCAGACACTGGCAAAACATTCTGAGACTGCTGCGTGGCGAAGAAAATCGCATTTGGGATAAAGGGCGTATAAAAGAATAACTTTAAGATACAAATCTCCATTAAATAGCTGGACTACAATCTTAATAGAGCGGCCATGGGATGTGGTAACAATGTCAAAAGAGGCTGACGGATGCGTATTGAGGATGAACTTGAGTTACTAAAGCAAGAACTTGAGCAAACTCGTCATGAACGAGACCGATACAAGAAGTTATTCGATGTTTCTGCCGATGCGCTTTCGATTATCGACGTAAACACTGGCAGATTCGTTGAATGCAACGAAGCAGCCGTAAAGTTGCATGGTGTTGAAAGTGAATCTGCGTTTCTCGAATTGTCTCCAGCAGACATTTCCCCTCTTCACCAGCCTTGCGGCACTCCATCAAAAGAATTAGCGCGTGAACGTATTGCAAAGACAATAAGCGAGGGGCCTCAACTATTTCAGTGGGAACACAGTAAACAAAATGGCTCAACATTTCCTTGTCTTGTATCACTAACTGCTATACCCGTTCGAGATAGCTATTACGTCCTTGCTATTGGTAGAGACATCAGCACATTAGTTGAAACACAACGGGAACTGGAGACGGCATTAGCTGCAGCAAAAGACTTCAAAGATGCTTATCAGTATGAAAAACAAAAATTTGAGCAGTTTGTTACGTTAGCGCCTGTTGGAATTGCAATTAACAAATTAGAGGATGGCTCGTTTGATTTTGTGAATAAAGAGTTTAGTCGCTTCACCGGATACGATGTAGACGAGCTGAACAACATGGATTATTGGCAGTTAACCCCCGAAAAATATGCAGAGGATGAACAGGTTCAATTGGGTTCACTGCAAGAAACAGGACGCTATGGTCCCTACAAGAAAGAGTATATTCACCGGGATGGTCACTGCTACCCAGTATTGCTGTCCGGTGTAAAAATTCAGGACAACCATGGCCAAGATTATATTTGGTCAGTGGTGCAAGACATCAGCGAACAAGAAAAGGTAGAAAGCATACTGCGCAAAGCCAAAGAACAAGCGGAAAGTGCAAGTAGGGCAAAAAGCGTATTTTTGTCCAACATGAGCCACGAAATTCGTACGCCAATGAACGGCGTGCTTGGCACGCTTCAGATTCTGCAAAGAGACTCAACGGAAGACAAGAACAGTAAGTTAATCAGCACGGCTATTTATTCTGCCAATACGTTACTTACCATCATTAATGACATACTCGACTACTCAAAAATAGAATCGCACCAACTTGAGATAGAAAACGTTAGTTTCTCCCTCAAACAGGTTGCAGAATCTGTTATGTCCGATATGTTGCCGCTAGCAAGTGAAAAAGGCATTAACCTTGTTCTGGATTTTGAAGACAGTATGCCTGCATCGTGGCAGGGAGACCCCGTAAGGGTGCGGCAGATCCTAATGAACCTGGTCTCAAATGCGGTTAAGTTTACCAAACAGGGCTCAGTCAACATCCAATTCAGACGGGCCCAGCGAGGTAGTATTCAAGGATTTATTCTCGATATTACGGACACAGGAATCGGCATGTCGAAAGAGGCCGTTAGTACGCTATTTGAAAGGTTCACTCAGGCTGATGCGTCGATAACCAGAAAGTTTGGCGGTACAGGACTAGGCATGTCGATCACCAACAATCTCGTGTCACTTATGCATGGAGATATCCGCGTCGTCAGTAAGGAAGGAGAAGGGACAAAGTTTGTCGTATTCCTGCCATCACAACCGTTGACTGATGAACATGACACGAGTCCTGAAAATTTCGAAGCAGTAGAAACACCAGACTTATCAGAAATGATTATCCTTATTGCAGAAGATAACGACGTAAATCAAGAGATAATCCGTTCTATGCTAGAGCCAACGCATGCGACTTTGTACTTTGCTGAAAATGGGCAAATAGCTGTTGATATATGCAATGAAATCAATCCAGACATAGTGCTTTTGGATATTCAGATGCCCGTCATGGATGGTAAAGAAGCTTACACTACGATCCGTAAAACCAATCAAAAAGTTCCAATCGTCGCATTAACTGCTAATGTGCTGTCAACAGACGTGGAGGAATATAGAGCTCTTGGGTTTACTGGACACATAGGAAAACCTTTTGAAATAAAAGAGCTATATCACAGCTTGTCAGTTCACCTTTTATGAATGAGGTAACGTCAAATATTCGTTGTGTTTTTGCTGTTTTTCCCGCGATGATTTTCCGTCTTTCCCGCGCTGTTTCTCAGTCTTTCCCGCACAGGCGGGAATCTCAATGACAGCCAGATAGTTTGAAAGGTAAGATTCCCGTTTTCACGGGAATGACGGCGGTTTTCACGGGAATGACAGCGCTTTTCAGGGGAAAACCGAGCGACTTCAGGGGATAACGGGGCGACTAGAGGAGATCAAACAGGTTCCAGGCTATCCAGCGGCCAGCGTGGTTTAGCCTGTGTGTCTAAGCCATCTGATTGTCCGGCTTTAAGACGCTGCAGCCCTGCATAGGCAATCATTGCTCCGTTGTCAGTACAAAACTCAAGAGGTGGGTAAAACACATCGCCTTTGATACTGTCCATGTACTTTTTCAATTCATTGCGTAAATGCGTGTTGGCGCTTACACCGCCGGCTATCACCAAACGTTTTAGGCCTGTCTGTTTAAGTGCACGACGACATTTTATCAGCATGGTGTCGACCACGGCTTCCTGAAATGCGAACGCAATGTTAGCGAGCGTTTGCGGATCGTCATTGGCATCACGCAGCGTATTAGCAGCAAATGTTTTTAAACCGCTGAAGCTAAAATCCAGCCCGGGTCTATCGGTCATAGGGCGTGGAAACTGATAGTGACCGGGCTCCCCTTGCTCTGCCAGCCTCGCTAACATCGGGCCGCCGGGATAATCTAACCCCATCAATTTAGCGGTTTTGTCGAATGCCTCACCTGCAGCATCGTCTATCGACTCGCCCAATAACTGGTATTGTCCAATACCGCCAACACGCACCAGCATAGTATGGCCGCCAGAGACAAGCAGCGCGATAAAAGGAAAAGGCGGAGCGTGTTCATCCAGCATCGGTGCCAACAGATGCCCTTCCATATGATGGACACCGAGGGTGGGTTTGTTCCAGGCATAGGCAAGGCTTCTCGCCACACATGATCCCACCAGTAATGCTCCTATCAGACCTGGTCCTCGAGTGTAAGCTATCCCGTCGATGTCATGCTGTGAACTATCCGATTCCTGCAATGCACGTCGAATCAATGGGATGATTTTTCTGACATGGTCGCGCGATGCCAGCTCGGGCACAACGCCACCGTAGTCGGCATGAAGTGACACCTGACTGTACAACTGATGAGACAACAGTCCTTTATCATCGTCATAAATCGCAATGCCAGTTTCATCACAGGATGTTTCGATTCCCAACACTCGCATGTTAACTACTCTCGGATAATTCGGTTGGCAGGCTGGTTCGTCTACCGTGCCATCTTAAAACGGCCCGCATTGTACGTTGAGAATGCGTGAATACCAAACTTCCACAACGATTACAGGGCGCCGATTTCAATGATATTGGTTATTTTTCAACAATCCGCCTTTACATCCCGTCGGGATATGATTAAAATTCCGCACCATTTTTAGACCAGCCGGCCATTTTTTAATCATTGCGAACCGGCACCACATATGTATTTGAGGTGAGTTTTTAATGCCAATCGTTAAAGTAAAAGACAACGAGCCGTTTGATGTAGCCCTTCGCCGTTTCAAGCGTTCGTGCGAAAAAGCAGGCGTGTTGTCAGAAGTACGTCGTCGTGAGCACTTTGAAAAGCCAACTTGGGAGCGCAAGCGTAAGAAAGCTGCTGCCAAGAAGCGCCACATGAAAAAGCTGGCTCGCGAAAACGCGCGTCGCGTAAAACTGTACTAAGTAGTACGTTTTAACACACCTCTGACAAACGGGGCTATCAGCGCCCCGTTTATCGTTGTAACACCACAAACATGTTTAACCTTTGACCGAGAGCTTGACCATGGCCCTGCTTGATACGCTAAAAGATGCCCAAAAAGATGCAATGCGCAACAAAGAAAAACTGCGCCTTGGAACCATTCGCATGGCACTGGCAGCGGTGAAGCAAAAAGAAGTGGATGAGCGCGTTGAGGTGACTGACGCCGATGTGATTGCCATCCTGACCAAAATGGTTAAGCAGCGTAAAGACGCCGCTAGCCAATTCGCACAGGCTGGCCGTATGGATTTGGCAGACAACGAGAATGCCGAAATCGTGGTATTACAGTTGTTCCTTCCTCAGCCTCTCAGTGATGAAGAGCTCGACGCCTTGATCGAGCAGGCAATGGTCGACACAGGCGCAGCAGGTATGCAGGACATGGGCAAGGTCATGGGCGCATTGAAACCCAAAGTTCAAGGTCGAGCTGACATGGGTCAGCTGAGTGGCAAAATCAAAGCACGTCTGAACAGCTAAGCAGGCAATTGAACCTGTCAATCTGGCAAACAGATTGGTAAGCTACTTTTTGAATTTCACTTTTACGCGGTACCATGGCAGGCAGGATCCCTCGCGATTTTATAGACGACTTGCTGACACGCACCGATATCGTTGAGGTCGTCGATAGCCGCGTAAAACTAAAGAAAGCAGGCAAGAACTACCAGGCCTGTTGTCCTTTTCACAACGAAAAATCCCCTTCTTTCACGGTTAGCCAGGATAAGCAGTTCTATCATTGTTTCGGCTGCGGTGCCCACGGTAATGCTATCTCATTTATCATGGAGTTTGACCGTCTTGAATTTCCCGAAGCAATCGAGGAGCTGGCTCGCTCAATGGGCTTGGAAGTGCCACGGGAGCAAGGCAGAAGTAGCGGCCCTACACCACAGCAGCGCCAACAAAAAGAAGACGATTACATGTTAATGGAAAAAGCTGCACGCTTTTTTCAACATCAACTGAGTCAGCATCCACAGCGGCAGCGTGTCGTCGATTATTTAAAAAATCGTGGGTTAAGTGGCGAAATTGTTAAAGCCTGGAATATTGGCTACGCGCCGCCCGAATGGGACGGCTTGTTAAGTGCGTTCGGTCAGAATGCATCACAGCGCCAGCAGTTGCTCGATTTAAAGTTGATTAACCAAAATGACAAAGGCCGGACTTACGACTTTTTCCGCGACCGGGTCATGTTCCCAATTCGTGACAAACGTGGTCGCGTGATTGGCTTTGGCGGCAGGATCATAGACGGTGATGGCCCCAAATATCTCAACTCTCCGGAAACCAGAATTTTCCATAAAGGACAAGAGTTGTATGGTTTTTATCAGGCCAGACAGCAGAACCGCTCGCTGCAGCGTTTGGTTATTGTTGAAGGTTACATGGACGTCGTCGCGCTGAGTCAACAGGGGATCCACTATTCGGTGGCGTCTTTGGGCACTGCAACAACCGCTGAGCACATGCAAATGTTGTTTCGTGCTGCTCCACAAATCGTGTGTTGTTATGACGGTGATAATGCCGGTCGTGAGGCGGCGTGGCGAGCCCTCAATGCAGCGCTGCCCTATCTGAAAGATGGCGTAGAAATGAAGTTTCTATTTTTACCCGACGGCGAAGACCCCGACTCACTGGTCAGAAAAGAGGGTAAAGACGCCCTGGAGGCGCGCTTTGCTGACGCCATGCCTCTATCTAAGTTTCTGTTTACGAACTTACTTGAACGCCATCACGTATCAAGTGTGGAAGGCAAGGCAGCACTTAAAGCAGAAGCGCAACCACTGATAGATCAGATTGGTGCTGACAACCAACGTGACCAATTGATGCAGGAACTGGCTAAACATCTTGGTGAACAGGATAAATATCAGTTGGAGCGCGATATGGCGCAAGCTGAAAGCCGTGCGGGTAAACCTCGCCAGGATTACAGCAAGCCAGCCAAGGCTACGGTGTCTCCAATACGTACAATGATCAGGCTATTGATTGATCAACCCTCGCTCGCCGGGCGCTGCGAAGATGTTCAGCCAGAATTACTGTCACAAGCTGCTCTGCCTGGTCTGGACTTATTGCTCGATGTACATCGATATTGTTTACAACATCCCCAAGCCAATACTGCCAGACTGCTTGAATCTTTTCGTGAACATCCCCACATTCATCATCTGTCGAAGTTGATGACGCAGGAGCACCTGATTGATTCAACCTTGTACGAAAAAGTGTATCAGGACAGCTTTGCCAAGCTGCTTGACTGGCTATTGATTGGCCGGATGGAAGAACTGCTGTCGCGCTCAAGGCTTGGCCCACTGAGCAGTGAGGAAAAGCAGGAACTGAATTTATTGATGAAAGCGCATAACAAATGAGCGGTTATGCACTATACCTATTAACGGTGTAACAATTAACATCAATGCTGTTCAGCAACGCCGCGGGTTAAAAAGACAGCGGCCGAGCTGGAAATAAATAGGGCGAATCTGCTATACTGGCTAATTCGCCGATGCATGCCTGACGAGGCACGCAACTGAGGAAAACTCACGCCGCCAGGCGAGTTTTTCACCGCTAATATCGAATTCGAGAAGTGTAACTTTATGGTGCAAAGCAAGCAGTCACAAATCAAACTTTTGATTGCCAAGGGTAAAGAGCAAGGCTACTTAACATTCGCTGAGGTCAACGACCACCTTCCACAAGATATCATCGATTCGGATCAAATCGAAGACATCATTCGCATGATCAATGATATGGGTATTCAGGTGTTTGAATCTGCGCCCGACTCTGATGAATTGTTGATGCAGGAAACCACAGCGGACGAGGAAGTCGCTGAGGCTGCGGCCCAGGCGCTGGCCACCGTCGAAAGTGAAATTGGCCGAACAACCGACCCGGTACGCATGTATATGCGTGAAATGGGAACGGTTGAACTGCTGACCCGTGAAGGTGAGATAGAGATCGCCAAACGCATTGAAGACGGCATTAATCAGGTGCAGTGTTCAGTTGCTGAATATCCGGAAGCCATCACCTACCTGCTCGACCAGTGGGATTTGTACGAAGCAGAAGAAATTCGCCTGAGTGATATTGTGCTTGGTTTTGTTGACCCCAACGAAGAACAGGATTTAGCGCCTACTGCTACACACGTCGGCTCCGAGCTATCTGACGAAGAGTTGGAAGATGAAGACGATGATGGTGATGACGACGACGATGACGATGATGACGATACAGGCGTAGATCCTGAAGAGGCACGCGAGAAATTCACATTACTGCGCGAACAATACAACAAAGCTCGCGATGTCATCAGCGCCAAGGGTCGCGCTCATGCAGCGTCCAAGAAAGAAATCGCAGCGTTGAGTGATGTGTTTAAAGAGTTCCGTCTGGTACCTAAACAGTTTGACCGCATGGTAAGAAACATGCGTGAGATGATGGATAAGGTCCGCATCCAGGAACGCTTGGTCATGAAACACTGCGTTATGCAGGCGAAAATGCCGAAAAAGGACTTTATCAAAGCATTCGCCGGTAACGAAACTGACTCTGCGTGGTTGCATGAAGTACTTGCCAGCGACGCCCCTTACGTCCCTGCACTTAAAACGTTCCAGGAAGAAATTGAGCGTAGTATCGCTAAAATGAATCAGGTCGAAGAAGAAACAGGCCTGAACATCGCAGATATCAAAGACATTAACCGTCGCATGTCCATCGGTGAGGCGAAGGCCCGTCGTGCTAAGAAAGAAATGGTAGAAGCGAACCTGCGTCTGGTTATCTCGATTGCCAAAAAATACACCAACAGGGGTCTACAGTTCCTGGATCTCATTCAGGAAGGCAACATCGGCCTGATGAAAGCGGTAGACAAATTTGAATATCGCCGAGGTTACAAGTTTTCAACCTATGCAACATGGTGGATCAGGCAGGCCATCACCCGCTCAATCGCAGATCAGGCACGCACCATTCGTATTCCTGTGCACATGATTGAGACAATTAACAAACTGAACCGCATATCGCGTCAAATGCTTCAGGAAATGGGCCGAGAACCCACACCGGAAGAATTGTCGGAACGCATGCTGATGCCGGAAGATAAGATCCGTAAGGTGCTGAAGATTGCTAAAGAGCCAATTTCGATGGAAACGCCCATCGGTGATGATGAAGATTCGCATCTTGGCGACTTTATCGAGGACAATACCATTGTCCAGCCGTTGGATTCCGCTACAGGTGGCAGTCTGAAGTTCGCGACTCAGGAAGTGCTTGCAGGCTTGACCGCCCGTGAAGCCAAAGTTCTGCGTATGCGCTTCGGTATCGACATGAATACTGACCATACGTTGGAAGAAGTCGGCAAGCAATTTGACGTAACCCGTGAGCGTATCCGTCAGATTGAAGCGAAGGCATTACGCAAGTTGCGTCACCCGAGCCGTTCTGAGCAGTTACGAAGCTTCCTGGACGAATAAATCTTACGCTTTATTGTGAAAAGGCTGGGCAATCCCAGCCTTTTGTTTTTCTATACATGCATTTCATGCCCATTCTAGATTGCATTGGACAGGTTGTTAGCTTACTTGCTATAAAGCCTCTTTAGCGCATAACCCAGCAGTCTGAGAAACTATGGCAGGAGACATAGGCGAGTCAGCCTATACCAAGTCAATCCAAACCCTGATAAAAGATTTTCACCAACCTTCCGATGAGGTCATTTCCCTTATCAAGCTGGCGGAGCAGTTTTTTGCGCGCGCTGAAGATCAGCAAGAGAGGCTTGAGGGCTATGAAGAATCACTGGCGTCTGCTTTAAAAGCTGCCGGGGGTGACAGTAAGGATGAAAGGGTTGTAAAGGCGACACGACGCAAAAAGGATTTAGAAAAAGAATTAGAAGAAGCGCGCTGGGAGCGTTACGAACACGTTGATGCCGTCTGTCATAAGATTATTGAGTTGAGTGAAGGTAAAGACTGGCAGGAAACGCAGGTGCTCAGTGCAAAATACCTGGGCACCTTTTATTTGATGAGCCCGGGTGAAGGCAAAAACTTACCCAGCCTGCATCAGCGCATGAAGCCTTTATATAAAGCGGTATTATCGGTGCGCCTTCTCGATAGCCTGTTAAAACAGGGGAAAGTCCGCCACCCACTGATCCTTAAGTATTACGATCCGGAAACTCGCTACTTTGCTGAAGATAAAGAACTCAGTCCATTTCAAAAAAACATTGTGGTGCCACTCATCACTGCAGCCATATTTCAGGATGTTGGCCTGCATCATCCTCATGCGCTTGAAATACTTAAAGGCAAACACGGTACCCTCGATGAGTTTAGATTATTAGCAAAAACCGAGCGTTTTGACTTGCTTAAAACGAACATCAAGCAGTCTCACTATTTTCTTGAGCACGGCCTTGGTACCCGACGCTATGTGGGCAATTCAAAAGCAGAGCGAGACGAGTTTATCGAGGCTCAGCAACAACAACTGCAGTTCATGCTGGCGTTGCTAAATGACGCGGTTTCTTTAAAGCATGGTGTCGGTAACCTACTGAAAATACCGCAGATTTACAGTTCAGTCATCCTCTCTACTAAGAAGAAAAATGAGCTGGAAAATCTGCCCAAAGCGGCGTTGTTATTACAGAAACTAGGCAATGAAAAGAGCATTGATCCTCTAGGCGCAAAAGCCATGATTGATATTGTGGGCATTTTCCCGCAAGGGTTTGGTATCGCCTATATCCCCAAAGATCAGTTCGCCTCCAATCCGGATCGTTACGAGTACGCCATCGTTAATGGCCTTAACCCGCCTGATATCAGGATCCCACATTGCAGGATGGTCACCCGCAACCTGCAGTTCAACTCTTTTGGAAAGAATGCGTTTATTTCCCGCGAGACCAACCTTTATTATCCGATGGCGCGCAAACAACTGGCTAAGTTGTCCAAAGAACGCCTGAAAGAAATTCTATCCACGTTGTATTCGGATATTGGTCAAGGTGAAGAGAGGGAACTGCTGCCACGGTTCTGGCACCCATACTCGTTCTTCTCCTATAAATCGTTCCAGAACTTATGGAATAAAACCGACACCAGTAGCAACTGATCAGAGGCGTGAAATGAGTGCGCTGGACTACGTGATCATATCAATCTATCTGCTTGGTTTGCTGGCGATGGGGTTTCAATTCAGACGCAACGCCAAGCAAAATGATTATTTCCTTGGTGGGCGCACTCTGGGCTGGAAACCGCTGGCCCTGTCGGTCATGGCGACACAGCTGTCCGCCATCAGCTTCGTTTCCGCTCCAGCATTTGTGGGTCTTAGAGAAGGCGGCGGACTGGTCTGGCTGAGTTATGAACTGGCACTACCATTGGCCATGTTACTGCTGATCAGCACCATACTTCCCGTACTGCATCGCTCTGGGGTGGTCAGCGTTTACGACTTCTTACAACAGCGATTTGGTTTGTCTACCCGAGTGTTGCTTAGTGTGGTGTTCCAGATAAGTCGCTCCTTTGCCACCGCCATTATGATTTATGCGGTGTCAATTATTCTGCAAGGCACTATGGGACTGGCGTTCTGGCACAGCATCATGATTATCGGTGGTGTCACACTGATATATTCGCTACAGGGCGGTATGCGAGCAGTCGTCTATGGAGACGCTGCGCAAATGCTGCTGATTGTTCTCGGTGCACTGCTTTGCCTGGGTTTTGGATTACATTTGCTAGGCGGCTTTTCATCCCTGCTTGAACATGTTCAACCCGAGCGGCTCGATGCAGTGCGCCCCGCTGCGCTGGGTTTTGATGGCCAGGGGTTTGGGCTTCTGCCAATGCTGTTTGGCGGCATTGTGCTGTACGCCTCCTATTATGGCTGCGATCAGTCCGAAGCACAGCGGTCTCTGTCAGCTAAAAGCGTACCGGAACTGCGAAAGATGATCCTGACCGCCAGTATTCTGCGCTTTCCTATTACGCTCATTTACTGCATAACAGGACTGGTGATTGGCGCATTCGCACTGCAAACGCCGGAATTCATGGCGCAAATACCCACTGACAATCCCGACTGGATGATGCCATTATTTATTGTTAACTATCTGCCGTCCGGTGTCGTAGGATTATTGCTTGTGGCAATTTTTGCCGCCGCGATGTCATCACTTTCATCGGCTATCAACAGCTTGTCTGCGGTCAGTACAGAAGACCTTCAGCGGCTGTCAAAGCGCAAATGGTTACCGTCGCAATATTTGCACAAGGCGCGCCTGGCCGGATGTTTCTGGGGTGTTGTCACGCTGCTGCTATCGGCGTTTGCAGGTAACATTGCGCCTACGGTTATCGAAGCGATCAATAAAGTTGGCTCGCTTTTTTATGGCCCCATACTGGCGACATTTTTGCTCGCCATTTTGCCCAAGCGTCCCAGTGCCACTCAAATGAACCTTGGCATCGTTGCTGGTGTTGTCGTAAACCTGTATTTATGGCTGGCAGTGCCACAGGTGTTCTGGTTCTGGTGGAACCTTACAGGATTTAGCGTCACATTATTAATGAGTTTGCTCGTCAGCATGTTGCGCAAAAACGCCAATGTAAGTGACAAAACGCCCTGGCTGGACATTCAGCCCCGCACTGCGGGGCTATTGATTGGCTGGTTTATCCTTATTTTGACGCTGCTAATGTTAAGCCACTGGTTGTAACTTACGCTTCCCCTTTCTGATAGGGCACGTCACTATCTAACTTTTCAACTTGCTGGGTGCGCTTGAGCGGCGACCCGGTATTACGTGCCAGCCAGTAATAGGCCGTCGGCACGATATAGAGCGTTAAAAACGCGGATACCAATACACCGGCAAAAATCACCATGCCTATTACGCTGCGGCTTTCTGCACCAGGACCTGTTGCAAGCACCAGAGGTAGTGAGCTGAACACTGTAGTAAAGCCCGTCATTACGATAGGTCGCAGGCGTAACGTTGCGGCTTTACGCAGTGCCTGCTCAAATTCATGGCCGGCATCGCGCAGCTGATTGGCAAACTCGACGATTAAGATACCATTCTTGGCGGCCAGTCCAATCAACATCACCAAACCAATCTGGCTGTAGATATTGATACTGAATCCTGCCAGCCATAAGCCAATAAACGCACCAAGTAATGCCAAGGGCACCGTCAGCATGATCACCCAGGGATGTACCCAGCTTTCAAACTGTGCGGCCAATACCAGGTATGTCACGGCCAGAGCCAGTATGAAAATAAAGATGAATGAATTGCCTGATTCCTGATAAAGCTGCGATTCACCCTTGTAGTCTATTGACACTTCTTCGGGCAGTTCGGTTTGTACAATACCGCGCAGATACTCAAGGGCCTCGCCCACTGTATAACCGTCTGCCAGATTGGCCGAAATAGTGATTGCACGCATGCGATTGTAACGGTTCAATACCGATGACGTTGCCTGCTCTTCAAACGTTAACAGGTTATCAAGTGGAATGAGTTGATTGGTTCTGTCAGAGCGGACATAGATATTGTCGATGCTGTTAGGGCTGCGATAGTCTTCCTTCCACCCTTCCATAACAACGTTGTACTCCTGGCCGCGATCAAGGAATGTTGAGACGCGACGTTGGCCTAGCATGGTTTCCAGCGTTCTGCCTATTTCACTGATCGATACACCGAGATCGGCAGCGCGATCGCGATCTATTTTGACCAATAATTGCGGATAAGTTTCTTTATAATCCGAATCAAGCCTTACCAGGCCAGGGTTTTCTTTGGCCTTTTCGAGCACAATGTCTCGCCAGGCAACCAGCTCTTCGTATGTATTGCCCTGCAGAACGAACTGCACCGGACGCCCGAAGCCCCGGCCTGCAATACCACTGCGCATAATAGCAAAAGCACGAATATCCGGAATTTCAGATAGTTTTCCGCTGATCTCATCCATCAGCTCAAACGTTGTACGCTGACGTTGATCCCAGGGCGCGCCGCCCACTACTGCAATGCCTGCACCACCGCCGAACCCGGGCGTACGAACGATAACACGGCTCACCTCTCCCGTTTCGCGGTAAGGCAGCAAAATATCTTCAACCTTTTTGAGGTTTTCGGAATGACTTTCGTAACTGGCACCTTCCTGGGCGTTGAGGATCACAAAAAAGTTTCCGCGATCTTCTTTAGGCACAAATTCACTGGGTATCTTGCCATACAGCTGATAAATGGCTGCAACGCTGGCCAACAGCAAGATAACCATTAGAACGGGCTGATGTAAGGTGGTATTCAGGCTATTGAAGTAACGTTCTTCAATGCGACGAAAACGCGCATCTACCCAACGTCCAAAACCTGAACTACGCTCACGCTTTTCAAGCAGTTTTGAGGCCAGCATGGGCGATAATGTAAGTGCGGTGAAACTAGAAAATGCCACCGCCGCTGCGATAGCCAGCGCAAATTCAGTAAAAAGCCGTCCAATATTGCCCTCAAGGAACACCAGCGGCACAAACACCGCGATAAGCACTAGTGTCGTTGCAACGACCGCAAAACCTACTTCACGGGCACCGCGGTAAGACGCCAGGATAGGAGGCTCGCCCATTTCAATGCGTCGATAAATATTCTCCAGCACAACGATGGCGTCATCCACAACCAGACCGATAGCCAATACCAGCGCCAGCAGCGTCAACAGGTTGATCGAAAAACCCAACGCATACATGACGATAAACGCGGCAATCAGTGACACAGGTACCGTAACGGCTGGAATAAGGGTAGCGCGCACATTACCCAGGAAAAGATAGATAACGATGATCACCATGGCCATCGCGATACC
Source organism: Aestuariibacter salexigens DSM 15300 (assembly GCF_000429145.1). Classification (GTDB taxonomy): domain Bacteria; phylum Pseudomonadota; class Gammaproteobacteria; order Enterobacterales; family Alteromonadaceae; genus Aestuariibacter; species Aestuariibacter salexigens. The sequence goes on from NZ_AUBH01000006.1 coordinate 37,536, forward strand.
CAGCGTGTTGTAGACCTCATTAATCGACTCTTCGATGAACACCGATGAGTCGTAGCTGGGAACAATAAAGATATTTTCAGGCAGAGTTTGCTCTATTTGTTCGATGGCTTTCTTGGACGCCTGAGCAACCTCAAGGGTATTGGCTTTAGACTGCTTGACGATGCCAAGGCCAATCATATTGACGCCATCGCCGCGGAATTCAGTCTCGTCGTCTTCGGCAGCCAGTTCCACCATCGCCACTTCGGACAGTTTCACCAGATAGCCATCGGCGCCGGCTTTAACGGTCAAACGGGCAAAGTCATCCGGGTTGAGGAAGGTTCTGGCTACACGGACTTCAAAATCACGGTCATTAGACTCAACTTCTCCAGCCGGTAATTCTACGTTTTCAGAACGGATCACTCGTTCTATGTCTGACACTGTTACGCCCCGCGCTGCCATGGCATTGCGATCCAGCCAGACTTTCATCGCATAGGTTCGTCCACCACCGATGCGCACTCTGGCAACGCCATCGGCGATACTGAGTCGATCGACGATAAAACGGTCCGCGTAGTCAGTCAGCTCCATGACCGACAGATTGTCACTGCGCAGGTTATACCAGACGATAACATCTTCGTCTGAATCGGACTTCGACACTTCCGGTGGATCTGCCTGGTCCGGCAAGTTGTTTAACGCCCGGCTAACGCGCTCGCGAACATCATTTGATGCCGCATCAATATCACGACTTAAGTTAAATTCTATAGTAATGTTGGAGCGCCCGTTACGGCTGGTCGAGGTAATATTTTTAATGCCCTCAATACCACTGATGCGGTCTTCGAGCAGCTGGGTGATGCGGGTTTCTACAATTGATGCCGACGCACCAGGATAGTTAGTGTTGATGGATACGATGGGCGGATCGATATCCGGATACTCCCTCAGCGACAACATACTGATTGCCACCAGCCCGAACACAATCAACAGCAGGTTGACAACGCTGGCAAAAACCGGGCGTTTTACTGATACATCAGAGAGGATCATGCGCGAACCTCCGGATTCAGGATACGCACTGCGGAGCCATTACTCAGCCGCAGGGTTCCTTCGGTAACGACCAATTGTCCTGCTGTCAGTCCATCGATGATTTGCACTGAGCCGGGTTTACGTTCGCCAGTACGCACTTCTACCATTTTGGCTTTATTATCTTCGATAACGAATACGTACTGCTTATCTTCAATAGGCACCAACGCCTTTTCTGGCACAACCAGAGTATTCAATACTTCTTTTTGCAGATTAATCTGCAGTAGCATGCCTGGACGGAGTTTTAAGTCGGGGTTGGCAATCTCCGCCCGCACCTGAATAGAACGGGTTTGCGGGTCAAGGCGCGAGCCTATGCTAGAAATTTTACCGGTAAATGCCTGCCCTGGATACGCCACACTATAGGCGGCGACCTGTTGGCCCCTGGCCACGCTGGCGAGATGGTTTTCAGCGATGCTGAAATCCACGTTCATGATACTTAAATCATCCAGGGTGGTGATCGCATCTCCTGGTCTGATCAATGCGCCAACGCTGACCTGACGAATCCCCAACTGGCCCGCGAAAGGCGCTCTTACCTGCAATTCTGACAACTGTGCATTAGCAACATCGAGCTGCGCTTCTAACGCCTGTACTGTGGCATCCTGCTCATCCAAAAGCTGCTCTGATGCCACGTTGGTGTTTACCAGATTCTTTATACGTTGCAGCTGACGCTTGGCCTCTGCAAGGTTGACCTCAAGTTCATGCACGCGGGCCTTTTCTTCTCTGTTGGTTAAATCGAGAAGTAGCTGGCCTGCTGTTACAGTGTCACCATCGTCAAAATAGATGTGTTGTACCGTTTCTGTGTTTTGCGCCGTCAACACCACGGATTCATTCGCTTTACCCGTGCCCAGTGCCTCAACCACGATTTCAAAGGGTTGCTCAGCAACCAGTGCCACCGTGACGGGCGTCTCACCACCACGACGCTGCTGCTGTTGCGTTTCTTGTGGCCAGTTTAGATAGGCCAACATCGCCAGCATAACCAGTACGGCAATGAGCAGTGGTGAAATTCGCAAAGAGTTCGACATGTGACTACCTTATTTGGACACGTTAATTGGCTGTGCTACTCATCATAGCCTGTTGCCGTTTCTGTTAAGAACAGGCACGCTACTTTCACATTACCAATCAGAATTGAGGTTTCGATGAAGCCGAAGACATCCTATGTAAACACCATAGATGAGGCTGCAGCGGCCGACCGCGCATTATGATGATATCCAACCATTTTCGTACTGGCATTGCGACGATGTGCCGAAAAACTAAGGTGAGCGGCTTACGCAGTATAGGCGTTTGCGCACAAAATCGCCCGATCCGTTTTCTTTTTACGATCTCCATAGTGGCGGCGTGGTTATCCGCATGTTCCCAGCAGCCCCCTGGAAAGCCGGCATGCCGGGTGGCGCCTGAGCATGTAGATAAGCGGACAGGAAACGCAGCGTGCATGATACGTATGGGGCCATCGTTACTGGTTATTCGTCATAGACTCACTGATACATGGGATGTACCTGGTGGCAGGGGGGATGATGAAACGAGTGCACAATGTACTGCGCATCGTGAAACGTTTGAGGAAACAGGGCTGAATGTATTGGTGGGTCCATTTCTCGGCAGCAGTGAAACGGCGCACTTTTATGCTTGTAGCCAGCAATCAGGATTTACCGAGCAGGATATGGAATTGAGTATCCCAATCTGGGCCAACACTGAAGTCTCGCGTATCGCATTAAAAGATCCTTTTGAGTTGCATCCCAATGAGTGGCGATTCGGCGATCAGCTGATAATGGTCCGGACGCTTTTTTCAAATATCGATATTGAGGAGTCAGACAATATAAAAAATGAATGACCAAAATGGGCATATTATGCGTATAATACAGTCAATTAAAACGCCCGTTTGAAAAAGAGAGTGACATGCCTGAATTTAATGCCCCGATTAACGATTTTCAGTTTCTACTCAATGATTGGCTAAAAATCAGTGAGCACTACCAGTCACTGGGCCTGCAAGAGCTTGACGGTGAATTAGTGCAGGAGATTCTGAATCAGGGTGGGAAGTTTGCTGAACAGGTCCTCGCACCGCTTAATCGCGAGGGCGATGAGCAGGGATGTACACTCAAAGATGGTAGCGTAAGCACGCCTGATGGATTTGCCGAAGCCTACGCCGATTATATCGCTAACGGCTGGAATGCCATGCTGGGCAGTGCTGACTACGATGGTCAGGATTTACCTTACACCTGTGCTGTTCCCGTCCACGAAATGCTTAATTCAGCAAACCTCAGCTGGCGACTTACCACGATGCTGACGGAAAGTGCAGTACTGGCGCTGACCAAACATGGCAGCGAAGAATTAAAAAATGCTTATCTGTCGAAACTGATATCGGGTGAATGGACAGGTACGATGAACCTTACCGAACCTCACGCAGGTACGGATCTCAGCTTGCTCAATACCAAGGCTGAGCCGCAGGCAGACGGCAGCTACCGTATCACCGGCAATAAAATTTTTATTACCGGCGGCGACCAGGACTGGACCAGCAATATTATTCATCTGGTATTGGCTAGACTACCTGACGCCCCTCCCGGCGTAAAAGGCATAAGCCTGTTTCTGGTGCCAAAGCTGTTGCTCGACGACAACGGCGAGCCAGGCCAGCCGAATAATGTATCGGTCGGCAGTATCGAAAAGAAAATGGGCATCAAAGCCAGCCCAACCTGTGTGATGAACTACGATGACGCCATTGGTTACCTGGTCGGTGAAGAAAATAAAGGCCTGGCCTGTATGTTCACTATGATGAACGATGCACGATTCCAGGTAGGATTACAGGGACTGGGGGTTGCTGAGGCATCGTTCCAGGGTGCGCTAAAATATGCGCGTGAGAGGCTTCAGTCTCGTGCTCCACAGGGCGTCCAACAACCTCAGGACAAGGCGGATGCGTTAATGCACCAACCTGATGTACGACGTATGCTGCTGACTCAGAAGGCCCTGACAGAGGGGTGTCGCGCGCTTAGCATGCTATACGCGCAGCAAATGGATATTGAAAAGTACGCGCAGGGCGACGATGCCAAACGCGCAAATCAGGTACTGGCGTTTCTTACCCCAATCTGCAAAGGCTTTATGACTGATATGGGTCTGGAAGTCAGTAACATTGGCATTCAGGTCTATGGCGGCCATGGTTACATTCGCGAGTGGGGTATGGAGCAGCTCATGCGTGATGCACGCATTGCCATGCTTTATGAGGGTACAAACGGTATTCAGGCACTTGACCTGATTGGCCGTAAACTAACCCGTGATGGTGGTCAGATGCTCGACGCTACCTATCAGGTATTCAGCGAGCTGGTGCAGAAGATCAGCACGGATGATGATAAACAACGTGCACACGCCATTCTTGACGACTGGTTTCAGACATCCCGAGACATTCTGCAATTTAGTCCTGAAGATGCTGCAGGTGCAGCGGTAGATTACATGCACTACAGTGCCTACAGCTTATTGGGCGTGCTCTGGCTTAGCATGGCCGACAGTGCGCAGCACACCGACAACACGCTTATCGCTGCAGGTAAACGCAGTACCTGTACTTTTTATCTGCACCGTTTGCTGCCGCGACGCGACGCTCACAAGATCACCATGTTTGATGGAGTGCAGGATTTATTGTCGCCCGCAGATGCTGAGTTTGATTATCTATAATTATTCAGCAGAACTGGTTTATTGAAACCAGTTCTGCTTTTTCAAGCTAGTGAGCGTTCACTGTCAGATGAATCTCAAATTTTGTGAATGCCATCATTCGACCCACCAGAATAAATTGCCCCATCATTAATAACGCAAACCACCATTCAAACGCGTTGTCCCAATTCCGATAGCCCGGCCATAGATAACCTAATAGCGCGCTAATAACCCCCATCAAAATTAGCACTGCACACAATCTGGCTAAATGTTGGCTGCCTTTTCCTAAACGTTTTTTCAGCTCATTTTGACGGGACACACTGTACAGCAGGGCAAGATGTGCAAATGAGGTGAATGCAAAATACAACACCGCCCCAATTCTGCGGGGTAACGCCCATGGCTCGCCCGATGCGCCAAGCGTAACGGTGTAAAGAATTAACGCCACGGCGGCAATCATGCCAAGTGCACGAATACGCGAGGCGCTAGCCTTCGTCACCGATAGCTGCATTAACCATTGATACACTGACATCCAGTACAGCATCATCAGCACAGCAACAGGGATCATCAGTGCCTTGAAAACAAAAAATTCAGGGTATTCACGCCCGGTCGCACTGATTGAATGACAATAGCCCCAATACACTAAGCAGCCATCTACGTCACCTGTAACGAAGGCCAGGGACCACGTAAGATGAACGGCAATAACAGGCAGAAAGGCACATAAATAGGCAAGTTTGGCAACCCTCATGACATCACATTAACAGTGCAATTTTGTTAACTGTAGATCACAAACGCCGCACAGCGTGCGGCGTTTGTATCAATCGATGCTAATACTACTCACTAACCATGTCAGCGAAGGTTTTCTTAAACCACTCGCGCAGCATATTCTTTTCATAACGATAGGGGTCGTCATCGAATAGCGGATTAAATCTGTCCTGGAAGGACATGTCTTTCAGATCAACCTGTTCACTTTTCACCACTTTACCGTTAGCGTCAACAAGTTCATAACTGAAATCCATGCGCGGAATGTCAATTCGCTTAATCATTCGCACATCTGTGCCACCATTCCCCAGACCAACAAAGCTTGCCGGCCACACCTGTCCTGCCAGATCGATATCTGTAACGTTCATCTTGAGTTGAAAGCCGTCGGGCAAGTCATTTGAGAGTTCACCGATGTATTTTTCAAGCGATGCTAAGGTACGGTCTCTGAAGCGACTGCGAGACTCATTGGACGGTCTGACGTCAGAGTACTCCTTGGGGTTTTCCCAATTGATGTCTAACTTAGGATGGGACGCGTGATTATCTGCGAACGCCGCGCCGGAGAGTAGCACCAACGATGTGATGAGGCTGCTTAGCGAAAACCGAATCATTATTCCTCCAAGCTCAGTTTAGGTTACTGTCTGAAGTATAATGCCCGATTATTAACTTAACCTGAATAGTTTCGCTTTTCCCAAACGATCACGCAATGATGTTCGAACGGCGAACCTCCGAGCACAGCATGCGCAGGCTGGCACCATAGATAAACGGGTTACCGTCACCTTCTACGCAATAGGATTTATAGAAGTTCTTTAGACGCCCTTTATTAGACGTCACATCGTCGAAGTAGCGTTTCTGGTCGTCACGCATGTTTTGCAGATGCGGCGTTACGGTATCGCGCAATTCAGCAAGCTCCTGGCGCTCAACCACCATTGACACCTCCATCATCCACTCAGATGCGGAATCCTGTAAATCTCCCAGAAGATATTCTGCAAATGGCGTACGTAGTACGACCACTAGCGCTGCAATTTCCAGAAAAATGATGACTGTCTTAAACATGATTTTACACACTCACTTGTTGATGATGTAAGGATAGGACACCTCAACTCCGTCTAAAACATCTAAATTCATACCTAAATATAGTAAACATTACCCAAATATGCCTATCGCACATCACGAATATAAAGGGATGAGCACGCTTCTGGTTGTTTTTTAAACATTTTATTTTGGCAATTGGGATCGGTTAACAAATACCTAACAAAATGGGCGAGATTGACTCAAAAGTGTCATCCGCACTATACATTAGAAATTGTGAATATTTGATCTGTATTAATACCAATTCGTCTGTGGGTTGATATACTCGCCAGCAATCAAGTTCTTATTTTGCGCGTCGCGCGCAACCAGGTAAGTAAAGGACATGCCATGACCGAGCGAATTCCGGTTCGAGACACGACTCCCATCAAAGTCCATAAGCCGGAACCTGCCAAACAGGAAAAACGCTATTCCTCGCGCAGTCGAATCTATGTCCGTTCTGTGGAAGGCAAATTCGAAAACATTCGTCGCTTCTTTGGTCTCATTTTTATGGGCATGTTCGCCGTCCTGCCGTGGTTTCAATATGATGGCCAGCAGGCCATTTTGCTGGATATCATGAACCAGCGATTCTCGATTTTTGCCCTGACGTTATGGCCACAGGATCTCACCCTATTAGCGTATACACTTATTGTATCTGCCTTTGCGCTGTTTTTTGTGACTACCTTTGCAGGCAGAGTGTGGTGCGGATTTATGTGTCCCCAGACGACCTGGACGTTCATCTTTATGTGGCTGGAGGAACGCTTCGAAGGTGCGCGAAATAAGCGCATCAAACTCGATCAGAGGCCGATGGACTTCGACAAGTTCTGGCGTAAGTCAGCAAAGCATGCGTCGTGGGTTCTGGTCGCGCTGCTGACAGCATTAACGTTTGTCGGCTACTTCACGCCTATCGACGCGTTGTTTATCAACTTTTTCACCTTTGATGCCAGCTTCTGGGCAGGTTTTTCAGTGATATTTTTTACCGTCTGTACCTACGGTAATGCGGGCTGGATGAGAGAAATCATGTGCACCCACATGTGCCCTTATGCACGTTTCCAGTCGGCCATGTTCGACAAAGATACATTTACCGTATCTTATGATGCAAAGCGGGGCGAAACGCGAGGACCGCGGCCACGCAAACTTGCTCATGAAGACCTTGCCGATAAAGGCTTGGGTGACTGCATTGACTGTAACCTGTGTGTGCAGGTATGTCCGACCGGAATCGATATCCGCAACGGCTTGCAGTACGAGTGCATTAACTGCGGTTCATGTGTGGATGCCTGCGACGGTGTAATGGACAAAATGGGCTACCCGAAAGGCCTGATCAGCTTTACCTCAGAACATGAGCTAAACGGCGGCACCACCAAAATCATACGGCCCAAGCTAGTCGGATATTTCATCGTATTAACCGTAATGGTCAGCTTATTGACGTTTGACATTGTCACCCGTGTTCCGCTGGAACTGGATATTATTCGCGATAGAAACTCCCTGTATCGAGAAAATAATGACGGCTTTATTGAGAACGTTTATACCCTGAAGATCCTGAATAAATCACAGCAGGACTATCGTTATAAGATCTCTGTATTAGGGTTTGAAGAAGTGGATTTCATTGGAGATACGGAAGTATTTGTTAGTGCGGGCGAAGTGTACAGTCAGCCTGTCAGTGTTGCGATTAACCCGGATTTACTGACCGATCCTGTGATGGATATGACTATCCGCGTAGAAGTCATTGGCGACGACAACACCAGCATTGCCGTAGAGGAACCCACCAAGTTCCTGTCCAGACGATGACCGACTTTACGTTTTCCGGGCTGAGTCCTGATTTAATTCTTGATGCTATCGAGTCTCTTGACGTGCGGGTCAACTCTGGATTACTGGCACTGAACAGTTATGAAAACCGTGTCTATCAGTTTATCGCTGAGGATAACAAGCGTTACGTAGTCAAGTTCTACAGACCACAGCGCTGGAGTGATGAACAGATTGCTGAAGAGCACGATTTCGCACTGGAACTCGCCAGCCATGAGATTCCGATTGTCGCCCCCTTAGCGCTACATGGACGCACTTTGCATCACGCTGAGGGTTATCGTTTCGTGCTTTATCCATCCGTCGGCGGACGTCAGTTTGAAGTCGATAACCTTGACCAATTGGAGTGGATGGGACGCTATGTGGGTCGCATGCACAAGGTTGCGCAGCGTCAGAGCTTTCAGTATCGCCCAGCAATTGATATTCATGCTTACATTGACGAACCCTTGTTGGTTTTACGTCATAACGATTTGATACCGACATCACTGCAACAGGCCTTTTTCGCAATTGCTGAACCGCTGTGTAATGCGGTACGCGAGCAATATCAAACTGCAAACACTCAGCGTTTGCACGGAGACTGCCACCCGGGCAATATTCTCTGGCATGATGGTCCGCAGTTTGTCGATCTTGATGATAGTCGCAGTGGTCCGGCAGTGCAGGACTTATGGATGATGCTATCCGGTGACCGACAGCAGCAACAGTTACAGTTCGACACCCTGATTGAAGCCTATGAGGAATTCAGTGATTTCGATACGGCAGAGGTCAGGCTAATTGAGCCACTGCGAGCCATGCGTATGATCCATTATATGGCCTGGCTGACCAATCGCTGGCAGGATCCTGCCTTTCCCCGTGCATTTCCATGGTTTGCCGATGATAAGTACTGGGAGCAGCAAATTCTCGCCCTCAAGGAACAACTCGCCGCACTACAAGAGCCGCCTCTGCGCTGCGGCCAGATTATATAACCATTTAAACTTTAAACTTGTTTATTAATTCCAATAAGTTACTATCCATGTCGTTAGGTGCTTATCCATGGGCCCACATCTCATGAATAAGATAAACGGGAAGTCAGTGTAAATCTGACGCTGCCCCCGCAACGGTAAGTGATGAAGTGCCATCTTCAGCCTCTATTCAACACCACTGTTCGCGTTCTGCGAATGGGAAGGGAATAGCGGCGACAAGCATACTTTTGCTGTCAATCACAAGCCCGGATACCGGCCTCAACACGGTGCGCCAATACATTCTTCACAGGTAAACAGGCGTTTGGTCTTTATGTGCTCGGTGGGAGCGCACAAGGAAGTTAACATGACATATCGACAATTATCTGTCGCAGCGTTTGTTGCGATGGCGGCATGCGTGCATGCCGAACAAGCGCCGGAAACCATGACAATCATAGGCTCTCGCGGCGATTCCCTTAGTCCATATTATGCCGGCCGTGTCGATTCGCTCGACAGACAGGATATAGAGCAAGCCGCGACCTTGTCTCTGGCTGAATTAATCAGCAGTTTCGCAGGTATGACAGTTTCATACAGCGGTGGCCTGGGTAGTCTGACGGAAGTCAGGTTGAGAGGCAGTGAGAGTAATCATCTGCTGGTCGTCGTCGATGGCGTGATCATCAACGACGTGGCGCAGAATGGGCTGGTTGATTTTGCACATCTGTCACTTGCTCATATAGAGCGCATTGAGCTACTGCGTGGGCCTCAGAGCAGCATGTGGGGCAGCGGTGCAGTGGCTGGTGTACTTAATATCACTACCCGGGAGCCACAATCAACGCCACAAAAAAACCTGAGTTTTGAAGCTGGAGAACAGCGCTCTCATCGTCTTAGTGCCTCAATGTCCTCAGGCAATGACCAGCGTAGCTATGTACTCTCTGCCACGTCGTTTGCGACACAAGGCAATAATATCGCATCACAAGGAGATGAGGATGACGGCTATCGTCAGCAACAACTCTCTGGACGCCTGCACTGGCAACCCTACTCTGATCAACAGATAACGCTGACCTCCCGCCTGGTTAACTATCATAGCGATTTCGATGGCCTCGACTATATCAATACCGGACTACCTGTAGACGCTGATAATGTCAGCGATGGTGAACAAGTTGGAGTAAATCTGCGCTGGCTTGTCGCACCACGTCGAGACAATTGGCGCAGCGCCGTTGAATTGCAACTTTATCAACATAACACTGAAAATATCGAGTTGGGTCGGCAGGCAAGCTACACCAAAGGCCGCAGCGGTCGTGTGAACTGGACCGGCCAATGGGCGTTTAACGATGACAGTTACATTAATTTATTAGCCGAATATGCACGCGAAGACTTTATCCAAAGAGGGCCGGTTAGTTTTGCAGACCCCAATCAGCGCCAGCGGATAGACAGCATGTCATTAGCTTTTGAGAGCTTAGTTTCTCTCAGCAGCGAGTTGTCATTGACGCTAAGCGCCCGTTCTGATGACAACGATGTGTTTAACAACGCCAACAGTTATCGAGTTGGCTTGACCTATCAATTAGGCAATTCGGGCACGATTTATGTCAGTCGTGCCAAGGCGATAAAAAATCCTTCCTTCCTCGAGCGGTTTGGTTATTACCCGACACAGTTTGTCGGCAACCCGTCACTCACGCCAGAGCAGGCGATTAGCCATGAAGCAGGTATCAACTGGCGACCTCACCCACGTTTGCAGTTTGCCATTAGTGTCTTCGACAGTGTTTTACAAAACGAAATTAACGGTTTTGTCTTCGACCCGGCAGTGGGGCAATTCACTGCGCAAAATGTGCAGGGCGAAAGCCACCGTCAAGGATTTGAAATTGCACTCAGGGGTGACTGGCGCTCACTCAATTGGCGAGCGTCATACAGCTATATTGATGCGACTCAGGGTGAGGCAAACATCACTGAGCTGCGCCGCGCCAGACACCAGGGTGCGCTGGCGATAGCCTATCGCTGGTATCAACAACGAGCTGGCATCAGTGTTCAACTTAACTACAACGGCAGTCGTCTGGATACCTACTACCCGCCCTATCCGGCCAACCCGGAAACCACAGGCTTACCTGCTTACAGCAAGGTGCATCTGAAGTTAGATTACAGAGTGTCGGACAACTTGCAGCTCAATCTGGGCGCTGAAAACCTGCTTGATACTGTCACACAGGACATTGTAGGCTTCAACAGTAACGGCCGACGGGCATATGTCGATATGCGCTACACCTGGTGATTGATAATAACCGGGTATTGAACTGAACGCCTTTAACGATGTCTTTTGAATAGCCCTTGTTTAACGAGCTATGCTACCCTTAGCGCGTTTTTTTGAAATTGGAAGTCTGTATTTATGAAAAAATTGTTTGCCCTTCTACTGTTAACTCTTTTATTGCCTTTGCAGGCCTGTGCCCAGGAACAGTGGCAGGAAGGTACGCACTACGAGATCATCAGTGACGAAGCTACCGCACAGCCTGAAGTGATGGAGTTCTTTTCATTCTGGTGCCCTGCCTGTTTCCGCTTTGAGCCGCTGGTTGGTCAAATCAAACAGCAGCTGGCAGATGATGTGAAATTCACGAAAGTACACGTCAACTTTATGGGTTTCACCGGCCCGGACGTGCAGGATGCGGCAACACGCGCAATGATGGTTGCAAGAGCACTGAAAAAAGAAGAGGCAATGAATCAGGCTATCTTCAACTATATCCATGTGCAGCGCAGCACTATCACCGGACTGGATGATTTACGAAATATCTTTATTGTTGCCGGTGTTGAGCCTGAAGATTTCGACAAAATGGCAAAAAGCTTTGGTATCAATAGCCAGTTACAAAAAAATAATAAGCTGATTGACGACTATCGCAGCCACCTGCGTGGCGTGCCTAATTTCATCGTCAACGGTAAGTATCAGGCTAAATTTACACGCGATATGACCGCAGATGATATCGTCGATTTGATTGTATGGCTCAGTAAGCAAAAGTAACTCTTTTGTACACAAGCCTAATTGTGTAAGACATCAAGCCGGTCCGCAGTTGCTGACCGGCTTTTTTATAATAGTGCCGAAACCAAACAGGCGACGCTAGTCAGCGTATTAATGCACAAGGAAGAATCGTCGTCCTGGCAGAGGCCAGGTCCTCCATGCATCTTTTCGTGAACTCAAACAAATCCGGCTTTTAGTTTGCGAATCGGTTATTTAATAGTGAGCCACTGACCCAAAGAGCCCCGGCTTTCGCCGGGGTGACGTATTTCGTTGCGCCGGGGTGACATATGCCGTTGAGCCAGGGTGACGGATAACGGTTTACCGGTAAACGGTGAGCGGTAACCGGTGACCCGTGACCCGAAAACTAGACTAGAGGTTAACCAAGCTCGTCAGAGGCAATACGATAGCGCGGATCTTCATTAACATTCATCTCCACGTAGTCCTGCGCTTTTGTCAACAGGTCGCGGCATTCCTGACTAATATGGCGAATATGCAGCTTTTTGCCCTGCTCTGTATATTTATCGGCGAGGCTGTCTAGCGCATCCAAACCTGAGGAATCCCAGATTCTGGACTCATTAAAATCAATCACGACATCCTGAGGATCATTTTCGGGATCGAACAAATCTCTGAAATGCTGCACCGAACCAAAGAACAGCGGGCCATCCAACTCGTAGACTTTCCAACCGTCTTTGTCGATATGTGACCGCGCAATAATATGCGTCGCGTGTTTCCAGGCGAATACCAACGCAGACACAATCACACCCACCACAACCGCTACGGCGAGATCGGCAATCACTGTGATAGCGGTTACCAGGAACAGAACAAAAGCATCTTCTTTGTTTACACCCCGCACAATTCGGAATGACGCCCATTCAAAGGTACCAATCACCACCATAAACATGACGCCCACCAGCGCTGCCAACGGGATCATCTCAATCATTGGTGCGGCAAACAGAATAAAGCCAAGCAATACAACCGCTGCAGTGATACCAGACAGCCGGCCCCGGCCACCTGAATTAATGTTAATCATACTTTGACCAATCATTGCACAGCCGCCCATGCCGCCAAAGAAACCATTTACCGTGTTTGCTACACCCTGCCCAACGCACTCTTTGTTGCCACGACCACGGGTATTGGTCATATCATCAATCAACGAAAGCGTCAGCAGAGATTCAATCAACCCAACCAGCGCCAGAATCACTGAGGTGGGTAACACTATCATGAATGTTTCCCACGTCAGGGGCACCATCGGGATAGCAAAGCTGGGTAATTCGCCGGCCAGCGTGACACTGTCTTTTTGCGCAGCAGGTACCATATCCCGCACGAAGTCGATAACGGTACGGGCTTCCAGATCCAGCCCATGTACAAGCGCAGTCACGGTAAGGATGGCTACAAGTGAGGCAGGTACCGCGCTGGTGAGTTTTGGCAACAGGAAAATAATCGCCATGGTTAACAGCGTAAGCCCGAGCATCAGATACAGCATTTCTCCCTGCATCCACACGCTATTACCTAACTCATCAACGATCTTAAACTGGCCAAGCTGAGCAAGAAAAATAACGATAGCCAGTCCGTTTACAAACCCCAGCATCACAGGGTATGGCACTAATCGGATAAATTTACCCAGCCTGAAAACCCCCGCGAGGATCTGCAAGATACCGGCAAGAATGACTGCCGCGAACAGGTATTGCACGCCGTGCTGTGCGACCAGTGCAACCATCACTACCGCCATGGCACCCGTAGCACCAGAGATCATACCCGGTCGACCACCAATGGCTGAGGTAATCAGTCCCATCATAAATGCCGCATATAGCCCTACCATGGGCTCAACACCCGCCACAAAGGCAAAAGCAACGGCCTCGGGAACCAATGCTAACGCCACGGTAATACCAGAAAGTACATCATTTTTGATGTTGCTATCGCGTTGGGTAATTATGTCAAACATGAAAACCGCTCACCCGTTGATTAAAAAATAGGCGCGGATACTAGCAGAAAAACGAACGAAGATCCTTTAACAGATTGTTAATAGTGAGGCTTTTCAGAGTAGCAAGCAACGGTACTTGCTACCCAATGGTTACGACGCTTTTAGCGTTTTACCACCCAGGCATCGGGGAGACAAAGGGGCCTCGTTATATAAATTTGCCCACTCCTGGTCGGTATAAGTATGTAGTGCAAGCGCATGCACACTATTTGCCAGCTCCTCTTTCAGCACGGCATTCACCGAGCGATGACGGTTGATTAGCCGCTCACCACTAAACTTTGGTGACACCAACACCACTTTAAAGTGAGTCTCTGAGCCACTGGGCACATTGTGCATGTAGCTCTCATTGACCACTTCGAGATGTTGTGGGTCAAAATGGGCGTACAATTTCTCTTCTATCGCACTTTGAATAATCATATTTCCCCTCCTCGGTAGCTCGTCTGGTTTCCTGCCAGACACCCTAAATTTAGCCTGAAATTGCCCGTCTAAAAACTAATTTTCACGAAAATTTGGTAACCAATTGAGACATCAAGATATATTTTTACACACTAAATGTGGTGTTTCTTATGCCTTGTTGCCACAAGTATAAATCCGCCTGAACGTCAAGTTGATACGCTCTCCCAGCGCCGCTTTTCGTTTGCTGATACCATGCTGCCAGTACTGCTGTGTATCGCCTGCCATCACCAGCAGGCTTCCGTGTTCAAGTGCTACGCGATACTTTTCATGAGTCTGTTTGTGGCGAAAATCAAAGTCCCGTGACTGTCCTAAACTGACTGATGCGATCACCGGATTGGCACCCAGCTCAGGCTCATCGTCACTGTGCCATCCCATGCTATCACTGCCATCGCGATACAAATTAGCCAGTACCGCATTGAATTGACACTGGCAGACATTTTCACATTGCTTTTTGATTTTTAGTAATGCCTCTGTCCAGGGCAAGGGCACCATTTGCAGACCGGAATAGGTGTATACAGCATTACGGTCTCCATACCATGCTTGCAAACGCGGTATAGCTGTTTCTTTTCCAAAAATCCGTATGCGATCCTGTCGCCACCCAAGTGAATCGCGCAATGTTGTGAATAGCTGTGATGCCTCGTGCTGTTGCAACAATTGCGGCATGTAAAATACCTCGGCATCTTTCATCGGCAGTACTATCCGCTGCTCGGCTGTGATATTTTTCCACAAATCTTGCTGCACGATGCCTGACACCTGTTCCACATGAATATTCAACTACAAACAGGTCAACATAACCTGACACTGCGTCGTTATCCGCCTAAACTGCAACACGCGAGTTTACAAGCGTGGGATGCTGCCGATGAATACCTGTTGCAGCATATTACAGATCAATTTGGCGACAACATGCCAACCCCACTCTGTGTGCTCAATGATGACTTTGGCACGTTAGGCTGCGCATTATCAGCGTTTCCGCTCTACTGGCAATCAGATTCACGTGTTGCCCATCTGGCGCTGCATTATAACCTGGCTCAGAATCAGCTCAGTGCCGACAGGATCACTGTTCTTGACTCGCTAACGCCCATCCCCAAAGAATCCAGAGTTATTTTGCTAAAGCTGCCAAAAACCTTGGGCTTACTAGAATATCAGCTGCAACAAATCAACCAGTCAGCATCGCCAGACATCACGATTATCGCGGCAGGTAAGACTAACCTGGTACAGACCGCCACCCTGAAACTGTTTGAAAAATACATTGGTACTACACGTACCTCTTTGGCCGTTAAAAAGTCTCGTTTGGTATTCTCCACATTCGACACCGATAAACGCTACAAATCGACTTTCCCCGAGCACTTTCAATGCGACATCAATGGGTTTGAAATCAGCAATCATGCCAATGTTTTTGCCAGACAGCAGCTCGACATCGGAGCTCGACTGTTCATGCAACATTTACCGAATGCGCAGGACAAGCATGTCATAGACTTGGGATGTGGAAACGGCGTTATCGGCTTGCAGGTGCTTAACCAGTCACCGGATGCCAGCGTTACCTTTGTCGATGAAAGTCATATGTCGGTTGCATCAGCTCGCGCCAATGTTGAACGTAATTTGGCAGCGCAATATCGTCAGTGTCAGTTCATAGAGGATAACTGCCTTGAGCATTTTGACTCATTAAACCAGCATGGTGCTGTTGATGTTGTGCTGTGTAACCCACCGTTTCATCAACAAAACACCATCACTGACCACATTGCCTTTCAGATGTTCAGTGATGCTAAACGGGTACTGCGTAAAGGCGGCGAATTACGGATCATTGGGAACCGCCACCTCGACTATCCCAGAAAGCTGAAACGACTGTTTGGCGGATACCGGGTGGTTGCAAGCGATAAAAAATTCAGTATTTTATCTGCCATTAAAAGAGATTGAGTGACTGTACTATGCGATTACACGTTGTTTTACCTATCATATTTGCCTTGTTATTCAGCGCATTTAGCAGTGCGAATGATAAAGATGGTTCTCATATTCAGCCTGACAATCTGTATCCAAGAGTGAAAATGGAAACCTCGATGGGCGATATCGTGGTTGAACTGAACCGCTCCCGCGCACCTATCACCGTCAACAATTTCTTGCGTTATGTAGAAAAACGCAGCTATGAGGACACCATCTTTCATCGCGTTATCCCCGGATTTGTCGTACAAGGCGGAGGCTATGATGTCGACATGCAGGAAAAGCCGTCTTTTAAGCCAATTTTTAATGAATCTGGGAATGGCATGAAAAACGGGTTGTACACGATTGCAATGGCGCGCCAGAACGACCCTCATACGGCTAACCGGCAGTTTTATTTTAACCTGGGTGATAATACTAATCTTGATCCTGGGCGAGACTGGGGATATGCAGTCTTTGGTACGTTGGTGGAAGGTTATGAAGTTGTCGAGGCAATATCTCAGGTTGAAACCGACTATGACCTGAAGTACGGCTGGCCGAATGTGCCAAAAGAGCCGGTTATTCTGAAAAAAGTCACTGTTTTACCAGAAGCGTTTTAAGCCAGACGGGGTATAAATTATGAATATAGTTTGTCCCAGCTGTGCTGCGATTAACCGCATTCCGGAAGGCAAATCTCACGTTGATGGAACCTGTGGAAAGTGCAAAAACAGATTGCATACTTCGTCACCAGCACAGCTAACAGATGCCACATTTCAGCGCTACATTGAAAAGAACGCATTACCCGTGCTGGTCGACTACTGGGCCAGTTGGTGCGGACCCTGTCAAATGATGGCGCCTGTGTTCGCTAAACTTGCCTCTGAAACAGAGTCCATCTTGTTTGCCAAAGTCGATACGGAACACGCGCAGCAGGTGTCAGCCGCTGCCGGTATACGCAGCATCCCAACGCTAGTGCTGTTTTATGCAGGCAAAGAAGTAAACCGAGTATCTGGTGCCTTATCGGAGCATCAATTACGTGCGTGGATCGCACAATCGATAAAGGAGCTGGCAAGCCGCTAGAGCCTCAGACATTAAAAAACTCTACATAAGGAAATATTATGAGTGAATCGCAGATTGCCCTGCTTACCCTTTGGTTTTGCGCATTAGTGTTTTTGTTACTCGGTGCATTTTTTCGTACGCCTTCCAGCCATGGCTTCATCAATGGTCGAGAAAACATTTCGGACATTAACGCCTATGCCAACAGCGTCGGTAACTGCCTGATAACAACCGGCATCATCATACTGACTATCGCGATGGCATTTTACGTGGAAGTAATAGGGTTGATAGGGCTTGCTGTAGGTGTTGTGCTGGGAGGCACCCTGCCAATACCCTGGATCATTCGCACACATTTGAAGTTTACTTCATCAAATTAATGTCGTCGCACACCCTTCGTAGCCTTAGCAGTTCGCATCAGCTTTGCGTATACTTGCGCGCTTTATTTTACTGAGCTTACTTCTGTATCCATGACAGCCATTGGCATCGATTACGGCACGTCCAACTCCGAGGTCGTGTATTTTGACGGACAAGGTTCCACGCGTATAAAGCTCGACCCGCTGGACCCTGACAACGATAAGATCCGTTCTTCCGTTTTCATTTATTTTGAAAACGATCTTCCCGCGCCTCCCAAAGATGCCATTGAAGCCAAAGTCAGCCTGCTTAAATCAGCCATAATGACCAAATTGGAAAAAGCCAAGGGTGATTACTACGGTGCTGTTGACCCTAAAGAGCAGGAAATATTCAGCCGTCGCATTGACGCCCTGCGCGCCGAGTATCACAACAAACCCGGTCTGCAAAGACAAGCGATCGGCCTATTGGCTCGAGAAATGACCATTGATGAATTGCCGCTCAACCGTCTGGTCGAAACGGGCAAGTTTGCATTTGGAGAAGAAGGGTTTCGCCGTTTTCTTGCCACGCCCGATAAAGGCAGATTCATTTATTCACCCAAAAACTTTTTAGGTGCCAACCTCGATAGCGAACAAATCAACGCCTTCACCGGCATCATTGCCAGACAGTTAGGTTATTTCAAATACTGTGCAGAGCAGCAACTTAACTGTCCTGTGAGTAAAGCGGTTATAGGTCGCCCCGTGAAGTTTCACGGGACGAGAGGCGCGGCAGGCAACCAGCAAGCTGTCAGTATTATGCAAAATGCTGCGGCACAGGCAGGATTTGAATCAGTCAGTTTTCTGGAGGAGCCCATTGCCGCCGCGTACCATATCGAGCGCACCCTGGAGCAGGACACCACAGCACTGATTGTTGATATTGGTGGCGGTACGACTGATATTTGTTGCATCCAGTTAGGGCCAAGTAAGGTTTCATCAACCGAGCGGCAGGCTGATGTACTGTCGGTTGTGGGTAAGCGCCTGGGAGGCATGGAGTGTGATAAGAGCCTTGTCCTGAAAGCAGTGGCCCCAGCCATGGGCTTAGGGCTAAAAACACAGCAAGGATTGCCAGTTCCTCCTTCGTATTTTTCTGATATGTGTGCGGTGGATAATCTGCCGGTGTTAACGCGCTTTTTCTCGGAGGACTATGGCTTGGAAATCGCACAGACTATGTCCATAACCCCAAACTCTGAAGAGCTGGAACGGCTGATGACAGTGCATGAAAAGAAACTTTCAGCGCGGGTAGTGAACTCGGCGAGAATGGCAAAAGAGCTGCTCTCCAGCCGGGAGTCCATTACCTTACCGCTTCACTATATTGAAGCTGACTTTTCCGTAACCATAAGTAAATCGACTTTGGCGAACTCGATGCAACGCTGGTTAGATCAAGTTACGAGGCTTACCCAGGAGTGCCTGAAGAATACCTCAACAGCGCCAGAGGTTGCCATGATCACCGGCGGCATGAGCTTGTCACCCATTGTTGTTGAGTCTCTAACCACAACCCTGTTAGAAAATCTCCCCTTACTGCCAAATGATGCGTTTAACTCAATCAGCGAGGGTCTGGCGATACAGGCATACCTTGAGTACAGCTCCAATAAATAACATCCGCGCCAACTTGCGTCTTAAATATAATTCCACCAGCTCGACACCGTGGTGAAAATCAGGGTCTCTTTGGTACGTATTGCAGACGGTCGGTTTTTGATAGCGCTCAGTGGCAAGAAAGGGGCTAAAAGCGGTCGCTGAAACTAACGCTGATTGGAGCTACATTGATGCTCGCTATATCAGTCTTTGTGATCTTTTGAATCTCGTCCCTTCAACATGAAGTTTCGAAGGGTTCGCTCACTTCTCATTACATACAAAATGAATATTGAATCGCCATCTATTCGGTAAAATATGCGGCACGGTTCGACAATGACTTCGCGGTACCTAGAGTCAATAAGTTCGATAGGAACTCTGCCGGAGAGAGGGAATTCTTTTAAACGGCTGACAGTTTCAAATATGGTTTTGACTAGTTTCTTTGATGCGTTTGGATTATCAAGTGCAATATATTCTGCAATTTCATTTAGGTCTTCTAGTGCAGGCTCTGTCCATTTTATTTGAGCCATTTACTCATTTTCTCTTGTGCTTCCGAATCAGAATATACTCTGCCTTCAAATACGGCTCTTTCACCACGAGCAATACCCTCTAAAATGCTCATTCTATTCTGCATTTGTTCGTAATCCTCAACATCCAAGAGGTAAGCAGACGGTTGGCCGTGCTCAGTAATTAACACAGGTTCTTTCGATTCGTGAAGGTCGGCTAATATTTTTGTAGCCTGTCTTTTCAATGTGGTGACAAGTTCTGTTTTCATAAAAGTGATACTATTGTGTCACTGCACTATTTGCAATAGTTATATTGAGTCGATGAGACCGGAACGTGGCGCTAGTTGCCAAACAACTAAATTATCAAGCCTGAATGGCTTTGTCTTCTTCAGCGAGGCGCCAAAACCGGTTTTGAAGGATGTCCTTTTTAAAGGGCGCTTGGGCAGCTTTTGTAGACTTTTTAGTTGCAACATCTCTCTAAAAATATGCTAGTGAATTCTATTGCCGTTCTTGTATGTCAATTTAACCGACTTAAGTTGGTTTAGGTTTTCTAGAGGGTTGCCACTTACAACGATTAAATCTGCCTTTTTACCTTCCTCGATGGAACCTGTATGAGCATTAATTTTTAGCAGCTTGGCAGAATTGATAGTTGCAGCCTGTATGGTTTCCATTGGGGTCAGACCAACTTCAGTATTCAATGCTAGCATCTCTTCAATCAAAGGAGGTGTGTCGCCATAATAATCAACCCATGAATCTGTACCCACCACAAAAAGTACTCCAGATTCATGCGCGGCTTTTGCTGCTCTTATGCCGTTAGAATAAACATGCTTTGATTTATGGTCTTTAAATGTTGTCAATGTTGGATCCAAGAAGACTTGTTTAGATGCCATATCATTGATAAGCGCTTTGAACACAGGAGCGTCCAAATCTATTTCAAAATCGGTATAACGTTCTTTCCCAGATTTTGGTTTTTCGTTTGTTGAGCTCCATGCAAGTAAAGTGGCATGAGAGACACTGTCTATTCCAGCTGAGACTAGTTCATGAGGTAAAACAGGGATAACAGCAGCATGACCCCACGTAGGAACTTGTTGCGCTTCTGCAGCCTCTAGGATCGCACGCGCTATGTGACTTTCCAAGTCAGCATACAACTTAATGCCACTTGCGCCACTACCAGCCGCTTGGGCAACAATCAAGTCAAAGTCCGTCTGTTCATTCACAGCTCGCATCCAGGGTATTTCTCCAGGGGTTAAACCTCGAGAAGATGAATGAGTTCTGGGGTCATCAAAGAATGAGATGCCTGACATCAGTGCGGAATAGTAAATGTTTGGTGACGTAATTTCGTCTAGAAGAGCTTGTCTGGATAAGTAACCCAATTGTCTAACATCACCTGCCATGTCACGTACACCAGTAATGCCCCCTTTTGCTAGAAATGACAGCCTACGTTTTACATCAGCGATATTATCGTATGATGAGGGGGAGGTCGCTAAATGGACGTGCATATCAAATAGCCCAGGCAGCACATAATGCCCATTTAGATTGAGTCGAAGTCCAATGTCATCTGGTAGCGCATCATGAATATTGGTGATCGATTTGATCCTGTCGCCTTCAATTAATAGGGAATACCCCTCCATTACAACTTCGTTTTCAACATCAATGATGTTTACATTCATCAAAAGTGTTTTATTGAGATTATTGGAGTGGGAAGGCAACGAAATAAATAAGCTAAGTGCGCAGAAAAACACTATCAGTGGCGACGTTATCGTCTTCATATCAGTCCTTTATTACTAATTAGAGAGCTCGTTTCAATCGAGGGCAAACATCTTGAATATTAGCTCTGTAGGGATTAAGTAATGTCATATTTGTATCTTCGGTGGAGTTGCCAGAGTCTGGAGATTGACTATTCTCCATCTGGGTCACAATTATCTCCACCGCTATTTGCCTGTAATCCTTTTTCCGGAATACCTGGTTCTATACCGCGAGCTATCGCCAATCCGACAATGGGCCCTGCGATTGGCAAAAAAGCTACAAGACCCATGTAGCTTTCCATATGCTTTGCCTTTTTCTAAAGCCCGTTTCTCAAATTTTGTCACTTGCTTTAATGCAGAAATGGACTTCTCCATACGCATGTAGGCAGCGGCCAACACCCCGTGCACAGCAGCGAGGATTACTAGAACGGGAAAGAAAGAGGTATTATCCATCAGATTCCTTTCATACTAAGTGGCTGGAATGTGGTGAGAATTGACATAGCTCATGTATTTAAAACTGTTCCCGTTGCCAACGTGCAGGATATAGCCCCTTAAATACGATATTTAAAAACTCGCTCTTATTTAGGATTCCACGCTTGTACTGTCGGCCATAATAAACGGCAGTAGCAACCACGCATCCAATATATAAACAAAGGAGTAAAATTAAGAAAGAGAGGCCAAACATTGCTAAAACTGCATGATTTTCATAGGTGCGAAGAGGAACATCTGCTGGTTGTCTTCAGCAGACTACAACCCTCGCAGTAGAGACGGTTTCTTATCTTCGCAAGACAACCGCCGTTTGTGCCTTAACGACTCTCATTGTATATATCCTTAAAGACGCTGTGATGCCCACCCACAGTTAGTTGAACGGGTCGCTCCATTTCGGTTCAGTGCTTACGGTTTCATCAGTAAGCGTTTTCAGAAATGCTACCAGAGCATCTTTTTCCGCTTCGGTCAGGTTCAACCGCACCGGGTTGCCATTAGCGTCTGTTAGAGCCGGTGATAACGTTGGATGAGGCTGAATGCCACTATTGTAATGTTCGACTACTTCTTCCAGAGTGTTAAAACGTCCGTCATGCATATAAGGCGCAGTGAGCTCAATGTTACGTAGACTTGTGGTTTTAAACCGTCCTTCAAAAATAGGATTATCAAATACCGCACCCGCGCCTTCATCAGTGGTCACACTATCCAACCCGTTGTTTTGGGGCCCAGGATTGGCACTGACAAAGGCTTCCGTGGTGTGACAGCCAAAGCAAGCGCCGCCGCCGTTCGGGATCGTTCTGAAAAATAAGCCTTTGCCTATGTTCTCTTCATCTGTGAAATTTGGGAAATTGTCGCCTGGCGCATTTGATAAGGCGCGTCCCGTATCATATTTGCTGCTGTAACTGACAATACTTCGCACAAACTGAGCTAACGCCATAGCAATCCTGTCTGCAGTGACCTGACTCGAGCCAAATGCATTTTCAAATAATTCTGGGTAGTACTCTTGCTCTTCAACTACAGACACAAGTTGATCTAGCGTCATCCCCATTTCTACCGGATCCTGAAAGGGTATAAGCACCTGTTGCTCTAACGTCATTGCTCTTTCATCCCAAAAGAACCGGCCACGTTGATAATACCTGGCATTAATGAGTGTCATTGAATGTCTTGCAGTCCTGCCTCCTTCAAACCCCATACTCAATACTGCATCATCTGAAAACCCTAGTGCCTGCTTATGACAGGAAGCACAGGAAACCGTGCCATTAGCACTTAGATTTTTGTCATAGAAAAGCACGCGACCTAAGGTTGCGCCATCATTGGTAACCGGATTATTTGCCGGCGTGTTGTCTAGTCCGTTGACCGATGTAGGCAATCTCTGTCCAGGGACATTCACAGTAAAATGGTCAGGCAGATTGAGTGACTCATAGTCAAAAGACGTACTGGGCAAATCTAAAACCGAGGACTGAGTTGGCTGCTGTTGTCCTCCCTGTCCTGTCGACGATTGCGTAATAACAACGTCATCATTCAGCCCGTCTCCGCCGCATCCCGATACGAGCAGCACCATAGATAACGATAAACATGTGAAAAGTAATTTAAGGGAGTGATTCACGACGCGTTGCTCCTTCGAAACGTTAAATGCAGAGTGTATTTTTCGCACTTAATTTGAGAGGGGTTACCTGACTCAATGAGCTTCAGAGTCAGGTATTCGGAAGATTTGCCTTAATGGCGAGTAGCAGATGACTGGAGTGTTTCAAATCGCTGCCTTGCCATCTCAACGGCTGAATCGATAAACGCCTGTCGGTGCTGTAGATAGAGTGATTCCCAGGCTTCCCGACTAAAATCACCGGTACCAATCAACTGTTGCTCTGCTGTGAGAAAAGCCTGCATGACAGAAGAGTTAGCCAACATTCTTTCCTCCCAATGGGGATGTACCTCAACATGTTCCGCTATGCGATCCTTACGCGCATTGCGCTTCACAGTCATGATAGCGTTTAAAGCCTGTCGTTGATTGTCGTCCAGCACCTCGTATAACCTGTACTGACGCTCTGCTCGCTGCCACTTCATTTCTGCAGACAATCTCTCACGCCGTTCTAACAGTTCCCTTATTTCTGTTTCATTAAAGCTGTCGCTATCGAGAGTGGTGGCTAACGAACGCATGATGTCGCGCATCTCATCTCGGCTGTGTCGTCGTTCTTCGCGGTTGTCATGCCGCTCTGTTTGCATGATCTCGCGAAGTTGTCGTTTTTGAAGATCAGACAAACTTAACTGCTTTACTACCTCACGCATCTGCGCACCAGGTCGCTTCCCCTCATGCGCGATAACATTCAGCGTTATCGATGCAAAGACAGTGCACACTATGACTACTACTGATTTTCTCATGGGCTTCTCCATTTGGGTTTATCAGTATCCTAGCGAACTGAATGCAAACTAACGCAAAGGCTATGTAAAGCTTGTGTAAAGACCGCGTAGATTCGCTACTTCGAAAGACAAATACGCGCTAGAGTAGTCAGCAAGGAGAATGTATGACCTCTCACATTTTACTCATTGATGACGATCGCGAACTGGCGACACTGGTAACCGAATTTCTCGGCCCTCAGGGATACGAGATTACCCATGCGTTAGATGGTGAGCTTGGACTAAGTATGGCGAGGGCGCGAAGCTATGATTTGATTTTACTGGATGTAATGATGCCAAAACTGGACGGTTTTGACGTTTTACGTCAGCTTCGGCCCGACGTTATCACCCCAGTGCTCATGCTAACCGCCAGAGGGGATGACTTAGATCGTATCCTTGGTCTGGAAATGGGTGCTGATGACTATTTACCCAAACCCTTCAATCCGAGGGAGTTAGCGGCTCGCATCAAAGCATTACTGCGTCGCCAGGCACTGTTAACAGCCGTTAATACGCCACAGGTTCTATCTAGCCCGTCTGTCATTCTGGACCCGAGCCGTCAGTCTGTGAGTTGTGAAGGTAAGCAGGTGATGCTTACCGGCACCGAGTTTGCAACGCTGCAACTGTTGATGCAACGTGCTGGCACCCTGGTCAGTAAAGAGGTTATCAGCGAGCAGGTACTGGGCAGAAAACTGGCACCGTTTGATCGCAGTATTGACATGCATATCAGTAACTTAAGGAAGAAGCTGAGTGACACTTCAAGCACAGAGCTTATTCGTACCGTGCGTGGCTCTGGTTACCTATTTCTGGAATCACTACAGTGAACTGGTTACTTCAACTTAACCCAGCCAAACACTTATTTGGCCGAATTTTTCTGTGGTTCTGGGTCACGCTGATATTAGTCGTTACTGTGACGGCCTTCACCACCCGTGAGATTGCTCGAAATCAGCAAGGCACGATTACTGAACTCAATGAAAACCAGCAACGCTGGTTGCAAGAAAGCCAACCACTGCTGACCCGGCTACCTATGCTTTTATCGCAAGCTCGTGACCTGACACGCGCTTTGGAGCGCTTCGGCAAACGTAATCGACAGCTGTTTGTACTACTTCGTCAGCGCGACAATCAGTTGATCAGTGGTATTCCCCTGCGAGACATCGGTGAAAATACGATATTCGTCCGCGCTAACGCCAGCGATGAAGTGGTGGCACTGCGGCTCCGCCATTTTGAATTTATAGGACCAGTCACAGCGGTCTTCTATAACGGCGAGGAATATAGTCTGTTTCTGGGTCGCATGGTTCCTCCCAATCCGTTACGTGAGGTACGCGATCAATACCCATTGGCGTTGCTCAGCATTGCCCTACTGCTCAGCGCACTGCCTTGTTTTTTGCTGGCACGCTCACTGGTGATGCCACTGACTGCCCTAGGTCGCCACGCGCGACAGATGGGCGCCGGGAATTTGCAAGCTAAAGATATAAAGACGGCACTGCGAAGTGATGAAATAGGGCAGCTTGCGCGCGAATTTAATGTAATGGCGACGCATCTGGAAGACATGATGGAGCGTCAAAAACGCATGATTTCTGATATTTCGCATGAACTGCGCTCGCCGTTAACCCGCATGCAATTTGCCGTAACGTTAGCAGAAAATGAATTCGGTGAAGCACATCCTTTGTGTAAACGGATCAGCAAAGAAGCGAACCAGTTGGATACCATGCTCGGACAACTACTGGCATTAGCACGCCTGGAAAATCAGCAATCTCTGCGATTCGAGCATTTCCAGAGTAACGACATGCTGAGCCAAATTCTTCAGGATGCCGCATTTGAGGCGGACGCCGCGCACAAAAACTTCAATCACAACGAGGGGGAAAGCGTTCTCCTTTACGGTGATCCTGTGTTGATCGCGAGTGCATTGGAAAACATCCTGCGCAACGCCATCAAATACGCACATGAAAAAGTAAAATTGCGCACTGTTAAGGACAATGAAGTCCACTGGCAGGTCATTATTGAAGATGACGGTCCCGGTGTGGCAGATGCGCACCTCACTAAATTATTCACGCCGTTTTACCGTACAAGCGAGGCCCGAGATCGCGATTCAGGTGGCGCTGGGCTCGGGCTTGCTATCGCTGCGCGGGCTATTTATGCACACGGTGGAGAGATAAAAGCATCGCACAGCAGTTCATTAGGTGGGCTGCGCATAGATGTAAGTTTGAGTATTGAACGGGAACGTTAAGCCCGACTTGGTCAGTATCAATCCATATTGACGTGATGATGCTCAACACCGAACTTTTCCATTACCTCATCAATCATACGCGCAAAATCTGGCTTTAGCGGCGCTGCACGCGGATATTTTGGTGCAGCGCGATCGTTTACCAGGTGAGTATCCCAATGCGCCGTAGACTGAACAAAGCGTGCGGCAAAGTCTTCTACACCCGATTCCAGACAGCCTGATAGGCAGGTATCGACATAAGACTGGTAAATCGGAAAATCCCATTCTGCCAACTGGGCCTCCCTACTCTGGCAAATCCATACTTTTGCGTCCCTGAGCCTGCCCGAAATGCTGGCATGATGGGCCTCATCAACATGCAACTCAAGTTGTTCATGCGCGACTGCAACAAATTCATAATCCTGCTCCCTCTTATGCAAAGATGGGTTGAGACTGACAGGAATAATGGCGGCATTAAACATACCATTGTTATCAGCCAACGCACCGACATAAGTCTGCCTCTCGCCGCTAGAGCGCGTTATCCATGCTCTGCGCCATCCACGCACTGAGACAGGAAGTGTCGGTGCCGTAACTCCTGAAAAATGTTGTCGGCTATGAATGCTAAGTAAACTGCCATAGGCAACCAGATAGTGGTCAGACGAAATCAGCATAGGCAAAAACTATTTTCATTTATGAATCAGCGAGGTAAACGCAGCGTTGAACTTAGGTAAGGATTTTGTAAAAACAATACTGTAATCTCAAACTCGCTGTTGAACATGAGACAGCATAACACGTCATTATTTGGTTCGGTTTAGGAGTTCGCAGTGAAAACACAGTATGCTCGTCCACGTCCAATACCAGCTAGACCAATCTATCAGAAGCCTATAAAGACGCCGACAAACGGCTAAGGTTTTGAAATTAGCGCGCCATTGGATGGCATGACTTTCTCAGCAGGAGTAATAAGAAAACGCCAGCACATCCCTAATCTGTTGTGCGTTTTCTTGTAGCATAAACAGCCTGTCTACACCCACCGCGACGCCAGAGCAATCAGACAAACCGCGACGCAGTGCTGCAATAAAATACTCATCAATCGGCAGCTCGGGTTTCCCTGCCTGCCGCCGCTTATGGTTATCTTGTTCAAATCGGCGTAGCTGTTCATCCGCATTGCTTAGTTCGTGAAATCCGTTGGCAAGTTCGAGACCTTTAAAATACAGCTCAAAGCGCTCACATACCCTGGGGTCATTGGCAGATATCCTTGCAAGCGCGGCTTGTGACGCAGGGAAGTCATAGATGAAACAGGGGCGGGTCTGGCCAATATTGGGCTCAACGTGATGACTAAATAGCAGGTGCATCAGGGTATCTGCGTCTTCATCGTGAACCCAGTCATCAAAGCCCAGTTTGCTCGCAACATTAGCAAGATCGCTTTGCGTAGCCACGAGTGGATCAACGGATAAATAGCTAACAAACGCCTGTTGATAAGTCATGCGTTCTGCACTGCTCACCGCAAGCAATGTTTGCACTAATTCATCCAGTTCATCCATTAATTGAAAATGGTCAAAGCCAGGACGATACCATTCCAGCATGGTAAATTCGGGATTATGTACTCTGCCTGCCTCTTCATTACGGAATGCTTTGCAGATTTGATAAATAGGACCACTGCCTGCCACCAGCAGACGCTTCATTGCGTATTCCGGAGAAGTTTGCAGATACAGGGTGCGCCCCTGTGCAGCATCTGGCCCAATAAAGGTGGTACTAAACGGTTGTAAATGCGGGTCTGTGCCCGCGGCGGAGCAAAGTAATGGTGTTTCTACTTCCATCACGCCCTGCCGGGCAAAAAAGGCTCTGATCTCAGACAGAAAAAAGGCGCGTTTTGCCAACGTCGCGACACTGGCATCCGGAGCACTATATTGTCGATTAGACATAACGCGTTATACAGAGGCTGTGGAGAGATGGGGCCGCCTCAAAAGACGGCCGAACATGACTTACTTCTGAGCGCGGGACACGTACTCACCGCTGCGGGTATCAACCTTTACCACTTCGCCGGTCTGAACGAACAGAGGAACACGCACAACGGCACCCGTAGTTAATGTGGCCGGCTTACCGCCCGTGCCCGCTGTGTCACCTTTCAATCCAGGATCGGTTTCCGTGATTTCAAGTTCGACAAAGTTAGGCGGTGTCACAACAATTGGGTTACCGTTCCACAACGTGATTGTGCACACGTCATTTTCTACCAGCCATTTGGCATTTTCACCCACGGCTTTCGCGTCGGCAGCAATTTGCTCAAATGTTTCATTATTCATGAAGTGATAGAACTCACCATCGTTATACAGATAGGCAAGTTCAGTATCTAATACGTCTGCACCTTCTACGCTCTCGCCTGAACGGAAGGTCTTTTCCAGCACTTTGCCGGAAATCAGTTTACGAATTTTGACGCGGTTAAACGCCTGTCCTTTACCGGGTTTTACATATTCGTTTTCAAGAATGTTGCAAGGTTCACCGTCGAGCATTATTTTAAGGCCCGCTTTAAATTCATTGGTGCTGAAATTCGCCATAATTCACCGTAACTTTAATGACTGTCTAGACTGGGAAAAACGTTGGCGCAGATAATACAGAAAAACCTCGTGACTGTAGAGCAGAACTGGCAAAAAGAGTTAGCCCAGGGCTTTACGACACCTAAAGAGCTGTTGGAATACCTCGAACTCTCTCAAACAGCTCATCAGCAAGATAGCGAGGCTCGACGATTATTCCCTATGCGCGTGCCTCGCTCTTTCGTACAACGGATGCAAAAAGGCAATTGGGACGACCCTTTGCTCAGACAGGTGATGCCCCACCGTGATGAATTTTTGGAGGTGAACGGGTTTTCGTCAGATCCAGTGCAAGAGCAGAGCGCCCCGCAAAAAGGCTTGTTGCATAAATATGCCAGTCGCGTGCTGTTAATGGTAAGAACCGGATGTGCGGTGAACTGCCGATATTGTTTCAGACGTCATTTTCCTTACGCTGAGCATCAGCTCAATAAGCGCAGCTGGGAGCCAGTCTTCGATTACATCAGGACTCATCAAGAAGTGAACGAAGTCATATACTCAGGCGGTGATCCGTTAATGGCAGACGATAACCACCTGGAATGGATGACCACTCGTCTCGCTGACATACCTCACCTGACGCGACTGCGAATTCACACCAGACTCCCCGTGGTACTTCCATCGCGGGTCACTACTGCGTTATTGAGCTGGCTTACTCGCTCGCGGCTGAAACCTATCATGGTGCTACATATCAACCACGCAAATGAAATAAATGCTGAGCTAAAGAACAGTCTGGCTTCATTACGTGATGCAGGTGTGACGTTGCTTAATCAAGCAGTATTGTTAAAGGGGATAAATGACAGCGCCAATGACCTGGTTGCATTGCATGAGGCGTTATTTGAGGCAGACGTTTTGCCTTACTACCTGCATATGCTTGATAAAGTCAGTGGTGCCGCGCATTTTGATGTGGACGAACATCGTGCCAGAGAGATCATGGCCGACGTAATTCGGCGTCAGCCGGGCTATTTGGTTCCCAAACTCGTCCGAGAGATTGGTGGCCAACCCGGCAAGACACCGGTAGACCTACAACTTCACACCTGATTAGGCGTATGTATTGATGATCGACCCTTTAGATGGATCATCAGAAGTTGCAGTTGGTACGCCAGCCGCTGATTCGAGCAGCTGAAGCGTCGCCTGACCTTCCTGTTCCTGCTGCTGTTTAGCCAGCTGCAGGGACTTGGTCGCTAGCGTCGCGTCGGACGTTCCAGAGGGTCCAGGACCTTGTAGTTCCATACCAATTACCTTAGTTGCTTGTTGCAAAGTTAAAAAACAGGCAAAATTGCCCGCCTTCGGTTTGTTATCGACCGGACTTAAGCCTTCTTTAGCTTTTTTTAAAACATTTTTTATCTTTTTCCGGAGGCCCGCTGTGCAGCAGCTTTTTTCCACTCTCACCGACAATATGCAAACCATCTATCGCAAATCGATAGACGCTGACGCTGCGATTGAACAATTGCAGCGCACAGGTAAAGGTAAGTTCAAAGTTATCTTCAGCGAAGACGCAGGCTTTACGACGCAGGCAAAGCAATTCAAGCCCTATGTAGAAGAGCTGGCAATGGAAGTCGCGTCTCTGTCTACCCAGCCGGAGCAGGATGTCAAAGAAAAACTACCGGCGCTGGTGAAAAAAATCGAATTGATGTTACGTACACTGGCGCAATTCGATGAGGTGGTTAAACAGCAATAAGCTGGGGCGAATCGCAAAGCGCTTGTTTTTTAGCCAACAATAACCATAATTACTGGTATATCCATTTTGTTTAGTGGGAGGGTGAGATGGATATTCGTCCGGTCAGCGACACGCTGAACAATACAATCAGAACAACATCAACAGCCTCTACTGCGCAAGCGAATGAGGTAAACGCCTTTGGTATTGGCAGAGCGAATCAACCGGACGTTGAATTGTCACCGCAGGCGCGCATTTTGCAGCAAAATGAGCAGATCCAGCAGCAGCGTCGCGAAAGCTTAGAGCAACGCCAGAGCACTGACGATGATGATGCCGACACCAGCACAAATGATTACGTGCGGGTTAGCAGCTCAGTAGGAGCGGCACAGCGTAACAACTTAAGTGCAGAAGAAGCGACAGAGTTATACCGCTCAATAGAAAAAATGCTGTAACGCTTTCACCGTCAAGACGAATACAACGGCAAACGTAGTATACGCTGGCGGATATCTTCCATCATAGCCCTGTACTCCGGGCTATCCACTGCGCCGAATCGTTCAGCGAAACCTTGTTTATCCAGACCTTCAGGTAGCCCATTGATATCTGGGAAAAATACCACTTCCGACTGACCGAGAGCCAGTCGCTCCTGCACCAGTGGTGCGGTGACAGGATCTGTGGCTACCAGTGCCAGCTCGACACCAGCAAGGTCTGCTGCCATATCCACAAAACTATAGCCGCTGCCGCTTGGGGATCTGTCCATCAGCTCCTTGAACTCACCAATAGCCACACTGATCCCCTGCTCTGACAACAGCTTTATTGCCAGTGAATAAAGGAAGTGCAAAGACAAATCCTGACGTCCTGCCAATACCGGCCAGCGCAGTGGGCGAGCGGCTTTATCCGGAGAATGTTGAACGTTCCCGACAAAGCTGGCAAAACGGTGATTGCCAGCGTAAATCGCTAACGCTAATAGCGCTGCTTCATTTTCCCTGACCACTTCTCCCTCTTGCGTGCGGCGATATGCTTCAGCCATCACTTTTTGCATATAATCCGCCAGACTTCGTTCTTGTAGACTAAATTCAGGTGGTAAACGATTCAGATAGCTGACGTAATGTGCTGTGCGTTTACGCAGCTCTTCGTTAGCGTCGCTGCCCAAGCCATTTGTCGACGCCTTAAGGGCTTGAATTAGCGTATCGACAGGCCCAACTTGCACCCTCGCCTGCGCCTCATCAAAATCAATCGAGCGGATTTGTTGAAGACTTTGGGTGGCAATACTGCTGTTTGTATACCAGTCGCCAAACCAGGTCAGTGCCCGCAATACCCAATCACCTGGCAGCGTCAGACTGCCGAGATCGACAGCCCCTAGCACCAGCTTATCCGCTGCCAGAATGGGAATGCTGATATTCAGAAAACGTCCCGTCAATGGCGCTGGTAACTGATAGCTGAGTTTGACTATGGCACTGTCCTGATACAAAGAGACCTGGGAAACAATGTCAGGTCGCGCTCTCTGTAGCACGCCAGCGAGGCTGTTGAGTTGCTCTCGGGTGATAAACAGTGTCTGACTGCGGTGCCTATCCCGCACTGTATTACGCACTTGTGTCAGTAGTGCACTAACCGAGTCAGCACTTTCAATCTGCTGACTACTGTCAACGACGACATGAGGTACTTTTTCAACAGCCAGAAAAATGGCAGTAACCGAAAGTGCCACCAATGCCACAAAAATAAGGAACAGTAACCTAAACATAGACACACTTGGTCCTGCAGGAAACCATAATAAAACGGGAAATGAAAAGGGACGCTAGCGTACACATAGGTTGAAAAAAGTTACAGACAAACAACAAACAGCCTGTGCTTATCAGCTCAGGCTTCCAATTGTGAGAGTATTTTACCTGAGGAGTGAATACCAGCCAAAATCAGCAAATATTTGCTGGAGGTGCCGGCACTTTGCGAACTTATACGAGCTTCTGCTCCAACTCTTCAAGACTCTTGCCCTTTGTTTCGGGCAGATATTTCAACACCAGCACCAGACCGATAAAGGCAAATGCGCCATAACTCATGAACGTCAGTGCCGCGCCCAGGTTTGCCAACTCCCATGGAAACACCAGTTGCACAAGGAAGCTAACCAGACTGTTTACCACACCAACCGCTGAGATGGCGATGCCGCGTATATGGTTGGGGAAGATTTCAGAGAACATCACCCACATGACCGGCCCTAGCGACATCGCAAAAGACGCGACGAACGCGATGATGCCAAACAGAATAAGCTTGGCGTTAATTTGGCTAGCCTCAGCCAAAATATCGCTTTGATACTGATTGAACTGCTTGTCGCCTAATACCCCAATCATGGCATTCTTGAATGCAACGTCAGAATCAAACTGCACGTCTTTCACAGTGGCAAACTGGCGCGCTTCCAGACCATCATACTTGGCAACTACTGCCGAAATGGCTGAATCATCAAGGCTATAGGTAGCTTGCTTAAAGCCCCAGGCGCATACTGTCATACTGATAATCACGCCACTTAAGCCAATAATGAGTAATGGTTTTCTGCCAAATCTGTCGATAGTCGCCATTGCCACAACGGTAAATACCACATTGACAATACCTATCCACACGGCCTGCATAAAGGCGGCATTAGTGCCCACCCCACTTTGTTCAAAAATAGTGGGAGCATAGAAAAAGATCACGTTGATGCCGGTTACCTGCTGTGCAATACCGACAATAAGACCAATAAAGATAGGGAAGCGCATCCTGTGACTGAATAAAAATTTCAGGCGCGTCATCAGCGCTTCCTGCTTTTGCCCCACCGACGCCCGTATTTGTGCCAACTGTTCTGTCATCTGGCCAGTAGTAAATAACCGTGCCAAGGTATTCTCCGCTTCCTGCTGGTATCCCTTCATCATCAACCAGCGCGGGCTACGCGGAATGGTAAACAACAATACAAACCACAACAGCGCCGGGACAATCTCCATGCCCAGCATCCATCGCCACAGTTGCTGATCAAGTCCCAACTCAGCCACCAGTGGCAAACCGCTCTGGCTAAATTGCAATAAGTAATAGTTACTGAAATACGAGACAGAGAAACCCAGTACGATATTAAACTGGTTCACTGATACCATTTTACCGCGATGTTCTGGTGCACTGATTTCGGCAATGTAAATCGGCGCAATCATTAGTGAGCAGAATGCCATACCGCCTATGAAACGGGCCGCAATCAGCATCCAGTAATCAACTGCCAATGCTGATGCCAACGCTGAAATCAGATACAGAAAGGCAATAATAATGAGTGTTTTACGCCGTCCTATCGCATCGCATATAGCGCCTGCGGTGAAGGTTGCAATAATGCCACCCAGTGTGGGTGAGCTTACGACAAATCCCTGCTGCCAGGCTGTCAGCTCAAATTCATTGGCAACAAAGCCTACGGCACCTGATATCACCGACGCGTCAAAACCAAAGATAAATCCGCCCAGTGACACAATCAGTGTGTAATAAAGTGTTCGCTTATTCTCAAGCATAGTATTCCTTCATCGCCATTGAAGATGACGTTATTTTTATGAAAAGTATTATTTCGCGACCATAGCCGCGCTGTCCGGGGGCATGGTCAGTTGATATCCATAACCGTAACCAGGTGGCCACACAACATAGTAGGCAGGCTTATTAAACCTCTGCGTGCCAGTATTTTCCAATGCCGGGCGCAGGCTCGGCCAGCTAAATGACAACCTGCCGGTAAAATCAGCGCAGCCCGACAATAAATCAGCGACGGCGCCACCTTCAGAGCCCGGCAGCCAGGCAACAACCAGCGCATCTGACGCATCGTATTCAGCGTCAATCACCAGTGGTCTGCCGGTAATTAAAACGGTTATTACTGTCATGCCTTTTTGCTTTAGTGTATTGATGGTAGCCAAATCTTCAGAGTGCAACTCAGACAAAACCAGACTGCGACCATAGGGTGGCTGTATGGTGACCTCCCCTTTGATCTTGCTACCGGCTTCTATCAATATCCTGTCGCTATAACGAATATCGCCTAACCCTTCCGCGTAAGGTCTCTCACCAACGACTACCACAGCAACATCATAATCGTCGCCTTTAACGTCTGACAGCTGAGCTTCAGACACCAGCTGAGCAGTATCGAATTTGTCTTTGATGCCTTGCCAAAGCGTGGTGACGCCGGGTAATGGGCGGTTATCTTCAACCCCCTGCCATTCAAGCGTAAACCCGCCACACTGGCTACCAGCATGGTTAGCGTTCTTACCCGTGACTAATACCCGTTTGTGTACAGATATAGGTAATGTGCCTGGGTTATTCTTAACTAACACGCAAGAGTCTGTTGCCACCCGACGCGCTAGCTGACGATGCTCTGCACTACCAAACTTATCCCGATAGGTCAGACTACGACAGCTGGGACGCTGCTGCTCAAACAAGTTCATCGCTACTTTGGCGGTCAGGATCCGTTCCACCGCATCGTTGATGCGGCCCATGGATATAGTCCCAAGTTCAATATGACGCAGCAGATGGTCGCGGAAAATCCGCCAGTTTTGCGGCATCATAAACATATCAATGCCCGCGTTGACGCTTTGTCCGACCGCTGTGTAAAAGTCGTCATCGACAAAGTTGATACCCTGCATATCCGACAGCACAAAGCCCTGATAATCAAGTTGCTGCTTCAGGTACTCAGTAACAAGGAACTCATGAGCGTGACACTTGTCACCATTCCAACTGCTGAAGGAGACCATGATACTTAACGCCCCTGCGTCAATCGCAGCGATAAAGGGACGCATGTGCTGTTCCAGCTCTGCCAGCGACATCCGCGCGTCACCCTGTTCGATACCGTATTCGGTCGCGCCATCGCCTACCCAGTGTTTAGCACACGCCAGAATCGGATATTGCAGCCGCTCTTTATTCATGGCTCTGATGTAGGTATCGGCGAACCTTGCTACTACATCGGGCTTTTCAGAGACGCTTTCATAGGTCCGCCCCCAGTGATAATGCTGCGCAATGGCCAGGTTGGGTCCAAATATCCAATTCGCACCAATGGCTCTTACCTCATCTGCCGTCACTTTGGCGACACGCTCAATATCTGCATCACATTGCGTAGCACCCAAACCGATATTGTGCGGGAAGATGGTTGCGCCGCTGACGTTAGCATTGCCGTGAATCGCATCCAGTCCATATAAAAGTGGAATGGCAGTAAGGGCGTCTTCGCGCTGCGTTGACGCACTCCATAGTGCATCCTGTAATGTTAACCAGTCTTCAATCTGGTTATCCCCCGGACACGAACCGGCAGAACTCATTACTGCACCAAGGTGAAAGTCATGCACATCCCGTGGCGAACAGGTAGTGTGATCGGCCAGGATCATCTGCCCCACTTTCTGCTCAAGGGTCAGCTGTCTGAGCAGTACTTTTGCCTGTTTACGGTAATATTGCATCCGAGCGGCACGCATCAGGCCACCTCTCCTACCAGTTCAAAGTCTGCACACAATGCAGCATTGCTATCTCCGCCCACCCACAACGTGAATGTGCCTGGCTCCAGACAGCGTTTCCCTCTGGCATCAAAAAAGGCCAGCTCATCGGCGGGCAAATGAAATTTAACCCGTTGTGTCTCTCCTGGCTGCAATGAAACGCGTTGAAATGCTTTAAGCTCTCTGACTGGTCGTGTTGCACTGGCCACATGATCGCGGATATACAGCTGCACCACCTCATCGCCAGCAACGTGTCCCTGGTTGGTCACAGCTAGGCTGACCCCAAGCGTATCGCCTGTATGTAGTAACAGGTTATCCAGAATCACGTCGTGATAGGCGAAGTGGGTGTAGGAAAGACCGAACCCAAACGGAAATAGCGGCGTAAAATCGGTATCCATGTGTGAAGACGACATACCCAGAGACGTTTGCTCAGCGCGCATCGGAAAGGCATCCATATGCACAAAATTGTCTCGATTAACCGGTCGACCGCCCGGTTTAACGGAATGATAAATGGGAATTTGCCCCACTTTACGCGGGAAGGTAATGGGTAATTTGCCGGAAGGTACCGCGTTGCCCACCAGCAAATTGGCTATGGCCGCCCCGCCCATCGATCCCGGGTGCCAGGCATACAATAATGCATCAACCTGTTGCACGGCTGATTCAATGGCCAGAGGACGGCCTGCCATGACCACCAATATCAGCGGAACGCCTTTACTGCTCAGATGCTCAGAAAGCGCATTAATCAGCTGTTGTTGTGCACCTGGCAACCCCAACTCTGCGCGACAATGCGCCTCGCCAGACAGAATGGCTTCCTCGCCTACGCATACAATCACCGCATCGCTTGCTGATGCCA
This sequence comes from Aestuariibacter salexigens DSM 15300, assembly GCF_000429145.1. GTDB lineage: Bacteria > Pseudomonadota > Gammaproteobacteria > Enterobacterales > Alteromonadaceae > Aestuariibacter > Aestuariibacter salexigens. The sequence goes on from NZ_AUBH01000006.1 coordinate 74,981, forward strand.
GAGTAATCGCATCAGGAATATGTTTTGTGTCGCAATCACGAGTGTTATCGAAAACCTTGTGATAATTAATGGCGACGTGGTCAGGAAGTACGTTGCGCAGCCCCTGATGCAAGGTACAGCTGCGGGTGATATCTCCATCAAAAATCCAGGTACCCAGCTGCTCGTAATCATCATCTGCCAACATGCCAAGCAGCGCGACAGAATTTAATTTGTCGGTATTCAAAGGCAATGTATGTGATTGATTTTTAAGCAGCACACAACTCTTTTCCGCACACACTCGTGACGCGTCGAGATGTGCAGCGAGGTTATGTTTGGGTGCTGGCAGATTAGTCACACCCTGATCAAATAACCCCAGCGCGAACTTAACCGCCAGAATCCGTGCCACAGCCTGGTCGATTCGCTGCTGCTGTACTTTATTTTCGTGAATTAACTGATGGCCGTAGCTAATAAAGGTCGCGCTGACCATCTCCATATCCACACCGGCATTAATAGCCAGCTCAGCGGCATGACGGTCACAACCGGCGATACCATGCACGGTTAACTGATGCACAGATGCCCAGTCACTGACCACCAGCCCGCCGAAATGCCACTCATCTTTTAATACGTCAGTCAGTAACCATTTATTTGCGCTAACGGGTTCGCCGTTAACATCGCTAAATGAGGTCATAAATGTCGCGACGTTATTGTTGCTGGCAGCATGGAAGGATGGCATGTGCACATTGCGTAAATCATGCTCGCTGATGTTGGTGGTGTTGTAGTCTCGGCCACTTTCAGAGGCACCATAACCCACAAAATGCTTGGCGCAGGCGGCGATGGCACCCTGACTAGCCAGATCGTCAGTTTGATAGCCCTTAACCATGGCGACTGCCAATGTGGAACAGAGCACAGGGTCTTCGCCAAAACACTCAGCCACTCTCCCCCACCTCGGGTCGCGGCAGATATCAATCATGGGAGAGAACGTCCAGTTGATGCCAATCTCTGACGCTTCAAGCGCACTGATTCGGGCAGCAGACTCGATGGTGTCTGGGCACCAGCTGGAGGCTAACCCTAACGGAATAGGAAAAATGGTTTTGAAGCCGTGGATCACGTCCCGGCCAATTAATAAGGGAATGCCACATCGACTTTCGTGCACCGCAATGCGCTGTAACTGCACGATAATGTCAGGGTTGACTTCGTTGATAACGGAACCGACACGACCTTCTCGAATAGCCTGCGCGAGATCACCGGATATATGGCCACCATCGCCATTAACCTGGTTCATCTGGCCCAGCTTTTCTTCAAATGACATGTCAGCCAGCAGCGCCAATGCACGTTGCATCGCATCGCTGTCAGGCGCAAATAACGCGCTCATCTGTCTCAGTGTCTCTCTATATCACCTGCACGCAGGTGCGGTTCGTTGCTGTTACGACGTTGTTGTAGGGATGCTGTTTTTTATTGTTATTTTTAACGCTATGACAGGTTGTTAGATCGAGTGTAAAAAGCCGCCCTTCACTGGGCGGCTTTTATCACTTTTACAGATATCACTCAGAGAATGAATATCTCACACCAAGCGCATACCTTGGACCATATTGAGCGGCGCTCAGGAACTGACGCTCAAAGCGACCGAATCGACGTTCAGTCTCATTGGTCAGGTTGATGCCCTCGAAGAACACAGTCAGGTTGTCTGTCACGTCATAGTTCACGCTCAGATCCCACTGCAGATATTCTTCGAAATACTGTGGTGGTGCATCACTGGTATCTGGCTGACCTTGAGCTATCAGGTACTCATCACGCCATGCTGCAGTCAGCTTAACGGACAGACCATCTTTCTCATAGAAGCCCTGCCAGTTAGCAGAGTTACTCAAGCCAGGCAGAATGGCCTGTGCGGCGAGAATATAGTTGTCATACTCAACGTCACCGTCTACCAAGGTCATGTTGAACCCGGTACCGAAGCCTGAATCACCGAACACGTGCTGCACTGCGAATTCCAAACCGTTCACCTTACGAGAGCCAACGTTTTCTGGAGAACTGATGGTCCACTCGATCAGCGGGTCTGTTGCAGGATCAGGCAGGATGCGATTGTTTTCACCGATGCCAACGCCGTTAGCGACAATCTCTGCAAAGATTGCTGCGTCAGTTGCCTGCTCGCCGCGCCCTTCAATCGCTGTCACTGCTGCGTTCCAACGCCCGCCGAGGTAAACGTCATGCAGACCTTCGAACGTGGTAGTGACCTGAGTGTTATCAATCCAGTCTTCTACATCTTTCCAGAACAGACCGATGGCCGCATAGCTGGCATCGTCATAGTAATATTCCAGTGAAAGATCCAAGTTAGTAGATTTAAACGGCTTCAGGTTAGGGTTACCACGACTACCTGTTCTTGAGCCAATCTTCGGTGATGGCGTAAGGGCAAGGAAGCCAAGCATGTTACCCAGTGTCGGACGAGTGATCGTCTGACCGGTTGAGAAGCGACCTACCAGTTCGTCAGTGATATCCAGTTTTATGTCGAGCATTGGCAACAGCAGATCGTAGTTACCAGTGAATTCAACTTCCTGAACCTCACCACCGCTGGCAAATTGTGTAATCCACTCAGAGCCACTGGCCCAGTAAACTAACTCTGGAACACGACTCTTGGCAGGACTGACAACGTCTGTTTCTTCATAACGTAGACCCAGGTTCACGTCGACATAGTAGTCGCTAATCTCAAATTCCCATGATGTAGACACGTAAAGACTCAACGTTTCTTCGTCGATACGGTTAACTGGGAAGTTCTCAGGACCAAATGAACCCACTTCATATACGTCGCTTCCGACCACATCTGCAGTGAGATATGCTGCCTGACGAGTGAACGCTTCATCCAGGTTAAAGGTGTAGGTATAACCAGGTGCAACACCGCCGTTTGCGAATGAGAACTCGTCCATGAAATCGCTCAAATCAACACGGGTAAACATGCTGTCTGGGAAGATTTCTGCGAATACGCCAGTACCGAACCCAGGAGCTTCAGCGTTGTTCGAGCCACCGGAGCCAGACAGAGACTGCTCTGTCCATGCGGCACCGAACCTTACGTTGGTCAAGCCATAACCGATATCTGGCATCCACTCACCGTCAAACTGATATTGAGTGACTTCAGACTCACCTGGTGTTCTGGTAAAGATACTGAAGTTGGTACCAATCTCGTTTGCGCTGATTTCCTGGCTACCGTTAGCCCAGTTGATGTTAAAGCCCGGAATATCACCTGTGCGGAAAAAGTATTCCTTATCGAACAGATTTGGTGAACCCAGAATTACGCGAGCTTGCGCACCCAGTCCCTTATCCAATCCGTTATCGGTATTGGTTTTGGACGTGTGTGCATCAAAGCGGAAATTCAATGAATCTGTAGCAAACCATTCGATGTTAATGCCTGTGGCCTTAGAATCGACTTCGCCGGTTTCTCTGAAGCGAGTGAACGAACCGTCATCACCTGATGAGTTGTAGTAAATGGCTGTGCCGTTTTCATCCAGTTCATAGGCGTTAGCGTTTCCGCCAAACGAACCATTCCACAGACCCCAACCAAGTGAATCATTGGTTGTTAAGGTGTCACTTATGGTGTGATCAACAGTGAAAATCAAGTCGTCTGTTGGTGCAAACTGCAGCGTTACCATTCCGTTTACACGCTCTCGCTGCAGATCATCAATATTGAAACTGATTTCCTGTGGGAAGAACATCGCGGCAGTTGGCTCCAGCACACCTTCTGCATTCGGTATCCAGAAAATCTCTGCCGGATTACCATTGCCGTCAGTTGGACGGTTATCAATCACATCCTGTTCACCAGAGAAGCTTGGATTCAGCTGCCATGAACGCACATTAGCGCCCTGACGCTGGAAGTCTCGACGATGGTAAGAGAAGTTGACTGATACACCGAACATGTCATCAGCAAAGGTGTTGCTGTATAGACCGGCAAATTCTGGCGTTACATCTTCTCCCGTCTCATTTGACGTATCGTGGATGCCTTTCGCCATAAAGGTATACTTTTCACCCGGGCTGGCGATAGGTCGGTTAGTGATGATATTAACCGTTGCCCCCAGACCGCCAGTGGGCACATCTGCGCGCGCAGACTTGTAAATCTCAAGGGTTTTCACGCCCTCAGAAGACAAGTTTTCAAAATTAAATGAACGGGTAAAACCAGTACCTGCCATCTGACGACCGTTTAAGGTCACCAGGTTAAACTCAGGACCAAAACCACGTACCGTGATTTGGCTACCTTCGTTGTTGGCACGGCTTACCGATACACCAGTTATACGTTGTAGAGATTCTGCCAGGTTGGTGTCCGGGAATTTACCCATTTCTTCCGCCGAGATGGCGTCAACCACACCTGTTGAACCGCGTTTAATGTCCTGGGAACGAGCCAAACTGCCTCGGATACCCTGGATTTCAATAACTTCAACCTCACCGGCACCGTCAGCTTGCGCCTCTTGGGCATGCACAGGTGCAAGTACCGTTGTGCTTAGCAGCATGGAAATGGCTACTGATAAGCGATTTTTCAAAAAGTTAGTGTGTCTCATTCTTGACCTACTCAATGTCTAATTTCTTCCCCGTCCCGGAGGTTGCTCACTGCCTACTGCAATTCAGCAGTGAGCCGGGACACCGTTTTCAGGTCTGTGGTTTACTGTTCTTTGAACACCACGTTATCCAGACGGTACACAGCACCGCCACCCGTACCCCACGCGGGGAAGACCATCACTACATCAATAGCGCTTAAATCAAGGCCAGCGTCAAACAGTGAAAGCAGGTCAAACGTGTAGGTCTGCCATTCACCTTCGACTGGAACATGGCCTTCGATGCTCGTGTTGAGATTAACTTCAGCAAATGACGTATTGCCGTCTGCTTCAATCTTCAGCAACCAAGGCGTATCTGCCGCATCTGGCATGCTGACTACTTTCATTTCAAACTGGAATACTCCAGTTGTCAGCATGTCTTCTGCGTTAAACGGTTCGCCTGCATCGCGGCTGAAGAAGCCCAGCACTGTGCCAGCGTTATCCAGAATCTGGAATTCAGCCGTTGCACCGTGTTCAGCATCGTCCATTTCAACAGTCGGCGTAGTGCCACCACAGCAATCCCACAGTGGCCAGCCTTCGTTAACCTGGTCAGCAAACAGAGTCAGTGCTGCCTCGCTTCCGCCGCCGCTGCTGTCACCGCTGATATCAGACGGATTACCGATGTATACATTGTCGACGCGATACACCGCACCTTCACCTGTAGCCCAGGCCGGGAACATCATAATGACGTCGATGGCACCAACGTCCAGGCCAGCATCTGACAGGTCAAGTAGTGACCATGTATAGGTCTGCCATTCACCAACGACTGGGGCAACACCTTCCTGGCTGCTGCTAAGAGGCAGTTCTGCAAAAGATGTATTGCCGTCCGCTTCTATTTTCATCAACCAAGTGGTGTCAGACGTCGGAGGATTAACTACCTTCATCTCGAACTGGAATACACCCGTGGTCAGAATAGAGTTGGCATTGAAAGGTTCGCCAGCGTCACGGCTGAAGAAACCCAGTACCGTACCGTTGTTATCCAGAATCTGGAATTCAGCCACTGCACCGTGTTCGGCATCATCCATCACCACTTCTGGTGTTGTGCCACCACAGCAATCCCACAGAGGCCAGCCTTCGTTTGGACCGTCAGCAAAGACTTCCAGCAGTGGACCGCTTGGGCCACCAGACGCATTAGGGTTGTAAATCTTGGCATTGTCGACGCGATAAACCGCACCCTCACCCGTTGCCCAGGCAGGGAAGATCATCACGACGTCAATTTCACTTACGTCTAGCCCAGCATCTGACAAATCAATCAGCGGGAAGGTGTAGGTCTGCCACTCGCCAACACGAGGTGCTTCGCCCTGTACGCTTGTTGTTACTGGTACTTCAGCAAACGAGGTATTGCCGCCCGCTTCAAGCTTGATCAACCAGGTAGTGTCTGCTGTTGGTGGATTGACCACCTTCATTTCGAATTCAAACACACCTTCGGTTAGCAGTGCTGAAGCGTCAAACGGCTGGCCGGCGTCACGGCTATAGAAACCAAGGACCGTACCGTTATTGTCGTTAATCTGGAACTCAGCAACCGTGCCATGTTCTGCATCATCTTCGACTTGCGCTGGTGTGGTACCACCGCAGCAATCCCACAGAGGCCACTCTGGGTTTTCACCATCTTCAAACAGCACCAGACTTGGGAAGCTGAATTCGTCCGCACCAATCTTAACGTTGTCGACGCGATATTGTGCTCCCTCACCGGTTGCCCAGGCTGGGAAGATCATAATTACGTCAATTGCGCCCACATCCAGACCCGCATCTGACAGGTCTTTAATTGGGAATGTATAAGTTTGCCATTCACCAGCAACTGGGTCCTGACCTTCTAAAGAAGTATTCAGCGGCACTTCCGCGAATGATGTATTGCCATCTGCCTCGACTTTCAGCAACCATGTTGTTGCAGCCGTTGGAGGATTGACCACTTTCATCTCAAACGACAAATTGCCGTTATCAAGGAAACCGCCTGCATTGAAGGGTTCACCTGATTCACCAAGACGGCTGTTGAAACCTAGCACCGTTCCGGCGTTATCCAGGATCTGGAATTCAGCCACAGCGCCATGTACAGCGTCGTCCATCACGACTTCAGGCGTAGTACCACCACAGCAGTCCCATAAAGGCCAATCTGGGTTTTCGCCATCGTCAAAAATGGTCAGAGGCTGTGCAACAGGTGGTGCAGGAGGCGTCGGAGAAGGCGCTTCACCTTCTAGCAATGAGCCAGAGCTTGCGGTATCTGGTGCACCCGCCTCATAGTCGTTAGCATAGCCACCGCGCACGGTGTCACAACCTTTGCCTGTTACAGGGTCAACAGAACATTCGTAAACACGTACGTAGTCAATGACGAACTTTTGACCTTCTTCAAATACCGCTGGGTCAACGCCACCACGGTTGAAGTTTTCTGGGAAATCACCGCCCACGGCCAGATTCAGAATAACGTAGAAGTCTTCATTAAATGGCGCAGCAGTGTAGAAGTTTGTTTCTTCACCGGTAATTGGATCGAAACCAGGCATAAACCAGCCTTTATGACTCAGACCAATAGCCTCGCCCTGGCTGTTATAGCGTACTGTTGACTGACGCTGTGTAGCATACAAATAATCATCCATGTACCAGCGAATTTCACCTTCCTGCCATTCAATAGCGTAAGTATGGAATCCGTCAGCAGGATTGACACCATCAGGAGGCGTGTATCCGCGACCTGTGTTGCTCTGGTTAGGGAACGGATTACCGTAATACAGCGTACCGAAAATATCAGTTTGAACACCGCCATCAGGCTTTGGCTCACCAAGGTTCACCGCTTCCATGATGTCAATTTCGCCTTTGATAGGCCAGCGATCGCTACCCACTCCATCGATTTCACTGTTCAGCATCCAGAATGCTGGCCAGGTACCCTGTCCGCTCGGCAGTTGGGCGCGCATTTCAATGCGGCCATAAGTAAACTCTTGTTTACCCTGCGTGGTCAGACGGGCCGACGTGTATGGCAATGGTTGTGAGTCAGGCTCGGCAGGTCGAGCAACGATGTTTAGCATGCCATCGCTAACATAGGCATTTGAAGGATCTGCAGTGTAACACTGCTTCTCATTGTTTCCGCCGCCCTGGCAGTTCTCTTCAAAATTCCAGTTGCTCGTGTCTATTTCATCGCCATCGAACTCATCACTCCAGACTAGTTGCCAATCACTGACAGGCACAGCGGGATTGACAGCATCTGTGTCAGTGTCGGCAGTAATATCTCCACCGCATCCCAGTAATGCCAGCGACAGTGCGCTTGCTGAGAAAAGTTGTGACAGCGACTTAACGCTTGGTTTGACCATGGTGTTCTCCGAAAAAATGTCCGTATTGAAGAGTGGCCGTGATGTTGTTGTGCTCTTCAATCGTGTCCCCGTTAACATCGACGCCATAAACATGACGCGCGACTTTAGCGAATATCAGATGTAACACAGTTGTTAGAAAAGATGTTGCAAATGCGTTAAGGCGGGATCTGTGAGAGATAAAGCGGACAATAGGCTGTGATCCTTGTTAACACGCTGTTTGCAAAGGGCTTATGGACAGTTTGTCACCCTCAGTCAGGTCGATGAACGGTTAGTCGCGGTGGAAGTCCGTCTTGTCTTGTTTAAGTTGTAAAGATGGCCAATTTGTCTAGTTTTGCGTAGTTATTCCCGCGCGTCGTGACATTGCCCTACGACTGTGCGAGCACGGTAAGGCCGATAACAACTATGTAACAGGGGAACTAACATGCACGCAAACCGTTTATTTTCATCACTATTGGTGAGTGCTTCATTTATCACATTGACCGCGTGCAACCCTGCCCAGCAACCGTCACAAGACACCAGCGAGGCATCAGTTAAACAATATGTTATTGAGGCGACACCTCAGCCTGAGCAACCAGATTATGACCCGTATGTGTCAGGCGTGGTCGCAGCCATTAATTTTGGCGGCCCCGTATACGAGGGCAGCGATGGCATAGTCTATCAGGCAGACACATTCGACCTTCCATACCAGAAAAACCAGTCTTCAGATATCCTCGGCAGCCAGGACCCAACGTTATTTGAAACCTACAGACTCGGGGATAACAACGGACAACTGTCACTGTCGATTCCAGTCGACAATGGCACCTATGCGGTCACCTTCAAATTTGCAGAGCCAGAGTCCACAGATGTTGGCGACCGCGTGTTTGATGTTGTCGCAGAGGGTGAGACCGTCATCGATGATTTAGATGTGCGTCTCGCTCGTGACGGCAAAATACTATCAGAGCTTTCTCGATCCGTGACAAACGTCAATGTCGCAGACAACCAACTGGACATTTTGTTGGATGGTAGCGTCAATACACCACTGCTGCATGCATTGGTCGTGCGCCGCATAGAAGATGACCCAAGGGACTGGCAACTGGTATGGAGCGACGAGTTCGACTATGAAGGTAAGCCAGACGAGAGCAAATGGCGCTACAACATCTGGCCTGCGCGCAAAGTAAATGATGAAGATCAGGCCTACACGGACCGCTTGAAAAATGCCCGCGTCGAAGACGGGCGTCTGATTATCGAAGCGCACAAAGAACAATACGATAATGCTGAGTACACGTCAGCTCGCCTGCACAATATGGGCACCGGTGACTTCTTGTACGGCAAGGTGGATATCAGCGTACGCGTCCCTGCCGGTCAGGGAACCTGGGCGGCGGCCTGGATGTTGCCTTCAGACCCATTCAAATATGCGTCAAGTTGTGAACAAGGTGCCGACTGGCAAGGCAGCGCAACATGTGATGCCTGGCCCAATTCTGGCGAAATAGATATCCTCGAGCACGTCGGTTACGACATGCAAAGATTGCACGGCACCGTTCATAACAAAGCCTACTACTGGCGTAACTGGCAGCAACGCAAAGCTAGCCTTGAGGGCCGCAATGTAGATGAGGCTTTCCACGAATACTCATTAGAGTGGACACCAGACTACATCATTATTTTATTTAACGACGTTCCCTATTTTTACTACAAGAATGAGGGAACGGGATGGCAGGCATGGCCTTTCGACCATCCGTATCACGTCATTCTTAATCTTGCCATAGGCGGAGCATGGGGCCGTGCAGGCGGTCCTATCGACGACTCCATTTTCCCAGTACAGATGGAAGTCGACTATGTGCGCATCTATCAATTGGCCGAAAAACAACAATAACAGTAGCCAGCTAACTGAATAGGTAATTTATGATGGACAATAATCAACGTCCTACTGACAGCCAGACGACTCACATGATAAGCGGTGTGTTTACACAGCTCGACGGTGAATCTTTTTACAAGATCACTAACGTCGATCAAATGCCACCGTTTTTTATCAGCGTTGTCTCTGATCAGGACCATTGGCTTTTTTCCGGGTCGCAAGGTGGCCTGACAATGGGACGCGTATCACCGGAAACGGCAGTATTTCCTTATGTAACCGTTGATAAGCTTTATGAAAGTACGCTGCATACTGGCCCCAGGACGTTACTCAAGGTCATCTCGCAAGATGGTGCCAACGTGCGTTGGGAGCCCTTCAATCGAGAACATGACGACCGATTCTCCCTGACTCGTAATTTGTATAAGAGCGTGTTGGGCAATGTGCTGTGTTTTGAAGAGATTAATCACGATTTACAGCTTTCATTTCGCTACATGTGGCGATTCTCAGATGAATTCGGCATCGTACGCGAGTGCCGGTTAAGCAATTTGTCCAATACGGATAAGCATGTGTCGTTGCTTGACGGCCTGCAGAATGTGCTGCCCGCGGGCACGCCTCGCTTTACCCAGACCGCCTCAAGTAATCTGGTGGATGCTTATAAGTGGACGGAGTTGGACGATAGTACCGGTCTGGCGCTCTACACGCTTTATTCAGCCATTACCGATCGTGCCGAGCCAGTTGAAGCGTTACGGGCAAACACCGTTTTCAGCTATGGTTTAGACCACCAGGCATTGCTGCTGAATGCAGATTGCGTCGCGGCGTTCAAAGCAGACAAACCACTGCAAACACAGTACAGCAGTCGTGGTGTCAGAGGTGCATATTTCATCGCCAGCGATTTCACTCTGGCGCCAGGCGCTGACAAGGATTGGAATATTGTCGTTGATATTGAGCAGGATCAGGCACAGGTTGTTGAGCTAAAACAAGCGTTAGAAGATAAAGCATCTGTTGCAGAACAGATAAAGCAATCCTGTGCTGAAGGCAGTGATAAGCTGGCGCGTATCATGGCCGCTTCGGATGGCTTTCAGACAACTGGCGAGCCTATTGTCGGTCTACACCACTACGCGAATACCCTTTTCAACGTAATGCGCGGCGGCATCTTCGCCGACCAGTACCGCATATCCCGAGCAGATTTGCTTGGCACAATAAAGATATTCAACAGCAAAGTCTTTGCTGCGCATCGCGATGCGATTAGCGCATTGCCGGAAACACTGAATTTCAATGAGGTGCGCCGCTTTGCCGAATCGACCGGCGATGTGCAATTACAGCGCATTGTGTATGAGTATCTCCCCATCACCTTCGGTCGCCGTCACGGTGATCCGAGCCGCCCGTGGAATCAGTTTGCTATCGAACTGAAGGATGAGCTGGGCAATCCATTGTTGTCCTATCAGGGCAACTGGCGAGACATCTTCCAGAACTGGGAAGCCCTGCTCCTCAGCTATCCTGATTTTATTGAATCAGTGATCGCGAAATTTGTGAATGCTTCTACCGTTGACGGCTATAACCCTTATCGCATTACCAAACAGGGAATTGACTGGGAAGTCGAGGAGCCAGACGATCCATGGAGCTATATCGGCTACTGGGGCGATCATCAGATTATCTATCTGCTCAAGCTGCTAGAAGAGTCGGCTGACTTCCACCCGGGATTATTATCAAGCCTGCTGACACATCCGTTGTTCAGCTATGCTAACGTCCCATACAGAATAAAAGACTTTGACGGTCTGGTTGCTAACCCTAAAGACACCGTGATGTTCGATAACGAACTGGCCGAGCTGATTGACCATCGGGTTGAAACCATCGGTGCTGACGGCAAGATGCTATTAACCGCTGAGCAGCAGGTTTATCAGGTCAACCTGATGGAAAAATTGCTGGTACCGCTGCTGAGCAAACTCAGCAATCTAGTGATTGATGGGGGTATCTGGCTGAACACCCAGCGTCCGGAATGGAATGATGCTAACAATGCGTTGGTTGGTCAGGGCCTGTCCATGGTGACGCTGTATTACATGAACCGCTATGTCAGCTTTATGCAGAATTTGCTGTCTTCAGCTAAATCAGGTTCATTCCAGCTAACCGAGGAAGTAGCAACATGGCTGCATGACACTGCATCCATCCTGACTGATGCCGCAAGCCAGTTGGACGATGGTCCAGCTTCAGCGCAGCTACAATACGATACGCTTGCTCGATTGGGTCGCGTAGCCAGTGATTATCGCGCGGCGATGTATAACCATTCAGGCGACTTTAAACAGGTAGAGGTATCGTCTGATGCCATCGCTAACATGCTGGCGCCTGCTCAACAGCTGATTGCACACAGTATTGACCATAACCTTGATAGTACCGGTTTGTATCATGCCTACAACACGCTTGCTATTGACGAGTCCTCGCTGTCTGTCGGCCATTTGTACGACATGCTGGAAGGTCAGGTTGCCGCACTAAGCTCGCGGGCACTGAGTCCGGAACATGCAGCGCAAGTGATCGACACGCTGTTTGACAGTGCCATCTATCGCGAGGACCAGCACACGTTCATGCTGTATCCAGACCGCGAACAGCAGCGTTTTCTGGATAAAAATCAAGTCAGCAATGATGACGTCGAGCGCATTGCATTGCTCAAAGCAATGTTGGCCAATCACGACACCCGTCTTGTCAAACTGGACGAGCATGGCAAGTATCGCTTCAATAGCGATCTAACCAATGCTGCAGCGTTGCGTCAGAAATGGGCACAGGTTAAAGAGGATTACCTTGACCTGGCCACCGATGAAGCATTGAAAGACCTGTTGGATATGTACGAAGGCGTGTTTAATCATCGCGCCTTCACCGGCCGTTCTGGCGGCATGTTCGGCTTCGAAGGGCTGGGCTGCATATATTGGCACATGGTTTCTAAGCTACTACTTGCCGTGCAGGAAATTGCCGTAGATAGCGTCAACGACGCAGGCATGACTGCAACCTCACAAAAACTAATCGACCAGTATTACAAGGTCAGGCACGGAATCGGCTTTAATAAAACGCCCGATGAATATGGGGCATTCCCGGCCGATCCTTATTCTCACACGCCGAAACACGCTGGCGCACAGCAGCCTGGCATGACCGGTCAGGTCAAAGAAGAGCTGATTGCACGCATGCGCGAACTCGGCTGTTTTGTCGAGCAGGGCAAGATCACCCTGAACCCGTTTATGCTCCGTGAACAGGAGTTTACCAGCGAGCCAACGCCATTCCGTTATCTGGATGTAGACAATATCTGGCAACAGATCGATATGCCTGTCGGCAGTCTTGGCTTTAGTTGGTGTCAGGTACCGGTGATTTACACTGTGGATAATGATGCGGACGAATTGGCTATAACCTTGTTTACCGCAGACGGTGAAAATCGCTCCATTGATGGCAATCAGCTCGATGAAGCCGATAGTCGTCACGTATTTGAGCGTGATGGTGCCATTTGTCAGATAAATGTTGTCGTGCCGGCTGGCATGCTGTTCAAAGGTTCAAAGTAGGAGACTGGCATGTCAAAGTTAGCGAATCTTTACTCTCGTCGATATCAGGATTATCTCAATCAGAAAGCACCCAGTCGTGAAACGGTGGGTGAGTTAATCAAACAGAACATTCACGGTCTGTGTTTCAGCCCCTATGTTGAAGGACAAGGTCCAGGAACAGAATTATCTGAACAGCAGGTTGTAGAACGCCTGTCGATTATTGCCAAACATACAGGATGGATCCGTTCGTTTTCCTGTACTGAAGGTAACGAACATATTCCGGTGGTTGCCAAACGCATGGGCCTAAAAACCATGGTAGGCATCTGGCTGGACGAAGATCTCGAGCACAATGAGCTGGAAATGGCTAAGGGCATTGAGCTAGCCAAAGCGGGCTATGCTGACCTTGTCGCTGTTGGCAACGAGGTACTGCTTCGAGAAGAACTTTCCGAACAGCAGCTTATTGACTATATGAATCGGGTAAGAGAAGCAGCGCCGGGAGTTCCGGTAGGCTACGTCGATGCCTATTACCTGTTTGAAAACCACCGAGCAGTCACGGATGCCTGTGATGTGGTATTCGCCAACTGTTATCCGTTCTGGGAAGGCTATTCCATCGAACACGCCCATGTGTACATGAAAGACATGTATTATCGTGCCAAAGCGGTAGCAGGTGAACGCCCGGTGATCATCAGCGAGACCGGTTGGCCGAATCTAGGCACAGCGGAAGGCAATGCCGTTCCTAGTGAAGAAAATGCGATCCGCTACTTTACGCAAACTTATCAGTGGGCCAATCAGCTTGGCGTTGAAGTATTCTACTTCGCTGCGCTGGATGAAGCATGGAAAGTCGAAAAAGAGGGTGATGTAGGCGCCTATTGGGGCTTGTGGGACAAAGACGGCAAACCGAAATACTGGGATGAGTAATATGACAAATAACACTCAAAACCAAACGGTGCTGTCTCCCGCTAACTACGGTCGGGCCATTTGTTATTCAGGCTACCGTGATGGACAGAATCCAGCGTTGGGGATCTATCCCAGCTATTCTGAAATTCTCGAAGATCTGCTTTTGCTCAAAGACGACTGGCAGTGCCTGCGTGTTTATGATGCGGGGCCTCATGCACATACGTTGCTTGAAGTGATAAAGCGTGAGAAGCTGCACTTTAAAGTCTTATTGGGTATGGACATAGCCGCCGAGGAAAGTAACCCCGGCTGTCCGTGGTTGCAGGAATATCCGGATCACGAGTTGGCGGCCAACATGCGCCACAACGATGCCGAATTACAGAGAGTTATTCGTCTGGCAACAGAGTATCGCGAGCATGTGATGGGTATTTCTGTTGGTAACGAAGCAACCGTAGACTGGACCGATCACAAAATCAGCACGTCCAGATTACTGAGCTTTGTTCGCGAGTTGAAAGCGCAAACCGATGCGCCTATCACGTTCTGTGAAAACTATGTGCCATGGGCTCGGGGCGACCTGGATGCTTTGGCCCATGAGTTGGACTGGATTGCGCTACATACCTATCCATTGTGGGAATCACGTCCCATTTATGACGCACTTGAATACACCAAGCTCAACTATCATGATGTGGCGCACCGCTTTCCGGATAAACCTGTCATTATCACCGAGGCTGGATGGTCAACCAATGCCAATGGCAGAGGATTCCCCGCCGAGTTTGCAAATGAGCAGTGGCAGGCTGAGTATTGCAAGCAGCTACTTAACTGGAGCCAGGAACAGGGTATATTGACGTTCCTGTTTGAAGCGTTTGACGAGTCTTGGAAAGGCTCTGATGATCCGGCTGAACCGGAAAAGCACTGGGGCATTTATCGATTAAATCGCCAGCCTAAACCAGTACTGGACACACTGTTTAGCTAAAAAATAGTCATCCCCGCGCGGGCGGGGACCTATCCTCCTACTTCGCCAACGTCAGCCGCGCAGCCTCCAACACCAGTTCAGCCGAAGGGCGTACCTTATAATTCGGATTCACATAGCTAAACTGGATGAGATTTTCCTTATCTACAATAAAGACCGCAGGAGCGGGTAATACGGCTCTGTCTGTGTTATCGCTGGTCAGTGATATGTCCCAGTTAGATTTATATTTGTCACGGGTATCATTTGGCACATAAAACCCTACGCCAAAACCACGAATCGTTTGTAATGTCTCGTCAGACAACAAGGTGACTGCAAACTCGGTTTCAAGCTTTTGCTCCTGCAGTTTTGTCGGTGACTCTGGTGAAATCGCTAATACCTGATACCCTAATTCAACCAGCTCGTTCTCAATGTCTTTAAGCTCTGCAAGCTGACGATTACAGTAGGGGCACCACCCGCCCCGATAAAAAATAACGATAGAGGGCTTTTGCATGGTCAGCGCATGTAGACTTACTGGCGACCCATCAGCAGTTTTAAGGGTGGTATTCGGTATGTTCTGCCCGTTTAGTAAAGGCGTAACGTTATCTGCGCTGTCAGCGATCTGTGTGCGATCTAGCGCGTGTGCGTTTGAGCATAAAAATAGCACTAAAAGGGTAGCTATAAGCGTTTTCATCAATGTTCTCTGGATGGTGTCTTACTGAGTATGAGTATGAGTATGAGCATGGACCGGCGAGGTCATTAAATGCTTTCAATGCTTTTTGCGATAGCATGACAAAGCGCTTGGCATCAGAATAAGACGGGCGACGCACTTGCGTAGCATTCGGTTAGCGCATTCTTAAAGCCGTTAGAACATCTATTACCCACTAAAGTATTATGCAATACTATCTTAGATGTTAACAAAATGTTCTTACGTGCCATGGACATAATGCTGTCTGATAGCAAACAGCTTAGCGTTGCTAGAAATATTGATGATCCCATTGCCGAACCCGATGCGCCAATATGGTACTGGCAGGCAGGCTTTTGGGGATTTTTGCTGGTCGTCAGTTTTTTTACTCTGACGCTGTGGTACAACAAACCCTCCTGGTCATACGTTGCGCCCATTGTCATTGAATCCGCGGTCGGCTTCCTCTTCTCGCTGGTCGTGCAATTCGGTATTTTGCGGGTTTGGCATCAGCCCCCCGTTCTTAAAGCCGTTATCAGCTTTCTATTAGTCGCCGTCGTTTCCTCGTTATGGACCATTACCCGGATGTGGGTGTATGAGGTGCTCACCGGAGAGTTCCATATCTGGGGCGAGTTCGGTGGCTGGTACTTCAGCAGTATCTTCATCTTCATTAGCTGGGCGGCGCTGTTTTATGGGGTACAGTATTACCATATGCTGCAGACGGAGCACCGCATTATGCTACGCGCAGAGGCCGATGCAAGAGAGCAGCAATTGGAAAAAATGCGCGCGCAAGCCACCGCGCGTGACGCCCAGATGAAAATGCTCCGATATCAGCTTAACCCGCATTTTTTGTGTAACACACTCAATGCCATTAATGCGCTAATCGAATGCGAACAGAGTGAAAAAGCACAGTTGATGACCGTTAAGCTGAGTCAGTTTTTAAGACATTCTCTGGATAACATTCCTAACTCAAAAATCACTTTAGAAAATGAATTAAATGCACTTAATCTGTATCTGCAGATTGAAAAAATCCGCTTTGAAGATCGATTAAACCTGGATTTCGACGTGGAAGACAAAGCTCGTCTAGCGCAAATTCCTAGCCTTTTGCTACAACCCATTATTGAAAACTCAATGAAACATGCCATTGCAAAATGCGAAGATGGCGGCACTATTTCTCTGCAAGCCAAAGTTGAGGGTAACATGCTGTGCGTAACCATTATCGACTCTGGACCCGGAGTGAAGATAGGTAAAAGTAAACTTCAAAGCGTGATTGGGCGTGGTGTAGGATTAAAAAATACCGATGAGCGGCTGCAGGTCGTGTACGGCGACAATTATACATTTGACCTGAACACTTCACCGAACGGTGGCCTACAGACCTATATTAAAATACCCTATCAACCTTTTGCACAAGATTAGCGCGACTGGACAATAATAACGATGACAACTATCCAGACCATAATTGTTGATGACGAGCCGCTTGCACTCGGGCTACTGAAATCTAAACTCGAAAAAAACCCTCACATCGAGATAGTTGCACAGTGCAAAAACGGCAGAGAAGCCATTGAGACAGCACTTTCCACTCAGGCAGACCTGATGTTTCTGGATATAGAGATGCCGGGCATTGACGGACTTGAAGTGGTCAAAGAGTTACAATCAGATGAGCTGCCATTGGTGGTATTCACGACCGCTTATGAACAGTATGCTATCACTGCATTCGACCTGCATGCGGTCGACTATATCCTCAAACCCATCGATCAGGAGCGTATTGACCGAGCTGTCGAGCGGGCACAGGTGCGTCTAACGCAGGGAGAAAGGGGTCAGGATAAACCTGGGATCATTGGTGCTATCGACAGCATGTCTCATCAGCAAGATGGCGGTGATGACACGTCTAACGGTGCACGTAAGATTGTGATCCGAGACCGCGAGGAAATCACCCTTCTGAAGCAGGAGGATATCGCATGGCTGGAAGCGGCAGGCGACTATGTGTGTGTGCATGCCAATGGTGAAACACACATTAAACGCAGCACGCTAAAGGAGCTACTTTCGGATTTAGATCCGAGCCTGTTTAAGCGTGTTCACCGCTCTACTATTGTAAATTTAAACTATATAGAGAAGGTCATTCCGCACACCAAGGGAGAGTTTTTTCTGATCCTCGGTGAGCATCACAAAGTCAAAGTCAGTCGCAATTATCGGGAAGTCATCAAACATTATCTAGATGAAGGCGCCTGAGACCAGATTATCTCACCCTTGTCCCGTTTCAGCGCATTCCTCTGACAGACACACACAAACTAGGCTGTGATCGTCAGCACGGTTAAACCAATAAGGACGATTATGAATCTCGGTATTCAACACTCAATTGTGAACACATCACATGTGCTATGGCGGCGCGCACTATCCGTTATAGGACTGGCGCTTCTTCTGGGTGCTCATGCAGGATTCACCATGGCAAAAACCACTTATCAACAAACCCCAGCCGACCTAATGAATGGGCAGGTTATGGGCATTGCCTACTCTGGTTTTCGTGAGGGTCAACATCCCGATCGCGGCAACGGTGCCAATAACCCAACCGATGAACAAATTCTCGAAGATCTGAATATTCTTATCGACCATGGATTCACTCTAATAAGACTTTATGATGCTGGTCAGAATAGTCAGGACACGTTGCGAATCATCGCCAAACATAACCTGCCGATTAAAGTCATGCAGGGTATCTGGCTCGACGCAGAAGTGAGTAACCATGAAGGCTGTCCCTGGCTTGACGAGCCTATACCCGCCCCCAAACTGGCAGCAAACATCATAAAGAACCAGCAAGAAGTCGCACGGGCTATCGACCTTGCTAATCAATATAAAGATATCATTGTGGCGATTAACGTTGGCAATGAAGCCTTGGTTGATTGGAACGACCATATGGTGACATTACCCGCAGTGATTGCTTATGTGCGTCAAGTCAAACAAGCTACCTCACAACCGGTCACCGTGGCGGATAATTATGAATGGTGGATCAGGGACGGCGCACCGTTAGCAAAAGAAGTCGATTTTCTCGGTATTCACACCTATCCGGTGTGGGAAAGCAAACCGATAGATGAAGGTCTTAGCTATACCATTCAAAATATCCATGACGTACGTAAGGCACTCCCGAATAAACCCATTGCAATCCTGGAAGCGGGCTGGGCAACCACTGCGACGGAATTTGCTGAACAGGCCAATCAGGAAAATCAGACCCGATACTACAATGAGTTGGCGGACTGGGCGGCCAGCACTAACACTACTGTGCTATTTTTTGAAGCGTTCGATGAACCGTGGAAAGGTGATCCGGGCAATCCAAACGGGGCTGAAAAGCACTGGGGATTATTCTTTGTTGACCGTTCACCGAAACAAGTTGCCAAGCAACTTGCTGAGCACAACGCACAATAATCACGACAATTATCATAGGCCGCTGCGCAGAGCTTTTTCGCTAGTTTGCGGATGAGGCGATTGGCAGCGAGCCTACTTCCAGTAATGGCGCAGCATCGATGTGGTCCGCATCCATCATAGTGGCAATGCGTTGCATGGTGACAATCAGCTGCGTCTGTTCCCAATCTTCAAGCCGGTCAAAACGCTCAATAAAGTGCGACTGCAACGGCGTAGGTGAGTCGTTAAGAATATCTTCACCACTTTCGGTGAGGTGCAGGCTCACTTTACGCTTATCTGTTGTGTGACGCTCTCTGTAAACAAATCCCTTGGTTTCAAGGCGATCTAGAATATTCGTCACGGTTGCGGAGCTTAGGTTAATGTTCTCTGCAATTTCTTTTACCAACAGCCCGTCGTGCGCGGCAATCTCCTGCATTACGATCAATTGCGGACCAGTCAGGCCGGTCTCTTTGCTTAACTTTTTTGAATGTAAGTCAATCGCTCGTATCACTCGACGCAGTGATACGAGCAAGACGTCATACTTTCGGATAGCGTCCGTTCGCTCGCCGCCTGAATGTTCGAACTCAACCATTTTTACTTCATCCAGCACGTATTAACCTCGTGTTAACATTTAGCTTTACTTACAATAATAGACAATTATTTATCCATAATCGACCATTTTAATTAGCATGACTAATCATATTGGAAAGATATTTTTACGAAAAACATATGTATATTGATATTTTTACGCTTAAAACTTGATGTGCCACTACAAGATCAGCAATAATATCATTCGTGCACTAATTATTAGCAGTGTATTCATTAGAGCTAAATCTTTACTAACCTAACAAAAAGCGTAAGGAGTTGATTGCCTCAAGGGCATCTTCAGGAAAAAGCTATGAATTATTTTTCACTGGGATTGTATTTTCTCGTCATGTTGGGCATCGGCGTGTTCGCATATAGGAAGTCAACCAGCAACATGTCTGACTATATATTGGGCGGTCGTAACGTATCACCTCACGTCACTGCATTGTCTGCAGGTGCATCGGACATGAGTGGGTGGATGCTAATGGGTCTGCCCGGCGCCATGTTTGTAATGGGATTCGATGCAGTACTGATTGCGATCGGCTTGTTACTCGGTGCACTCGTTAACTATTTGGTAGTCGCGCCTCGTCTGCGCGTATTCACTAAAGTCGCTGACGACTCTCTGACGATCCCGGAGTTCTTTTCCAAGCGATTTGATCGCAACAACAGTAGCCTGAGAATGATCTCAGCCGCGATCATCGTGCTGTTTTTTACCTTGTATACGTCGGCGGGTCTGGTTGCCGGCGGTAAACTGTTCGAATCCGCGTTTGGACTGAGTTATCACCTAGGACTGGTCGTAACGCTGGTAGTCGTTGTCTCGTACACCCTGCTGGGAGGATTTCTTGCAGTCAGCATGACTGACTTCGTGCAAGGCTGCATTATGTTCATCGCGCTTGTGTTGGTGCCCGTGGTTGCTTATCAGGCATTTAACGGCACCGGCGATATGATGCAAAGTGCTTATCAGACTATCCCAAGTTTCTCGTCGTCTATTGAGGAGCTTACTCTGCTCGCGGTAGCGTCGAGTCTGGCCTGGGGTCTGGGTTACTTTGGACAGCCACACATTATCGTACGCTTCATGGCGATTCGTTCAGTCAAGGACATCCCTGCTGCACGCAATATCGGAATGAGTTGGATGACGGTCACCATCATCGGCGCATTAGGCACTGGGCTGGTGGGCGTTGCGTATGCCAACAAGTTTGATATGCAGGTTGCTGACCCTGAAACGATCTTCATCATATTTTCGGAGCTGTTGTTCCACCCGATTATCAGTGGTTTTTTAATGGCTGCCATTTTGGCTGCGATCATGAGTACGATTTCCTCGCAACTTTTGGTTTCAGCCAGTTCGCTAACTGAAGACATCTATCGCGCTGCCTCTGGCAAAGCGCCGTCAGCGAGGAAATCAGTAATGATTGGCCGTATGGGCGTCGCAGGTGTTGCGATTGCGGCACTACTGTTAGCCCTGGACAGCAACAATACGATTTTATCACTGGTCAGTAATGCCTGGGCAGGGTTCGGTGCCGCATTCGGGCCGCTGGTACTGTTCAGTCTGTACAAGCGCAACCTGACACACAGCGCGGCAATCGCCGGCATCATCTCTGGCGCAGCAACGGTGTTGTTCTGGATTTATGCGCCAGTGCTGGCAGACGGCAAAGCGCTGACCAGTGTCATATACGAAATTATTCCCGGCTTTATTGTCAGCAGCGTGGTGATTTGGGTGGTGTCACATTTTGACGAAACACCTGCGCACCCTGTTACATCAATGGTCGACGAAACAAATCAGGTATTAGCGGAAAGCCGCTCATAATTAAGGTATTCAAATGAATAAGTACAACTGGAAGCGCATTGTCGTCAAAGTGGGCAGTGCGCTCATCGCCCCAAATCAACAAGGCTGCAGTAGTCATTACCTGCTCAGCATTGCGCAATTTATCGTGCGCTGTCGTGCAGCGGGCGTGCAGGTGGTATTGGTCTCGTCTGGTTCCGTGGCGGCAGGTAAGCACCTGTTTCCCGACACTGACAAGGTAGATATCACAACAAAGAAAGCAATGGCAGCGGCCGGACAAACGGAAATGATGGCCACCTGGGATAAGCTGTTTGACTTTCCATCAGCACAGGTACTGTTGACCCACGCTGACCTGCGTCATCGCGACCGCTACGTGAGCGTCAAAGACACTATTTTCAGTCTGCTGGACAACGGTATTTTGCCGATCATTAATGAAAACGACACCATCACTACGGACAAGCTGAAGGTGGGTGACAACGACAATTTGTCAGCCATGGTGGCTGCCGCAGCCGACGCTGACGCGCTGATCATCTGTTCTGACGTTGATGGTTTGTACGATAAAAACCCACATACCAACGATGATGCAACTTTGTTGTCGTGGGTAAACGAAATTGATGATGAAATTTATGCCATGGCGGGTGGTGCCACCAGTGATGTAGGTACCGGTGGCATGAAAACAAAAATTCAGGCCGCGGAGAAGGCCACCTCACATGGCATTAATACGTTCATTATCAATGGCTTTACGGAGCTTTCGTTCAATATGCTGCTGGAAGGCAAAAACCCCGGCACGCACTTTCAGCCATATGATGAGCCTATGCAGGAAGCGGTACATTGGATGACACATACATCCAAAGCGCAAGGCGCGGTCATTGTGAATAATGATTTTGATGCCGCATTGAACGAAGAAACTGAGCAGCTGACACCGGAATCGATTGTGTCAGTCGAAGGGGACTTTGCAGTCGGCGACACTATTCTTGTGCGTAAAGATGATGGCACCAAACTCGCCAAAGCAAAGTCGAATTACAGCAGTTGCTTGCTTAACTTTTTGGCCGAACAGGACGACGAGAAATTTGCCAGCGCGTTCCAGGATAAGACCGGCCCAATTATTTCAGATAAAAATATCGCAGTACTGGAGGATTCATGAGTTTAATTACAGAACTATCTAAAGATGCAGCACAGGCAGCCCAGGTGCTGTCTGTCGCAGACACTGAGTTTAAAAACAAAGTACTGCTGGACATGGCTGCTGCACTGCGCGAAAACACCGTATTCATTCTTGAAGCAAACAAGAAAGAAGTCGCCGAAGCAGCCAAAAACAATCTTGCTGAAGCAATGATTGACCGCCTGACGCTGGACACAGACCGCGTAGAAGCGATGGCAGCGGGCATAGAGAAGATTGCCTCTCTGCCTGATCCAGTTGGACAGCAGCGTTTAGTGGAAGAGCGTCCGAATGGTCTGCATATCAGTAAAATGCGGGTTCCGCTCGGTGTTGTCTGTATGATTTACGAGGCGCGTCCAAACGTCACCGCCGACGCTGGCGCGTTATGTTTTAAATCAGGTAACGCAGTCATTTTGCGCTGTGGTAAAGAAGCACTGCAAACCAGTAAAGTTATCGCCGAGATTTTGCAAAGCGTACTGCGTGTTCACGAGTTGCCAGCAGAGCTTATCAGTGTCGTACCCGATGCTGACAGAAAGCTGATGCAGGAGCTCATGGAACAGCGCGATCATATTGACGTGATCATTCCTCGCGGTGGCGAGGGTTTGATTCAGTATGTGACGGATAACAGTAAAATCCCTGTGATCCAGCACTTCAAAGGGGTGTGTCATTTGTATGTCGACAAAGATGCAGACCTGGACACCGCACTGAACCTGCTGGTGAACGGTAAAACACAGCGCACCGGTGTATGTAACGCACTGGAGGGGCTGATTGTTCACGAAGCGATCGCCGGTGACTTTTTACCTATGGCAGCGAAGGCATTGCAAGAGCACGGCGTGAAAGTGAACGCCTGCTATAAGTCGCACACGTACTTCGATAAAGCGACCCGCTACAACATCGAAGATTTCGGTCAGGAGTATCTGGATCTTGAAATTGCCGTGCGCACGGTGCCGGATATGGATGGTGCAATTAAGCATATTGCCCAGTTTGGCAGTAACCACACTGAAGTCATCTGCACCAGAGATGATGTTGCCGCCAAGCGCTTCCAGCGTAGTGTTGACGCGTCTGTGGTGATGGTGAATGCATCGTCACGTTTCTCAGACGGCGGGGAGCTTGGTCTTGGCGCCGAAATAGGTATCGCCACAACCAAGCTGCATGCTTATGGTCCCATGGGGCTGGAATCTCTGACAACAGAGAAGTTCCTGGTCTCGGGCACCGGACAGATCCGCGCATAACGGACAACATTACACATTATAAACGGGGCCATCTGGCTCCGTTTTGCTTTACTGCCAGAATGAAAACATGGAGGAACATTGTTAACTGAAATCACCCAACAGCTTCACGTTGTTGCTCAGCTCGCCACTAACTACAAAGGGATCACGACACTTGTTGTCATCGCATCGCTTATACTAATAAATCAGCTTATCGCCCGCAGCATGCGTGCCCGGAGCAAGCTGAAAGGTGAAGACAAACGTCACCATATCAATACCTTCAAACAACTTTCCAATGCCTTTATTTTGTTGGTGATACTGGCGATTTGGTCAAGTGAAGTGCAACATTTTGCCATTTCTATTGCGGCATTTACGGTCGCTATTGTGCTAGCCACCAAAGAGTTTATTCAGTGCTTTCTTGGGTTTATTTACTATTTGGGTGCCAAGCCGTTTCGAGTCGGAGACTGGATCCATCTGCGAGGCAATATTATGGGCGAAGTGGTCACCATTGACTGGGCCAAAACAGCCTTGCTTGAGGTGGATGAAGAGACATTGGACTATACGGGCAAGCATGTTTATATACCCAACAGCCAGCTTGTTACACAAACCGTGAAAAACATGAACTTCCTGCGCCGCTATACCATGCATGAGTTCACGATGACGTTTGAGCCTTCTGTACCCGTTTTTCAATATCTGCGTCAGATTGAGCAGCTGGCCAAAGAGCGCTGTGAACATTTTCGTGATATCGCTGAGCGTTATAAATCACTTATTGAACGGCATCTGGATATTGAATTTATCGCTATCGATCCAGTTGTTGCGCTGGACACCAACCAGTATGCTAAAACCACGCTGACTATTGCGATGTTCTGCCCCACTAACGAAGCGGCCAGGATCCAACAACAGATCACTCAACAGGTTATGGCGAGACTTTATCAACCTTCGCCATCCTCGCAGGCAGCGCAGCCGATTTATTCAGTGTCCTGAATAATGCGCTGAAAGGCGCGCAGGGATGCTTGCAGCGCACCTTCCACAAAGCCACCATAGTGGTCGGCGGTTTCGGTTGCACAAAAGTGCAACCTGCCATCGAAAAACTCAGTCTGACTGAGTCCATAAACTGGATGGTGATTGAGCGGCTCACGGTCGCTCACTGCGGACGTGGCGGTCTCATTACTCCAATCAACTATCTCAACTGCCTTAACCCGTCTAGCGTGATCACCAAATAAGCTGCTGAGTTGCTCAACAATGGCCACTTCAAGTTGCTCAGCGAGTGTATTGCGCTCATCGGCAGACAAACCGATAAATCCGAATAATGCGGCTTCTGATGACTCAGGTAAGGAGGCATCGTGTATTTGCATTAACGGACCTGTGGCGCTCAAGGCAGTGCCGCTGAAGCCTTTTTCGCGCCAGAATGGTTTGTCGTAACGAATCATGGCCTTCGCATGACTGCCCATCCAGGTAGGGGTGCTGGCAAGCTCATCAATATATGCATCAGATAGAGGCGGAGAAAACGCCACATTCTGAGCAATTAGCCTTGGGGGAATGGCTAGCGCAACATGGCTTGCGAACATTGCCTGCTCGCTTTGTTCGATGTGCAACGTAAATTGCTCTGCGTCTTTGTGAATTTCTCGTACTGTGCATCCTAAATAAACAGAGTTGCTATCTATCTGCCTTGCCAGCGCATCAGTTACACTCTGCCATCCGCCTGCAATCCTAAACGCCTCGCCAGTGTATCCCTGTGGTAGACGTTGAATTCGGTCGGGCGCTTGATACAGACCAAAGCCATCGTCCTGTTGAAGATAGTAGTCAATGTCTAACTCATTCAACAATGCGATAACGCGATTATGACCACGCCAGAACCACGCTGGACCGAAATCATAGCCGCCGGGGGAATAGATGCGCCCCCCAGTGCGGGTTCGCATCTCAAGTAAGGTGAATGGGACCTGTCGCTGTTGCAGACAATAGGCCAGATAGAGGCCGCTGATACCGGCACCGACGATGGTTACATGAGTCTTTTTATGCATGCCTGAAAGCGTGTTGTTAAGGATTACTCGCCAGAGTCCTTACCGAGCCGAACTGCCGCTAATTTAAGGCGCTGAATAATTGTTGGTTTAACCATGCCTTTTGCTGCAGCCAGGTAATCCACAGAATCGTCTAATATTGCATAACTGCTATATTGCCCATGCAGATCACTTATATCTGCAAGAGGTTGCTGCAACGAAGATTCAAATGCAGCAATAAAATCTACTCTTTCACCTACCAGCAGGCTTTCTAAATGAAAGGGTTCGACGCGAGATGTGCGCAGTAAATTGCTTTCCCGAAACCCAAATGCGAGTAATTGCTCACACTGCGCTGAGCCCATGAAGCACGCGGCGGAAAATCTACCGTCTACCACCTCTGTCTTTAATAAGTCTGACGTCATGCCGGACCGCCCAACCAGCAGCATAGGTTCCATATCGGTGGCAGGCATAATCCAGATGTATTGGTTCTCACGCTGGTCCGTCCTAAGCAGCTGATAGATAAGACTGTTGGGAACAGATTGCACCTCAGCCAAAGCTCTGTTCCATGGCAGAAAAATAATTTTATAATCGAGTTCAGAGCGTTTCATAAGCTCAGACAATCGCTTAAAAGGCGTAATATCCGGAGAAGACTCAAAGCTATCTCTTGATACAGAATCCAGATAGATGCGCACAGCGACGTCGTCAGTCATTGTATTCTGCTTTCTTGCCTGAATATTTTCAGCGCATAACGTCAAGATTAATCCGCTGAGTATGATCCGCACTGTATCCATAGTTTCTGGAGAAGTTCATCCATGCAATGATGTATCCCTATAAGCGTAGGTTGACGTTGACAATTTGTCAGTATCTTCGGGATGAAATTCGTACTCTTGCTACTGGCAAGAAACAAAAAATTGTGCAATGAGACAACGCTCTACTAAGCTTTAGAGATACTAAAGCTTGGATGCAATAGCCAGTTGTGTTGGTTAATCCTCGATTGAATGAGACCATCACTATGACAAAACTAGCCAAACTACTGTCACTAATTATTTTTGTTTTTATCCTCAGCGCCTGCGGCAGTGACAGTAATAATGACAACAACGATGACGACGACACGCCACCTAGTAATGTAGCGCCCAATGCTGACGCTGGCAGCGACCAAAATGTTGATGAGCAGACCACAGTAACACTCGATGGTAGCGGAAGTAACGACAGTGATGGCACGATATCTTCATACTCATGGCGTCAAACGGCAGGAAGCTCGGTCACGTTAGGCTCTGACTCTGCCGCAACGTCTACATTCACAGCGCCAACACTTACTGTAGCTGAAACATTAACATTTGAATTAACCGTTACTGATGACGATGGAGATACTTCCACGGACAGTGTAGATGTTACAGTCAACCCGGTTAACGCACCACCAATTGCCATAGCTGGGCCAGATCAGGCTGTCAGTGAACAATCATTAGTTACACTGGACGGGTCAGCAAGTAGCGACGACGACGGCAGCATTGATTATTACAACTGGCAGCAAACTGGTGGTAGTAACGTCGCATTAAGCGATGCATCAGACTCTCAACCGACATTCACCGCGCCGACGTTAACGGTAGCCGAAACATTAACCTTTGATTTGACCGTGACCGACAATGAGGGCGAAAGTGGCGTTGATAGTGTTTCAGTGACAGTTAATCCGGTCAATGCGAGTCCTTCAGTAGATGCAGGTATCGACCAGACTGTCAACGAGCAGACTACGGTAACATTAGATGGGGTGGTAAGTGATAGTGACGGTTCAATAACCAGCATCGACTGGAATCAACTCGATGGTCCTACGGTAACCTTATCTGACACGAGCATCACAAATCCTACTTTCACTTCACCGGTGTTGACGGTAGTGGATGAAATAATCTTTGAGTTGACTGCAGTCGACAACGAAGGTGCGAGCGAGAGCGACAGCGTAAGTATCACTGTTACACCAGTTAATGATGCTCCCACTGCGAACGCAGGGGTTGATCAGGTAGTTGATGAACAATCAGAAGTCACGTTAAACGGCTCTGGAAGTAGTGATGACGATGGGAATATTGATAGCTACGAATGGCAGCAAACGAGCGGAACGGATGTCACACTTTCTGACTCAGCCGTTGCAAACCCGACGTTTACTGCTCCTGACATCAGCGAAGATGAAACCCTTACATTTGAACTTACTGTCACAGATAATGAAGGCGCAAGTGACACTGACTCAGTAGATGTGCAAGTTACCGCCATCATCGACAACTCTATCCCCGCTTCAGAAATACAAACTGCCATATTCGTTCACGAGCTCGCACTTGTGTTAGATGACTTCGTTGGGGAGAAAGTGTGGGTTGTAGGTTATTTCGGTAATAGCGAATACAACCTGGCAATAGAAGGCATGCTTGTCGATCACCCCTTGCGGTTAACGGTTCGTGAAGGCTTTGATCATCACTCCGTAGCAGTGCTCACCGGTGTGTTACCTGCAGATGACTGGAATGAAAGTCTAATTATGGTTTACGGCACAGTGACGAACTATTCCGATACTGATGACACTAGTATTGACGACTCTATACCTCTTATTAACGTGGAGAAGTTCACTCAAATAGAAGAGGCAAGGACACGTGATACCTGGGATTTTGACTTGTTCGTCCCCAGTGTAGATCCGAATACTGTACAGGGTTCAGGCGATGATGATTATCATAGTACTTCCAGAGCCTCGCACCCGACTCACAATCATATCCAACCTTTGCCACCGGTGTATTACCACGTAAACGACGTCACACCAAATCAGGCCCAGGCTTGTGACCGTGCCTTGATCATCAGCGGAGGAATTGACGCGCTGAATAACAGCAAGGAGTATCAGAATGGTGTCGCTGAGGGATTCAAAAAGCTCAAAGAGCTTGGATTTGGCGACGACCAGATAGGTGTGTATTACAACAATGGCGGCACAATAAACGTTAATAACAGTAACATCGTCGACTCTGATGCAGGTAAAAGCAAAATAAAAGCCTACCTGGATGAGTTGGCTGCAAATATGCCTGGCAGCTGCACTTTGACGATATTTGTCAGTGACCACGGCACAGGGTACTCACCAGAAGAAGGCTATCGCGGCGCTCGTATTGCTACTCCGGGCAGTGCTGAAGCTACAGAAGGACTTCAATATGATGAGAATACATTCAAAATAGATGCGCGCAAGAAAGTCATTTATGCAGCTGCTAAACAGACAATTCGCGACAAGTTGTGGCTGTATAACCAAACTGGTACGGGTGATTCCAGATTGTATCAGTGGACTCCCGGCACGAACGGAGAGTCTGGAAAGTGGGAATTAAAATCCAGCGTAGATGCAGGAGACAGTAATATTTTCCCCGAGACTGATATTGGTATCGATTTAAATAATGATGGAAGTTTAACCAGCGATTATGGTTTTGCCATTTCTTACTTTGCCGACAAACTCTCAGCCAATCCTGTCGCCTATAGAACCAACAGTTGGGACACGGATGGTGATGGCAGCGATGACGTCCGACTCAGGTGGGATGGCGTCCGCTTTGTTATTGATCGAGAGAACGGCGACACCTGGACGGAAATCGGCCGCGACACTAATGGTGATTTTTACATTGATATAATTGACGGTGGCGTTGATTGGAACATGGACGGTGATAAGGCCGACAAAGTTGCATTCCATGAGGGCATTAATCTGTGGGGCAACGAAGTCCTCTGGGATGATGAAATGGCCACCTGGCTGAAAACGCTTTCTGATAAAGGTGTCCATATTTTATTCCAGAACATTACCTGCTTTAGTGGCGGTTTTGCCAGCAATGTAGACGGGATCGTCGAATCGTACTTTGCAGGCTCAAATGAGCAGGAAACTCACGGAAGCCTCGGGTACGACCAAGCCAAGAAAGAGCACTTCTCTGTAGCTGAGTTAAGCTTCTTTGCGAACCTTACCGGTATTGATCCTGAGAGCTGGAATATGGCAGTTGAAGCGGCAATTGCTGCCGATAACGCGCAAGCCGATGCACGTAACTTTTCGCGCAACAGCCTGACTCATACGCAAACACCCACATTCGACAGTAGCTCGTTGTGGCAAGAGCTAGACGGCCAAACAGACCAATATAAACTTCAACTCGACCTGCCTGATAATTTAGTTGGCACAATCTACGATTTCGAGTTTATACACGGCTTACAAAAACCGCGCTGGCCAAGCATGGCATTCTTAAATGATCTTCCTGAAGGCATGATGGTAGAGACCATAGGCGGCGGCATCAGAGTTTACAGTGACTCCCCCATTCCTGATGGCGTGTATCTTGAGTTTGAAGTACCTGGAACAGATTTGGAAAGCGATGTCGATATACGCGTTGAATATACTGATCAGCAGCACGACCGACTTGGCTATACCATGGTCGATTATGGAACCGTAGAGACTCCCCTTCCTGTGTTGGAGGCAACGCAAGTCGAAAACTGCGTTAATCATACGGATCATGGCCAGAGCTCGCCCAGCATATTGGAATATCTCATCACGTTTGCGGTACTAAATCAGATTATCGCAAACAATATTTATCTGACATTGGAAGTGACCCCGCCAGGTAGCTCACCAGTAGTGTTACAAGGCTATCTGACCGCGCAGTTTACAGCTTACTTTTTGCTCAATATTTATAGCTACGGGATATACAATTTTGAAATTATTTCAGCACTGTACAGCCCCACCAGTCAGTATCTTGAATTATCAGGTGATACATCTGGCACATTCGAGGTGACAGCTGCTGAAACAAACAAAGGAAATTGCGCCCCGTAGAAAGTTGAAATATCGCAATGGTGTTAGCCACTGGCGGCTAACACCGTCGTTCCGATGTTGAGGGCTGCTTTTTTGAACAGGGATGATGATAGCTCCTCCGACACTTTACGTTTTGTTAAAGGCGTGTTGAGAACACCTATGCTTATAGAGTTCACGAGTTATCACGCTGCATAACATGCTGGTTGAAAGGCAGCGCATGCGCGAAAGACAATACTATGCAGCCGTTGAAGGTGGTGGCACTAAGTTTAACTGTGCAATTATAGATGCCGAACGCAACATCATAGCAGAGCAGCGATTTCCCACATCAACGCCTGATGAGACCCTAGGACAGGTCGTAGATTTTTTTAGTCAACAGAAAGTAAAAGGCCATCAGTTCACATCATTGGGCCTTGGCTGTTTTGGACCGCTTGATCTCAACCCTGACTCATTACAATTTGGGTATATAGCAAACACGCCGAAGCCACATTGGTCAAATACGCCTATCATGAACATCTTACAAGACGAGCTTGGTTGTTCAGTGAGTATAGATACGGACGTCAACGCGGCAGCCCTTGCTGAATACAAGTGGGGTGCTGCGAAGGCATGTGATGTCGCAATTTATGTGACTGTGGGGACAGGCGTTGGAGGCGGCGTCATTATAAATGGTCGTCCTTTGCATGGTTTGAATCATCCAGAGATAGGTCACATGTTGATAGGAGAGATAGAGGGTATCGGTGGTACCTGCCCGTTCCATGGCTGTTGTGTCGAAGGTCTTGCCTCCGGGACGTCTATGAAAAAAATTTGGAAATGCTCAGCAGAGTCTCTGCAACCAGATCACGAAGCCTGGGTTGTTGAAGCGAAGGTCCTGGCCCGACTATGCCATAACCTGATGCTTTCATTCAGTCCGCAACGCATTATCCTCGGTGGAGGCGTCATGCAGCAGAGCTCTCTGCTTGAAAGCATTCAGCACTATCTTGCACAGAGCTTGGCTGGTTACATTACCCTTCCACAGCATAGATCGTTTCAGGACATTGTCGTCATGCCAGCTTTGAAAGATAAGTCAGGCCTTTTGGGTGCATTGGCGCTAGCGATGGAGCAGTAACATGACCGTTACACCTGAACACACTATGCCACGACCGCCAGATTGCCCTTGGTCTCGAGCCAGTCTTTTCGATCCGACGCCCGCTTTTTAGCAAGCAGCATATCCATCAGTTCCATCATGTCCTGTGCATCTGAAACGGTAAGCTGCACCAGCCTGCGAGTGTTGGGATCCATCGTGGTTTCACGCAGTTGCAGTGGATTCATTTCACCCAGCCCTTTGAAGCGCTGCACATTGACCTTACCGCGTTTTTTCTCTGCTTCGATGCGATCCAGTATTCCCTGCTTCTCTCCTTCATCAAGCGCATAAAACACCTCTTTACCGACATCGATTCGAAACAGAGGTGGCATAGCCACATACACATGGCCGTGCTCAACCAGGGATTTAAAATGTCTGACAAACAGTGCGCACAACAGCGTGGCGATGTGCAAACCATCCGAGTCGGCATCAGCCAAAATGCATACTTTGCCATAGCGCAGACCGCTTAAGTCT
Source organism: Aestuariibacter salexigens DSM 15300 (assembly GCF_000429145.1). Taxonomy (GTDB): domain Bacteria; phylum Pseudomonadota; class Gammaproteobacteria; order Enterobacterales; family Alteromonadaceae; genus Aestuariibacter; species Aestuariibacter salexigens. The sequence continues at coordinate 107,173 of NZ_AUBH01000006.1, forward strand.
TCACTGTCAGGGTCAATGCCCAATGCCACAGAAATATCGTGGATTTCCTGTGATGCCAGCACCTGTGAAGAGTCCACTTCCCAGCTATTGAGGATCTTTCCTCTGAGCGGCATGATAGCCTGAAACTCTCTGTCTCTGGCCTGCTTGGCGCTGCCTCCTGCCGAGTCCCCTTCCACCAGAAACAGTTCTGATTGAGTGATATCCTGCGACGAACAGTCAGTCAGTTTCCCCGGTAACGCCGGGCCTTGGGTGACCTTCTTGCGCGCCACTTTCTTATTCTGTCGTAAACGTCGCTGCGCGTTGTTGATGCACATTTCCGCGAGTTGCTCGGCAACATCGGTGTGCTGGTTAAGCCACAGGCTAAACGCATCCTTTACTACGCCAGAAACAAATGCTGCCGCCTGTCTTGAAGACAAACGCTCTTTGGTTTGTCCGGCAAATTGTGGATCCTGCATCTTAGTCGACAAAATATAGCTACAGCGATCCCAGATGTCCTCAGGGGTCAGCTTGATGCCTCGGGGCAGCAGATTGCGAAACTCGCAAAACTCGCGCATAGATTCCAACAGGCCCTGACGTAACCCGTTAACGTGGGTCCCGCCTTGAGCTGTGGGGATCAAATTGACGTAGCTTTCGGTAACCATCTCACCACCTTCTGGCAGCCACATTACAGCCCAATCGGCCTCTTCGTGGTTGCCTGAAAATTTGCCGACAAATGGCTCATCCTGCGGCAAGGTTTCGAAGTCTTTGACTGACTGATACAGATAATCACGCAGACCGTCTTCATAATGCCATTCTGTCGACTCTTTATTGATTTTATCGTCAAAACGAATGCGCAAACCCGGACACAGCACGGCCTTGGCGCGCAACACGTGCTTCATCTTACTGACGGAGAATTTAGCAGAGTCAAAGTACTGTGAATCTGGCCAGAAGCGCACCGCAGTGCCCGTATTACGACGCCCGCAGCTATCGATAATATTTAATTCTTCTACCTTGTCACCGTTCTCAAACGCAATACGGTAGACGTTACTATCACGTCGAATGGTAACTTCTACGCGTCTAGACAGCGCATTAACAACCGAGATACCCACACCGTGCAGACCGCCTGAGAACTGATAATTTTTGTTCGAGAACTTACCACCGGCATGTAACTTCGACATGATTAATTCAACACCCGAAATACCCTCTTCAGGGTGGATATCTACCGGCATACCTCGGCCATCGTCGATGACCTCGAGACTCTGATCTTCATGCAGCACGACTTTTATCGACGATGCGTGCCCGGCCAGTGCCTCATCCACACTGTTATCAATGACTTCCTGTCCAAGGTGGTTGGGACGGGTTGTGTCGGTATACATGCCGGGACGGCGTTTGACTGGCTCAAGGCCGTTCAGGACCTCAATGGCATCAGCGGTATATTGGTTACTCATAATGGCTACGGCGCTTTAGTTGTGGTTATCGTTATTTGCCTAACAAGCTACTTGGATGATGTTAGCAAGACCTTAGTCGTTCGTCACTTCCAGAAACGCCATGATGTCGGGCAAATGCCGGGCATAATCCTGAAAACTGTGGTCACCGCCCTGCTCGATAATCAACTCCCCACCCTGATATTTTTCCTGTGCCTGCCGATAGTCCAACGTTTCGTCGCCGGTCTGCAGCAGTACCTTATACCGTGATGGCGTTTGCAATGTCTCGCAATACATCGCTTTCAACTGGTCAATGTGGGCTTCCTGGAGCGTAAAGCGTTCGCCAGTATACGGATTCTCATGTTCACCCAGATAGTCTTTAAACAGTTCAAACGGCCGTACTGCAGGGTTAATCAGTACCGCTTTACCACCAAACTGCTCAACCAGCCAGGTACTTAAAAAACCGCCCATCGAACTTCCAATGAAGCGCAGCTCCTGACCATTCAATGAACCAACAAGCTGCAATAGCTGGGCTTTTACCACTTCTGGGTAAGGCGCTAGCTGAGGGATGTGTACATCAATATCAGGATGGTGTCTGGAGAGATACGCGAGCGTCTGCTGCGCCTTTTCAGACTGCGGTGATGACTGAAAGCCATGCAGGTAGACAACGACTGTGGACAAGATTTTCTCCTATTCAGATAGTCTGATTACTTCGCTTTTATAACGCCCGTCTTCAAACAGTGTAATGAGCCTGAATCCGGGCTTCTCGTCCGATACAGCAAAACCTTTGCTGTTACTCCACTGCCAACAGGTGGACGGTACACCCAGCACCTCAAGGTGCGCATGTGCCTGCTGGCGTTGCATATGTACATGTCCATGCAGCACGAGAGTTGCCTGCTGGCATGTGGCCAGCCCGCTCATAAACTCTTCACCATTGACCAAAGCGTGCTTGTCAATCCATCCCTGACAGGCCAGTGGGTGATGGTGTACGGCAACACAATGGCGCAACTCTGGCAGATTTTTAATACTGCTAATCAGTCGCTGCATGGCATTTTCTGACACCTGCCCCAATGTACCGCGATAGCGACTATCCACACCGTGTAAAACCCAGCCAGGCAACTGCAGAGGTCTGTCCTGATTGAGTATATGGCGTTCTAACATACGGTCAAACCACGGATTCTGGTCATGATTTCCGGCGATCACATACATATCTTTAAGCGATACGCATTGCTCAATCAGATGCAGAAAATGCGCATAACTGTCACGGCTGTCATCACCGCTAATATCCCCGGTCACCAGAACCATGTCAGGCACATGGCGTTTGATAACAGAGACGACCTGCTGCAGTGAGCGATAGGGGTTGGTGTTGCCATATCCGCAATATTGCTCATCTTCAAACAGGTGGCAGTCGCTAAGCTGCGCGATAGTGATCGATTGCATGCAGAATGTTTATACGCGGGAGACCGTGGTGCGCTGTTGTAATAAGCAGAATTTTAGCCAGTCAGCCAGAAACACATTAACCATTTCTTTTTCATTCTTTTGATGCATATTACGATTAGGATACGCATAGCTTGCCTTGAATGCCGATATCCGCTGGCTGCTTATCACTTCGGCCATTTTTGCATCGTGGTAGAGACGCACCTGCATCTGTGCATTTGGTATCTGGTTATTCAGCGTATTAATCTGGGTGACTTCCAGGGTACTGGTGTAGCGGCTGGACTCAATGATCTTAATCTGAAACTGCAAGGTGTCGTTGACGCTGAAGCGATAACTCAAATCTTCGGTATCACAGTCGGGCAACAAGCGCATCAAACCGGCATAGTTGCTGTCGCATATGGCGTGCAACCCCGGTACGTTTGGTACATATTTTTTAGCTTGTCGTTCAGTCAACCTTCCACTCATTTATCAAATTCTGCCGGTGCAAGAAAAACCATTGTAGTGCAATCACGCTGGCTGCGTTATCGATTTTGCCCGATTCGAGCAGCTGTCTGGCGTCATTTTCCTTGATTCGATGTACCAGTATATCTTCATTTTCGTATTCCAGCCCATGTATACCGCCTGCGTTGCTCGCATCTACCCTGGCAATGTAGATATGTAAGCGCTCCGTTGTCCCTCCCGGACTGGAAAGGTAACTCAGCGCATGGTGCAACGAGAGTAATTCCAGCCCAGCCTCTTCTTGCGCTTCGCGCATACATACCTGTTCAGGAGACTCACCGGGGTCAATAATTCCGGCCACTACCTCCAGCAACCACGGCGTCTCAGACGTTGCCATTGCGCCAACCCGAAATTGCTCTATCAACACAAACTCTCGTAGCACAGGGTCATATGGTAAAACGGCAACGGCATGTCCGCGTTCAAAAATCTCCCGAACCACGGTATCGCTCCACCCACCGGCATACAGACGATGACGTACCTGATACTTGACCATTTTAAAGAATCCCTGAAACAGGGTTTCCGTGTGTAATACTTCAGCGTCTTGTTTGCCAAACTGCTGTATTTTTTCCACTTTACGTCCTGATCTTGAGCGGCCGAAATAGCGTTAAAGAGTGGCATTTATTCTGTCGGTTCTCAATCAAACTGCGTAATTCGCACCCAACAACAGTGAAAATAATCAGCCTGGACACATATTCTGTTACACTTGAACGAGCACTGTTACGACTAATACGTCGCGCTTTATGCCTTGATTTTTATACACTTAACAACAACAAATACGAAACCATCATCGACACACATTCACTAAAGGAACGTCGCATGAAAAAAACACTTTTGGCGCTGCTCGTTGCATTGGGCAGCAGCACCAGCGCACTAGGCGCAGACTTACTGCAAATTTATCAGGAAGCTCAACAGAACGATCCTACCACGCTGCAAGCCAAAGCCCGTCGTGATGCCGCGGTATCGGCCGTCGATATCAGCCGTGCCAATCTGTTGCCACAAATCTCCCTTTCCATGTCGTATGGACTCACCCGTGGTGATGCTGATTTCGACGATGAAGGCGCCACGCTGTCATTGCGCCAGTCTATCTGGAGCGCTGCCAACTGGTCTGGCTATGATCGTGCAGAACTCGTCGCTAATCAGGCCGACGCCGCCTATGGTCAGGCCAAACAAAATCTGATTTTGCGTGTTACTCAGGCATATTTTGACGTGTTGCGTGCAAAAGACGATTTAGAATTTGCACAGGCAGAAAAGCGCGCTATCGAGCGACAGTTGGAACAAACCAAACAGCGTTTTGAAGTTGGCCTTACAGCTATCACAGGTGTACATGAAGCCCAGGCACAGTATGATACCGCGGTTGCCAATGAAATTGCTGCATTCAATGCAGTTGAAATTTCAAAAGAAGCGCTGCGCGAGATAACCGGCAACTATTATTCGGACATTGAAAAACTGGATACCAGCCGTTTTAGCACAGCATCACCCAGCCCGACAGATATCAACGAATGGCAACGCATGGCGGAAGAGCAGAACCTGCAGGTACTGGTCGCCAACATTGCTGTAGATATTGCCAAAGAAGACATTGACATTGCGACCTCTGGTCACTATCCGACGTTTGACCTTAGCGGTCGTTTAAACACCGGCAAACGCACAATCAATAATATCGAAGCAGGCGATCCGCGGGCATTTCTCAACGGCATTCGAGAGAACACGCAATTTATCGGTGTTGAAATGAGTTTGCCGCTTTATCAGGGCGGACGAGTATCTAACAATGCTGAAGCCGCACGCTTTGATTTCGTTAATGCCAGTGAAGACAGAGAACGTTTGCGTCGTCAGGCAACCAGAAACGTGCGTTCAAACTACTACGACGTGACAGCAAACATTTCCAGCATCAAGGCGTTTGAGCAGGCCGTCGTATCTGCGGAAAGTGCGCTACGGGCCACTGAAGCAGGTTTTGAAGTCGGCACCCGAACCATAGTGGATGTGTTGCAGTCGACCCGCAACCTGTTCGATGCCCGTCGCAACCTGTCTCGTGCTCGCTATAACTATGTCATTAATATGATGAGTCTTAAGCAGGCTGCCGGAACGCTAGCTGAAAGCGACGTAGTCGCGATCAACCAAGGACTAGCCGCGGCACAATAGCGGCTCAACTGGTTTTGCATGAACCGGCGTTTCGCCGGTTTTTTTTGCCTGTTTTTAAGCATCTATGAGGTTGCATTACGTCGCAATGGACCCATAATCCTGCTTCGGCCAGCCGTTACAAATTATTGAGCAACAACGTCATGCAAGCTTCATCATTACAACAGAAATTTATTCAGATCCGTTCGAATAAAGCGTTTGAGCTTTTTGTGATAGGTGTGATCCTGTTGAGTGCGGTACTGGTTGGTGCCAAGACGTTTGAGCAACCGCCCAGCGTAATGATGGCACTGAAAGCGATGGATCTTTTCATCACCCTGTTTTTCCTAACCGAAATCACCATTCGCTTTGTCGCCGAAGAGAAGAAGTCACAGTTTTTCAAAAATTTCTGGAATGTGTTCGACACCCTGATTGTACTGGTCAGTATTATCCCCATCGATAATAGTGAGTCCGCAGTCATTGCACGTTTGGTGAGGGTATTCAGGGTCTTGAGGATGATATCTATCATTCCTGAGCTACGCATATTGCTGGTATCCCTGGTTAAAGCCTTACCCCAGCTCGGTTACGTGATGTTGCTAATGTTTATCATTTTCTATATCTACGCGGCAGTCGGTGCGACCTTCTTCAGTCAAATCAACCCTGTACTGTGGGGTGACATTGCGCTTGCCCTTCTCACGCTGTTCAGGGTAATGACGTTTGAAGACTGGACTGACGTGATGTATGAAACCATGGAGGTATATCCACTCAGCTGGATTTTCTATTTAACCTTTATTTTCCTGTCCGCGTTTGCCTTCCTGAATATGGTGATTGGCATCGTGGTCAATGTGATGGAACAGGAACACGAAAAGGCCAGAGCAGAAAAACTGTCACAGGAAGGCAATGAAGAGCCCACCCTTAAAGACATTACGCTGCAGTTACAACAAATCCAGTCACAGTTGGCTAGTTTGCAGCAGGATAAAAAAAGCGACCGGGCTTAATCGGTCGCTTACATCATATCAACCCGCAGTTATGAGCCGTATTGCTGCTTTAATGCAGCGGCCCTTGTTTGTGACTCAGGCAGCGCGAACTCGCGCTGTTCCAGTCGACGATTAGCCTGCTGTGATTTACCTGTTTTGAACAAGGCTTCAACGTAGTTCAGATAAATTTCTTCATTGTCGACAGGCTGATTCATCACTCTGGCGTAGCTATCCACCGCTTTATCCAACTCACCCGCAGCAATGTAAACCTGCGCAAGCGTATCGACGGCAGCAACATTGTTGGGTTGAATCGCAACGGCCTCTTCGGCAAGTTGCATCGCTTCATCAACCTTTCCATCCTGCAAATACAAGAATGCCAGATTATTCAGCACTACATAGTTGTTACGGTTGAGTTCAAGCGTTCTCTCGTAACTGGCAATCGCACTTGGCGTGTCCACGCCAATCTGACGTTCGGCCAACAGCATCGCAGCGCGAATATCATTAGGATTCTCGCTAACAAATCGTTCCAGAATAGTGATGGCGTCCGCCTGATTACCAGTGCGGTCCATTGCCAGCACGTACAATACTAAATTGCGGGTGTTGGGCAGATTCTCAAACGCCACTTTTGCCTTCGGTAAGGCGTCTTCGAAATTATTCTGCAGAATCAATAAACGCGCCTCAACACCGCTGACAAAGGGCAGTGCACGGGCTTGTTCAGGGAGATTATTCAGTGCGGTTTTTGCTTCCTCAACCTGTTGATTCATGACCAGAAAGTAGGTGTGTAACACCGCTACCTGCACATCGTCGCGTTTATCCAGAAACGCGCGGGTTAACTCCAACCCTTTACCAAACTCGCCCTGATTATCATACAGCGTAAGCTGTCCCAGGGTTGCACCCAAATCCAGAGGATAAGCCTGCAACCATGCTGCATAATGGGTTTCAGCGGCGGCCATATCGTTACTTCGTAACAACGCCTGCCCTCTGGTCTGCCAATATGCTGAGGGCGTTGTGCTATCTGGCTTAATGGGGTTGAGGGTGGCTAGCGACTGCGCCACATTTCCTTCAAACAAATAAATACGACCCAATAATAAGCGCACGGTAACATTATTGGCGTCTCTGGCCAGCACGTCAGCTATCGGTTTAATACCGGCTTCAGCCTGGCCTTGTTCACGTTTGATCAGATAATTGGCCGCCAGGGCAGGCACATAATCGCTTTGTACATTCAATAGATCACTTAGCCGCTGCTGCGCCAACGCCTGATCTTCTGTCAGTAATGCCAAATTAGCCAATCCCATACGCACTTCAGGATTGTTTGGCTGCATGTTAAGCGCTGCATTCAACTCTGATTCTGCGGCAGTGAAATTCTGCTGACGCATATAGACTTGTCCTGCCAGTAGATAAGGGCGCACGGAGTCAGGAGAAGATTGCTTCCAACTCTGCGCCAGCTCCATCGCTTTATCTAACTGTTCGGTCGCCAGATAAGCGGTGGCCAGTGTCGACTGTGCAGTCACTGATTCTGGTGCCTGCTCAACTGCCTGTTCAAGATTGACAATCCCTTCAATATTGTTCAGTGACAGTTGCAACACCCCGAGACGGGTAAGATCTTCAGCCGTCGTACTGATCTGTGAGGTCCGTTCAACGACTTGCTGTGCCTGTTTGACATCACCACTGCGCAGCAACTCATAACCTGCACGCGAGAATAACGGCGCATCAGTCTGATCAAGTTGCTCAATTCTGCCTAATACGTCTGAGGCTTCACTGCTCATACCCAGTTGCAACTGGCTGGCTGCCAGCAGTTTCAAACCTGGATGGTTATCAGGCAGGATGCTTGCGATCATGGAAAGGTGGCGATTGGTCGCTTCATAGTCCTGTATCTGATAGGCAGAAAACCCAGCCACTAAACGGGCAACGGGCGCATTGAGCCCTTCGCGAATAGATTTTTCCAGATACTCAAGGGCATTTTTGTGGTCGTTGCGAGACGCCAAAATAATACCTTTAAGCTGATCGAGCGTAGGGTTTTCAGCACCGCGCTCCAGCAACTCATCAACATAGGGCTCGGCCTCTGCGGGCTTACCCAGCTCTACCAGCAAATTCGCCAGCACAAACTGCGTCTGAATGTCATCAACGCCGGTACGTAAATAATCTTTATAAACTTCGGCGGCTTGCTCACGCTGATCAGTCAGTAGGTATGTGCGGGCTAGCAGCGTCAACACATCACGGTTGAGCGGCGATTGCTCGCGCAATGCCACAAGTTGCGTTAGCGCTGCGTCATAGTTTTCGTCCAGTAGTGGCACAAAGGTTTGCGTCAGACCTTTATAAACCGAGCTGGTATCAATGCTCTGCAGTTCTTCTATGAGTACTCTAGCTTCATCAAATTTTTCAAGCTGCACCAGCGACTGCACTTTATAGAAACCGACCTCTGCGGCTTCTACTGCTGTTAATCCCTCGGCGTTATGGTCAACGTCACTGAGTGCATTGAGAGCGCCGGTGCGCTGATAGGCCTGTGACAGCAACGGAATAACTTTGGCCGCTGAGTAGCCATATTCCAGGGCTCGGTTCAGTTCCTTTTCTGCTGAGGCGAAATCGCCGGTTTGTACGTAAACTTTACCTAATTCAAAGCGGGCTTGTGCTGAGCGAGGTTCAAGTTGAACCGCATTCTTGAGTTCAACGATGGCAGCATCAAGCTGTTGATTCTGGACAAAGGCTTGTGCAGCCTCAATATGTTCTTGACTGGTTTTTTGACTGCATGCTGAAAGTACAACGAGTGCTGCTGCTAACGACAAGCTTCTAACAGGCTTGCTACAAAATTGAAACGTCTTCACATATTCTCCTTCGGTGACGACCCCAACATTTCAAGCATACGCCCTATCTGAACGCGAATAAATGGTAACAGGTCACAGAATCGCATATAATTACGGTTTTCCAGCAGTCTTTACGCTGGTCTTCGACACCGCGTCTCTCGCAGGGCCTCTTCCGGATAGTCATTGGTCATTCCGGTCAAACCGCCCCCAGCCAGACCGACACTATCAGGATACTAAATGACAACCGAAGTTAACGTGACTTTTCACGACCTTAATTTGCCTGAACATATTCTTCAGGCACTTGAAAAAGTAGGCTACGAGAAGCCATCTCCCATTCAAGCCGAGAGTATTCCGCTGCTCCTGCAAGGCCATGACCTATTGGGTCAGGCGCAAACCGGTACAGGCAAAACAGCCGCATTTGCTTTACCTATGCTGGCTAACCTCGATGCAGAGGCCAACCATGTGCAGTTATTAGTACTTGCCCCCACCCGTGAACTGGCGATTCAGGTTGCGGAGGCGTTTCAGGTTTATGCCAGTTTCTCTCGTAAGATCAAAGTATTACCTATTTATGGCGGACAGGCCTACGATAATCAGATACGTCAGTTAAAGCGCGGTGTGCAAGTGGTAGTAGGCACGCCTGGGCGCGTTATCGACCATATTCAGCGCGGTACATTGAAGCTCGACAATCTAAAATTTCTAGTACTCGACGAAGCGGACGAGATGCTGCGCATGGGATTCATCGATGATGTTGAACTGATCCTGAGCCATGCGCCGAAAGAGCGTCAGACGGCACTGTTTTCAGCCACGATGCCAGAGCCAATCAAAAAGATTGCGCAACGCTATCTGAACGAGCCGAAGCACGTCAAAATTGCATCGAAAGTCTCCACCGCCAGCACCATCAGACAGCGTTTCTGTCAGGTTGCCGGACACCATAAACTGGAAGCTCTGACTCGCATTATGGAGGTCGAAGAGTTCGACGGCATGATCATTTTCGTGCGCACCAAAACGGCTACACTCGAGCTGGCTGAAAAACTCGCGGCCCGAGGTTATGATGTTGAACCCCTCAATGGTGATATCCCGCAAAAATCCAGAGAGCGCACCGTTGATAGACTGCGCCAGGGACAGATAGATATTCTGGTTGCCACTGACGTGGTTGCCCGCGGTCTCGATGTAGAGCGCGTCAGCCATGTTATCAACTATGATATCCCCTACGATACTGAGTCTTATGTACACAGGATCGGACGTACAGGTCGTGCCGGGCGTGAAGGGGATGCCATCTTGTTTATTTCACATCGTGAAAAACGCTTATTGTTTGCGATTGAAAAAACCACCAAACAGCGCATTGAGCCCATGCCTATCCCGTCGATTACGCAGCTCAATGAAACCCGTTTGAGTCGATTCAAGCAATCCGTACATGACGCGATTGAAGATGACAGTCTGGAAAGTTTGATGCCGATTGTCGAGGCTCTGCAGAAGGAAACCGAAGTCGTTCCCGAGAAGCTGATGGCAGCGTTAATAAAGGTTGCCCAGGGTGATGAGCCGCTGCTACTCAGTGAACAAGACCGGCCGGATCTGAATAAAAAGCCAGCTAGGGAAGATCGTGGCCGTCCTGACCGCCGTGAAAATCGCGGTGAGCGTGGCAAAGGTCCGCGCGATGACAAGCGCAAGCCTCGTCAGCGTGGTGGCAAACCGCAGCCTGGCATGCAACGTTATCGACTGGACGTTGGCTATGCCCACAACGTCAAACCCGGAAACATAGTCGGTGCAATTGCGAATGAAGCAGGCATAGACAGTAAACACATTGGCGCGATTGAAATTTTTGACAGCTACAGCACCGTCGACTTGCCTGAGGGCATGCCCGCCGAGACTCGCGAAGTATTGTCCAAAGCCAGAGTCGCAGGGCAGCGACTGTCTATTCGCGAGTGGCAGGACAACCCACCGAAAAAGCGCCGCAATTAATAAATGGAGCATCAGGCTGTGCAAGCACTGTGCAGCCTGATGTAATCTCCAATTTAGTTATAATAATTTCTTTTTTATTTCTTTTCACGATATAACGTTCAGGCAAAATAGCGTTATGTTGTTTCCACTTGCTCGCTACTAACACGCTATGCGCTACTTCCCGATTTTTATCGATACCGCTGAACTGCCCTGCCTGGTCGTAGGTGCAGGAGAAGTTGCTGCGCGCAAAATTGAACTGTTACTCAAATCAGAAGCTCATATCACCGTCGTCGCGCCGTGGGCCTGTGATACAGTGAAGAAACTGATTGATGCAGGCGAAGTGGACTATATCCCGCGCGAATATCACCCGGATGATCTTGACGGAATGCGATTGATTTTCGTCGCGACCGATCAGGACAGCGTCAATCGCCAGGTTCACCATGATGCCAGTGAGCGAGATATCCTGGTTAACGTGGTGGATAACACGCCGTTGTGCCAATTTATTACGCCATCCATTATTGACCGTTCGCCTATCATTATTGCGATGAGCAGCGGTGGTGTTGCCCCCGTTCTGCTTCGTTATTTGAGACAAAAGCTTGAGTCTGTCATACCACATGGCATAGCCAGACTCGGCCGTTTCTCAGAACGTTTCCGTGAGCGTGTCAAGCAGTCGCTCAATTCTGTTACCCAACGCCGCTATTTTTGGGAAGATATTCTGGATGGCGACGTTGCTGAGCAGGTATTACAAGGCAACGATAAGCATGCTGAGGAGCTGTTTGAACAACGTTTGCATGACTACCAACATGACAACAGCACGCAGGGGGAAGTGTATTTGGTCGGTGCAGGCCCTGGCGATCCTGACTTGCTGACGTTTCGCGCGCTACGGTTAATGCAAAAAGCCGACGTTGTGGTCTATGACCGTCTTGTATCCCCTGCTGTACTTGAGCTGGTACGTCGTGATGCAGAAAAAATTTACGTCGGCAAAGCACGCAGCAAGCACACGCTTCCTCAGGAAGATATTAATCAGCTATTGGTCGATCAGGCGCAAGCTGGCAACCGGGTGGTGCGGTTAAAAGGTGGCGACCCATTTATATTCGGTCGAGGCGGGGAAGAAATCGAACCATTAATAGAAAACAACATTCGTTTTCAGGTTGTGCCCGGCATCACGGCAGCAGCGGGGGCAGCGAGCTACGCGGGGATCCCTCTGACACACAGGGACCATGCGCAGTCAGTGGTGTTTGCAACGGGACACTTGCGTGACAACACCATCGACCTGGACTGGCCAGCTCTGGTGCAAAAGCAGCAGACACTGGTGTTTTACATGGGGCTTACAGGCTTAGGCATTATTTGCCAGAAGCTGATAGAGCACGGCATGCCAGAGAGCACACCTATCGCTCTGGTGGCCTCTGCAACACTGCCTCATCAGCACGTTGTCACAGGCACGCTGACCAGCATTGAATCTCTGGTAGCGCAGGCCGGGATATCACCGCCTGCACTGATCATCGTCGGTAGCGTGGTGTCCTTACATAAACAGCTGAACTGGTTTCATCAAGACAGAGCATAAACTTTCCGCTACTGCTGGTTGTAAGCTAAGCTTAGATAGCGATACATGTTGCGGGGTGTATTTTTGCGCTACGTTTTTGCTGTGTTTTTAGTTCTGCTCCTGAATCAAACGTGTCAGGCGCGTCAGCTTACTTTTACCAAATCCATCACAGGCCAGCAGGCCAGCTTTTTCTATAAATGGCAGGATGCGGCTCAACAGGTCCATGAGTTAGCATTTGACTTAAATATGGCTGACATGCCAGAAAGCCAGCAAAGCAGAACCCAGTACCGTCCTCAGATTGCCCAGCGACATGTGGCAGTTGAACTTCTTAAACAAGCCCGGCAGATTGACCCCAAACAGGCTCGCATCAGCATTGAACAGCGTGGCGACCAGATCATGATTGATGTCGCCGCAAGCTCTCCCGCTCTGGTGCAGCAGTGGCAACAAAGTATGCAACAAGCGCAACAACAGGCGTATGACGGCTATTTGCAAAAGAATTACTACACGTTGTTTCGCAATCATTTCGGTCAACAAGCGGTAAAACCCGATCACATTCGGTATGCCCAAGAAAGTGTTAATGCGCTGGTGCCAGCCGTTCAGGCGCTATATGAGAAAATTCCTGAGGACAGTGAATCCAGGGTTTACATCAATTTGCTGCTAAGTTGGGTACAATCCATTCCGTATAGCACATTGCAGGACAGACTGCGTAGTAACGGCTCAGGCTATGCTGCGCCCATCGAGGTATTAGTTAATAATCGCGGCGACTGTGACAGCAAGAGCGTACTTGCCGGTGCGCTGATAAGAGCACTGCTCCCACAGCTTCCGATGGCCATGATCTACCTTCCCAACCACGCCCTGCTGGGCGTTGCGTTGCCACATAGAAGCAATGAAAATTATGTGCAATTGGATGGCATCAGTTATCTGTTGATGGAGCCAACAGGGCCGGCACTGCTGCCGCTTGGCGAGGTTGCTCAACGCAGTTTGCAGGATCTGGGTAACGGTGCCTATACCTTTGAATCCTTTAATTAGATGAAATTACCCTGTTGCGGCCCTCTTCTTTAGCCGCATACAGATTATCGTCAGCTCGCTGCAATAACTCGGTTTGTCCACCTAATTTGTCAGGCACACAAGACGCGGTTCCGGCGCTGACTGTCACTACCTCGCTGCATCCCGAGTATTCATGCTTGATGGCAAGTTTTTCCACTCCAGCGCGAACCCTTTCGGCCATTTTGGTGACTTCAGCCTCATTTGCTCCCGGCAGCAGTACCACGAACTCCTCACCGCCATAGCGGGCGGCAAACTCGCCGGCACGTCTGGCGATGCTATCAATTTTACTTGCCACACGTTTTAAACAAGCATCGCCTTTTGCATGCCCGTAATGGTCGTTAAATTGTTTAAAAAAGTCGATATCGATCATCACCAGGCCCAGCGCAGAGGAAGAGCGCATTGCTCGTCGCCATTCATTTTCCAGGGTTTGATCGAAGTCTCGGCGATTAGGGATACCGGTCAGTCCATCTATACTGGCTAGCTGCTCAAGCAAATCCGTTTTGCGTTTTAAATCCAGTTGATTATTAATTCTGACTTTCGCCAGTGCCATTTTGAACGGCTTGGTAAAATAATCGACGGCACCTAACTCCAAACCATGCAGTTCATCTTCATCTGAATCATGGCCGGTTATAAAGATGATCGGGATTTTCATCGTCTCTGGATCGTCTTTTAGACGTCTTAATACGTCATAGCCGTTCATGTCGGGCAGGTCGATATCCAAAAGAATGAGATCAGGAAGCTGTTCGTGGGCGAACTTTATGGCTTGCTTGCCTGACTCTGCAAACAGCACATGATGCTCCTGACTCAGCCCCTGGGCCAGGATGTGCAAGTTGACTTTTTCATCGTCAACGATCAGTACTGTTGCCTTACTGGGGTCAGCTGCCAATGGTTACATTCGCTCTTCAGCAAACTCGGCCAAACGGCTGCGCACCACACCGTTAAGATACACCGTCGAACTGCCAGAAAAGTTCTTAAACTTCTCCACCAGGTACGTGAGACCGGAGGTAACAGGGCTAAGATAGTTACTGTCAATTTGTGCCAGGTTGCCGCTACAGATTAGCTTAGTGCCCTCGCCACAGCGGGTAATAATGGTTTTTAGCTGTGAGGCCGTCAGGTTTTGTGACTCATCCAGAATGACTATGGCGTTCTGAATACTGCGACCACGCATAAAATTCACTGATTTGAACTGAATATTCGCCTTCTCCATGATATAGCTCATTGAGCCTTTGGTGTTTTCATCATTTTTATGCAGCACCTCAAGTGAGTCGGTGATGGCTTCCAGCCATGGCGCCATTTTTTCTTCCTCTGTGCCCGGCAAAAAACCAATAGACTCTGCGATTTCCGGGGTACTGCGCGTAACGATAATCTTATCGTACATGTTCTGCTCAACCACCATTTCAAGCGCAGCTGCCAGCGCCAATAGTGTTTTACCACTGCCTGCTGGACCGGTCAGGATCACGAGGTCGATATGGGGATCTAACAACGAATGCAGGGCCATCGCCTGATTGATGTTCTTAGGACTGATACCCCATGCCTGTTTACCCATCAGTCGCTCGTAACCCAAGTCTAGTACTTCCAGAGACTCGTCGCTCATGGCCTCGACCAGGCCAGCAAAATGTTGCGAATCATCCAGCAGAAATTCGTTGATATAGGCTTCGGGCAGGACCTGCTTGGGTATGGTATGAATGGTATCGCGTCCTTCTGTACGACTCTCGACCTGTTTAACCTGCTGCCAAAAATCCCCTTCAAATTGATGGAAACCTTTAGTGAGATACTTGATGTCGCTAATCAACTGGTCAGTTCGATAGTCCTCAACCAGCTCCAAACCTGCACCCTTGGCTTTAAGGCGCATATTGATGTCTTTGGTAACCAGTACCACCTGGCGGGGAGCTTTCTTTTTCTGTAAATGCAGTGCCGCATTGATAATACGGTTGTCATTTTCATTACTGGTAAACACCTGATGCTGTTTGTCCAGTCCATGATCTGAAAAAATCGACAAACGTCCGGTGGGTGCATTCGCACCAGAGCCATTGCCCTCCATTGATACACCTTCGATCATTTGTTCAGGGCTGGCGTTGTGAAGCAAGTCTTCCATTGCGCGAATTGATACCCGCGCATCCCTGGCGACGTCCTTTTTACTATCTTTTATATAATCCAGCTCTTCCAGTACCGTCATTGGTACCACAACATCGTGTTCTTTAAAGGAGAGAAAGGCGAAAGGTTCGTGCAGAAGAATGTTTGTATCGAGGACGTACAGTTTAGTCGAGGCGTCTTTTTTTCTTGGCATCCATCGCTCCGGTAGGCAAACAAGGCTCACAATGCAGAAGGTCAACTTCTGCATCAACATGCCAGTCCTACTCCGGGCCGGTGCGTGGCCAGGTAAATCCGAACTGGCAGCACAACCGACCAAATGGGGTCGGCCAGAATCCACATTAACGTGAACTCTCAGTAATCACCTTAAACCACTTTTACATGGTAATCATCTGTTTTGTGCATGCATTTTTACAATCGTGTCTGCCCCTCTTTCGCTTTCCCTGCCAAGCGTCGAAAATTTAGTCGGCCATTACAGACAGACCTTCATATTCGCGCTAGAATCTGCGCCCTTTTTAGTGCCCTTATTAATTTTGTTGTGGAGAGTCTCATGCCCCATCACGTCGACTTTACCGTTGGTCAACGCTGGTTAAGTAACGCAGAAAGCGAGCTTGGGCTGGGTGTCGTCATTTCACTCTCAACACGTACTGTCGAAATCGTATTTCCTGCTACAGAAGAAACCCGGCATTACGCCAGGCAGAATCCGCCACTTACGCGCGTAACCTTTGCGCCGGGGGAAACAATTACTAGCGTCGATGGTTGGCAGATGACCATCACAGATGTGCAGCACAAAGAAGGGCTGCTGTATTATCTCGGGCACAGGGATGACAACGGCAGCGAAGCGGTAATAGCGGAGATTCAGCTCGATCACCATTATCAACTCAATCAACCCGAACTGCGATTACTAAACCAGCAACTCGATTCCCCTAAATGGTTCAGTCTTCGAGAAGCCTGCCACTATCATCGTTTCACTCATGTGCAGTCAGGTCTGGTCGGCTTCGCGTCTGCCAGAGTGCAACTGATCCCCCATCAGTTGCATATTGCTCGGGAAGTCGGACAGCGCGCCGCTCCGCGGGTATTACTGGCTGATGAAGTGGGCTTGGGTAAAACCATTGAGGCTGCACTTATTATTCAGCAACAGTTGTTTAATGGCCTTGCACAACGCGTGCTGATTATCGTCCCTGACAGTCTGGTGCATCAATGGCTGGTTGAGCTGCTGCGTAAAGTTAATTTGTCATTTTCGGTATTCGACGAGGAACGCTTCAGCGCAGTAAGTGAAGAACAGCAAAACCCTTTTGACAACGAGCAACTGATCTTATGTAGTCTGGACTTTCTTGCGCATCACCAAGGTGCCAACGAGGCAGTCATCGCATCACAATGGGATCTGGTCGTTGTTGATGAGGCTCACCATTTGCGATGGGATGAACATCACCCCAGCACAGAATATCAGCTGGTAGAAACCCTTGCTGCAGCGACCAGAGGAATATTGCTACTGACTGCCACCCCTGACCAGTTAGGGCATATGAGCCACTTTGCTCGATTACGTCTGCTCGACCCGGCACGCTTTCACAGCTATACGGAATTTGTTGAACAGGAGAACCAATACGCGCAGCTGGCTGATGCCGTTACCCCCTTGTTGTCTGATGCGCCACTCAGTGATTCTCAACTCGCCGTTCTGGAGGGTTTTGTCGGTGTTGCAACAATGCAGGAGTGTGACGTTTCCAGCGATGTTGAAAAGCAACGTCTGCTGCAAACCCTCATTGACCGCCATGGAACCGGTCGTATGTTATTTCGCAATTCCAGAGCCGGTATTGCCGGGTTTCCTCAACGACAGTTACATGCCTACCCCCTGGACATGCCCGAACAGTATACTGAACTGACATACAACCGACTTGCTCAGCGTCTGGTACCTGAGACCTGCTTAGACAAGCATGACTGGATTGAGTGGGATACGCGCGTCGGTTGGTGGCATGAATTATTGGCATCACTGCGCCCGGCCAAAGTGCTGACAATCTGCGCCAGTGCGTCTACTGCGAGAGCGTTGGCTGAATCGCTACGAACGCAGACTGGTATTCGCCATACGGTATTTGATGAAAGTATGAGTATCATCGAGCGAGATAAAGCAGCCAACTACTTTGCACAGCAGGAAGATGGCGCACAGGTATTGATATGCAGCGAGATTGGCAGCGAAGGCCGCAATTTTCAGTTTGCTCATCATCTGGTGCTGTTTGATCTACCGTTGCTGCCAGATTTACTTGAGCAGCGAATTGGCCGACTGGATCGCATAGGCCAAAAGCAAGATGTACAAATTCATGTGCCCTATTTTAAACACTCAGCACAACAGGTGTTATTTAATTGGTATCACGATGGATTAAACGCCTTTGCGTCGACCTGCCCAATAGGGACGTCAGTGTACGAGCAGGTCAAAGACGCATTGCATTATTGTCTTGTATCACCTGACGACACCAGCGCCTGTGAAAATTTACTGGCTGAGACACACTCGTTAAGTGATCACATGCGAGCACAGCTTGAGCAAGGCAGAGACAGATTGCTGGAATTGAATTCGTCTGGCAAAGGCCGCATTGATGATCTGTTACTGACGCTCCATGAAGCCGATCAGTCTCCTACCCTAGAACGTTTTATGACACGTCTTTTTGATGCTATCGGCGTATTGCAGGAAGACAAAGATGAAACGACCTATCTGTTGAGACCCACTGAAGCGCTGGTTAACCATCTGCCTGGTCTGGATGAAGAAGGTTTGACCGTCACTTATGAACGCCAGATTGCAACTCAGCTTGAGCATGTACACTTTCTAAGTTGGGATCATCCGCTTGTCCAGCACGCAATTGATTTGATTATCGGAGACGTGCAGGGCAGCGCCAGCATTGCAACCATCAGTGACGCGACTTTACCAAACGGCAGCTATTTCATTGAAACCTTATATGTTATCGAGATAAGTGCGCCAAAACGCTTACAGCCAACTCGTTTTTTACCCGTCACTCCTATCAGACTGTGTCTTGATGCCAATGGTGAGGAATTCCTGAATGACGGCTTTATTCAGGTTGCCGGCGTGAAACAAGATATCGCAACGAAGCTGATCAATGCGCTAAGGCCGGCTATTGAGCAGAGTGTTGAACGTTGCCAGCACATCGCTACCGACAAAGCGGAGCTCATCAAAGCTGAGGCGCAGCGCAAAATGCAGGCTGAATTGGATGAAGAAATTGTGCGCATGAAAGCGCTGCAAAAGGTTAATCCAGCGATCCGAGACGATGAAATAGATTATCTGTGTGAGCAACGCACGCAATTACACGCGGCAATTGCAGACGCCGGAATACGCCTGGATGCAGTGCGGTTGCTGGTGAACATGAAGTGATTGGACCTTCCGATGCCGTATAACCCTGACTTTGTTTATGATCCCCCCATGTATCCTCTTCTGCCCATCGTGCATGCAGACGATGACCTGTTGGTATTAAACAAAGTCAGTGGGTTACTCAGCGTGCGCGGCAGGGCGTTGGCACATCAGGACAGCTTAGAATCGCGTGTGCAGCGAGTCTATCCGACTGCCACCATTATTCATCGTCTTGATATGGCGACATCTGGTTTAATCGTTATGCCCCTTAATATGGACACTCACAGGGCACTATCCCGTCAATTTGCAGAGCGACAGACCCGCAAAGCCTACCTCGCCAGAGTGTATGGTGAGGTCACGCAGTCTCAGGGCAGCATAGACAGACCGCTGATTGTCGACTGGCCAAACCGCCCAAAACAGAAGGTTGATGAAGCGTCAGGAAAGCCGTCCCTCACTCACTTTCAAAAAGTATCTGGTGATGGGACATCGAGTCTGATGTTACTGCAACCTGTAACTGGCCGTTCCCATCAATTACGTGTACACATGCTGGAACTCGGCCACCCTATACTTGGCGATCGACTGTATGGAGAGCCTTATGCTCGTTATCAGGCACCGAGACTACAACTACACGCGTGGCAGCTGGGATTTTTCCATCCTGGACAACAGCAGTGGGTGCAATTTCGAAGTGATGCGCCATTTGCCAGTAACGATGAATTAGAGCACGCGGCTACGCTTTACATGGCGAATAACTAATCTTTGCCTGAGGCGCTGAGTTAACCTTGCACTCAGGGATCGAGTGTTGTCGCCGATAATCTTACTATGCGTATGTTATTCCTCTTCATTTGTTTGCTGTGCTCTACCTCAAAGGTTCTGGCACAGCAGCTCGACTTTACCGATCTGCTTTTACAGGATTGGCGACAGCATCTGCCCGATGGTCAGTTCGATGTGCTGTTGGTGGGTGAACAGGAAGTACCTTTGCTGGTTCACGAATCACGCACCTCGCTGACTAAAGGCGTGGTGGTGATTATCTCGGATACGTCACAAAGCCCGCTGCATGGACAGGGGCTGTCTATGCTGGTCAATCAACTTACTGGCTGGGGATGGGTCACTATGCAGCTTCCCGCACCCTCTCCTGAAAGTGTCTTAGAAGATGAAGAGCCTGTTCCAGCAGACGATCAGGTACCTAGCTTCCATACTGCGCCGCTTCTGACTGACACACAGTTTACGCAGAATGCCCAGGCGCTAGGAGAAAGAATTAACGCAGTGGCTAACCGCGCCGGAAGGTATCCTGGCTTTTTTCTGGTCATCAGCCAGGGGATCACAGCCGCCTCGCTTGCCACCTCATACGCAGAGGGAAGCCTCGCTGCGCCAGACGCATTGGTGGTGTTATCACCTTACTTACCAAACAGGCCAATGAATGATGACCTACCCCGTCGACTGGCTCGCACGCCAATGCCGGTTCTGGACTTATTCAGTCACTGGGATAACGGCTGGAGCAGAATGCACATTGAGCAACGAAAGATAGAGGCGGAACGTGAGCTGAAAATGCATTACAGACAACGGGAAATTATTGGTCAGCCACTCGATGCACAACAAATGGCTCGGGTTGGAAAGGAGATTCAAGGCTGGTTAGTCTATTTAGGTTGGTAAAAATCTGCTGAGTATTCAACTTCCTAGCCCTTATAGACCGCCTACTGCAGGTAAATTTTTTGTTAACGGCTATACTTCGAGCATAAACCACCCACAAATCGCCTGTAGCGCCGTGACTGTCACCCAGTTTATCGATAACAAAGTACAACAGCTTAGTTATTATCTGCACAACTATTGGCGCGGCCTGTTACCTTATTCAGAATTAGATCTTTACTTTTGGGACACGCTGGAAGAATGGGCGCAAATTAAGGGCAGCGCTCAGGAACCTTACAGTCAGAAAGAGCGCGTATTTTGGCACGTTCTTCATCAAATGCATTTCTGGCCAGATAATAAGCTGAGTCAGGACCCGATCCTCAAAACCGAATTACAAACCTGCATTGCGTATCTTGATGGCGAAGGATTCTGTCCGTTTGACTGCGTCGGCATTCGCCCTTAGATAGGTAACCATTTACCTCAGTCTGCTTGCATCCGCTGCGATGAAATGATCCAATAGCGTTGGACTATTTCTCGCCGAGTTAATCACCCTTGTTTCAGCATTTTCGAGACTATTTGGACAGACGTCTTATCGCCGTGTTTTGTTTTGGTATTGCCAGCGGCTATCCCTGGGTTATGATCAGCTCTGCGCTGTCAGCATGGCTCAAGGAAGAAGGCCTGTCACGCTCAGCTATCGGCCTGTTTGGCGTGATGTTCGTTGCCTATTCGATTAATTTTTTGTGGTCGCCTCTGCTGGACAGAATCCGTCCCCCGTTCCTTGGACAGCGGCGCGGGTGGATTGTCATCACGCAACTGGCCATCTCACTGTGCTGTGTATTGATGTCCAGGCTGACAGCCAGTGAGCAATTGTTCAATGTTGCCCTGTTCGGTCTGCTTATTGCCATCTTTTCAGCTACACAGGATATCGCCATCGATGCATTCCGTATCGATGTGATTGGTGACAACGAAAAACACAAACTGTCACTTGCCTCGGCCCTTGCGACAGCTGGCTGGTGGACCGGCTACGGCGGCTTGGGGGCAATTCCCTTTTTTCTGGCGGATATGCCTGGCTGGCAGTGGAATGAAGTCTATCTGGTACTCGGTGGGATCATGTTACTGCTCAGCTGCACCGCATTCTTTATCCCCGAGCCACAAACCCATCGATTGCAGGCGCAACAGCAAGCTACGCAGAGTTATCAGGCACTATTGGGCAATAGCGCATCGCCAACGATGTGGCAGGCCATAAGCTGCTGGCTACTGGTGACGCTGGTCGAGCCATTTCGTGACTTTTTTAAACGCAATAACGTCAAACTTGCGCTGTCCGTATTGCTGTTCATTTTCCTGTTTAAAATTGGCGAAGCCTTCCTGGGTCGCATGAGTATTGTGTTTTATAAGGAAATCGGTTTTAGCAACAGTGATATAGGGACCTACTCGAAGCTGTTAAATTGGTGGGTCACGATTGTGTTTGCCCTGATTGGCGGCATGGTAAATATCCGTTACGGGATCTATCGTGGGCTAATGATTGCAGGTATCGCCATGGCAGCAAGCAATCTTATGTTTGCATGGATGGCTCAAGTCGGCCCGAACAAGGTCTTATTTGCTGCCGCTGTAATTGTGGATGGGTTCACCGCAGCCTGGAGCTCTGTGGCACTGGTCGCGTTCATCTCGCTGCTGTGCAACAAAGCATTTTCAGCCTCGCAGTATGCCCTGATGGCTTCACTAAGTACCGCCGGAAGAACATTTATGGCATCCGCGAGCGGTTTTATTGTGGACGGCATGGGTGGTAACTGGAGTCTGTTTTTTATTCTCACTGCGCTGATGGTGATCCCCAGCCTGCTATTTTTACGCACCATCAAAGACGATGTAATACGACTTGAGAAGGGGCTGGCTAGAACATAATCACCGTTATGGCTGATTAATCACTACCTGATTGCGCCCGTCCTGCTTGGCTTTATATAACGCCTGATCGACATGTTCCAGCCACGCCATGGGCTCTTTGTGGTTAGGCGTGTACTCGCAGATACCAACGCTAATTGTAAAAGTGATATCGACACCCTCATGGGTAACAACACATTTTTGCGCGGTTTTGCGGATCCTCTCAGCGACCAGCTTAGCGCAGCTTGCCGTCGTATCTGGTAGCAAAATAGTAAATTCTTCACCACCATAACGACCTGCAACGTCCGTCTCGCGAACTGATTCGCCGATCAGTTTCGCTAGCCGTTTGATGACCTGATCGCCAGCGGGATGGCCGTGCGTATCATTGACGGCTTTAAAATGGTCGATATCCAGCATCAGAACCGATGCAGGTTTGGCATTACGTCGGATCCTTTTAAATTCCAGCTCAAACTGTTCCTGCCAATATCGACGGTTGAATAGACCAGTAAGTCCATCGGTACGACTGATTTGCTGAAGCTGTGAGTTCAAGCGCTCGCTGTTAAGCTTACTGATAGCTTCATCCGTCACGTCATACACTAATAGACAAATTTTTTCGACAGTACCGGTAAGCGATGCCAGTGGAAATAATGTCACATTCTGGTACATGAAATCCGACGCTGAAGTGATAGGTCGATTTGAACCGAATCGAAACAGAAAAGGACGCTGCTCCCAAATCAGAAATGCCGGGGTACGCAAGGTAAAGACGGGCTCAGCCTTGATCTTAAACCATTCCACGTCCATTTCCGGGAAACACTCAAATATCGATTTCCCCCTTACCTGGCTGGGCAGCAAGTTACTGTGGTTTTCCATAAACTGGTTCCACACGCTGACCTTATAATCCCGGTCAATAACCACTATCCCTACTTCAATGGAGCCAAGCAGGTCATGCTGCCAATGCATGTCTGACAGGTCGTTATCTGCCACTCTGTTTGCTGTGCTCATTCAGGTTACTCACTTACCAGCTTATTGAACATGATATCAATAGAGTCGTCAGGCACCAGCAGTAACAAATCGAAGTTGATGTCCTGTGATTCGATCGCATAGGCAATTTCTATTGCCAGTATACGCTGCCATCGTCGCTCTTTATTTCCCAAAAGGGCGTTCAGATCGCAATGACGCCCCAGTATGATCGGATGATTATGACTAAAATTAACATTTAACTGCTCTGACAGCGCATTCAAACAGGCCCCTATCAAGATATTAGACACATCCATCAGTGCTTCCAACTCCAGCTGTTCATCATGCTTATGACCCTGATAATTCAGTAGTTTTAGCATGTTGGCAAAGTTAGCATCACTGAAAATAACCAGTGCTTCACCCTGAATCCCTGCGCTGACGAAACCTTTGGAGACTGCCGATACCCGCTCATTGCGATTAATATCAGCGATGGCCATATTAAGCTCGTTATTCTCAATCAGATTGACGTTTGGAATAGGCAGATTTATAAACTCGCCGAGCAGCTTCGCCAGATTTTCGCCAGCCTGCCCCATCGCCACGTTAGCCATTTCCCGGTACGCGTCAAGCCGGTCTTCCGCACCACCTTTGACCTGCGCAGCAACATCTTTTTGGCGACCTTCAGCGCTAGAGGCGCCGCTATATAATCCATACTGCTGAAGGATTGTAACCAGCTTTTCGTTATCGATGGGTTTACGAATAAAATCCAGTGCGCCCATTCCCACCATACGTTCACGGGCCTCTGGCTGAACGTCTCCTGAAACGACAATGACCATCGTTGGCAGGTCTTCTTTGCGGATCACTTCCATGGTCTGGTAACCGTCCATGACGGGCATATTCAGGTCAAGGAACATTACGTCCGCCTTACCTTGTCGAATCATTTCTATTGCTTGCTGACCATGCTCAGCAAAACTGATCTCAACATCCCAGCCATCAGGAATTGAACGCGCCATCTGGCGACGAGCAAAACCCGAATCATCACAAATCAGTACTTGCGTGGTCATTCACTCATCCTATATCGCCACCGGCGCTTTAATATGCGGATGAGCCTGATAGTTACACAGCTCGAAGTCGTCATAGGTAAAGTCAAAAATACTGTTCACTGCTGGATTAATTTTCATTGTTGGCAGTGGATAGGGCTCACGGCTTAATTGCAGATTTGTCTGCTCCAGGTGATTGACGTACAGATGCGCATCGCCGAACGTGTGAATAAATTCGCCAGGCTCAAGACCGCACACCTGAGCCATCATCATGGTAAGAAGTGCATAACTGGCAATATTGAAAGGTACGCCAAGAAACACATCACCGCTGCGCTGATACAGCTGACAAGAGAGCTTTCCGTCAAGCACGTAAAACTGGAACATGGTATGGCATGGCGGCAACGCCTGACGTCCTTGCTCAGCATTTTGTTTCGGAGAAAAACGGGTATCCGGCAGAACGCTAGGATTCCAGGCACTGACGATGAGTCGGCGTGAGTCTGGATTGTGCTTTATCTGCTCGACCACTTCACTTATCTGGTCTACAACCTGTCCGTCCGCGCCAGTCCAACTGCGCCATTGATGACCATATACAGGGCCGAGGTCGCCTTCGTCAGTAGCCCACTCATCCCAGATAGAGACGCCGTTTTCTTTCAAGTAAGCGATATTGGTATCGCCTTTCAAAAACCAGAGAAGTTCATGGATGATCGAGCGCATGTGACACTTTTTGGTTGTCACCAAAGGAAAGCCATCGGCCAGATTAAAGCGCATCTGATAACCAAATACACTGATTGTACCCGTGCCGGTTCGATCTTCTTTGCGGGTGCCATTTTCAAGGATATGGCGCATTAAATCGTGATATTGCTGCATCAAGATTTCCTGAATTTAAGAGTTGCCGGTCGCATGATTTATTATGCCGCGCTTTCGGGCAGACATCATTAGCCAGAGTCCCA
This sequence comes from Aestuariibacter salexigens DSM 15300, assembly GCF_000429145.1. Lineage (GTDB taxonomy): Bacteria > Pseudomonadota > Gammaproteobacteria > Enterobacterales > Alteromonadaceae > Aestuariibacter > Aestuariibacter salexigens. Next base: position 132,808 of record NZ_AUBH01000006.1, read on the forward strand.
GCAGGATCATCGGAACGCAGAGTAGCTGCCCTTGTGATAACCCAAACGAGTAGAGGCCAAGATGCGCATCCGGCTCGCGAAAATATTCGACAATAAACCGGAACACCCCATAACCCAATAAAAACAAACCGCCAATCGCGCCAGTTGCTCTAGGCTTACTGGAATACCACCAGAGTATCGCAAACAGCACGACGCCTTCTAGCATAAATTCGTATAGCTGTGATGGGTGTCGAGGAGAAGGTCCCGCGCCCGGAAAAATGATGGCCCAAGGGACGTCCGTAGTTCGTCCCCACAGTTCAGCATTGATAAAATTACCCAGTCGCCCTGCGCCGAGTCCGATGGGCACTAGAGGCGCAACAAAGTCACCGACCTGCAGAAAATGTTGACCTTTTTTCTTTGCAAAAAACCACATAGCTGCCAGCACACCAAGCAAGCCGCCATGGAAAGACATGCCACCGGTCCAAATTTTAAATAAATAAACCGGGTCAGATAAAAACAGGTCAAACTGGTAAAACATGACATATCCGACCCTGCCACCAATAATCACGCCTAAAAATGACCAGAACAGCAAATCACTTACGTCGTCTTTACTCAATCCGACGCGCTGCATACGTCTATTGGCAAGCCACCAGGCGGCAATGAATCCAACCAGGTACATCAGTCCATACCAACGCAGACTGACGGGACCAATTGAAAAAATTACCGGGTCAATAGCAGGGAATTGCATAAAGCTTTGTGTTGTCATTGTTATTGTATAATTCCTAACATCATGCGCACGCTGATGATAACCAGAAACAGCGCAAAAATCTTTTTCAACAACTGAGTATTCATCGATTGCCCGACCCTGGCACCGACCCCAGCCATGGCCATTGACGTCAGCACGATCCCGATAGATGCTGGCAGGTAGACGTAACCTAGCGAAAAATCAGGAAAACGCGGGTCTTGCCAACCAGCGATGACAAAACTGATGGTGCCGAACAGAGCGATGACCAGACCGCAAAGTGCTGCACAGCCAATTGCCTGACGTACATTCACCCTGAACCATACTAGTGCTGGTACCAATAGCGCACCGCCGCCAATCCCCATAATCGCAGAAATGATGCCCGTGCCTAGCCCTATTGTGAGTAATATTCCGCGGTTGACTTCGTGCTTTGATTCTTTTCGACCGCCAAAGGCCATATGTGATGCGATCACTAGCACCAGTGCGGCAAAAGTCCCTTTTAATAACTCGACCGGCATGCGCGTGGCTAACTGCGCGCCTATAACCGCGCCGACCGCAATACCAGAGGCGCACCACAGCACCACAAATCGATTCAGGTTGCCTAGTTTGAAGTGGGCTCGAGACGAAGATAAACCGGTTAGGATAATGGTTGATAGCGACGTCGCAATGGCCATTGGCATTGCCACTGACATATCCAGGGGTAAAACAGAAGCGAGCAGATAACTCAACACCGGGACAATGATTAAGCCACCACCGATGCCAAGCATCCCGGCCAGAAAGCCGACGATGATCCCTAGCGCCGCACAGATAGCAATAATGAATAACACAGCGTCCAAACCGACGTAACCCGCTCCTGAAAAGTGGCCGCAAAGTATAACAGGACTGGATCTTAACTGCTTCAGAGTTTCGGTTATGTTGAGCACTTGATTTATTAGTCTAATGACTAATTTTCAGAGCGGGTGCAGATCTCTTAGTCTATTGACCATGTGGAGTATGAATGCTGGCACTTCCGCACTTGCATTTTCACTCATCTTTCTTACATTAGATAAGGAAATGATTCGTTCAGGTAAGAAGAAAAAACGTTATTCCTAGGTAGTAGGGTACTGCGTAGTGGTAGATGTGGCTAACACACTTTGAACATATTGCACTTTTCACGTAAACGCGTTTTTAGCGTCGTTCATGTATGGGCGAGCGCGCTGTTTTTTTTGATAAGTTTCACATTATCAGCGCAGCCAAATGTCCACCCGATGTATCTGGAAAATGGCTCACCCAGAGACTACTTTCTTACCTTGCTCAGAGATAAGAACGGTATGATGTGGATTGGCACAGACACCGGTCTTAAGCGATATAACGGATACACGCTTAGCGACTTCAAAACATCTCCCAATGTCCCTCAGGCCCTGAATAATAGTATCGCCGAAATAGTTGAAGCGCCAAATGGCGATCTGTGGATAGGTGGCAACACATTAGTTCGCTACGATCCAACTCGCAATACGTTCACCGAATACAATGTGAGTGATAACAAACGCGTGTGGTCGATCTTTATCGATCAAGATGACCTGGTGTGGATTGGGGGAGATGGTTTCGGCCTCAAACTTCTGGATCCGGAAACCGGCAGTGTTCTTCAGCAATATTTCACTGAAACGTCATCATCGATAGTGCACTCAATTTTTCGCCACAAAGATGACCGTAAATTATGGGTGTCACTTAGTGACAGACTTGTTGAATTTGATAGAAAGTCACTGGAGCAAAAAGTACATCCTCTTCCAGATGGATGGATTTGGGATATAACCCAAACCCGGTCTGGCCACATTTGGTTTGCGACTTCATCTGGTGTGTATAGATTTTCGCCTGACCAGCAGACGTTTAAACATTATACCGCACAGCCTAATGTCTCCGGCGCACTGCAAAGCATGGAAATGACATCGTTGCTTGAGGACTCGAGAGGAGAGCTATGGATTGGCAGTGACAAGCAGGGCGTCTACAAATATCAACCTGAAACCGATAATTTTTTCCACATGCCGGCATCGTCCACACGAGACAATCGTTTTCCGCCCGCGTCTATTACGGACATAGTCGAAGATGATGACGGGACAATCTGGTTCACCGCAGCTAAGTTCGGCGTTTATCGAATTAGCGAACATCTGGAAAAATTTTCTACGTTTAAGCACGACATTAATGATAAGAACAGTCTGTCGTTCAATAATGTCCTCGACCTTCATGAGGATGAACAAGGCAAGATCTGGATAGCGACAGATGGCGGGGGACTGGACAGATATGATCCTAAAACCAAGCAGTTTACAAATTTCAGCCATCAGCCTGACAACCCAAATTCACCGGGCAGTAATTCAATTTTAGCCATTGAACAAGATATTAACGGCAACTTGTGGTTAGGATCCTGGGCTGGCGGTCTGATTAAACTAGACCGTGCAGCAATGCACTTCAGCAATATCACAGCTGAGAATAGCAATGGATTGGCAGAAAATAACATATTCCGCATTGTCCGCAGTCATGACGGACACTTGCTTATCAGTGTGTGGGACAGAGGCCTGCAAGTTCTTGATCCCGAAAATTTGACGTTTGAGTCATTTCTTAGCCAGAATTCTCGCACTCAAACGGATATTACAAATCATTCAATAAACGCAATAGAACCTTACAGGGAGTATCAGTACTGGATTGGTGGTTTAGATGGCATAGAACTCTTTGACAAGGACCAACGAGAGTTTGAGCGGTATTCACAATTGGATGTTGGTAGTGTCAACGACCTGTTTCAACAGCCCAACGGTCCACTATGGATAGCCAGTGAAAAAGGCTTAACACGGTTTGAACCAGATTCGGGTGATATACGCTCGTATTCCACTAATCAGGGATTAAGCGACAACAGTGTGGTATCCATAGAAATGGATCATAAAGGCTACTTATGGCTAGGCACTCGCAAAGGTCTCAATCGTTTTGATCCCCAAAGCGAGTCATTTCAAATCTTCGACGAGTTGGATGGCCTGGCAGGTAACCAGCTTAATCGTTTTAGCCACCTATTTGCTCGCGATGGCACCATGTACTTCGGAGGTACAGACGGAATATCGTTCTTTAATCCGCTAAAACTGCCGGTTAACAGTACACCGCCGAACGTATATCTTACCCAGCTAAGATTTCTACCCCAGTCATCTTCGGGGTCGGACACTTCACCCAAAGATATCAACCTAAGGACTAAAGCAGAACTTAACCTGATTTATGAACAACGCCACTTTTCTATAGGTTTTGTCTCTACGAACTTTATCTCACCGCAAAAGAATCGGTTTAAATATCGCCTGCAAGGATTAGAGACAGATTGGACTGAAATTGACAGTCGTCAACGTAGTGTGCGTTACACCAATTTGGATCCAGGTTCGTATACCTTTGAAGTTTATACTGCAAACAATGACGGTATCTGGAGTGCGCAACCCGCTAGCGTAGCAATTACTATCCTCACACCCTGGTGGCAATCATGGTGGGCAATGACACTGTATGTCTTGTCTGCTTTGCTGCTTATTTACGGGATCATTTATTTGCGACTGCGGCATGCAGGTCAGCAAAAGCTTAAATTAGAGAGTCTGGTTGCAGATAAGACAGCTCAGCTTGCATCTGCAAATAATTTCATCAGAGCATTGAACAAAGAACTAGAGAAAAAGGTCGAAAAACGCACTCAAGAGCTAACCGCTGAGGAAGCACAGCGTCGTGAAGCTGAAGCGAAGCTGTTTTATATGGCGTTTCACGATCCTCTTACCGGTCTGCATAATCGCCCCTGGTTACTCCAGCAGTTAGAGCAACTTATTTCCAAAACACAACATGGCCATAGTGGCTTTGCACTTCTTTTCATCGATGGTGACCGATTTAAACGTATCAATGACACTCATGGACATAGTGTTGGTGATTTACTCCTTAAGGAAGCGGCGAATAGACTTGCTAATAACTTACCTGCAAATTGTCATGCGGTAAGGTTAGGAGGGGATGAATTTACTGTTCTGATAGATGATGTAGAACATCAGCAGTCAGTGACAAAGGTGCCAGAATCTATCATTCAGCTTTTTAATCAACCGTTTCAACTGCAACACTTAACCACCTATTTTCGTGTCAGCATTGGTATGGTCATCTGTAACAGAACTTATACCAAATCTGAAGAGGTGCTTAGAGACGCAGATACAGCGATGTATAAGGCGAAAGAAAAAGGTCGAGGGACGTATCAAATTTTTAATGTGGAAATGCGAGATAAAGATGTCGAGCAGGCGACGATTGAGTCTGATCTTTATCATGCAGTCGAGAAAGAGCAGCTGTTCCTCGAATATCAACCAATTATCGATCTCAAGACATCACAATTAAAAAGCTTTGAGTGTTTGTTACGCTGGCAGCATCCGTCTCAAGGACTGATCCCTCCCGATCGTTTTATTCCAATCGCTGAAGAGACAGGGCTTATTTTTGACATAGGACTGTGGGTCATTCGCGAGGCAGTGCGGCAACTGCAATGCTGGCAGTCCCTACCTGATGTTGACCCGCAGTTAACCATGGCAGTCAATTTGTCTGCACTGCAGCTCAATCAACCAGATCTACTCGAGCATATCGACAATATACTCAGTGAAACACAGGTCAGTGCGGATAAACTGAAGTTAGAAATTACTGAAACCGCGTTAATGGACAACTCGGAAAATGTGAATACGCTTCTCGATGACTTAATTAGCAGGTCAATAGAGCTCGCAATTGATGACTTTGGTACTGGATATTCATCACTGTCTTATCTAGATAAGTTACCGGTCCAGGTACTTAAAATTGATCGTAGCTTTGTAGATTCGTTGATAAACCGAAACGAAGCGCACGAGGGTGCACAGGAAATTGTCAAAGCTACCATCTCATTAGCCCACAATCTGAATATTAAAGTCGTTGCAGAAGGCATAGAGACGCAAGATCAGTGGGACTTTCTGGTAGAGCATAATTGCGATTACGGACAAGGATATTTTATTAGTAAGCCCCTCTCTCAAGAGAAGGCCACAAAGTGGGTTATGAAAAGCGTTAACAAGCCAAAAGCCTGATGGATATGGCAGATACAGCGCATTGGAAAAATAGAAATAGTCCCCTGCTTTTCACCATGCGATGCTATATTTCAAATTATCGATGCGATAGTGAAGTCAACGAATGAAATCATTTCTATGTGTGCTTGTCCTCGTTCTGTCTTCCTTGTGGAGTGCGGACTCTTACGCTTCAGATAAGCCAGTGACTCATCTTAATACAAACCTACACGACGACTCGATGCCATTTTCAGAAGCGGTCAGAGTGGGTGACATTTTGTTTCTATCCGGACAAATGGGCTTTGATCCAACCACCGGTGAGCTGGCGCCTGGAGGCATGAAAGCAGAAGCCATACAAACCATGGACAATATTAAAGGCACACTAACTCGGTTGGGATATGACATGAACGATATATTCAAATGTACGGTCATGATAGATGACATCAGCCTTTGGGGAGAATTCAACAAGGTTTATGTGACCTATTTTGACAAACCCTATCCCGCCAGAAGTGCGTTTGGCGCAAATGGATTAGCTGAAGGTGGGGCGATAGAGGTCGAATGCTGGGCTTATGTAGGTTCACAGTGAACCCTTTTCTCCTCTAATTTCAGCATTAACTCAGACGAAGTAATCGTGAACAAAAAGTAGAATGTGAATCACCGCATCGTAAACATTCGAGAGCTTACTTTGAATAGTCTGACATCTGCGTCTATCGTTGTAGTACTTCATCACAGCAAGGAAGTGACACAAGATGGGCCCACAATCCCCCCTTTCGTCATATCGGCTTTTATTTATTGTATTTTCTTTTCTAATCTCGGTGAGCGCTGCGCAAGCAGAAACCTTATTATTACAGGCAGCCAGTATGCTGGATGTGCGCTCCGGGAAGGTGTTGTCGCCTGCGAACGTTCTTATCAGCGATGGAAAAATTACAGACGTTAATCCGAGCAACACACCGAGTAATGTTCAAATTGTCGAGTTGGGCGATGCGATGTTACTGCCGGGGCTGATTGATATGCATACGCACATCACCGGCGACTACTTTACAGGCGATGACTGGACTACGGCTGTGGCAAGGCAAACCGCGCCGGATTGGGCTCTACAGGGGGTGCGCTTTGCCCGAGACGTACTTGCTGTAGGCTTCACCACCATTCGGGATCTTGGCGCGCAACCGGGCTTTCCGGATGTTGCCCTAATGCGGGCCATCGACGCTGGACATGTCGCCGGACCTGACATCTGGCCTGCTGGACACGCGATTTCAATTACCGGTGGACACTGCGACTGGACCGGTTATGCGCCGAACGTATTGGAACTGGGTCCTAAGGGCGGCATTGCAGATGGCGTTGACGAGGTAATGAAAGCCGTGCGCTATCAGGCAAAACACGGTGTCAGAGTCATCAAAGTGTGTGCGACAGGCGGCGTGTTTTCATTCTCGCAAAACGCTGAAGTCGGTGCGCAACAGTTTTCGATTGACGAGCTCAGTACAATCGTCACAGAAGCCCATAAGTTAGGTTTGAAGGTTGCCGCGCATGCTCATGGCACAGTGGGCATCAATGCGGCTGTGCGTGCTGGAGTCGATTCAATTGAGCATGGCTCCATTCTGACTGAAGAATCTGTGCGACTGATGAAAGAGCGAGGTACATTTCTGGTGCCTCAGGCCTACCTGAACGAATTTGAGCTTGCACCAGATACGCCACCTGCCACAGTAGCAAAAAATGAATATCTTAAGCCGCTGGTTGTCAGGAGCTTCAAACTGGCATATGAAGGCGGTGTCAATATGGCATTCGGGTCAGATAACGGTGTTTTTCCTCATCACAAAACGGCACTGGAATTTGCCGCATTGGTTAGAATGGGTATAAGCGAGGTGGATGCAATACGTATGGCGACCATCAATGCGGCTAAACTGCTGGGCGTTGATGACCGTGGCGAATTAGTCGCGGGAAAAAGAGCGGATATTATTGCCGTTAAACATAATCCACTTGAAAATATAACGGCAATGGAAGACGTGACGTTTGTGATGAAGCAAGGCGTTGTTTACAAGCAGGAAGGCGCGGGGATGTGATCACAGACCCGCTCTGACCAATCCTCCCAAGCCCATCTGTTCAAGGAATTGGTTGATACATTCTTTGACCTGTTCGGGGTCAGCAAGGGTAAGCACTTCTTCGAGCAGGTCCTTTGCTTCCATCAGGCTCACGCTGCGGATCACCCATTTCACTTTCAACAGGTTGTGGGCATTCATGCTTAATTTTCGATACCCCATCGCCATCAACAGGATCGCGCCGCCAGGCTCTCCAGCCAATTCTCCGCACACAGTAACTGGCACACCATGCTCATTAGACTGCTTGATAATATCGTTCAGCGCCGAAAGTACAGCCGGATGATAGCTGTCGTATAGCTGGGCCACTCGCGCGTTATTGCGGTCTACAGCCAACAGATATTGCGTCAAATCGTTGCTGCCGACCGAGAAAAAGTCTACTTTGCGGGCCAGATGGGGAATTTGATACAAAATCGCAGGCACTTCCAGCATCACACCAATTTTTGGCATCTCCAGCTTTTTTCCCTGCGCCCGTGCTTCCTCCGACACTTCATAAAATGCCTGGCTAATCAAGCGCCGAGCTTCTTTTACTTCCATAACGGAGGTGATCATCGGCAGCATGATATGTAAGTTTGGCTCTTCAATGCTAGCGCGCAACATTGCGCGGATCTGGACTAGAAATATTTCCGGATGATCCAGGGTTAACCGAATTCCACGCCATCCCAGAAAGGGGTTTTCTTCATTAATCGGGAAGTAAGGTAATGGTTTATCTCCCCCTACATCCAGTGTTCGCATGGTCACTGCGTTACCACTGTGAGCACGCAGAACACTTAAATATAATTCATATTGTTCGCTTTCCGATGGAAAACGCTCACGAAGCATAAAGGGCACCTCCGTGCGGAATAGCCCCACTCCATCGCCCTTTGACTGTTGTGTAATTTCCAGTTCTGCTGACAGGCCGGCATTCAGGAAAAGGGCCATCTCGCAACCATCCTGGGTGATCGATGGCTGGTCTGCCTGTGCATCAATCAGAACTGAGAGCTCCTGTTCTTCCTGAATAAGCTGGGCAAATTCCTTACGAATCGTCTTGCCAGGCGACACGATAACTTCACCTGAATAGCCGTCTAATAGGATATCTTTACCTTCCAACATCGACATGGGTACATTGCTGACCCCCATTACTGCGGGCACCCCCATGGCTCTAGCCAGAATGGCGGCATGAGAATTGTTCGAGCCACGCATGGAGATGATCCCGCGCAGATACTGTTTGGGAAACTCCGCCAGCATTGAGGCGCTAATTTCCTCAGCGACTAAAATACAATCACCTTCAGGCTGCCTTGTCATAAAGGCCTGTCCGTAGGTCATGCTAAGCATATTCACCAGGATACGATTAGACAGGTCGATGATATCTATCGCGCGCTCCTGCATGTAGGGATCATCCATGTTGCGAAACTGGTTGGCATAACTTTCGACCACCATTTTCAGACTTGAAGCTGCATCCCAGCCTTCGCGAATTTTACTTTCTACTTCTCTGCCGAGGCTGTTGGCATCGAGTAAGTGATGATATAGCTGAAAAATTGCCCTGACGTCATCGGGAATTGCCTTTTCCAGACTGCCAGATAGTTCGGCCACCTGCTCACGGGTTTGCTGCACAGCCTGACGATAGGTTGCAATCTCTGTCTGTTCGTCTTCGCAACGAGACACAACCAGTGACTGTAAATCGACCTTGCGATCCGGAATGAATCCGGCGCCCATTGCCAGCCCCGCTGAGCCGGGGATCCCGAGTACAGACTTCTGCGTGCGCTTGACGTCAACCACCCCTTCGGTGGCAATTAACTGCCTGGCATTAGCGTGATAAATTTCCAGTGCGATCTGAGCGGCCAGAGTGACCAGGAATGCCTCTTCGTCCTGACTGAATTTTCGCGATCCTGATTGCTGAAGGGTAAGTACTCCAAGGACTTTGCGCTGATGAATAATCGGGGTACCCAGAAAAGCGTGATACGACTCTTCTTTTACTTCAGGGTATTGCTTAAAGCGTGGATGAGAGGGTGCATCGTCAATATTTAGCGGTTCTTCTCGCTGTCCAACCAGACCTATGAGTCCTTCGGAAAATCCGACAGAAACTTTACCAATGGCTTCACGAGCCAGACCTTCGGTTGCAGATAACACGAAATGTTGTTGCTCATAGTCGGCCAGATAAATGGAGCATGAATCAACCTCTACGGCTTCTTTTACGCGTTTTACAAGTAACCCCAGTGCGTCATGGAGAACCGGCACCTGATTGACTTCCTGAACGATCCGTTTAAGTGTCATCAGCATGGGGATTGCAGCCTCATCGGTAAATACTGGTCCACACGCTTCACGGTTACCCTTGGCGTGCTGCCTATATTATTGTTTCCTTCGTCGTCTTGGCCTGCGCTGTGGCGGAGGCTGGTTTTTGCTTTGTTGTGGCATCGCAATGTTAACGAACTCGGCCATCACCCGGCGATAAACATCGCGTTTAAATGACACCACGTTTCTTATCGGATACCAGTAACTGACCCAACGCCAGTCATCAAACTCTGGATGACCAGATTTGAGCACGTCGACATCCTGTTCTTTGCAGGTGAGCTGCAATAAGAACCATTTCTGCTTTTGGCCTATGCACACTGGGTCGCTGCCCTGGCGGATAAGACGTTTTGGCAATTTGTACCGGAGCCAGCCACGAGACTCGCCTAATATTTTCACATCCTGCTGCTGCAGGCCGACTTCCTCGTGTAACTCTCTGTACATTGCCTGTTGAGCTGTCTCCCCCTGGTCTATACCACCCTGTGGAAACTGCCATGAATGCTGGCCGTATCGTCTGGCCCAGAACACCTCTCCGACCTTATTACATATTACGATACCCACATTCGCTCGGAACCCTTCGGCATCAATCACGTGGACTCCACGACAAAATATCAGGTTTATTATTGCCTCATTCTTCCATAAACTCGCTATCTTTCATAGCATTATGACGCTTGGCGCCCAAGTAACTACGGGCCTTATCATTAGCCGGGAAACATACTTGAACAACGCCGTTTTTCTCTCTGTTTACGCCACGCTGGCAGGTTTTTATCTGGCATTGCTCATGCTTTTTCCAGAAATAAGTGGTGTTCCTAAAATAGCACTTAAAGTCTTGCCAATTGCGATGCTGCTTTGGTTAAGTGTTAGCACGCCAAGCCCTTACAGGCGATGGCTGTGTGCGGCGGTTTTACTCAGTGCCTTAGGCGATATTTTTCTGGCCAGCAGCCTGCCTCATCAGTTTATTTTTGGTCTGGCTAGTTTCCTGCTCACCCACCTTGCCTACTGCATGATATTCATAAAACTCGCGAAAGGGCGTCAATGGCCCACTATCAAGGTAGTTTTCCTGACTCTATATTTAATCATTTTGCTCACGATACTCATACCTGCTGCGGGCGCTCTTGCAGTCCCTGTGTCGGTCTACGCACTCACAATCTGCGTGATGGGGGCACTGGCAATAAAAACTCAACATTCCATGCTGGGCTTTGGCGCATTGACCTTTGTGCTGTCAGATACCGTCATTGGCATCAACAAATTTGTCCTATCCATCCCAATGGCCGACATCGCTATCATGAGCAGCTATTATCTAGCGCAATTGATATTAGTATTAACATTGACCCGTCATGCATCCGCCAACCACACCTCCTGATTCTGAGCAGGAACTGCTCTGCAGAGCACGTCAACTAGCGGGTTTGCCTCTGGGTACGCTGGCTTCACTTGCTGGCATAAAAACCCCAGAAAATTTTAAGCGTGAAAAAGGGTGGACTGGCCAGTTGATTGAGCTGTGGCTCGGGGCAACCGCAGGCTCTAAGCCGCAGCAAGACTTTCCGCATCTGGGCATAGAACTGAAAACTCTGCCCATTAATGATGCTGGCAACCCTTTGGAAACCACATACGTATGCTACGCACCATTAACTAACGTAGCGGGGATAACCTGGGAAAACTCTAATGTGCGTAACAAGCTATCTCGCGTATTGTGGTGTCCGGTGCAGGGTGAGCGTCACTTACCCCCTGCGCAGCGTCGCATGGCGACGCCATTTTTGTGGACACCAACCGGCTCACAATTGGAGCAATTAAGACAAGACTGGGAAGAGCTCATGGATATGATATCTTTGGGCCAGGTTGAGGCCATCACCGCGCGTCAAGGTGTTGCGCTGCAACTTCGTCCAAAAGCAGCAGATGGTTCCAAATTAACCGATGCGGTCGGTTTTGATGGCACCTCCATACAGACGCGGCCCAGAGGTTTTTATCTTCGTAAGACGTTCACAAAGGCTTTGCTTGCCGACGCATTCAGCATTCTGTAACAGTGCGATCTCAGGACGATGTAGCTATGGGTTCCTGACTAGCGGGAATGGACGGTTCAACACAATTGCGTCCTTTTGATTTGGCGACGTAGAGCGCATTGTCTGCAGCACGCAACATAGACTGAATAGAGTCATGATCATCGATTGAGGCGCAGCCGATGCTGACCTTGAGATCAATGTTATGTTTGTTCCAATGCAGTGGTCGCGAGGCGATATTGATACGCAACTTTTCTGCGGCGGGGATACCGTCTCTGCGCGTACTGCCTGACATCAAGATCAGAAACTCTTCACCACCGTAGCGACAAATGATGTCTGTCTCCCTGAGGCTGTCATGCATTGTCTGTCCTACAAACTTAATTGCCTCATCACCCGCATCGTGACCATACTCATCGTTGATACGTTTGAAGTGGTCAACGTCAACCAGCATTACGCTAAAAGGCACATTGCTGCGTTTGTAAAGCTTATAGGCCTGCGCAAGCCTCAGTTTTATGGCGCGTCGGTTATACAAACCCGTTAACTGATCATGCTCAGCGAGCTTGCGTATTTTAAGGATCAATTTCGTTAATGCTGCACCAAAAGAGGCGGCGTTAGCCGTCACCAGAGCCACAAGGTAAGCCCAGAGCAGAGGTTCACTGTCAACTTGCGGACGGATAAACCAGATTTCTGCAGTGTCAGGATAAAGTGCAATCAACAACCCTTTTAGCACGAGGATAGTGCAGATCACCACCGCCGGAAAAATAAACGACACTGCCGGCAGCAATCCCATTTCATTGCGCAAACCGCGATACTTGGCCATTGCAGTGAGCGTTAACGCCGTGACGCAGATGATGGTAGTGCCAATAGACAGGGCTTCGATACTTGGTGAAAACATTAGTGCACAGAGAAGCAGTAAGCCAATCGCGACGATAGCGGCTTTATCAAATAAGCCATTGTTAGGCATTTGAAAAAGTTGATAGGTTGCCAGGCGGTAATAGAGGAAGCCTGCAACCAGAAACAGGTCGTTGATCAACCAAAATGTGACCGAGCTATCATCTGTGCGAAATAGGCTGATAGCGAATCCCGCGGCCATCACAACGTTGCCAATGGCAAAGCGTGTGCTCGCAGCGCGGTAAACCCGTAAGGGCGTCGCCATGAGCATCCACGCAATGGCTGAGAGTGACGTGATAAACACAATCACAAGTACCAATTGAACGCTCAGAGAATAGGCTGGCATAACTCAGTATAAGTCACTTATGTCTGCTCGCAGTATGCCATAAATACGCATTAAGTGGATAGCGTCAGAAGTCTCCTTATTAAGCTTACTAGCGCCTTATAACCGAGGAGAATGGGTCCGCATCCCGTTCTTCTTTAATCAGTGATTCATTGCTCATCTGCTGAATGTATTTGATAAACATATTGCTCAAAAACTTTTCAGAATTGAATCCCAGCCGTCTGGCAACGGCAGACACTTTTGCATCGGTTTGCATCAACACTTTTTTCGCATACTCAAGCCGATAGTGATAAATGAACGCCCTGAAATTACGGTTCAAAATTGTCCGTGTGGCCACAGCCAGTGCCGTAGGATCGACGTCCGCTACCTTAGCCAGTTGGTCAATTCTAAGACCAATTTTTTTATACGCTTTGTGCTGAATCACCGCACTTTCGGCTTTTAGCAGCGTATCTTGCAGTAAGGTCTGGTTGAATTTTGGAGCAATCAGCTGTGCATAATTTACAGACGATGTGGCATATCGACGTCTCTGTAACATAAGCATCAAGGAGCCGAGATAATACGCTGCTACTGCCAGATTGAAGGTGGATTTCCACCCTTCAAACGGTAACAATCCTAATGCAATCAGCACAGTGAAGATGATCATGCCAAACGCAAGGCATACCTGAATGGCAAACCACCCCATCAGCATCGGCAGTTTGTAAAGGTGCACATCCACTACGAGATCGGATAGGAAAAACTGGTACCGCTGCAATAAATCGACGCTGCGTAACCCTGCAACCAGCATCATAAAGCCGATGCCAATGGTGAGCAGATAAACTGACCAGTTACCCAACGGATCTCCAATCGGTGGGGAGTTGAGCATCATGGTTTTAAACTCAGCGGGAAGAATAAGAAATGGCACCTGCAATATCGCCATCAGCGCAACGGGAAACAGCCACAGCGCCTGTTGCTTGAACGGCGCTTTTAGCAGCAGACTGTGCAACGCATAGAACATCAAGAGCGCCAACAGAGCAGGAATGAACTGAAATGCCCCGCTGATAAACACCAGCGATGACCATGAATCAAAACTTTTGATCGCTTCATCTACCAGCATCAAAGGCCACAGGAGTACCGCTATCCACATGATTTTTGCATGTCGCAAACTGTCATAACGCACCCAGATGGTCACCAATGGTAGCAACCACGCTAAGATCAGAATAAAGATGAGCGCACTATGAAAGGATGCAGGCATGTTTTTTTACCAATATGCCTCGGCCTGCAACGCCACGCGTCGGGACTTTTCCATCACGTCTAACAGTGCCTGCATTTTTTCATGGCTCCACACACGCAGTTCCTCTGTATTGTCGATATCGGCATCATCAAGCATTTTCTCCAGCAGTGACAACGCCTTTAATTCATCAATACCCTCCAGAAGGTCAAGCCAGGGCGCTCTGAAACGGTCGCGGTCGTCACCAAACCCAACAGTGACAAGATAGCCACAGCTGATGACCTGACGAAGTATGCTTTCCAATGTCAGATAGTGGGTCATGGTTAATTTGCCAGATGGCATGCTCTGCATAATGGTCTGCAGACCCTGTGATAGCCATCCTTTAACATGTTCATCCACCCGTTGTTCCCAGGCTTGAGAGTTGCCCCGCCATGGATGGCTGAGCATCAGGCGAGTAATGCTCAGTTGCAGAGCGACGTTATCCTTGCTGCGAATAATGTCTTCCGGACCATGTTGTTGCAGTAACCCTTCGATACGTCCACGCAAATAACTCATGAGCGGCTTGTCAGCCTGTAAACGTTTACTTAACAGGCCTTTTTTGGCGCGCAGCACGATCAGGTTTTGCAACTCTTGCTGCCAGTACCAGCGTCGCGAATAGGCCATTAATTGTCGATGCACCTGCAGCAGCGGCTCGCACTGCAATACTGGCAAATAGAGGGAAACGGCATCTAACAGGACTTTTAAACCTTTAGTCAGCTCAGTAATTGATTTCGGTTTTCGGGCAAGCAAAAACTGGTTTTCATGATGTTGCCAATGACTGAGACCCACCTGCAGTGCTTTTATAAACGCGTGCTCTGTGGTGTCACCTTGTTCAACCGGCACCGCCGCAGGTAAGGGCTTATTGTCGACCATGTTACCGGACGCTAACTGGCACCCCCGGGCGGCTTTGCTTTCATTACCCAGAGTAAGCGGTATCCGCTCCAACAGTTGTTCACCTATATCGACCAGTTTGGTTGGCTCACCTTTGAACAATTCCAATTCTATTTCACAGATTGGTTGTTGCGCGTTGCCGGCGACCACATTGCCCTGATCAAATACCATCTCAATTTCGCAGTCATCATCCTGCAACAGATAAATTTGCCGAGAGAAATTAGTCGAAAAGACTTTTTCGAGTTCCCCCTGGGCAGACATGGGGTCAACCCCATCAGGCCAGATTTGACGATCAAACAGGCTAAGGTCGGGTGTTGCATCATTTAATGGCTGGTTGTATTCCGGACGCTGATGTAATCCGCCCAGTACCTGGCCTGCCAGCTTTACAGTCTGTTCATAGCGGCCATCTTTACCGCGCACGCGAAAGCCGATTTTATTTGCATGAAAATCTCGGGCACTGGTGTCGTAATAATCATTGCTCAGAAAGCTATGGCTTTTGGTCACATTACCTTGCCACTGCTGTTCCAGCCACTGCTCAATTGCATCTGTCGCCTGCTCGGGCACAATCAGCTTTAATTCGGTTTCCATGCTCTCAACGTGGTAAATATCATCACGCGACCAAGATACCCTTGTGCCAGTTTGTTGGCAATTCGCAGTGCCTTGCCTTTATGGCGAGCTGCTCATACCATAGACATACTGATGTTGCGTCAGGCAACGAAACAAACCGCCCGTGTATTTTCACTATGATAAAAACATTTCTGCTCATCGCCCTTTCCTCTCTCGTGTTTTCGAGCATTGCTCAGGAAAATCAAGAGCCTAACGATCAAGGCGGAGAGGTCCGTTACGTGACAGATAATCTGTACACGTTCATGCATGCTGGTCCTGGCCGGAATTACCGAATTTTAGGTTCTGTAGAAGCAGGCACCAAAGTGCAACAACTGCAGATCGACGCTGAAGAGGGCTACGTAGAAATTATTGACGACAGGCAACGCACCGGCTGGGTAGAAGCCAAGTTTATCACTAGCGACCCGAGCATAAAGGAACAGGTACCACAACTGATTGAAGCGCTCGACCTGGCGCAGAAAGAATTAGCGTCTTCAACGCAGGCCTATGACAGGTTAAATCAGCAGTTGTCCAGCGAGCAAAATGAGATTGCTGAACTCAGACGCACACTGGCTGAGCTACAGAAACAAAATCAGACGCTCCGCGAACAGGTTGCTGAGTCAGATCAAAAAGAGTTGATGCAATGGGCCCTGCGCGGTGGACTACTGGCATTAGGTTCATTGGTGCTCGGGGTATTGCTAACCTACTTGCCGAAGAAAAAGCGTCGACAAGACAATTGGATGTAAGTCTGATAATCCGCCGTGTCATTCTTAGGGTCGTAATGCACGCATGGTCTGACAACCGGGTCAGCCATGTTTAGCACCGAAGCGTATCTGACATTTCTGACCGCCGTGATCGTACTTGCGTTATCGCCGGGCCCATCGAATTTATATATCATGGCCCGCAGTATGGCGCAGGGGCGGCAGGCAGGGTATGCAGCAGCTTCAGGTATGGCGGCGGGTTCAATCCTTTATGTCGTACTAACGGCGCTTGGACTCTCCACAATTATTGCCTACTCTCCTCTTGCCTATACGGCACTGCAGCTATGTGGTGCTGTCTATCTCATTTATCTCGGATTTCAGTATTTTCGTCAGGCACCGCTGCATCAGCCTTGTGCTTCAGCACAGGTATCGCAGCCAACCTACAAGCTGTTAAAACAAAGCTTTGTGGTAGAGCTGACCAACCCTAAAACTGCATTGTTTTTCCTGGCATTTCTACCTCAATTTGTGAATCCTGAGGGACATCTTGGCGTGCAATTGATGGCACTTGGGCTAACCTACACTATTGTAGGGTTCATCAGCGACCTGATGGTTGCCACGCTGTCCGGCAAACTGGGGCGCTGGCTGGCTCATCATCCCTGGTTTGAGCGCTGGCAAGATCGCCTGTCAGGCAGCATTCTTATTGGCCTGGGAAGTTACCTGGTCATTCAGCACTACACAGAACGCTAGTAGAAACAAAGACAGTCAAATAAGGAGACGTCATGTCCTTTGCTCGCCGCCATCCATTCGTCACTGCTGGAACTGCCATTCTGGCAATTTTGCTGGTTGTATATTTGCTGCTGGTTGATGCAATCATCAAACAGGTCGTGACAGATCAGCTTGAGCAGGCAACAGGGGCGGAAGTCAACATTGCCAGCGTTTCTCATCGGCTGTTCCCCATTGGCGTGCAGATCGAAGATATTCAGCTGACTGACCCTGCTCAGCCTCATAATAATCGTGTGCAGGTGGCATTAGCGGACGCAGATGTAGAGTTCTGGCCATTACTCAAAGGCAAAGTCATCGTGCCTAACTTAGTAGTAGAGCAGATGGCGTTTTCGCAGCCTCGCCGGCAACCTGGTCAGGTATATCGTCAGCCAGACCCCAACAGCAGCATGGCGCAAATGAAAGAGTTACTTAAGCTGCCGAAAGTGCCCAGCGTCGATGAATTACTGGCTGACTCACCATTAAAAACCGCTGCAGCAGTGGAGCAGGCGAAACAAACCTACCAGCAATATGATGACACCCTCAAAGCGCAGTACGAGGCATTGCCCAATAAGAAAAAACTGGAAGATTACAAAGCCAGATTTGAAGCATTGAAGAATACGGATTTCAATAACCCCGCTGACGTCATTAAGGCACAAGAAACCTTCAATGCACTGAAGGAGGAACTGGGTCAGGACAAGCAGCGCCTCAGTACTTTTACCGATACCGCTCAGCAGGCGACGAAGCAAATGCAGGCGGATCTAAAGGCCCTGAAGGACGCGCCAGGCCAGGATTATCAGCAGCTCAAAGGGCTCATTTCAGGCGACCCCGAATCCATTGCATTGCTGACGCAGACGCTGTTTGGTCGCCAGGCTGCTGAATACAGCAGACACTTATTGACAGCGTGGCAGCTTATCGAGCCAATGCTGGCGGCATCTGAAGATAGCCCACAGGAAATTGCCGTTGATGACAGCGGCATTCCAGACTTCTGGATAAAAAAGGCCAGAGTGACGCTGCAATTGGCAAACGAATCTGTGATCAGTGAATGGCAGGACATTACCACTCAGCACGATCTGATAGGTAACCCCACACGCTTCTCGATTGACTCTGCGGCGGGGGCGCTTTGGCAGAAACTGATGATTGGTGGCGAGTTAGCGGTGCGGGATGGCGCTTTGTTTGGTCAGCAAAATTGGCAGGTCGCGGGAGTCAAGCTGGCCGGCTTGACGCTGGCCCAAAGTGATACGTTTTCCAGCATACTGGAATCTGCCAGCCTTCTGGCTTCGGGCAGTCTTAAGGTTGATAACAACCTTCTCGATGGCAGTGGCAACTTTGATTTTAGCGACATGAGCATAAACGCAAACGGAGATAGCAGCGTTGCTCGGGTGCTGGCCGGCGCTCTCGACCAGATGACATCACTGTCGCTGACCACAATGCTTTCTGGCTCAACGCTGGCCCCCGAGTTCAAATTTCGCTCCAATGCCGCCGGACAGCTGGCTAAATTGTCGCTGGCATCACTGGGTAGCAGCGAGAAAGGCAAACTTGACGAGTTACAAAACAAGCTTAATGCAATGGCAGCCAGTCAGCTCGGAACAACCTCGGAACGCGTCGCCGAGTGGCTGGATCTGCAAGCCCTCGCACAGGGACAACTAGGTGACATCGAGGGTATGATGCAAGGAAAGTTCAATGATCTTGTCGAGCAACAAAAAGGGAAAGTGCTCAACAAATTATTGAAAAAATTAGGCAATGGGTAGGCTTCAGGGGCAATCGCAATATAGCTATATGGTGTAATCATCGGCATAATGCCGAATTAAGAATCGGTCAAACCACGGGAGGCATACAGTAATGAAGTGGGTCAGTATACTACTACTGGTGTTATTGGCTGCCCTTCAATATCGACTGTGGTTTGGAAAAAACAGCATTCCTGACTACCTGGCCATGCAGGAAGAGGTTGAGCACCAGCGTCAGCAGAATAATAATTTGCGGCAGCGCAACAACCTGTTGAAAGCAGACATCGATGATTTAAAAATCGGTATGGAAGCCATTGAAGAACGCGCTCGTCATGAGCTAGGCCTGATCAAAAAAGGTGAGACCTTTTACCGTATTTTGCCCGCAGAATAAGTTATGACTGACAACATCACCGCTATTGTGCCGGCAGCCGGTGTCGGTCGTCGTATGCAGGCTGACAGACCCAAGCAATACCTGCCCCTGGCTGGCAAGACCCTGCTCCAGTGCACGTTGGAAAATCTTATCTCCCACCCAAGTATTGTGCATATTGTCGTTGCGCTCCATCCTGAAGACCCATTTTTCCCGTCACTGGATATCGCCAGCGCCAACTGGTTGACGACGGTAGCAGGAGGGCAGGAGCGAGCAGACTCAGTGCTCGCCGCTTTGCAGAAGGTTACGGACTGCGACTGGGTGATGGTGCATGATGCTGCGCGCCCTTGCGTATTGCACGACGATATAGACCGGTTGCTGGCGCTGTGTGAGACCGGTGAAGACGGCGGCATACTTGCGTACCCGGTGCGAGATACGATGAAGCGTGCACAGCAGGCAAATGGCTCGCGGGTCAGTCACACCGAACCCAGACAAGGGCTATGGCATGCCCTTACGCCGCAGTTATTCAGGCGTCAGTATCTTCTGCAAGCGCTAACGCAAGCGCTGGCATCAGGTGTTGAGGTGACTGATGAAGCCTCTGCCATTGAATGGTACGGTGGCTCAGTCAAACTGGTAGAAAGCAGTGCCAGTAACATCAAGGTAACCCGCCCGGAAGACCTCGCACTGGCAGAATTTTATCTAACCCAACAGAGAACAGTATGATCCGAATAGGACACGGTTACGATGTGCACCGCTTTGGCGGGACAGGGCCAATTATTATTGCTGGCCAGCGCATTGATTATGAGCAGGGCCTGCTTGCTCATTCCGATGGTGATGTAGCACTGCATGCGGTGTGTGATGCCATTCTTGGCGCCCTGGCACTTGGCGATATCGGCCATCACTTTCCCGATACAGATGCAGCATACGCCGACGCCGATAGTCGAGAGTTGCTTAAACAGGTATTTGCTCAGGCCAAACAGCGCGGCTACGCACTAGGCAACCTGGATGTCACGATTGTCGCTCAGGCCCCCAAAATGGCGCCACATATTAGTGCCATGCGAGCCAACATTGCCGCAGATCTCGAGGCCAGCACAGATCAGGTCAACGTCAAAGCAACAACAACAGAAAAGCTCGGTTTCACCGGTCGCAAAGAAGGCATTGCCTGCCACGCAGTGGTTATTCTACAAAACGTGTCCTAAGCGGTGTGGTGATGACAACTGAGCTCAAAAATGAACACTGGCAATACCTTCATAATCCGCCGAACACTAATGCTCTATTCAAACAGCAGGAAGCTGATTTTCGTGTAACAGAGCAGCTCGGCTATAAGCCCTGTGGAAGCGGCGAACATATTTATCTTTGGACCAGAAAACAGGGGTTAAATACAGCCTATGTTGCCGAACAACTTGCAAAGTATGCAGGCTTGCCGCTGCGGGCCGTTACCTACGCAGGCAGGAAAGACAAGTATGCACTGACGGAGCAATTTTTCGGTGTCCACCTGCCAGGCAAAAAGGACATTGATTGGCACAATATGTCACTACCGGGTTTCAGCATTCTTGAAGCAACCCGGCATGATAAGAAACTGCGGACCGGAAACCTCAAGGGCAACCGGTTCGATATTACGCTCAGGCAGGTTCAGCAATCTGATGAACTCAACCAACGATTACAATCCATCAGTGAACACGGTGTACCCAATTATTTTGGTGAGCAACGATTTGGTGTGATCCGTCAGTCTGAGTCAGGAATGGGCGAACAGGTAGCAGCGATAGGCGGAAACCTGGCACTTGCGCAAAAAATGCTGAGCGGAGAAACCATTCGCAATCGTAATAAACGTTCAATGGCCATCTCCGCATTACGCAGTTGGTTGTTCAATCAATATGTCAGCGCCAGATTATCAGCAGGAAAATGGCAGCAAATCCTGCCGGGCGATGCCATGCAGCTGGTTGGCAGCAACAGTTTTTTTATCGCCGCTGAAAATGATGACGCCCTCAAAGAAAGACTTATCAGTCAGGACATTCAGATCACTGCGCCTATATGGGGCAGCGGTGACTTACCCACCACAGCGCTGGCAAAACAGTATGAGCAAGCCATTGCGGATGAGTATCACGACGTATGTGAATGCCTGGCCGCTCTGGGTTTAAAACAGGAACGTAGAGCTATCAGTCTGTATCCACAGGATATGGACTGGCAGTTTGAAAATGATACATTACGCCTACAGTTCTCATTGCCTGCCGGAGCGTTTGCCACATCGGTATTACGTGAGATCGTCAACGTAACCGGCGCTGATAACGGAGGCGAATGACATGAAGATACTCCTGAGTAACGATGATGGCGTGTTTGCTGAAGGACTAAGCGTGTTGTTTGAAGCATTGAGTAAACAACATGATGTGACGGTGATTGCACCAGACAGAAACAATTCTGGCGCCAGCAATGCCCTGTCTTTACATCAGCCTTTACGCATACAGAAAATGAAAAACGGATTTTATTCCGTCAATGGTACTCCGTCAGATTGTGTGCACCTGGGTATAAACCGCTTTCTGGAGGATGATCCGGAACTGGTTGTTTCTGGCATCAACCATGGTGCAAACCTGGGTGATGATGTCATTTATTCGGGTACTGTCGCGGCCGCGACTGAAGGACGCTACATGGGTTTACCGGCAATCGCGGTGTCATTAACTGACAAGCGAGGGAAGCACTTTGATACAGCAGCCAGAGTAGTATGCGATATTATAGACCGTATGCGCGCTCATCCGCTGGCCGCAGACCAGATTCTGAATGTTAATGTGCCTGATGTGCCATTTGCTCAGTTGAATGGTATTCAGGTTACCAGGCAGGGGCGACGACACCGTGCCGAATCTATGATCAAGGATTGCGATCCGTTTGGCCGCGATATTTACTGGTACGGTCCGGCCGGTGCGGAGCAGGATGCCGGTCCCGGCACTGATTTTCACGCCATAAAAGGCGGATATTGTTCAGTGACGCCTTTGTCAGTGGATATGACGGCTTACCAAAGCATGGAAGACATGCAACAATGGCTCGAACGCTAGTCGCGGACGGCTAGTCGCGGACGGCTAGTCGCGGACGGCCAGCCGCACGCAAACAATAATAACGAAAACAACCATCGCACAAGAGAACATACATGAGAGGACCATCGCGCAAAGGAGAAGCACTGGCGCAGTTGCTGTACCAGGAAGGCGTCAAAAACGAACGGGTTTTACGGGCCATTGCCAGTACGCCGAGAGAACATTTTCTGCCTGACGCGCTGAAACACAAAGCCTACCATAATACCGCGCTGCCTATTGGTCAGGGACAAACCATTTCTCAGCCCTATATTGTGGCTAAAATGACCGAGCTGTTACTGGATAGTCCCAATTCTCCCAAATCCGTGTTAGAAATCGGCACCGGCTCTGGTTACCAGACGGCAATACTGGCTCAGTTATTCGACCATGTATTTAGCGTCGAGCGGATCAAGGCCTTACAGTTTCAGGCTAAGCGGCGCATGAACCAGCTCGATTTGCACAATGTCTCAATGAAACATGGCGACGGTTGGCAGGGCTGGCCAAGTAAGGGACCTTATGACGCGATTATTGTGACTGCTGCTGCCAGTGATGTTCCACAAGCGTTGTGTGAACAGCTAAAAGAAGGCGGACGATTGATTATTCCAGTCGGCAACACCGATCAGGCTTTACTGTGCATTACTCGCAATGAGGACGGTTTCGACCAGCAGAATATTGAAGCCGTGCGTTTTGTGCCGTTAGTGGCTGGAGACCTGCAGTGAAAATATTCCAGTATTGCTATGACTTGGCATTGAAATGGGCCAGACACCGTCATGCACCGAGCTATCTGGCTGGGTTAAGCTTTTCAGAATCGATGTTTTTCCCGATCCCTCCCGACGTGATGCTAGCCCCCATGTCATTGGCCCAACCCAACAAAGCCTGGCGTTTTGCACTGATCACTACGGTCGCATCCGTATTGGGCGGTATAGCCGGTTACCTGTTAGGTTGGTTTGCGTTTGACACACTGATCCAACCATGGGTCGAGAGTATGGGTTATCAGGCAAAACTTGAACGTGCGGTCGAGTGGTTTGACATCTATGGGGTCTGGGTCGTGTTTATCGCTGGATTCTCTCCCATTCCTTATAAGATATTTACTATCAGCGCTGGCTTTTTGCATATGGCTTTTCTGCCTTTTTTAATTGCATCGGCAATAGGTAGAGGAATGCGCTTTTATCTGGTCGCCGGATTGATGAAGTGGGGTGGCCCGTCAATGGAACAGAAGCTTAGAGACTATGTTGAATACATCGGCTGGCTGGTTGTGGCGCTTGCCATTATCGCCTACTTTGTTTTGCGCTAGGTCTCAGGTGCTCAACGTGGCACGCCAATGGATTGGTGTGGCAATATTAGTGCTGATTACCGTTACACTTGGCGGCTGCACCAGTCGCAGCTCGCCGGCACCGGTGGTCGAAGTCTATCAGGGCAAGACATATCTGGATTATGAAGCCGATACGTTTGATGGCGACTCATATACGGTGCAAAAAGGGGATACCCTATTCGCGATCGCATATTTCAGCGGCAATGACTACCGCGATATTGCTCGTCTGAATAACATTGCTCCGCCTTATCAGATATTTCCAGGTCAAAGCCTTAAGCTGCTCTCGCCAACCTCAAACAGTACTTCATCAAGTAGCAATAAAATCACTTCGACTAAAGTTACAGACACTGGTCGGACCACGAAATCAAAAGCGAAAAAGCAAGTTGACCCA
Organism: Aestuariibacter salexigens DSM 15300; assembly: GCF_000429145.1. GTDB lineage: Bacteria > Pseudomonadota > Gammaproteobacteria > Enterobacterales > Alteromonadaceae > Aestuariibacter > Aestuariibacter salexigens. The sequence goes on from NZ_AUBH01000006.1 coordinate 157,204, forward strand.
CCAACAAGGCAGGCGTATGGTGAAAGTGAAAATCTTGTTAACAACCAGAAATTTAGTACGGGATTTAAAGATTTTCCAGTTCGCGTAAGTGCATGGCAGTGGCCAGCTAGCGGGAAAATTGTTTCGCAGTTTTCACGATCTGAGCAGGGGAATAAAGGCCTCGACATTGCAAATCAGCTTGGCACACCGATTTTGGCAGCCGCTGATGGCAAAGTGGTTTATACGGGAGATGCACTGCGCGGCTATGGCAATCTGATCATTATCAAGCACACTGAGTCGTACTTGAGTGCCTATGCCCATAACGACAGGGTCATGGTTAAAGAGCAACAGTGGGTGCATGCAGGACAGCAGATTGCGGCAATGGGAAACAGTGGCACTGACCAAATTAAGTTGCACTTTGAAGTGCGCTATAAAGGAAAGGCAGTAGATCCGCTTCGTTATTTGCCAAAACGATAACAACAATAAATTACAAAAAGAACAAGAAAGGGGGAGTTGTAACCAAAAAGTATTATCTCAAGGAGATGTGTTATGGGTACATCAAAAACCGCTGTTCTAGAAGCCAGTGAAGATGTTATCGAAAAAGAGCTCGAAGAAATCGAAAGCGAGAACGAACAGTTTGAAGAGCTCGTTGCCAACCAGGAAGATCTGCACAAGAATCTCGACGCTACCCAGCTTTACCTAGGAGAGATAGGTTATTCCCCGCTCCTCACTGCAGAAGAAGAAGTTTACTTTGCACGACGTGCACTAAAAGGTGATGAAGCCTCTCGTAAGCGCATGATCGTCAGCAATCTGCGTTTGGTGGTTAAAATTGCACGACGTTACAACAATCGTGGTCTTGCACTATTGGATTTAATTGAAGAGGGCAACCTGGGATTGATTCGAGCGGTAGAAAAATTCGACCCTGAGAGAGGGTTTCGTTTTTCAACCTATGCAACATGGTGGATCAGACAAACCATTGAACGTGCCATCATGAATCAGACCCGCACCATTCGTCTGCCAATTCACGTAGTTAAAGAGCTCAATGTCTATCTGCGCACTGCCAGAGAGCTGTCACAGAGACTTGACCATGAACCCACGGCTGAAGAAATCGCCGCAGAGTTAGATCGTCCTGTTGAGGATGTGACTAAGATGTTGCGTTTGAATGAACGTATCAGCTCAGTCGACACACCAATCGGTAGTGACAACGACAAAGCCCTGCTGGATATCATTGCCGACGAGAAAGGCTGTGGCCCTGAGCAAGACTTGCAAGACAATGACATCAAATCCAGCATTGTGCGCTGGTTACAGGAGCTTAACCCTAAGCAGCGAGAAGTGCTTGCCAGACGTTTCGGTCTTATGGGTTATGAACCTTCAACGCTGGAAGATGTTGGCGCTGAAATAGGTCTGACCCGCGAACGGGTCCGCCAAATACAGGTAGAAGCTCTGCGTCGCCTTCGGGATATGCTGGGCCATCAGGGATTAAACCTGGAAGCATTGTTTAATAAATTCGCCTGACAATAAGGCAATATCAGTATAAGCCCGCGCTTGGGACATTACGTGCGGGCTTTTTTACGAATGATATCCACAATCCGGTTGTACATCAGTTCCGTCAGGTTCCATGTCATACCGCCACCTGTATTGACTAACTGCACAACAACGGTATCAATATCTTCGTGATACCACGCCTGACTTGAATAGCCGGGCAGCGAACCTGTATGGCCAAGAGAATAAATATGGTTATATACCTCCTGCTCTTTTTGGCTTAACAGCGAGCCATCGTTCAGGGCTCTGATAAACACGCCAACATCTCGTGCCGTGGCAATCATTGACCCGCCAGCGTGCACGTGACTGTTCATTTTCAGATCCGCCTCATAACCAACAAAATAACCACTGGTCAGTTCGTCAGCATTCACCTCATCCAGTAAGCTATAGGTATCTTGCAAGCCGAGTTTTTCAACGATTTGCTCGCGAATGTAGCGGTGATGACTATAGCCAAGTGTGTTATCTAGAATCCGGCCAAGAAAATAGTAATTGGTGTTGGAGTAACCATATGCCGTTCCCGGCAAAAAATTTGCGGGTTGGTCAAGAATGAGCTCCATCACTTCATCGGTATGTTTATACAGGTCACTCCAAGGATAGTCCGGATGATCGGTGTAATTCGTTAAGCCACTGGTGTGGCCAATCATCATCCTCAGGGTGATCGATGCTGAGCCCTGAATGCGTTCAGCGTATTCGGGAAAAAATTCAGCGAGTGTGGTATCGAGCGACAATTTTTCTTCAACAATCAGCTTTGCAGCCGCCACCGCGATATACAGTTTACTGATACTGCCAATCTTAAATAGCGCATCGGGATCAGCGGGAATACGGTTTTCTCTGTTTTTCCAGCCCGCTGCATAGAGCTGCGGTTCAACACCTGCCTGGTCAACATAGACGATGATACCGTCCAGATCATAGTTGTGTACTTTACTGACCTGTTGTTGAACGGTATCAGGCAAGGGCGCCAGCCACGCCAGTACAAAAGTCCAGGGCACAAACGCCAGCGATCCGATACCAACCGCCAGCAATGACAACCGCAGAGCTAACAGTATTTTTCTCCTCATAACGGTCATCCTTATCGCTGATTCAATATTCTAGAGTTTATCGGAATGTATCTTTTGTGCAGTTTGACGTTCAGTATGTCACGAAAGTACGCTTGCCCGAACTCGGTATTCGTATCGAAATGTGTAGATGGTGATAACATGAGTCGCTAGGGCGGCTGAGAGTATCCTTACCAATGGACGTAGAATTCCAATCCGCGACAGCGAATGACAAAGCCTATTTCTGGAGTCTGTATGTAAAGGCCATGCGACCCTATATAGATAAAATTTGGGGCTGGGATACAACATGGCAAGAACAAGATTTTGAGAAACGCTGGCTAGATAGTACCAATCTGATAATACACACTGAGGGTCGGCCAGCTGGTTTCATTCAAACCCAAGACCACATCGAATTTACGTACGTCATAATGTTTATTCTTGATACGACGTTCAGAAACAAAGGGCTTGGTGCTTCCGCTCTGAAGCTGCTCAGCGAAAAATCAGTGACAAAGCCAATCCAATTGAGAGTATTTAAGATAAACAGAAGCGCCTTCAACTTTTACATTAATCACGGCTTCGAAGTGCTTGACTTAGAAGAGTCATTTTATGTGTTACAGAAAAAAGTAACGTCGTGGACTACATAACATGGTTATGCGCCATGTCCAGTCCATCTCTGCCGCGGCGGCGGACTGTTTTTTAACACAAACTGAGAGTCCCGCATGTGGAGGCAGCCGTCTCAATTGTATGGCTATAAGTCTGTCATCCTGATGAATATCAGGATCTCCTTGGTACGTGATACAGACAGTCGGTTTTTGGTAGTGCTCAGTGGCAAGAAAGGGGCTAACAGCTGCCTCTCAATAGTTTCTCCAACTTTTTAATAATCCTCCAAGTTTAAAATTTGCTTACTATACGCAGAGTGCGTACACTTCGCTCTTATGAAAGCGATATTCGTTGAGTCCAGCATTTTTGCGAGCCACCGCGGTGACTATCTAACCGATGATGAGTTTCGAGAATTTCAGCAGGAATTGCTAGAAAATCCCTTGAAAGGAGATGTCGTCAAAGGGACTGGTGGACTCAGAAAAGTGCGAATTGGGATAAAAGGTAAAGGCAAACAGGGCGGCGCAAGAGTGATTTACTATCACTTTAGTATTGCCCATAGGTTTTATCTACTAACCATTTACGCGAAGAATGAGATGGAAGACCTGACGACAGAACAAAAGAAGCAGTTGAAAGACTTTATGGAGGTTTGGAAAAATGAGCAAACGTAACTTGTTTTCAGAACTTACAACAGCCCTTAATGAAACAAAAGCTCATAGCGAGGGTAAATTAACCCTTAAGACTCACGAAGTCAGAACAGTTAGTGAGCTAGATATTTCGCCGGATGAGATTTTATCTATACGAGAAAAATTTAATATGTCGCGAGGTGTTTTCGCCAAATATTTGCATACATCTGTACGCACTTTAGAGAATTGGGAGCAAGGCCGCAGTGCGCCCAATGGCCAAGCGATTACATTACTTAAACTGGTGCAATCTCACCCAGAAACATTAACTCACATTGCGGAGCTGTAAGATAGAAGTTTGTGGCGCTCGAAGACCCATGTGAATACTCAAAATTTGAATATTTGGAGTAAAATTATAGCGACAAGAGCTCCAGTAATCGCCTGTAATCTCGAATTGATTTTCCTAAGCAATTCGACTTGCTCATTCTTGTTTTCATCACCCATGGTGCTGTGTTGCCCCTTAGTCCTGAAGCTAGAGCCCTGAAGTCTTATATAGAGTTGAATAGCGTATCAAACATTCAATTTAATGTCTTCGATACAATAAAAGGGAACCTTCATTAAGCCCTAATTAAGGTCGTATCGAACGTCTGTTGCTTGTCTTAAACAGACCACCGCCTTCGCGGTGGTGACAGGCGGGGAGTTATCTTTAGGTGACTAACTCTATCAACTGGAGACGGGTTTAACATAAGCGTTAATACAACGCTGGCAGCATCCTACTATACTCAGTAACTCAACCTCATTCTAAGGCTTGTCAATGCATATTAATGTTCGACTTATTACCACGTCAGCGGCGGCATTTATGTTTTATGCAGGCTGGGCTTACTGGGCAAATATGCTGGCCACTGATGATATTTATGTACTGCTCAGGAGTGCATTGGTGCAGGGAAGCTACAGCGCAGTGGTGACGCTGGTATTTACGTCACTGGTTGAATGGGTGTACACGCGCTCGCATGGCACTTGCCTTTCTTTAGCCTTTATCGTTCCGGTGATGTGTGCATTCCATTCAACCACCCCACAGAATCTGGCCATAAGGCGCAGTTTTAATGAGGCTCTGGATGCATCGGCAACGCTTTTCAGAGGGTTGAGGCTTCCCGCAGTGTTGCTTTCTCCCTTACCCGCGCTGTTGGTACAAAGCGCGTTAGTGGTATGCGTGAACCTTATCAACCAGACACCTAACCTGTGGCTGACAGTCGCACCGAGCATTATGTTTAGTGCAATATATGGGTATATCTATGTTGCCGCGTTATATCGGCAACAGCAGTAAACAATGAACTAACGTACTCGCGCTAACGTGATGAATCGATAGTCGTAAGGATTACGCTCATCGGCAACATGCTCTGATTCATCAGTCAGTTGCCAGTTGCCTTGGCTTTCGTAGTCAGGGAATTGGGTATCACCGTCTACTGCCAGGTCAATATGCGTCAGATAGAGTCTCTCACACAGAGGCAGAAAATATGTGTAGATGGCACCGCCGCCAATGACCATTAGCTCTTCCACATCTCCGGCTGCTTTGACGGCTTCATCTGGCGTATTCACTACCACAGCATCCTCGAGGACATAGTCTGTATCGCGAGTGATCACGATGTTTAATCGGCCTGGCAGCGCCTTACCTATGGATTCATAGGTTTTACGCCCCATCACCACCGGCTTACCAAGCGTGATCTGTTTAAAATGCTTGAGATCTGCGGGCAGATGCCATGGCATTGCGTTATCTTTGCCAATCACCCGGTTGTCTGCCATGGCAGCAATCATTGAAATAATCATCGACTTTGCCTATCGCTGGTAGATCACTTCCACATCGTAATCATCGTCATCGTCGTCCCAATCATCATCGTCGTCATACTCCGACGAAGTGTCGTCCTGATTGGTGTCCCAGTTAAACTCGACATCTCGCTCAGCGTCATCGTGTTGCTCAGCAGGAAGCGTTTCGATAAAGCTCATCACGCGCTGGCACAGCTCGTCTGTACCAAGCTTTTGAAAAGCAGAAATACGCATGGTTTCTCCCTGCCATTCAAGTTCATCGATGACACGCTGAGCAATTTCATCGACTTCTTCATCCAGCAGCAGATCAATTTTGTTGAACACTAACCAGCGCGGCTTCTGTGCAAGTTTGGGGCTATATTTTTCCAGTTCATTGATAATGGCTTTCGCATTTTCAACCGGATCAGAACCATCGGATGGATATAGATCAACTAAATGCAACAGGATCCGGCAGCGTTCAAGGTGCTTGAGAAAGCGAATACCCAACCCTGCTCCATCGGCAGCGCCTTCAATCAGCCCGGGAATGTCAGCGATCACAAAACTACGCTGCGCATCCTGTCTGACCACCCCAAGGTTTGGTACCAACGTGGTAAAGGGGTAATCGGCCACTTTGGGTTTAGCCGCAGAAACTGAACGAATAAATGTAGATTTGCCGGCATTTGGCAGTCCAAGCAGACCTACATCGGCGAGCAGCAACAATTCTAGTTTGAGATTACGAATTTCACCTGGAGAGCCATTGGTCTTTTTACGCGGGGCGCGGTTAGTTGAGCTTTTAAATCGCGTGTTTCCGAGACCATGAAACCCGCCTTGAGCGACTTTGAGGCGTTGTTCATGCTTGGTCAAATCACCCAGCACTTCTTCAGTTTCAGCGTCAGTCGCTCGAGTACCTACTGGCACGCGAAGTTCAAGGTCGTTGCCAGCGCGTCCCGTACAGTTACTGCTTTGGCCATTCTGGCCACGCTCAGCGCGATGAAAACGTTCAAAACGGAAATCAATCAGGGTATTCAGGTTCTCGTCAGCAACAAGATAAACACTACCGCCGTCTCCACCGTCCCCGCCATCGGGGCCGCCCTTTGCGACATACTTTTCACGTCGAAAACTGATTGTTCCATTGCCGCCATCACCGGCCTCGACCCTGATTTCGGCTTCATCAACGAATTTCATTGGACTCTCTTAACGCTGTTGCGAACAGTTGCACTTATTAGAGTTTAACAAAAAAGCCCCGCATGAGCGGGGCTTTTGCGTAATCTGAATGTCAGACCGTGACAGATTTACTCTGCAACGATGCTCACATACTTACGGTTTTGAGGACCTTTCACTTCAAACTGTACTTTGCCGTCAGACAAAGCAAACAGCGTGTGGTCCTTACCACAACCCACGTTGTCGCCCGCGTGGAAACGAGTACCGCGCTGACGAACAATGATGTTACCTGCTAATACAGACTCACCACCGAAACGCTTTACACCAAGGCGTTTGCTTTCTGAGTCGCGACCGTTTTTGGTGCTACCACCGGCCTTTTTGTGTGCCATGTGTTCGTACTCCTCTTAAGCGCTGATACCAGTGATTTTCACTTCTGTGAACCACTGACGATGTCCCATCTGTGAGCGTGAATGCTTACGACGACGGAACTTTACAATTTTCACTTTCTCACCACGGCCGTGTGTCACAACCTCTGCAGTGATTTTACCACCAGCAACGAAAGGTGTGCCGATTTTTACATCGTCACCATTGCTGACCATTAATACGTTATCGAACTCAACAGTGTCACCTGGGGCGACTTCAATCTTCTCGAGACGAACGGTTTGGCCTTCAGCCACACGGTGTTGCTTGCCACCACTTTGGAAAACCGCGTACATAGTTAACTCCGCTCTGCGCATCATGCGCGACAATTCAAAAACAGGGCGCGAATTGTACGCGAAGCCCCTGCGAGCCGCAAGCCCCAAAACACATAAATTTGTGTATTTTTACAGCAGCATAGATAAGCAGCTTAAAGTGCTTTGTGAACCGAATCACAGGCAGACAGTATTCACATTTGTAAATGACGTCAAACAGGACATCACGATGCGCTTTCAGTTAAACTACGAGCCATAAATGTTAAGTAGTAAAATAAAGGTGTATTCCACTTACATGGATATGCAAACCATTCGCGAATTAGCGGAACAAGACATGCGCGCTGTCAATCAGCTCATCCAACAGCAGGTCGAGTCTGATGTCAGCCTCATTAACCAACTAGGCTTTTACATCGTCAACAGTGGCGGGAAGCGTCTTCGTCCAATGTTAAGTGTGATTGCAGCACGGGCATTGGGTATAAACTCGACCGATCATCATACTCTGGCCGCCATCGTTGAATTTATACATACCGCGACCCTACTGCATGATGATGTGGTTGATGAGTCAACCATGCGCAGAGGCAGAGAGACGGCCAACGCAGTGTTTGGTAACCAGGCCAGTGTGCTAGTCGGAGACTTTTTATATACCCGATCTTTTCAGATGATGGTGAGTCTGAAGCGAATGCGTGTGATGGAGATCCTGTCAGACGCAACCAATGTTATTGCCGAAGGTGAAGTGATGCAGTTAATGAACTGCAACGATCCGGACACCACAGAGGCGCGCTACATGCAGGTCATTTACAGTAAAACGGCAAGACTGTTCGAAGCCGCTACACAGCTTGCTGCCGTGCTGACTGACAAACCAGAGCATATTGAAAATGCAATGGCTGAATATGGCCGTTTTCTGGGTACGGCGTTCCAGCTTATCGATGATGTGTTGGACTACGCTGCCGACGCTGAAGAGATGGGTAAAAACGTTGGTGACGATTTGGCAGAAGGAAAACCGACCCTACCGCTTCTCTATGCCATGTGGCATGGCAATGACACGCAGCGCGACATGATCAGGCATGCCATTGAACATGCTGACGGTACGCAGCATTTCGACGCTATTGTCGCCGCCATGCATGAGACGGGTGCGTTAGATTACACACGTAAACTCGCACTACGTGCGGTAGAAGACGCAGTTGCATCATTGTCTTGTATCCCCGACAGTGATTACAAGCACGCGCTAATTGCCCTCGCTCATAGTGCAGTAAACAGGATCGCATAACCCTTTTTTTAGTAAAAAGCGCAGCATCAGCTGCGTTTTTTATTTTTTGACTATACTGAATTCATCCAGCCTTTACAGGGAATCCAGTATGGCCAGCTCCCGCTCTGCACTTCATCCCACAGATGATGTTTTGCCAGTCAAATTTGACAGTACATCAAACGGTGAATTCATTCCTCCTGAGCTATCACCGCGGGAGAATATGATTAATGACATGGCACGTGAGGCAATGCAGAGGCAAAGTCGCCGCTTGGGCATGGACCGACGCACATTTCTCTATAGCAGCTGTGCCGTTGCCACCACCTTACTTACCGCTAATCAAGTCAATGCGACACACAATATCAGTGGCGGCTTTTTCTCACTGGCAGCAGACGCAGCCAGTGAGCCAGAGGCTGCGTCTCGTTTACATGGTGATGAATTTATCTTTGACATTCAGGGTCACTTTGTTGACCCCAACGGACGCTGGCTTAACGGCCTACCCGCCTCCGCCACTCCCTTTGCTGGTCTTCCTAATGCGAGCTGTGATTTGGCGGATATGCCTGGCGACAGAAGCTACTTAAATTGTCTTGGACCAGAACAGTTCGTTAAGGATGTTTTTGTAGATAGTGACACCAGTATGATGGTGCTGTCTTTTGTCCCTTCCCGTCGCGAGGCTGAGCCACTGACGATTGAGGAAGCAGATGCCACTCGCCACATTATAGACAGTATGGAAGGTGATCATCGTCTGCTACTACATGGTAGGGTGAACCCGAATCAGGATGGCGATTTACAGGGTATGGATGAGCTGGCAGAAAAGTGGCACGTCAGCGCCTGGAAAACCTACACCCAGTGGGGACCTGAAGGTAAGGGATTTTATCTTGATGATGACGTTGGTCTGGCGTTTATCGAAAAAGCACGCGCACTGGGAGTGAAAAACATCTGTATACATAAAGGTATACCCTTTGGACCTCGCTCATACGAGCACAGCCTTTGTACTGATATTGGTCGTGTTGCCAAACGCTATCCAGATGTCAACTTCATCATCTATCACAGCGGTTTTGACCCACAGATTGAGGAAACCGAATTTGCAGAGGGCGCGGGGAAAGCTGGCATAGATTCTCTTGTTCAGTCTATGTTGGATAACGATGTTGCACCGAACAGCAACGTGTATGCAGAGCTAGGCTCAACCTGGCGCTTTGTTATGCGTCATCCTGAGCAAGCAGCGCATTTAATTGGCAAGTTAGTTAAATACATAGGCGAAGATAATGTGCTGTGGGGAACTGACAGCATATGGTATGGCTCTCCACAGGATCAAATGCAGGCTTTCCGTGTATTTCAAATAAGCGAACAGTTTCAGGAAAAATATGCTTACCGTGAAATGACCGATGAACTACGCCGCAAGATTTTTGGTTTGAATGCAACCAAGCCCTACGCCATCAGTGCTGATGAAGTGCTACGGTTTATGCAACACGATAAAGTGGCACAAATGAAACAGCAGCATCAACACAGTCCGCACTTTCGCACCTATGGCCCGAAAACCCGGCGTGAATTTCTCAATCTCAAAAAATGGGAACAGGTTTGATACGACTGCTGGGCATTCTTTGTTTTTTATTACCACTGCAGGGATATGCGCAACCTTATAGTCATGGCGTTGCACTGGCATGGGGAGAAGGCTCATCGCGCTGGACGCTGCTTGGCGATCGTGAAATGACCCCTGATGCCTACAGATTGTCCTATATTTCACCTCAGTTAATATCCTGGCGTGTAGCAACCTCCCACCGGATCGATCTAGATGCAGAGTTCAGTGCACATCATTGGAATGATCCATGGCGGGATAAGCATGTCAGCGGTGTATCAATAGTGCCGATGTTTCGCTGGCATTTAGAATTGAGTGAAATCAGCCTGTATGCCGGTTTGGGCATAGGCATTATGTTCATCGATGATGATCAGTGGATGGACAGACTGCTCGGCTCTCACTCCCAGTTCGAAGATAAATTCGAACTCGGATTGCAAGCTGGACGCCATCGTTTAGCGGCCACACTGAGTCATTATTCCAACGCTAATCTGGCCGATATTAACCATGGTGTAAATGTGTATTACGTGAGTTACACATTGATGTGGTGAGGGGTTCCTGCCTGATTGGCGTGACCGAAACAAGATACCCACTCAAAAGCGTTGCGGGCAAGACGGGATGAGGGTGTCATGCCCGCGAAAATCTTGTCTTGCCCGCGAAGGCGGGCATCTAATTCACCACACCATACTTTGCCGCTTTCTGCTCAAATGCCTGACACGCCGGTGTTTGCGGATTTTGTTCAAAGTCCGAACAGGATAATGCCGCCGCGGATTGAAGGCATGCGGTGGCGGGCTCTACAAGGTCAGGATATGGCTTAATCTGCTCGGCCGTAACAAATTGCGCGCACATACCACTCACCATTGCCTCCGCCATCTGGCGTATCTCTGGCGTGATATTTTCAGCCTGCTGCATATTTTGCAGCGTACACTCCCGCAGCTTATCGCATAAAGCCTGCGAAGCAGCTTGTAAATCCTTCACGTCAGCGAATGACTGCAATGGTGCGATGGCCAGATAAGCTGCTACAACATAGTTAACACAAGGTTGGAATCGCACGTGTTCTCGCCATAAACAAGAATAATAGTAAGCTTTCAAACTAGTCCAGCCGAGCTGGGATCTCAAGTTTATCGTCAACAGTTAGGACCTGGACCTGTTCGCGCAACTCTTCTGCATAGGCTGGGTCGGCAAGGATCTTATTTAATTGTGACGGTATCTGGGCAAGCAGACGACTCATCTGCCGCTCCTGTGCAATTGGGCTGTCATGCAAGAGAATGGCAATGCGAGACAGGTCTTCAAGACAGCAGTCTTGAATATCTTTATTAAATTCATCGCCAAGAAAATCGACCATACCTGACGAGCCTGATGCACTGCCCGACAGCGGCCTGGAATTTATTTCCAACACTTTACTCTGTAGCGTCAGTGTTTTGGTAATCAGTTTTTCGATTACATTCTGAGTGTAGTCATTCAAAGCCGCATGATATGACTGCAAGCGGGTCGTAAGCTGCGCCAGTTCAGGTTGCGCTAAATCACGGATATGCAGCTTAACGAACACGGCTGATGCATTGTCCTGAAGCTCCTTTGCATAAACTAAGTCCGGTAGAGCCTGTGGCAAGGCCTTATCAGTCGCCTTATCCAGCACCAGATTAGCTTTCTCGACATACTGCTGTACGTCTTTTTGTGCATTTTCCAGGCGCAGCATCGACTCGGTTTTTGTGGGAGGCGGCTGGCATGCGCTTACCGTTATGGCAAGCGCTAAGCATGCCAGTGCTCTATTCAAGGCCCATTTCCCGAGTCATATTTTCATTCCGCTCACGATGTACGATAACGTTATCTTCGATACGAATACCACCATATGGACGCAAGGCGTCGACCACGTCCCAATTGATATATTTAGACTTTTCTGACGACTTGAGCTCAGCCAGCAGGCTGGGAATACAATAAAAGCCGGGTTCAATAGTAAATACCTGTCTAGCCTCTACCGTGCGGGTGCAACGCAAGAATGGGTGCTCCTCTGGTGGCGCCTTTGGTGTTCCTCTATCGTCAGCAGCGTGACCGCCAACATCATGCACCTGTAGCCCCAAAAAGTGTCCTATACCATGAGGGAAAAAGGGCGTTGTGAGCTGTTGTGCAAGAATATCGTCGCTGGGCAGATTAATAAGCCCGACATCCTGAAGCGTTTGTGCAAGTAACTGATGTGCCATAACATGAATGTCGACATAGCTGACACCAGGTTTCAGGTTTTCAATGAGCGACAGTGTGATGTTATCTACCGCTTTAATCATGTCAGCAAATAGTCCCCCCTGCGTTGTGTAGGTACGGGTAATATCTGCTGCATAACCGTTGAAGTTAGCGCCGGCGTCGATAAGAAACGAACGATGCTCATCGGGGGCGGTTTTATCTCGCACCATATAGTGCAATATCGCGGCATTTTCATTCAGGGCAACGATGCCTGTATAAGGCACATCATTATCACCATGACGGGTGGCGTTTGCGTAGGCCAGATTGATGTCGAACTCACTGGCGCCGCTTTCAAACGCTTGCTTGGCGGCCTTGTGGCCATTTACGGCAATGCGGTTTGATTCGCGCATACATTCAAGTTCGTAGTCAGTTTTATAAGCACGCTGGTAATGCAGGTAGTTCAGTACGCGATCCGGGTTAATGTTGTCAAAACCGAGCGCTCTGGCAACCTCAATATACTCACCGATATAGGCATACCGGGCTTTATCAAAAGGCAGGTGCTTTTCTACCGCATCAGCATGCTTAAGCATGACAATCTCAAACTGACCACTCCAATAGGTGTCAGGCTCGGCCGGTACAAAGTGCCAAAAATCTTCCGGTCGATAAAAAATAAGCTTTGGCTTTGACTGTCCATCAACCACTAACCAGCAGTTGGGGTTATCGATAACCGGTAACCACGCTTTAAATTGCGGATTCACATGAAATGGATAGTGATTATCATCCAGAAACATCCGTTTACTCTGCCCTGAATGAATGACCAGACCATCAATTCCCTCGCGCTGCAAAGCTTCACGAGTACGAGTCTGCATGGTGTCGATATGATCGGGATAAAGCGGTGCGAGTTGTTGCATAGACTCCTCAAAAACAAGCGTGTGTGGTGCTATCAGATGGGCTGCGACTCTAGCATGACCAAATTAAAAAGTCAGATTAGAGGCAGAAATTTGCATCTCCACTAATTCTTCGAACAGGCTTGACTGTTTACCCAGCAGGGTGGCGTAAATCTGCTTGTAAGCCATTACCGCTTTTACATAATTGCGGGTTTCTTTATAAGGAATATTTTCTATCCAGACATCAGCCGGCATGCTGCCGTTTGCAGGCACCCATTCTTTCACCCTTCTCCAGCCAGCATTATATGATGCAGTCGCCAACAATGGATTGTTGTCCATTTTATCCATTAGATAACGCATATATTGCGTACCAAATTCAACATTTTGCTCGGGATCAAACAGCGCCCGGTTACTGATTTTTTGCTGGGCAAGGTAACGTGCAGTACTTGGCATTAATTGCATCAGTCCCCGCGCGCCAGCCGAAGAGTTGGCGTCGACCATAAATGAGCTCTCCCGTCGGGTAATCGCCAACGCCCACTCCGGTTCAACATTATATTTTTCCGAGCGAGGCAATAGCTGTTCCGTGTACGCCAACGGGAAACGTCGTTTTACATCGTCCAGGTAGCCTGTGCGGCCAAATGCGAGAATCGCCTGATCGTGCCACCCCCACTGATCGGCAATGACTGCAGCGACTAAGCGCTGCTGTTCAGGCAGACCGTTTTGCATGCCCAGCCACTCGCGTCTGGCACTGGTATAACGCTCAAGTTGCAGAAACTCATAGGCACGTCTTGCAGCAGGTAATGATGATACTGCGTCAAGCTGTTGGGCACTGAAGTTAAGCGGCGCATCGGATAATGATGGCATTTTCTTAAGCTTGCCACTGGCCAGAAATCCATAATAATGACGCTGCTCAGCCAACTGGTTGAAAATCGGTAATGCAGCGTCCCGAGAACCAAGCTGCTCAAAACCACGTGCCCGCCAGTACGCAAAAGACAGCTCTTGCGTGTCAGCGATATTAGTAATGTCCATGACGTGGTGCCATTGCTGATGCTTTAAGGCATGGGCCAGATGCCAACGTAGTACCTCTTCATCATTGCCTAGCGTCGCGGCTGTTTCCATCCATACTTCCGCCTCGTGATGTTCTTCAATAGCGAGAGCAATGGCAAAACGCTGCGCCAGTTCGGCTTGCTGAGCTATGGTAAATGCGAAGCGTGACTGTGCATTGCGATAGGTCACCAATGCCAGATCTGCGTTGCGCCATATAAGTCGCCCGAGGCCATAAATCAGGATTTGCTGCTCTTGCTCTGGAAAGGTCGCGGGAAATTTCGACAGCTTGCTCACCTGACTTGGTGACCGTCGAACGTTTAAAAACAACTCGCCCAGATACCTTTTTTGTTCCGGCAGTAACTTAGTCAGGTATGGCACCAGTGATGCGCTGCCACCGTCGGCTGCCAGACTTAATCGTTTCCACACATGCTGTTCAGTGCGCAATCCTGCTTTTGTCCAGACAGCAAATATGCGATCGCATGCTGACGGCTGGGAATTGCCGACCATCCACAGCTGTTCTGCTTTTTGCATGGCCAATGTTGTCTGTCCGGCGCGCTCCAAATAGTCAGCATAGGTACAATCCAGTTTGGTGCTGCCTGTGGGGCGATAGTACTCGATAAATAAGTCGACCCGGTTTTTATTCGCCAGATAACTGAGCCATCGCTCTCTGAGGGGTTCATCCATGGGCGTATCGGCGTATTCAGTAAGGAAATCATCGATTTGCTCAAGGTTTGAAAGGTAAGGGAACTGGTGTAAGTAACGATATGTCAGATAAGGCTGTAGCGGGTAATCCGCTAATTTTTCTTTCAGGCGTTGAAATTCGCTGTTGCGAGGTTTGGTGGCAAGCCTCTCAGCCCGTTCAAACCATTTGCGCTGTTGCTCAAGATTTGCATCATTATCGACAGCATACGCGCTGAATGTCGCGCACGCCCATAGCCACAGTGTAAAGACACTGAGTAGCAGAGACCGTGAACGAATAGAATGCAGCGTAAGCACAGCGCGATTTTCTGGCATGCGAGACAATCAATATAACCCGAAATTTTTAGTTCGCCATGACAAACCATAAAAGATCCGCATCAGGATGCAAGTCCTACTTGAAAGCCGCCAGAACGCACACATTTAAACAATTGTTTAAATGCTATTGAAATTTGCGTTGGCTTTTACAAGAATCTAGCCACCCTACCAAGGCACAGCGTGTGCCATCAATTCACGGGTCTAAGGAGACTACAATGATTTATCAAGGCAACAGCCTGACCGCCTCCCTGCTCGACGACGGCATCGCCGATATCGTTTTCGATGCACAGGGATCGGTAAATAAATTCGATCAAGACACCGTCCGCGAGTTAGATGAAGTAACTCAGGCACTGAAAAATAATAGCGATGTCAAAGGCGCAATCGTCCGTTCAGCCAAAGGCGTATTCATCGTTGGTGCCGATATCACAGAATTCACTTCACTGTTTAGTTTGCCAGAAGAAGAGATTTGCGCCTGGGTGGCAAACACATCTCAAGTGTTTGACCGCTTTGAAGATCTGCCTTTCCCCACTGTAGCGGCCGTAAATGGCTTCGCCCTGGGTGGTGGTTGTGAAATGATTCTGGCATGTGACATGCGCGTTGCCGACACTAACGCCAGAATCGGCCTACCGGAAGTTAAGCTTGGCCTGATGCCAGGGTTTGGCGGCACAGTGCGATTACCACGTCTGATTGGTTCTGATAACGCACTGGAGTGGATGACTACCGGTAAAGACCGTAATGGCCAAAAAGCTATGGCAGAAGGTGCGGTAGACGCCGTTGTTGCGCCTGAAAAATTAACCGAGGCAGCGCTCAGCATGGTCAAAGATGCCATCGCCGGGAAATTTGACTGGCAGGCTCGCCGCGCGCAGAAAAAGGCACCACTTAACCTCAATGCCAATGAATCGGTAATGAGTTTTTCTACGGCCAAAGCCATGGTCGCTGCTCAAGCAGGTAAACACTACCCAGCCCCTAACATGATGGTAGATACGGTAGCCAAAGCCGCCACCCTAGACCGGGATGGCGCATTAAAACTGGAAAACCAGGGCTTTGCAAAACTGGCCAAGAGCGACGCTGCTGCCGCACAAGTCGGCATTTTCCTGGCCGATCAGTTGGTCAAAGGTAAAGGTAAAAAAGTGGCTAAAGCGGCCACTAAACAGGTTAAGCAGCATGCAGTGCTGGGTGCCGGCATCATGGGCGGCGGTATTGCTTACCAGGGCGCGGTAAAAGGCACCCCCACGATCATGAAAGACATCAATCAGGCGGCGCTGGACCTTGGCCTTAATGAAGCAGCCAAGATCCTGGGCAAAGGTATGCAACGCGGAAAAGTGGATGCCACAACGATGGCACAGACGCTGAACCGCATTACACCGACCTTAGAATATTCAGCCATCAAAGACGCGGACCTGGTGATCGAAGCCGTGGTAGAAAACCCCAAGGTCAAAGGTATTGTGCTGAAGGAAACAGAACAGGTGATTAGCGATGACGCTATTATCTGTTCAAACACTTCAACTATCTCAATTACTGAGCTGGCCAAGAATCTGGATAAGCCAGAGCGCTTCTGCGGGATGCACTTCTTCAACCCAGTACATCGTATGCCTCTGGTTGAAATTATCCGCGGAGAAAAAACCTCAGACGAAACCATTGCTGCGGTTGTGGCTGCCACGTTGAAGATGGGCAAAACACCTATCGTGGTCAATGACTGCCCAGGATTCATGGTAAACCGAGTGTTGTTCCCGTATTTCGCCGGCTTTAGCAAGTTGATATTAGACGGTGCAGATTTCGTCGCTGTCGACAAAGTAATGGAAAAAGTGTTTGGCTGGCCGATGGGCCCGGCATATTTGCTGGATGTTGTAGGTATGGACACCTCTGATCACGCTTCAGGTGTGATGTCTGACGGCATTCCAGAGCGTCTGCAGAAAATCGATAACGACCCGGTTACCTTGCTATACAAGGCCGATCGTCTGGGCCAAAAGAACGGTAAAGGCTTCTACGACTTCGGCACTGACAAACGCGGCAAGCCAACCAAGACGCCATCTGACGATGCCTACGCGCTGTTTGCACCCCACTGTGCCGAGCGCAAAGAGTTTGACGCCGACGAGGTCATCGCCCGTCTTATGATCCCTATGGCTAACGAGGCCATTCGTTGTCTTGAAGAGGGGATTGTCGGCAGCGCGGCCGAAGCTGATATGGCACTGTTATACGGCCTTGGTTTCCCTCCCTTCCGAGGCGGCATTTTCCGCTGGATTGAAACCATGGGACTGGACAACTTTGTTGCCCTGGCTGACAAGTACGCTGAGCTTGGTCCAATCTATCAAATCAGCGATGGCGTCCGTGAAATGGCCGCCAACGGCAAATCTTACTTCGCTTAATCGACCCAAGGAGACAGACAATGAAAGACGTCGTAGTTATCGATTGTATTCGTACACCCATGGGTCGTTCCAAGGGTGGTGTATTTCGTAATGTCCGTGCTGAGACCCTCTCTGCGCATCTGATGAGCAAATTATTGGAGCGCAACCCGGGTGTTGATCCTGCAGAAATTGAAGACATCATCTGGGGCTGTGTTCAGCAGACCAAGGAACAAGGCTTCAACATTGCCCGTAATGCTCAACTGCTGACTAGCATTCCGCGTAGTACCGGCGCTGTCACAGTAAACCGCCTGTGCGGCTCTTCCATGCAGGCACTGCATGATGCCAGCAAAGGGATCATGACTGGCCAGGGTGATATCTACATGATTGGTGGCGTGGAGCACATGGGGCATGTGCCGATGACCTTCAACCTGGATTTCCACCCAGGATTGGCTAAATATACCGCCAAAGCCTCAGGCAATATGGGCATGACTGCTGAATTGCTCGGACGCCAGAATCAAATCAGCCGCGAAATGCAGGATGTGTTTGGTGCACGTTCTCATCAGCGCGCTCATCAGGCCCACCTTGAAGGGCGCTGGACAAACGAGATCGTTGCCACAGAAGGTCACGATGCCGATGGCGTATTACAGCTTATCGATCATGATGAAGTGATCCGCCCGGACAGCACGGTAGAAACCATGGCGAGTCTACGCCCGGTATTTGATCCGGTAAATGGGACGGTTACTGCTGGCACATCTTCTGCGATCTCAGACGGTGCAGCTGCAATGTTACTGATGTCAGCCGACCGTGCAAAGGAACTGGGCTTGACGCCACGAGCTAAAATCCGCGCAATGGGTGTAGCCGGCTGTGATGCGGCCATCATGGGCTACGGCCCCGTACCGGCAACGCAGAAAGCGCTGAAACGTGCCGGCATGACCATGGACGACATTGACATTGCCGAATTCAACGAAGCGTTTGCCGCGCAGGCCTTGTCATGTATCAAACAGCTTGGCTGGCTTGATGTGTATGATGAGAAGGTTAACCTGAATGGCGGTGCGATTGCCCTGGGGCATCCACTCGGCTGCTCGGGAGCACGCATCTCTACAACCCTTATCAACCTGATGGAAGCCAATGACAAATCTGTCGGTCTGGCAACCATGTGTATCGGTCTGGGTCAGGGTATCGCAACCGTATTTGAGCGCGTTTAAGCCATACTCAACGCTAAGTAAAAAAATGGGCCTCACAGAGGCCCATTTTCATTTCCATAACAGCCTGTCTACACAACAACCACAAGGCTTTAATAACTCGTAAAGCTGGGTGTACCTTTATCACTCAACTTGGCTCGTCTAATTATCCATCAACGTTCTGTATCCTGACACTCGTGCTTTAAAATGCGTGCTTTCTTAGCAATCAGATGGCAACGGAACACAGCACATGAACTCGCCCAAGCACCATTTATATGAAGACCTGCTGGCTTTGCTATGCGGCAGCATCTTTGTGGCGTTGGGTGTATACCTGTTTAATGCTCAAGGGTTGCTGATTGGCGGGGCCGCCGGGATCGCACTGCTTGGTACACATCTGAGTGAGTTGAGCTTTGGTGCCCTGTTCTTTCTGATCAACCTGCCGTTTTATACGCTGGCTCTGACACAGCTAGGCAAACGATTCACCCTGAATACCTTTATTTCAGTATCCGTTGTGTCAGTGTTCTCTGAGTATATTGGGCACTTTATCGATATTAATGATATTCACCCGCTATTCGCCGCTGTTGTCGGAGGATTGCTGATCGGCACGGGCATCTTAATCATGTTTCGCCATAAATCGAGCCTGGGCGGGGTCGGTGTATTGGGGCTGTGGATCCAGAATAAATTTGGCTACCGCGCTGGTAATGTGACGCTGGGTATCGACATCACCATTTTGGCAGTGTCACTGTTTTTTATCCTATTGGAATTGATTCTGTATTCTATTGCTGGCGCAGTTGCGCTGAATGTGGTTATTGCGGTAAACCACAGACCCGAGCGTTATAAAGTGGTGCAGATTACCGCGGCAGATGTATCTGACTCAGAAACAAGTTCCGCATTAAAACCTGTTAACGGACTCTGCAAGCAAGCTTGATTTAACCTCTTTAAGCGAGGGCATGATTTCCTTTGGCAACAACGGGTTGACCAATGCTATCTCACGCCTGTGAGACAGATCTGCACTCGCGAGGCAGGCTTGGTTATGGGCGTGAAATAACTTATCGAAGGCTCCATCAAGCAATGCGGTTTGTAGACCTTGTTGGATGGCTATGGCCAGCTCCTCTCGTCGTGGACTGACGTAAAACACCAATGCATAGGGATAGTACAAGCGCAGTGTTGACTCAATCACCAGACTTTCGGTGTAATCGCTAAGCTGGTCAAACACATCATGTATCTCGTTAGCGCCAAGGGCTACATAATCGCAGTGGCCATCCGCCAGTCGATTCATGACATCCTGTAGTTGACCATATTCATCGACCAGACAGTGATTATGTCGAAACAAGGTGGCATCTGCCCAGGTGGCAGGAATACCTGCGGTTTTACCACGCAGTGCCTCAATGCTACTAAGATCGGCGAAAACCGGCTGTTCCGCATCCCGGATGATAAGCAAACGATGTCCAAGCAGCCCTTTCATCAAGGGAATATGGATGGGGATGTAGGTATCTGGCAGGAACTTGGGGTTGCCGGCTACCGTGACACACACATCAGCGCTGTTTAATAGAATTGCGCCTTCTTGCTCTGGTTCAGGATAGTCTTGTCTGTCTTCAACAATATGCAGGTCTGCAAACCCGGCGCTACTGCTACGCAATGCCAGCCGCAATATATCCAACTCATATTGCTGGCGCGTAGGCGACTTGTTTCCGTTCCAGAATATGATGGATTTACGCATATCAGAGGGGGATGACCTGACCACAAATGATTGCTAACTGAATAGACTCGTCTTGACCCAGTGCCATCGTCGCCTTGTCTCCACGACAAAGCGCGGCTTGCGGTTCAACTCTGCTGTTACGCCAGTCAACAGGCCAAAACGTCGCGACCTCGAGCAGCTCTCTGTCGCCTGCAAAACGTATATAACCCATATCAATGAGTTTTCGATAGGTGTCGTCATCTAGAAATAACGGCTGCTCTATCCAGTAGGTCAGCATTGGGATAGGTTGCATCCCTGCTGCATCGACACGCTGATAGGCATGCAAGTGCTGGTAGTCACCAATATCGTCGATAACACGCTGGTCACTATGCGGGTCTACTTTATCGCCACGTATGACCACATCAGCCAGCACGTCAGGTGCTAACTGGACATTTTCAATGACCAAATCGGCACATCCTTTATCTTGGTTCATCGGTATCGATAAATAGCACGTCGTGTCCTGTGACAGCTGCTGTATCGCAATTTTTTCACAGGCAAAAAACAGCCATTCAGCGGTAAGTCTGCGTGCTTCCTGCCTGGCCGGATCGTCGGGCGCAAATCCACATTCAACCAGGATCACGGCAATGTCTTTAGCAGCAATGGCATCACCAAAACAACGCGGATTGTACTCATCACTGTAGCGTCCCACCCCAACTTTCTGTTCAATCTGCATATCCTGCAGCAATTGGCCAATCAGCGCCATGGCTTTTGAACGTGTCTCGCCTACTTTTCTGTCGGGGTCGGCTGCGGTAGCCAGAAAAGACAGCGTCGCTGGCAAACCGTCAATACCCGCACGATACCAGCGATCCTGGTCGTGCAGGTTAAACGCCCAGTGTGGTGCAAAGTCACTGACCAGGTCATTGAGAATTTTCCCCTCAGGGCTAGCGAGTGCCAGTGCATCGCGATTGATGTCAATGCCAGCGGCATTGTAGCGACTTAGCCGCTGCGCACCGTCCGGGTTTAACATAGGCACCAACATTAACGTGACCTGAGACAACCAATCAGGCGGGCTAGTTTGCAGGTGTGTTGCCAGATCAATCAGCGAGGCCGTCGCGGTCGATTCGTCGCCGTGCATTTGTGACCATGCCAGCACCCTGTGTGGCCCACTGCCAAACTTCAACGCCACGATATCGCGTCCCAGCAATGACTGCCCTACGTTATGGCTACTTACTCCCGCCGCCTGCAATGCCTGTAGATGTGGTTGCAAGTCTGCATGCTGAACAACCAGTTTATCGAGATGAGGAACGGGCACAATGGTCATGAGTTCTGAACGAATGGCAAAGGAGTTACTATAAAGGCTAGCCGATAATTAGCGGGTGCGTATCAGAAGTTGCTTACATTTTAACTTGGTAGTTCGCCATGGCGTTTTCGGCTTAGTCGGCGAAACCGTCATCATGTGTTGATAATCCGCCTCTCGCAGGCTGACCTCTCCGACGTGAGCCAACCACAGGGCGTTTGGCAGCAAATCTTTAATTCGCGCCAGCGAAGCACGGTACTTATTCGGATGAAAAACAGGATAAGGTGGAGCAAAGCGTTTTTTCACCTGCACGATGAGGTCTGCAACATACACTTTGTGACTGGGCTTGTGCCACAGTGACAAATCACGGTCTGTGTGCCCTGGGGTAGTTAGCACCTGCCACTCTTCAAAACCAGGCAATAGGTCATTATCGTTAAGCAGAACATCCGGCTTCAAACGCATTGGATACAACACATTTTTAGCCGGTTTGTTCAGGCGCCCTGCCACCCAGACCGTTAATACCACATCGATCAGGTACATCAACAAGCCATTAAGACCCCGATACCAGGGCGTGTCGATATTGGCACTGGCAATCTGACACCCTGTCAAGGCTCGGAGTTTGTGTGCAGCTCCAGCATGATCGGGATGCATATGCGTCACAACCACCAGCTTTAAATCATTGAATGGCCTGCCGAGTTGTTGCTCGATAAAATGTCGCAGAAGCGATACGTCAGGCTTGCAACAGCCATCAAGTAACAATAATCCATGGTCGTATTCAACCAGGTAAATTTTCTGAATATAGCCATTCAGTTGGTGCAGCTTCATATCCCGTCGCGATGTCTCTAATCGTGAGCAAATAGCTGGGACATGTCTTTAAAGGCTTTGAACTCCAGTGCGTTGCCGCATGGGTCAAGTAGAAAAAGTGTGGCCTGCTCGCCGGTTTGTCCTTTAAAACGAATATAAGGTTCGATGACAAATTCTACCTTCGCAGCGTTAAGCCGTTCAGCCAGGTTGTGCCAATCCTGCCAGGGCAATACCACGCCAAAATGGGGTACCGGCACGGCTTTTTCATCCACCTCGTTAGGCTTTAGCGGCGCGGGCATATTGTCAACCTGATGGGTCACCAATTGATGACCAAAGAAGTTCCAGTCTATCCAATGGGATGATGAGCGACCTTTTTCACAGCCTAACAGCAGACCATAAAACTCTTCGGCCACATCAAGATCATCAACTGGGATCGCCAGGTGAAAAGGACTCAGTGTCATGCTGGTATTCATCCTAAAGAAGCTTTTTCATGAGGTTCAGTTTAGTTTTGCTGAACGGTGGATAGCGCACGGCGACATCGAACAGGAAGCTGCGCTTCATCACGGTTTTCATGTGACTGAAGGTATCGAAGCCATATTTGCCGTGATAAGCCCCCATACCACTATTGCCGACGCCGCCAAACGGTAACTCGGGGTTAACCGCAAACATGAACCCATCATTTACGCACACCATTCCGGCACTGGTGCGCTCAAGCAGACGTTGCTCAAACGCTTTATCTTTTGTAAACACGTACATTGATAATGGTTTAGGGCGGCTATTGATAATGTCTATGCTCGCCTCTACGTCATCTACTGTGATGATAGGCAGAATCGGTCCAAATATTTCTTCCTGCATCAGCGCACTGTCCGTTGCAGGGTTGATCACGATGGTCGGTGCCAGGTAACAGTCAGAAGCATCGGCCTGCCCACCATGAGCGACATTGTGCCCCTCAAGATAATTGCACAGCCTTGCATGATGGCGCTGATTAACAATGCGCCCATAATCCGGACTTTTAGCCGGATCCTGTCCATAAAACTCGGTGAGTTTAGTCTTAATTTTACTGACCAGCGTATCCGCCAAAGATGCAGGCACCAGCACGTAATCAGGCGCCACACAGGTTTGCCCTGCGTTAAGCCATTTGGCCCAGACAATACGCGCCGCTGTCACATTCAAATCTGCACTGCTATCTACCACACAGGGGCTTTTACCCCCCAATTCCAGCGTTACCGGCGTTAGATAATCAGACGCTGCCCGCATGACGATTTTTCCGACTGTCTCGCCCCCTGTATACAGGATGTGATCGAATTTATGTTTAAGCAGTTCAGAGGTTTGCTCCTTACCGCCATTAACCACGGAAAAGGCGTCATTATCGAGATACTTCGGCACCAGCTCGGCGATGAGCTTGGCGGTATGGGTGGACAACTCAGATGGCTTGATTATCGCCGTATTACCCGCGGCAATGGCGGCAATAAGCGGTGCCAGGACCAGTTGATACGGGTAGTTCCACGCTCCAATGATCAACACACAGCCCAGCGGTTCAGGATACACAAAGCTTTTCCCGGGCATCGCTACCATAGGCGTGGATACCTTACATGGCTTTGCCCACTTTTTCAGATGCTTAAGAGTATGGTCGACTTCTGTCGTAACAAAGCCAATTTCTGATATCCAGCTTTCCTGCTCGCACTTATTGAGATCCTGCTTGAGTGCCGACAGCAGCGCTTTTTCATTATCGAGCGTCATTTGCTTAATCGCTACAAGCTGCGACTTACGCCATTCAATATCTCTGGACTTGCCAGTAGCAAAGGCGCTATGAGACCGTTTAACAAGCCCTTCAATATCGGTTAGAGGGGTATCAAATGCTTCATTCGGCATGGTTTGATGAATAGCCGCTTCAGCCTGCGTATTCCCGTTAGTTGTGGCGTCCATAATGCTCTCAATCTTTTTGCGTGGGATTATTGAGCCATCATTATGGCATAAAGACAACCTGAGTGAAGTAGCAAGTTAACACCATTAACATTGACTGCGCAGCAATAAAAAGGCCGCATCAAGCGGCCTTCTGAATCTACTTACAACCTTACACGTCGTAAGGATGGCGCAAAATAATGGTTTCGTTGCGATCCGGCCCGGTGGAGACAATATCTACCGGCACTTCAGTCAGCTCTTCCAATCGCTTGATGTAGTCTTTTGCCTGTTGCGGCAAATCCTCATAGCGCGTCACACCAAACGTGCTCTCCTGCCAGCCAGGCATATCTTCGTACACTGGCTCAACCAGATCATAGCCATCTGCTGCCATGGGTGGAACGGTTTGGATATTACCCTGCTCGTCTTTATATCCGACGCAAATTTGCAACGTCTCCAGACCGTCCAGCACATCCAGCTTGGTCAGGCAAAAACCAGAAATAGAGTTGATCTGTACGGCACGCTTCATGGCGACCGCATCAAACCAGCCAGTTCGACGCTTACGTCCGGTAGTCGCGCCAAATTCATGGCCTTTAACACCAAGGTGCTCACCTACGTCACAATCAAGTTCAGTCGGGAATGGACCAGAACCAACCCGGGTTGTGTACGCCTTTACGATACCCAGTACATAGTCGATGTGTCTCGGACCGAATCCCGCCCCAGTGGCGACACCGCCCACGGTCGTATTCGATGACGTGACGTAGGGATAAGTACCGTGATCAATGTCCAGTAACGTGCCCTGTGCGCCTTCGAACATGATTTCATCGCCCTGCTTGCGCGCGGTATCCAGAACGTCGGTCACATCTACAACCATCGCCTTCAGAATATCGGCAACGGCTAATGCGTCTTTCAATGTCTTATCGAAATCGACCGGCTCCGCTTTGTAGTATTCAGTCAGCATGAAGTTGTGATGCTCCAGCACTTCCTTCAGCTTGGCGGCGAAATCCTCTGCATTGAACAGGTCCCCTACGCGCAGGCCCCGACGAGACACTTTATCTTCATAAGCGGGACCAATACCCCGTCCGGTCGTGCCAATCGCTTTGCTGCCACGGGCTTTTTCACGAGCGATATCGAGCGCAACATGATAGGGCAAAATAAGAGGGCAAGCTTCACTGATACGCAGCCTCTCTTTGACCGGTACACCGCGCTCTTCCAGCATGGTGATTTCGGCCATCAGGGCTTCAGGACTCAGTACCACGCCATTGCCGATGATACAGGTGACATTATCGCGCAGGATCCCTGAAGGGATCAGATGCAGTACGGTTTTCTCGCCATCAATTACCAGCGTATGGCCAGCGTTATGGCCACCCTGATAGCGCACCACATATTTGGCACGATCTGTTAACAAATCGACGACTTTACCTTTACCCTCGTCACCCCATTGGGTGCCGAGCACGACAACGTTTTTAGCCATGGAACTCAAGTGTAAAAAAATTAGGCGGGGATTCTATCAAAAATAGAGGGCGCAAATCACCTGTTTTCTAGGATAATAAGAACACCAGTACCACGGCGCCAATGGTTACCATGGCTCCGCCGAGGGTTCGCAGCTGCTGCACCGGCTGATTGGCCATCTCTGACATAAACCGCTGCCACTTATTCGGAAACAGCATAGGCCCGAGACCTTCCAGTACCAGTACCAGTGCGAGCGCTATCCATAACGCATCCATCGCTTTTATTCTCCGCTGAATTCCTTAATACAACTGAGGTCATATTGCAGGCCATCATGGTATAACGCAAATCCAAAACGAAGTCGTTTGCCACGACCGTCCGTTGCGATGTTGTGCGCGTGTAAATACGCTTGTAACTTGCCGACCTGCTGCTCGTTATCTAACTCAAAAGCCAGAAAATGCCCATGCAGCTGCGCATCGTGTTGAATCAGCCGCTGGCGGTTCAGCCAGGGTGAGTGCAGTCCATCGATGTGCGTCAAAAACTGTTGCTGTCGTTGTTTGATGAACCCATCGATTTGCCTGACGTCGAGGCGGTGTTCTGCAAACAGTTCAAATACCGAATGAAGGCGGTACAAGGCACTAAAATCCATAGTTGAACCAGCAAAGCGCATTGCATCCTTGCTGTAGCTGACTTCATTCCCTTTTGACTGCGACAGCTCGCCAAATTCAGCAAACCATCCTGTGTAAAGCGGGCGTTGGGCACTGCCTTTTGGCACATGCATAAAACACCCGCCTTCTCCGCCCTGGGCATATTTGTAACCGCCAGCCAGATAAAACACCCGGTGTTTAATTTCACTCAGGTCTACCGGTACAGCCATAAAGGCGTGATAACCATCTATGACAACCATTGTATCGTCATCCTGCACAGCATTCACAAGCTGAGGTAATGCGTCTACCTGCACGCCGCTATTGAAGAACACATGACTCAAAAACACCATGTCATAATGCTGGCTTGCCAGCGCCTGCTCAAAGCGTTGATTAAATGTCTCAAAAGGCGCAGCCGGCACGCGATGAACAGTCACGTTGGCTAACTCTTCAAAACGTCTCGACTGCCTATTGAAGCTATGAAATTCGCTGTCGGTGGTCAGAATGCTGATCGGTCTGTCAAATGGCAGGCAGGTCATCAACCTGAACACAAATTCATGGGTATTCGGCGCAAATACAATTTGTTCGGGCTGTTCTGTGTTCAGTACCCGGGCGATATGTTGCTGAACGGCCGGGATCTTTTCAGAAAACCAATAATCCCATTTATCGTCGACAAAACGCGCGCTGTCATCCCAGTAATCAAGCATCGCCTGGCGGGTGATATCTGGCCAGTAATAATGACTGTGACAGGCAAAATGCTGAACGCCAGGGTTGGCTTCAAGAAAACGTCGATAAAAAGTCTGAAACATAGCGAGTAAGAATTTATTGCAGTCGGAACAAGGGTAACACCGGGCGTCCTAGGATCGTTAGAGGAATTTGACGAGCATGCGCACTGACTCAGGTGAGCCCAGCGCTCACCTGAGTCGTACTTATTTAGTACAGCAGGCTGTAAAGTTTACGTCTCGAACTGGACTTGAGTGGATCGCCATCTGGCAGCGCATTGATAACGTCGAGTGTCAGTTTCTTAGCATCCCCAAAATTGAGATCTTTTTTCAACACTTCGATCAACAATGCAATCGCTTCTTCGACTTTGTGGACTTGCTGCAACTGCACCGCAAGGTCGACCTTTAACTGCATGTCGTCCGGGTTTGCTTCGAGCTGCTCTTGTAATGCCTGGATTTCTGGCGTGTCTGCAGCCTGTTCGGCCAGCTCTATTTTGCCGCGTAGTGACGCATAGCGGCCATCCTGATCGACCAGGCCGATGGTATCCAGAATTCCCTTGGCTTCTTCGAGCCTGCCGGTCTCGATATAGCAATCAGCCAACACATACTTGATATCAACATTGTCAGCGTTTAGGTCATAGGCCTGCTTAGCGAAACCGAATGCGTTAGCGTAATCACCCGCAGAGACCAGTTCCTGAGCCTGCTGAAGAAGACCGTCTTCAGGTTTTGGCAGGTGTTTTTCGAGCATTTCCCGGACGGCCGATTCAGGCTGCGCACCGGCAAACCCGTCAAGCGGTTGTCCATCTTTAACCAGCATCACAGTCGGTAGACTGCGCACACCGAACTGCGCGGCAATCTCTTGTTGCTCATCACAATTTACTTTAGCGAGCAGTAGGTGCTCACTGTATTCCTGAGCCAGCTTTTCTAATACAGGCATCAGGTTTTTACAGGGCTCACACCAGTCAGCCCAGAAGTCCACCATGACCAGCTTTTGCTGAGAATCATGCATGATGACCTGCTGGAAATTCTCCAGAGTCATGTCGATTATGTTCTGCATCTGCAATCTCGTGATTGTTTTGGTTAGCGATATAGTGGGGATTGACCGCTGAAATGCAAGCTTGTCTGTATCGACAGAACTATACTGCGCGCGCATCGTGCAGTATAGCAATGAATATTATTCCGCCATGGCACGCAACATCCAGGCGGTTTTTTCGTGCACCCGCATACGATCGGACACCAGTGCCGCCGTCGATTCATCGTCTGCCTGCTGTGCCAGCACCAGCACTTCCCGGCACGTTTTGACCACCTGCTCATGACTCTGTGTCAGGATCAATACCATCTCTTTGGCTGCGGGCACTCCTTCTACTTCGGCAATCGAGCTCAATTCGGTAAACGCTTTGTAAGTTCCCGGCGCTGCAACGCCTAGAGTGCGGATACGCTCAGCAATATCGTCCACAGCCACAGCTAGCTCTGTGTAGTGCTCTTCAAACATCAGATGCAGTTCACGAAACTGTGGTCCGGTTACATTCCAGTGAAAATTATGGGTTTGCAGATAGAGGGTGTATGAATCTGCCAGAAGTCGTTTCAAACCGTCGGCAATAGCCTGACGATCTGTTTCATTGATGCCAATATCAATCTTGCTCATATTCATTTCCTTCTAAAGTTGACGCAGTGCTATAGCGATGCAATGTTATTCGTGGTGATGATGACCATGTTCGTCATCATTATCTTGCATCGGCCCGTCACCGACGTTCACGGTGACGACTTGCGTAGCTGCATATTCAAAAAACAAGCTCACCTGTATGCTTTGTCCTTCAAGCAATGGCCCGGTCAGCCCCATAAGCATGATATGCTTACCACCGGGTGCGAATTCAACCCTTGACCCGTTTTGCAGGGGAACACCATCCTGCAAATGTCTCATCAGCATCATATCTCCCTGCATAATATGGTCATGAATTTCGGCTTTCGCCGCCACGTCTTCGCTAACGCTTACAGCAACAAGGACGTCATCAGACTCCCCCTGATTTTCAAGTGTGATATAGGCTGCACCGGTAGTCGCTAATGCAAATGTGGGTCTCGCCCATGCGTCGCTGACTACAATATCTGCGGCATAACTAACACATGTAGATAGAGAAATGAAAACGAATAAAAAGAAAGACTTGACGTATTTGCGATACAACAATGTAGGCACTCCTAAGTGATTTAGAAGATTATAGCCCTAATACATATTGCTGGTGCAACTCAGAACGTACGAAGAGAAGAATGGTGCCGGCTGCCGGAGTCGAACTGGCGACCTACTGATTACAAGTCAGTTGCTCTACCAACTGAGCTAAGCCGGCACACTAAAACTGTGCTACTGCGGTGTCAGCGATGCGTGTCACTCACAGCGAGGCGGTATTCTAAGCATTCCGAATCAGTTGTCAAGCACGATCGCTTGTAAGCGTTTCGCTTCCGAAATCAGCTTCGGGAAATGCTCCAATGGTAAGAACTCGGCCAGCTTTTGCAATGCCTCACCGAGCTCTTTATGAGTCTGACCAACGACATTGATGTGACCCATTTTGCGCTTTTTCCGGACACTTTTTCCGTACCAGTGCAGATGACATCCTGGAATACTCAATAACTGTCGTGAAAAGGACGTACAACCGATAATATTAATCATCGCACTTGGCCCGATGGCTCGGGTATCACCTAGGGGTAATCCAGTCACGGCGCGCAAATGATTTTCAAACTGGCAAGTCACACTGCCCTGCATAGTCCAGTGGCCAGAGTTATGCACTCGTGGTGCAATTTCATTAACCAATAATGAACTGCCAACCTGAAACATCTCTACTGCTAGTACACCAACATAGTCTAACTCGTTAGCCAGCGAGGTGAAGATATCCTCAGCCTGACGTTGCAGTGCTTCTGTCACATCAGTGGCCGGCGCTACGGACACATGCAGCTGCCCCTGATGATGAAGATTTTCTGCCAGGGGATAAAACTTAACGTTGCCGCTCGTATCTCGCACGCCTATTAATGACACTTCACGCTCAAATTCAACGCGTTTCTCTGCAACTAATGGAACGGCTTGCAAGTCTAGATCGGCAAGTTGCAGTTTTAACTCAGCTAACTCATCCTGACTGCGTAATCGCCATTGACCATAGCCGTCATAACCGTCACGGCTGGCTTTGATAATTAAATCTGCACCAATGGCGGATAAGACATCGTCGAGCTGCTGAATATCGGTCACAATACGATGAGCGCTATTAGCGATATGCAACTTTTCCAGTAACGCCTTCTCTCTGACCCTATCAGCACCCGTCAGAATCGCCTGCATGCCCGGTCGCAATTTGCCACTGTCATGCGCTTGTTGAAGCAATGCCTCTGGCACATGTTCAAACTCAGCAGTAAGGGATTCAGCGGCTAAAATAGCCTGCTCAAGGGTAGTATTCAGGGGCTCCTTGCTGATCGGATTGACAACTGCCTGTGAGTTGACATCCACGGCTTGCACATCGATGCCCAACGGCGTTCCGGCAAGATACATCATTCTCGCGAGCTGGCCAGCGCCATATACCAGGACTTTCACTGGTCAAGCTCCAAATCACCTGCTGCAAGCACTGACTCTGTTTGCTCTGAGCGGAATGACTTCACTGCATCTCTGACGTTGTCACTTTGCAGGGCAACAATCTGGGCAGCCAATAAGCCCGCATTGGCGGCACCAGCATCACCAATTGCCAACGTACCCACAGCAACTCCCTTTGGCATCTGCACTATTGACAGTAACGAATCCAGGCCGTTGAGCTGGCTAGAGCGCACCGGACACCCCAATACGGGCAAATGCGTATGGGCGGCAATCATGCCAGGCAGATGGGCAGCGCCGCCAGCACCAGCGATAATGACATCGAAGCCGTTCTTATCGGCGGTCTCCGCGAATTCGGTCAACAAGTTTGGCGTGCGGTGTGCGGATACGACCTTTGCTTCGAAGTCAACGCCCAGGCGTTTTAACATTTTCGCTGCATTTTGCATGGTCGGCCAGTCAGATGTAGACCCCATAACGATAGCCACCTTAGGCATAGTGTCTCCTGCTCATCGCGTTAAAAATTGATTACTGTTGCAATGCACTCCGAATCCACCTAAGCACCTGAATGCTCACAGGGGTTAGAAGCGTAATCGCGTCTCAGCATAAAAAGGGCGCAGATTGTAGCTCAAATCAAAGTCAAATCCCATGCCCTGCAGCGCCTCAAAAAAGCACATCAATGTGCTTAGGGTTGCAGGATGATCTTAAAAATAGATTTAAAGATATATAAATAGAATATATATTTATCATAATAAATAACGCAGGCGGACAAATGAATAATCTTACCTTTCGTCTACTGGAAGTTTTTCAGCACGTCGCAGACTGCGGGTCAGTTACCGCCGCGTCTGAGCAGCTGTCATTGTCACAGCCCACCGTATCGCTGCAATTAAAGAAACTAAATACAATGTGTGGCTTACCTCTGCTTGAGACTCATCAGGGCCAACTGCACATGACAGAAGCAGGTCGGGCCGTCTATCGGTGTGCGCAGGATGTACTTAATGCACAGGCTAAGTTGACGAGTCATATACAAGCACTCAAAGGCGTAGAAGTAGGCTCATTACGATTGGCCGTTGTCACCACAGCAAAATACATTATTCCGCCCTTGCTGGCTGATTTTTGTAAAGCACACCCTGGGATTGACGTGCACTTAAAGGTTGGCAATCGCGCCCAGATCATCGAAAGATTACAACAAAATCGCGACGATATTTATATTTTCAGCCACCCGCCAGAAGCATTGAAGGTTGATGTTCAACGGTTTATGCCCAATCGCCTGCATGTCATAGCCAGCGCAGACTATCGCGGTCCAGATAACTGTCGATTAGAAGACATAATCGAATACAAATTTTTGCTACGTGAACCAGGCTCTGGCACGCGGTTGGCGGTTGATGAGTTTTGTGAGCGTCACGACATCCACATGCATAACACCATGTTGATAGAAAGTAATGAGGCCATAAAACTCGCCGTAGCGTCAGGCCTTGGACTGGCCATTTTATCCGAATATACGCTCGCACAATCACCCGATCCGAGAGTAAAAATTCTGCATATCGATGGGTTTCCCCTGCGGTCATATTGGCATGCAGTGACATTGAGTAACCGACCACTTAGTCTGGCGAGTCAAAGCTTTGCGAAGCACCTAGCTGACTATGGTAAACAGTTTCACTTAGAAGATTAAAACGAGGGCTATCACCTTGATTAATAACATCCTGAATAAGCCATTACCTGTCCACGAATTGCTACGCAGCGAATCCTCGGCCGGAATTGCGCTGATGTTGTCTACGGTACTGGCACTGATTGTCGCCAATTCGCCCCTATCACCTATTTACGACCAATTGGTAGAACTACCTGTCACGGTAGCTGTGGGTACGTGGAGTATCGATAAGCCCCTGTTGCTTTGGATCAATGACGGTCTGATGGCGGTGTTCTTCTTTATGGTAGGACTGGAATTAAAACGAGAGATTTGTGAAGGCGAATTATCTAATCCCGCAGATATTACGTTGCCCGCCACGGCTGCCGTTGGGGGTATGCTGGTGCCGGCTTTGATCTACGTCTTTTTTAATCAGGGTGACGCGACGGCCATGTCTGGCTGGGCCATTCCGGCCGCAACTGATATTGCGTTTGCACTTGGTATTCTGGCTTTGCTTGGCAGTCGTGTACCCGTTGCTCTTAAAGTCTTTTTAGTCACACTGGCTATCATCGATGACATTGGCGCGATCGTTATCATTGCGCTGTTTTACACCAGCAATATTACCACGACAGCGCTTGTCATCGCTGCCTGCTGCTTACTTTTGCTATGGTCTATGAATCGCAGAGGTGTCGCTTCTGTTCCCTCATACATATTTGTGGGATTGGTACTTTGGGTGGCAATGCTGAAATCTGGCGTACATGCGACGCTGGCCGGTGTACTGCTGGCGATGTTTATCCCTATGCGCGACCGGGAGAACCCGCAACGTTCACCGGTGCAAACGCTGGAGCATGATCTGCACCCGTCTGTTAGCTTTGCCATTCTGCCGTTATTTGCGTTCGCCAACGCAGGTATCGATTTCAGCACTATTGCAGCCGACGCCATTTTCCATCCTGTGACCATCGGCATTTTCCTCGGGTTGGTGATAGGCAAGCAGATTGGCGTGTTTGGGTTCAGCTATCTGGCAATTAAAACCGGGCTGGCATCATTGCCGACAGGCGTCACCCTGCGTCACATCTATGGTGTGTCGCTATTGTGTGGTGTCGGTTTCACGATGAGTCTGTTTATTGGATCTCTGGCATTTGAAGAAACCGGTGTAAATCAGATGGCCGATGAACGTTTAGGTATTCTTTGCGGTTCGTTTGTCTCAGCTTTATGTGGTTATCTCGTATTGCGCCTGTTTACCAAGCCCGTGCAGGAACAGCCGTCAGGTAATGAATAACGGTAGGCCAATAATAGAGAACCGGATGTCTATCCTGGGTTAAGCAATTTGCCTAGCACATTAATCAGCTCCGCTTTGCCTACCGGCTTGCTGAGATAGTCATCCATTCCAGCATCAAGACATGCGCTGCGATCCTCAGCGTACGCGTTAGCAGTCAGGGCGACGATAGGCACTGTCGCCCAGGATGTTTGTCGGGTGCGAATCTGCCGTGTGGCCTCGAATCCGTCCATCACCGGCATCTGGCAGTCCATCAGGACTAAATCGAATTGTTTTTGCTCAAGCACGGCAATCGCTTCGTTGCCATTTCTGGCGCGCAAGAAGCGAGCACCTAAGCTACGCAACATATCCTGAATAATGGATGCGTTAATATCGTTATCCTCAACGATCAGGATCTTCAGCCCTTCGATAAACTCTGCCGCTTCACTTTCCCTGTCCGTAGCAGGTTGCAGCTCGGCGATGTCAGCAGGAATCGAGACATCAAAACGGGTCCCTTGCTCTGGCTTACTCGACAAGGTTAACGAGCCACCCAGCAATTGGGTAAGTTCCTTACAAATCGTTAAGCCCAGTCCGGTGCCGCCAAATACACGCGTCGTTGACACATCGGCCTGAGAGAACTCCTGAAAAATACTTTCCTGTTGCTCCTCACTTATACCAATACCCGTGTCTTGCACAGACAGTTCAAGCCGGTTGTCAGTATATGCTAGCTTTACGGTGACACTGCCGTTAGTGGTGAACTTAATGGCATTGCTAAGAAGGTTGTTAAGGATCTGGGTAAGTTTTGTCGGATCGCTCTTAACCGCATCGGGCAGAGGAGATTGACAGTCGACGTTAATGATAAGCCCTTTTTGTTCCGCCGCCTGTTTGTGTAATTCCGCACAGGCATTTAACCAGGGCTGGGGCGCAAAACTTCGATACTCAACCGACATCTTTCCCGCTTCAATCTTCGACCAGTCAAGGATACTGTCGAGGATTATCAGCAAATTTTTGGCAGACAGCTGAATGATTTCTATCCTGCGCTGCGTATCTGCATCCAATTTACCGTCCAGCATATTTTCACAGGTACCCAGAATACCGTTCATCGGTGTGCGTATCTCATGGGACATGTTGGCCAGAAATCGAGACTTCGCTTCGCTCGCTTCATTGGCTCGTTGCAGTGCGATTTCAAGCGACGCAGTCTTTTCCCGGACTTTCTGCTCCAGCGTGTCGTTCAATTCCTGCTGTTTATCTCTTGCATACGCCAGCTGTCGAAACGAGCTCATCAGACGTAATTTAAGCTCTGAAAAGCCTCTGTCCAATTCACTGATTTCATGAATATAGCGTCGACTGTTGTTAGTCACTCCTACAAAGTAGTCACCGTGCGGATCGAACTGATTGAAGTCATTTATTAATGCCGAGAGAGGACGGGTTAGCACCACTGCGACCAAATAGCCGGCAGCAGATGCCAGCCCGACCAGCGCAATAACGACAATCAGCGTGATAATTAAATAACGGTTTATGCCGGTTTCAAATGCACTGCGCGGATATAACGCATAGGCATTCCATTTCAGGTCACTGCTGACGAATTGCATAGCCAGCCAATTCTGCCCAGCGAACAGCCCCTCAAGAGGCGTTAAACATCGCGAATGCTCACATTCCATGACCATGAGTTCCAGCAATGCTTGTTGATTTAAGGAAGGAGAAGCAAACACGACTTTATTCTGACTGTCAGTGATAATGATCGCACTGTCGGCTTTTTGTGGAAGTCGGTCGTAGGTTGCAAATCCCGACAGATCCAACGAGCCTTCAATGATGCCTTCAAATTCACCGTTTTGTGAAAACACCGGGGCTGATAGCGCAACAATGGGATCACTGCCAAAACCTTTGCCCTGAAAAGCATCTGACACGTAGCTCTGTCCGGTCTGCTTAGGCACGCTGAAATAATCACGATAGGCTACGTCGACATGTCCCTGCTGAGTAGCGACTTCTAATAGAGATGCTGGCTGAGATGAAATAATGGTGCCCTTGGCGTCCGTCATTAGCATGGTTAAAAAGCCGGGATACGCCGATGCCAATGACTGCAATACACGTTGCCCCTGCTCAGTAGTATTGACAATATCACTGACCGCGCGAAGCGCCTTAGCGTGACTGTGAAGATAAGATTCAACCCCAATGCCTATTGTTTCGGCTGCATCTGTCAGATAGTCACTTAGCTGAATCTGTGTACTGCGCTGATGCAAACCTATGTAAACAAAAGAGACGGCCAATATAGAAAAAAAGAACACACCGCTGAACAGATACTGGAATAAAAAGCGGATTTTTTGCGGTGGCACGTTGTCAGATGGGCGCAGCATATTTGCTGCAATCACTAGAAAATGGCCCAACAACGCGGCGCCCACTGCATTAAGTATTGTTAATAGACCATCTCCAAAAACACTGAGGTCAAGATTGCCGCTTTGCCACCATGCAGACAGGGCAAATAATGGTAAACCCAGCATCAACCAGTACAAAATACTGATAGTAATTGGTCTGACTTGAGATTTGCGGTAACAAATGACGGTCAGTATCAATGGGTGGAGGAGTACCAGCGATACTGAAATTATCGATACAGGCTCGAACCATAGTGGTACTGATACTAAAAGCGTTGAAAAAACACACCAGCGCCAGCCAAATTTGAGCCCGGCATAAATTGAAGCAAACATTCCCCAGGCAAACATGCCATTGGTCATAAAAGGTGCTGGCAAGGCATTTGCCAACAGGCCGACTATCGATATCAAGGCGATAGTCTTCAGTTTATGAAGCATGCTTACCTCAGGAAACAAGCGAATCTCTGCACCAATCCGGGTACTAGTGCTGCTGCATATAGTCCAGCGTTAGGTTGGTCAACAACTTAACACCTAACTTCATGCCACTGTCGTCCACATAAAACTCCGGAGTGTGGTGCGCGGGCGCGTCCTCAGGCTTCACATCCAGAGGTTTGCCTCCCACCCACAGGTATACGCCGGGCACTTCCTCCTGGAAAAAAGAAAAATCTTCAGCGCCGGTGACCGGTTTACTGTTGATAACATTTTCTTCTCCCGCCGTGCGATTGAGCGTAGACAACATCTTTTTCATCAATGCCGGATCGTTGTAGGTAATGGGATAATTGTAATCAAGTGGCAGCGTGACTTCTGCCGTGGCGCGCATACTGTCAGCGATGCCCTTTACCTTGCGCGGAAGCGCTTCGTATATATGCTCACGTGCCTGTTCATTCAGGGTACGAATAGTGCCAACCATTTCCACCTCCATGGGAATAATGTTGGAGCGATTACCGCCATGGATAGCACCGACGGTGATAACAGCAGCATCGTCGATAAGTTTTAGCTCGCGGCTAACAATGGTCTGTAATGCCATGATAATTTGTGCTGATGTCGTAACAGGATCAACACTAAGCCAAGGATAGGCTCCATGAGCCTGCTTGCCTTTCACCACAATTTTGAATGGGTCCACAGCAGCCATAATGCCACCCTCACGCCAGCGTACTTTGCCCACATCGGTATCTGCACTGATGTGCAGACCAAAGATTGCGTCCACATCAGGATTCTTCAGAACGCCCTCTTCAACCATCACCTCTGCACCGCCTCGCTCACCTTCTGGTGATCCTTCTTCAGCAGGTTGGAAAATAAATTTTACCTGACCGCGCAGTTGGTCCTTCATATCAACAAGAATAGAGGCTGCGCCCATCAGCATCGCCATGTGAGTATCATGCCCACAAGCGTGCATGACAGGCACGTCGTTACCATTGAATTCTCCACGTTCGCGACTGCGATAAGGAAGGTCGTTATCCTCCAGCACCGGCAAACCATCCATATCGGCACGCAGCGCCACGACTGGACCAGGTTTACCGCTATCCAGCACACCTACTACGCCGGTCATTGCAACACCGGTGGTCACGTCCAATCCCAGTTCGCGCAGGTATTTTTCTATATACGCGGCGGTCTTCACCTCGCGGTTGGACAATTCAGGATACTGATGGAAATGATGACGCCACTGGATCACCTGGGATTCAATTGCATCGGCTTTTTGGGCAACAACAGACTCGTGATTATCGGCAAGTGCGCCGAAAGTTAGCAGGGCAAGAAGGCTGAGGTATCTCATAGTTTGCTCTCGTTATCGTTATAGTTGAGCCTTTCAGTGTATGCCCAGCCTATCCCGAGTACAACTCGCAAACCATTGGTCATTGGTATAAAAAAGCCGCTGACAATAGCAGCGGCTTACAAATTGAGTGCTAACGAACTGTCTTAACTCTTCTGACGCTTCATCGCATCGAAAAATTCGTTATTCGTTTTAGTCATGGAGAGTTTACCAATCAAAAATTCCATGGCATCGATTTCAGACATTTCATGCACAATTTTTCTCAGGATCCACATTTTCTGCAGTTCATCCTGGGTCGTCAGCAACTCTTCGCGACGCGTGCCCGAGCGATTGAAGTCAATGGCTGGGAATACACGTTTTTCGGCTATCTTACGATTAAGGTGAAGTTCCATGTTACCGGTGCCTTTGAATTCCTCGTAAATGACCTCGTCCATCTTCGAGCCGGTATCAATCAATGCCGTGGCAATGATTGTCAGGCTGCCACCCTCTTCAACATTACGGGCTGCACCAAAGAAGCGCTTAGGTTTGTGTAAAGCGTTGGCATCTACACCACCGGTGAGCACTTTGCCAGAGGAAGGGATCACAGTGTTGTAGGCTCGTGCAAGACGAGTAATCGAATCCAGCAGAATAACTACGTCTTTTTTGTGTTCAACCAAACGCTTGGCTTTCTCGATAACCATCTCAGCGACTTGAACGTGACGACTGGCAGGTTCATCAAATGTTGAGGCAACGACTTCGCCTTGCACCAATCGCTGCATTTCTGTGACTTCTTCAGGGCGTTCATCAATGAGTAGCACCATTAACGTACATTCTGGATGGTTTGCAGCAATTGATTGTGCAATATTCTGCAGCAGCAGTGTTTTACCAGCCTTCGGCGGTGCCACTATCAGACCACGCTGTCCGCGACCTATAGGAGACGCCAGATCCAACACGCGGGCAGTGATATCTTCGGTACTGCCGTTACCACGCTCAAGGCGGAATCGCTGGTTTGCGTGTAGTGGTGTGAGGTTTTCAAACAGGATCTTGTTGCGCGAGTTTTCAGGTTTATCGAAATTGACCTGATTAATTTTCAGCAACGCGAAGTAACGTTCGCTGTCTTTAGGCGGCCTTATTTTGCCTGAAATGGTATCGCCGGTGCGCAAGTTAAAGCGTCTGATTTGGCTCGGCGAGACATAAATGTCATCTGGGCCAGCCAGATATGAGGAATCGGCGGAACGCAGGAAGCCGAAGCCGTCTTGCAGAATTTCCAGCACGCCATCGCCAAAAATGTCTTCGCCACTTTTCGCGTGTGCTTTCAGTATGGAGAAAATAATGTCTTGCTTGCGGGCGCGAGCCATGTTTTCCAGGCCCATTTGCTCGGCCAGTCCAACCAACTCGCTGATCGGTTTTTTCTTGAGTTCCGTTAAATTCATATCGGTGGGTCTTGTGCTTGAACTTCGCTATAAAAAGCAAAATTTACCATTAGGGTTTGGCTTGTTATTTATTAACTCTGGTTTGAGTATGAACTACAAAAAGGGGTGTTCGGGTAAGAACGATGTAACGTTAGCACCAAATTATCAGTCCGTCTAGCTTCTTACCGTATTTTATCTACAGGTCGCTATGGGCCGGCTAGATACGAGATGGCCCGGCGGAGACCCGGGCCAACATCAGTTACAGGTTTTCGTTCAGGAATTCCTGCAGCTGCGCTTTCGACAGCGCACCGACTTTTTTATTTACCACGTTGCCATCTTTGAACAACAGCAAAGTTGGGATGCCACGCACGCCGAATTTAGACGGGGTATCCGGATTTTCATCGACATTCAGCTTCACAACTGCTACTTTGCCGTCGAATTCGTCAGCCACATCTGCCAAGATAGGCGCGATCATCTTACACGGGCCACACCATTCGGCCCAGAAGTCAACTAATACAGGACCGCTAGCATTGATAACATCTGCTTCGAAGCTATCGTCAGATATCGCGGAAATTTTGTCGCTCATTCGTTTCTCCAAATTTAACCGTTACTGATTTGTTTCAGCGCGGACATGAGTGTTATATAGAAAATGTTTTTTAATGCAAGCACTGATAAGCTATAAGCTATGCAAACAACTCACTTAACCGACACCCATTTTAGCGATCTGCCTATAAACGGGGACGTCATCAAAGCACTGTCTGAAGCTAACTTCAACCATTGCACCCCTATTCAGGCAATGAGCCTTCCTCACTTACTGGAAGGGCTCGACATTGCCGGACAGGCGCAAACCGGAACCGGTAAAACTATTGCGTTTCTGGTCGCCACATTTCACTACCTGCTGAATAACCCCCAGCAGGAACCGGGTCAGCCCAGAGCCATCATTATGGCACCTACGCGCGAACTCGCCGTACAGATCTATAACGATGCTGAATTGTTGAGTAAACACAGCGGACTTAGCCTAGGTTTGATATATGGGGGTGAGGGTTATCAAAGTCAACGGGAGACTCTCGAACAGGGCGTCGATATTGTCATCGGCACCACGGGCCGCATTATCGATTATTACAAACAAGGCATATTCAGCCTGAAGAATATTCAGGTTGCGGTATTGGATGAGGCCGATCGGATGTTCGATTTAGGCTTCATCAAAGATATCCGCTATTTATTCCGTCGTATGCCAGCGCCTACAGAAAGACTAAGCATGCTGTTTTCTGCGACGTTGTCTATGCGTGTTCAGGAATTAGCCTATGAGCACATGAACAATCCAATACATGTGCAGGTTGAGCCTCAGCAAAAAACCGCCAGTCGCGTTAAAGAAGAGCTCTTTTATCCGTCTGATGATGACAAAATGGCCTTATTGCTTACGCTTCTAGAAGAAGAGTGGCCAGATAAAGCCATTGTCTTTGCTAATACCAAACACAGCTGTGAAAACATTAATGACTGGTTGCGCGCCGATGGTCATCGCGTGGGCCTGCTCAGCGGTGATGTGCCGCAGAAAAAGCGCTTGGGGATCCTCGACGATTTTTCCCAGGGTAATCTCGACATTCTGGTCGCCACCGACGTTGCCGCACGTGGCCTGCATATCGAGAAAGTGACGCATGTGTTCAATTACGACTTGCCTGATGACGCCGAAGACTATGTACATCGCATTGGTCGAACGGGACGTGCAGGAAAGAGTGGTCACGCCATCAGCTTTGCGTGTGAAAAATATGCGTTAAATCTGCCAGCCATCGAGACCTATATTGGCCACGCCATCCCGGTAACCGACTATTTCCACGATGCATTGTTGCAAGACATCAGCGCCCCTAGCCCACGTCGCAGAAGACGTAACACTGCTGGCAAACCTCAGGGCCGTGGCGGCAGAAGACCATCTGGAAGAGGTGGCAATAATCGTGGTAATGGACGCGGACGTTAATCAGTGATGAGCAACGTGCCGCCTCGCTCTGTGATGCTTCAAGAGGAGTTATATGCAGCTGTCGACCTTGGCTCGAACAGCTTCCACATGGTAGTGGTCAAAGTCACTGCGGGCAGCGTTCAGATTATTGGCAAAGTAAAGCAGAAAGTCAGACTGGCCGCTGGCCTTGATGCCGATATGGTGCTGGATGAAGACAGCATGCAGCGAGGCTGGAACTGCCTTGCTACGTTTGCAGAGCGACTGCAGGATATTCCCGCCTCAAATATTCGGGTTGTAGGTACAGCGACATTACGCATTGCAGCGAATGCCGACGTATTTTTGCGCAAAGCCGAACAGATTCTGAACCACAAAATCCATGTTATAAGTGGTGAAGAAGAAGCACGTCAGATTTATCTTGGCGTCGCTTATACGTCTGCTAATCAGGGCAACTCACTGGTCATCGATATCGGTGGAGCAAGCACGGAGATCATTGTCGGCAATGACATGACGCCTTTGCGACTAGTGAGTTTGGAGATGGGTTGCGTGACGTTTATGGAGCGCTATTTCCCAGATGGTCAGCTCAGTGTCGACAATTTTGAACGCGCTCATCGCGCCGCAGTCGAGCATTTACTGCCAATTAAAGACGATTTTCTGGCTTTTGACTGGCAAAACTGCCTTGGCGCATCGGGTACCCCACAGGCGGTACTTGAAATACTAGTGGCACAGGGGATCAGTGATGCTATCCGTCTCAATTATCTGAATATTCTCAAGCAGCAGTGTATCGATTGTGGCCATATTGATGCATTGTCCATTGAGGGGCTTGAGGAATCTCGTCGGCCCATTTTTCCCAGCGGCCTGGTGATTTTGATCGCTTTATTTGAACAACTGCAGATCAAGGATATGAACATCTCAGGCGGCGCCCTGCGCGAGGGTCTGATTTACGGGATGCTGGATAATCTCAAGGATAACGATCGTCGGCAGCTCACCCTAACTGACGCGATGCGCCGATTCCACATCGATATCGACCATGCTAAGCGGGTCAATGAGATAGCACAGACGTTGTGCAGACAAATGTGTGCTCAGGCCAATGTCTGTAATTTCGACACGGATGCGGTACTGGCTGCTGCCGCGCTACTGCATGAAACCGGGTTGCATATCGAATACAAAAAGTACCATCTGCACGGCGCTTACATTCTCACTCATTTGCCCCTGCCGGGTTATACAAAACTGCAGCAGGAAGGCATTCGTGACCTGGTACAGAACCATCGCCAGGAAATAGATGTTGCCTTATTCGACCGTTACCACGAAGAAGTGAAAGCACAAATGATTGGGTTGGTCAGAATTTTACGTATTGCCTGCATGCTGTGTATCCGCCGTCAGGATAACCATGTCCCAGAGGTAACGCTAAGC
The DNA here is from genome assembly GCF_000429145.1 of Aestuariibacter salexigens DSM 15300. GTDB lineage: Bacteria > Pseudomonadota > Gammaproteobacteria > Enterobacterales > Alteromonadaceae > Aestuariibacter > Aestuariibacter salexigens. The sequence goes on from NZ_AUBH01000006.1 coordinate 199,911, forward strand.
ATCAATGACACTGACTGGACGCTAACGTTTCCGGATGGCTGGTTAAAAGCACACCCGTTGATTGACGCAGAACTCGCCAATGAAACGTGGCTACAACACAAAGCTGGCTGGAAACTGCACTGTCAGTAGCGCAGTATCCCGGTTAGCCTTGCTGCTGCCAGAAAAACACTTCTTCAACGCTTTTGTCGAACTGTCGAGCTATCTTAAACGCCACTTCGAGGGACGGAGAATACTTGCCTTTCTCGATGGCAACGATGGTCTGGCGGGACACGTCAACTGCGTCTGCAAGCTGCTGCTGAGTCATTTCATTATGCTCAAAGCGCAGCTTTCGAATGGCATTGGTAATATGCGCACTCACCTCATGCACCCCTGCGATAATAAATCAAACGCGTCCCATAGCGCGTAATTTCTGCGCAAATAAAGCCTGACAAGAGTAAGTGCAAAATACTGTAAACAAATTCAATATCATCAAATATGAAAGGTGTTTGTACTGCACGCTCTGGCGCGACACTGTTCAGCCAGATAAAGAAAATTGAAATATACACTGCGCTGGTCAACACAGCATATGCCCACCTGTTAGATTTAAGCGCAATTAACTTGTCGCGCTCATCGTCTCCACGATCGGCTTCTTTGGCATTGAGGCCAGCCAAAACCGAATGTGTGACGACTTCCAGGATCAAACTCAATAACACCATTTTAACCACAGCGCCCATCAGTGCAGACTGCGATAGTTGTCCTGCATTGACTAAATGCAACACATCGTAGAGATACACCGCAAGTATAATCACAGACAGCAGCAACGACGCTGCCACACTTTTCTCTTTATAACCCATAACAATCCCCATGAATGATTTTCTCGACACCATGTCAAATATTTTTTACATTTGTAAGCGTAGTCTTATGCCACAAACATGTCAAATATTTTTGACATCAACTCGCTCAGCAGTATTGTCTTAGCGTCGAATAGAGAATGTTGGTGTCGATGGGCTTGCCAATGTGATGAGCGAACCCGAGTTGCAAATAGCTTGCTACCTCTTCACTCATAACGTTTGCTGTCAGCGCAATGACCGGCAGCTCAGGGTGGTCGGGTTTAATCAAAGAAAGGGCCTGCGTGCCGTCCATCTCTGGCATTTGTATATCCATGAGGACAAGGTCGTAAACTTGCTGATGGCAGGCTTCCACCGCTTGCTTACCGTTGACGACAAAGTCTAGCGTAGCGCCGGTCGCCTCCATCATTGAGCCAATGATTGCTTGATTTATATCATTATCCTCAGCAATAAGAATACGCTTGCCTGACATGTCGGGGGCGCTCATATGTTCGCTCTGAACATCTTCCGACGCGGTTGTCGCTTGGGTGAGTGGCAGGGTTATGGTTACGGTTGTCCCCTGCCCCGGTTCGCTGAAGAGCTGAAGAGTACCGTCCATCATCTCAACCAAACTGGTCGTGATTGACATTCCCAGCCCCGTGCCGCCAAATCGTCTCGTCGTGGACGTATCAGCCTGACTAAACCGTGCAAATATTCTCTGCTGGGTGTCTTTATCCATGCCAATGCCTGTGTCCGTCACTGACATACGAATAGCGTCACAATCATCACGCTCACGCACAGCGTCTAGTGAAAGCGTTACACTCCCATGCGCTGTGAACTTTATCGCGTTTGACATCAGGTTCAGTAAGATTTGTCTGACCCTTACCGGGTCCCCTAGCCAACCGTCAACAAAGCTTTCGTCGATCAAAAGATGGATCGCCAATCCTTTTGATGACGCGCTCAAGCTAACATCGGATAGGACTGATTCAGCGACATCACGCACTGAGAAAGACACATTTTCCAGTGATAACTTATTCGCCTCAATTTTCGAGTAGTCCAGAATATCATTGATGATGGTCAGTAAAGAATTCGCTGATAATAGCGCTTTTTTTATCATGTCTCGTGACTGGGCATCTTGTTCAGAACGCGACAAAATCTGAAGCGTGCCTAAGATACCATTCATGGGTGTTCTGATTTCATGGCTCATGTTTGCCAGAAACTCACCTTTAGTTCGATTGGCACTGTTTGCTACTTCTGCAGCGCTTGCTAACTCCGCAGCATGACGACGCGTTCTATACAGCATAACGACTGCCATGAAAAAGATGACCGCGAGAAAGAAGATCACAATCATCAAGACAGTCTGGCGTGAGAAAACTGATGGATGTTGGTTAACCAGTTCAGCATCGGCGGGCAGCGCGTCTTCATCCAAGTGCCATTTTTGCAATTGCTGAGCATTAAACTGCAAGCTTATGACAGGATTTTGATTGACCGGAAAGTCCTCGCCACGGGCCAACGCGACTGCTGTATCAGCCAGTTTTTCAGGCACTACCACGGCACCGCCAGCGTATCGGGCAACATTGTGCGCAAATATCGTAAAGATTGGGAAGCGCTCCTGGGTTACCAACCAGTTGTGCACCGTCTCCCAATTTCGCTCAAATGATTTGTAATTTATGTAAATAATCGGCGTTTGCGCAGGCATCTTCTGTAGTTCAGATAACGCCTGCTCTGGGCGTAACATTGGATTAAGGTAGTGAACTTTCACTCCCTCGGGCGCTTTATTTATAAAGTTTTCGACCAGTCCCTGGTCCAGCTCGAGTTCCTGCGAGCCGTGAATAAACACAATGTCTTTGGTGCCTGGAAACACCGACATTATTTGTCGATAAGACTCAGTAGGTTCGTAATCAGAGGGGATCAAGGTGCCTCGCGTCGGCTGCCAGTCGATGTGTAAAAAATAGCGTTGTGTGGAAGGTAATAGCGACGTATTGCTATTCAAAAACACACTGGCATGACGTCCGATGGCAACGATGCGAGAAAATGACGCGTCAATATTTTCCGGAATAATACTTTGCAATTGGTAGCGAAAACTCTCCAGCGTGACTTGCTTGACCTCATCTCCCAACGCGTCTACTGAGTCTGCATAAAAAGGAGGTACAGTGAGAACAAGTACACGATCGTCTGAAGAAATATCCGCCATCAGACGATACATCATTCTGGCTTCGAAATCAGACTCGTTAAACGAGTTCACCAGAATGATGCCGTATTCGTGCTGCTGTTGTGACTGGGCTGTCTGGGCAAAAACCATCGCAAGCAGCAACAGCAACCCCATAAATATACCACTTGGTGATGCAAGTTTGAGACGATGCGATAGCAAGTCGTCACTACCCGTAAGAGAAATATCGACAAGCAGTCTAGCATAATAAAAAGTCTGGCAAACTTACTTAGCCAGCAGCATCGCCGCCTGCTTGGCAAAATACGTTAAAATGCCATCTGCGCCGGCGCGTTTAAATGCCAGCAATGATTCCAAAATGACCGCGTCAGGTTGTAGCCAGCCGTTGGCAAATGCGGCCTGATGCATGGCATATTCACCGCTGACCTGATAAGCAAACGTCGGCACGCCGAACTCGGTTTTACAGCGACGTACAATATCCAGATACGGCATACCAGGCTTAACCATAACCATATCCGCGCCCTCTTCGATATCCAGGGCAATTTCACGCAAGGCTTCATCACTGTTACCGACGTCCATCTGGTAACTGAACTTATTGCCACCTTTAATATTCCCGGCAGAGCCGACTGCATCACGAAACGGGCCATAGTAGCTAGAGGCATACTTGGCAGAATATGCCATGATACAGGTGTTCTTGAAGCCGCTAGTTTCCAGCGCCTGGCGAATCAGTCCTACCCGGCCATCCATCATGTCGGAGGGTGCGACAATATCTGCGCCGGCGTCGGCATGAGACAACGCCTGTTTAACCAACACCTCACAGGTTTCATCGTTCATCACATAACCGCTGTCATCCAGCAACCCGTCCTGTCCGTGCGAGGTGAATGGATCCAGCGCTACATCAGTAATAACCACCAGCTCTGGAAACGTTTCTTTTAACGCACGTACCGCTTTCTGTGCCAATCCATCTTCATGAAAGGCTTGTGACGCACATTCTGTTTTTAACTCTGGTGGCGTGACCGGGAACAATGCCAACGCAGGGATCCCCAAAGACAGGCACTGTTCCGCTTCCTTAAGCAGGAGATCAATCGACACCCGTTCTACACCTGGCATCGAGGCCACAGATTCTGTGCGCGCCTTACCTTCCACAACGAACATTGGATAAATCAAATCTGCCGGAGTTAATGTGTACTCACGCACCATGTCTCGAAGTGCGGCACTGCGGCGCAGACGTCGTGGTCTGTGCAGCGGGTAACGGGATGAAATCATTGGTTTTCCTGTTTATCTTTGGGATCTTGAATTCTGTCTGCAACGACCCTGTTCCGGCCATGTTGCTTAGCTTGATAAAGACACTGGTCGGCGACTCGCAGCAGACTTTGTTCCTGGCCCTCAAATTGGATCACGCAGCTGGCCACACCGGCACTTAATGTCAAATTAATTATTACATCGTCTACATTTACAGGCCTGGCTTGCAAAGCCATGCGGATGTTTTCGGCCACCGCCACGGCACCTTCAAGATCGGTATTTGGCAAAATTAACGCAAATTCCTCACCGCCATAGCGACAGGCGACGTCACTGTTGCGTTTAAGGTTTTCCTTTAACAAACTAGCGACATACTTGATACATTCATCGCCCACCTGATGCCCATAGTTATCATTAATGGGTTTGAAATGGTCAATATCCAACATGACCAGCGACAGAGACGTCTGCTCTCTGCGACTTCGTCGCGTTTCCGCCTGTAAACGCTTATCCATAAAGCGGCGATTGTTAATGCCAGTCAGAGGATCCAGGGTATTTTTACGCTCCAGTTCCCGATTGGCTTCAGACAGTTCACGCAGCGCAATTTCCAGTTCCAGCGTACGTTCCTGAACTTTGTACTCAAGCTCGTCTCGCGCGCTTTGTTCAACTTCATAGAGACGTTCCTTCGCCACGCGCGCCGCTTTTTCCTGGGCTAATGCCTGCTCCTGTGTAGCAAACAACTCATCACGCTGTTGGCTGTAACTCATGGCCAGCACCAGTGCCAAAAGCAAGGTTTCAATACTGGCGCCAATCATCAGCAGATACTGGCTGGGAATGGCGAGATCAATAATATTTGAGTTCTCCAGCGCAGCAATAAAACCGCTTGCCAGCAAAATGCTCCACGCCAGTGTGAAATATCGCGCCATCACCAGCCCACGAAGAGATAGCCATAGCCCCACTCCGAAGATAATACTGACTGCGAGCAGCAGTAGTACCATGAACAGTTTTATTTGAATGCTGTACGGAATGACCAGTGCCACCAACAAATTGAGCGCAAATACGCCTAACAAATAGCGCATACCCCTGTAGATCAGCGGGCTGACTTCTTTCAGTTGCAATAAATGATAGGTGAAGATGATGGCAAACATGATCACCAGGTTGGCAAAGATAGCCACAGCTTTGCCCTGCAGCCATATCGCCTCCGGCCATAAATACTTAAATGCCAGACCATGCAATACCGCCAGCGTGAGTCCTAAAGACGCCACATAACCACAGTACACAATAAAACTGACCCGACGCGTGGTAACGAAGAAAAACAGATTACTCAATGCCATCGCCAGCATGTAACCAAAGAAGATACCGACAATCAGATTGTGCTCAGAGGAATCCACCAGCAGATCGGTTTCGGTCCACAAAAATAAAGGTACACGTAGGGTTCCACTGGTCTTGACTCGCAGATAAACGTCCACTGACGAGTGGTTTTGAGGCACAGGGAACAAGAATTTTTCGTGCGGTATCATCCGCTCGTAAAACGGTTGTGCATCACCACTGTGATACTGCGTAAGAATGTCGCCGTCACTCACAAACCACACGCTCACACTATCCAGCAGACTGTAACCCACCTCCAGTATGTGTTGCTCTTTTTTCAGGTTGGGCAACGTGAATCTAAACCAGTGCGCGTTATCATTCATGCCGAAGGACAAATCGGCTTCGGTATCTTGCCAGCGTGATCCCGGTAATCCCATCACGTCGGAAAGCGTCATGGCCTGCTGTTCCTGAACCATGTCGACATCAAATATCTGCATGGGGTTAATCTGACGTTCGCCCATCACCGTCAGGCTCACAAAGAATACCAGGGCAGCCAAGCCCACTGTCAGCAGTAGCCAGTATGGACTCGCATCTTTGGAACTAGGCAGTTTCATTGATACCCCACCCAGGCTTGCCCAGCAACGTCAGACTGTTACGCCAACTATGCTGCTGTATATCCATTACACTGTGCCCAGTCAGTGCAGATAGCTGTTCAGCGATATGCGGTATGTTAGCTGGATGATTGTTTCGTTTTCTTGGTCGCAGTGTTTTTGGCCACAGGTAGGGTGCGTCAGTTTCAAGAATGAGACGCTCAAGCGGTAACTTGTGCACGGCTTCCCGCAGTGCCAGACCGCGCTTTTCATCGCATAGCCAGCCTGTAATACCGATATACAGTCCCAACTCAAGATAGGCGGTCATCTGCCCAGTATCACCGGTAAAGCAATGGGCCACACCACCGGGCAGTGATGATATCACGCCGGATAACATACGATATTGCTCATCGAATGCATCGCGCTCGTGCAGCAATACCGGTTTTTGCAGTTCACAGGCAAGCTCAAGCTGCACTTCAAACGCTTGTCTCTGATTATCGGGACTGGAGAAATTGCGATTAAAATCCAAACCGCACTCACCAATCGCAACAACATGTGGAGACGCTACCAGTTGGCGTATCTGCTCGGCTGATTGCGCCGTAAATCCATCCGCATAGTGTGGATGGACTCCGGCAGTGCACACCAGTGATTCAGGATATTGTTCACAAAGATTGACTGCGTGCTGGGCATGTTGAAGATCAGTGGCAATCACACACAGGTATTTAACGTTAGCTGTTCGGCTTTGCACAAGCACAGAAGCTGGTTCGAGACGTTCATCGATAAGATTTACGCCGCAGTCAAACCAGCCTTGCTCATGTTGCGCGTTGGCCTGCATGGTTAATTGGCGCGAACAACTCGCATGCGACGATTCACATCATCCTTACTCAGATAAAATGCCCCCATCGCGCCGCGTTCAACGTAGACTCTTTCGCCTTCCCTTACGCGAAATGAACCAGAATCTGTCTGCCTCCAGATATGGCCATTTGTCATGGTCACGGTTGCACGCTTCTTGCGGTTAATATCAACGTCAGCGACTTCGTAGTACAAACGTTCAATATCAGCATCAGGACGAACAATCGCTTTGCCGAACGTATCCTCCGCATTTTCTGGGGTTGATGCTGTTGGTGCCGGGCTGTTCACCGCCGCTTGCGGCGCCGCCGTCTGCGCGTTAGCAATCGCCGGTGCGGCTGGTCTGGCGGGTATCCCCTTAGAAACGACCTCATCAAGCCCTGAATATTGCTGCATATCTTTTACCACCTGGTCATAGCAAACCAGACGCTTCAAGCTGTTTTCAACGCGACCGCATTCGGCAATGGCGTCGGATAAGGTTTTAGCGGCAGCTGTCGTTGACACCATGGCAATAGCCAGTATCGCACTGGCGTTAAGCGCATGGACAACATGTTTCTTATTCATGGTACTTCCTGTTGTTCGTCTGTTGGTTTTTTTCTGGCATATAGACCCCCGATGATCAGCCCCAGTTCAAATAGCAGCCACATCGGGATAGCTAAAAGTGTTTGTGAGATGACGTCGGGAGGCGTAAGCAGCATGCCCACCACAAAAACGCCGACGACCACATAAGGCCGTTTTTGCCTGAGACTGTCGGCAGTTGTCATACCGGTCCAGCACATCAACACAATCGCGATGGGAATTTCAAATGAAATGCCGAACGCAAAAAACAGTTTCAATACAAAATTGAGGTAGCTGTTGATATCTGTGCTAATCACAACGGAGTTCAATTCTATACCGGTGAAAAAGCTAAACGCGATGGGGAATACCACAAAATAGGCAAATGCCATGCCTGCATAAAACAGCAGCGTACTTGACACCAACAAAGGCGCAACCAGCTTTTTTTCATTGCGGTACAAGCCGGGCGCAACAAATCCCCAAATCTGATAGAGCACGTAGGGGATGGCGATAAAAAATGACAACACCAACGTCAGTTTGAACGGCGCGAAAAAGGGTGTTGCCACATCTGTCGCAATCATACTGGCATTTTCAGGCAGAACGTCTCGTAACGGTGCAGACAAGAGATCGTAGAGATCGTGAGCAAAATACGCCAGGCATAAAAACACCACGAGCACGCTCAGTAACGCCCGCAAAATGCGATCTCGCAGCTCGATGAGGTGCGAAATCAAACTACTTGCCTGATCAGTCATTGTTTTTTATAGGGCTGGTTAACGGACTCGGCCGCTTTTTTAAGTTCATCTACACTTTCCTGAAGCTCAGGAGACAGGTCTTTAAGCCCCTGTTGTTCCGCTTTTTTCAGGTTCTCATGCAGTTCATGTACGCGCAGCTGTTCTTCGACTTCCTGTTTGAAGCCATTGGCCATATTACGCACGCTTCGCAGCGTACGCACTGTGGAACGCACCGCACCAGGTAATCTCTCAGGCCCCAGCACCAGCAGTGCCAGAACCCCAATGACCAGCAGTTCCCAGAAGCCGATATCAAACATTACTGCGGATCTTTTTGTTCAGTCTTTTTCTGTGGTTGTTCAGTCGATGGCGACGTTTTGTCTTCGACGCTCTTAGATTCCTCAAAATCAGCGTCTTTATCGCTTACTGCTTTTTTGAAACCTTTTACTGCTGAGCCCAAGTCTGTGCCCAGCGAACGTAATTTTTTGGTGCCGAATAATAAAAGAATAATGGCGAATATGATTAACAATTGCCAAATGCTGATGCCACCCATAGCGACTCCTTAATGTCGTTTGCCCTGTACTATATCTGATTGCAACGATAAATGCTGGGCGAAAACCATGTTTATACGCCATTATAAATCGATAATCTTAATCCGGTAAATCAGTGAGCAAATTCACGTAACAATTTGATCAATCTGAAATTTCAATTCATGCTTTGGGTAAGGATCCCTAACTGCGGAAATTCATGCATTTATCCACTGCGACAATGTTGATGGCCACAATGTTGATGTGTTGCTTCATGTGCTCCGCAGCGCTTGCGCAACAAACCAGTGAGGATGAATCCAAAGACACTCAGAAACCCCCTCAGGAAGAAAACGTGTGGCTCGACAACTGGCACCGTAGCGTGTCTGATGCTTTCACAAGTACCGCCCAGCAACTGGATAATTTCTTTGCTGATGAAGACACCTTCAATAACGAAGATGCCAAGGCTGAGGGAAGGATCCGGCTTGGTTGGGAGCCTCGTACGCGCGACATTGCAGAATTTGATCTGCGATTCCGCATTCGCGTCAAACTACCTGCTCTGAAAGATCGGGTAGATCTTTTGCTATCTGATGATGAAGACGATCAGCCTGCAGATTCCATTGCCGCCGCTCGAAACGACGCACTTGAAAGGCGCGATTCAGCCAACCTTGCACTGCGCTTTCGCAGCACTCCAGACGCCAAAATTTCCCAGCGTATTGGTGCCGGTCGACGCGACCAGCTGTTTTACAGAGTCCGCTATCGAGACGACTATCGCCTCTCGCCGTCATCCCGACTCGTCTACGAGGCAGAGCTTCATTATTACACTCGTGACCGCTTTGGCACACGACTACGATTCAACTATGAACATGACCATGATGCACGTAGCGCATTTCGCTTTCGCAATCAGCTGTACTTTCGCGATGACGAAAACCATTGGATTTGGACCCACGAATTACAGAGGCTTGAACAGCTCACCTCTCACTCTGCACTGATTTTCACCTTTTCCGCCGAAGGACTGAATAAACCCAGTTATCAGGTCGAGCAGGTTTATCTATCTGCACGCTGGCGTGACAACCGTATTCGCGACTGGTTGTATTTCGAAGTCGAGCCCTTTGTTTTGTGGCTGAGGGAAGAGGATTTTGCCCCGTCTTTCGGATTGGGCATGCGTTTTGAATACTACTACGGAAGATAATAGGGTCTTTTCCCACACTTCAGCTATGCTGAACATTCTACATAATAATTCCATAGGGATTTGGCACCATGTCTATCTTTGTTCGCCTCACCAGCTCATTGTTTTTTAGTCTTGTTACTTTCTCAGTATGCGCTGCACCAGCGGTCAGAGATGCCGTTAGCAAAGACTATGAGGACTACCTCAAACCCCTGTTTGTGCATTTTCATCAGAATCCAGAGCTATCAATGGGCGAAGTGAACACTGCGGCCAGGTTAGCAAAGGAATTTTCGTCATTGGGCTTTGACGTGCACGAGGGTATTGGTGAAACCGGTGTGGTTGCCATTTTTAAAAATGGTGACGGTCCAACGGTAATGATGCGTGGCGACATGGATGGGCTTCCTGTCAAAGAAGATAGTGGTCTGTCTTACATGTCAGAGGCTGAACAGCTTGACCCCATCAGTAAGGAAGTTCGCCCAGTAATGCATGCCTGTGGCCATGATGTGCATATCACAGGTCTGGTTGGTACTGCCCGCTATATGGCATCACATTTAGACCAATGGTCAGGTACGCTGATGCTGATCGCGCAGCCCGCCGAAGAGCGCATTATGGGTGCCCGCAAGATGATTGAAGACGGCCTGTGGGAGAAGTTTGACAAGCCCGACTTTGCGCTCGCTCTGCACGTCTTTGCTGAAGTGGAAATGGGCAAAATCGACGTACGTTCAGGACCTATATCAGCAGGCTCTACCAGTGTTGATATCATTGTTCACGGTGAGGGTACCCATGGCGCCTATCCGCAAGGTGGCATAGATCCTGTGGTACTGGGTTCACAAATCGTTATGGCGCTGCAGACGTTGGTGTCGCGTGAAATAGGTCCGAAAGAACCAGCCGTCGTTACCGTGGGGGCATTTAATAGCGGTTTTAAACATAATGTTATTTCAGACCGTGCTCATCTGAAAATCACTACCCGCTACACGTCCCCGAAAACCAAGCAGACCATCCTTGAGGGCATCAAACGCATTGCCGAGAATATGGGGCGAGTTGCCGGAATGCCGGAAGATAAATTGCCCGAAGTAATTGTTTCCAAGGATGAAGATACGCCTCCTCAGATAAATGACGGGGAACTGACTCAGCGGTTAACGCTGCGCTGGCAGCAGCAATACGGTGAGCAATATGTTGTATCAGTGCCTGACGAGGGCATGGGCGCTGAAGACTTTCCTTTCTTCGTCACCGGCTTCGATATTCCAAGCGTTTACTGGTCAGTGGGTGGAGCCAGTAGTGAAGATATCCAGGCGCAGGAAAAAGGTGAGTATAAGATCCCTTCTCATCACTCCCCGTTTTTTAAGGTCGAACCTGAATCCGTTGCTTATGCTGTCGATTCCACGGTAACCGCGCTACTTGACCTTATGGGGCGTTTGCAATAACGCCTACCACGCAAACAAAGAATCGCCATGTCACGTCCGCATAGGCGGACGTTCGACGGAGGGTGTAACCAAACACGCTATTTCAGGCTGGTTCACCCAAAAAAGCTCATTCGGATGTCGTTGGTTTATCAATCTCATGTGCAAGCTTAACAGCCAGTTCAAAACTCGCATCGGCAGATGTTTGGTAGTCGGCAACAACGCCCCACGTCTGCCAATTATCACCTGTTGACTCTAGTTTGATCTCAGCATAAGAGAGAAAAATACTCGTATGTTCACTAACAGTGGTGGGTATTGTCATAATGCCCAACCCCATAGTGTCTTCACCGACAATCGTGGCCTTTTCTAACTTTTTAAGTGTGTAAACAAGCAGCTCCCAGGGACCGGAGACAAATGAAGACGTCAGTATGAAAACTGGCAACTCTCTGTTCTTGAAGGTAAAGCCTTGTATTTCCAATGAGCCTAACGGCCTCTTATTTCCATGTCCAAAATGAATGTCTGCAAGATGGGTGTTGGGTGCGGTAAAAAAGCTTATCAGATGTTGCGTCAGCTCAACGTTACCCAGACCAACATCTCTGACATCCAGGATCAATGCGTTAACATCAGTGATGTGTCGGAAAGCTGCCGTAATGCTTTGCTTAGATTCATTAAATACAAAGTCGCCTTTCAACGTCAGATAGCCAACGTTGTTATCCAGTATCTGCGCATCTATAACGCTAACTTGCTGTGAATCAGCATCATCCGGTGTATCTGCGAGCGCCTCCCTTTTAACGAGTTCGAAATTACTGTCGTTAGTTGTGCGAATGACGGTTGCTTCAAGACTGTGTTTAAGTCGGTCAAAATCAAAAGCCTGGTCAAAATCTCCGGCGGCAAGCTTCTTTCGCAGTAACCTTGCGACGTGCTCGCCTTTATCAGGAAAAAGATAACGCGTCTCAAACTCACTCGCGGTGTTCTGCACGATTTCAACCACTTCTTCGTGTTGTAACTGAAATGCTGGCTGTCTTGCATAAGCGATTTTGTAAGCACTAACAGAAAAAAGTAATGTCAGGATAGTTGGTAAGAAAGTTTTCAAGTAACGTTGCTTCGCGTGTTTCTGTTTTATTGATTTGTATGCACAACCATTCGTTTCAGATGACTAATCGTGCCTCGGTGACGGATGACTTTTTCGCCAGCCCATAGCCCATCCCAACAGACCAACAGCACCAATAATGACGGCTATTTCACGATGTTCAGTCAGCGCCCACACCATCACTGACATCAGCAGCATGGTAGAGCCAGCGAGGGTATACCAAAGTCCCTTTTGCGCGCGCATTTGCTGTTGTTGCTGCAACTCAAACTGCTTTTGCTGAAGTTCCGGGAGTTGTTTAAGTTGCCTCAGACTGTCATGCAGAAGGTCTGGCATTTCAGGCAATTTTTCTGACCAATAGGGTAGGTTTTCATAGACTTTTTTATACATGGCCTTAAAGCCAACTTGCTGTTTCATCCAGTTTTCCAAAAATGGTTTGGCCGTCTGCCACAAATCTAGTTGTGGATAGAGCTGGCGGCCCAAGCCTTCAATATAGAGTAATGTTTTCTGTAACAGCACAAGCTGTGGCTGCACCACCATGTTAAAGCGTCGCGCGGTATTGAAAAGCTGCAGCAGTACATGCCCAAATGAAATGTCGGCCAGCGGCTTTTGAAATATCGGCTCGCAAACAGTACGAATAGCCACTTCAAATTCATCGATATTGGTATCTGACGGCACCCAGCCTGAGTCTGCATGTAACTCCGCCACTTTGCGATAATCCCGGTTGAAAAACGCGATAAAGTTTTCTGCCAGATAGCGTTTATCATCACGATTGAGGGTACCAACAATGCCATAGTCAATGGCAATGTATTGTGGTTCCTGCGGATCAGCAATAGAGACAAAAATATTGCCCGGATGCATATCGGCATGGAAAAAACTGTCGCGAAAAACCTGCGTAAAGAAGACTTCTACGCCCCGCTCAGCAAGTTTTTTCATATCCACGTTCCGCTGCTTCAGGGTGGCAATATCAGAAATGGGCACGCCATATATTCGTTCCATGACCATGACATTGGTATGACAAAACTCGCTATAGATTTCGGGCACATAAAGCGCTGGAGAATCTTCAAAATTACGCCTTAGCTGGATACCATTGGCTGCCTCTCGACGCAGATCCAGCTCATCAATAATGGTTTTGCGATACTCCTCAACCACCTCTACAGGGCGTAACCGCTTACCATCAGGCAACCAGGCCTGCACCGCCTGGGCGATAGCTTGCAACAGCTCAATATCGGCTTCTATGGTGTGTCTGATAGAAGGACGAATAACCTTGACGACGACTTGCTGCTCTGTCGCTTTCAGCGTTGCCGTATGTACCTGAGCAATGGACGCCGACGCGAGCGGCTGTTCGGAAAAGTCAGCAAAGACTTCTTCGAGATATTTTAGCTGCAACGACGCTTTGACGATCTCTTTTGCTAGTGCGGTTGCAAAAGGGGGGACTTTATCCTGCAACATCGCCAACTCATCTGCCATGTCTTTATCAAGCAGATCACGGCGGGTAGACAGCATTTGGCCAAATTTTATAAATACCGGACCCAACGATTGCAACGCCAGACGTAAACGTACGGCAACCGGTTTATCCTTGTGCTTATTGCGTAACCAGAATATGCAGGCCCGGCCAAGGCGCGCATACCAGGGTAACCACTTATCTGGAATTAACTCATCCAGACCGTGCTCAAGTACGATTTTGTTAATCGTGTATAGCCGCCACAGTCTCATGCGTTTTTGCCCTGTGGCGAGTTTGCTGAGTTTTCGAGCTGTTCGAGACGTACCATTAAGCGGTCAGTATCCTGCCGTAACGCATCTACCTGGTCTGAAAAATGCGCAATAGCAATGGGATGCGCGGCAATGGGCTTTTCCTCCAGAACCGCATTTCTTACAGTATTGTGTAATGAGGTGGCAACTCGGGAAAAGCCGTTGGCAGCACTTTTTACGCTAGAAAATAACTGATGGGCGAACACATCGTTGGTCCGAGACGCAAGCTGCTCTTCCCAGTCGATGTCCAGTTCACCGAGCAACTGGCTGAATGCCTGAGCCACCTGAATATCACCATCAACATTGAGACGGCCTTGTTTGATTAAACCTGTTATCTGACTGGCGTCGCTTAGCTCGCTTAACGTACTAATAGACAATGAAATTTCGCAGTCCACCGGCGTGCTGTCATCATCGACGCGCTCATGAACCCTCACGGTCAACGGCGCATCCGCGTCAAATTGGAAGGCCAGCGGCCAGGGAGATTCTGCCAGTGTCACGCCGACCCTTTTACTTTGCAGCGCTTTACCCCGTGAGGTTGCACTGCGATCGAATGAAATCAGCGCATTGAGTACAGCTTCAATCGCTGCACAAGCAAGCTGTGCGGCTGGCATTAAAACTTAAACCCGCGATGCAGCGCGACAATCCCACCGGTCATGTTGTGATAGGTCACCTGATCAAACCCGACGTTCTCCATCATGCTTTTTAAGGTTTCCTGATCCGGGTGCATACGAATAGACTCGGCCAGATACTGATAACTTTCGCTGTCATTGGCGATCGCCTGCCCCATTTTGGGTAAAATGTGGAATGAGTACCAGTCGTACACTTTGCTGAACGTGTCATTGGTGGGCTTGGAAAACTCCAGCACCAGCAACCGACCGCCAGGCTTTAACACGCGAAACATTGATGCCAGCGCTTTGTCTTTGTCTGTCACATTGCGCAAACCAAATGCAATGGTAATGCAGTCAAAGGAATTGTCCGGGAACGGCAGGGCTTCGGCGTTAGCCTGCACATATTCAAGGTTACTAACCAGCCCTTTATCGCGAAGCTTGTCGCGCCCTACTTTCAGCATGGAGTCATTAATGTCTGCCAGCACAACTTTGCCGGTAGCGCCAACCATCTTGGAAAACTTGGCAGCCAGGTCGCCTGTACCACCCGCCAGGTCCAGCACGTGCTGCCCCGCCCTAACCCCACTGCAGTCGAGGGTATAGCGTTTCCATAGTCTGTGGATCCCCATGGACATCATGTCATTCATGACGTCGTATTTCGCTGCCACAGAATCAAAGACTCCAGCCACTAATGACGCTTTTTGAGAAGCGTCAACCTGCTTGAAGCCAAAGTGAGTCGTTTCCTGCTGGCCCTGGTTAGCACCTGGTGACACATCAGATGCAGGCGAATTGTCGTCGCGCATTATCATTTCCGTACTTTGTTTGCCGGCAAGTCTAGCGAAAATCGCCTGTCACGAACAGTCTGGCGATGTCACTCAGTTAACGTGATTATCACCGCAGCTGAATGCTACGACCTGACTAATGGCTTGCAACGAACGGCCGCTTTGCTGCTGCCAATCGTTAAATTGCTTTTGAATGGTGGCTAAATTCGATTTACTGCGCTCAGATCCTGTGATGAGGTTGTGTTGACGGAAATAATCCACCACGTCTTTACTGAGCAGGAAGGTGTCTTTGCCAACAAATCGCAGGGCATACGGTCCGGTGTTGCCGCCCAGTCGGGCACCATGCTTTTTCAGGTACTCCCATAGACCAACAATGTCTGTGCCTGGCCACGCCGCAACGAACTGCGCAAAGCTGCCGTGCTGACTGCGGACATCATCAATCATTAGGGCATTATCACGAATGGTTTTAATCTTGTTGAAGTTGCGCACGATACTTTTATCTTGAGCGCGCTGCTCCAGCATTTCGTCGGGCATCAGCAACACTTTCTCAATATCAAAATTGAAAAACAGTCGCTCAAAGTCTGGCCACTTTTGATTAATGATGCGCCACACAAAGCCCGATTGAAACACCTTGCGGGTAAATTCTGCCAGAAAGCGATCATCACCGACGCGCGCTAACTGCTGCTCAGTCAACGGCGCCCCCAGCAAAGACTCAAGCACACCATCTCCCCCCTTGCGCTGACTGGCGCGCTGGTAGATCTTGCTGAAAGGTTCGGCCCGACTCATGCGCTTTCTATACCTGAATGGCGCAGCAGTGCATCCACTCTTGGCTCTCGTCCGCGGAATGCGACGAATAACTCCATTGGTTCGCGACTGCCACCCATTTCAAGAATGTTATGCAGAAAGTCCTGTCCTGTTTTGGCATTAAACACGCCTTCTTCTTCAAATCGACTGAATGCATCAGCAGACAATACCTCTGCCCATTTGTAGCTGTAATATCCTGCAGCGTAGCCCCCCGCGAAAATATGACCAAAACTGTGCTGGAACCGATTAAACGATGGTGGCGTGACCACCGCAACATCTTCACGAACCTTATTGAGCAGTGTCTGCACATCCATACCAGGCTGGTAATCCTTGTGTAGCAGAAAGTCAAACAGGCTGAATTCAAGTTGTCTGAGCATTTGCATCGCTGACTGGAAGTTACGTGCGGCCTGCATTTTTTCCAGCAAATCATGTGGCAACGCTTCACCCGTTTCATAGTGTCCTGAAATAAATGCCAATGCTTCGTCCTGCCAGCACCAGTTTTCCAGGAATTGGCTGGGCAATTCGACGGCATCCCAGGCCACACCATGAATACCTGACACCCCGCCAACACTTATTTTAGTCAACATATGGTGAATACCGTGACCGAACTCGTGGAATAGCGTGATCACTTCATCGTGGGTGAACAGCGCCGGTGTATACCCTACAGGACCATTAAAGTTACACGTCAGATAAGCGACAGGTCGTTGTAACTCTCCGTTTGCTGTTATTCGGCGAACCTGACATTCGTCCATCCAGGCGCCACCGCGCTTGTGCGCCCTGGCATACAAATCAAGATAGAAACTGCCGCGTACACTACCCTGAGCATCCTGGATGTCATAAAAATGCACATCGTTGTGCCAGGTATCAACGTCGGTTCGCTCAGTAATGTTTACTCCGTAGAGTCGATTCACTACACCGAACAGACCCGCAATCACTTTGTCCTTCGGGAAGTAAGGACGCAGCATTTCGTCGGAAATGGCATATTTTTGCTGCTTAAGTTTCTCGCTAAAATAGGCGACATCCCAGGCTTGAAGGTCTGAAATTCCAGCAACTTGCTCGGCAAACTCGGCGACCTCTTCGTAGTCTTTTTGCGCCTGAGGACGCGAACGGGTGGCCAGATCGGTCAGAAAACTAACAACCTGTTGCGTAGAATCTGCCATTTTGGTGGCCAGAGAATACTCTGCGTAATTATCAAATCCAAGCAGCTGTGCAAGCTCGTGTCTGAGCGCCAGGGTTTCATCAATGATGGGGCCGTTGTCCCATTTGCCTGCGTTAGGTCCCTGATCTGATGCCCTTGTGGTGTAGGCAAAGTACATTTCCTGACGCAACTCGCGGTTGTCAGCATACATCATCACTGGCAAATAGCTGGGAATATCCAGAGTGAACAGCCATCCCTGCAGGTCCTTGCTGTGTGCGGCCTGTTTAGCGGCAGCCAGAGCAGACTCCGGCATGCCTGACAGCAGCGCTTCGTCAGTAATATGTTTTTGCCAGCCCATGGTCGCGTCCATGACCTGATTACTGAAGGTCGAGGCAAGATCCGACAGTCTCGCCCTGATTTGTGCAAAACGTTTTTTCTTATCTTCCTCTAATGCCACGCCTGACAGAGTGAAATCCCGCAGTGCATTGGTGACCACTTTGCGCTTTGCCTCATCAAGCGATGCGAAGGTGTCAGACTCAGTCAACGCTTTATAAGCATTGTACAAACCTTGATGCTGACCTACCCAGGTACCGTATTCAGATAATAGAGGAAGGCAGGCATCATGGGCTTTACGAAGTGGTTCACTGCTCACTACTGAGTTCATATGTGAGATCGGTGACCATATGCGACTCAGTTTGTCGTCCGCTTCTTCGACCGATTCTACGATGCTCTCATAGCTGATTGAGTCACCAGAAACTGCCTTCTCTATCGCTTGTTTACACATCTCAATGGCTTGTTCAACGGCTGGCTGTATGTGCTCAGGACGAATATCCGTGAAACGTGGCAGGCCGTTAAGATCGGTCAGTGGATTATTACTCATGAATCGCCTTGTACTTAATTATTTGATCTGCATTAAACATAAGGGTGATGAGTCAAAACACAAGCGCTTTAACGGCTGGTAAGTCACTTTTATCGATGTCATTATTTACTACAAATAACGCACGAATACTCGGGAACATCATTCATGAAAGAATTCGATTATATCTGTATCGGTGGCGGAAGCGGCGGCATAGCGTCAGCCAATCGCGCAGCACGTTATGGTAAACGCGCTGCGATTATCGAAGCAAAGGCGATTGGAGGTACCTGTGTCAACGTAGGTTGCGTACCTAAAAAAGCGATGTGGTTTGGCGCACAGGTCGCCGAGGCGATTAATCGCTATGCACCGGATTATGGATTTGACCTCGAGGTAAATGGATTCAGCTGGAATACTCTGGTTGAAAGCCGCGAAGCCTATATATCCCGAATTCATCAATCCTACGACCATGTGTTGAACAACAATGGGGTTACCCTCATCAAAGGTTTCGCAAAATTTGTAGACAAACACACTGTCGAAGTCGATGGCGAGCGATACACGGCGCCCCACATCACTATTGCTACTGGCGGCAAGCCGATGATCCCGGACGTGCCGGGTGCTGAATATGGGATAGACTCGGATGGATTTTTTGCCTTACAAGAACAGCCCAAGCGGGTCGTTGTCGTCGGCGCCGGGTATATCGGTGTTGAATTGGCGGGCGTGATGCATTCACTCGGCAGTGAGACGCATCTGGTAGTGCGCAAGCACGCACTATTACGTAATTTTGACCCCATGCTATACGACACACTGATGGAAGTGATGGCCGATGAAGGTCCGAACCTCCATACCCATTGTGCAACAGAGCGAATCGATAAAAATGCAGATGGCAGCCTGACAATCCATTTTACTAACGGCGCAAACATAGATACTGACTGTGTCATATGGGCAATTGGTCGGGTGCCGATGACCGATGGCATCGGCCTCGATGATATTGGTGTAGAGCGAGATCGTTGGGGCAATATCAAAGTTGATGAATATCAGAACACCAGCGTGCCAGGAATCTATGCAGTAGGAGATAACATCGGCAAAGTCGCGCTTACGCCTGTTGCCGTCAAAGCGGGGAGACTGTTGTCGGAACGGCTGTTTAACAATAAACCCGATGCCAAGATGGATTATGACACCATACCAACCGTCGTATTCAGCCATCCACCGATTGGCACAATTGGCCTCTCAGAGCCGGAAGCAGAGGAAAAGTACGGACACGGTAACATCAAAGTATACCGTTCAAGTTTCGGTGCCATGTATACCGCTGTAACCCGCCATCGTCAGGTCACACGAATGAAACTCATTTGTGCAGGTCCTGATGAAAAAGTAGTGGGCTTGCACGGTATTGGCCATGGCATGGATGAGATCCTGCAAGGGTTTTCCGTAGCAATTAAGATGGGCGCGACTAAAGCGGATTTTGATGCCTGTGTGGCGATTCACCCTACGTCGGCTGAAGAATATGTCACGATGTCGTAAAGCCGGGTGTGTGGCCTTATTATGGGTCATCACCAATTTATTTTCGGCTGCCGCTCAGGAAACTAATATTGTGGTAGCGGGTGCTCACTGGCCAGATTATATTAATCCAGACGGCACCGGTATTTATCTGACCCAAATACGCGAATCGTTTCCTGAAAACGTAAAGATAAAATGGGATGTTGGCGAGTTTGCCAGGGCCAGGCGGCTATTCGAATCTGGCCGAGCTGACATACTGATTGGTGCGTATCGCGATGATTACCCGCAAGAGTTATACCCCGATGCTCCACTTGATATTGAAAATGAGCTATTTGCTTATTTTCTTAAAAACGGCGTTCAATTCATCGAGTTAAGGAATCTTAACGGTACTATGATTGCCTGGCGCAGAGGTTACTCATTTGAGCATCTCATTCCAGACTATAAAGGCCATTTTGACTACGAGGATTCACAGCTTGCTTACAGGTTGCTGTCAGTAGGCAAGATTTCAATCATCCTCGACTATGAACATAACGTCCCTGAGGGCATGAGAGACAAACTCAGCGCCTTCCCGGTGTTGCCACAACAGCCCATTTGGTTGGTTTTTCACAATACTGAACGCGGTCACATGTTGCGAAGCCTGTATAAACAAGCAAATTGAAACGTTTGATTAACGAAATGGACACGTTAATAGATTGAACGGTCTATAGTTAGTGTTAGTGATATGTCGTGAGTAAATATCGATGAGTAGTGATTTCCTGTTTGCTGAAGATGACGAGATTGAAGAGGTCGAAGAGGAAAAAGCCAAATGGCGCATTCTAATCGTCGATGATGAAGAAGAAGTCCACAACATCACCCGCCTGGTCTTAAGTGATTTCCGCTTTGATAATCGCTCTCTCGAACTGATAAGCGCCCACTCGGCTGCTGAGGCGAAAAAAATCATGCTCAGCGAAATTGGTGATGATATTGCCGTCGCTTTTGTCGATGTTGTCATGGAAACCTCTCATGCTGGCCTTGAATTTGTGCAATGGGTTCGTCAGGAACTGGACAACCATAAAGTTCGATTGGTGTTGCGAACCGGACAACCTGGTGAGGCGCCTGAGGAGCGGGTTATCCATGATTACGATATCAATGATTATAAAAATAAAACCGAGCTTACCGCGCTAAGACTCAAAACCGTTGTTTATTCGGCGCTGCGTGGATACAGGGATATTCTGACCATAGAGCGACATCGTGCCGGCCTGGAAAAAATCATCGCCGCCACCACAGAATTTATCGAGTGCGATACATTGCCTCAGTTTGCATCAGCCATCCTCAAACAAATTGTGGTGGTACTCGGCATCGAAACCAGTGACGTCATTTGTTGCGCAGCCGCTCGGGAAGCTACATCCAGTCGCGCTACAGTGAATGTTCTTGCCAGTAATATCGATTCAGAAAACAGCTCACCAATTTGTAACCGCGTTGATCAGCGTTTACAGGATGCGCTAGACCGCAGGGAATCGATTCATGAGAGCGATTATTTTATCGGTTACTTCACTACCAAACGTGGCAATGAAAATTTGCTGTACGTCGCCAGAGATAAAGATCTTGACCCTCTGCAGCACCACTTACTGGACTTTTTCGCACATAATATTGCGGTTGCTCACGAGAATCTGAAATTACGTGAAGTGATCAGAGAATCGCAAAAAGAACTGTCCTATGTGATAGGTGAAGCAGTCGAAATGCGGTCCAAGGAAACCGGTAGCCATGTTAAACGGGTTGCTCATTACAGCTACTTACTCGCCAAACTTTACGGCTTGTCAGAGCAGCAAGCTGAAATGATCAAGCTGGCTTCACCGCTACACGACGTTGGCAAAGTGGGGATACCCGACCTCATTTTGAATAAGCCCGGTCGTCACGATCAGCGTGAGGCGCAGATTATGCAAACGCATGCCAACATCGGCTACGACATGCTGAAAAAATCAGATAATCCTATTCTTAATGTGGGTGCGGTGATTGCAAGGGAGCATCACGAAAGATGGGACGGGACAGGTTACCCGCGCGGTCTGGCAGGCGAACAAATTGACATTGCAGGACGCATCTCCGCCGTGGCAGACGTGTTTGATGCATTGGGAAGTCGCCGTTGCTACAAGGAACCCTGGTCGCTGGATAGTATTGTTGAGTTATTTGAGATGGAGAGAGGAAAACATTTCGACCCCAAACTTGTCGATCTCCTTTTACAAAATATTGACCAGTTTGTCGCGATTCGAAAGGCCTTCCCCGACCCGGAGAATGAAAAGCCACACTCTTAACTTTAAAAAAGTTGGATAGTAGATGAACTGAGTAAGGTGTCACCCTTTTCTTCATAAAAGAATAACTTCTGTAAGTAATGTGCGCCGTTCACCTCAATTTCATCAAACAGCTCAAAATGATTGTCTGGCAGTAATGGCCGCACATTATCCAATGCCATCCCCTGTTTTAGCTCTCCCCATCGCCAACCAACATGATTCTGGCTACTTGTGTAAATTGATGACAATAAGCGAACATGCGAGATCGCGTATGTATCGGCTTCAATGATCACGTGATTCGGATAAATCCAGTGACGCTTGCCAGGCTCAGTAAAATACTGGCCGATGGGTGCGGTTTTAATATCCTCCGGCGTCAACGGCAGTCCTTGTTCATGACGTATGACTAACTCATACAACAAACCAAAAAAATCCGGCGTGACGGTTTTGGTAAACGACGTCAGTGTTGACTCTAGAGAAGCATGCTGAATGGAGAATGATTTAACAATGCCATTAGCGTCGCCACCGCTGTGATCAAGAAAGTATTCAACATCAAGATATAACTGAGCTTGTCCAACGCTTCTTTGTAATCTCTGTTGGCCCTGCTCGAAGGGAATGGACAGATGTGCGGCAAGTTGCTCGACTGGTGCATCGTATAGGCGCTGACCTTCGACGGTCCAGGGATGCTCGTCAAAGCGTTGATCAAAATTCAACAGGTTAACAAACTCGGTGCTCAGCCATCTATTCTGACTGGCAATTTCAACCAGCCGACTGTCTTGAAACAATAACCATAAAGAACGGCCAAACCCGAGTAATCCCTCTTTCGCTGACAATGCAAGTTCAACGCTCGGTTGCCCAAGCTTCGCTTTAACCTGCTTTGGTGTATCGCCGAAGTGTACGCCAGCAATGTCAGTTGTAGAAATAAGCTCTGCCGAATCGATGTCAGGATAGTCAAACCGTGCTTTCTCCGGCAGAGTTAACTCAATCTCAAAGGCCAAACCTATCTTACCCAAAGATACGGCCTTTCCACCGCTCGCTGTTACGGGAGCAGCAACAAGATCTAATTCTTCGTTTTCATCGCATAGGGTGATTAATTGCGCATCCATCTCATAAAAGAATGCATCTGGTCCGATACGGCTATTGGCGTTTTGTGATGGTGAGATAATGCGGCTCGCGGTAAGGATAATGCCTTGCGCGGCGCGTTCATTGGCCATGTTGCGAATGGCCTCCAGCACCTTTTCTCGGGCAATATTCCGCTGCTCTTCGGTTAGTTTGGCATTCTCCATCAGCATCTTACGCTTGACGTTCACAGAATCGATAACGCGATAGTCACAGCGCGGATAATAGTCAAGAAACTCCACAGCACTTAGCGTGCTAGAAACGCTCAGCAATAGGGCGGCAATCCAAAACCTGTGGTGGGTACTTCCTGTCGACATAAGGGTTCATCGCTTTTACAAAGTAAAGCAAAACATACAGCAATGCAGATGCCTGTAAAAGTTTTGTGAACAAACCCAGGGTGAATTGGCGTATAGTAATTTACATGGCGTAAACTGATGCGTCATAAATAACGACAGTCATTCAGTGACAACAATAACGATACTGAATTCCCGGGAAACACTATGAAAAATACCCTCACGCGAGCAGCCCTCGCGCTTGGCCTGGCGTTGTCTGTAAACTCAGGTCTCACATTTGCAGAGACAGAAACCTCAGATGGCGCAGCAGCAACTTCCAGCTATGAAGACTGGGATGTACTAAATCCACCTTTCGAGCTTAACTCTGTATCCATAAATACTGACGAAACCACCTGGTCCAGTCTGGACATTACCCCAGATGGAAAGCATTTTGTTTTTGATATGCTGGGTAACATCTACATTGCCGGCATCGACGGTGGTGAAGCCAGGTCTCTGACCAATGACTTTGCCTGGGACCTGCACCCCACAGTCAGTCCGGATGGCAAAAAGGTTGCGTTTATCTCAGACCGTGACGGTTTATCGAATATCTGGGTCATGGATATTGATGGCGGTAATCTGCGTCAGGTGACCAAAGAAAAGAAAAACCTGATCCACGCACCGAAGTGGAGCCCGGATGGCCAGTACATTGTGGCAATGAAGGGGATCATGTCCAGCCGCAGTATTCCGGCTGGCGAAATCTGGTTGTATCACCAGAGCGGTGGTGACGGCATGAAAATCAAAGCCCGTCCGAGTGGCAACCGTGAACAGAACAACATTGCCGATCCAGCATTTTCGCCAGACGGCAAATACCTGTACTGGACACAAAATACGGTGCCGGGCGCCGGATTTGAATATAACCGCGATCCATTACAGGGTATTTTCGCTATCACTCGCTACAATCGTGAAACGGGTGAAGAAGAGCGTTATATCAGTGGCACCGGCGGTGCCGTCGTGCCTACTCCGTCTCCAGATGGCAAGCATGTTGCTTTCATTCGACGTATCAAAGATAAAACGACGTTATGGGTAAAAGATGTCCAGAGCGGAGAAGAAGCGCCACTATTTATGGGCCTTGAACGTGATATGCAGGAAGGCTTTGGTACAGAGGGTTACTTCTCTTACTTTGACTGGACGCCAGATTCAGAGCACATCATGTTCTGGACAGCTGGCAAGTTCCATAAACTCAATGTAGAAGACCAGACACTGGCAACCTTGAATGTGTCAGTGAACACAGAACTGCAATACGCAGATGCTGTTCGTTTTAATGTTGATGTGGCGCCAGATGAATTTGATATCAAAATGGTGCGCTGGGCGCAAAAGTCACCGGATGGTAAGTCTGTATTATTCCAGGCGCTGGGCAA
Organism: Aestuariibacter salexigens DSM 15300; assembly: GCF_000429145.1. Taxonomy (GTDB): domain Bacteria; phylum Pseudomonadota; class Gammaproteobacteria; order Enterobacterales; family Alteromonadaceae; genus Aestuariibacter; species Aestuariibacter salexigens. The sequence continues at coordinate 224,830 of NZ_AUBH01000006.1, forward strand.
ACTCTACGTGCGGGATATCAAATCAGGCAAAACCAAACGCCTGACCAAGCAGAACGACCATGACGAATACTATCCTCGTTATTCGCACGATGGTAAAAAGATTGTCTATACCACCTGGCACGATCAGGAGCTTGGCAGCGTTCGTGTCGTATCTGCAAGGGGTGGTCGCGGAGAAGTCATTACTGATGTAGCCGGCCATTATGTCGAGCCCAGTTTCTCAACAGATGACAATATGATCACATACCGTCGTTTCACTGGCGGTTACCTGCTGGATTCTCGTAATTCGGTTGAACCCGGCATTTATCTCCATGATCTGGAGGAAGAAACCAACACACGCATTGCCACATCAGGACGTGAGCCTCATTTTGCGGGCAACAGCGAGCGTGTCTATATCACCGAGTCCGTCCCCGGCACAGACTACCCTGAAACACAGCTGGTGAGTGTGAATCTGCAGGGTGATGATAAACGCGTACACCTGTATGGCGGAGATATGGTACGCGAGTACCGCCTGTCACCTGACGGTCAATGGGTTGCGTTTGTACACCAATACAATGCGTTTGTTGCACCGTTTGCTGACAATGGCCAAAAACTGAATCTGGGGCCCAAAATGACCTCACTGCCGGTTAAGCAATTATCCAAGCGTGCGGGCGAATACTTAACCTGGTCAGCAGACAGTCAGACTGTTGGCTGGTTCCACGGTCCTTACTTCTTTGAGCGCAGCCTGAATCAAGCCTTTGATTTTGTTGCTGGTGCCGCTGAGGATATGCCTGAGCCCGTCGAAGAAGGCCTGAACCTGTCGTTCAAGCAGACAACCGATAAACCTGAAGGCGTCAAAGCATTGGTTGGTGGTAATGTCGTCACCATGCGCGACGCTGACAATGTGCAGGAAGTTATCGACAATGGCGTAGTCGTTATCGATGGCAACCGCATCGTGGCGGTAGGCAGTGCTGATGAGGTCAGTGTTCCCGATAATGCGATGGTAATTGATACATCGGGCAAAACCGTTATCCCGGGTCTTATTGACACCCATGCTCACGGTGCGCAAGGTCGTGAAGAACTGATCCCACAACAGAATTGGAGCCAGTACTCTAACGTTGCGTTTGGCGTGACAACGATCCACGATCCTTCCAACGACACGACCGAAATTTTTGCCGCTGCAGAGCTGCAAAAGGCAGGCAAGATTGTTGCTCCTCGTATCTATTCAACCGGTACGATTCTGTATGGCGCAGAAGCACTTGGATATAAAGCCATCGTTAATAACTATGAGGATGCGTATTTCCACGTCAGACGTTTGAAAGACGTCGGTGCAATCTCGGTGAAAAGCTACAACCAGCCACGTCGCGATCAGCGCCAGCAAATTCTTAAAGCGGCCCGCGAGTTAGGAATGATGGTCGTCCCCGAGGGTGGGGGTAAGTTCCAGCAGAATATTTCTATGCTAGTTGACGGTCATACCGGTCTCGAGCACGCACTTCCAATCGCGCGCGGTTATGATGACCTAAGCGCGTTGTGGGGTGCCACAAAATTCGGTTACACACCAACATTTGTGGTCTCTTACGGCGGTATGATGGGCGAAGAATACTTCTATGACCGTAGAGAAGTGTGGAAAAACGAGCGTCTGATGCGCTACACGCCGTACTACATTGTCGACCGTCGTTCTATTCGTCGCCCCACGGCACCTGACAATCAATACAATCACGTAGCCGTCGCAGAATATGCCAAAGAACTGCGTAATCGCGGTGTGGGCGTGCACATTGGTGCGCACGGCCAACGCGAAGGTCTGGCTGCGCACTGGGAGCTGGATATTATGCATCAGGGTGGATTCACGCCTTGGGAAGCGCTTCGCGGTGGCACTATTGATGGCGCCAGACACCTGGGAATGGATGCTGATATCGGCAGCATAGAAACCGGCAAACTGGCCGATCTGGTCGTCATTGATGGGGATGTGCTGAGTGATTTAAGCCGCAGTGAATACGTCACTTATACCGTACTTAATGGTCGTGTATATGATGCTGCAACAATGAATGAGGTAGGCGGACGCGAGCGCAAGCCGTTCTTCTTTGAGGCACGCAACCAGGCATTTATGCCTGCGGCCACACAGATGGCGGTAGACGCAAAAGCGAAACGTCACCACTGGGTACATTAATCAATGTAAAAACATGAGGCGGCTTTCGAGCCGCCTTTTCTTTATCTAGCGGTAAACCTGCTTGTACAGTTCTATCATGGCGTTCTCATCCGGCACCAGAGGATTATTAGCTGGTGAGCCAGATGCCAGTGCCTGCTTAGCCATCAGTGCCAACTTATCATCGTATTCACCCTTAGCGATGCCAAACTCAGACATTGATGGCACGTGCAAAGTGTCGTTCACCTTTTTAAGAAACGTAACCAGCGCGGCATGACAGCTGGCATCATCGTCATCCACGTTTGCCAGTCCCATATGTCGGGCGCAATCCGCGTATCGTTGCGATGCACCCGCCAGTGAAAACTCAGTTATCGCTGGCAGCAACATGGCGTTACTCATACCATGCGGGACATGGAAATGGACCCCCAGAGGTCGACTCATACCATGTACCAGCGCCACCGAGGCATTCGAAAACGCAATACCGGCCAGACTTGCACCGAGCATCATGGCTTCTTTTGCGGCGCGATTATCCGCGTCAGTACAGGCATCAATCAGGTTTGCGGAGATCATGCGCATCGCTGCAATAGCCTGCTGGTCACTATACGGATTAGCCTTTTTACTTACCCATGCCTCAATGGCATGAGTTAATGCGTCGATGCCGGTATCGGCTGCTACACGAAACGGCACGGTAAGGGTCAGCTCATAATCTATGATAGCAACTTTGGGCATCAGTCCAGGGCCCATGCAAAGCATTTTTTCCGCCGACTCACTGTCGCTTATCACCGTAACACGGGTGCACTCCGACCCGGTTCCTGCGGTTGTCGGAATAGCAATAAGGGGCATGCTTTGCTGATGGATAACATACGGCACCTTGTAGTCACGAATGTGACCACCGTGACTCGCCAGTAGTGCAATCGCTTTTGCACTATCAATGGCGCTGCCGCCGCCAATCGCAATCAGGCAGTCTGCATTCGCACGTGTAACCTGCTCAACAGCGCCGATAATTGATCTGTCATCCGGCTCAGGCATGACGTTTGAAAACACGTCTGCATGAATCTGCTGCTCTGCCATCATTGTCTTTAACTTATCGGTAACACCTAATTCAGCCATAATGGGATCGGCAATAATAAAAGGGCGTATTACCCCCAACTCGGAGAGGATCTGAGGCAATTGCTGTATTGACCCGCCGCCAATCTTCATCATCGACGGTACATATATGTCTGCTGGCATAGTATTCCCACATTCACATTTTTTAGAATTAATAGTCCAGAGATTCACAGTACGCCTGCTGCTCAGTTTTAGGCCGCTTAACAGGAATGACTGAGATAAGTTTATCCCCTTCTTCTTGCCAAGAGCGGTCAACCAGTGCATGTTGTAATGCTTCAACACCTGAAAGCATTTTAGTCTGGTCGGCTTCGCTGAGTAAAACTCGTTGTTCGACTATTTCTTTATCGAGATCGTCATAGTCTCTCATCAAAATAAATAAGTACGGTGTGAGTCTGCTTTTTAATTCGTCTGCATCTCTAAATCGAGCGTGACGACTTAATGTTTTTGCCAGACGACTTAGCAAAACGTACTGGCTCTTTTTCTCCAAATACGGCAGTGCCGCAATAATGACATTTTCATATTCCTCCAACCAATTCGCTTTTCGAAACAAATTTGCCAACATCAGTAACGCGGGAATTTTTACAGTAGGGTCTGTCTGTTTTGACATAATCTTCCAGTGCTCGATACTGTAATTTCGATTGCTGATAACATCATAAGCTTCTGTATTCCTGAACTCGCTATTTGGATGCAGGCATTGAGCGCGATGAAACTCGCGATCTACCAAAAAGGATAATAAATCCGATAGTTCTCTATCGGACAGTCTTGCCCCACGCTTTGCTTTATCCAGAGCATTTAATTGAAAAGAATTGTAATTCTGAGGATTGAGATTCGCTTCCTCAAATAAGTCTTCATAAGACTCATTAGAAAATTCACTCGTCGCCACATTATTCCTGGTATTCACATACACTTTGCTATCTGACGATGTTGGTTTTTGTCGATCGCCAACCGGCGGATGACCAGAATGATGACTTTTATTTAGCGACTGGTCCCTCTCAGAATATAGATAGCGTAGTGATACAAGCGTAAGTGCAGCCAGCCCTATGACAACAATGATGGTATGCAATACAAACCTAACCATAATGAATCTGGAAGCCCTTTTTTAATTGTTAAGTGTCTTAGTCCAAACTCATGTTATAACAAGCGAGGATGCAATAAATACAATTGGGCATCGGCCACTCATCAATCCAAGAAACATTTTCAATGAAAACACTGCATATAACAAATGGTGACGCCGCTATCGAACTGCTGCTCGCGGGCGGTATCGAGGGTCAGTTTTTACCGTGGCGAGATGTGTTGCATATGGGGCCAGTCAACACACAACTATCGCTTACTGAGTTGTCAGCACAGCGCGCGCAATATATCTCGCATGTTTTCGGACTTGAGCCGAACAAAGTCGCTGGCGATTTCAAACAAAGAGATATGGTAGTGAAGCAAGCCAGTGGTTTTGATCAGATCATCCTGTGGTTTGAGCACGATCTTTACGATCAGTTACAACTGTTACAGCTCCTCGATCACTGCCAACAATTAGCGATATCGCAAGACCTCCCTGAACTGTGGCTTATCAACACGGATAAACACCTGAATTATCACACGCCAGAGGAAGTGCCGGCGCTTTGGCAACAAAGAACAAGGGTCACCTTTGTGCAATTACAGCTTGCTCGTCGCGCATGGCAGGCGTTTGGCCACACCTCTCCTGAACAATGGCATGCTTTACTCCATCAGGACACGCAAACACTGCCTTTTTTGCATGATGCAATTTTACGATCTCTTCAGGAATTGCCATTTACGACTAATGGCCTGAATGCCACTGAGTCTATGATTATTGAGTCCTTATTGCCGTGTGCATTGCCCAGAGGCCGTTTGCTCCGGGCCTATTCAGCAAAAGAGGAACATGTGTTTCACGGTGATAGCGGGTTTTTCTGGTACCTGCAGCAATTGATGCAGGATGCGCCAGCGGTATGTTGTGAAAGTCCAGATGGCATTGAACTCACTCAGCTTGGTAAGCAGGTTGCTAAGGGGCAGCTGTTCTGGGATCGCGCCTACAGCCAACCTCACTGGTTGGGTGGTTATTGTATTTCCGAGCCTTCCGGCAATCGTTATTTTTGGGATCCGGTACGAGCCACTCTTTCGTCAACTAAAGCAAATTTATAAGTCGCTGTCCCATTTGTGGGACAGCGTACGCCTCGCGTCCCGCAAGCGTTGCAGCCTAATGTCTCAGTTTTGCAAAGGGCTGACCCAAATTCGCATGCAGTAACATTTACCTCTCTTCTATCTTGATTAGCGTGTAGCAAGGAACGCTACTCATCGACAGTTCTACAGCTGCGTAATTAATACAGCAAAAGGGCAAAGGAGGCGTCATGGAATGGGATGCCATGGATGCCCACCGAAAAGCTGAACCTGAGCGTTCGCATTTCGGTAACGGACATGGAAGACGTCAGGAATGTCGGAAATAGTAAACGGAAGTCATGCAACGAGATGGATCGGTTAGGCGGACCAACAACGGTCGCCGCGTCAGGGATTGATGCAACACGGCTAGGGGTCAACCGAAACACAGGATGCACTAGGGAAAGCCAAAATCCACGGACGGATTGCTGTATCAACTACAGTGCACAGACAAACGGATAGGATGGTAAAACCATGCGCTCGATATTATTCAGACAGGCCGCTGTTGAGCATCAGCACGAGCGATTGCATGGTGAGGTATTGGTATTGCCCAAAGGAATATCTTTGATCATTGCCGCCGTATTATGTGTGTGGCTCATTACCTTTGCCGTTTTCCTCGGCAAGGGCAGTTATACGCATCAGGCCACTGTGACGGGTTGGTTAGAGCCGACTCAAGGCGTACTTCGGGTTTTTGCGCAGGGCAATGCTGGAAAAATCAAACAGATACTGGTTAGCGAGGGTGACAAAGTGTCTGCGGGTCAGCCACTGTTGATCGTTAACGGTGACAGGATGCTTGCTGGCGGGGACAGTCTTGAACAATTGCTGTTGGATGAATATGCCAGTCAACAGGTCTTGCTGCAGCAACGTCTGAAAAGACTGGATTCTGCTCATAAAGTACAACAACGCGATTACCAGCAACAATATGATGCAGCAGTCGCCGAATTAGCCGAATTAAAAGCGCAGTTAAAAACCTTGTATGAGCGCAAGACTATCGTAACGTCGCGCTTTCAGAAACACCTTAACATGCATAAAGAGGGGCATATTTCCGTCACAGAAATCGATGTCAGCAAAGACCAGCTACTTCTATTGAACTCAGACATACAGGCTTTACAACGAACTGAAATTCAACAACAAAGCCGTATCCAGCAACTTTATAACACCTTGCAGCTCATACCCACTAATCAAGCAAATGAACGCGGAGATATCGGCCAGAAGCTGAGTGATATTGCACAACAGATAGCCCAATTGCATGGGCAACGTGCTTATATCATCAAGGCAGACAGAGAAGGTATCGTTACCAACTTACAGGCCAACCTGGGGCAGACTGTTCAAGCAAACTTGCCGCTACTGACGTTGGTTCCTGATACCACTCACATTGAAGCAACGTTATTGCTTCCAGTACGGGCAGCGGGCTTTGTAGCAAAAGGCCAGACACTGGACATCCGCTATGACGCCTACCCCTATCAGAAATTTGGTATACATCAGGGCGAAGTCGTCTCTGTCTCAGATACGGTATTACTGCCGGGCGAAGTGAATGGCGCGCCTTTTGCCATCAATGAACCGGTATATCTGGTTAAAGCGAGTCTCAGCAGTGCTCATGTCAAGGCCTATGGTGTGGATATGCCCCTGCGCTCGGGCATGACGTTTTCGGCAGATATTCAGCTCAGCACCCGTTCACTGCTGGAATGGTTACTGGAGCCTTTATACAGCGTTAAGGGCAGACTCTCATGACTACCGCTAGTTTCACTTCACGCCCGGAAAAACTTTTACATTTTTCTATTCATCGTCGTCTACCTGTTATTTTGCAATCAGAGGTGAATGAATGCGGTCTGGCTTGTCTGGCGATGCTCACGAGTTTTTATGGTCGGCGTACCGATCTACAAGGATTGCGGCGACGATTTGCCATTTCTGCCCAGGGCACCACATTGAAGCAACTAATGGATGCGGCGGGCAGACTATCCCTGTCGGGACGTGCATTAAAGCTTGATGTGGAAAGCCTCAAACATTTACAAACACCCTGCATTCTGCACTGGGAAATGAATCACTTTGTCGTGCTTAAAAAGGTGAGTGCAAAGGCCATTGTCATTCATGATCCCGCTATCGGGGAGCGTCGCTTACATTTTAATGAAGTGAGCAAAGCCTTTACGGGTATAGCACTTGAAGTCACGCCTACGTCAGATTTTTCGCCTGGTGATGAAAAAACCTCACTGTCCTTTACCCATCTGTGGAGCAAAATTATCGGCCTGCGGCGCGCTTTAGGACTCATTTTATTGCTGTCGCTGATGTTACAGGCGTTTGCGATTATCAGTCCCTATTACATGCAGATAGTAATTGACGATGTATTACTGCGAAGCGACCAGCAACTCCTTGCGGTACTGGCAATAGGTTTTGTTTTTTTGCTGCTGATTGATGCGGGTACCAGTGCGGTGCGACGCTTCGCTCTATTGCACCTTTCCAGCCGTCTCAATCTACAAATGTCCGCGAACGTCTTTGCTCATCTGGTACGGCTATCGCTGGATTATTTTGGAAAACGTCATATGGGAGACGTGGTTTCCCGGTTTGCTTCACTAAATGTGATCCGTGAACTGATGACCACCGGCATGGTAGCGGTCTTACTTGATGGGATTATGGCGCTTATCACACTGACTGTAATGTATATTTACAGCGCGACTCTGACATTTATTGTGCTTGCCGTCGTCATCGCTTATGCGCTATTGCGTATCACGCTTTACAGACCGGTCAGGCTTCTGACCGAGGAAAAGATTATCGCCAGCGCAACCGAGCAGTCTCATTTTATGGAATCCGTCCGGGCCATGCAGACCATTAAGTTGTTTAGTAAGGAGTGTGAGCGGGAAGGACAGTGGCAAAACAAGCTGGCCAGTACTATGAACAAGGACATCAGGCTGGCCCATTGGGATATTGGCTTTCAAGGTGCCAATCAACTGTTGTTTGGCATTGAGAATATTATCGTTATTTACTTTGCCGCGATGGCAGTCATGGATAATGCTATGTCAGTTGGCATGCTGTACGCATTCATTGCGTATAAAACCAGATTTGTGGGTGCCATGGACGGATTGATAACAAAATGGATAGAGTTTCGTATGCTTGATGTGCAGTTTGAGCGTCTGGCTGACATTGTGTTTTGCCATAAAGAATCGCACCACGCAGCAAGCCACCAGCATTCACCTGCGGATGCACCATCGCAAATAAGGTCTGGCTCATTAACTGTTCGCCAGCTCAGCTATCGCTATGGAGACCTGGAACGGCCTGTTTTCAGTGATATTAACGTCGAAATTACAGCCGGCCAGACCGTTGCTATAGTTGGCACAAGCGGCTGCGGTAAAACGACATTGATGAAATGCATGATGGGACTGCTACGTCCCTGTCATGGTGAAGTGTTGATTGATGGCATGCCACTCACCGGGCTACACCATTATCGACAACATATTGCGGCTGTCATGCAGGACGATAACCTGCTGTCAGGTAGTATCGCCGATAACATCGCCTGTTTCGATGCTCAAGTAAATATATCCAGGGTCGTGGAGTGTGCTCGTCTCGCCTGTATTCATGACGACATTGTGCAGATGAATATGCAATATCAAACCTACATCGGCGAGTTAGGAAGTAGCCTTAGCGGCGGCCAGAAACAACGTATTCTGCTGGCGAGAGCGCTTTACAGGCAACCTAAAATCCTGTTTTTAGATGAAGCAACCAGCCATTTAGACTGTGGTAGTGAACGCCTTATAAACCAGCATATTCAGGATCTGTCGATGACGCGCATTATTATTGCGCATCGGCCGGAAACCATTCGCAGTGCAGCTCGCATATTGCGATTAGATGAGACAGGTTTGCACGATTGTTCGTTAGAGCAAGCCATGCAAGTCCAGCAAACTGACTCTCGCTTATTTCAAACCAAGGAGAAGACCAAATGACGACTGAAATTACACCTCAATCGTTGTCACGCAGGGAGTGGCAGGTAGTACAAAAAATCATGCAGGGTTTGCCCAATAAATTGATTGCAGATCAGCTATTTATCACAGAAAGGACGGTAAAGTTCCACTGTGCCAATATCTATCGAAAGCTCAACATCCCAAACCGAAGTTGCCTGATAACCAGAATGTTTAAAGCCATGCCTGGAGCACTTTGACAATTAAGTCCACGTCGGTCCTTTCGGGCCGACAATGATATCCCGACAATGGGCAATTATTCAGCCTTGCATACCATCACAGTAAAGAAGGAAGACAGTATGAATCTGATACAAAAATGGAACAGCTTACCTTTTCCACTGGAAATGTTTCTGGTCAGCACATTTACCTCTTTGATTTTAGGCACGATGTTCAGTGTGCTTTACTTCATCGTTACCGAGCAGGTCCCTAACTACTGGGTCGTAGGCATCGGGTTTAACGCAATCTGGATGTTTACGCTCTATGAATCCGTATACTCCTGCTATCGTAAAGGTGCTATCGATCAAATGCGCCATGGCAACGCGTTTAAAATGTAAAACTAGCCGTTAGTACGGTTCATAGTCTGATAATCATCGTTATACTCATTCTGTGTCAGCGTAACAGTGACACTCGCCCAGGGAGCGGGCGCATCAAGGAATGGGGAGTTATGCGTACTGCATACTGCCAGCGACTGCTACCTGAAAAATAGTACGCAACGTTAAACAGGAGAATGATGATGGAACATCCATTTTCAGACCAGCCAGGCCTCATCGCACTCAGTCAGGACATGACCGAACACGTTGGTGGTGGTGCCATTGTAACCAGCACCTTTAATTCTACTCAGGGCAGTGAAGTACCTGTCCCTACAGAGCCAACACCAATACGTCCTCCGATATACACCACTCTGGCAGTGGGTGAAGAAGGTGGGGTATTTCCCGACCCGGATTTGTAATCGGTAAATAACAGGGCGGATTGCTCCGCCCGATGTTCATGGAATAGATGATGTCCTTAAGCCTCATTCTCGGTCCTGACAATGATCAACATGCATTACATATTAAATCCGCATGCGACGCGCGTAATCACCCGGTTTTACTGTTTGATAGTGCTGATTTTCCCACGCAGACAGCGATTAGCTGGTCACCTCACCTAAATGAAGGCAGTGTTCATATAGACGGCGACGATATTCCGTTTAGTGGGATTCGCTCCGTGTTCTGGAGCTGCTTGCATCCTGCCAAGCTAGCGTGTGGCATGACACCTGAGCAACAAAGTATCGCCAGAAACGATGTCTGCAGTACGTTGCGTACATTTTTGCAGGAGCCGACAATACGCTGGGTAAACCCCTGGCAAAGTTATCAGTATCATAAAGTGAAGCCCCGCCAGCTCGCTCACGCGCAGCGCCTTGGAGCGAATATCCCCGTCACCCTGATCAGCAATAATATTGAAAAAATCCTGGCGTTCTGTGAGCAGGTCGGAAACGTTATATACAAACCTGTTTATGGAGGTGCGCTTACCCGTGAAGTGCAACCTAACCAATTAAATCCACAACGCTTGCAGCTTGTTCTGGCAATGTCACCAGTGACATTGCAGCAATTTATTCCAGGCACAAATGTGCGCACCTATGTGATTGGTCAGCATGTTTTTAGTGCTGAAATAGCTGCCGATACTATCGACTTTCGAGATGATAGAAATCCAGTCTTACGCCCTATTAGCCTGTCTGTGAGAGAAACCGAGCTTGCAATAAGAATAAGCCGTGGTTTCGGTATGTGCTGGACTGCCATCGACTGGCGACGTGATCACGACGGCACGCTGTTTTTTCTGGAGGCTAACCCAAGTCCGATGTTTATGTTCTTTGAGCAACAAACCGGCTTCGCTATCACTGAAGCGCTAACGGATATGTTGGTCAGCAAAAAGTGATGTTGGGGACGCCTAGTTGGGGACGCCTAGTCGGGGGCGCCTAGTCGGGGGCGCCAAAAAAGATTGGATACCGGACAGGCATTTCGCGCCTGCCGGTATCACTGAGTGACGTTTTATAGGATAAACCGGCTCAAATCTTCATTGTCGACCAGCATTTCAAGATGCTTATTGACATACTCAGCGTCAATCTGGAATGTCTCGCCGTGCTTTTCAGAAGCATCAAACGAGATATCTTCCATCAATCTTTCCATCACCGTGTGCAAGCGACGAGCGCCGATGTTCTCGGTTCGTTCATTGACCTGCCAGGCCGCCTCGGCGATGCGACGAATACCATCTTCGGTAAAGCTGACGTTAACGCCTTCAGTCTGCAGCAATGCGATGTACTGTTCTGTCAGTGACGCGTTAGGTTCAGTCAGAATACGTACGAAGTCTTCAACACTGAGAGCAGAGAGTTCTACGCGAATGGGTAATCGACCTTGCAACTCAGGGATCAGATCGGAGGGTTTGCTCATCTGGAATGCGCCTGAGGCGATGAACAGTATGTGATCTGTTTTTACCATTCCATGCTTGGTCGACACGCTGGAGCCTTCAACGAGAGGTAACAAGTCTCGCTGCACCCCCTCTCTTGATACATCTGCAGTACCAGTGCCCTCGCGCTTGCAGATTTTGTCGATTTCATCAATGAAGACAATGCCATTCTGTTCCACCGCCTCGAGCGCCTTTTCCTTGAGCTCTTCCTGATTGACCAGTTTGGCAGCTTCTTCTTCTATCAGCATTTTGAATGCATCTTTGATTTTTATTTTTTTCTTTTTCTTCTGCGTGCCAGACAAATTCTGGAACATACCCTGCAATTGATTAGTCATCTCCTCCATGCCAGGAGGCGCCATGATCTCTACGCCCACCTGTGGAAGAGCGATATCGATTTCAATCTCTTTATCGTCTAACTGCCCTTCCCGTAATTTCTTGCGAAATGCCTGACGCGTGCCCCTGTCTTCGGTTTTCTCCTTATCGCCCCAGACATTCTCCGGCGGCGGCAATAATACGTCTAGAATACGCTCTTCGGCTGCCTCTTCTGCGCGATACCTGACCTTCGCCATTTCTTGTTCTTTGGTCATTTTCACTGCGATATCAGCCAGGTCTCGGATGATGGTTTCCACTTCCTTACCTACATATCCCACTTCGGTAAACTTGGTCGCTTCTACTTTAATGAAGGGAGCGTTCGCCAGTTTAGCCAAACGACGGGCTATTTCGGTTTTCCCTACGCCCGTAGGACCAATCATCAAGATATTTTTAGGCGTGACCTCCTGTCTTAACTCAGCTTCCAGTTGCATACGTCGCCAGCGGTTTCGCAACGCTATGGATACGGCTCGTTTGGCCTTTTGCTGACCAATTATATGGCGATCAAGCTCGTGAACTATCTCTCTTGGGGTCATTTCTGACATGAATGCTTTCCTATTTGCTAAACACTGATGGTGTCATCAATGCGTGCTTAATATGTCAATAACTCAGGGTTTCAACAGTCTGGCTGTGGTTAGTGAAGACACAGATATCGCCCGCTATCTTTAGAGATTTTTCTGCAATATCCTGAGCCGACAGCTCGGTATTTTCGAGTAAAGCGGTTGCGGCAGCCTGGGCGTAAGGCCCACCAGAGCCTATCGCGATGAGATCGTTTTCTGGCTGCACCACATCACCATTGCCGGTAATGATCAGCGAAGCAGTTTCATCGGCTACCGCCAGCAATGCCTCTAGCCTGCGCAGCATCCTGTCGGTACGCCAGTCTTTTGCCAATTCAACGGCAGCACGGGTCAAATGCCCCTGATGCATTTCCAGTTTAGATTCAAACCGTTCAAATAAAGTGAACGCATCGGCAGTCCCGCCAGCGAAACCTGCTAACACTTTGTCATGATAGAGACGACGCACTTTACGTGCATTGCCTTTCATTACGGTATTCCCCAGAGAAACCTGGCCGTCACCGGCAATCACCACTTCATTATTGCGGCGCACAGATACAATTGTAGTCACCTGATTTCCTTAAACTGTGTGAGTTCTCGGGCGTGGCTCAGCCCCTTGCTGAGCCGATAATATGCTGCGCCCGTTTGTGTAATAAGGCTAGATGTGGGGGACGACTGGTAAATTTCAAGCCACAGGCTGTAGCGGCTTATAAATTCCAGTACCAAATTTGACAGGTAGTGATGCTAATCCGTCTGAGAGCGTGCTTGTCACGTTCCGCATCACGTTTACTCTCGTAGGGTCCGAGAATAACGCGATACCAACGTCCATTATCGCCTTCACTGGGTCGAATTTGCGATTCAAGCCCTTGCATCGCGATACGTGCACGCATCTCGCTGGCTTGTTCATCAGAACGGAATGAGCCGCATTGCATAAGGTAGCGCTTGTCTGACTGTTGATGCTCGGGTACATCAACTTCCACTTCATAGCCCGGTAACGTCTTAATAAATTCCCATTCTTCTTTGGGTAATTCCGGTAACGCATCCTCTTCCTGCGTTTCACTTACGACAATATCGGAGCTTGCAGGCGCTTCCTCTGCACTATCCTTAATACTCCATAGAAAATATCCGAACGCACCTACAAGCGTTAAGGTGATGATCAGCCTCAACCAGGGAATTGGAGCTCTGTCGGGTTGCTTTTTGGTGTTTTTCTTCGCCGGCGCGCGGCCACGCGCGACATAATCTTTATGCGCCATAATACTGCTAAATCAGAGGAAATGAACAACGTGAAAACAGAAAAATATCGTAATGTAGTGTAACGTGGAATTACGCATGAATACTACCGCCTAAGCGCTGTGAAACAAAATTTATGTCGCAATTAATTACGCTTCGCCAAGCACGTGTAGACGATTGTTTAGTGCTGACTCAAATAGCTATAAAGGCTAAAGCTTCCTGGGGCTATGACGAGTCTTTCATGGACAGTTGCAAAGCCGAATTAACCGTCACACCTGACTGCCTGGCAGGCGATTTTTCGACAATCGTCGCGCAGGTTGACGATCATCCTGCTGGGTTTTACACACTAGCGTATAGCCACCCCGGCAGCTGGTCCATAGAAGCGCTGTTTGTTTCACCCGTGATGATGAAAAAGGGCATTGGCAGCGTATTAATGCAGGATGTTTTGCAGAGCGCAGTTCAGTCCAAAGTTCATACCTTGAGAATTGAATCCGACCCGCACGCGGTTGGCTTTTACCAACGATTCGGTGCCGTACAAACCGGCACAGTGGCGTCAGGCAGTATTGAGAATCGATGCCTGCCATTGCTCGAAATAAAACTACCTAACTGAATTAAGTGAAATCCTGCGGATCAACGTCCACAGACCAGCGCACCTTTCGTGCTTCCGGCACATTCTCAAGCTGCAGTAAGAGAGGAGATAATAGTCGGTGTAAGGTGCTGCGTTGCGAGCTTTGTAGCAGCAATTGCATACGATATTTGCCCTGGCGCTTTTCCATCAGCGATGGCAGTGGGCCAATGATTTGCAAAGACGCTGCACTGCTTTGCAACATCTCATTAAGCATTTCCCTGCAACGAGACAGAAATGCATGAGGTAGGCTGGCGTGCGTGGCCTCAGCTCTTAACAGTGCCTGATAGGTAAATGGCGGTAAGTGAGCATGCTTTCGTTCCAACAAAGCATATCGGGCAAAATGTTGATAACCGTTGTTGGTCAGATCTTGCAATAGCGGGTGCCCTGGATTATGGGTTTGTAGCCACATCTCTCCGGGTTGCTCCGCTCTGCCTGCGCGTCCAGCCAATTGCGTCACCAACTGCGCGAGATGTTCGGACGCTCGGAAATCACCGCTGAACAGAGCACCATCTGCATCCAAAACCACAACCAGTGTGACCCGCGGAAAATGATGGCCTTTGGACAGAATCTGCGTGCCGACCAGCAGCTGATATTCAGGCTGATTGACTTTATCAAGCTGTGACGACAATTTGCCTTTACCTTTCACCGTATCGCTGTCAAGACGCAGTACTTTTCGCTCCGGAAACAGCGTATTAAGTCCTTGTTCAAGCTGTTCAGTCCCCACCCCAACACCAAACATGGCGTCCTGATGGCATTGGTTGCAGGTTTTGGGAATTGGCCGGGCACTGGCACAGTGATGACACTGCAACTTATTTAATTGACGATGCACGGTATAGGGTTTGTCACAGCGGCGACAGCTTTCAACATGTCCACACTGATGACATACATACGCCGGTGCGTATCCGCGACGATTGATGAACAGTAAGACCTGATTACCTCTCTCCAGATGTTGGCGTATTCGTTGAGTCATGCCAGCGGCGATACCCACCCTCAGCGGTTGCTCGCGAATATCCATAAGGTGCTGCGTTGGCGGACGGGCGTTGCCCGCACGATGTGACAGAATCAAATGCTGATAACGGTTGGACAAGGCATTTTGCAATGTCTCGAGACTCGGCGTAGCGCTACCTAACACCAGCGGAATATTTTCCTGTTTCGCCCGCTTTGCAGCATAATCACGCGCGTGGTAACGCAAACCATCCTGCTGTTTGTAGGACAAATCATGCTCTTCATCAACGATGATCAGTCCGGGTGTCTGCATGGGCGTGAATATCGCACTGCGAGTGCCAATGATCAGGCCGATTTCGCCATCCCGGCTTTGTTGCCATACTCTCAATCGTTCATTATCGCTTAGCCCAGAATGCAGCACGCCAATACGGCTGCCAAAGCGCTGCGAAAAGCGCAGCACGGTTTGTGGTGTCAAACCAATCTCTGGAACCAAAACCAGAACCTGTTGGCCTTGTAAAAGGACTTCTTCGATAGCCTGCAAATAGACTTCAGTTTTGCCACTACCGGTGACACCCTCGAGCAAAAACACCCCGAAACGACCGAGCTGTGACGTTATTGCGCTGATCGCCAGCGCCTGCTCTGCGTTGGCATGGGGCTTTTCACCTAAACGCAAATTAGCTTGCCAGTCTTGCTCGGGTGTATATGGTTGACTCTCTACTTTGATAATTGCCTTATCAAGCATGGCTCGTTTAATAGCGCTGGTTAACAGGTCACGCACATCTTGAACGCGCCGACCTCCCTGAGACAACATCTCAACAAGCGTGCGTTGTTTCGGTGCTCGCGCCGTCTGTTGTCGCGCCGTATCGATATCAACCGCTAAGCTGACGACTTCCACAGGCCCCGGTTCACTAGGGTTATCCTTTCGTAACGCAGCGGGCAGACAGGTAAACAGCACGTCACCAATGGGATGCTGATAGTACTGACTTAGCCACTGACACAATGACAGCATGAGAGGAGTGAACAACGGCCTTGTATCAAGCACACGATCTACATTTTTGAGAGTGATGTCACGGTGTTCTGTGTCGCTGGCCTGGCCCATCACGATACCAATAAGGCTGCGGCCAGCAAACGGCACCTGCACCCTGACTCCATCGTGAAGACACTGATCACTGGTATACATATAGGTCTGGCGTTTTGGCACCGGAAGCGCAATCTGATAAACGGGCATGCTAACGTCAATAAAATCCGTAAATGTGAAGGTGTGAACCACCTGCAAGGAGGCGAAAAACCTTGATCGTGAAACTGCGATACATTAATATGCGCGCCTCTTTGCGGCAAGCCCTGGAAATGGAAACCTTTTCATGACCAGGCGGCCAACATTATAATCACGTATGGTGGCCAGCTTCGGGCTGGTTAGCGATGCGGCCTTGATGATGAGGTGACCCATGAAACAAGGTATCCATCCTGACTATCAGGAAATCACAGCGACATGTTCTTGCGGTAACGTGATGAAAATCCGTTCAACTGTAAACAAAGACCTGAACCTGGACGTGTGCTCTTCTTGCCACCCGTTTTATACTGGTAAGCAGCGTAACGTTGACACTGGCGGCCGCGTAGACCGCTTCAAAAAGCGCTTCGGTGCATTGGGCAAAAAGTAAGCCTAAACTCGGTTTCGAAAAAGGGAGCATGGCTCCCTTTTTTTGTGTCTTGAATATTCCATACTCCGCGCTTCCTCCCAATTACAGATGTCCTGTCAAGCCCCGTTCACGTTGTAAATAAGCCACTGTCTTCTCTCGGTGAAAGGTTGACGTAAAACAAACATATCTCATATGGCCATCATGCACTTGTATGCTACAGTCATCAGTAATGCGCGAATACGCCGTATGCACAGCATAGTGCAATCACAACCCTCAGCAGTTGCGGAAAATAAAAAGGTGGTTCGTAGCGGTAAAAAAACAGTTAATAACCTCGTACCCAAAGGATTACATTAAACATGGCGGATTTTCGGCAAAGAGCCCTTGATTACCACGCACTCCCTGTACCCGGAAAAATAAGTGTAGAACTGACTAAACCTGCTGAAAGTGTTAACGACCTGGCGCTTGCTTATAGCCCTGGTGTAGCTGAACCAGTGAGAGAAATTGCAGCAGACCCAAGCGCAGCATATCGCTACACAGCCAAAGGCAACATGGTAGCTGTCATTTCTAACGGCACAGCTATTCTTGGACTGGGAAACCTCGGTCCGCTTGCATCTAAACCTGTTATGGAAGGCAAGGCACTATTATTCAAACGATTCGCGGGGCTGGACTCGATAGATATCGAAGTAAAACACCGAACTACAGAAGAGTTTATTAACACCGTCGCCAATATTGCCGATACGTTCGGCGGTATCAACCTTGAGGATATAAAAGCACCAGAATGCTTTGAAATCGAGCAGGAATTGATCCGTCGCTGCAATGTACCGATTTTTCATGACGACCAACACGGCACGGCTATTGTTACCGCTGCCGGCATGCTGAACGCGCTGGAAATCCAGGGAAAACACATCCATGACGTGACCATTGTCTGTATGGGGGCTGGCGCAGCGGCGGTTGCCTGTATGGAGTTACTTATCAAGTGTGGCGCCCAGCGTGAGCGTATTTACATGCTGGATCGCAAGGGCGTGATCCACACCCGCCGCGACGATCTGACACCACATAAAATGCTGTTCGCCAATAATACAGACAAACGCACGCTGGAAGATGTAATGGAAGATGCGGATGTGTTTGTTGGGGTATCCGGGCCGAATTTATTATCGCCGGAAGCGCTGACATTAATGGCTGATAACCCTGTGGTCTTTGCCTGTTCCAATCCTGATCCTGAAATTAAGCCGGAGTTAGCACTTAAGGCTCGCAGCGATGTGATCATCGCCACCGGACGTTCGGACTATCCTAATCAGGTCAACAATGTTTTGTGCTTTCCGTTTATCTTCAGGGGCGCGTTAGATGTCCGCGCATCGGCCATCAACGATGAAATGAAAGTTGCCGCCGTGGACGCCATTCGTAATATCGCTAAAGAAGAGGTTCCTCAGGAAGTACTCGACGCGAGCAACGCGGCATCACTGACTTTCGGAAGGGAGTATATTATCCCGAAGCCCATGGATCCGAGGCTATTAAACCGGGTTGCTGGCGCCGTTGCCAGAGCGGCCATTGCATCAGGCGTGGCGGAACTAACGGAACTGCCCGCTCACTACCAATAAAATAACGCCGCCGTCGTCAGTCTGATTCTTCTGGCGACGGTGCGAGCCCCATTTCTTCCATTATGCGACGGGCGGCGGCAGGAATACGTTCAGGGTTGTCTTTTCGCAGGTCATCATCGCTGGGCAATGGTTGGCCAGTAAACGCGTGCAAAAACGCTTCACAGAGCAATTCTGAATTGGTCGCATGACGTAAGTTATTAACTTGGCGGCGAGTGCGTTCGTCGGTGAGTACTTTCAATACTTTTACCGGTATCGAAACCGTGACTTTCTTTACCTGCTCACTCTTTTTTCCGTGCTCCGCATAGGGATGAATATATTCCCCGTTCCAGTCGGCCATAATGCTCTCTCACAGCGTAAGTTATAATGATGAATTCTAAAGGTTACGTACAAAACGTCAATTATAGCCTTCTAAACACCTTGACGGCTTTACGTACAAGAAGTAATTTAGACGTCTAAACGTCCAAAGGGTACAACATGGTTTCCTACGCACAAGGTATAGATGCACTAAACCAGTCGCTGTCTGAGCTACGCGATATCGATGTGTCATTCGAATTCTTCCCACCAAAAACTGAAAAAATGGAAGCGACGCTATGGAAATCAGTGCAGCGTCTCGCGCCACTCAAACCGGCCTACATGTCTGTGACCTATGGTGCCAACAGCGGTGAGCGTGACAGAACCCATGACGTGGTAAAGCGTATCCATAATGAGACCGGCATAGCTGCCGTACCTCATCTGACATGCGTAGACGCCAGCAAAGACGAACTGCGTCAGATTGCACAAGACTATTGGGACAGTGGTATTCGTCGCATTGTTGCGCTCAGGGGAGATTTACCCGAGGGCATGCAAAAGCCTGATATGTATGCCTCTGATTTAGTTGGATTGCTCAAAGACGTTGCCGACTTTGATATCTCAGTGGCTGCCTATCCTGAAAAGCACCCAGAGGCACCGAACGCCCAGTTTGATTTGCTTAACTTAAAACGCAAAGCTGAAGCAGGGGCGACTGAAGCGATCACGCAATTCTTTTTTGATGCTGAAGTGTTTCTGCGTTTTCGCGACAGAGCCGCAGCAGCAGGCATTGACCTGGACATTGTCCCCGGCATTCTGCCAGTAACGAACTACCACACCTTACTGCGATTTGCAGGCTTCACTAATGTTCACGTGCCGGGCTGGTTACACAAGCTCTTTGAGGGGCTGGACGAAGATGACCAGACCACCCGTAACCTGCTTGGCGCCAGCATTGCAATGGACCTCGTAAAGGTCCTGGCCAAAGAAGGCGTGCGCCATTTTCATTTTTACACCCTTAACCGCAGTGAACTAAGTTATGCGATTTGCCACATGTTAGGCGTCAGGCGATAAAAACAGTTGTTCTGCCAGTTGGCCACGCTACACTGTTGATATGAAACAAAAGATAACAACTGCCGTGCAAAACTGGCTGACAAACTTTAAGAACGAACTACCTTCTCCTCGTTTGGTACTCGTGACGTTTTTGCGACGCAGTAAAGAAGACGAAATCGCTATTACGGCGGGGCATCTGGCCTACGTATCCCTGCTATCTCTGGTGCCTTTTATTATGGTGTTTTTCACCATGATCCAGGCATTTCCGGCGTTTGCTGCAGTACGGGAAGATTTAGAAAGCTTTATTTTCGACAACTTCGTCCCGCATTCAGGCGAAGTAATGCGTGAGTACATCACCCAATTTGTGGGTAATGCATCTGAAATGGGCATGGTGGGTATCTTGTCGCTGGTCGTTGTTGCGCTGTTACTGATTTCTAATATCGATAAGACGCTCAATCGTATTTGGCGCAATAAAATTGAAAGGCCGATGATTTACACACTGGCTATCTATTGGATGGTACTGACTCTCGGTCCGTTACTAATAGGCTCGAGCGTAATAGTCAGTTCGTATCTGGTGGCTCTGGCAAATTTTGCCGAAGAATATACGCCCGGCTTAGGCACTGTATTTCTGAAATTTGTGCCATTTATTACCGCCGTACTGGCATTTCAGCTGGTCTATATGTTGGTACCTAATAAACAGGTTAAAACCGGCCACGCGTTGTACGGTGCTTTACTGGCGACGTTGTTGTTTGAACTGACCAAGAAAGCTTTTGCTTTTTATGTATCAAGTTTTCCCTCATACCAGGTCATTTATGGGGCATTGGCCGTTATTCCTATCCTGTTTGTATGGGTTTATTTATCCTGGATTGTTGTCCTGCTTGGCGCTGAGTTCACCTGCACCATTGAGGAGTTGATGGAAAATAAAAACGAAAAGCCTGGCGCAGATGAAGCTGGTTTTGCTGTAGTCGAAAAGGCGGAAGACACGTCTAAGCATGTAGACCCACATACAAAAGCAGGGTAAACGTTGGCTTCGTTCGTTGGCATACCGTAGCGACGACATAAACCACGTTCCTTTCCAACACCTCTCTCGGACCAGAAAATCACATAAACCGGCTGGTCATCCTGATGCATAGCAGGATCTCCTTGGTACGTATTGCAGACAGTCTGATTTTGATGGTGCTCAACGACAAGAGACGGCTAAAAGCGGTCGTTAACTTAGCGCTCTATGGTCATCTGTCAGCCCAAACTGCTGCCATAACATTGGCAATCTTTGCCAATATCTGCCATGATTTTATCAATGGTGAGTATCCGGAATTAGAACATGGCAACACTAAATGTATCGCTTCCAGACGAAATGCGTACGTGGATTGATGAGCAAGTAAAAACTGGCAAATTCGCTAACGCCAGTGATTATATTCGCGACTTAGTACGTCGCAACCAGAGTGAGCGAGAGGCAATTAGCTTAGCTCTGATAGAAGGTGAGTTGAGCGGGAAAAGCACTAATAGTGTCTTAGACATTATTCAAGAGAAGAAAACCAGAGCCTCAAAATGATTAACTATACCCTCTCCAACAAAGCAGAAGAGGACATCTCGGGGATTTACGATTATTCAGTCAATGCTCATGGCACAATTCAAGCTGAGGCCTATCTTGTCGCCCTTCACGAAGCTCTGATTATTTTGGCAGAAACCCCTAGCATAGGTACTTCAGTAGAGGAGATCAGAAAGAGTTACCTACAATTCCCGGTTCATAGGCATATGGTCTTCTATAAAAAAGTCGATGACGGCATTTTCGTCGTTAGGGTGCTTCATCAACAAATGAAATACTCCATGCATCTATCGGATTGAAACACATAGTTACAGAGCACCAGTTCAAATCAGAGTAACCAACTACTCATTGAATGTTTACTGCTTGTCTTCAACAGACCAGTGCTGTCGCGATCGTGACTAATAGAAGGTTGTCTTAGGGCAACTGCTGCAACAGTGATGGTTTGAATATAGCTTAATTGATATGACCGCTTGTTTACAGGCATGGCAGAAAATGCGCTCCCACTGGTGTGGGAGCATTAATTATCTTTAGTAGGCGATTACCGTTTATTGCATCTCAGCAATGAATGCATTTGAGCGTGCGATAGCGTCATTCATTTCTTTAATAAGCGAATCTACATCACGCTTAATATTGGTCAATTCACCCTGCAGTGCACCTACCGCATTAGCGTTGAGGTTATGTTTGAGGTAAAGCACATTATCACGTAGCGATGTGAGTACCGGATCCATGCTTTTTTCAACATTTCGCATTGCTCCAACCATACTTGAGTAGCGACGCTTAGTCTCGCGGAGTTTGCGGTCGCTGTCTCTTCTCAGGTTGGCGTTGGAGATCTGCGTAAGTTCTTCTTCCCACTCTTCAAAGAGTGCCTCAGCTACACTCTCGACCTTACTGATGTGGCTACGCACTCGCTCAGCAGATGCCTCGCTTGCATCATATTGGTCACTCAACTCTTCGTAGACGGTTTGTAATTCACCGCCATCGAAATTAATTAGTGTTGAGAACTGTTCTAATGCAGAGCTAAATTGCTGCTGTGCTTCTTCTTGCGATCCACGAGCATCTTCGACCCTGTCGACAAGAATATCGCGCTTCTCAACGCCCAAAGATTCCCATGCTGAATAGTAGGCGCTCTGGCAGCCAGCCAGCATAAGCATCAGTGAAATAATGAGCAGGCGCATCAGCTGGCCCCTTTGTACCTTGCTGCATCAATAATTGCCCACAGGTGGAAAATTGCACCTACTGGCCACAAGATAGCAAGAATGACAGTTGCAGTGAGGGCATAGCATACCGCCGGAATGATAAAAAACATCAGTGCAGCCATTATTCTGCCTTGCACCAGCTGACCTAAGCCTGGAATGAAAAAGCTACAAATCGCTGCTATGACGTTGCCGCCTGAACCTTGACCTGCCATATTAATCCTCGTGTTTTCTCAATGACATTTATTCGTAGTTTGCTAAATTAAAATAATTCGATGCATTTAACAAACACTTAATCAATGACCGCACTGTTCCCGCCTTTATCTATCAATCACAGTGAAATGCTAAACACTGATGATGGTCATAGCCTTTATGTCGAAACATCAGGCAACCCGAACGGCATTCCTGTGCTGTGCCTGCATGGCGGCCCTGGGGCGGGCATGTCAGATGATTATCGGCGTCTGTTCAACCCTCATCTCTACTTTATCATCGGCATGGACCAGCGCGGCAGCGGGCGTTCAACACCTTTTGCCAGCCTAGAGAACAACACCACTGCTCATCTGCTGGCTGATATCCGCATGTTACGCAAGCATCTGAATATCGAGCAGTGGGTATTATTTGGCGGCTCCTGGGGCGCGACTCTGGCATTACTTGCTGCAATCGATGATCCAGTGAGTGTCAAAGCCATGGTATTGCGCGGCATTTTCCTGGCCCGTGAGCAGGACAGATACTGGTTTTTATCCAAGGAAGGTGGCGCTGCCCAGATATTCACTGAACATTATCAAAAGTTTATCGAACCGGTGGGCGAGCATGATGACGTACAGGCATTATGCGAAGCGTATTATCAGGCAATGACGTGCAATGATGAGGTGCACAAGATGGCGGCGGTGCGCGCTTGGTGTGGATGGGAAGAAAGGATCTCGCGCTTACAACACCCACACGGTGATCCTCTGGAGCACGATAATGTGCACCGGGCGATCAGTCTGGCACTCATGGAGTGCCACTACCTGAAACACCATTGTTTCGTCAGTGAAAATGCCATTATCAATCACATCGACAAGATAAAACATATTCCTGGCACCATCATCCAGGGTCGTTACGACATCGTATGCAAAATGGAAGCGGCCCATACTCTATCTGAGCACTGGCCTAACAGCCGTCTCCTCATAGTACCTGATGCAGGACACAGCGCATCAGAGCCATCCATTGCAGAAGCATTGGTTAAAGCGAATGAAGCAATGGCAGCCTTTTTACAGGAGTCGTCCATTTGATAGCACTTATTCAACGCGTCCAACAAGCCTCAGTGACGGTCAATGATGAAATCATCGGAGAGATTGGCAAAGGTATATTAGTCTTGCTGGGCGTTGAACGTGACGACGACATTAGTAAAACACAGCGCCTATGCGACAAGGTACTTAATTACAGAATTTTCAGTGACCAGGACGACAAGATGAATCTCAACGTCAAGCAGGTCAACGGACAAGTACTGGTGGTCTCGCAGTTCACATTAGTCGCTGATACCAGAAAAGGGTCCAGACCAGGGTTTTCCCGCGGCGCATCGCCAGAACTAGGCAAAACCTGCTATGAAAATTTTATCAATCAGGTTCGACTATCAGGGATAGACTGCGCCACCGGGCAGTTTGGTGCAGATATGAAAGTCGCGCTAATCAATGATGGTCCGGTAACATTTACACTACAGGTATAAGGTGACAGCATCCTTCTTCATGTTATTTCATGTTAATGTGTGATTAACCGGATCCACATAAGCACATCAGGAAAATATGTTCAGAGTCCACACTCCACAGACCGACCAGGAATTGGAAAGTTATTTCCAGTTTCGCTGGGAGATGTTGCGTAAGCCCTGGAATTATCCTCCAGGCTCAGAGAAGGATGAATATGAGACGGTCAGTGAACATCGCACTATCATAGACTCCAAAGGCACAGTGCTAGCCTGTGGTCGCGTACACCTGAATACCTCGGAAGAGGCACAAATCAGGCATATTGCCGTACATCCCGATCAACAGGGCAAAGGCTTGGGCAAAATGATCGTTAATGCTCTGGAGGCTGTCGCTCGCGAGCAGGGTGCTGTGCGGACAGTGACCAACAGTCGTGAATTGTCCATTCCGTTCTTTCAGTCCTGTGGGTATGAAATTGAAAAGCAGGCGCCCAATGAACTGGGTGAGTTAAAACGTCAGCAAATGGTCAAGCAGTTACAGTCGTCATCAGACTTGATGTTACATGCTGATTGGTGCGAGGAGCTACAGAATACCTGGTATGACACCATCCCTATTTCGGAGCAGATGGGTATTAAGCTGCATCAGTACTCGGGTAAAACGCTGGAAACTCGTGCATCGTTGAATAAAAACATTAACCTGCATGGCAGCATGTTTGCCGGCAGTATTTTTTCACTGGCAACACTGACCGGCTGGGGCATGATATATCTGCAACTGAGAGATAAAAGCTTACAAG
Organism: Aestuariibacter salexigens DSM 15300; assembly: GCF_000429145.1. Classification (GTDB taxonomy): domain Bacteria; phylum Pseudomonadota; class Gammaproteobacteria; order Enterobacterales; family Alteromonadaceae; genus Aestuariibacter; species Aestuariibacter salexigens. Next base: position 250,109 of record NZ_AUBH01000006.1, read on the forward strand.
GTGAGATAGTTCTGGGAGATGGTGATATTCACTATCACAAACCTATCACACTGCAACCAAGAGCCCTTTGCCACATAGAATCGATTGATGCGAAGTACGAACATTTAAAAAAGGGTAAGAAATGTCGGATTTCGCTACGCGTGGAAATTCTGGATGGTGATACACCAGTTGCTGAGTTTGCCGGTGTATATTGGGTATTACCACCAAAATAAACTAGCAGATATAAAAAAAGCACCTTTCGGTGCTTTTTCAAAACCGCAATATGTTATGCCATCGCAGCCTGAAGCTTTTTCATTGCATTCTTCTCGATTTGACGCACCCTCTCGGCAGACACCTGGTACATATCGGCAAGATCCTGCAGCGTAGTTTTATCTTCCGCCAACCAGCGCGTTTCAATAATGTGCTGGCTGCGTTCATCAAGTGTTTTGATTGCGGAATATAAACGCTGTGTGGCGTTCTTTTCCCAGTCAGTGTTGATAACATCAGTTTCTACGTCGGCGCTTTTATCTTCAAGATACTGCACCGGTGCAAAGTTACCGTTTTCATCGTCATCAGCAGACAAATCAAATGCCTGATCCTGACTGCTCATGCGTGCTTCCATTTGCAGCACTTCTTTCGTACTCACACCCAATTCGTCTGCGACGGTTTGCACTTCTTCGTGAGTGAACCAGCCAAGGCGCTTTTTCGCTTTACGCAAGTTGAAGAACAATTTGCGCTGTGCCTTAGTGGTCGCCACTTTAACAATACGCCAGTTGCGCAATACAAACTCGTGAATTTCCGCTTTTATCCAGTGTACAGCGAACGATACCAGACGTACGCCCACCGTTGGGTCGAAACGCTTAACCGCCTTCATCAGTCCGATATTACCTTCCTGAATCAAATCTGCCTGAGGCAGGCCGTATCCTGAATATGATTTCGCAATGTGGACTACGAAGCGCAGATGCGACATAACCAACTTACGCGCCGCTTCCAAATCGTCGTCGCGTTGTAATTTTTCAGCCAGAGAGCGTTCTTCTTCCGCGCTCAGCATATCAATTGAGCTGACAGCCTGAATATAGCTCTCTATGCTCCCGCTGTGGGGAACAGACAATGCCATTGTTTGCATTTTATCGGCCATAATCACCTCATGTATTTCTAGGGCTGCTAATGCTATCAGAGCCATTTCAAGCTCGCCACTGATTTATCTCGATTGACGTCTTCGTCAAAACCGATAAGCAACCTGCCGGTTTTATTTCTACGCTTAGTAGACCCTATCAAGGTCGAAAAAGTTGCATTCCAACGGGAGGATATGGGGTCTTTTTGCGTCATATCAACATTAAACGTTTTGTCGGCGTTGCATTATGTTTAAACTGTAAGCGGATGTTGCACTTTTGTTGCCACGGACAGCGCATAGTTGAGTGGAGAGTTTTCAGATGTACGCCTATGTAGCACGCCAGCCTATTTGTGACAGCGACAAGAACGTTGTTGCCTATGAACTGTTGTTCCGTGATGGTATGAAAAATTGCTATCCGGATATTCCACCCGATGAGGCAACGTCTAAGATCCTCACTGCCAGTCATCTTGGCCTTGGTGTCGAAGAAATTACCTGTGGCAAACAGGCGTATATTAACTTTCATCAAGACACTTTGCTGTACCGATTCCCCACATCGTTAGATCCAATGAATGTGGTTATTGAAGTGGTCGAAACCGTCGAAACCACAAGTGAACTGCTGCAGGCCTGCAAGCATGTTCGTCAATTGGGCTATACATTGGCCCTGGATGATTACGATTTTGATGCCAAATGGGACCCATATCTGGAGTTTGTGCAAATCGTAAAAGTGGATATAGAAGAATGCGATGCTGACAAAATGCTAAAGGGCATCGATGCCCTTAAAGCGCGTAAAATCAAACTCATCGCAGAGCGGGTGGAAACGGAAAAACAGTTTAATCACTATGTGGAGCTGGGGTTTGATTACTTTCAGGGATATTTTCTAGCCCGTCCGCAGGTGTTGAAACATAAGAATATCTCTTCTTCCAAGCTATCCATGTTGGAACTGGTCGGTGTTTCTTCCTCTATCGATTTTGACTTCGACAAAGTTAACTCGATTATCGAACGAGATGTAGCCCTGTCCTACCTGCTACTGCGCTTTATTAACAACCCGCTATTTAGTAAGCGGCATCGTATAGATTCGCTTCGCCATGCACTGAATTATCTGGGTGAACTGGAAGTGAAAAAGTTTATCGCGCTGCTGGCGTTAGCGAATATGGGCGACGACAAGCCTGTGGAACTGTTGCATTTATCTCTTGTAAGGGCCAAATTCTGCGAACTCATTTCGGTAGCGCGCAAAGACTCAATGGATCCCCCAAAGGGGTTTTTACTAGGCCTGTTTTCACTGCTTGATGTCCTGCTTGATCAGCCAATGCAGGACCTGGTTGAAAAGGTGCCCTTAACTGACGATGTTAAAAAGGCGTTACGAGGGGAATCGGGTACATTGCGAGATTACCTGTTGATGGTTCGCGCTTTTGAAACAGGTAACTGGCCAACCATCAGTAAAGCAGCCAAAAAATATGGTTTGCAGCAGGTCGCGCTGCAAGGCTTTTATAATGAAGCAATAAAGTGGGGCAATGCGATGCGGAATATTGCTGCAAAGCAGCACTGAGTAGATCTATTTAGCGATATTGTGTAAAAATACTGACTTAATACGGAAATTGATATTCACGGTCGACATAATATGAGACGCTGGCGGAATATTATTACTCAGGTGTAAACATGTTTGCTTTTATAGCGAGACAACCCATTCTTGATCGCGAAAAGGACGTATTCGCATATGAGTTGTTGTTTCGTGATGGCAAAGGCGGGACATATCCAAAAGAAGATCCGGCCAAAGCCGATCTCATCGCCAAGCATTATCATACCCTTGGGTTGAATGACATTGCCTGTGATAAAACCTCGTTTATCAACTTCAGCTCAGATACCTTACTGGAACGTTTCCCTACCTCGTTAGATCCCGAAACGGTCGTCATCGAAATTGATGAGGACCCCTCCAATAACCATACGTTGATCTCGGCATGTAGACACATCAAAGACATGGGCTACAAACTGGCATTAGACGACCCGGGGCTGTTGAGTGGCAAATCCAGCTTATTGCCAATCATCGATGTGGTGAAGGTCGATATCGTTAAAAGTAATTACGATATTATCGAGCAAAACTTACCTCGTTTTCTGGATGCGGACGTAACATTAGTGGCTGAGCACGTTGACAGCCAGCGTGACTTCTCGATCTGTCGTGAGCTTGGGTTCAACTACTTTCAGGGATACTTCTTTGCTAAACCTGAAAACCTCAAACCAGTTGCACCTCTGCCTGCTTCCAAAATGACACTGGTACAGCTGATTGGCGAGAGTTCAAGCTCTGAGTTCAGCATTGACAAAGTTAACGATATTATTTCAAGAGACGCAGCGCTGTCTTATATGCTGCTGAAATTCATCAATAACCCAACGATAAACAAGCGTTACAAAATCAATTCATTACGTCACGCGCTGACGTACATGGGTGAAGTTGAGATCAAGAAATTTGTTGCTCTGCTAGCCTTGGCAAACCTTGGTGATGATAAGCCCATGGAACTGCTGCATATGTCACTGGTAAGAGCCCATTTTTGCGACCTGGTCGCCAAAGAGAAAGGCATTGGCAGCAACCCGCCGACAGGATTTTTAGTGGGTCTGTTCTCATTACTTGATGCCCTGTTGGATCAAAAAATGGAACAGGTATTGTCGCAAATCCCGCTAGTCGAAGAAGTGAGCGATGCGCTACTAGGTAAAAAGAGTGAGCTGTCCATGTATCTGGCGCTGGTAAAAGCGTTCGAAAGCGCGACCTGGCTAAACGTCATTCGTCTTGCCGAGGCGCTGAACATCGACCAGAAGCGACTGCACAGTTTATTCAACGAAGCGATTGTATGGGGCAACAGCGTCAGACAATCTATCTCACCGCACTACCCCGCAGCCGTGCCATAACTTTTGCTTATCAGACTATTATTGCGGCTCTATCTCTTTCACATGTCGATGTACAGAGATCATGGAGCCTGCAAGCCCAAGTAACACCGATAATCCCAACATGATCAGCAAGGCGGCGGCGTCCAGGCCGGTAATGTCAAACTGCTTCTGATACTGTGAGGCAAACGCCTGAATACTGCTATCCATCCACCATAGCAGTATCAGTACAACAAACCATGCCATCAACCCTCCCAGTAACCCATACCAGAAACCGGTATACAAGAATGGCCGGTGAATAAAACTGTCGGTAGCACCAACCAGCTTCATCACCAAAATTTCATCTCGCTTATTAAGAATGTTAAGTCTTATAGTATTGCCAATGATCAGCACCACGGCAAAGAACAGCAGAGAAGCAATGATGGCTACCAGTTCACGAGCAATGTTGAGCAGACTGTAAACGCGTTCCAGCCACTCTATATCCAGTTTGCCGATATCCACTTCACGCTCTTTGAGGAGTTTATCCAGCAGCAGCTGCGCAGCAAGCGGGCTGGTATGCTTGCTGGTGGGCGTGATAAGCACAACGTCAGGTAATGGATTACTATCCAGATAGGATAATGCATCGCCAAAGCCTGATAGCTGTTTAAATTCATCCAGAGCCTGCTCCGCCGAAACATAAACGACCGTATCAATCTCCGACCACAACGATAAGCGGGTGACCAGACTATTGGCATCTGCGGCCGTTACGTCATCGCGTAAAAATAATGAGATTTCTGACGCCTGCTCCCACCCTGCACTCACCGCTTCGGTATTTTTAACTAGAATGTACAAGGTGCTGGGCAGGGTAATACTCAAACCTAATACACCGATAGTCATCAGGCTGGCTGCAGGCTGACGCCACAACTCACCAAGACTGGCCAGTGCCTGACGTAAGTGGGAAATGAAAAACATTTGCAGGCGTTGAAACACGCCGATTCGGCTGCTCTGCGCCCCTTGGTCTCTGCCTTTAAACAGGATACTCAAAATACCGGCTCCTGTGCTGAATCCTGCTGCCACTCATCAGCCAATCCGTCAGTGATCATCTGACCGTCTTTGAGCGTAAGTGTGCGATAACGCATCCGCGCGATCAGGCCCAGGTCGTGAGTCGCAATAAACACCGATACGCCCGCTCGATTGAAGTCCTCAAACAGGCGGATGATTTCCATCGACAGTTTCGGGTCAAGGTTACCCGTCGGCTCGTCAGCCAGCAACAATGGCGGTTTATTTACTACAGCTCGCGCAATACCCACCCGCTGCTGCTCTCCACCCGATAACGTAATGGGCAAATTATTGACCTTATCGCTTAAGCCCACCATTTCTAATGCGGCATGCACGCGCTTTGAGGTTTCGCGCCTTGAGTAACCTTCAATGACCAAAGGTAACGCGACATTATCAAAAACCGTACGATCCATAAGCAGTTGATGAGACTGGAAGATCATCCCGATATCACGGCGAATAAAGGCAATCTGACGCCGTGTAATCGTATTCAAGTCATGACCATTGATAAGCACACGCCCAACCGTAGGTCTCTCCATGATGCTGATAAGCTTGAGAAGCGTACTCTTACCCGCACCAGAGTGGCCTGTCAGAAACGCCATTTCTCCTGGCTCAATATGAAAACTCACTTTGCGCAGGGCTTGCTGGCCTCCGGGGTACGTTTTACTGACTTCCTCAAACTTGATCACATCTGGTTTTCCTGCCGCTGGCTGCCAAATAAGGCGTCAACAAATTCCTCACTGTTAAACGCGCGAAGGTCGTCAATCCCCTCTCCAACACCAATATAGCGGATTGGAATACCGAATTGATCAGCCAACGCAAATATCACACCGCCTTTCGCTGTGCCGTCCAGCTTTGTCAATGTTATGCCTGTGAGGCCGACGGCCTGAGTAAACAACCTGGTTTGGCTAACGGCATTTTGTCCTGTACCCGCATCTAATGTCAGCATGACTTCGTGAGGAGCATTCGGGTTAAGCTTTTTCATTACCCTCACGACCTTTTTAAGCTCTTCCATCAGGTGCTCTTTATTCTGTAATCGGCCCGCTGTATCGGCAATCAGCACATCGACACCGCGCGCTTGAGCCGACTGTAAAGCATCGAAAATGACGGATGCGCTGTCGGAGCCGGTTTGCTGTGCTACGACCGGTATATTGTTACGTTCCCCCCACACTTGCAGCTGCTCTACTGCGGCGGCACGGAACGTATCTCCCGCGGCTAACATGACCTTTTTGCCCTGTGCCTGAAACTGCTTCGCCAGTTTGCCAATAGTGGTGGTTTTGCCAACACCGTTGACTCCAACCATTAAAATCACAAAAGGGCCGTCTGAATTGTTGATTTCAAGTGGCGCACTCACGTCACTGAGAATGTCGGCCATTTGTTGTTTGAGCATGTTATACAGTGCTTCACCATCTTTCAGTTGGGACAGTTTGGCCGAATCGGTCAGTTTTGAGATGATTTTGTTGGTAGTGTCCATACCCACATCAGCAACCAGCAGTTGGGTTTCCAATTCTTCATAGAGATCGTCATCGATGGTCTTGCCTTTGAACAGACTGACAAACCCTGTACCAATATTTTCACGGGTACGGGACAAGCCAGCTTTAAGACGAGAAAAGAAACTGGACTTTTTATCGCTCTGCTCATCTTGCTCGTTTTGTAGCTGAGTGGTGGCCTCATCGGTCGGCACATCATCGATACCTGCTGACTCAGGTTCAGGCTCCAGAGGCTCATGTGCGACCACATTCTCTTCAACAGACACCTGCTGAGGGGCAGGAACCGCGTCCTGTTCAACGGGCGTATCGGTAGATTCACTATGGGGCTGTTGGTCGTTTGATAATGCGTCTTGGTCTTGCTTATCTTTTTTAAACCAGTCAAAAAACTTCGACATTCGTCAAACAATTCCTTAAGAAAACATGCAGTTGATCGGATACACTACGCGACATTCACTTGCTTTGTCGCACATTTCGATAAGATTACGCGACAATCATAACATCTCTTGAAAGCATGAAGCGAGGCACAAAAAAACCAACCGGCGCCAGCGGGTCATTCCGGATCATAAGCGGTCAATGGCGAGGCCGAAAATTACCTGTTGCCGACTTGCCGGGGTTGCGGCCAACCACTGACCGGACGCGCGAAACCTTGTTTAACTGGTTAATGCAAGATGTGAGAGGGGCACGCTGTCTTGACCTATTCGCCGGCGCAGGCAGCCTGGGCTTTGAGTGTTTATCTCGAGGGGCTCAGCATGTGACCTTTGTCGACACTAATCGTGTTGCCTGTGCGCAGCTGCATGACAATCTAAAAACTTTACGAGTAGATAAACAATTCGCCACAGTTATTGAGGGTGATGCGCTGTCGCAACTAAACACTATGCAAGACAGCGTTGATCTGGTTTTTATTGACCCGCCTTTTCATCAGCAACTTTGTCAGCCTTGCATTGAGCAGCTTGCACAATCTTCTATTCTCGCACCCGAAGCCCTGGTCTACGTTGAACATGAGGCGCAGCTCAATTCACTCGCCACTCCAGCGCATTGGCATTTGCTCAAGCAAAAGCGTACGCAACAGGTGAGCTATCAACTTTATCTGGTGAACCGAAATGACACATAAACCCAACGGCAGCGGACTGACTAGATTGGTGCGCGCGACCGAATGTTCGATGAAAGGCATTGCCAGTGCCTGGCGCGATGAAGCCGCATTCCGTCAGGAGTGTGTGTTAGCGGTCATATTAATACCAGTGGCTCTTTGGCTTGGGGAGACACCCTTGGAGATCAGTCTGCTCATCTCATCACTGCTGTTACTATTGGTGGTCGAGAGCCTAAACAGTGCGGTTGAAGCCGCGATAGACCGGATTGGGCCGGAACATCATCCCTTATCGGCAAAAGCGAAAGACTTGGGCAGTGCCGCAGTATTTTTCACCATGCTGATAATTGCTGTGTTGTGGATACCCTTTTTCTGGCAAAAAATTACACCACTGTTGTAACAACGTTACTCCATCTCCAGACCAATATTGCTCATCTTTTCTGCCGTTGCCATCGCTTTGAGGGAGAGTATCGAGGCTTTTTCCCTGCGCATATCCTTAAGCGAATTTAACAACTCTGATTGAAAAGCAATTTCCCACTGCATCAGAGGATGAGACTTCACGTCTGCGTCACTGAGTTCGCCCTCAGCGCTAAATTCAATAAAAGCTTCAACTGAACCCTGAGATAGCTTGCTTACCACGACTGCGCCCTGCGGATCCTCACCCTGTAAGAGTAACAAGGTCGCAGACATCGACATGCCTGTGTCAATCGCTGGATATACACCAAAGGTGTCATGATCGCTTGCATCAGGAATAGCCAGTTCGACTTTTTCCAGCTGTACTGGCAGATTAATTTTCGCACCTGGGGTATGCAACCACTCCCATACCAGGTCAGTACAGGTACGCAAACACTTGGCATCACCTGTGTCGGTGATATCGCAAAATAATGCGTAGTTAGGCAGCATTCGTTCCAGCAATGTGGCGCAGAACGCCACTGCCCGCCAGTCTTGCAACTCTCTTACCTGCTGGAAAATTGTCAGTCTATTTTTCATAGTTAATTATCATCAAATAAAAGGCTCGGGTATCCGCTATATCTAAATTGAGAAACCTAAGCCTAGACTTTTCGTCGATTTTAGCTTTAATAGTAAAACAAAACATTACAACAAGGTGTAAAGGCGATGAGTTTAATGACGGTTGCAGAAGTGGCGGAATTTTTGGGCGTGCAGGATCTTCGTGTGCAACGTCTGGAGCGCGAGAGCCTGTTAATCTCAAAAGATAAAGACTCAGAGGGTAATCCGTTGTTCGACCGCCAGGACGTTGAAAAGTACAAAGAACTCGCCGAACGCCTTGGCGGTATTTGACAGTCGGTCGCCCGTTAACTGTCAATAACAGCTCGGGCAATTGTTCTTATGCCATGACCTGTAGCACCGGCCGCATACATGTTATCAGCACTGCCGTTATACGCTGCCGCCAGATCAATATGTACCCATCCCTGTCCTTGATTAGCGACAAAACGCGATAGAAAGCCAGCCGCGTTAGAGGCTCCGCCGCCGCCGCCACCTTTTTGCGGACGGCTATTAGCAGTATCAGCAAAGGCCGACGGGCACTTTTCCTGATGCCATGGTTCAAGTGGCAACGGCCAATGAGGCTCGCATTCAAGCTCAGCGCTTTTCATTACAGTATCGCGGGCTTTTTCATCGAGACTGAATACCGCATTGTAGTCACCGCCTAAGGCAACTATTGCTGCGCCAGTCAGTGTTGCTGCATCGATGATCAGTGGCGCACCGGTCTCACTTGCTGCCATCAGACCATCCGCCAATACTAGTCTTCCTTCTGCGTCGGTATTGACGATTTCGACCGTAACGCCGTTCTTATAAGTGATGACATCACCCAGTTTATAGGCATGACCACTTATCAGATTCTCTGCACAACATAAAAACAGACGCACTCGCTTCTGGACTTTTTGGCTGACCAGTAATCCCATGGCACCAGCCACTGTTGCAGCGCCACCCATATCACATTTCATGGTCAGCATGCCTTCGCTCGATTTAATACTGTATCCGCCACTATCAAACGTAATTCCTTTGCCGACCAGCGCGGCATCAACCGGGGCGTTGTCATCGCCGCCAGGGTTATAATCGACCTCCAGTAACACTGGTGGGCGCTCACTTCCTCGACCAACCTGATAAATACCTGCCCAGCCAGCTTTTTGTAATTCTTCTCCCACACAGGTTTTCACAGTTACTGACGCACCACCCAAATCACTCAACCAGTTAGCTACCTGCTCGGCAAGTGATTGCGGCGAGCATTCCTCGGGTGTCTGATTAATCAGATCTCTGGCAAATTGATACGCCTTAAAACGCTCTGACAGAGTGCTTTTATGCTCATCATCGCACCAGCCAATCTGTTCCGTTCTTTTGGCAGTACTGAAGCTCATGGCAAACGCCCACTGCTGCTCAGGATGCCAGCTCCCAGTGAGCTTTACTGAACGCGGATTGAGGGCCTCCAGTTGCCGACCCGCTTTTTTCACCTGCCTCAGATTCAGTTCTTCGTCCGCCAGATGGATAGTCGCAGTATCTCCGTCAAAGGACAGCATGGCTTTATCGTTCCAAGCTTCAGAAGCAGGAGTGGTAGATAAGCGTATGTAAAGTTGTGACATGGTTTCACTCTTTGTGTCTCATTTAGAAACATTAGTGTAAAGGATCGCAGCAGTGCTTTAAAATGCTGTGGTTTGATGATGTAAAGATGTCACCGTATGCAATATGATCCTCCTCTGACCAAAGCGACATTACTCAAGCGCTATAAACGTTTCCTGGCGGATGTGCAGCTTGAAGATGGCCAGATTCTTACCGCACACTGTGCTAACACGGGCGCCATGACAGGTTGCGCCGAGCCTGGATTTACCGCATGGCTGCATTTTCACAATAATCCTAAACGTAAGCTCCCCTGTTCGTGGGTACTTGCCGAGAACCACCGCGGTGAGATGATTGGCATTGATACACATATGGCTAATGAACTGGTACACAAGGCTTTACTTGAGGGCAGACTTGAACCACTTAGTGGATACGACACTGTTAAACGGGAGGTATCTTATGGAACGCAGCGTAGTCGCATTGATTTCTTATTGGCCTCAGAAAATCGTCGAGATTGCTATGTAGAAGTTAAATCAGTGACCCTGTGTACCGACGGTCACACAGGCCTGTTCCCCGATACGGTCACAGACCGAGGACGTAAGCATCTCCTTGAACTCACCGAGATGGCCAGACAGGGACACAGAGTGGTACTGATTTACTGCGTGCAGCATACCGGGATCCAACACGTCTCGTTACAAAATACTATCGACCCGGCCTACACTGAGACATTGCTTTCAGCCCAGCAGCAAGGGCTTGAAATTTATGCCTTTGGTTGCGAATTGAACCAAAAAAATAGCTATATAAATCAACAACTCCCAGTCGAGATGTAAAAAATCTGTTGAAAAAAAAACTGGTGACGCCATATTTGCGTCCTTGATTTTTTCGGTCGCCCGTCGATTCAACGCCAACAGCGTGCACGCGGGTAGTCGCAAACCCTGACAAGACCGTCACCATAAAATTGCCTGTTCGTCAGCATTTTGCTATAGATAGCCGACTGTGCAGTTTTGCAGTGGTGTCGTAGTGTAGGAGAAATGGCACATGCCAACAGGAAAAGAAAACAAGTCAGTTGGACTTCTGGCACTAGCGGGTCTCGAACCTTATCAGGAGAAAGACGGCGAAGAATATATGGGCGAAAGTCAGCTACAGCACTTTCGTCTGATACTTAAAGCATGGCGCGATCAATTGCGTGAAGAAGTCGATCGTACCGTCACGCACATGAAAGACGAAGCCGCCAACTTTCCTGATCCAGTAGACCGTGCTGCGCAAGAAGAAGAGTTTAGTCTTGAATTGCGCACCCGTGACCGTGAACGTAAGTTAATAAAGAAAATCGAGAAAACGCTCAAGCGAATAGAGGAAGATGATTTTGGTTTCTGCGATGCTTGCGGTATCGAAATCGGCATCCGTCGACTAGAAGCGCGTCCCACCGCCGACCTGTGCATCGACTGTAAAACGCTGGCGGAAATCAAAGAGAAGCAGTTACAAGGGTAACGCAACGCGAAAAAGGCTGCCCTCGGCAGTCTTTTTTTGTGGACTGCCGGCATGCCTCATAGCAACACCTCTTCATCCTATATTGGTCGCTTTGCACCCTCCCCCTCCGGCGATCTGCATTTTGGCTCCCTGATTGCTGCACTTGGCAGTTACTTACAGGCAAGGGCGAACGCCGGTCAATGGCGCTTACGTATCGACGACATTGACCCACCTCGTGAGGTAACAGGTGCTGCAGATTCGATACAACGCACCCTTGAAGCGCACGGGCTGTATTGGGATGGGCCCGTTGTATACCAGTCTTCGCATCATCAGCGTTATCAGCAAGCTTTGAACAAATTGCAGGAAAATGATTGTTTGTACTCCTGCGAGTGCACGCGAAAACGGATTAAAGGTATAGGTGGTTCATATGATGGACATTGCAGGATGCTGGGTCTGTCACACATCGATAACGCGCTAAGAGTGCATAACCCTTCTCCGGTGACGGCATTTCATGACAATCAACTCGGCCCGGTGAAAATAGATGACCGCGTGGCTAGCGAGGATTTTATCGTGCGCCGCAAGGATCAGCTTTTTGCTTATCATCTTGCCTGCGTCGTAGACGAACACGATATGGGAATCACAGAAGTGGTGCGCGGCAGTGATTTGTTACTGCCCACGGTATGCCAATTATCCTTATTTGCGATGTTTGACTGGACTCCGCCTGCCTACCGACATTTACCAGTCGCAATATCACCATCTGGTAGTAAATTTAGTAAGCAAAACCATGCCCGGCCATTGGACAACAACGGGGCAAGTGCAAACCTCTTTGCGGCACTTAAATTTTTACGTCAACCTTTGACGCCAGACAGCCAACATGCACCGGTCGAAGAGCTACTTGAACACGCAATTGAGAACTGGCAGCCCGCTGCGATACCCATCACACGCGAAATCGTTGTCGAGTTGGCTGAATAGCCGTATCATAAGCGACCTTCAAAGCCCGACTTATCAACGCGTTCTGTTTTTATAGGAGACGTCGCCATCATCACGCGAGTGTTAAAAAAGGTTAGACAGGTGGTTTCCGGCCAGTCCGCCTCTGGATTGTCAGCGGTCGTTATCCCCCGTGCTGAGCACAACATCTCTCGAGACGATATCAGTGACAATGCGCTTAAGGTCTTGTACCGACTGGATAAAGCAGGGTTCGATGCCTATTTGGTGGGCGGCTGCGTGCGTGATTTGATGCTTGGCTTGCATCCGAAAGATTTTGATGTAGTCACCAATGCGACCCCTGAGCAAATCAAGGGTCTGTTCCGTAACTGTCGACTTATCGGGCGACGTTTTCGCTTGGCCCACATCGTATTCGGCAGAGAAATCATCGAAGTCGCGACATTTCGCGGTCACCACGAGCAGAGCGAGCCAAAAGATAAAAGCCATCAGGGTGAACAGGGACAGCTTCTGAGGGACAACGTATTTGGTACTATCGAAGAAGATGCTGAGCGCCGAGACTTCACCATAAACGCAATGTATTACAACATTGCGGATTACTCAGTGACAGACTTCGCTAACGGTATTAAAGCCATTAAGCAGCGCCGCATTGAATTAATCGGCGACGCCGAGACGCGCTACCGTGAAGACCCAGTACGTATGTTGCGCGCGGTCAGATTCGCGGCCAAGCTCAACATGAACATCAGTGACGCGACCGGTAAACCCATTGTAAAACTGGGGCATTTGCTTACTCATGTGCCAGCAGCACGATTATTTGAAGAAGTCATCAAATTACTGATCTCCGGCAACGGGCTGCAAACGTTTAAGCTGCTGCTGGAATATAAGTTATTCGGTTATCTGTTCCCCCATATTGCTCCGCAGTTAGACGATCCGCAAAGCCGTGAATACCGGTTCATCCAAAAAATTCTGATAAACACCGACAACCGCATCAATACAGACCAGCGCGTGACGCCGGCATTTACCTATGCAGCAATGCTATGGTATCCAATTGAAGAGCGCAGCCAGCAGTTGACGTTCGAATCCGGACTGACACAACATGATGCGTTTAACATTGCCATGAATGATGTGCTTACGGAACAAATCCAGCGGATCATGATACCGAAGCGGTTCAGCACGTCCATGCGTGAAATATGGCAGCTTCAACATCGCTTGCCGAAGCGATTTGGCCGTCGAGCCTACCAGCTTCTCGCCCATCCTAGATTTCGTGCTGCATACGACTTCCTATTAGTCAGAGCTGAAGTTGAGGGAGGTGAACTGGTCGAGTTAGCAGAGTGGTGGACCGAATTCCAGGATGCCTCCAATGACCACAAAAAGGCGATGCTTGAGAGCCTGCGTCGCCAGGAAGGCAGACGTGGTGCACCGCGTCGACGACGGACGCGCCGCAAGAAGGCCCCAACCTCGGGATCAAATGCACAGTAATATATTTCTCGGTATTGGCGCTAATCTGGGCGATCCTATACAACAGGTTATAGCGTCATTACGACTGCTATTTAACTATCCGGCAGTTGAACTTATTGACGTTTCTTCGCTTTATCACAGCGCGCCTATGGGCCCACAGCTCCAACCAGATTATGTCAATGCGGTAGCACAGATTCATTGCACTTTGAATGCACATGATTTGCTCGATGTTCTGCAAGACATTGAGCAACAAAGCGGACGAGTGCGTAACGGTGAACGCTGGGGACCGCGTACCCTTGATCTTGACATGTTGCTATTTGACAACCATACCTACAACACTCAGCGTCTCACTGTGCCCCACTACGGCATGCGGGAACGGGCGTTTGTGTTGTATCCACTCGCTGAGATTGCGCCACAGTTAGTCATGCCAGATGGGACGCCGATTTCGTCGTTGCTGGAACAGTGTCATGACTCGGACCTGCGTATTGGCCTGACACGCGAGAATGTCTGGCAACAGATCCGGTCATAGTCTGGCATTCGTGTCGAAAATCCGTATAGTGCCAAGCGTTGTTTAAATGAGTAAGTGAAGATGAAAAAAGTCACCACTGCTACGTTATGTAAAATGAAACAAGACGGCGACAAGATCACCGTACTGACCGCCTATGACACCAGTTTCGCCAAGCTCTTTGACGAACAGGGCATAGACGTTTTATTGATTGGTGACTCACTGGGTATGGTGCTGCAGGGCCACGACGATACCCTGCCTGTCAGTGTCGATGACATTTGTTACCACACCACTGCAGTGCGACGAGGTGTTAACCGCGCGCTGGTGATTGCTGACATGCCATTCATGTCCTACGCAACTGTCGAGCAAACGTACAACAACGCCGCTAAACTGATGGCGGCGGGCGCACAGATGGTCAAACTTGAAGGTGGGAGCTGGCTGTTAGAAGCGATATCCGGTCTTACCGAGCGTGGCATTCCTGTATGTGGACACCTGGGCCTGACTCCCCAGTCTGTACATGTTCTGGGCGGCTTTAAAGTACAAGGCAGAGAACAAAAACAGGCTGACAGCCTGGTTGAGCAGGCTATTGCGCTGCAAAACGCCGGCGCTCAGATGTTGGTACTGGAATGTATTCCTCGTGCACTGGGACAGCGTGTCACAGAGGCGGTCAATATCCCGGTTATTGGCATTGGTGCGGGTCCTGAGACTGATGGTCAGGTTCTGGTTATGCATGATATGTTGGGGATTAGCGCCAACTACATGCCAAAATTTTCTAAAAACTATCTTCAGCATACCGGTGATATTCGTGACGCCGTCAAACACTATATCAAAGAAGTACGCGAGGGGTCGTTCCCTGGTCCCGAACACAGTTTTGAATAAGGTTTAGTATGCAAACCATTAGCGACATACTGACACTGAGAGAAAAACGCCGTGAGTGGCAGCTCAAAGGTCAAAAAATAGCGTTTGTCCCCACCATGGGGAATTTGCACGATGGCCACTTGAAATTGGTTAAGGAAGCCAAAAGGCATGCAGAAATTGTCGTGGTATCCATCTTTGTTAATCCTTTGCAGTTTGGACCCGATGAAGATCTTGATGCCTATCCGAGGACACTTGAGCAAGACAAACAGGCACTCGTCGAACTCGGCGTTGATGTGTTGTTTACCCCCAGCGTAAGCGCGATTTATCCGCGCGGCCTGGAACAACAAACGTTTGTAGAGGTGCCGGGCATCTCCTATATGATCTGCGGAGCCAGTCGTCCAGGACACTTTCGTGGTGTTGCCACAATTGTATGCAAGTTGTTTAACATGGTGCAGCCTAATCTGGCATTTTTTGGCGAGAAAGACTTCCAGCAGCTTCAGGTCATCCGCGCCATGGTGACGGATTTATCAATGAATGTTCAGGTTTTTGGCGTACCTACCGAGCGCGAACACGATGGTCTGGCTATGAGCTCTCGTAACAACTACTTGAGTGATGAAGAACGTCAGATTGCACCGGTTTTATACCAATGCTTGCGTACTCTTGCTGACAATATCGAGTTGGGCCGCAGGGATTTTTCAGCACTTATCAGTGAGCAGAAAAACGTCCTGTCAGACGCAGGCTTTAAGCCTGATTATCTTGAGATCCGCGCAGTTGACTCATTACTTCATCCTGGACATGAAGAAACTGAACTGGTCGTGCTAGGCGCGGCATTTCTGGGTAAAACGCGCTTAATTGACAATATCAGGGTGACCCTTAAATCCTGACCAGAACTCGCTGCCGCCTGCTCATGCAGTAAGCGGCAGATTGCCTGCGACGAGATCTTTCCAGACCCGAGTTTTTGCAGCAAGCTGGTGCTGCTCCTGCAAAATATTTTCCAGGTCCTGTTCGGTAGTCAATGGGTTGGCAATCACCACCCGAAATACAGTGATGGTTTGCTGTTGATATGTCTCGCACTGTAGACGGGTACGCGACACAAAAGACTTACCGGCTTCACGTTGCGCTTTTTGCACGTTGACCGTCAGCTTATCCAGCTGAGCATTGTACGCTTGATGATTATCGGCCTGCTTAGCCATCCGCTGTTGTACACTCTCGGGGTTTACCCGATAGGTCAACAGTGACAATGTGGGCGCCGTAATCAATTCAAAATCCGGATGCGCATCTATCATCTGCGCAAATCGTTGCGCTTTTTCAATACTCTGATCAATAAGCAACTCATAGCCCTGACGACCGAGTATGTGCAGACTCGCGTATACCATCATCGCCATGCCATTACGCGATCCTTCGAGAGTCGTCGCCCCTAAGTCTTTTGAGCCGGTGCGTAGTATATATTGAGCATGGTGTCGAACCGCATTGGCGTGATTAGGATCTTTAAACAATGTCATCCCTGCGCCCATAGGCACATACATCTGCTTGTGTGCATCCAGCGTGACCGAATCCGCCCGCTCAATACCTTTCAGGATACCTTTGTACTTGTTGGAAAACAGTGTTGCACCACCCCAGGCGGCATCAACATGAAACCAGCAGCCAATCTCCTGAGCGACATCAGCCAACTCATCAAGAGGATCAACATGGCCTGTTTCTGTGGTACCAGCAATGCCGACCAGAGCCAATATTTTATTGCCACGGGCTTGGTAATCTTTGGCTAATTGCAGTGCTTTTTGTGGAGAAAGCCGTTGTGTAGGACAGTCAATAGTAAGCATTTGCTCACGGCCAATGCCAAGTAAATCAACCGCCTTTGAAAGTGAATAGTGTCCACGACGAGATGAAAGCAACGCCACGTCGTTGACGCCATAATGGCGATAGGCTGCAGCCAGACCAGCCCTAGCCACGCCCGTGAATCCGGGCTGTGGGCCGAGCATCACATTGCGCGCGACCCATAACGCCGTCATATTTGCGACCGTACCACCAGAGCAAAATGCACCCAGTGCGTATTCAGCACTGTGCAAATATTTATCGTAGAATGCCGCATCACGGTCAAAAACCAGATTGTGCATCATGCCCAGAACCTGCCGCTCTAAGGGCGTAAACGCCTTAGACGTTTCAATTTTAACGAGGTTCTGATTCAATCCAACCAGCAGTTTTGCCAGCGACAGATGAAAATACGGTAAGGCACTGGTCATATGCCCGATAAAGGTCGGTGAGTAGGTATTGACGGAATTGGACACCAGTTTATCCATCAGCACTTCGGTGTGCGATGACACAAACTCTGGCGTTTCCGGCACGTGAGCATCAGCAAAATTGCGCTCGATCTGTTCAAGCGACATTTTTTTAGTGACCACATGCTGAGACAGAAAGTCGGACACATTGTCAGACAAATGTTTTTCCATCTCGGCCAGCTTGGAATCTTCCCGCTCGGGTTTGGTAAAAACCCGCACCAGGTGTTCCAGACTGACTTCTGCTTTACTCAATGCCGAATTCCTGTATTTAAATTTTAGGGGCGAACTTTACCTCACTTACACATGAATACCAATGACCACCGCGCATGGTTTACTATCAGTGTGTTAAATATTATCGCCGGCCGCCTAAATGTGTTTATTCTGCTATAGTCAAGTTAAGCACATGGAGTCGGGTTAACAACCAGCATGCGGGGAAGCTTGCGCCGTTAAGAAATAGCAGTCATGCAGATCAGGGAAATTACTAAAACATTCGACGTGTCACGGGTTGTGCCTTACTTTCAACCCATTATGGATTTGTCTAACCAATGTGTATGGCATTATGAGTGCCTGGCACGTCTTATTAATGACGGCCAGCAAGCATTTTTACCCAGTGATTTTTTGTATCTAATTGAACGTCAAAACCAAACGCAACTGCTGACCGAATCTGTGTTTAGTCAGTGCCTTGCGTATTTTCGGCATGCAACCGTACCCTGGCATATCAATCTGCATAGCCAGGATATTGTTCACCGTGACACCCAGAATTATCTGTTTGACTGTTTAAACAGCTACCCGAAAAGACACAACATTATTTTTGAGATCACTGAGCAAGCCGTCATTGATGAACCGAATAAAGTGAGTCAGTTTATTGAACGTTGCCGAACGCTGGATGTAGGTGTCTACATCGATAACATAGGCTCTGTACCAACGAATAATATTTCACGGCTTCTCGAGCTTCCGGTTGAAGGTATTAAAGTCAGCGGAAATCTGACCAAACAAATGGTAGAAAATAAGCAGGCGGCCGACTTTATCGATAGCCTGTGTGAGCTGGCAGCAAAACGTCATATTCATGTGGTGGCTGAGCACGTCGAAGATGAAAACGTACTAAACAGTGTGCTTAAAATGGGCTTCAAATACGCTCAGGGATATCACTTCAGCTACCCCGCCGCGCAAGTACAACACGCGAGCTAGAAGGTTTTAAGCCGCCACAGCGTTTGACCTGCGCTATTGTACTTGCGTTCAAAAGGGGTTAACGGTACGTCAGGCACAAACGATTCTACCGACGAAGAAACAGCATAATGACAAAGGCTTTGTTTAAACTCGTCCAGATAAAGCCGCCAGTTACTTCGCACTTCTATCACACCTCCAAGGGCCACGAACGTAGGGAATGATGGCCCGGCATGCCAGCGCTTCTGAACTTGTCTGGCTTTAGGATAAGGGTTTGGATACAACAGGTAGTGGTGGCTCAAAGTCCAACCATCGTTATGCAGAAGACGCCATAGATCAATGACATCCGCACGGATCACACAATAGTTATCCTGCTCGTTACCGTAATGCATGTGTTTATTGGTGCGCATGGCCGATTTATCGACGCCAATGACAGGGCTATCAGCATGACGCCGTGCAAGCTTTGCCGTGCTCTCTCCAACACCGCAGCAGGAGTCCAGTACTACTGTGCCGCGATAGTTACCCAGCCAGTCAAGTAGCTTCTCGTAAGCCTCTTGGGTCGGGGAGCCAATCGGCCGATTAAACTCAGACTGTTGGTAACGCGTTACCAATCGGTCCAAGGACTCATGAGGCTCATGCTGGCTGGTGACAATTTCACTGTCTCGTCCGGTATGCATTTAACTGCGTATACCCGTACCACGTTGCAACAACACATAAGCGACGCTAAACAGCACGGCATTAAAAACGACCAGTAATCCCATTGCGGTCAGGTAATTAATATCTGATACGCCAAGAAAGCCATACCTGAAACCATTCACCATATATACGATGGGGTTCACTTTGCTTACCCATTGCCAGAACTCAGGTAACAATGTCAGTGAGTAGAATACCCCACCAAGATAAGTCAACGGCGTGAGTACAAAGGTAGGTACAATAGACACGTCATCAAACGTCTTAGCGAAGATCCCGTTGATGAGTCCGGCGGTAGCAAACAGTGTGGCCGTCAGCAACAGCGTAAACACCAGTACCGCAAAGTTGTGAATCTGTACATCAACAAACAGCATCGACACCAGAGTAACAATAATGCCAATTAATATTGCGCGTGCCACACCACCGCCAACATAGCCAAAAATAATAACCCAGGTAGGTACAGGTGATACCAGTAGTTCTTCGATGTTGCGCTGGAATTTAGCACTGAAAAACGACGACGATACATTGGCATAGGAGTTGGTAATCACGGACATCATGATCAGGCCCGGTACAATGAACTCCATGTAGCTGAATCCACCCATTTGACCGATTCGACTGCCTATCAGATTGCCAAAAATCACAAAGTACAATGTCATCGTGATGGCGGGAGGAACCAGAGTTTGCACCCAGATACGCAAAAATCGGGTGCATTCCTTAATCCATATGGTCGACAGTGCAATCAAATTACGATTAGCCATTCGCAACCTCCGCTTTACGACCATCTTCCACCAGACGCACAAACAGCTCCTCAAGACGATTAGCTTTGTTGCGCATACTCATGACCTGAATGCCCTGTTCGCTAAGCTGACTAAAGACTGGGTTTAAACCGCTCTCTTTGGCAACGTCAACTTCTAACGTGTGATCGTCTATCATGCGATGCTCAAACCCATCAATTGCCGGTGTTGGCCCATCAGCGGCAAGATCCAGCACAAAGGTTTCGACATTAAGCTTCGCCAGCAGCGATTTCATACTGGTATTCTCAACGATCACCCCTTTATCAATGATGGCGATATTACGGCACAACGATTCGGCCTCTTCCAGATAGTGCGTTGTAAGGATGATAGTAATGCCCTGCTTGTTTATCTCTGTCAGAAACTTCCACATCGAGCGACGGATCTCGATATCAACCCCCGCCGTGGGCTCGTCCAGGATCAACATTTTAGGTTCGTGCATCAATGCTCTGGCTATCATCAAGCGACGTTTCATGCCGCCGGATAACTCCCTGGCCCGATCATTTCGTTTTTCCCACAGATCCAGCTGGCGCAAGTATTTTTCTGCGCGCTGCCTGGCTATATGTCTGGGTACCCCGTAATAGCCTGCCTGATTCACTACGATCTGCAGTAATGTCTCAAACTGGTTAAAATTAAACTCCTGTGGCACCAATCCAATACATGATTTGGCAGCAACCATCTCAGTGTCGAGCGAATGACCAAATACCGACACCTGTCCTTCGCCTTTGCTTACCAGCGAACTGATGATACCGATGGTGGTGGATTTACCCGCCCCATTTGGCCCCAGCAACGCGAAAAAGTCGCCTTGTTGGACAGTGAGATCAATACCATTGAGTGCGACCGTACCGTTAGCATAGGTTTTTTTTAACGAGCTAATTTGCAGTGCTTTCATTACGATGATTCATGTTGTTCTGATAATCCAACGTGTTGCATCGCCACGTCAGGATTTTGATTGAAGGCTAACATTGGTATGGTTATACCATTAATCAAGGCTTCTGGCTCAAATTGCTTGCCCGTGAAGCCTTTACATTAACCTCTACAAACAGGTCCATATATGGCTCACATGTCACCATTACCGGCAACAACGTCTCCGCAACTGGCCGACGATTTTGCAATTTTTGAACGTATTCTGGGGTTTGTCCCAAACAGCTTATTAACCATGCAGCGCAGACCTGAGATTGTAAAAGGGTTTGGCGTACTGACCAAAGCAGTCATGTCGCCTGACGGCGAGGTCGACCTTGGCTTTAAGCGTTTACTTGCACATTTCGCCAGTAGAGCAGCAGGCTGCCAATATTGTGAAGCACACTCCCTTATTGCAGCCAAAATACATGGTATAAGCGATGACAAGGTTGCCGCGGTTTGGGAATACCAGCAATCCCCTCTGTACAGTGACGCAGAACGCGTGGCCCTTGATTATGCATTAGCAGCAGGTTCGGTACCTAACGCCGTTGATGAGCCACTCATGGAACGTATGAGAGCTCACTGGACTGAAGACCAAATCGTCGAAATTCTAGGCGCTATTTGTCTGTATGGATTTCTCAACCGTTGGAACGATTCGATGGCTACCGATCTCGAAGAAGCGCCTAAAGCGCTTGGCGAGGACGTGCTTGCCAGCGGGGGGTGGACCGGCGGCAAACACGTTAAGTAAGTACCTTTGATGACGAGCACAGCTTACTGTTGCTGTGCTGTCATCACACCAGTGCCTTGTTGCAAACGGACACTCACGCGTCTGTCAAAAAAGTCACCCTCCCAGCTCTGGTTTTTGCTAACCGGCGCAGATTCACCATAGGCTACAGTTTGTAACTGTTTGGCTGCGACGCCCTTGGCCAATAAGTATTGTTGTACTTCGTTCACCCGGCGTTTTGACAAATGCTTGTTTTTTGCATCATCGCCACGGCGATCCGCATAGCCTGAAAGTATCGCATTTAGCTGTGGGTTAGCGGTCAGGGCATCAGCAATAAGGTCCAGCTGTTCGATGAAATGCGGCTCCAACTTTGCCGAGCCGCTACGAAATTGAATCTGACTGACCAACTCAGGAGACAAGGTTTCGATGCTGGTTTCCATCGATACCAGTTGTAACTGGGACTGCCGCTCTACTTCCTGAATGTCTTGCTGTAATGCCAGCAGTTGTGATTGCAGTCTCTGCTGATGTTGCTGGCTGTCTGCCAACGCCAAATTGGCGTCGGCCAGAGCCTTGTCATTTTCAACATCTTCGGCAATGAGCAAGCCAATCAGACCGGCTACCGCTCCCCCCACTGGCCCAGCGACAAGAGTGCCGATGACGACGCCGGAACTCAGTCCAACCAGATCAGAATACGATTCTTTTTCAGCTGCTACAGCACTACATGACAGACCAGCACAAATTGTTAAGGTTAAAAGTTGTTTTTTCATGAGGCGTTTCCTTTTGTGTGTTGACGATGTCATTACACCTCACTCATAAGGCAGGAGAATGTGCAGCTGATGGCAATGTGATGATCAATTGTGGCAGAAAAATGGAATTTGACCCCGGCCCATCGATTTGCACGATTTTTTCATTATAGTGGTCGACATGGCCACAACATCTCAGCCTTCATGACAAAAACCATCGCATTAATTGAAGACGATCCAGCAATCCGAGAGAATTATTCAGCCGCTTTGAAGAAACAAGGTTACGAAGTACTTACTTTCAGCAAAAGAGTTGAAGCTGAGGAGTCGCTGCTAGACAATTTACCGGATTTAGCGATTGTTGATATTGGTCTTGAAGAGGACCACGACGGCGGATTTACGCTTTGCCAGCAGCTCAGAGCCAAGTCAAAAACGTTGCCTATCATTTTCTTTACTGCCCGAGACAATGATTTGGACACCATCTGTGGATTGCGCATGGGTGCAGATGATTACCTGACCAAAGACATTAGCCTGCCTCATCTACTTGCGCGGATAGCGGCTCTGTTCAGGCGCTCAGCTTTGATAGCCGAACCCGTTCAGTCGACGTCACTGATCACAGCAGGGAAACTGTCCATGGACAGCGATCGCATGCGCGTCACATGGGACGGCAAAGAGGTCTCACTGACGGTCACTGAATTTTGGATGCTGTATGCCATTGCCAAACGCCCCGGACATGTCAGAAGTCGCCAGCAGTTGATGGATGAATCCCGGATGGTGGTAGATGACACGACCATCACCTCCCATATCAAGCGTATTCGTCAGAAGTTTGCTGCCATGTTTGACGATTTTGATCATATTGAAACCGTTTACGGTATGGGCTATCGCTGGAAGCCATGATGCGCATTAAAGTCAGTATTCGGGTCAAACTTTTATTCATTTCGGTGCTGCTGTTCGCCATTCCCTGGCTTGGGTATCAATATGTATGGGAGTTGGAGTCATACCTGCGGGCCGGGCAGGAACAGACTATGGTCGGCACCGCCCGCGCTGTCGCTACTGCGTTACATGAGCGCCCTTCGTTATTCGATAATCAGGCGGCGTACCTGGCCGATGTGCGTCCGGGAACCGACCTGTATGCGCATAAAATTATGGAGCCGATTCAGCTAGACGGCAGGCTTAACGATTGGTTCGACTATCAACATTACATGCTCAGTTATGAGCAGGCCAATCTGGTTCAGGAGTTTTTACCCTATCAGCGTGAAAGTCTGCACTTCCGTCATATGGTTGGACAGTATCAACAATTTTTATATGCCATGTTTGAGGTCACCGACAACCGTGTAGTTTTCCGTCACCCGGATAGCCTGAGGGTCGATCGTAATGACTACCTGCAGCTCGCGATGATCAATCCGCAGGGTGAGTTTAACCGCTTTGTTGTGGCACCCTACGAAGACGGGTGGGTGAATGCTTACTTACTTGAAAACGATGAGAATTCGATACGGGCCATTACTCCTGAAACACGAATTCAGGGTTACTGGCGAAGCACTGAACAAGGTTACACAGTGGAATTACGGTTTCCATTGTCCATGGTAGACAGCAATATTGCTTTTGCCATTGCTGACGTCGACGATAACAGAACACGCCAACCACAATATATGATCGGCACAGCAGACCCTGCCAAACAGGATGCCCTCGGCACGGTGCTGGTGCCGTCCCCGCAAATTGAAAACATTCTAAAGGGCCTGCGTTACTCAAATTCTCGGGTATGGGTAGTGGATAAGCACATGCGGGTGTTAGCGAGGTCTGGCGATATTCTCTCGGCAACGGGTATGCGCCCGTTGCCGGAGACAACAACGCAAAACTGGTTGCAATATATTGAGCAGCGCTGGCTGTTACCGCTTTATTATCAGGTGTTGACTAAGCCGCCGGCAAATTTCGTCGACGAGCTTGAAGGCGCAACGTCACTGAAAGGCAATGATATTTTACAGGCATTGAACGGTACTCCTGCCTCGTTATGGCGGCTCAGTCCCGATAATAAAGCGGTTATTTTGTCAGCCGCACACCCCATCTATATTAATGAGCAGGTCATGGGTGCCGTCGTCGTAGAACAAACGACGAATGGTATTCGCACAGTGCGCAATCGTGCGCTGGAGAGACTTTTTCACGTTATTCTTGCCGTTATGTCCTTAACGACACTGGCGTTACTGCTGTTTGCGTCACGAATCTCCAATCGTATTCGAGCACTGCGGGACCAGACGGAAGCAGCCATTGACCCACGCGGAAAAATTATTGGTACGGTTACGCCCAGTGAGTCAGGTGATGAAATTGGCGATTTAAGCCGTACTTTCCATACCGTATTGGATAAACTGACACAATATAACGCCTATCTGGAGCACATGGCATCAAGACTGTCTCATGAACTGCGGACGCCCGTCGCCATCGTCAACTCTTCACTAGAAAATCTTTCACTAAACCAGCAGGACGAGGAAGATCAGCCGTTTATCGAAAGAGCCAAACAGGGTACGCAACGACTAAGCAGGATCCTGCAAAGCATGAGCGAGGCGACGCGTCTTGAACAGGCGATTCAGCACAGCGATAAGGAAACGTTTGATGTTAATGATGTGGTGAAAGGTTGTGTTGAAGGCTACCGTTACGCGTACCCATCGAATACATTTAGCTTCGTCGAGTCAATAAGCAACCTACCTCTCGCCGGGGCTCCCGATCTGTTTGCCCAAATGCTGGACAAGATTATTTCCAATGCGGTCGACTTTAGTACCCCCGAATCAGACATCCGGCTTCACCTGTGGAAAAAAGGCACATCATCATATTTGAGTATTACCAACCTGGGGACACCTCTGCCGGACAACAGCCATTTGCATTTGCTTGACTCCATGGTATCAGTACGCAATGAATCACAGATGCAAGAAGGCCATCTGGGACTGGGGCTTTATATCGCACGGATTATTGCTGAATATCATGGCTGTGCAATTGGTATTGAGAACCTGCCCGACCATACAGGCGTCTGTGTTACGCTTTCTATACCCGGGCATTGATGACACGAGTAGGTTGATGACTGACAAGCGATTTGTTGATCCAAGACTGCAGGAAAAAGAAGGTGAGTTTGAACGCCTGCACCTTAATAACTTTGACATCATGAGTTATGCACATAACATCATGCAGCGTGTATCCCAATATGGCAGCGATATACCCGCTCATGATGAAGATCTTGGGGCATTGCAGCGCAGTTTTGACGTAACGCTTGCGCTTACTCAATTTAACGATGATATGCAGGGTCGCATCGACGTCACAAGGCATTTACTGGAAGCAAATAACATAGCCAACGCAACCAAAGCGCAACTTCTGGCTAGCAGCCTGCAATGTATTAATCTGTGGCGAATTCTGAATGACATCCCTGTCGATTTGCAAGATAACGATGAGGTTACTGCATCTATCCGCATGCAAATGACACAGCACAGTGACATTTGGCAAAACCTGCTAGAAGAGCTGTCACTTAACAATAACGGAAGAACTTGAGCGCATTAAAAGTGCTGTTTTATGGTGTCCATATCACACGTCACCACAGAGACATTCTCGTAACCGATTCGAGTTAACGCCTCAGCAGAGAGTTTCGCACGTGCAGATGTAGCGCAGTGCAGATATATGGGACGAGCAGGATCTTTTTCCAGTTCCAACATTTTCATTTCGAGCAGACCACGTGGAATATTGATAGCGCCATTCGCCGGTTTGACCTGGTGTTCTGCAGGCTCTCGAACATCAATCAACAAACCATCGTTGCTTTCTATTTCCTGTTTTGCCGTTTTCGCATCAATGAGTCGCAGGCCTTTAGCCGCCTCATTGAGTAGTTCAGGAATTGATTTCAACATAATATCTTCACTTAGTAGATGTGATTTACATTAGTTTAAGCTAATATGTAATAGCTAAACTGTCAAGATTTGTGAGATGCAGATGATTCCAGATCCTAATGAAATGGCCAAAAATGCTAAGCAGGCAGAGCAATTTCTGAAACTGCTGGCGAATCAAAACAGACTGATGATCCTGTGCAATATTATGCAAAGAGAAATGAGCGTATCTGAGTTAAATCAACATGTGCCTCTTACCCAGTCGGCGCTTTCACAACATTTGGCCGCGTTGCGTCAGGCCGGTCTCGTTGACACCAGGCGTGAAGCAAAGTCCATTATCTACCGGATCTGTGACCAGCGTGCTGCATTAATCATACAGACGCTTTATGGACTTTTTTGTCATCCTGATACCGAAGATACCTCCACAAAGTAAGCGTTCACTTCTTTAAAACGCTTTATATTTACTGCCTATAAAATAACTATGAAAAGCAAACAGCGTTTTTCGATAGTGTTTATTCATCGCTATTTCTGTACCCCAAACTATCCGCATTCCCGTGCCTTTTTGTTCGCCAGTTAGTTGCTTCTACCGCCTAAGATGTTTCTCAACCTGCTGTGTTTTGCGCTGACATATCTTGTTTCTGACTTCTTTCTATCTCTCCAAGGCAAATCATATGACACCGGTATCTTTTTTGGTTCATAAGATCGTCCACTACGCAGAAAAACGCTGGAAACAAAATGACACCGGTATCATTCAATGCTTAAATAAGTACAACAGCGAGCCAAATAAATATAAAGAGCAAGATGCGTGACCACAATCAATGATGTTGCCCGCTATGCGGGCGTCGCCAAAAAAACCGTCTCGCGGGTATTAAATAACGAGCCAGGCGTGAAGCCTCAGACGCGAGAATTGGTTAAACAGGCGATGGCGACACTTGGCTATGTGCCAAGCGTCTCAGCAAGAAGACTGGCACAGCAACGAGCAAACAGCATCGCACTGGGCTATTGCCATGATGCAACGTCTTTTCCGGGGCTGTTTCAAAGCATGGCGCGATTGACTGAGTCGATAGCCACTATGCATGGAATAGATACCTTACTATGCGCTGAGGGCCGCAACAACGAACCAAGCATCAGTAAGATATTAACGCAGTTCACGCAACGAAGCGTAGACGGCGCAATATTATTGCCGCCCCTGTCAGACGACCTGACTTTAGTGAAAATTTTGCATGAAGCAAAGGCACCCATGCTGCGAATAGGCTGCTGTCATGGCGTCACTGAACATATCCCATCCGTAGCTCATCACATTGAACAAGCCGCGAATCAATTGGCAACACATTTACTTCAGCTAGGTCATCGACATATCGGCGTAATTAGCGGTGACTCTGAACAAATAAGCAATCAGCTCGCGCTAGAAGGGTTTCTGAGTGCCTGTCGTAAGCACAACATACATCACCGCCAGCAATTTTACACAGAAGCCAATAGAACGTTGTCTGGCGGTTATCAGGCAACGGAAGCGTTACTGTCTCTTCCTCAGCCCCCCACAGCTATTGTTGCATTTAACAATGAACTTGCCGCCGGTGTCCTGGCGCTTTCGGCAAGATGGGGGCTTAACATCCCCGACGATCTGTCTGTGTGTTGTATCAGTGACGGCAGTGCCACCGAACAACAGTTGATGCCAGTTACACACAGCTCGCTCATGGAGGAGTCTCAAGTAAAAACTGCGATAGATGAATTCTTAACGTCACTTAGAAACGCCCAACATCAACCGCAAATCAATAGCCTGCAACCACGTCTTAACGACCACGGCACGACCGCTAAACTGTAGCAGGCTTTGACCAGACCTTACGTTCTGTTTACTGCTTGGATTTGCCAGCATCGTCCGCGGTATCTAAATTAAGCTGTTTTTCTACCAACTGACGTTCGCGCTTTCTCCACATAAATTTGGCTAATTTCTTCATACTTGTAGAACGGTCTGTCTCGTCGACAATGTCAACACCAAGAAGACTTTCCAGCAGGTCTTCTAAGGTCAAAATACCTTCCAGGCCGCCATATTCATCTACCACCATCAACATGTGTTCTCGTCGCTGAAGAAAGTAATCAAAGGTACTGGATAACGGCATGGAATTAAGTAGCGTTGCCATAGATTTTATATATTCAGACACCGGCTTGTGGCCGTTTCCTCGTGCTTGTGCCAACAGCAAATCTGACTTCAACACGAATCCATTGATGTGCTCGGTTTCTGAACCTTCATAAACGGGTATGCGTGAAAATTCCACTTTACTGTGCTTATGAAAGAAGGTTTCCACAGTCATATCCTGTGGGATGGAAAAGACCACGGTTCGATGCGTCATTGCATCGCGAATGGTGAGTTGATGAAGATTCAACAAGCTCTGTAAGAAATTAATTTCATGGGCAGCAAGTTGCCCCTCCTGCGCGGACAGCTCGGCCATCGCTGATAATTCACTACGATTCAACCCACGAAGCGGACTCTCTTCAGTAAAACCACTGGTCAGCTTTTGCGACATTTTCACAAATGGATACAGGATAATGATCAGATACTTGAGAAAATAAGCTGTTGCTGGAGCAAGCTGTCGCCAGAATGTGGCACCAAGCGTTTTCGGAATGATTTCAGAAAAAACCAAAATGAGTAACGTTAATACCGCGGATATCACCCCCAGATACGCCTCGCCGAAGACTGCGGCGGCCTGAGCGCCTGCGCCCGCTGCTCCCATAGTATGAGCAATAGTGTTCAACGTCAGTATCGCTGAAAGTGGCTTATTGATGTCTTCAGTCAACGATCGCAGTAGTTTGCCAGACGCCTTGCCTTCTCGCTCCTGAACCGAAATAAAAGCGGAAGAAACGCTTAATATAACAGCTTCTGCAATAGAGCATAAAAAAGAGAAGCCAAGTGCAATTAGCACATAGATAATCAGTAATATCATTGAGTTACGCTATATTTAATGCGGTAACACCGCCCTTAAAAAAGTAATATGGGTGCGAAATTGCGCGGTACAAGTTAGGATAACGCTTCGGTAACCATAGTGATGTAAACAATATGCAAAACCTACAAAAAATCATCTTATCGACCTTTGTGTATTGCGTATGCGCAAGCGTGTCATATGCAAGCGAATTTGCCAGAAAAATTGAAACGGATGACACCGTTATTACTGAGCATAAAACTAAAATCCTTGGCAAAAATGTCGAGTATCGCGCCACTGCAGGCACTCAGCCTGTATGGGATGAGCATGGTAATCCCGTTGCGAGCCTTTTCTACACCTACTATGAACGAACCGACGTCAAAAATGCAAATCAGCGCCCTTTGATTATGTCATTTAACGGAGGTCCCGGCTCTGCATCAGTGTGGATGCATATAGCCTACACGGGGCCACGGATCCTGAATATTGATGATGAAGGTTACCCCGTACAACCCTATGGCGTAAAAACAAATCCATTTTCCATTCTTGATGTCGCAGACATTGTCTTTATTAATCCAGTAAATACCGGCTATAGCCGTGTGCTTGAAGGCCCTGATGGTGAACTACCAAGTAAAGACAAACAGCAAAAAATGTTTTTCGGCGTTAATGCCGACATCAAATATCTTGCTGAGTGGTTGAATACCTTCGTCACCCGCCACGAGCGCTGGACATCACCAAAGTACTTAATTGGCGAGAGCTATGGCACCACACGGGTATCTGGTCTGGCGCTCGAGCTTCAAAACAGCCAGTGGATGTATCTGAATGGCGTAGTACTGGTCTCGCCAACAGACATTGGTATTGAACGAGATGGCCCTGTCAAAGCGGCCAATCGTCTGCCGTATTTTGCTGCAACAGCCTGGTATCACAATAAATTGCCAGCCGACCTGCAAAGCAAAGATTTGTATGAGGTATTGCCCGAGGTCGAAGACTTTACTGTAAACGAGTTACTTCCCGCGCTTGCAATGGGCCACGCACTTGATGCAGACAAGAGAGCCAGTATTATCAAGACGTTTTCACGCTACTCGGGCATTTCAGAGCAGGCCATCGCACAAAGCAATTTGGATGTCAGCACCATGTTTTTCTGGAAAGAGCTACTGCGTGATGAAGGTAAAACCGTTGGTCGCTTAGATAGCCGATATCTCGGCATTGACGAAAAAGAGGTAGGTGCTCGCCCAGACTATTGGGCTGAATTGACCTCATGGCTGCATTCTTTTACACCCGCAATAAATCATTATCTGCGTACCGAATTAAATTACGTTACTGACCTGAAATACAACATGTTTGGTCCAGTGCGTCCATGGGACCGTTCAGACAATGATACGGGTCACCAGTTGCGGCAAGCAATGGCGCAAAATCCATATCTGCACGTTCTGACTCAAGCTGGATACTACGATGGCGCGACCAACTACTTTGACGCTAAGTACAATATGTGGCACATCGATCCAAGCGGCAAAATGAAAGACCGCTTTATCTTCAAGGGCTATCGTAGTGGTCATATGATGTATTTACGTCGCGCAGACCTGGAACAATCTAACCAGGATTTGCGTGAGTTCATTCGCGCTACTATCCCTGCTGAAGGGCAGCCAGCCCAATATACCAGATAATTCAGACTGTTTAGCGACCGCTTGGGCGGTCGCGTTTCAACTCGGGCACCAGGGCATCCGTGTCGATATTCTCAACCCACTGCGCACCGAATTCAGCCTCTTTTCGGGTTTGATAAGCCTGTCTGGCATGAATAAGCTGAGCGAAAGCCTCGCGTAGTTCCTTACTGGCTAGCAGCAAATTGTATGCATCTGCGATTTGCTTTTGTCTTATTTGAGATAAGACTTGATCAAGCTCTAACCGAGTAGGAAGACTTCTAAGCCCACCTCTGCTTGAAGTAGACTCAAGAGCTATTTCATTCCTCCATGCCGTCACCCTGTCCACAAACCTTGCCTCGCAGCGTCGTTGCGTGACCCTGCTAAATGTGCGCTGCTGGCGCTTACAATCAATTCTAAAGTCATCAACGTCAGTAAGCTTATTGTAGGAGTCGTAGTAACTCTCCTCAGCATCACTCATTAATTGACGATAAAAACCAATTGGCCTGTAGCCAGTTACCTCAATGACTTCGACAGGTTCATTCTTTACTAGCTCTGCTGGACTAGGAATATCAGCCTGAGCTGTTACTGGTTTAATTAGCAGGGTTATCAGGTATGCAAATACGCTTAATCGCAACATAACAACCGATCCCAAAAGTAAGTTTATTCTAGAGAGTTACGAAAGAAGACTGAGATAGGATTTTATTGAATACGTCGTTTTTTCTTTATATCAAAGTATGAAGGGTCACAAAGTCACTAAGCAAGCTTCAGGTCACTACGTATTTCCAGCTTGCCCTGTTTGGCTAATTTGATCACCTGACGATGACTCAAATCGGCTTGCATCTGCGTGTCGTCACGCACTTCGGTGATGCCAAAAAACCGCGCTTTACCGTTTGTTTTCGCCTCATACAAACATGCATCCGCAAGGCTAAGTAGTATTTGCCAATGCTCATTGAAATCATCTTGTGCACCAGAGTTTTGACTTCGCCACAGCGGATAACATGCGAAGCCAATAGAACATGAAAGATAGAGCTCACTGCCGTTGCGCAATACAAACGGCTGCCCAGACACCGTGTTGAGTAACCGTGCGGCCAAAGATTCAGCCTCATAGCGGTCAATTGCCCTGGCAATAGCGACAAATTCTTCGCCTCCCCAACGGGCTACGAAATCAGACGCTCGAAATACCTCTTTGATGCGTCTAGCGAATTCAATTAATACCTGATCGCCCGCCGCGTGGCCATGTGCATCATTAACCTGCTTAAAATCATCCATGTCGACTATAAACACGGCAAGATCGGCGTGTCTGGGTTGAGGCTTATGACCCGCGTACCAATCACTGTATTTACGCTGAATCTGGTCTAGATCGCGGAAAACATTGGAATCAACGAAACGACGGTTTTTTAGTCCTGTTAGTCTGTCTGTCAGGCTTAACGC
Organism: Aestuariibacter salexigens DSM 15300; assembly: GCF_000429145.1. Classification (GTDB taxonomy): domain Bacteria; phylum Pseudomonadota; class Gammaproteobacteria; order Enterobacterales; family Alteromonadaceae; genus Aestuariibacter; species Aestuariibacter salexigens. The sequence continues at coordinate 282,605 of NZ_AUBH01000006.1, forward strand.
CTCGACCTCCTCATAAGCCTCAGCCAGCTTTTTATTTTTATCTTGCAACTCCTCCGTTCTTGCTTCTACCTCTGCCTCTAAGCGCAGGTTAGCACGCCACTGAACATAGCGTCCGTACATCATGATAGTAAGAAGCGACAGCGAACCTATCAGTGTCAGCCAAAAATTGCGCGTCATGCGCTGACTCTCCAGTTGCGCCTGTTGCAACGCTTGCTGCTTTTCTAATTGCGCTATTTGATTCTCGCGACGCATAAATTCAGTTTGTGCCTGGGCGCTGGCAATAGCATTTAAACGTTCTCTGTTAAGCACTTCATCATCGAGATTTTTTTGCAATACGAGCGCATCGAATGCCTCTTGAATGCGATTCTGCGCGACATTAACCTCAACGGCTAAAGCTTGAAAATGACGCTGCCCCGTTGTTTCGTCCAGCTCTTGTGCCAGAGAAAAGCCCTTTTCAATGATGACTAAAGCATCTTCATAACGCGTTTGTTGGATTGCAATATTCGCGGCGATTTCATATGCATCGATTAGCAAGCTTTGATAGCCACCCTGTAACGCGCGTTGAATAACTTCCTCTATGGTCAGCTGTGCATTCTCTAGCTCACCCCGCTTCATCATGAGCATGGCGAGATCGCTACGCGCCCAGTCTTCATCGCGTGGGGCATCGATCTGAATAAATATTGAAATGGCACGGCGAATCAATGGTTCAGCTTTTTGCAAACTGGTGACATCGAGATACACCTGAGCGAGCTTTAAGCTGCTATACGCGATATTCTTTAAATCTCCCTGCTGTTCATCCATTTGCAGGGTTTCAAGGAAATAACTTTCGGCCTGGTCGAAATCACCAAGCTGACGCCGGATGTCACCCAGGTTATACAAGGCAGTGGCGATGCCGGACTGATCTTTGGTTTGTAAATTCAGTTCAAGTGCGAGCTGGTGAGAAACGACGGCTTCTTCCAATTGTCCCATTTTTTCAAGCACCACGCCGATACTATTATGTATGGAAGACAGGTCCTCTATAGCATTCTGCATATCGGCTTTTTGTAACGCCAGATACAAGTATTCCAATGCATTGGCATAGTCACTTTTATATCGATAGGTGAGACCCAACTGTCGATAGGCTTTGATAAGGTAGCTATCCTGACCCGCCTGTTGAAACCTTAGCGCAGCGTCTTCCAATAGAACCAACGCGTCATCGTATTTATTTCTTTCCATGGCGTGTCGTGCACGTTGATATTGCTCCATGGCTTTCCATAAAGGACTATCATTTTGCATCGCGGACGCATTAAGTTGCTTAATGAGCTCATCAACTTTTTCCACATCCCCGTGCTGCCGAGCGCTTTCAATCTCAGTAATAACCTCTTGCAGGGTATCTGGGATGGATTGTTGGCTATTGGCGCACGTCCCAGCAACTAGCAGGAAACACAGCAGGGTGCGACGAAACAGCAGATTGAACATGGTAACGAACCGGGGCAGCAAAACTGACTTATCATAGCAGGTATTGTTGTCACGCCGGTATCGGGATTGTCTTTTGATTCCTGCATGCTCACCACAATGTCATTCCCGCATGCTCTTGGCGGGAATCCAAAAACAAAAAAAGCCGCCGAAGTAGATACTGAATAGTGGCAAGGCTTTCTTTTCAGAGCCGTGTACCACTATAGAGGTTGAGTAAGATTGGGAAGATTCCGTACATTTGCTGCGCAATTTCCGGAAAGACGGTGATCATCTGTTACTAAGAGACGTCATCCCGTATATGGACTCCTCCGGTTGTGCAATACAATAGCGGCGATAAATTTAGGTGATAGATGCGTGCGTATATTCGGACTTTAAGTGGGTAGCGA
>NZ_AUBH01000007.1 GCF_000429145.1 Aestuariibacter salexigens DSM 15300
TGGCGTTGCATGAGCAACATGACAAGCTAATAAGACGATAGAGTGGATACTCTAGACGATTGAGCTGATATCAGAATTCCAAATAGTTAAACCAGTTTATGCCTGACGGCAATAGCGACACGGTACCACCTGACTCCATTCCGAACTCAGAAGTGAAACGTGTTAGCGGCGATGGTAGTGTGGGGTTTCCCCATGTGAGAGTAGCACACCGTCAGGCTCCCATTCGAAAACAAAGAACCCAGCGAAAGCTGGGTTTTTTGTTTTTGGTTAGCAACTTACGTTGCTACCCTCATGCCAAACCAAACCCATGGATAGAAAAAACAAGAAGTGCACTACGTAACTTCACTTTTTCAAACCCTCCATGGTGCCTGGTTCCAGCTCGGCCATCCACGGCCTCGCGTTCATCGCTTTCGGCGTGCCACTGGCACTCCTCATGCTTCTTCGAAGCACCGATCTTCACCCCCATGTGAGAAGGGACCTGCGATACCGTTATGAGAAAAAGCCCGTCATGCCCGCATGCGCTTGGCGGGCAACTCTACTGTTATTTCAAGTTGCCAGGTTATCAGTAATTTTCCTATTATTACGCTATTGTGTTGCGCAGGTTGCTGTCTACACTCATTACTTAGGTCAATGTTGGAGTCGTAATTGTCTAGGTTTTTTAGGTTCTTCGTTTTTTTTGCTGCTGTGTTAGGCGCTTTTCCATTGGCACATGCCGATGAAAAGCCCGTAGTCACACTTGGCTTACTTGTATTCCCCCCGGAAGTAGTTGTCGACTCTGAAACCGGGAAATGTTTGGGCGAAGTCATCGATATCTCAAAGCTGGTACTGAAAAACTTTAATGTTGATGTAGTTTGTGCGCCGCCCGCTCGTATTTACAGGCTCCTAGAGCAAGGTGTTGTTGATCTGACGATCAATATTAAAACTACGGATGCTCTACAAGATAAAGTTAAGTTTACGAATATCCCCTACCGTTTTTTAGTCACAAATTTATATGGTCATAAAGATAAACAGGATGCTGGCAGCGTATCCGCAATAAGAGGTTTTGATTACAATGGGACTCGCGGCAAGTTAGCGTCTGATGGCTATCAATTTATTGATCTTCCAACTAGTACTGATGCGATAAGAATGTTCGCCCGAGGTAGAAGTGAGTATTTACTTTCTTATGAGTCTCCGGTTAAGTTTTTACTAGACGAGTTCCCTGAAAAGTATTCCGTTAAAACGCTTCAATCTGTTCCTACATTTTATGCAGTGAGTAATGTTTCACCGCACCAAGAGCAATTATTACAGCGGTTAAACAGTGTTGCAGATGCGTTATCGTTAGACACCTTCCTTGAATTGCGAAGCCACGCTTTCTTATCAGAATGATGCAAATAAGCGATCAAATAATGAACGTTTTACTTTCCCATATTCAGGGTTAGAAAATAAAAGTCTGATTGATACAGTTGCACCATGTCCCCATGGCCAAACCAGTGCAATGAGTTGACGTTCTTCCGAATCACTTTTGGCATAAAGGCGTTGTCCCTTTTCGAGTACAGCAAATTTCCCAGTCGTACTTACTATCGTCTCAGGTGCCTGGAATATGGTTTTAGAGTCCCAGTAGTACGGCAGAAGTGATTCGAGTTTTACCAAAATCTGAGGATGTTTATCTGAAGAGTATTGACACAAGATTGCTGGGTAGCGTTCGTCCCATTGCCATTTAAAAAGCTCAGAGGTGTCTTCAAGAAAGGGTGAGCTTGCTTCCAATAATAAGTTTTGATTGGCGTCCATGAACTATCACGATTCTTTTTTGCTTAAGACTACCAAATTCAGTTTTAAATACGAGAGTGCTGTATCAATGAAATTCTCTTGATGACGTATGTAACTCGTTGAGTAAATGACTCTCATCAAAAAGTTTCCCTGCGATCACGTGTATTACGCCTCCGTCTCCTCTTTCCACAATTCCTTTAACTTTCATGATCTTCGATTTCAGATAAGCTTGTTTTTGGCTGCGAGCCGTTGCTTGCCAAACGATGACATTGATATTGCCGGTATGATCTTCAAGGGTAATAAATGTTACACCGGATGCTGTGCCTGGTGCTTGTCGTCCCGTTACTACTCCTACGACTGTCACCAGCGATTTATGTGAGCATTGAATGAGTTCACTCGCTGACGTAAAAGCATCAAGAAGCTTCGCATCCTTAAGTAAAGCAATTGGATGTCGGCCAATCGTTAAGCCCAATGTTGCATAGTCTTCCAACAAATTATCCATGTCCGATGGCCTAAGCGGATAGTCATGCTCCGAGTCAGCATTATCAAACAGCGGTAATGACGGTAGCGTATCCATTAAAGACCAACGAGCCTGATAGCGGTTTGATTGAATACTATGTAGCGCATCAGCACTTGCCAGTGCTTCCATTTGCCCGATATTCAGTCCCAGGGCATTAATATCCGCCATTGAAGTAAAACTAGTGACAGGATCACGTGATGTAACAAGTTTTTCTGCGGCTTGTACGCTTAACCCCTTAACGAGTCGCAATCCGAGCCGAATGGCAAAGTGTTGTTGCTGCGCCACAGGCTGCATCACATGATCGTATTGTGATTGATTTACGCATACTGGCAGAACGGGAATACCATGCCGTCGAGCGTCCTGTACCAACTGAGAAGGGGAATAGAACCCCATTGGCCAACTGTTCAGTAGTGCGGTATAAAACGCCTGAGGATAATAGTACTTAAGCCAGGATGAGACATAAGCAAGTACTGCAAACGACGCTGAATGTGATTCAGGAAAACCGTATTCTCCGAAGCCAAGTATCTGCTGGAAAATCTGTTCGGCAAAAGATTTTTGATAACCACGCTCCAACATGCCATTGACCAGTTTGCTTTTAAATTGCAGCAATTCACCGTTTTTTTTCCAGCTTGCCATAGCGCGTCTTAGCTGATCCGCTTCGCCACCACTAAACCCTGCCGCCACCATAGCGAGCTGAATGACCTGCTCCTGAAAGATGGGAACCCCCATAGTGCGACTCAGCACGGTTTCCACGTCCTTTGAGGGATAAGTGACGGCCTCTTTACCTTCACGCCTTAACAGGTAAGGGTGCACCATATCTCCTTGAATCGGTCCAGGTCTGACAATCGCTATCTGCACGACTAGATCGTAATAGGTTTTAGGCTTGAGTCTGGGCAACATGCTCATTTGTGCACGAGACTCAATCTGAAATACGCCAACGGTATCTGCCTGCTGGATCATCCGATAGACCTCAGGGTCATCTTTCATTTTGGTGATACCCGCGATGGACAGCGTTTTGCCATAGTGTTGTTCAACCAGCTGAAATGCTTTACGAATAGCGGTAAGCATGCCCAGTGCCAGGACATCGACTTTCAGCAGCCCCAATGACTCAAGGTCGTCTTTGTCCCACTGAATGACGCTGCGTTCCGGCATACTGGCATTTTCTACCGGCACCAACTGATACAACGGACCGGCCGATATCACAAATCCACCAACATGCTGTGATAAATGGCGAGGAAAGCCCATGATTTCATTGACCAGTGAGATCAGTTGCTGGCCGTAGTGAGATTCAGGGTCTACGCCAAGCTCGGTCAACTGAGATTGCCAGTCTAATCCGCGATCGCGTCTGTTGACGTTCTTGATGAAGTAATCCAGCTGCGTCTCATTAATGCCCAGCGCCTTGCCTACCTCGCGCAGTGCGCTTTTGAAACGATAGGTGATGACGGTCGCGGCGAGTGCGGTGCGTTCACGGCCATACTTTTGATAAATATACTGAATGACTTCCTCGCGCCGTTCATGCTCGAAGTCTACGTCGATGTCCGGAGGTTCGTTACGCTCTTTGGAAATAAAGCGTTCGAACAATACGTTGATTTGTCGGGGGTCGACGGCGGTAATTTCAAGGCAGTAACACACCACAGAGTTCGCTGCTGAACCCCGCCCCTGATAGAGGATATGTCTTGACTTGGCAAATTGAACGATGTCATGAATGGTCAGAAAAAAATACTCATAGCGTTGTTCGGCAATCAGCGTCAGTTCCTTTTCGATAATGGCTCTGATGTCTTTGCTTATCCCCTCCGGAAAGCGTATCTCTACCCCTTTTTCAACCAGGTCTCGTAGGTGCTGTTGAGGTGTTTTATTCTGTGGTACCAACTCAGCAGGATATTCGTATTGCAGTTCGCTCATGCAGAACTGGCATTGTGCAGCAATGGCGGTTGTCTGCTTGCGCCAGCTAGCCGGGAACAGTTTGGTGAGTTTACTCAGCGGGCGCAGGGCACGTTCACAGTTAGATAGGGCCTGCTTGCCGAGCTTACTGACCTGCGTATGTTCACGGATAGCATGTAAAACATGTTGTAAAGACTGGCGCTGAGCAACATGCATCAATACGCCACCCACCGCGCAAATTGGCAGCTGGTAAGTTGCGGATAAGGATTCACAATGTTGCAGATACTCAGGTTCACTGGCGCTCAGGTAGCGGCGGCAGCCAATCCATACTCTGTCCGGGTAATGTTTGATGAGCAGTCTGGACCACTCATCATCAATATCGGCCTTGCCACTGGGTAGCCAAATGGCCAGGCAGTGCTTGACCGTCTTTAGATCCCAGCGTGTTAATTTGTAGTGGCCTTTAGCGCTTCGGCGTCGCGCATTGGTAATGATCCTGCATAGTTCCGCGTATGCCTGCCGATGTGGACATAACAAAATAAGTTCCAGTCCCTGCAGACGAAACAGACTGCCGACGATCAGCTTGATGCCGAGGTGGTGCCGCTTTATTTCGGTATACGCACGTACTACGCCGGCTACGCTGCACTCGTCAGTGATCGCAATGGCATCATAGCCAAGGAAGTCTGCCTGGCGAACAAGCTCCTGTGGATGGGAAGCGCCAACCAGAAAAGAAAAGTTGGATTGGCAAAACAGCTCAGCGTATGCCATACGTTCAACAGAACAGACCGTGTTGATACCAGTAATTATGCGGCGTGCGGAAAATCCATAACAACTGACCAAACTGATTACGTGCGATAAAGTAGTCGCGTACCGCCTGTTGATTGTCCCACCATCCCGTAGAGATACGCTCTGGTCCTCGAATGACGGTCACTTTTTCTTGCAATGGCAAAGGCTCGCTAAGTAAAAAACCTGGCCGATCGGGTAGGATATCGACGCTTGCCGCATCTACATCAGTGTCGCTAAGCGGGACCTGTTTCTGACTGTATTCAGGACGGTGTTCAGACACATAGCAAAGCTGCTGCACTGCGCTTGCACCAAGTTTGGCCTCCAATATGGCGCGTAGTTGTAGCGTGGATATCTGTGCCTGCTTGCCAGCAAACATATCCTGTCTGACAGGGTTGAGCTCCTGTAGCTTATCCACTCTGATACTGATGGCATATACCGGGGCTGTCAGCGTGACAGATTCAAACTTGAGGGAAAGCAGTTTCAGCCAGCTTTGTGCGCGATACTCACACTGCGCGGACCCCAATGTTACTTCCAGAGGTGTATGATCGCGCTGATAAAGCGTGAGCGTCAGCTCTGATGTTGTGTGATTCCGTATTTTAAGAAATGACTCCAGCTCGTTGAGCAAACGCTTGACTGGTGGTATCAAGGTATCGGTTTTTTCAATTTCATATAACAGCTCAAGATAGCGGTAAAAATATTCTGGAGGATGAAAAAACGGTAGAGGGTGATGCAATTCCCCTTTCAGACGACCCAGATACGTTACCAGATAACTATCAAAGCGCCGGGCGATATCTTTTAGTGGCAGCGCGACAATATCGGCGACCGTATGCAGCCCTACGCGTTTGAGCTTCTGCTTATCTTTATTGTGTATATCCAGCGAATCAATCGTGCATTGACCCAGTGCGGTTTTGATGTTGTCTCGCTGGTCACTGATCGTATTTATCTGGTTGCGAGCCATGACCCGAGCGGCTAGGGGGGACCACGCGGTGCTTGCCTGATACTCGATGTGTAGTCTGGTCAAGTGCTCGCGGAGCATGTTCCAATAGGGTTGTAACCCGCCATACAGATTAAGCATGTTATGAATGCGCAGAGCGAGACCGTCAGGTTGGAAAAAGCAGATATCTGATGTGAGCTGATAAAGTGTTTCAGCAATGACGTTAAGCTGACTTTCTTCGACCTCCCGACAATAACTGACAACCTGTAATTGCTGACTCAGAGAGCTGGCTGTTGCCAGTCCCATACCACATTGAATGCCTAACTTCCTGGCGCTGCCGTTACGCTGACAGACCTGATTTTTCTTTGCATCCAGTACCACAACAGGTAGCGTTTCATGACTACCTGTGTTGCCAGAAAATAGGGTATTTAACTGCAAATTCGGAAAGTGCAAGTATAGCCAGATTGGTGACATTAGCTGGCTCGTGAGCGTGGGAAATGCAGCAGGTTGTCAGGCTGTGGGCGCTGATATAGCCAGGGCCAACGAGTGCGCATATTGATGCTAAAAAACTCTCCCGGCCAGCCACCTTTCTGCTTACTTATCCTGGCATTCAGGCCATTACTGTGAGGCTGTAGCTGTAAGCCAAGGGTGACGGGCAGCGATTGCTGCTGCTGTTCGGGGCGGAACAATATCTGTAAGGATTCTCCCTTTCTGGCGGCCAACTGTAGACGTTTCACCTGATGGATTGTCAGCGCCTGGTGCCATAACATGACGGTACAACAACTGCCGCTGGCCAGACATTGCTCCGCCGCCCATAGCGCATGCTCCGGGCTATCAGGGTAAATCATCAGCGTCTGCTTAAGGTCAATACCCTGAGCCAGCAACAGCTCTGCATTAATGCGGTAAGGGGGCGCGATAAATGTCAGCAGACGTTTGTGTTGCTGCTGTTGATGGGCGATATGAGGCAGCAATAATCGACACTCGCCGATGCCAGTTATACTACATATGTCAATAACCCCCTGCTCAGGCAGCCCCCCATGTAGCGCGTTATCAAGTTCCGGATAACCACTACGGGAGGTATCCGGCATCGCGGCGCACTGATGAGAGCCATGCCAGACAAGCTGTTTATTTTTCAGATAGCTAAGCAGTGAGTTCATAAGCAAAATAATACTGTATATATGTACAGTATATTATATCTTTTTGATGATGCAAGAGAGGAGATCTATCGATAAGATCTGACCCTATGTTTCACTGCTCTGTAAAGGCATTGCCATGCGCTATTGGCTATTTAAATCTGAACCCGATGCATTCAGCATCGACGACCTGGCTAGTCGTCCAGATCAATGTGAACATTGGGATGGCATTCGTAATTATCAGGCACGTAACTTTTTACGAGATGAAGTCAAACGCGGTGATCGGGTATTTTTCTATCACTCAAGCTGCAAGCATGTTGGCATTGTCGGTTTAGCTGAAGTGGTGAAAGAAGGCTATGCAGATCACACTCAATTTGACCCGGAATCCGCCTACTTTGATCCCAAGTCCGACCCGTCAAACCCTCGCTGGTATATGGTGGACATCAAACTACTACGAAAATATGAGCGAATGCTCACCCTGAGTGATATTAAAGCGATGCCCGATATTCTTGATCTTGGCGTCGTGAAGAAAGGGCACAGGCTGTCAATCATGCCGGTGAGTCAACACGATACGGCAATATTGCTTTCTGCATTGCAGGCACGTAACCCTTGATTATGACTGAGCCTGTTCAGGCTCCTCCGCCGTTGCTTCGGCTTTTTTGATGACTTTGCCTGCACTCAGGCGCTGGCACGCTGTAATGAAACCGCCTAGGGTGTTCTTGCACCATGGCACGCGGATTTCAGAGGGCTGCTTAGCGATATACTGATTAATATCTTTCATCGTATATTCACTGCGTTCGAGCGCTTTAGTCAGCGCTTCTTCAATCGTCGCGCGATGTTCGCAGCACTGCAGTACAACATACTCAATATGATTCAGAATAAACTGGCTTTTATTGAAATCATCCTGACTCAATAATCCGTGTTTTTGCGCTGCCTGTAGGTTATCAACATAGACACGTTGCAGCTCACCGGATAATAACACCAGTGTCGACATGGCAAACTTGGCATCACTGCTAGAGCGTTTAAGCTCGTTACGATACTGCATCACCTGCTTTTGCAGCGACTGGGAACGTACGACGAAATAAATAAGAACCAGAACCAGAATACCGATTATGCCTACAGCGGCCATGGCGATGCCTCAATTGTGATGTTAAACGTTGACCATGCACGATGCACAATAACCTTAGCTAGTTTAATCATCCTAAGGCGCAAATCAATGTCGGTGTTTTTTCGCTATGCTGACAAACACTGTGTTATCTTTTCGCATCCAAATTCATTAATGAAATCCATATGAGTATCAACAACATGCTGCGAAAAACGTGTATTCTCTTGTGTGCCCTGATGGTGACACTCACGCATGCCTCTCCTCAGCAAACACTGCAACAGCTGATTGATGATGAATGGCAGCTGCGCATGCGCAACAATCCTCTGTTCGCCACATCTAACGGCGTACATGACTACAACCATCTGCTTCCTGACGTCAGCGACGTGCAGCAGCAAAAATACCGTGAACAGCAAGCTGCTCTGCTCACCCGCGCCAATGCTATTGAGCAGGATAAGCTAAGCCAGAATGAACAAATTAATCTAGGACTGTTGAAGTGGATACTTGAGGACCGGATTACTGGCATCGACAACGGTCATAGCCGCATCAACATGAATACGTTTACCGATTTTACCAGCAGTGCCGTGCGTGGGATTGAGCAAATGCCACTAAAGTCGGTGCAAGATTTTGACAATTATCTGGCCAGAATGCGTGCCTTGCCTACCTACTTTAAGCAACATACCGCATGGCTACAAAAAGGACTCGATACTGGCCTGACGCAGCCAAAAATTGTCATGCAGGGCATTGCGCCCGTCATTGCCCGGCAGGTATATGACAACCCGACAGAGAGTCGTTTATACAGCACCGCTGAAAAATACATTACTAACCTGCCAGAGTCACAGCGCAACCGATATTTGCAGCAGGTTAAGCAGGCCATTGAGCAGCATGTCACGCCAGCATTCGCGGCGCTCAGAGACTTTTTACAACAGCAATATATTCCTAATACCAGAGAGTCTGTTGGGATAGTTGACGCACCTGGCGGCAAAGATTACTACGCCAGCCAGATTAAGTGGTATGTCACCACGACAGACTACAGCGCCGAACAAATTCATCAGATTGGCCTGACGGAAGTCGCTCGTATAAAGGCCGAAATGCTTGATTTGATGAAAGAGGTAGAGTTCACCGGCTCCTTTACTGAATTTCAGCAGTTTCTGCGCAGCGACCCTCAGTTTTACGCCAAAACGGCCAAAGAGCTGCTGATGCATGCGACATTTATTGCCAACCGTATCGACGCTGAACTACCGCGATTCTTTGGTAAGCTGCCGCGTTTGCCCTATTCCATTCAGCCGGTGCCAGACTCCATTGCGCCGAATTACACAACAGCAGCGTATTGGCCCGCCCCGATAGGTGGTGATTCTGCCGGTACTTATGTGTTGAATACCTACCAGCTTGATCAGCGTCCTCTATATGAACTCACCGCACTAACGTTACATGAATCGGTACCTGGCCATCATTTTCAAAATGCCTTATCGCAAGAGCTTGAAGGCGTGGCGCCATTCAGACGCAAATTGTATTTGAGTGCGTTCGGTGAAGGGTGGGGGCTGTATACCGAAAAATTAGGGGTTGAAATGGGCGTCTATGACTCACCCTATGAACATTTTGGTCGGCTAAGTTATGAGATGTGGCGCGCTTGCAGGCTGGTGATTGATACGGGAATACATGCAATGGGCTGGACCCGTCAGCAAGGTCTGGATTATCTCTCTGATAACTCGATGCTGAGTCTGGCTAATGTGCGTGCTGAGGTGGATCGCTATATTTCCTGGCCTGGTCAGGCACTGAGCTACAAAATGGGAGAAATTAAAATATGGGAGCTGCGCAATAGAGCAGAGAAAGCATTGGGCGAGCAGTTTGATATTAAGGCCTTTCACGACTTAGTGTTGTCTAATGGTGCAGTAACATTGCACATGCTGGATGACAGTGTGAATCGCTATATTCGCGAGGCGACCAAAGACTGAAGTTGATGAGCGAGAGCACTCGCTCATCGCATCACTTTTTAGGTGTATAGATAGGTCCGGGGAACGCGGTCACCTTGTCCGATAATTCGGAGATTTTGGCCGTGCCTTCTTTTTTGACTTCATCTATACGCAGTACATTGTGCATCGGCACATAGGTGCGGGTGACATCAGCAAATTCAGATTTTAGCTTTTCATGGCTCGGATCAACGACCAGTGCGGTATGTGTATTCCAAACGAAATCGCCTATTTCAACAAAGCCAAACAGGCCACCCTGACTAACCTCATGTACATAGACTTCGTAGCGTTCACCATTGCTAACGAACTGAACCCGATAAAGTGGTTTTTTATTGCTCATACCTGGCTGACAAAACAAATTGGATTATGCTCGGAAAGTTGGGGTTGCGGACAAAGAATTCAATACTAACGAGATGATAAAGGTGCCAGTAACGAGCGAGTCGCAATATGCATTTCATCGGTCTCGGCGGCTAGAATGGCATTCACCGCAAAGCCTTGTACGTAGCTGGTAAGCTGCAAGGCTGCTGACTCAATGTTGACGTGAGCATGAATCTGACCGCTTTGCTGGGCTTTTTCAAGGCAACCAATAAAGTCAATTTGAAGTCTGTCAAGATAGTGTCGACCAATATCACGGATGGTGGCATCGTCATGGCCAAGTTCGGTAATACAATTGATAAGCAGGCAACCGCGCCCTTTAACGTGCTCTACGTATGCATCAAAAAATTCAGTAATGGAATCCAGTCCGCGATTATGTTCGAGCGGTACCATGACGTTCGCTAGTTGGTTGTTCTGGTAATGCTCCAACACCTTGTATAAAAAGCGTTGCTTGCTACCAAATTCAATGTAAAAGCCCCGTCGATTGAAATCTGTACGTGCGATGATTTCATCCATAATGGCGCCGTGATAGCCATGTTCCAGAAATACATCAATCGCTTCATTCAGAACGTCGTTGAGATCGTACAGGGCTTTGCGAGGCATGGGATTGCTCGAGAATTGATGTTCTTTATAGCGTAGCGATGCAACTCGTCGTGTCAAGCTGGAAATTCTTTGCGACAACCCGTAAATTGCGACCCTTCTAAAACTCTGAAGTAGTTAGTTGCAGATGAAAAAAGCGCCTTTACCACGGATATTATTAACCATTTTACTGTTGGGCATGGCACATGTGCCTTACGTTAGTGCCGATAATCACGTACAGCCTGATATCGCGCAGATACAATCTCATCTCTGGTTTCTTTCACATGATTTATTGGAGGGTAGAGAAACCGGTTCAATTGGGCATGAATTCGCCTCATTGTATATCGCGGCAGAAATGAAAAAGTACGGTCTTGTGCCTGCAGGCGACAATGGCAGCTATTTTCAACGGGTGAAGTTCCGTCAGGCGTTTCTTGATCAGGCATCGCCAAGGTTAGACATTTTGTCCGGTGATGAGCGTATTTCACTGTCCTATCCAAAAGACTTTACGATGGGGCCGGGCGTGGTGCGTACAGAAGATAACGTTACTGCACCGCTTGTTTTCGTAGGTTATGGCATTGTTGCCCCGGAACTGCAGCATGATGACTACGCCGACGTGGACGTAACCGGAAAAATTGTTGTGAATCTGGCTGGTAAGCCCGCCAGTTTCCCCAGTGAAGAAGGTGCACATTTCGCCTCTGGCTCGCAGAAGCAGAAATATGCAGTGGAGCGCGGGGCTATCGGTGTGATCACCATCACCACGCCGAGTAATGAAAAAGTGCGTCCTTATCAGAACCTGCTTAATTACTTGCACACGCCACGCGTCCGCTGGCTGCAAGAGGATGGTACACCTGCCAGTGTCTATCCGCAGCTGAAAGGCGGTGCTTACTTGAGTCTGCATGCAGCAGAGCGCCTGTTTAAGACATCGCCGGTGCCGCTACAGGACATCTATCAGATGTTAGAGCAGGGTAGAGTGCCGAGCGGTTTTGATTTACCTGTCAGCGTGACATTGCACAGAAAGTCAGAGCACAAATCGATACAAAGCCCAAACGTGGTAGGTATTTTGCCTGGCTCAGATCCTGTATTGAAAGATGAATATGTGGTGTATTCGGCACACTCAGACCATATTGGACTGGCCAAAACGGTGAAGCAGGACAATATCAATAACGGCGCGATGGACAATGCATCCGGTACATCTGTGATGTTGGAAACGGCGCGCATGTTCAGCCAGTTACCTCAAGCACCAAAACGCTCACTGCTGTTTGTGGCAGTAACGGGCGAGGAAAAAGGCCTGCTTGGCGCAGACTATTTTGCGCGCAATCCCACCGTGCCTGAAGGCAGTATGGTTGCAAACGTAAACCTTGATATGCCAATTCTGACCTATGAGTTTGCTGATGTTATTGCATTCGGTGCCAGTCATAGTGATATGAAAAAGTCAGTAGAGCAGGCGGCAGCCAGATATGACATTTCTCTGAGTCCGGACCCTTGGCCACAGCAGGCGCTGTTTACACGCTCGGACCACTATGCGTTTGTGAAGCAGGGCATTCCTGCCGTGTTTTTAGTGCCTGGTTTACAATCCGCCGACCCGGAAGTGGATGGCAGCAAGGTATTTGGCGAGTTTATCAGCACCCATTATCACAAACCTTCCGACCAGTTTGATCTGCCATTTAACTGGCGGGCCGCTGAGAAATTTACCCAGGTGAATTTTGAAATCGGTCGAACACTTGCTGATCAAAGCGAGCGTTCGCAATGGAATGAGGGTGATTTTTTTGGCGAGACGTTTGCTAAATAAATCCAGCTTCAGTCAAAAAAGCGACTTTTGAAAACACGCCACTGCTCACTGAACTGTTCAGTGGGGCGGCGTGTGAATTCGCTGCGAATGAACAGGTTGATTCTGCCATCGGCATAGCAGATAAGCATATTGGCAATTAACCCTTCCTCAGCTGGGAGTGTTTTTCCTTCTCTCAGCTTCCTTTCTCTGAGTATCTGCTTAAGCTGCGTTTCGAGGCGATCGTATAGTTTGGCAATCCGCTCTCTCAGTCGTTCCTGTTCACCCATCAGTGCATCACCGTTGAGTATACGGGTGATGCCAGGGTTTTTTTCTGCAAACCCTAAAATCAAATGCAGGATCATCTGACAGCGTGTTGCCGTATCTTTCTCTTCATTAATGATTTTCGTAATGCGAGAGAAAAGGGTTTCTTCGATAAACGCAATTAAGCCCTCAAACATTCTCGCTTTGCTGGGAAAATGACGATACAAAGCCGCTTCAGACACACCTACCTGCTCAGCCAGTTTGGCCGTGGTAATGCGTTGACCTGGGTTGGTCTCCAACATGCTGGCGAGAGCTTGCAGAATTTGCGCGCGTCTGTTGGTTCTTTTTGTGGCGGGCATGTATCGCTATCCTTTTTTATCTGTTCGAGTTAAATGTTAAGGGCCTTTACGCTGCTGATAACGTTCATTAATGAGCAATAATAATGCGTGGGCGACAGATTGTTTATCGGCCGTAGGAATGACATGTTCACCCTCGGGCCAGAAAACATGCAGCGAATTATTGTCTGCGTTAAAGCCAATCTCTGCCTGGGACACATCGTTGGCAGCAATCATATCAAGTCGCTTACGAGCCATCTTGTCCCGCGCGTACCTCGCTACATCCTGTGTTTCAGCAGCAAATCCAACGCAGAAAGGTCTCTGCTCATGCGACGATACTTCGTTAAGAATATCAGGGTTTTTAATAAAAGTAAGTGTTAACTTATCTTCTGTCTTCTTGATTTTCTGGTCAGCGACCTGCTGAGGACGATAATCTGCAACGGCCGCACAACCAATGAATATATCTGTGTCTATTACGTTGGCTAGGCTGGCATTCAGCATGTCCTGTGCACTCTGCACATCAATACGGGTAACGTTGTAAGGCGTGTTCAACGCAACGGGGCCGGCAATGAGCGTGACCTCTGCACCCAGCTTTGCGGCTTGCGCTGCGAGGGCAAACCCCATTTTTCCTGAGCTATGGTTGGTCAGATAACGAACAGGGTCGAGAGACTCGCGAGTGGGACCAGCTGTGATGGTCATGCGAACGCCTTGTAAGGGGCGTGCGCCTTGGTTGTCGAGCGATTCGGCGATTTCCTCGGGCTCCAGCATTCTGCCGGGCCCGATATCACCGCAGGCCTGCTCACCTGCAGCAGGGCCAAGGGTGTTGACGCCTCGGCTAAGTAAAACGTTGAGATTATCTTGCGTTGCCGATGCAGCCCACATTTGCTGATTCATGGCTGGTGCCAGGGTGATGGGCGCAGTGGTAGCAAGGCACAATGTGCTCAGTAAGTCGTCAGCCAGGCCATGCGCCAGTTTAGCCATGAAATTGGCCGTTGCCGGGGCAACCAGCAGTTCGTCAGCCCATCGCGCCAGCTCAATGTGTCCCATTGCAGCCTCGGCGTCTTTATCCAGCAGATCATCACTGACCGGATGACCGGAAACGGCTTGCAGTGCTAATGCGCTAACAAACTCTCGCGCAGACTCGGTTAATACGACACGCACATTGGCGCCTTTCGCCGTAAGTTTGCGCACCAAGTCAGGGGTTTTGTATGCGGCGATGCCGCCCGTCACACCCAATAGAATGTTTTTTCCGCAAAGGCCCATAAAAACTGTACTAGCCGATGAACAATGAATAAGCCTATTATTATGAGCTGGAAAGGGGGAAACTTTCCAGTAGTACTTATTGCCTGTGCCAGGACGGTCAGGTTTTCGGAAAAGGAGCGCCCAGCAAATGAACATCACTCACTGGCCGACGAAAGAGCAACCAAGGGAAAAGCTGCTGGCCCATGGCGCTGCAATATTATCAAATGCGGAATTGCTGGCTATCATTCTGCGGACAGGCACCAAAACGCAAAACTGCTTATCCCTCGCGATGCAATTAATGACGCTGTTTGGTTCACTGCGTCATTTGCAGCGCGCATCAAACAAACAACTATTTGAGCTGTCAGGTATTGGCCCGGTCAAAGTGGCGCAGCTCAGGGCGACGTTTGAGTTAGCCCGGCGAATGGCGGCAGAGCAGCTTGACGAGCCAAAGGCGCTTAACAGCGCAGATGATGTCGCTCATTTTTTATCACAGCATCTGCGTGATGAGCATAATGAAGTCTTTGTGATGTTGTCTCTGGATAGTCAGCACCGTTTGTTGCATGTTCGGGATATGTTCAGAGGCAGTATTGATTGTGCTGCTGTGTACCCCAGAGTGTTAGTCAGACAAGCTCTTGATGATAATGCCGCCGCCGTGATCATTGCACACAATCACCCTTCCGGTATTGCCGAACCAAGTCAGGCAGATCGCCATATCACCAAAAGAATTATTGATGCCATGTCTCTGCTGGACATTTCTGTGCTCGATCACTTTGTGATTGGTGCGCAATCCACGGTATCATTCGCACAACGCGGCTGGCTGTGAATCTGGCCGGCGAATGATGAAAGACGTTTGAGGTCACCGTTGCAAGCAGCTCCCCCCATCTTTGTAATAAATCTGGCACGCTCGGTACATCGGTTTGCCGAATGCCAGAAGCAATTGCAATCTCACGCTATCAGGCGTATCGAAGCGGTAGACGGGGAGCTTCTCAGCGAAAGCGAGCTGCAAAAGCACTATGATAGCGAGGCCAATGCAGGACGATTTTATCGCGATTTGTCGCGCGGTGAAGTGGGGTGTTATTTGAGCCACCGTAAGGCTTGGCAGACGATTGTTGATGAGCAACTGCCCTATGCTGTCATTCTGGAAGATGATATCGAGCTGCAAGGCAATATTGAACAGGTTGGTAACGTCATTGGCCAACTTGACGTGGCATGGGACTATATAAAGCTGGCTGAGTATCCTGAAAAGCGACGAGCCATCTGGCATTGGCCTCCGAGTGAAAAACGAGTACTCATCTATAATAAGGTGCCGGCCAGGACCTGTGCTCAGGCGGTGAGTCTGGCAGGCGCTCGAAAGCTGCTTGATAACAGTGAGCGATTCTTTCGGCCTATTGATCTGGACCTGCAATATTGGTGGGAAAAAGATATCGAAGTGTTCGGTCTTAAACCCTATCCATTCAGACCCAGTGCATCGGTGCGCAGTGATATTGATGCAACTCAAAATCGTCGGTCTCAACCGACCAGGCGATGGCAGAAAGTTTGGCAACAATGCGTATTTTTAGCGCAAAATCGCAGACACAATGCACGCAGACTTCGCGCTTTGGTGCGATAACGCAATGGCAGGAAATTGACCATGAAATTATCAGTGATCTTCTCAACCTATAATTCTCCCGACTGGATGGAGAAAACCCTGTGGGGGTTTCATTATCAGCAGTATCGAGATTTCGAGGTGATTATTGCTGATGATGGGTCGACCGATGAGACCCGGGAGCGTATACAGGCGTTTTGTGAGCAATCTGATATGCAGGTTAAGCATGTCTGGCAACCTGATGAAGGTTTTCAGAAGACTCGCATTTTGAATAAAGCGCTGCTGGAAAGTACAGGAGAGTATATTGTCTTTACAGATGGTGACTGTATACCGCGCAATGATTTTTTAAACGTACATGTGCAAAATGCACAGCCCGGTTTTTTTCTGTCCGGGGGATATTTCAAGTTACCCATGGATACCAGCAAGGCAATTACTAAAGAACACATTGCCTCAGGTCAGGCATTTGATGTCGACTGGCTGGTGGCGCATGGATTGAAACGCAGTCATAAAACAATGAAGCTGACTGCATCGGGAAACAAGGCGAAGTTGCTCAATTGGCTGACGCCAACCAAAGCGACCTGGAATGGCCACAATGCGTCTGGCTGGCGCTCAGATATTTTTGCTGCCAATGGTTTTGATGAACGCATGCAATATGGTGGTGAAGACCGGGAACTGGGCGAACGAATGTTCAACGCCGGGATCAAATCCAAGCAAATTCGTTACTCTGCCATTTGTGTACATTTAGACCACGCTCGCGGCTACGTTACTCAGGAAATGCGCGATAAAAACCGCGCAATTCGCGATTATACAAAGAAGCATCGTGTTACCCGAACCCTTCACGGCATAGAAAAAGCGATTTAAATTCAAACAATGATTGAATCGCACCGTGATTTGCTGTATAACATGCGCCCTCTTATCTGTAGCATAGCTGACCCGCGATCGATTTGCCGGTTTTAGCTAAATAAAGTTGTTTGGAGACAAATACGATGTCTAGAGTATGTCAAGTTACTGGCAAGCGACCTGCGGTAGGTAATAACCGCTCGCACGCGCGCAACGCGACGCGTCGTCGTTTTCTGCCGAATCTGCAAACCCACCGTTTCTGGGTTGAGAGCGAAAACCGTTTTGTAAAACTGCGTCTGTCTACTAAAGGTATGCGCATCATCGACAAGAAAGGCATTGATTCGGTATTAGCCGATATGCGTGCCCGCGGCGAAAAAGTGTAAAGGAACAGAGCAATGCGTGACAAAATCAAATTAGTGTCGTCAGCGGGTACTGGTTACTATTACACCACTGACAAGAACAAGCGTAATATGCCTGGCAAAATGGAGATCAAAAAATTTGATCCTAAAGTGCGCAAGCATGTGATGTTCAAGGAAGCAAAAATCAAGTAAATACTACTTGTTTTTGTCTCCAGAAAAACCCGGCTTTTATGTCGGGTTTTTTGCGTTTGACTTATGGTGCTATGATCACCGTACGTTGATTTTCGAGAACGCCTATGCGCCTGTCTCAGCGAGCATGGAATAACGTCATCATCTTTGCCATGCTGGTGATGATTGTATTGTTCAATTTATCCGACATTTTTAAGTCAGATTCGTCTGCAGAGTATCAGCCTCGGCCACTATTGCCGGACGACGCTTTAGTCATGACGATAGAGCTGGATGGCAGTAGTGTAGAGCGTATTGGTCAGGGCTGGCGCCAAACGCCTGTAAGTGAACATGAGTCAGATCTGGCTGCATTAGTGCAAGCCTGGCAGTCCGCTGTTGTCGAACAGGTAGATAGTCAGCCCGAATTGAATCAACGCTCACCACAGGTGGTAATCATCTGGTTAGCCGGTGAATCTCAGGGACGCGTGTTTGAGTTTTATCCGCAGCAGAGTGATGTACTGCTTCGATATCAACAAAGCTGGTACCGACTGTTGTCGCCAGGATTGGAACGTTTAATCAATGCCTGAACTACCTGAAGTTGAAGTAAGTCGCCTGGGGATCTTGCCTCATCTCATTCATCGTCGCATTGAGCGAATTATTATAAGGCAGCCGATGCTTCGCTGGCCGGTGCCTGATGACGTACTTAGCGCACAGCAGCAGACCATTACGGATATTCGTCGCCGTGCCAAGTACCTGCTTATCGATACCGCGGCAGGCAGTATCATCCTGCACCTTGGCATGAGTGGTAAACTGCGTGTGGTTGATGCGGCTCACCCACTGCAGAAGCACGACCATCTGGACATCGTGCTGGATAGTGGTCAGTGCTTGCGTTTTAACGACCCCAGACGGTTTGGCGCCTGTTTGTGGCAACCGCCGCAATCTGAACCTATTGAACTATTACAGCGATTAGGGCCTGAACCGCTCACCGATGGGTTTGATGGTGAGCATCTGTATACACTGTCGCGTGGTAAATCGGTCGCAGTAAAAAACTTTATTATGGATAACCATGTGGTGGTGGGTGTCGGTAATATATATGCAAATGAGTCGCTATTTCTGGCAGGTATCGATCCTCGGCGTGCGGCAGGGAGAGTCAGTCGGCGCAGGTATATAGAGCTTGGCGGGCATATTAAGCAGGTACTGGCGAAAGCGATAGAGCAGGGCGGTACGACACTTAAAGACTTTACTAAGGCAGATGGTAACCCCGGCTACTTTGCCCAGCATCTAAGGGTTTACGGGCGTGATGGCAAGCCTTGTGAGCGCTGCGGTAATTCGCTGCGCTCGGCCATGATAGGACAGCGTAATACGTTTTACTGCACCAATTGTCAGCGTTGAATGTTACTTTCCGTGCAGCCGCTCTTTGAGCGCCTGCTGTACGATAGGGTGACAGAAGTCACTTACATTACCACGATGCAGAGCAACCTCTTTGACCAGCGTAGACGAGATAAACGAGTTTTCCTCGGCGGGAGTGAGAAACACACTTTCCAATTTGGGGTTCAGACGCCTGTTCATATTGGCGAGCTGAAACTCATATTCAAAGTCGGATACCGCACGCAGGCCACGGATCAAAATCGTAGCTTGCTGCTGGTCGGCAAAATCAGCCAGTAGGCCGGTGAAGCCAACAACGTCTACATTGTCCAGTGATGCGGTGGTTTGCTGAATCATTTTCACCCGTTCATCCAGGGTAAACAGCGGCTTCTTACTTGGATTGGCCGCTATCGCAACGGTGACATGCGAAAACATCTTCGCGGCACGCTCAATTAAATCGGAGTGACCGTTAGTAATGGGGTCAAATGTGCCTGGATAAATTGCTTTAGTGTACATACTCGTTACGTTGGCATGTGCTCGGATAGCTGAACACTAACGGTTATAGCGTGTCGATGCAACGGGGGCGATGCCAGATAAACGCAAACCTCGTCTGTGTATTGCATCAGCGTTATAGTAGGGTAGGATAGGCGCCGTTTAAGGCACCGTGAGCAAAGGACCATCTGTTGCGTAGTCGCATTTTCGCCTGTTTATTTTTGATGTCGACAGCTTCTACAGGCTGGGCGTCACCGTGGATCGGAACTACCGAGCCGCAGCTTCACTACGATCTGCAAACCTTAGTTGATTATGGCGTACTGGATGTCGCCAGTATGACCTTTCCCGTGCCCTGGAAAGGTATCGGTAACCAGTTACAGCAGGCGGATATGCAGCAATTATCGCCAGCAGCACAAGTTTCTCTGCGGCGGCTACGTTACTATCTGGCGGTGCAGAATGAACAGCAATGGCGCACGACCATGAATTTCTATGCTGCCACTGATAAAAGCAGAATGCAGGATTTCGACAGCAACCAGGAAGTCAGTGCTCGCCTCAATGTTACCTCAGACATTATCAGTGGCAGGTGGTCGGCACACATCTCCGTGAATCACGACAGTGGCGGCGCCAACAACGTTGACCAAAGCTATCTCGCTTATCAGTTTGGTGATTGGAATATACGCCTGGGAGCCATGGACCAGTGGTGGGGACCTGCAATGTCAAGCAGTCTTATTCTGTCGAATAATGCCCGTCCGATCCCCAGTATTGCGTTGTCGCGCTCCACAGCAACAGCGTCAGAGCACCCCTGGCTGGCATGGTTAGGCCCCTGGTATTTTACCGCTCAAATGGGCCGTCTGGAGTCTGAACGAGATGTAGCAAACCCCAGATTATGGTCAACACGATTCACCTTCACGCCCATTAAAAGATTGGAAATAGGTGCATCCTGGGCCGCGATGTGGGGTGGTGAAGGGCAGGGTAATAGTTTTAGTGACTTTTGGGATGTCGTGACATTCCGGGCTATTTGTGCCGACGGCAGTGCACAGTGTGATGAGGCGTTGGATACCAAAAAAGGCAATCATCTGGCGGGATTTGACATCAAATACACGTTTGATGTGTTCAGCCGCCCGCTATCCCTCTATGCACAGCGAATTGGCGAGGATGCGGTAGACTTTTATCGTCCAACCGATAATGCCAATCTAATAGGCGCGTCAACCTACCTGTGGGGCGGCAAACTTTACATTGAACACAGTGACACGAACATTGCCTGTGCATCGGCAAGCTCAACGGTCACCAATTGCTACTATGAACATGGCACCTATACGTCTGGCTACCGTTATCAGGGAAGAGCCATCGGCAGTACTTTTGACAGCGATGCAACAGCGCTGACACTTGGTTACAACAAACATTTTAGCAATGGTGATGTCATGCAGTTGACCGCCCGACATCTGAAGCTGAATGAAGATGGGCAGCGACCCAGCCCGGTACTGACTGATGATGTCAGCGAGCGCACCTATCAACTAGGCGGTTTTTATCAATCGCAATGGGGCGATTGGATGCTTAGAATAGGCGGCCATATTGAGCAGCGTGATTTTACTTACCAGCAAGACGATACAGATTACCTGCTGTATACCCACATTCGCTACCTGCTAAACGACCGATGAGTGAATACTGATATGACAGTGCTGCAATCCGGATACGACCAGTTAAACCGCTATTTTGACCATGCTTACGTGTTAACACTCAAAGACGCGACTGACCGTCAACAAAGCGTAAAACAGGCCTTGCAGGGACTGGACTTCACATTCTTCTACGGCACCGATAAGCGCAATATGTCGATGCAACAGGTCATTGATGAAGGCGTGTACGACGATACCCGGCATCGGCAGTTAAAGCGCACACACCGTTCGATGATGTTGGGCGAGATTGCCTGCGCCCTGTCTCACAGAAACATGTGGCAGGATATGGTAGAAAATGGCTATCAACGAGTCATGATTTTCGAGGACGATGTCTTGCCGGTAGAGCAGGAACTGGCAAGGTTTAGTGAGTTGATGGAGCAGCTGCCTGAAGACTGGCAACTATTGATGCTTGGATATCGTGATGAAAAGCGCCCCGGTCTCAAATCCAGCCTACAGGTAGCGTTGTATCGGTTGTATAAAAAGCTGCATATATCCAACTGGCAGAATATGCATGATGTGTTATTGGATGAGATGATCATGCGTGATTATTCAGATGACTTTTATCGCATTGGCAAAATCATTGGCACTCACGCTTACGCGCTGACTTTGGATACGGCCAAAGCCTTCATCAATTTCCAGACGCCGGTGGTGTTACAGGCGGATAGAGTATTCAACGCTTATCGCATTGACCATGACTACAAAGCCTTTGCGCCTAAGCGACAGTTTTTCACTCTGTCAGAACTTGCCGAAGAGTCATCGATTCAGGTGCGTTGATAGCCGACAAGCAGCTGTTGCCAGTCTTGTTCACTAAACTGAAATGCAGAGTGTTTACCCTGTTCTTTGCGTAAAGAACGCAGTAATCGATCCAGGTTTTTTTGCTTCCAGGCGTGCCCACTACGGATGGCGCACTTATCAAAATCAATTAGCCAGACCTTGTTGTGCTTATCACACATGATGTTATGAATATTCAAATCATGGTGGTACACCTGTAAATCATGCATGGCTCTAATTGTATTGCCTATGTCTTGCCAGTTCCTTTCGGACAATGTGGTGTCAAGTAGCAGGGTAAACACATCTTTAGCGTCTTCGATTCGACGGGTGATGAGGTCAGCGCGATAGGTCAATCCGTGTCTGATCACCTGCGCAGCAATCGGCTCTGGTACGGCAAGACCGTGTTTGCGCATGTACATGAGCAGCGTGAATTCCTGCCACGCTCGGGTGCCAGGCAGACCGGTGTACAGATAATGAACATGAATCAATTTACCTATTAGGCCGCCTCTCCGGTAATGGCGCAGGACCATCTCTATGCCGTTATATTGTATGAATAATGCTGCGCCTCGACCCGTCGCACTGCCATGCACAGCATTGAGCTGTTGCCAGTGCTCAGGCATAAACCACTGTGGTGTGACAGGCTCCTGGAGATCGGGATGAACGATAATGTGGTGGCCTGCTGGCAACGCTGCGGTTGATGACATTAAATAAACTGAAGCCCTTGTATAAACCGTTAGATTGTAATCAAATTAACGGCAGATTCCATCTTCCTGCCCGTTCAACTCTCAATGACTGCTCATGCCAAACCTACAAAACATTGAACGCCTGTGTATCCTCAGATTGTCTGCTATTGGTGACGTATGTCACGCGGTTGCGATGGTGACCAGGATCCGTCAACAGGCACCACATATTCGTATTACCTGGGTGATCGGCAAAATCGAGTACCAATTGGTCAAGGATATTCCTGAAATCGAGTTTGTGATTTTCGACAAATCCCGAGGCAGAGAAGCGTTTAAAGACCTGAAGAATGCCTTTAAGGGCAGGATGTTTGATGTCTTATTTTTAATGCAGGTTGCTTTTCGCGCCAATCTGGCAAGTCGTCAGATCCCCGCCAAGATAAGAATGGGCTTTGACTGGGCGCGCAGCAAGGAGCTTCACTGGCTGTTCGCCAACCGCAGAGTCGCCGCGCATAACCACGCTCATGTCTTAGAGGGCTTTATGGATTTTGCTGACGCCATTGGGGTGCCAGAGCAGCCACTGCAGTGGGACATGGGGCTGACCGAGCAAGACGTTGAGTGGGCTCATCAGCATCTGGCAGAGCTGGGGAAATTCGTCGCAATATGCCCCGCGGCCAGTAAAGCAGAGCGAAACTGGCTACCTGAAAGGTATGCTGCCGTGGCAACCCACATTCAATCATTAGGATATCAAGTGGTGATCTGTGGCGGCCCCGCACCTGCTGAACGCCAATTAGCGGATGACATCCTTAAGCACACTAATCAAGAGTGTACAGATATGGTTGGCCAAACCAGCCTTAAACAACTTCTTGCTGTGCTTCAGCAGGCGTCGCTAGTTATTGCTCCCGACACGGGACCTGCACATATGGCAAGTACAGTATCCACACCCGTCATTGGCCTGTATGCACACAGTAATCCGCGACGTACGGGCCCGTATAACGACCTGTCTCACGTGGTTTCCGTATATGATCAGGTGATTGAAGAGCAAACCGGTAAAACCTGGCATGTTCTGCCTTGGGGAACGCGTGCCAAGGGACAAACATTGATGGAAAGGATTGAGGTTGACCACGTTATTGAGCAGGTTGACGTGATATTGACCCAGGCGTAAGCAATTAATTACACGGGTCAGCATTATCCACATACACTACTGTACCAAGCCATGCCGGATCCCTTAGAATATCGGCCTTTTCGACTGAACAGGTGTAGCGCATGACTTTACCCTTTGACGCGTTCTTACAACAACAGTTAGACACTCTACGTGAAGACGGCTTGTACAAGCAGGAGCGTGTGATCACATCTCAGCAGCAGGCTGATATTACGGTCGCTGGTGGCGAACATGTTTTAAACTTCTGTGCCAATAATTACCTTGGGCTGGCTAATCATCCTCGACTGATAGAGGCTGCCAAACGCGGGCTCGATGAGCATGGATTCGGCGTAGCGTCTGTTCGGTTTATTTGTGGGACCCAGGACATTCATAAGCAGCTGGAGCAAAAAATCAGCGACTTTCTGGGCACCGAAGACACCATTCTTTATCCTTCATGCTTTGATGCCAACGGCGGTCTGTTCGAGACCATTTTAGGCCCGGAAGACGCCATTATTTCAGATGCGCTTAATCATGCCAGTATCATTGATGGAGTCAGGCTGAGTAAAGCAAGACGCTATCGCTACGCGAATAATGACATGCACGCACTGGAGCAGGAACTGCAAAAGGCGGTAGCCGACGGAGCAAGATACAAGGTCATCGCTACCGACGGCGTGTTTTCAATGGATGGCATCATTGCCAACCTGAAAGGTATCTGCGACCTGGCAGATAAATATGACGCTATGGTGATGGTGGATGATTGTCATGCCACCGGATTTATCGGCGAAAATGGACGAGGCAGTCACGAATATTGTGATGTGATGGGCCGCGTCGACATTATTACCGGTACCCTGGGTAAAGCACTTGGCGGTGCGTCGGGTGGTTACACCTCGGGTAAAAAGCAGGTCGTTGAGTGGCTGCGTCAGCGTTCACGCCCCTATCTGTTCTCAAACTCTGTCGCTCCACCGATTGTCAATGCGTCGCTGGAAGTCTTCGATATGCTGCGTGACGGCCACGAATTGCGCGCCCAGCTAAAACGTAATGCCAACCATTTTCGCACCCGTATGGAAGCGGCGGGCTTTACTTTAGCGGGTAAAGATCACGCTATCATTCCAGTGATGCTGGGTGATGCCAAACTGGCCAGCGATATGGCAGATAAGCTACTGGCTCGTGGTATTTATGTGATCGGCTTCTCGTTTCCGGTGGTGCCAAAAGGACAGGCCAGGATAAGAACGCAGATGTCGGCTGCGCACTCAATCGAGCAAATTGACCGCGCTATCGATGCCTTTATTGAGGTGGGCAAAGAAATGGGAGTGATTGCATGAAATCGCTAGCCAAACTGTATCCAGAGAAAGGCATCTGGATGGCCGATAATCCGAAGCCGGAAGTGGGCCATAATGACTTATTGATCAAAATTCGCAAAACGGCGATCTGCGGTACGGATATGCACATTTATCAGTGGGATGACTGGTCGCAGCAAACCATTCCTGTGCCGATGATCGTCGGTCATGAATATGTGGGTGAAGTCGTTGATATGGGCCAGGAAGTGCGCGGATTTAAAGTCGGCGACCGCGTCTCCGGTGAAGGTCATATTACCTGTGGCCATTGCCGTAACTGTCGCGCCGGTCGCCGTCATCTTTGCCGCAACACATCGGGCGTTGGGGTTAACCGTTCAGGTGCATTCGCAGAATATCTGGCGATACCCGCATTTAATGCATTCAAAATCCCGGACAACATTTCAGACGAGCTTGCATCAATTTTCGACCCTTTCGGCAATGCGGTACACACGGCCCTGTCGTTTGACCTGGTCGGCGAAGACGTACTGATCACGGGTGCCGGACCCATTGGTATTATGGCTGCTGCAGTGGCGCGCTTCGTCGGTGCCAGACACGTGGTGATTACCGATGTGAATCCATATCGTCTTGAGCTTGCATTGCGCATGGGAGCAAGTCGCGCCGTCAACGTTCAACAGCAGGATCTGGGTGAAGTGATGGATGAGCTGGGCATGACAGAAGGATTTGATGTGGGCCTGGAAATGTCCGGTGTACCCAGTGCGCTGCGCGATATGTTAGAAAAAATGAATAACGGCGGTAAAGTTGCTATGTTGGGTATTCCGCCCAGCGATGTGGCGATTGACTGGAATCAGGTTATTTTCAAAGGCCTGACGATTAAAGGCATATACGGTCGCGAGATGTTTGAGACCTGGTACAAAATGGCCAGTTTGATTCAGGCTGGTCTGGACATATCGCCTGTCATTACGCACAAATTTTCTGTGGATGACTTTCAGCAGGGCTTCGACGCGATGGCGTCGGGACAGTCTGGCAAAGTCATTCTTGATTGGTAACTGAGGACGTTCATTTATGTTTAAGCACCTGTCAGTGCAGGAAGCACACTCGTACATCAATACGGGAGAGCCTGTGGTGGTTGATATTCGCGACCCGCAGACCTTTGCGGCCGGTCATATTGAAGGTGCTTTTCATCTGAATAACGACAGTCTGCCGGCATTTATGCAGCAGACGTCCAAACAGACGCCCGTCATTGTCTGTTGCTATCACGGTATCAGTAGCCAGCAGGCTGCCCAGTTTCTAGTCCAGCAAGGCTACGAGAATGTGTTTAATCTGGATGGTGGTTTTGAGGCCTGGCGCCAGAATGCTGATTTCTCAACGGGAGATTGAGTGAGTAAACCCGTTGTTGCGTTCAGTATTGAGTCTCCGGCCAGACTGCTAGTGGATTATCTGAACAGCCAGTCTATTCAATCTGAATATCAACGTTTCTCCGGTGAACACCCGCACACGGTGGTCATTTTGGACGATAATGACGAGGCGGCGGCCAAGGGTATCGTTGAAGAGTTTATCGCTAACCCGGAAGACCAGAAATATCAGCAAACAGCGTGGTCGCAAGGGCAGTCTGTTAAGTTGAGCGATGACAGCTCGGGGCCCAAGACGCCTGTTTTGCAGGTGTTGAAACAGGCACCGTTTACCAGTCTCATCATGCTGCTATGTATCTCAGTATATGTGCTTTTGTTGCTGGGCTTTTTCAGAGAGGTATTTGCCGCGCTTGGCATGCAGTCACTTGATGTGCTGGCTGTTAACCATCAGTGGTGGAGACTGATAGGCCCTGATTTTATTCACTTCTCAGCCACACATATTGTTTTCAATCTGCTGTGGTGGTGGATACTGGGCAAGGATATCGAGCGGGTGTTTGGCTCATCGAGTCTGATTATTCTGTTTTTACTATCATCGCTTGCCGCTAACCTCGGGCAGCTGATGACCAGTGGGCCCAATTTTGGTGGTCTATCTGGTGTTGTGTATGCGGTGTTCGGGTTCGTATGGTGGATTGGCGTGCTACGTCCGTCGTGGGGATTGTCTTTACCCCGTCACCTGATCGGCTTTATGCTAATTTGGCTGGTGCTGGGGTATGCAGATGTGCTGTGGGTGAACATGGCAAAT
Organism: Aestuariibacter salexigens DSM 15300; assembly: GCF_000429145.1. Classification (GTDB taxonomy): domain Bacteria; phylum Pseudomonadota; class Gammaproteobacteria; order Enterobacterales; family Alteromonadaceae; genus Aestuariibacter; species Aestuariibacter salexigens. Next base: position 27,144 of record NZ_AUBH01000007.1, read on the forward strand.
ACCGCCCATACCTTAGGACTGATTTCCGGCTGTGCCTTCGCTTGGGTAATGAGTCGGCTTAAGGCGACGCCTCAGCCTTGATATAAATACTTAGTAAATATCACATCGCGCACCATTTCCGAGCCCGTTTCTTTGCGCATAAGCTCGCGCAACGCGTCCAATGTCGTTCTACGGATATCTTCCCGGCCGGTTAATGATTTTATGCGTTCTTCAGGCTGGCGGCCAAAGATGTCGATAATGGTGGCGCGTAGCAGCGGCGAGTGATGTTCTGCTGCTTCGAGGTTTTCAGGGCTGTCCAGCATTAGCTCAATGGTGACCCGGACATAACCCAGTCTGCGAGCGTCCGAGCTTAAATAATTGGTGACGATATCTGGCTCTAGCCCAAAGTAGGCAACAGTAGATTGCGCAGACAGTCCTGGGGTGGCCAGTAGCAGTGATAACGCCAAAAATCGCAGTACTTTCATTGATTCCATTACATTGTTCATAAGCTTATTTGATTGTATCAGTGCCCTGCACGACACACACTGTCACTTTAGTATAACCTGCTGCAATGGCAAAGAGGTTATACCGGCTGTGTGGTAAATAAGATCTCTGGCTTGCAGGGTCGCCAACTAAGCTTATCGGCTGATATACTCAATACTTATAAAAAACTGTCCGTCAGGGCATCGCCAAGTACAGCAAAATAAAAGAATCACATTGCAATCGATACCTGATTTCCCTGTTGGCCCATCGTCTGCGTGGCAAGACGCGCAGCACGTGTCTGTGCCCGAACCATACTTAAGAAACTGGTTGCTGGATACCGGATCGTTGACCGAGCGCTTGCAAAGTATGTGCAGACGGTTTGATCTCATACTACTTGGTCAGCATCCAGCCCAACCCACAGATTGTGAGCGCGACGTGCTACCCGATAAGCCGCTTGGCGGAAACTGGGTCATACGGGAAGTGATCCTGTGTGGTGACGGCCAGCCCTGGGTATACGCCCGCTCGGTAATTTGTCAGGCTCTGGTAGATGGCGAGTTATCGCAATTAGGTCAGCAGCCTTTAGGTAAAGTCATTTTTAACGATAAACGGTTTTCACGCAGCGAGTTTCAGCTCAGCTATGCGCTGGCGCCAGATAAACTTGCCCCCCTTATTGAGCCAAAAGATATGTATCTGTGGGGACGTCGTTCGTGTTTTCATTATGCCGACCATGTGATGTTGGTGGCGGAAACTTTTTTGCCCGATGCACCAGCATATCGTGGCGTTAAAAATGAAAGGATGAAGTCGTGACGCAAGGTAAACTACTGTCGTACTGGCGTTTAATGAGAGCCGATAAACCCATTGGTATATATCTTTTGCTGTGGCCGACGGTATGGGCATTACTGATTGCTGCTCAGGGGCTGCCGGAATGGCATATCCTTTTCGTTTTTGTTGCCGGTGTGGTCGTTATGCGCTCTGCCGGGTGTGTGATAAACGATTATGCAGACCGACATGTTGACGGCGCGGTGAAGCGTACTTCAGCACGTCCGCTTGTGTCCGGAGAAGTAACGGAACGTGAAGCGCTGGGATTGTTCGCAGCATTGATTGCCATCGCCTTAGTGCTGGTATTACAACTCAATGTGCACACTATCTTACTGTCATTGGGTGCACTGATGCTGGCCAGTAGCTATCCGTTTATGAAGCGCTACACGCATCTGCCTCAGGTCGTGCTAGGCGCCGCCTTCGGTTGGGGGATCCCTATGGCCTTTATGGCCATTCAGCAGCAGGTGCCGTGGTGGGCATGGATTGTCTATGCAGCAAACCTAAGCTGGACGGTTGCGTATGACACCTTCTACGCAATGGTAGATAGGGACGACGATATTGAGATTGGAGTAAAGTCGACGGCGATTTTATTTGGCAAACATGACTTACTGATTATCGCCGCGCTGCAGTGTGTGATGCTGGCACTGTTGATACTGGTGGGACATCAATTAGCCCTTTCCTGGCCTTACTGGATGTCTTTGCTGGTTTGCGTAGGCCTGTTTATCCAACAGCTTTGGTCAACACGTGACAGAGATAGGCAGGCCTGTTTTCATGCGTTTCTGAACAATCACTACGTCGGACTGGTCATTGCTTTAGGGCTGAGCGGACACTATCTAATAATTGCCTGAACCACCCGAATTAAGCGTTACCACCCGAGTGCTGTTTTTCCAGTTCAGCGATTCGCGCTTCCATGGCTTCAAGCTTCTCGCGGGTTCGGATCAGTACCTGGCTTTGCACGTCGAATTCTTCACGACTGACAAAATCCAGCTTGGATAGTTGTGACTGCAGCACCTGTTTAATGCGCTGCTCTGCCTCACCAGCCATACTTTTCACACCGGGTGGTACAGCGTTAGAAATTTGTTTGGCGATGTCTTCAAGTTTTTTAGGATCTAGCATCTGGCACCTCCTGTTCCGCGTGGCAGCCTGTATTCAATAAACGTGATAATGTGAGTGTAACATTGTAAGCCGACGCACAGGTACAAAGACTATTGGCCTGTGACGACTAAATTCACTACACTTTCGCTCCTTCTTTGCCGTAGTGTGTTTGTATGAAGCTAAATCCTGGCCAACAACAAGCCGTTGAGTACATATCCGGTCCCTGTCTGGTGCTGGCTGGCGCAGGCAGTGGCAAAACTCGCGTTATTACCAACAAAATTGCTTATCTGGTGCGTCAGTGTGATATTCCTGCCCGCTATATCGCTGCGGTGACGTTTACCAACAAAGCCGCGCGGGAAATGAAAGAACGCGTCGCGCAAACGCTTGGAAAGAAAGAGGCGCGGGGGCTGAAGGTGTCGACCTTTCACACATTAGGTCTGAATATCATCAAAGCAGAAACCAAATCGCTGGGCATCAAGCCGGGTTTTAGCTTGTTTGATGATAAGGACACCATGCAGCTGTTAAAAGATCTGACCGATGATGAACTTGGCGGAGACAAAGAGCAGTTGGCTATTCTGCAGAACTGCATTTCAAACTGGAAGAATGACTTGCTGCTGCCTGAGCAGCTACTGGCTAGCGCGTCGTCACAGGGCGAAAATGAATTTGCGCAATTTTACCAGCGTTACCAGAATCATCTGCGAGCCTATAACGCCCTGGATTTCGATGATCTGATCTTAATGCCCACTCTACTATTCAAAGAGCAGCAACACCTTCGCGAGAAGTGGCAAAGCAGAATTCAGTACTTGTTGGTTGATGAATATCAGGATACCAATACCAGCCAGTACGAATTGGTAAGATTGTTAGTCGGGGAAAGGGCACGATTTACCGTGGTAGGGGATGACGATCAGTCCATTTATTCATGGCGCGGCGCTAAACCACAGAATCTGGCGTTGCTGCAAAAGGATTTTCCACGTCTAAACGTAATAAAGCTCGAACAGAACTATCGTTCTTCAGGCCGGATACTGCACAGCGCAAACATCCTCATTCAGAACAACCCCCATGTGTTTGATAAGCGCCTTTTCTCTGAACTGGATTACGGTGAGCCGCTGAAAGTGCTGGTTACCAAAAATGAAGAGGATGAAGCCGAGCGCGTGGTATCCGAACTGATTGCGCACAAGTTTATGCGCAACACTGATTTTCGCGATTACGCCATTTTGTACCGGGGCAATCATCAGTCCCGCGTATTTGAAAAGGTATTGATGCGCAACCGTATTCCCTATCGCATCAGCGGTGGGATGTCGTTTTTTGGCCGTACGGAAGTCAAAGACATCATGGCCTATCTACGCTTATTGGTGAATCAGGACGACGATAACGCGTTGCTTCGCATTATCAATACGCCAACTCGCGGGATTGGCAGAGCCACATTAGAAAAACTGGGTAATTTTGCTAATCATCTGCATGTCAGTATTTTTGAAGCGGCCTGTCACCAAGGACTGGCATCAGTGCTCACTGGTAAGGCACTGCAATCTGTACAGCAGTTCTCTCGCTGGATAGTCGAATTGTCAGACCGCGCTATAAGAGGGGACGCGGCCGCTTGTATCCGTGAACTGATTAAAGCATCCGGCTATGAAGAATGGCTATATGAAACCAGTCCCAGCCCGAAAGCGGCGGAAATGGCGATGTCGAACATCAGTACGCTGTTTGGCTGGGTGACGGATATGCTGGAGGGTAATGAGCTCGATGCACCTATGACCCTTCAGGAAGTCGTTAACAGACTTATTTTGCGCGATATGATGGAGCGCGGCGAGGAGGCTGATGATGCCGATCAGGTGCAGCTCATGACGCTACATGCGTCAAAAGGACTGGAGTTTCCGTTTGTGTTTATGGTGGGAATGGAAGAAGGATTATTACCTCACCAGAGCAGCATTGATGAAGACAATATCGAAGAAGAACGACGCTTAGGGTATGTCGGGATCACCAGAGCACAGCAGGAACTCACGTTTACTCTGGCCAGAGAGCGCCGTCAGTATGGAGAACTTATCGCTCCTGAACCCAGCCGTTTTTTGTTTGAATTACCTCAGGATGATGTCGTGTGGCAGGATAAAAAAGTGAAAGACAGTCCGGAAGTCAGGCAACAAAAAGGTCAGCAGAGCATCAGTAATTTACGCAACCTCCTGAATAAATAAGATGATTACGCAGTTTGTCTTGATTTTTCGATGACTGTATTGAACGGCACAGACTCAGCAAGATACCTGCCTTGTCCGAAACGACAGCCAATCTCTTCCAGTGCTGCCATTTGCTGACGACTTTCGACACCGTCTGCAATCAACTTGTAGTTCAGATGTTCTGAAATCAACATCACTGACTGAATAAGCTTGATGTTACGCTGTGAGCGCGGAATAGACTTAACGAATCGATGGTCGATTTTGACGAAATCAAACGGGTAAGCGAATAAATAACTCAATGACGCCAAACCGCTACCAAAATTATCCAGCACCAGTGTGACACCAACGCGTTTTAGCTTTTTAATCGCGGGTAACAGGAACTGTGATCGTCTGTTCAGGTCATTTTCATCAAACTCAAATGCCAGCATTTTCGGATCAATGCCGCTGTTCTTGATGTAATCAACCAGCTGGTTAACCAGTGAGGGTTGCATGATATGGTTGATAGATAAATTCACCGCCACCTTGTGGTGACGTTCCTCACCCTCTTGCCATAGCTTCAGAATGTCACACGCTTTGCCGAGCATGAACATATCCAGTTCGAGCGTTAAACCACTATGCTCTGCAACGTGCCAGAACTGTTCGCGCTTCACTTTACCCAGCGTTGGATGTTGCCAGCGAACATAACACTCGTGGAATATTACCTGCTTATCGGCAAAGCTGAATGCGGGTTGCAGATAGCACTCGAATTCTTCTTCACGTAGCGTGCGGCGGAACTCATTTTCAAGCGCCAACTCTTCAAGCAAGCGATCGCGCATACTCTTATCGAACATCACGTAGCGGCCACGGCCCATGGCTTTGGCCTGATACATGGCTGCGTCAGCGTCTCGAATGATTTCGTCTGCTGATTGATATCCGCTTTCAATATAGGCAATACCGATACTGGCACCCGAATACATTTCTTTGCCTTCCAATTCAAAGGGCAAAGAAATAGATTCAATGATACGTGATGCCACCTCTTCGACATCTTCGTCGCTCTCGAAGTTGTCTAGCAGGATAACGAATTCGTCACCGCCGAGACGCGCGAGCAAGTCGTGTCCGCGAATACAGTTCTGGATGCGTCTGGCAACTTCAATCAGGAACTGGTCTCCGGCCAAATGGCCGAGCGTGTCGTTAATCAGCTTAAAGCGGTCGAGGTCAATAAACAGCACTGCGAAGTTATTTTCCTTGTAGCGCTTTTTGTTCGCTATCGCCAGTTCAAGACGGCTGTTAAACATGGTGCGGTTGGGCAAGTCAGTCAGACCGTCGTGATGCGCATCATGAAGCAGCTTTAATTCAATTTGTTTACGTTCGTTGATCTGTTTTTTCAGGAACTCATTGGTCTGGTGTAGCTCTTCTGTGCGCTCCTGCACTTTTTCCGTCAGTATCTGGTTGTATTCCTGTATCGAGTCGGCTGAACGTTTACGCTCCATCGCCACGGCAATGTGGTGTGATACAAAGCGCAATAATTCCAGGTCACGCTGTGTATATTTGGCGTGCTTACCGTAGGTCTGAATGGCAATAACGCCTGAGATTTCACCATCAACGACCAGCGGTGAACCGAGCCAAGAGTTAGAACTGTCAAGCATTCGCTGGGCGGTTGACACGTCCAGTTCGCCCGCTTCGGCCAGTTCAACAACGCGAGACGGGTTGACCAGTTCGGCTCTGCCGGTACGCAGTACATATTCGGTCAGACCCAGGCCGAGGGGACGACTTTCCTGAGAATCCTTATTTTCATCACTGAAGTAGGGAAACTCGAGTTTCTCACCTTTTTCGTCAAGTGTGGCAATGTAACAGTTTGGTGCGCTTAATAGACGCGCGATGATGTCGTGGAGGCTGCCATAAAACTGCAGCATGTTGCCTTCAAAGCCGGCCGATAGCTCAGAAATCTCAAACAACGCTTGCTGCAGAGATTCGATGCGCTGACGCTCCAGAATCTCTTCCTGTAGCTCATCATTCATTTGGCGTAGTTGTTTGGTACGCTCGCGAATAGTGCGTTCGGTTAGCTCCCGACTCTTTACCCTGTCGACAGTGTTGATAATGTGCTGCGACACGAACAGCAGCAGCTCGAGATCGTCTGGTGAGTAGCGAACCGCGTCGTCATAACTCTGCACCACCATGGCGCCGATAACCTGGGAGCCTCTTTTCAGAGGCACGCCAATAAGATCTACAGGTAACTCACCAAAAGCTTTGATTTTGTGTTTGGTCAGCAGTTCTTGCTGATTCTCTTTGGTAAAAACCAGATGTTTACCGCTTCTAAGGATATGCCCGGTGATGCCATCCATCAGTTTGGATGCGGGAATTTGGGTTACCGTCTGTTCGTCAAATTCATCCACAAAGTAGACGAAATCAACCAGCTCTTTGTCACGTTCATAGAACGCGACAAAAAAGTTCTGGGCGTTCATAAAGCGTCCCACGATGTCGTGGATTGCGGGGTACAGACGTGATAATTCACTGACCGAACTGGCCAGCTCTGAAATATCAAACAGCGCTTTTTGCATAGCAACAGCGTGTTTGTATTTATCTGTCATCTGCTGCAACTGGGGAATGAGTTCGCGAAGTTCCTGTTCGGAAAGCTCACCAGTTGACTTGTGGGACGTCATAATCTGCCAATGCAAGGTTTAACGGTCAAACGTTAAACATACGTGATAAACATAAAAATGGCCACTGCTTCAGTGGCCAGTTTGCGTGCAAAATTGGGTAATTAAATTCCCTCAATCATGTATTCAATCGCAGCTTTGATATCGTCATTTGAGCAGTTACCACAGGTCCCCATGGGAGGCATGCCGCCAATACCGTTAATAGCATTTTGCCAAACAGTATCAAAACCCTTTTCATCCAAACGAGGCTGCCAGTCAGCTGCAACTTGTAATTTTGGTGCACCCAGCACACCCACACCGTGACACGCTACGCATGCCTGGTTATAGATTTCTTCACCTGAACGAGGTCCACCGGCAGCAGGTGCCGCCTGAGCGCCTGCAATATGTACTGACCCAGTCGGTTTAATACGCTCTTTGATCGCTTCCTCAGTCATTTCTTGCGCCTGTACAGCGAAAACGGTTAACGCACAAGCGACAACACCAAGTAATACTTTACGAATCACACTCATCTCCAAAGCGATTTGATTAATTCTTAACAGCGTTCGATTATAACGGGAAATCACATATGAACAACTTTTAGTTCGATAAGAAGAAATCAGCCCGCAATCAACGCAAAACACATATTTTTATACGCTAAAACCAGTTGAAGCGATTACATCAGCTGCGTATCATTAGCGCCGCTTTACAAGCACCCGTAGCTCAGCTGGGTAATGAGCGGTCTCCGTAGGGGACGATTAGTGATTTAACATCACTAATCGAGCGAAGCACGCGAGTACAGGAGGTACGAGCTGGGGGAAATGCATCATGGACGTGTTTACCAGACACATAATTCGTCAGCCTGGTTTGGAACGACCCACCATGGACGGGTCAGAACAAGTTATTAAAGTCCGCACCCGTAGCTCAGCTGGATAGAGCGTTGCCCTCCGGAGGCAAAGGTCATAGGTTCGAATCCTATCGGGTGCGCCATAAATGCAAAACCGACCTTTTGGGTCGGTTTTTGCGTTTAGCACCTTATGGATGAGAAGCTATTGAGGTTCGACCAAAATGTCGGGAACATTTTGGGACTGCCGCAGGCAGGCCGCGAAGCGGTGAGTATCAGGATGATGCGAACAATCCTATCGGGTGCGCCATACGTGACTTTGGTGTATACCTGATACATAGGTAACACTTTATTCCGAATGGATAGGTAACACATTCAGAACAAAGCAATGCTTTGCCGTGAACCTGCTGCGCCCTATCGGGTGCGCCTTCGCATTTGCGCCGCAACCACCTTCCTTGTATTAAAAATCACTTGTTTCTATTGTTAATGCTCTGACACTGTTTTTTACTACGCAGGTACTTATGCGCTATTTCTCCGCTTTCACCGCAAATGGGCTGTCTGTCATTGCACTTTTATTTACGTGTTCAGCTTTGGCGCAGTGGGTTAACCATTATCCCAAACTCGATGATTTTGGGCATCACGTATATCTTGAACAGCACGAGCTACCGATTCTTGCCCACGGTATTACCGATCCTGCCCCGTCTCCTGACGGCAAGCATATCGCCATTGCCTCAAAAGGCTGGATATGGCTGCTGGACGTCAGTTCTGGTGTGGCAACCAGGCTAACCTCATCGCGAGGTGTCGACTCCCGTCCACGATGGTCACCAGATGGTCGCTATTTGGCGTTTGTCAGAGACTTTGGTCACGATACATCAGTGGTAATAAAAGCGCTTGAGTCTGGTGAAGAGCAACTCATAAATAGCCCCGCCATTGATATCGACCCTGAGTTTAGTCACAACGGTCAGCATCTTTTTTACAGTAGTGGTGAAACAGGCTCGTTGGATCTGTTTCAATGGCATCTCGGTAGCGGACAAAAACAGCAAGTTACTGAGCTCAGGCAGGTTGAACGTAATGTTCGTCAATTGCATGATCGTAGTGCTTTCATTTACCTGCACGGTAGTGGCGCGCATCGAACGCTTCGACTAAGAGATATGTTAGCCGGGCAAGACGATATCATTCACGCCCAGACTCTGACTTATCATCTCACGAGCGACGTACACCCAAGTCGCGACTTACTGGTTTTCAGTGCACCGATCGATAACGACTATCATCTGTGGACGATGGATATTAACGACCCTAGGGTAAAGAACAGACTCACCAATGGCCATGCATTTGCATTAACGCCCGCCTTTAGTGCCGATGGGGACAGTATCTACTATGTCATCTTGACGGAGGGTCGCCAGTTTCAACTCATGCGCATTGCTACCTATGGTGGTACAGCTGAGGCCATTAATGTAGATAAGTGGGACTATGGTAGTAGCACAGGCACATTAAAAGTCAGAGTAGAAAGCAGCGACAAAAATACCGGTGCTGCCAGAGTGTCAATTGCTGACGAGCAGGGGCATCCTGTGGCAAACCCCGTTGGTGCGACTTTTGTCGATCCGCAAACCGGACGCACATATTTTTACGTGGACGGTGAGGCTACTTTAACCCTGCCTGTGGGTCAGTATTTTATTGAGGCAGTGCAAGGACCGTTCACGCCAGTAATGTCTAGACAAGTCACAGTAAAGGAATCGCAAAGCAGTTCGCTGTCTTTGACTTTTACGCCAATTTGGGACGCAAAGACAGCAGGGTACATGTCCGCCGATTTTCATGTTCATCTCAACGGTGATGGTCATCACAGAGCGACCCACCAAGATGCCCTGTTGCAAATGCGAGGTGAAGATTTGAACCTGTTGGCGCCGCAATCCTGGAACCGCTGGGAGAGACGCATTGACGAAAAGCTGATTGGTCAGCACACCAGTGAAAATGAATTTACTGTCATGCAAGGACAAGAGGTACGTTCACATTTTCATGGTCATGTAGGCCTTATCAATGTAAATACACCTTTTACACCATGGTTTTTTGGGCCGACTAATCCCGTATTGGGCGATCCGAATCTGACCAATGCCAGAGTGTTTGACTACGCAAAAAATGTTGGTGCGTTTGCTACCTACGTGCACCCGGTAGCAGGTGATGGCGATCCGTTCGCCCAGTCACCAGTGAGTGGCATTCCGCTTGAGTTGGTGTCGGATGGCGTGCTTGAAGAGCGCATGGGGATAGAACTGGTCTGCGCCTGGACGAGTCCTTTAGGTACGGCAGAAGTTTGGTATCGTCTGTTAAATATCGGTCAGCCAGTGGTCGCCATGTCTGGCACGGATACCTGGATTGACTTTCATCGCACGCCCGCAGTGGGCACGGGGCGTACCTATGTGCGAGTCCCCGCAGAGCAGCGTACTGATGAGGCATTGGTATCGGCCGCCTTGGCTGGACGAAGTGTGCTTACTACTGGCCCAATGCTGGAGCTCTCTGTTGCTGACAACGTGACGCCTGGAGGTGTGATAGAGAGTGGCACGCATGACTATGCAATAACACTAAGCTCGACGGCTGCATTGGAATATGTCGAACTGATTGTTAATGGCAAGGTTGTGCAGCGTTTAGACGGTATCCAGGCAGCAACTACAAAACACTACGCGGGCACTATTTCTTTGCCTCCCGGCGGCTGGATTGCTGCCAGAGCGTACGCTGCCGAACAGCGCGCTGATAGCTGGCCAAGCATGCATGCCAGGCCGTTTGTGCATACCTCACCAATCTGGATTGAAAACATCGGCAGCACCGAGCCTTCATCCAGAAAAGCCGCCGCAAAAGACTTGTTAATGGCGATTGATGCTGCTGAGCAACGCGCAAAATCAGCCTACGGCGACCGAGACATGCCGGCATTATACGGTCGCTTTGCCGAGGCTCGAGAACGCCTCAAATTCATGTAGAATTGTGTCCATAAGTTGAATCGACGGGTGGCTTTCTCTCCTATGCGTGTATACCAAAATCAGGCCCAGCAAATTGGCAATACCGATCTTTTACGCATTGCGTCGTTATCAGAGCTGACCGGCTGCGACATCTTTATTAAATGCGAGCATCAGAATCCGGGCGGCTCGATTAAAGATCGTGCGGCATTGAGGATGGTGCAGGATGCTATTGATGCAGGCCATTTAACACCGGGTATGACAATCGTAGAGGGTACCGCGGGTAACACCGGTATTGGATTGGCGCTGGTCGCCAAGGCGCTGGGGTATGACATGCTGACGGTCATGCCTAGCGGTCAGACACCGGAAAAAGAAAAGATGATCACGTTGCACGGTGCCACGTTAAAACTGGTGAAGCCATGTCCGTTCAAAGACCCCAATCATTTCTATCACACTGCACGAAGACTAGGCGAAGAGAACGAAAGCTACTGGTGGGCCAACCAATTTGAAAATCTAAGTAATTTCTATGCCCATTTCGAAGGCACAGGTCCGGAAATCTGGCAGCAGACTCAGGGTAAAATTGACGCGTTTGTCTCCGTCTGCGGCACCGGGGGAACGGTAGCAGGTAATTCTGCTTATCTGAAACAGCAGAATCCCGATATTAAAAACTGGCTGGTTGATCCTGATGGCTCAGGGATCTACCAGTATCTTAAAAGTGGCGAATATAAGTCTTCTGGAAGCTCATTCACCGAGGGCATTGGCATTATGCGTCTGGTAGAAAATTTTAAACGCGCAAAGCTTGATCATGCAGTGAATTTGCCCGACCAGGATTTGGTCACTCTGTCCCGATTTGTGCGCGACAATGACGGTATTGTGCTGGGCAGCAGCTCTGCACTAAACGTATGTGGAGCGGTATTTGCGGCGGCCAAAATGGGCGTTGGTAAGCGTATTGTGACTTTCTCCTGTGACCTGGGAGAACGCTCTTATTCCAAGCTGTATAATCCGGAATTTCTTGCCGATTGTGGTATCGATGAAAAAGCCCAAACCATGGTTCAGCTCTTCAAGCGCTACCAATCGTCACAGGGCCCGGACTATCTCACGCTGGGCTAACTTTGATGCTTGCTGGCAATATCTTCCAATAGCTGTTGCAGCTGCACAAAATTGATAGGTTTAGTCAGCAGGCCGGCAAAGTGCTCGGGGCAGCCTAAGTCCAATTCACCGGTAATTAGGTAACAGTCAATGTGATTGCCGATACGCGCGCGTAAATCAATACCGTTGATGCCGGGCATGCGATAGTCAATGAAGCAGCACGCTATCTCTCTATCGGATAGGAAGTTCAAGGCTTCCATTGGTTCGGTGAACGTATGCACATTGATGTTTTCTGATGAAAAAAACTCGCTGTACAGTTCGCACAGATCCGGTTCGTCATCAATAAATACCACATCACAGGTCATGATTTACGTTGCCTTTTAGGAAGCGTCAGAACAAAGCTAGTATGCTCATCGAGCAAAGTATAGACGAGCGAGCCATTATGCTCAGCGATGATCCCGGCCGAAATACTTAATCCCAGCCCCGTGCCATCGCCCACTTCCTTGGTAGTAAAGAATGGGTCAAAAATACTGTCAAGTACATGCTGCTCGATCCCTTTGCCGGAATCCTGGACCGTAATTGTGCAGTTAAGATTGTTACTCCTGATAAACACCTTGGTCCATGATTGGGAATTGTGCTTGTTGGCATCAATAGAATTGACTAACAGGTTAACCAGCACCTGCTGGATCTGAATTTCATCACATTTGCACATGATAGGATCTTCAGAGGTGATAACGTCAATCCCGTGCTGGTGGCGTTTTGCGTTACTTTCGACCAATTCAATGCTTTCACGCACGAGGCTATTTACATTAATGTTTCGTGTAGATATTCCATGGTTGCTTCTTGAAAACTTACGCAGTCCTCGCACGATGGTGGCGATTCTGGCTGTGGATTTTTCAATCTTTTCAACGTGTTTTACGGTCTTTTTATCGTTTTGGTGATGCTTGCCAATAATCTGAGCGTTGCCGGCAATGACCGTAAGCGGATTATTGATTTCATGGGCGATGCTGGCAGAGAGTTTGCCTAAAGACGCCATTCTGGACGCATGAATAAGTTTATCGTTTTGTTGTTTCAGGTCTTGTCGCATTCTGATTTGTTCAGATATATCGCGGGTGATGGTGGCAATGCCGATTTTCTCTCCCGACGATGTATCACGTACTACAAAGTGGGTATCAAACACAGGGACTTCTTCTTCAGTCTGGAGGTTTCTGAATACTGTTTCGCCTGCATAGGTTTCACCACGCTCCAACGTCGACAGAATGTCACGTACGACGGTCTCACGTAGATGTTCAGGGTAGCAATCAGGGATACTGATTTGAGTAATATCCGCATCCTGCGCCATGCCAATCATCTTTCGGCCAGCCGGGTTCAGATAAACCGGCTCATTATTGTTGTTGGCGATGCCAATAAAATCCTGCGAGTTATCAATTACAGCCTTAAACATGTCAAGCTCGACACTCGTTTCACGAGTGACTAACTCCAGACTCTTCTGCTCAGTAATATCCTGCACTGTGCCACGAATTTTGGCGACCTCGCCGCGTTCGTTGTATACCGCGTTACCAGCAACCCTAATCCACAGCGACTCATCCGCCGAATTCACAATTTGAAATTCATCGTCCCATGAGGTTCCATACACTAGGCACTGATTTATGAAATGCTCGATACGCGGCCTGTCATCAGGAATGTAAAATTTCAGCCCTTGTTCTTTTGTGACCGGAGTGCCGTAGGGCACTTTATGTATTTTATAAACCTGTTCAGACCAGATAACGTCATCGGTAATGACATCAATCTGCCAGCCTCCTATCTTGAGATTATTCTGAATATTATTGAGTAGCTCGCTGGCTTCATAGCTACTGTGCATATCTTTGCCGAACGCCATGTAGCAAAACGGCTCGCCGTTTTGATCCCGTTGGATAAAAAAGCTGAATTCCATCAGAAAAATTTCATCGCTAGCAAAATTACGGACGTGCAGCTGTTTGTGGACTTTATCTACATAGTGAGATTGCTCTACTACTTCCTTTATAAACGTGTCATGGTCTTGTCGGGATATAAAATCAAGCATTGTGAGGTGTGACAGGTCGACGCCAATTTCCAGTCCGAAAATACGTCTGCCAGCGTGATTGACGAATACAGCTTGCCCCTCAGAGGTCGCAACGCCAAAAAAATCATTGCAGCGCTGTAGTATATCAATCGCGATGGGCTGCAGGCCGAGCGCCTGCAACTTCTTTTCACTCACAGCAACCTCCCTTACTTAACCGGTGCCGCGAGTGGGTGTTAGCCAATGTGGCCGATAAGTTATATATGACTTTTAGACTATAGACACTCATAATGCGCTGCACAAAAATTCAATCGATAAAGTGACATGACATCACCAATGCTTCGTGTGGCATGCCTGCAAATGTCACCAGAGTGGCTGCAGCCACAATCAAATATGCGTCGTATAGAAGCGCTATTAGAAGATTCTGCGACTGTCGATTTAATCGTATTGCCTGAAATGTTCACTACCGGTTTTGATACATCGTCAGACCATTCGGACGAGGGTGGCCATCAAGCCAAGGCCTGGATGCAGCGTCTCGCGGCTAGCAAGAAAGCGGTAGTGTGCGGTTCGGTAAAAGTGAGTGACAATGGCAAGATTATGAATCGGTTTATTGCCATGTCCGCGTCTCAGGAGCTTGTCCACTACGATAAGGTCCATTTGTTCGGTCAGGAGCAACAAGCATTAACACCCGGTTCAGCCCGACGCATCTTTACACTAAGAGGTCTGCGTATTTTGCCGCAGGTGTGTTATGACCTGCGCTTTCCGGTATTGGCCAGAAACCAGGACGATTACGACGTTATAATAAACGTTGCAAGCTGGCCAAAGTATCGCATTCACCACTGGGATACGTTACTTAAAGCCCGTGCGATTGAGAACCAGAGCTACGTCATCGGTGTAAATCGGGTTGGTGAAGATGGTAACGATTGGGAATATGTCGGACATAGCCAGGTCATTTCGCCAATGGGAGAGGTGATAGCAAATGCTGGTGATCAACCGGATAAGTTGATTTACGCAGAATTGAGATTGTCAGATGTTGCGGATGTGCGTCAGAAACTGCCTTATCTGAAAGACCGGGATGAATTCAAAATTACCGGTATCGATTAACCAAAGAGTTTCAATAATTGCTTGATAGTAAGATAAACGCATCCGAACATGCAGATCGACACCGAGAGGTTGAACAGCCTGTCAGGCCATGTAGTTGCGGAAAAAGCGCTAGCGAATTCTAAACCCAAAAACGCGAACGTTAAGTAACGTAGCAGTAGTGTTATCGCCATGCTAATTAGGAGTAGTTTCATATTTATACCGATAAAAGCGACTACGTTAGCAAGTTAGCTAGAGCCAAAATACTGTACCAAAGACGAGAAACTTGAAGAGCGGCGTTTAATTTCACACACAGTTATTCAATCTTTATCAACGTTGAATGAGTATTTATCTCGCACTCATAATCTGGAGGCTTCACTATCTCTCAACGCGACACAACCTCTCTTATCGCGCTAATTGCGGTATGTAGCGGCTATCTAATTGCGCCTTTGGGTCTGGCAGCAGTGAACGTTGCCATACCTGCGCTTGCTGACGATCTGCAGGCCACTGCCAGTCAGGTAGGTTGGCTACCTACGCTTTACATGTTGGGCAGCGTGGCGTTTATGCTGCCGGTGGGCAAGCTGGCCGATATGTATGGCAGAAAAAGAATGTACGCGCTGGGATTATTGGTAAATGCAGTCGCCGCGCTGTTTTGTGGGTTGAGCAATGACATTAATCACGTTCTGGTATGGCGCTTCGTTCAGGGCGTTGCCGGGGCGATGATTTTTGGTACCGGCATCGCCATTGTGACGTCTGTTACCTCTGCCAAAAAACGCGGCAAAGCATTAGGCCTGGTCGCGTCCTGTGTATATGTCGGGCTTACTGCAGCGCCGGCTGCAGGCGGGTATCTCACTGATGCGTTTGGCTGGCGCGCCGTATTTTATTTCCAAATTCCGTTTGTCCTGGTGTTACTGGCATTCATGCTGGTTAAGCTCAAAGGAGAATGGAAAAGCGAACAGCAAACCACGTTTGACTGGTCAGGCTCTGCACTGTTTGTTTTGTTTGCTGCCAGTCTGGTTTATGGTCTGGCGAACCTGCCACATGCTACTGGCATTGCTTGTCTTGTCGGTGCAGTTGGGCTGTTGTCGCTGTTCGTCATGCATCAGCAACGTCAGCAACAGCCTTTGATCCGCACTAAGCTATTCTCTGAAAACCGGATGTTCAGTTTGTCGTTGGCAACGGCGTTTTTTATGTACGCGAGTAATTTTGCCATTGTCTTTTTACTCAGTCTCTACCTGCAATATGTAAAAGGTTTTAGTCCCTCACAGGCAGGCAATGTGTTGCTGGTGCAGGCCCTATGTATGGCGGTCATCGCACCGTTCGCCGGTCATCTGGCAGATCGGTTTCAATCAAGAATCGTAGCGACAGCAGGTTGTATTGCGGTGCTTTGCGGCTTTATTGGACTTAATTTTATTGACGTTACGTCAACCACGGTGTTTATCATCCTTACACTAGCCCTGGTCGGTACAGGCTTTGGTCTGTTTTCAACGCCTAACAACAGCGCCATCATGGGTGCGGTGGACGCTCGGGAAATGGGCGTAGCATCTGCCAGCATGAATCTCGCTCGCACCATCGGTAATCTGTTTGGTATAAGTTTGATCAACCTTCTATTGCAACTTGATCTTGGCGATACTGCCCTGAGTGCGAAATACAGTGCTGAGATCATGCATACTATCTCCGTCGCTCTGACGATATCACTGGTTATGGTTGTGATTGCGACATTGCTGTCGATGTCTCGCGGCAGTCATCAGTAATTTAGGTCTGCTGACAGCTCTCTTGCAGCCATCGGAGTCGCTGAAGTGCAAATTTTTTGCGTTCAGTGACGGTATAACTATGATCAAGCTACGAGTCGCCAACGTACAATTCTCACCACAGTTAAAGGATATCAGCGAGTATTTATGTGGAAGAACGCCGTCACACTTATATTTTTGCTCATTACCACGCCTCTGCTAGCGCAGTCCTGGGGAGGTAATAGCCGACCTGCACTGGTGCTGGTTGAACCGATAGTATTTGAGTACGAAGAAAATAATATCGAGGCCGTCGGTACAGCGGAAGCCGTACGCTCGGTCATATTATTCCCTGCAGCAGCTGATCGAGTGACGGCGGTCAATTTTGAACCAGGTCAAATGGTAGAGAAAGGTGACGTGCTGGTTGAGTTGGATGCCAGACGTCAGAAAGTGGCGGTAGAACGTGCTGAAATCAGTCTGGCGGATGCCGAGCGCAATGTTCGCCGTTTACTGGAAAGTCAGCAGCAAGGGGCGGTAGCACAAAGCGACTTAGACGATGCCAAAACCGTCAGAGATCTTGCCAAAGTGGCGCTGGATGAAGCGCGCGCCGATCTTGAAGACAGGCAGGTTGTCGCACCCTTTTCGGGGGTGATGGGGCTCACCGACGTGGAAGTAGGCGACCGAATCAACTTGCAAACAGCCATCACTACAATCGACGCACGAGACGAGTTGTTTGTTAATTTCAGAGCGCCTGAAGCCGCCCTCAATGTGCTGTTGAACAACCCAGACGTGACGCTACAGCCATGGTCAAATCGAACTCTTGAGCTTGACGCTAAGATTGCTGAAGTCGACTCAAGAATCAATGAACAAGACCGTACACTGCGAGCCCGTGCCGTGTTAGACAACAGTGACGACCGTTATCGTCCGGGTATGAGTTTCAGGGTCAGCTTAAAAGTGCGTGGCAATCGCTATGCAGCAATTCCCGAGGCAGCCATGTCATGGGGAGCGGGTGGCGCCTACGTATGGAAGGCCGAGGACGGCAAAGCTGTGCGCATTCCGGTAGAAATTAAACAGCGTCTGCGTGGTCGAATTCTGGTGTCAGGCGATTTGCAAGAAGGTGAATCACTCATTTCCGAGGGTGTGCAACGTCTGCGCGAAGGACAGGCGGTATCAGCGCAAGAGACTAGCGTTGCTCGCGCTAACGCGATTGAAGGAGTCGCCGGATGAAGCCGACCGAACTGCTGCACCTGAGTGACCTTCCGTCGCTGAGTATTCGGCGTCCGGTCCTGATTATTGTCCTTAATCTGCTGATTGTTATCGCCGGTTTCGCTGCGCTTAACGGCGTAGAAGTGCGTGAACTGCCAGATGTCGACCGGCCCATTGTGACCGTGTCTGCCAACTATCCAGGCGGTTCCCCTGAAACCGTTGATGCCGAAGTGACTAGTCGTCTTGAGGGCGCCGTTGCACGGGTGAGTGGAGTGAAGTCCATCAATGCGCAGAGCGAAGAAGGTTACTCTCGTATTCGCGTTGAATTTCGTCCCGGCATCGATCTTGAAGATGCCGCCAATGATACTCGAGAATCTGTCAGTCGTGTGCAGCGGCAGCTGCCTGATGAGGTAGAAAGGCTATCCATCGTTAAGGCGGATAACGACGCGCAGTCTGTGGTCAATCTTGCTGTATCCAGTCCGACGCTGGATTTAGAATCCCTTACCGAGCGGGTGGAAACTGACCTTGCGCCTCTGTTTTTGAGTATTCCTGGCGTTGCTGATGTCAGGCTTGATGGTGAACGTCAGCGCGTACTTCGGGTTACCGTCGATCCGCTAAGATTGACCAGCTTCGGGTTATCCATGTCAGATGTGGCGGATGCACTGCGCCTTGCACCTTTTGACGTCCCGGCGGGCAGTCTACGTTCCAGCGACCAGCAGCTTATTGTGCGGGCTGATGCTACCTCCGTCACAGCTGAAGAAGTGTCCGATATTGTGATACGCGGTGACACTCGTATCGGAGACGTGGCAAGTGTGTACTTTGGGCCGGATGACGCTAATAGTTATGTTAGGCTAAATGGCGTTCCGGTTATAGGTCTGGGTGTGATCCGCCAGGCTAAGTCAAACACCATTGAAATATCTGACCAGATTCTGGCTATGGTGGAGAATCTCAAGAAGCGGTTCACAGATATGGAGATTACGGTCACCTCTGACGATGCTGAGTTTATTCGCGATTCCGTTCAAGAAGTTGTTGTCTCGCTAGGACTGACTATTCTGCTGGTCATCGCTACATTATGGCTGTTTATCGGCTCAGGTCGCGCAACGATCGTACCGGCGTTTTCTATCCCAGTATCGCTAACAGGCGCACTCGCCGTGGTATGGATGCTGGGATTTTCTATCAATATCCTGACGCTGCTTGCATTGGTGCTTGCGACAGGACTCATTGTTGACGATGCTATCGTGGTATCGGAAAACATTCAGCGTCGTCGAGCTATGGGACTGGGCGCAAGGGCTGCCGCGGTTGTCGGAACACGTGAAGTATTTTTTGCAGTAGTCGCTACCACCGCAGTGTTGGTTGCTGTCTTCGTACCCATTGCCTTTCTGCCATCTACTGCCGGTCGTCTATTCCGAGAATTTGGCGGGGTACTGGCCGGAGCGGTGATCATTTCATCGTTTGTGGCACTGTCACTAGTGCCTGCTCTCACCGCTAGACTGCCCCTCAAAAATAAACAAGGCGGGCTGTTTAGCGCCACGTTTGGTCGTTTTGGTATGGCCATGCTTGCAGGATACGATAAGGCGCTCAAGTGGTCATTGAAATATGCATGGCTGGTATTAGCGCTCAGTATTGGTGCAGCCGTTGCCGCATTTAGTGTGTATCAGAATCTGGATAATGAATTATTACCACCTGAAGATCGCGGCTCTGTACGAGTGTTTGCGCGGGGTCCTGATGGCGTGGGTATCGAGTTTATGGATCGTCAGGCCGAAGCGATGGAGTCAAAGCTGATGCCTTACGTCGAAGATGGCACCATCGACAGTATCTATACCATCGTAGGGCGCTGGGATCCGAATATCGTGTTTATTCGCGTGCCGCTCACACATTGGGATGATCGTGAATACAGTCAGCAGGAGATTATCGACAAGCTACGTCCTGAGCTGAGTGATATTCCGGGCGCACCGGGGCGCGCATTTGGCGGAAACAGTCTGAATTTGCGTGGCCAGGGTGGCGGTATGGAAATAGCACTTACCGGTGCCAACTATGAAGACATCTATCAGGCGGCATTGGCCTTCAGTCAGGCGGTTGAAGACAACATCCCTGAATTGGGCCGTCCGCGTATTTCTTATCAACCGACGCAGCCACAGCTACGCGTGAATATCGACAGACGTCGGGCTGAAGAACTGGGCGTACCCTTTGACGACATCAGCCGCACTCTGAGAGCAGCAATTCAGGGTGATGATATTGCTGACCTCAACGTAGGCGATCAGGCGGTTCCCATCATTTTGCAGTCTAATACCCGTAACACCGGTAACCCTTCAGATCTGACTAATTTGTATGTGCAGTCACGTAGTGGAAATCTGGTGCCGCTGTCATCTATTGCTTATCTGACCGAAGAGGGGGTGGCTGCCGAACTTGAGCGCGTCGCACAGCGTCGCGCTATCGAAATTGATATGGAGCTGCCAGACACTATCACGCTTGAGTCGGCGGTAGAACAGTTGCGTGCGTTGGCAGAGGAAACGCTGCCGGCCGGTATCGGCCTGGTATTCCTTGGCGAAGCGCAAACCTTTGAAGAGACCTCAAAACAAGTCGCCCTGACTTACATACTGGCATTCGTCATTGTGCTTCTTGTGTTAGCGGCACAGTTTGAAAGTGTAAACAGCGCAGTGGTAGTTATGCTGACCGTGCCTTTCGGTATTGCGGCTGCCATTTTCGCGCTATATCTGACCGGTACGTCGGTGAATGTGTATTCACAGATCGGATTGGTCATGTTGATCGGTCTGTTAGCGAAGAACTCCATCCTTCTGGTGGAATTTGCCGACCAGCTCAGAGATCAGGGTGAAAGCGTACGTGACGCCATTATAAAGGCGGGACATGTCCGCTTACGTCCCATCATGATGACGCTGATGTCTACCATTTTAGGTGGCCTGCCGCTGATACTCTCAACCGGTGCCGGCGCTGAAGCGCGTAATGCAATAGGCTGGGTAGTATTTGGTGGCTTAGGCATCGCGGTAGTCTTTACACTGTTTCTGACGCCTGTGTTGTATTACTTCCTGGCGCGCTTCACCAAGCCTCGTGCAGACGAAGCGAAACGTCTGGAAAACGAGCTTGAACAGGCACAAAATGAGCTGACGTCACACTGACGTCAGCTGCCCACTATGCTATCCAGTGATACCACTTTGCCATACTTGGCGTTGATGTCATGCAAGTTGGCGTGATGTGCCATGAGGTTACGGTCACCACACGCTTCTCGTACAACCACAACCGGATAATTGTGTTGTAAGCCATCAACAGCGGTAGCTCTGACACATCCAGATGTGGTCAACCCTGAAATGACCAGTGAATCTGCCTGACATGCTTTGAGCTTGTCAGCAAGGTCCGTGGCAAAGAATGCACTGGCCCAGCATTTTTCAATGATCTGCTCACCGTCTATTGGGGCAACACGACGATCGATATTGACCCATTTACTGTCTCTTTCAAGAATATTGAGATCCGGCAGGCGCTGCCTGAATACGCTAGCCTGCTGTGGGTTGTCATATATCACGGTGGTAAAAAATACTGGAAAACCCTGTTTCCTGAACCACTTCAGTAGTGATTGGTTGGCACTGACGGTCTCGTCGAATACGCCTCCAAGAGGACTGGAGGGGGACGTGAAACCCACACTGAGATCGACCAGGATCAACGCGGGGCGCTGACCCAGGCCGATATCACCGGTATTCAGGTCCATCGTCAGGCTCTGGCTTGTCTGAACTTAGGCGCAACAGGTGGTTCAAGCCCTGTTTCCTCAAGACATCTGGCCTTGATTTCATCCATGCTGCCGCCCTTATTGAACAATTGCGTGTCACCACGTTGTTCAGACAACGTCTTGCGTAATGCCTGAGTAGCTGCCTCGTCGACAGTCAAATCCTCTGTGATGACCACACCGTAGCGTTTCGCTCCTTCAATGGAAACGAGATCACGATGCACATCTGCCAATACTAACTGAGGATCACGCTGGTACGGGTCGCCCCATCCGCCGCCACCCCAGGTATCAAAGTACAGCAGATCACCAGCGCGGACTTCAATATCATCACACTTGGCCGGTAGAATCTGTTCGCTGCCGTCGGTTCGAACCAGACGTTTGGTGGAACGTCTGCCTGGCTCGCCACCGTTCACTCCCCACGGGTAGGTCAGCCAGCGCTCATCGTGGATAGCAATATGGCCATCACATAAGAACCGATACGCCACGGACAGGCCATTACCGCCGCGGTGCAAACCTGCGCCGCCGGAATCCGGTATGGTGCGATATTGTTCAACCCTAAGCGGAAAATACGCTTCGATAAACTCATTCGGTACATTGGTAAAGCCAGGCCATAGAGAGTGACCATCGGGCCCGTCACCAACAGGACGACCGGGTATGCCACCAAAACCAATCTGGAAAAGCTGGAACCACTCGCCATTGTCATCATAGCCGGAGTAAAACAGGTGCGGAGAGTCTGAGAAGCCCGCGGCGTTCATCGCTTCCGGCGCGCCCTGACCCAGTAAACCACCCATAACATCGAAAATACGTCCCAATGCGTGGGTACGTCCTGATAGTGCGGCAGGGAAGTTTGGCTTCAGTAGGCTTCCTTTCGGAATGCGTACTTCAACCAAATCATAGAAGCCATCATTGAACAGGATCTGTGGGTCGACCAGATTAATAGTGAACGAGCCGAAGAACATTTTGAACATTTCTTCATTGAGATAGAAATTGATCGAACTTTGTGCCTGTGGGTCTGTGCCATCAAAATCAAAAATCGCTTTTTCACCCTCTCGCCACATCTTACATTTTATTTTGTATGGCCCCATGCCCATGCCGTCATCGCACACATAATCTTCAAAGCTTCGCGGCTCTTCCGGTACCAGCATGTTAATGATTGCAGACATGGCAATCTTGTTGCGCTCAAGCATGATTTCCATGGTTGAGTAAAAAATGTCATCACCGAAGCGTTCAGCAATCTCTTTACAACGCTTAGCCGCAGTATTGCAAGCTGCAACCAGAGCGTTTAAATCGAATCGGTTCCATTGGGGAGTGCGCACATTGTGCAGGATAAGCTCAAGAATATCTGACTGCAGCTCGCCTTTCTTATACAGCTTGGTAGGCGGAATACGGATCCCTTCCTGATAGATGCTGGTGGCTTTAATAGGAATTGAACCGGGCACCATACCTCCGTTATCGGACATATGCCCAAACATGGCTGACCACGCTATATGCCTGCCATCTTTAAAGATAGGTACCAGTACAATCCAGTCGGGTAGGTGAGAGACCGCCGCATTACACATATACGGGTCGTTGGTCATCAGAATATCGCCTTCCTCAACTTCGCCTTCATAAGCCTGCATAAAGCCGTGAATAAATGAACCAAACTGGCCAACGACCATTTTGCCGTCGCGGTTAGCAATCATAGGAAAGCAGTCACCTTGTTCACGAATGCCGGGGCTCATCGCCGTGCGAAACAGCACCGCATCCATTTCTTCACGGGCGTTGCGCAGTGCATTTTCAATGATATCTACAGTGACGGTATCAACATCAATGCGCGAGAACGCGGCTGAATTGGTTTCTATAATTTTTTCTCTCATGATGCTCTCCTACTGCGCCGCCGGGTTAATCAACAGGTTACCTACACTATCGACCGTTGCTTCATAGCCAGGTAATACAACGGTTGTCGAGTCCATCTCAGATACAATTGCAGGACCGGGCACTACCAGCTTGTCATGCAATTTATTGCGGTCATAAATGATGGCATCGTGATAGCAGCCTTCATAATAGAACTGCGTGTCGTGGATCTTGCACTCATCCAGTGAGTGGCTTCGTTGTTCAACACCGGTCACTTCAAGTTCGCCTGCCTGGGCGAGCGCTACAGCACGGATCATGACAATCTCATGTCCTTCCTCAAGTGCAAAAGTGAACAATTGGGTGTGCTCTTCGTCGAACTGCTTCACCAGCAGGTCAAGTCCCTGTTCCTGTAGTTCCTGTTCAGTGAACTCGATAGATAGCTGGAACGCCTGTCCGGTATAACGCACGTCAGCCTGGTAGGTCACCGACTGCATATCCTTACTGATACCGTCGGCATTCAATGTGGCTGTGGCCTTCTCCTTAAGCTCGGTAAGTGCCTGGCTGAGTTCTTCCTTACTGGTGTTTTTAACCAGTTTCACATACGACAACGAGGCCTCGTCACGCACCAATGTCGTTGCGTCACCATAGGCACACAATACGCCCGGACCAGGTGGAATGATCGTAGGCCATGACTGAGTGAGTATACCCAGCGCATTGGCATGCAGTGGGCCGGCACCGCCGAAACCAACCAGCGCGAACTGACGAGGGTCAAAACCCTGTTCGACTGACACCAGACGCAGGGCTCCAAACATGGCTTCATTAACGATTTTGATAATGCCCTCGGCGGCTTCTTCTACGCTGAGACCCATTGCATCGGCAACTTTCTTGACGGCTTTTACGGCGGCGTCTTTATTGATGGCCATGGCGCCACCGAGCTGCACGTCTGATGGCAGGTAACCGAGTACAACATTGGCATCACATACAGTAGGCTCTTCACCGCCTTTCATGTATGCGGCCGGGCCGGGCACTGCGCCCGCCGACTCAGGGCCAACTCTGAGCGCTTTGGTCAGTTCCGGTACAAAAGCCAGCGAACCGCCGCCAGCGCCAACTGTACGAACGTCTACGGACGGCGCGCGAACCGTAACATCCCCAACCCGAGTTTCCCGTCTAACCCGAGGTTTACCGTTCTGAATAAGCGCGACATCCGTCGACGTACCACCCATATCAAAGGTAAGAATATTGTCAAAACCGGCGCGCGAACAGAAGTGAACTGCACCGGTTACACCGCCAGCAGGTCCCGACATTAACAGGTTCACCGGATTGTCAGCGGCGGAGCGCGCAGAGGCCAGGCCACCATCAGAGCGAAGAATAGAAAGATGTAGATTGTCGCCCATCTTCTCTTCGAGCGCGGCATTCAGGTTATTGACGTAGCGAGCCACTTCAGGACGCACATAGCTGTTGATGACTGTAGTCTCTGTGCGCTCATATTCCTGCATCTCAGGCACCACTTCGCTCGAAATGGAAATCGGCATATCGGTAAAGATTTCCTGTGCGATCTGCTTTGCACGTACCTCATGTTCACCATTAAGGTAAGCATTGATAAAGCAGATAGTCAGCGCTTCCACTTCGCCTTTGGCGTGCAGCGCTTTAAGGTCGTCTCGTAGTTTGTCTTCGTCCAGCGCTTTAACAGGTTGACCTTTGGCATCCATTCTTTCGTCTGCCTCAATAGTCAGCTCCAGCGGCGCTAGCAGCGGCTTTTTCACATAGCTGACCCAACCACCTAAACCACCGGGGCAGAAAGAGCGGGCAACCTGCAGCACCTGTTGATATCCGGCGGTGGTCACCAGACCGACTTTTGCCCCTTTGCCAGTCAATACTGCATTGGTGGCCACCGTGGTGCCGTGCATCACCCTGTTGATGTGCGCGGCGTCTACGCCGGATTCTTCGCATATTCTGGCGATACCATTTAACACGCCAACAGATGAGTCGCCCGGTGTTGAGGGCACTTTAGCGGTAAAGGTTTCGCCAGTTTGTTCGTTGATAAGAAGCAGGTCGGTAAATGTGCCGCCTACGTCCACGCCTAATCGGTAACTCATGGTTTGCTCCCCTGAGACGTCGAATGATTATTATGTTGGAATTTTCTATCTAGCCACGCTCGCGCATTGCCGCCGCGGGCGCTACCGGTGAGTTGAATTGCCAGGTCTGACGCACGTAGCAGGGCAGGCATATCGATGCCAGTGTGAAAGCCCATTTGTTCAGCCAGCATAACCACATCTTCAGTGGCAACATTGCCACTGGCACCGGGTGCAAAAGGACAGCCCCCTAAGCCGGCAATTGATGCGTCAAAGCGGCGAATGCCGGCTTCGATAGCGGCGTATACGTCGGCCAGACCCATTGCACGGGTATCATGGAAATGACACGAGAGTTTATCTGTACTGTGCTGACTCACCAGCTCGCTCATCAGTGCAGATACCTGTTTGGGGTTTGCCGCACCAATAGTATCCGCCACCACAATTGCATTGGCCCCCATGTCAAACAGGGTGTTGCACATGTCAATGGTTTGCTGTGCGGCGATGATCCCTTCAAAGGGACATTCAAACGCCGTGGCAACGTAGACCTGCACAGTTGCGGCTGTGTCCTGTGACATTGCAATAACTGTTCTACACACATCCAATGCCTGTGCATTTGTCATGCGAATGTTCTTTTCGTTCATGGTATTGGACGTGGCCACGACCAGTGACAGAGTAGGCACACCAGCGGCCACACCCAGTTCAAAGCCTTTTGCATTTGGGATGAGTGCAGAGAAGTCGGTGTCGGAGTTGTTTACATTGGCAAAAAGTTCTGCGGCGCCCGCCATCGCAGGAACCGCCTTAGGAGAAACGAATGCACCGACTTCAATGGCGGGTACTCCTGCTTCGATAAGCGCCTGTATCAACTGAGTCCGTTCATCAACGGTCAGAATTTTCGGCTGGTTTTGCAGACCATCTCGTGGGCCAACATCATTGATGATAATGGTGTCAGGGTGTGTCATCGGATCACACCCTGCTGACGAAGCTGTTCTATTTGCTCGCGGCTGTAACCCAAGGTGCCATGCAGCACTTTTTCCGTGTGTTGGCCGAGTAAAGGTGCGGCGGTAAAGCTCTCTTCATTAGAGCGAGAGAACTTAATCGGGTTACCCGGTCCTTTGGTCTTGCTGCCGTCAGGATGGTGCAAATCCACCACCATATTACGATGCAGAACCTGTTCATCAGACAGAGCCTGTGAAAATTTGTTGACCGGTGCACAGGGAATACGCTTTGCTTCAAGCTGCGCTATCCAGTATGCCGATGTGTTGGTGGACAGGATTTCGTTAAGTTTGGCGTTGATAAAATCGCGGTCTTCCCAGCGACCTGGTTGGCCATCATACTTTTCTTTTTCAAACTCAGGCTCGTTGACTACCTGCTTGAGGTTTTGCCAGAAATTATCCGTGATGACCGCAATAACAATAAACCCGTCAGACGTTTTGAAGGTGTTATAGGGCACATGCACAAAGTGTGAGTTGCCAATAGGGAAAGGGTCCTGACCGCTCAGGAAATACATGGTGGCCATGTAGTTAAGTAATGAAATTTGACAGTCGAGCATGGACACGTCCACATCCTGTCCTT
Source organism: Aestuariibacter salexigens DSM 15300 (assembly GCF_000429145.1). Lineage (GTDB taxonomy): Bacteria > Pseudomonadota > Gammaproteobacteria > Enterobacterales > Alteromonadaceae > Aestuariibacter > Aestuariibacter salexigens. Next base: position 54,433 of record NZ_AUBH01000007.1, read on the forward strand.
GACCACTTTTTTCACGTTCCAGAAGGGCGGCCTGTATGCCCATCACGGCGAACATCCCTCCACCTAAATCCCCTATGGGAATGCCTGCCCGAACCGGGTGTTCGGGATCCGTACCGGTGATAGACATCCCACCGCCGGTGGCCTGTGCAACCTGATCAAAGGCAGGACGCTTGAAATTGGGACCATCATTGCCAAACCCTGTGATTGAGCAGGTAATGATTCTGGGATTTACTGCTTTTAAATGTTCGTAATCGATTTTCAGGCGAGCCGGGACGCCAGCACCGAAGTTGTTAACGACAACATCAGCCTGTTTCACCAGGTCATAGAAAACCTCAAGGCCATGTTCGCTCTTGAGATCAATACAGATGCTCTCTTTATTACGGTTTAAGGTAATAAAGTAGGCGCCAAACCCATTTAGGGAATTAGCCGGGTCTGTTGCCAGCAGCTTGCGGGTACCTTCACCCTGCAGAGGCTCAACCTTAATTGTTTCCGCACCCAAATCTGCCAGAATCATGCCGCAATACGGTCCTGACAACATATGGGTCAAATCAATCACGCGGATACCAGCCAGAGGCTTGTTCATCAGACGTTTACTCCGCTAATGACGGGAGCCACACGGCTCCCGTTACAACTTAAATGTCAATTGCTTACGCGTTAGAAGCGATAGGTGAAGTCAATGCCATAGGCATCTCGGGCTGATGGATGAATGAACGAACCACCAAACTCCGGTGCCGGTATGACTTCCTGCAGGTATTCTTCATCAAAGATATTGCGGCCCCACAATGACAACGCCCAGTCCTCTGCATCAAAGGTGACGCGAAGGTTAACCGTGTTATACGCGTCACGGCTGGCGCGGCTGAAGTCCTGAGGGTGTGGACCGGGTGGAACGCCACCACCCAGGGTGCCGAAGAAGTCCCAGATAGTCGGTGTTTGCTCGCCTTGTAAGGTATGGAAGAAGGTTTCACCCACGTGTTGCCAGTCAAGACGACTGGTCATGATCACATCTTCGGTTAGCGAATAGTTCCACATTACACCCAGTGTAAAGGTTTCATCCGGTGCCTGAGGTGCACTGTTACCAACGGTGAGCGGACGATTGCGGTTTTCCTTAATTTCGCTGTCGAGCAGGCCAATGCCACCAACGAGCTTGACGTCGTCAGTCACGTCGGCGCTGAAATCAACTTCCAGCCCGCGAATATCCAACTCGTCAATGGTGGTCACTGCACGGAGTAAGCCGAACGGGCCAGCAAAGAATTCGAAGAACTGATTGTCTTCAACCTCGGTCTGGAATACGGCAGCATTGATTCGCAGGCGGTTGTCCATGAACTTGCCTTTGGCGCCAAGCTCAAGGTTGGTGGTGACTTCTTTCTCGTACTCATCAGGCACGATTAGCTGGGCATTAACCGCATCGCCAGGCGTGCCAGCACCGGTACGATTGAACCAGAAGTTCAGCGTCGCCTCGGTACCGATGGAGTTAAAGCCGCCGCTTCTGAAACCGACGCCGTAGCTGGCATAGTAGTTAATATCATGCTCTGACGCGTAGCTCAGGGTCACTTTGGGCTGGAACTGTGTGAATGAACGAGAACGATCAGGAATGCCATTTGGCGTGACATTAAACGCCGGATTGATTGGGCCTACAACGCCGTTAACGTATGTATTTACGTTCAACCCTGAAGCCGTAACATTGGGTACGTTATTACTGACTTCACGGTCTTCATAGTCATAACGCAGTGCAATCGATAGCTCCCACTGGTCAGTCAGGTCATACTCAATCTGCCCAAATGCAGAAAGTACTGACGTATCAAAGGTATCATTGAATAGCAGGTCAGTAGGATTCGGACCGGTTGGGGACACATAGGGCTGACGCAGAAAACCCTGACCCGTATCAGCGCCATAGGCAACCACTACGTCACGTTCGATTTCTGCAAAGTATACACCGGCGATCCAGCGTAAAGGATCGTCAGTGTTATCTGAGGTGAAGCGCAATTCACCACTGAAGTCAGACTGACTGCGCTCCTGATACTGATAGCCATCACACGAGGTTGGTGTGTAGGGACCATAGACACCCTGAAAGTCTATGCCCGGCGGAAAGATGCCAAACGGGTTAAAGAATTCGCCATACAGGTCAGTACGGCCAGCCCCGCCCAGTGCGGTGGGGAAGTTATTTAATGTCGCGCGATCGCTTTGGCACTGTGGCGTAATTTCATATCCATAAAATGATGCACTAGTGCCATCGGACAGAAGATACTCATCCAAATCATTGTAGGCCAGAATGGCTGTGACATCCACGCCTTCGAGGTCCCAGTCTGCTTTAACAGAAAGCTCGGTGGTTTCCTGCTCATTCTCGCCTGGTACGTTAAACGCAAAGATGAAATCATGGTCGTTTACGTCCAGAAAATAATTAGGCTGACCGAACAAATTCGCGAATGACGGCAGCGCAAATACGGCATTAAAGTTGATGGCTCCGCCAGACACGTCACTCACCCCGGCGCGGAAGTCGACGGTGAGTTCTTCATTTACATCCCACATTAAACGTCCTTTGAGTGTGGTGTCTTCAAGATAATCGACCACATCGTCCTGTCCAGTGAATACGTTTCCATAGAAGCCATCGGTGGTCTTATAGCTGGCTGTCAGGCGACCGCGCACGTTGTCTGAAAACGCGCCACTTACCACACCATTGGCGCGCATCTGACCCACATTACCTACGCCGACGGTTACGTTGCCTTCCAACTCGTCAGACGGACGTTTAGTGGTGACCAGAATAGCGCCGGACACTGCGTTACGCCCATATAATGCGCCCTGAGGTCCTTTAAGTACTTCTATTTGGGCAACGTCGAGCAATTCCTCATTGAAGCCGTTGGGGTTGGTGATAAGTACACCATCTACGACATAGGCAAAGGTGGATTCAGCGTCGCGGGTGGACACGATACCGCGAATGCTTACCTGGGTATCACCCACGTTTGCAGCATCCACAATACTGACGTTAGGGATCAGGCTTATAAAGTCAGAGGGACGCTCAACACCGGCCGACTGGATGTCGCTTTCACCCAATGCTGTGACCGCAATAGGCACTTCCTGCAGACTTTCAGGACGTTTACGGGAGATACTGATTATTTCTATATTTTCATCTAACTCAGCAGACGCCTCCTGCGCCATTACAAGGTTGCTGAGTGTCATGCCTGACGTTGCCATTGCCATAGCCATGCAGGCGGCCAGTTTGTTGTGTGCGAATCTCTTCATTGGTGTTTCCCAGTCAGTGATTTATTCTTTTGAGCCTTCGCCACAATGTGGTCTGACTCATACCCAGATAGTCGGCGACTTTGCGTTTATCACCGTCAAACTTAGCCATCGCATCCGCGACCAGCTCTAACTCTTTTTGTTGGATTAACCCGTCCGATTTATCAGTAACGGCTTGTGCAAACAGTTCAGGCGCAACCTGCTGAAGTAAGGCCGGCAGGTCAGCAAGGCGGTTAATTGACACCATGCTGGCGACCAGACGTTCCAGAATATTTTCAAGCTCACGCACGTTACCCGGCCAGGAATAATGATTGAGGACCTTCTCAATCGGCCGGTAGACTTCGAGAGGGTCGAACACCAGTCGATAGTCATTTAAAAATTTGCCCAGTTTGTTCAGCGCGATACTCTGGATATCGTCTGGACGCATGCGGAGAGGCGGTACGTTGATGTTGAATACATTGAGGCGATAGTACAGGTCTTTTCGGAATGCGCCGCTTTCCACTAAATCCGCCAACGGCTTGTTTGATGCGGCCACCAGTTTCAGATTGACCGGCTTTTCTTCGCTTGCGCCCAATGGTCGTAATGTACGCTCCTGCAGGAAGCGCAGCAGCTTGGCCTGTTGATCAAGAGCCAGTTCGCTGATTTCATCCAAAAACAACACGCCGTTTTCAGCTTCCTGCACCAAGCCTTTTTTGCCACCCCGTCTCGAACCCGTAAAGGCACCATCCAGATAGCCAAACAGTTCACCCTCGAACAAATCGGTGGGGATAGCACTGCAATTCAGGGCCACAAAGCGCCCATGTTGAAAGGGCCCGTCGCGATGGATGGCGCGGGCAATGAGTTCTTTGCCTGTGCCAGATTCGCCGGTAATCAGAATGTTGCTGGGCGATGCAGAAAATGCGCTGACCTGATTGAGTAGCTTTTCAATGGCCTTAGAGCGATAAGCCAATGTATGGGTAGGCGGTCTATTAACAGGAGCAGGTTGAATATCTGGTTTCTTGTTGTAGAGCTGATACACGTAATGTGTGTTGCCATCCTGCTCGAGCGTATCCAGATGGAACCACCATTCTTTTCCATTTATCTGGCATTCCCCATCTGTGATCCGATGATCTGTGCGAGGATGCACCAGCTGTTCGAGGTCCATCTGATAGTCTTTACCCAGATTTAATTCTGTTTCTGCCGCGGCGTTGAATAGCACCTGATTGGTGCGCGCATTGATCATCAGAATAGGTGTTTTCGATTGATTCAGTAGCCAGTTATTTAATGCATGGCCAATGATGTTTTCTCGATGTGTGCGGGCCCTGGATATGGCCTCTTCTAACGTCTTGCGGCATGAGTCCGCGGAGTAATATATAAAAGATTTAATGTTGGCCTGATTGGCCATGCCACAGACCAGGCTAGCACCCACGACAGCGTCATCGACAGTAGGTCTGGCCAGGTCGAACAACTCTCTTGCCTCTTTGGGCGTGGTATATTGTTCTGCACGAATACTGATATTCAGACTCTTTTCAAGCATGCCAATCAGCTCTTTGCTACGTTGCATACTGATCAAGAGTATGGAACTCGAGACTTTTGCCGCACGGTTGACGGCGCGTATGATATCGGTGTCGCTCACTTCTAGCGACAGCACCGGTAAACTGAGTGCAGATTTGAGGTACGCGGCGTTAGAGCCGGCGCTGACGATAGCGTCAGGTTGATAATCAGCAATGTGGCTCTGGATTTCAGAAATACTGCCGACTATCGCATCGACAATGCGAAACTGAGCGCGCTCAGTAAATTCCGGGATCACGGTGCCCATCAGTTGACTGAATTCCTGATAACCAAATATCAACACTTTCAGCGGCTGCGGAGTGCTGGAAGACAGTAAGGACTTTGTAATGGCATTTGCCGCGCCCGTGCTTACATTCATGCGTGTACCTATATTGAGTGAACTCGGAATTGCACAGGCCGTGCCAAGTGTATGAATTTACGGCAACAAGGCCTGTACACACCGTGTTTTTGCAGTTGTCGCGAAGGGTTACTGATTAACCATAGCCGAAAATATCGCAGTGTGCGTTTCAGAATGAAAAAATAATTTCAATATGAAATTATTTTGTGAATAAATCGTTACTGCTGGCACAGTTGTAAAATCGGTCCCAGTGCGGCGTCAGTGTCGATGTCCCACACCTGCCAGTTCCGTATGCCCTGTCGAGGTGTCGTTGATGCCATGTGAATGCCCTGCTGTGCAAGACTGCGAGCAGCCTGATCAAGATCGGACACGCCCAAAGACAATAAAAAAAGACCTTCTCCCCGCTGACGTAGAATATCAGCTACCGGTCCACTATCTGACTGCGGCGATACCAGTACCAAATGCGTGTCGGTCAGGGTAAACGTTGCTGTATCGACACCTCTTTCAGGCAATGCCTCAAAGCGCGGGGATTGGCCAAGAATGTTAGCCAGTATGTTGGCACTTGCTGATAATTGCTTGACCAGAAAATTGATGTGATGGATGTGAGTTGGATGATTCATAGTGCACTCGAAAGGGTGGTAAAACCCAATCGAATGCAATAATAGTGCTCAGATGAACACTACTAAAACTTAGATGGTTTGCTTATACAGCGACAGTGCCTGATGTTCATCTTGCTGAGACTCACGAATTGCCGCGAGTAATAAAATGTCTTGCCGGCGATTACCTAGTTTCACTGCTTTACCAAGTGCCTGTTCTGCAAGGCGTAACTCATTTGCATTGTAGGCAACCTGCCCAAGTACTGATAACAGATCAATATTATCCGGATCGACTTTGAGCCAGCCTTCCAGACTCTTCAGTGCTTTGGTTGGATTGGGTAATTTCAGCTGTCTGAATTGCTCCACCAATACAGGGTGTGGTTTATTTTTTTGGTATTCCACTAATGCATTTTCAGCATCTGTATGCATGCCCTGATCAAGCAACTGTTGGATGTAGGCAGCCTGCTGTGCGGGGTCTTTGCGGGTTGCGCGAGGTAATGCCTGCCAGCGCTGCTTGAGAGAGTTTGCGCCTTCTTTGCTGGCAATTTCAGAAAATGTGCCGACTGACGCCTGCTGCATCCAGTATTCATAGTCGTTACCAAGATACTTTTTCCAGCTCTTTAGATTGGATTGCAACTCCTGCCAATGTCCGCCCTCGGCCATGGCCTGTGCACGCAGATTAAGGACGTGACCTTGACGCTGTTGTTTCTCATCAATTTTGTCCAGCTCATCCAGAGCAGCCTGACTATCATGACGTTGTAATGCCAGACGGGCAAGCGTCAGGCGGGCAGCAGTATTGGCGCCCGGGTAGGCACATGCTTCTTGTAAGCATGCCGTCGCTGTCTTATGTTCGCCTTTGCGACGATAAAGGTCAGCAAGTGCAAGCAAATTGATTCCGGCGAAATCGCGATCGCGGGTTTTTTCCAGTGCTAATAACGCACCGTCAGGATTATTCTCAGCCATTGCCTGCAGTCCTGTATAAAACGCGTTGCGCTGCTTTCGTTCCGTCCACGCGCCGAACCACTGGGTTGAACCACTTAGCCATCGGTACAGCTTCTTGATGAGCCATTCAACAAACAAAAAACCAATGACCGAGAAAAACACCAGCAGGCCAAGCGATACCACCGTCATTTCGATAGTCAGTGTATCCATGGCAATGAGTACATAACCTTTCTGTCCAACCAGCAACGGGCCAGCGACCAGACCTACGACTAAAAGCAATAACAGCAGCAACAGCCGAATCATAATGACTGTGCTCCCTGACCGAATGCGCCTTGCATGCGTTGCTCAAGCACATCGCGCAGTGCTGGCTGAGATTTGAACTGTTGGGGGTATGTCTTGCTGATATTGGTCTGTTTAAGGTTCTGTAGTGCCGCAACGAACTGGTCAACGTTGGCTGCCTGTATATCAAAGTGCTCAACGATCACTGCCAGCGATTGCTGCAAGGCTTGCTGATAAACGGCCTCCTGACCCTTTAACACGGCAGTTTGTGCCTGACTCAGGGCATGTTTCAACTGTTCTTTTACCAGCCACTGTTGCTGCTCTGCCATGAAGGGCTGCACCGGCGCATCGCGCTGCGTCACCTTAACAAAGTCATCCACAATGGAATGCCAGACTTTACGCAGATTTTCGCGCCAGTCTGATACAGAATCAGAAACCTCTGTGTCCTGTTGCGTCTCAACTGACTCAGGGAGTTTAATGGTGTCCAACGGCAGGTTGGCTACCTGTGGGATAAGCCCAGAGATAGACAACGCAATCGAGGATAAGGAAACCGGATTAATCTGCTGTAGTGATTGAATATCTTCTGCGATAAGTGCACGCACCGGCAGCAGGCTCGGATCGGCAAGGTCTGCCAGGCGACTGTCTGCACTTTGCAATAACAGCACCGACGTACGGATATCCTGCTCAAGCCACAGCTTGCGACCAGCCATGCGTAATAGATAGTCCGCTTCGGCCAGCAGCCAATCGGCCGGGCGTCGCCCTGATAATTCATTGAGACGCTGGCGCAGAGACTCCGCCAGCGTTTCATTGCGTTTGGCATCGTCGAGCATACTGGCAATGGTGTTTTGCAGGGCGCCTTGCTGCTCACTCATACGGTCCAGCTGAGTTTTACTTTGCGTGATATGGCTTTGCAGACGCTGTTGTTGGGTGTCGATTTGCTGTTGATAGGTGGATTCGTTATTTTGCCACTGCAGGTAAAACCATACTGCAGCGCCGGCGACCGCGAGTAACAGCAGTAGTTGAAAAATGCTGAAAATCCAAAGGCCGGTAGTGCGTACCGGCTTGCTTGGCTGTTCAGCCTTTTTAGGCTCAGCGGTTGTGGATAGCCGGGGTGCTGTTGTTGTGTCGGATGCGGCCTTATCACCTTTCTTTAGATCGGCCTTTTGATTCAGCTCCTGCTCAAGGTCAGCCAATTTTTTTTGCTCATCCTGGTTGGACATGTCGTCCTGCGATTTCATTTAAGACTCCCCTACACGTTTAGCACAGCGAATAAGCGCGTCGTCTGAGGCACCATCGCTGATGGTAATACGCTCTACACCAAGTGTAGCTGCTATTTCAGCCGTACGTTGACTGACAACGATCCATTTACACGTAACTAACCAATCTCTGTTGTACTGGGCAAATGCTTGTCTGATTTGTTCGCCGCTGGTGGCAATAATGCAATGTATTCGTTCACGCTGCCAGTGTTGCGTGTTAATCGGCTCAGCTAACGTCCGTCGAAAATACACATCCACTTCCGACACATTTGCTCGCCGTTGTCGCAGCTGGTGAGATATCTCATCTCTGCCTCCCTCACCTTTGACGATCAACACTCGTTTGCTATCCACATGTGCAAGCTGTGCCAATGCTAATAATCCCTCGCTGGTTTCCAGAGCAGGTGAGTCAACATGGTATCCAGCTTGTCGTAGCTTGTTTGCGCTACTCTTGCCTACAGTCAACATGACTGCTTCATCAATTCGGTGCGTTTGGCAAAGCACTTGCGCCGCTACGGTACTGGTAATAATGATGATATCCGGCCTGTTCTGAAGCTGTTCCACAAGACGCTCGGCTGCGTCCGGCATAACGATGGTTTCAGTCAGTGCGACCGACACGGCATCCATGCCAGCTTGTGAGAATGCTTTTTGAGAATGATTAATCTTATTTTTTGGCCTAAAAATCAGAAACATGTGTTATTGGCTTTCCAATACTTCCAATAATTCACCTGCTCCCTGTTGAAGCAATAACTCGGCAACCTGCACACCAATTTTTTCGGGGTCTTCCCTGCTACCTGTCTGTTCTGCAGTAATAAGTCTGCTGCCGTCGATGGCGCCTACCAGACCGCGCAACCTTATTTGCTGGCCATGTAGTTCGGCAAAACTGCCTATCGGTACCTGGCAACCACCTTCTAATCGCGCATTCATCGCACGCTCTGCTCTGACTCTGATAGCCGTGTCGTTGTCATTTAACGGTGATAGTAAGGCAATGAGTTCGCTGTCATCATTGCGACATTCAATACCCACTGCACCCTGGCCAACAGCGGGAAGCGACGCTTCAGCTGGTAGACACTGTTGGATCCTGTCAGCCATATCCAGACGAATCAAACCTGCTGCGGCTAGAATGATGGCGTCATATTGTCCTTCATCAAGTTTTGCCAAACGCGTATTGACGTTACCGCGTAAATCTTTGATGGTCAGGTCTGGTCTGCGATGGCGTAGCTGGCATTGGCGGCGCAGGCTGGAGGTGCCAACCACACTGCCTGGTGGCAGAGCGTCTATACTGGCAAAGTGATTAGAAACAAAGGCGTCATACGGGTTTTCCCGAGGGCAGATAGCATGTAGTCCAAAGCCTTCCGGGAATGCCACAGGCACGTCTTTCATCGAATGTACCGCGATATCTGCGCGGCCTTCCAACATGGCGACCTCCAGTTCTTTAATGAACAGTCCTTTGCCGCCGATTTTGGCCAGGGGTGTATCCAGAATGCGATCACCCTGCGTGCTCATCGGCACAAGCTCAACATCGATATGTGGATGGGCATTGAGCAATGCCTGCTTTACATACTCTGCCTGCCACAGGGCAAGTGCGCTTTTGCGCGTGGCAATGCGGATCACGCGTTCAGCCATGTTTATTACACCCTCCGCTCACTTGAGCACGCTCTGCAGCCAGTTAGAAATATCCTTCAGCTCCTGCATGCAAACGTTATGCTGCATGGTGTATTCGTGCCATGTTACCGGGTAGCCGTTGCTCTGCAGTGTGGCGTATGCCGCATGGCCGAGGAACATTGGCACGACCTCATCCTGTTGCCCATGCGCCATCATAATTGGTGTGGCCTTGTTGACATCATTTGCTTCACTGGCGAGCTTATCTGGTTCACACATATAGGTAGATAGTGCCAGCACGCCTGCTAATTTATGTTGAATGCGTGTGGCCATATGCAGCGCGATAACGCCGCCTTGTGAGAAACCGGCAAGCACAATACGCTCAGGCGGAATACCATTGGCAATTTCCTGCTCCAGTAAGGCTTCTACCTGGGCCGTTGACTCAACAACGCCTTCGACATCTGCACGAGAGCCGAAATCCAGACTCTTTATGTCATACCAGGCACGCATTGCCATGCCGCCATTGATGGTGACAGGACGGATGGGGGCATGGGGAAAAACGAAGCGTATCTGGGCGTCATCAGGTAATCCCAGCTCCGGTACGATGGGTGCGAAGCCATTGCCGGAGTCGCCCAGTCCATGTAACCAGATGACACATGCCTTTGGTGATCCTGATGGATTCACTTCTACATAGGGGAGTGTTTCACTCATGTAATTATTCTTTCTTTCCGATTGAAGCCACAAAGCGGCGTTAAGCCTGGCAATATGCTAACATCGCTTCCATATTTGAGCATCCTTTTGATTCCCAGAGAAAGATGACAGCAACAATTGGCAATCTGTTTATTGTGTCTGCACCCTCAGGCGCCGGAAAATCCAGTCTCATCAAGGCGTTGTTGGAACGAAGCCAGCATTTGACCGGCGACTCCATGCAGGTCAGTGTGTCACATACCACTCGTCCACCTCGTCCAGGAGAGGTGGATGGTCAACATTACCACTTTGTGTCCGTGCCTGAGTTCGAACAAATGATCGAACGTAACGAGTTTTTTGAGTGGGCCAGAGTGTTTGATAATTACTATGGAACTTCCAGACCTGTCATCGAACAGACCCTTGAGCAGGGCATTGATGTGTTTCTGGATATCGACTGGCAGGGGGCTCGTCAGGTTAAACAGCAAATTCCAATGGCCGCCTCTATTTTCATTTTACCCCCGAGTAAGGCGACATTGAGACAGAGACTGACTTCTCGCGGACAGGACTCAGAGCAGATCATTGAAAGGCGCATGGCTGATGCGGTGTCAGAGATGTCTCATTACAGTGAATTTGATTTTGTACTGGTCAATGACGACTTCGAGACCACGCTGTATGAATTTGAAGCGATAGTTCTTGGTCAAAGACAGCGTTGCGCATCACAGCAAGCCCGTCATGGCGCTTTATTAGCCGAATTACTTAAAAATTAAACGCTGACAAAAGCCGTGTTGCTGATGTATACTGCGCGGCCGATTTTTTGAACACCTTTCACCGGAGAAATGCATGGCTCGCGTAACAGTAGAAGACGCCGTCGATAAAATTGGAAACCGTTTTGACCTCGTGTTGGTTGCGGCACGTCGTGCCCGCCAGTTGGCAACAGAAGGCAAAGATCCAATGGTCGATATGGGCAATGACAAGCCCACGGTAACCGCGCTGCGTGAAATCGAAGAAGGCCTTGTAACGGCACAGACTATTGAAGAGCAAGAGATGCGTGACCAGGAGCAACAGGACCGCGCTGAGTTTGCGTCAGTTGCCAATATTCTTTCTGACCAGTAAGTCTGTCACAAAAAGACACGTCAGCTCAGCAACCAAGACAGGTTGCGAAAACACTTTTTAACAGCCCATCGCTCAGGATTTAAACGCTGATGCGATGGGTTTGTCGTTGGAAATCAGCAAAATAACCCTTATTCTACTGATTAAGTGTGTCTCACAAGTGTCTAACGTCGGACGAAGCCTTTGTATCTGTTTCAGGGTCTTAAAAACAAAATCAGCGAATATCTGAGCGCCGACCAGGTAGCCGATGTCGAGCGCGCCTATGTGCTCGCTCATGATGCCCATGATGGACAGATGCGTTCCAGTGGCGACCCCTATATCACCCATCCGGTCGCCGTGGCCGGGATTCTGGCCGAAGTGCGCCTTGATCATGAAACCCTGATGGCTGCACTGCTGCATGATGTGATTGAAGACACGGAATATAGCAAAGAGCAGCTTGCTGAAGAGTTTGGCGATACTGTTGCTGACCTGGTCGAGGGTGTCAGTAAGCTCGATAAAATTCAGTTTGAGAGTAAACAGGAAGCGCAGGCAGAAAACTTTCGCAAGATGATGATGGCAATGGTGCAGGATATTCGTGTCATCCTCATCAAATTAGCTGACCGTACCCATAATATGCGTACACTGGGAAGCCTGCGTCCTGATAAGCGTCGTCGTATTGCCCTGGAAACGCTGGAAATATATGCCCCTATTGCCCACCGTCTGGGCATTCACGATGTTAAGAATGAGCTTGAAGATCTTGGATTTCAGGCCATGTATCCAATGCGTCATCGTGCCCTTAAGTCTGCAGTGAAGCAGGCGCGCGGTAATCGCAAGGAAATCATTGAAAATATCCGTCAGGAATTGGAGACCCGTCTCGCTGCGCATGAAATTGGCGCCAGAGTAGTGGGTCGGGAAAAGCACCTGTATTCGATTTACCGCAAGATGCGCAATAAAGAGCTGATGTTCAACGAAGTCATGGACATCTATGCTTTTCGGGTAGTCGTCGACAGCGTAGACAACTGTTACCGCGCACTCGGCGCTATGCATGGCTTGTACAAGCCAATTGAAAATCGTTTCAAAGACTATGTTGCAATCCCCCGAACCAATGGCTACCAATCGCTGCACACCTCATTGATTGGTCCTCATGGTATTCCCGTCGAAGTGCAGATCCGTACCGAAGACATGGATACCATGGCAGATAAAGGAGTAGCGGCGCACTGGCTTTACAAAGCACCAGGTGATAAAGGCACCACCGCGCAGTTGCGCGCACGTAAATGGATGCAGTCATTGTTGGAGCTGCAGCAAAGCGCCAGCTCATCATTCGAGTTCATCGAAAGCGTTAAAACCGATTTGTTCCCGGAAGAAATTTACGTGTTTACTCCGGACGGTCGGATTATTGAGCTGCCTATGGGGGCGACGGCGGTAGACTTTGCCTATGCAGTGCACTCGGATATTGGTAATTCTTGTGTTGGTGTGCGCGTCGAGAGACGTAATTATTCGCTTAGCAAACCATTGGAGAATGGGCAGTCTGTGGAGATCATTACGTCACCGCGCGCCAAACCCAATGCGAACTGGCTCAATTTTGTGGTGACCGCCAGGGCACGAACCAACATCCGCCAATACCTCAAGCGTCAGCGTTCAGAAGAAGCTATCAATATGGGTAATCGATTGCTCAGGCACGCGCTTGGCACGGTAAAACTCGACGATATTCCGCAGCAGGATAAGGATCGCGTGGTAGCGGAAACCAAACACGAAAATTTTGATGAACTGTTGTCAGACATTGGTCTGGGCAACGAGTTAAGTGCCATCATTGCGCGCAGACTGTTGGGCGAAAACGCAGAATTACCTGAGAAAAAAGGCACCGTAGCGATCAAAGGTACGGAAGGTCTGTTGGTCAGCTATTCACGTTGCTGCCACCCTATTCCAGATGACGAAATTGTCGCCGTACTGAGCCCGGGTAAAGGCGTTATTATCCACCAAATAGGCTGTAAAAATATTCGTAAGCTCAGTAAAGAAGAGCCGCAGCGAGTACTGTCGATGGAATGGGACCGACACGCTCAGGGCAACTTCAAAGCATCACTTCGTATCGAGCTGATTAATCACCAGGGGACACTGGCAACATTGACGAATACCATCGCCGCCTGTGATTCAAATATCGTTTCGCTGCAAACAGAAGAAAAAGAAAGCAACATTTACTATATTGAGATTGAGCTGACGACTAAAGATCGTAACCATCTCGCCAACATCATGCGAAAAATTCGCGCCATGCCCGAAGTGCAGCGTGTCTCGCGTCACAGTCAAAGTAAACACTCATAATTTATCGATATTAAGGAATTTTTGTATGGCTAAGTCTGTAATCCATACCGACAAGGCGCCTCAGGCTATTGGCACATATAGCCAGGCCGTGAAGTCGGGACATACCGTTTACCTGTCAGGGCAGATACCTTTATCGCCCGAGACGATGGAGATGGTTTCTGACGACTTTTCCGAACAGGCTCAACAGGTGTTTAAGAATGTCCAGGCAGTGTGCGAAGCTGCTGGTGGCAGTATCAACGATTTGGCCAAGGTCAATATCTACCTCACCGATCTGAGTCATTTCGCTACAGTCAATGACATCATGAGTCAATATTTCAGGAAGCCCTATCCAGCCCGCGCGGCGATTGGTGTTGCGTCACTGCCAAAGGGCGCACAGATAGAAATCGACGGTATAATGGAACTTCCAGAATAAATATTCTTAAATAGAGCTGCTTATGTCTCCAGAACGTTACCAGCGTATCCGTTCGATGCTCGCACAGCGTCAGACCGATCTCACTGTTTTAATGGAAGAGGTGCACAAGCCTCACAATGTCTCCGCCGTGATCAGGACGTGTGATGCGGTGGGTATTCACCGCGTACACGCTGTGTGGGATGAGAAGACAAAGTTGCGTAAAGGGACCGCATTAGGCAGTCAGCTTTGGGTAAAAACCCAAAGCCATGACACCATTGCTGATGCGGTTAGCCACCTCAAAGATCAGGGAATGCAGGTGCTGGTAACCCATTTGTCACCTGCTGCGGTCGACTTTCGTGAGGTCGATTACACCAAGCCGACAGCTATTCTGCTTGGACAGGAAAAAGAGGGGGCCACTGAAGAGGCGCTGGCGCTAGCCGACCAGGATATTGTGATCCCCATGGTGGGGATGGTGCAATCGCTGAATGTTTCCGTTGCCGCGGCTACCGTATTGTATGAAGCGCAGCGTCAGCGACAGGCTGCGGGCATGTACGGTAATCAACATGTTCCTGAATCTGAATGTCAGGCGTTATTGTTCGAAGGAGGCCACCCCGTGCTATTCAAACAGTGCGTTAAAAAGGGACTGCCGTTCCCGCATATTGACGAGAACGGGCAGGTGGTAGCCGATGAAAAGTGGTGGCAGGCCATGCAGCTCTCAGACAAGGCGCTGCGCGAGCTTGATCGTTAAGCTGCTCGCCACCGCAAATTTAAATCGAAAACGCGCTTAGCTGTTGTTCTGAATTTCGCACTGCTTTATTGAGGGATGACAATGATTCGGTGGAGCGTTGTGCCTCATGATTGTTGGTATCGGCCAGCTCACTCAAGCGCTGCGTAACCCGGTTAATCTCATCAGCCGCAGCGACCTGCTGTTCTGCCGCAGTGGCTACTGAAGTGATACTGTCTGCCACTTCATTTATCAGGGTCGCTAGCTCATCGACAGTCGACGTCGCACCTGCTGACGACTCAACCGTATTGTTTGCCAGCGACACACACTGGGTGATGATGTCTACTGCTGACTGGGACTCTTTGACCAAGGCTTCGATAACCGTTCTGATTTTATCTGTACTGACTTTGGTGTTACCGGCAAGTGATCGAACTTCATCGGCAACGACAGCAAAGCCACGGCCCTGCTCACCGGCTCTGGCGGCTTCGATTGCTGCGTTAAGCGCAAGGAGATTGGTCTGCTCGGCAACCGCTTCAATGCTGGTCATGACCGAGGTAATTTCCTGGGTCTTGGTATCCAGCGAGGCGACGATTTTCGCCATATTGTCGAGTCTTTCTTTAAGCTCCCCAATATCATTGCCACTATTGGTAATTACTTTCCTGGCTTCATCGGTGTTATGTAGAGCCTGATTTGACGCTGAACCTACTTCAGAGGCGCGCTGTGCAACGCTCTGGATAGTTTGGACCATCTCTGCCATGGCCGTGGCGATCGCTGCCACTTCAGAGGCGCTGTCTGAAGACGTTTGTTTGACTCGCTCGTTAACATCATTCAGTACACTAAGGTTTTCATTTACCACGCGATTGGTATTTAGCACTGACGTTAATGCCTCTCTAAAGCTCCACAATAGTTTGCCGAGCTGAGTCTCTTTTTCCTTATCAAGTTCACATGCTTTATCGATTGCCATTATGTTAGGGTCCCTGAGTACAATATTGACCCCTTCTTGTGCGGCCAGGCTCTCTCTTCCCTCACGCAAGTTGTGGTGTGACATGA
The DNA here is from genome assembly GCF_000429145.1 of Aestuariibacter salexigens DSM 15300. Classification (GTDB taxonomy): domain Bacteria; phylum Pseudomonadota; class Gammaproteobacteria; order Enterobacterales; family Alteromonadaceae; genus Aestuariibacter; species Aestuariibacter salexigens. The sequence continues at coordinate 70,484 of NZ_AUBH01000007.1, forward strand.
CGGCAAGTACCGTCCCCTCGGTAACAGCGAAGAAAGCATGAATCAGTAATACATAGAAATAAACGTTATGTGCTTCGAACACATAAACGCTGACCCCCTGGCTTTGCATGATGAAAAAGGTAATATGATGAAGCGCAATAAAGCCGACACTTGAAATAAATAACTTCCAGTCCCTGTACCAACTTAGCACTGCAAGAAGCGTAAATATTTCGAAATGCATCTCGGTCATGCCCATGGTGAGCTGAATATGCAGCGCCGTTAATATTTGTGTTGCAACGCCTACACAGTGCCTCGTGATTGGCGCGAAAGGCTGGGTTTGTATAAGAAAAAGAGCGAGGCCTGCACTAATCAATATGATAATCAGCGTGGAAAAAAAGGCTCCCATGTAGATTCCCAATACCAGTGATATGACTACCTGGATAGCTAAAATCCATGTGAAAGCCTTATTAGCGGTATGAATCCAAGGATATTGCTTCATTACCTTACCTCTTAGCTCATTTTTGATGTTCAGCGTAACAAACTATACGCATAGATGAGTGTAGAACTAAAAATAGATATTTACCTGAAAACATCTCTCTATCAACGACATGCAACCAACACTGTATATTTACTCATGTGATTGTTATATTCAGACGTCCTGTTATGGTGATGAGCAACACGACACATCACCCGTTTTTTATTGAGAAATCATCGCTATGCAGTCGTTGGCTGATATGCCTGTCAGTGCGCTAAAAGGTGTAGGCGACAAAGTTGCCGAAAAACTGCAAAAACTGAATCTTTACACGGTTCAGGATGTGTTGTTTCATCTGCCCTCCCGCTATGAAGACCGTACCCGTATCTATCCCATCATCGATTTGTATCCGGGGCTGCATGCCAGCATAGAGGGTGAGGTGATATCCAGTGATATTCAGTACGGTCGAAAGCGTATGTTGTTGGTCAAGATTAATGACGGCAATGCCGGTTTGACCATGCGCTTTTTTCATTTCTCTGCGGCCCAAGTGAAGAGCCTCACAAATGGTTCGAGGGTGCGTGCATTTGGTGAGATCCGCGCCGGTAAGCACGGCCTGGAGATGATGCATCCTGAATATAAAGTGCTGCAATCTGATAAAACACAACAACTAGAGGAAAGCCTAACCCCGGTCTATCCGACGACTGAAGGTGTGCGCCAGATTACACTGCGTAATATGACCGAACAGGCTCTGTTATTACTTGAAAAAGGTGGTCTGGCGGAATTATTCCCCGCTGGGTTATACCAGCAGCAGGTAACCTTACATAATGCGTTGCAACTGGTGCACCGTCCACCTCCCGACACAGGTTTACAGGCACTTGAGGAAGGCCGTCATCCCGCTCAGAGAAGGCTTATTCTTGAAGAAATGCTGGCCCATCACTTGAGTGTGTTAAAAGTACGTGCACAGAGCGATAAGCACAACGCAGTGCCTATTCGTGTTGATCAGGGAGTGATAGACAGATTTTTAAGCACGTTGCCTTTTGCACCCACTGCTGCACAATCCCGGGTTGTTGCCGACATTCTGCAGGATATGCAAGGTAAGGTTCCCATGATGCGGCTGGTGCAGGGGGATGTCGGCTCCGGTAAAACACTGGTGGCGGCAATGGCATCACTATCGGCTATCGCGCAAGGCTATCAGGTGGCACTGATGGCGCCTACGGAGCTTCTTGCCGAGCAACATGCTGCGAATTTCAGAAACTGGCTAACTGCTCTGGACATCAACGTGGGGTGGTTAGCGGGTAAGTTGAAAGGCAAAACTCGCGCGGAGGCGTTGGATGACATTGCGTCAGGTAAGGCGCAGATGGTGGTCGGGACCCATGCTCTTTTTCAAGAACAGGTAGTCTTTTCTAAGTTGGCCTTGGTCATCGTCGACGAACAACACAGATTTGGCGTGCATCAGCGACTAGCGTTACGGGAAAAGGGGGAGCAGCAGGGATTTTATCCACACCAGTTGATCATGACTGCAACACCCATCCCACGCACGTTGGCGATGACGGCCTATGCCGACCTGGATACCTCAATTATTGATGAGCTTCCGCCCGGGCGTACGCCGGTCACAACGGTTGCTATCCCTGATACACGTCGTGATGAAGTCATCAAACGGGTACGACAAGCTGCGCTGGAACAGGGACGTCAGACATATTGGGTATGCACACTGATAGAGGAATCTGACGTATTGCAATGTCAGGCTGCAGAGGATACGGCAACCGCGCTGCGCACGTTGCTGCCGGAGCTGCGTGTCGGACTTGTGCACGGCAGATTAAAGCCGCAGGAAAAGCAAGCTATCATGGAAGAATTCAAAAACGGCGAATTGGATTTATTGGTAGCGACTACCGTCATTGAAGTTGGAGTCGATGTGCCGAATGCCAGTCTTATGATTATTGAAAATCCTGAGCGACTTGGGCTGGCGCAGCTGCATCAGCTGCGCGGTCGGGTCGGACGGGGAGCCGTAGAAAGTCATTGTGTGCTGCTGTACGCCAGTCCATTATCAAAAACCGCCAGCAAGCGCCTGGCAGTACTGCGCGAATATCATGACGGCTTTTACATTGCTCAACAGGATCTGGAAATTCGCGGACCTGGCGAGTTACTTGGCACCAGGCAAACCGGATTGGCAGAAATGAAAATTGCTGATCTGGTCAGAGATGCCTATCTTATTGAGCAGGTACAGAATATGGCCAGTCACCTATGGCAGCAGTATCCTGCCAACGCGCAGGCTATTATCAATCGTTGGCTGGGACACAAAGAGCAATTCAGCCATGCATGATCAGCATATTCTACTTCCTGATAATGCCAATGACCCGGCACTGGTTAATCTGGCCAAAGCCAATGCCGAGCGCTGGCACCTGAGCTATCAGTCGAAAAAAGACAAAGGTATCGTGCTGGTGCAATGCTATGACAGAGTCGAACTGCGTAATCTTGACGAGCCAAAAATGGGGCCGGTGTATGTCGATTTTGCCAGTGATGCGCTGAGCTGGCGTCGCCAGCACGGTGGCGGAAAACAGGAAGCCATTGCCAAGGCCGTTGGTGTCAAGGGCCAAAGCCTTCCTACGGTGTTAGATGTGACGGCCGGGCTGGGACGTGATGCATTCGTGTTGGCTTCACTTGGTTGCCATGTGCAGATGGTGGAGCGTTCACCCATTGTTGCTGCCCTGTTGCAGGATGGACTGGAGCGTGGTGCGCTGAATGTAGAAATAGGTTCCTGGCTAAGTCAGCGTATGCAATTTCAGCAGGCGCCAAGCTATAACGTGCTGTGCAACTGGCAGGGAGCGGAGCCTGACGTCGTGTATCTGGATCCTATGTATCCGCACAAGCGCAAATCGGCGGCAGTTAAAAAAGAAATGAAAGTCTTTCAAATGCTGTTAGGTGCAGACAGCGATGCGGATACATTACTTGCTCCGGCATTGCAGCTTGCCGGCAAGAGGGTGGTGGTTAAACGCCCTGATTACGCTGCGCCGCTGAATGATCAAGCGCCGAGCATGTCAATAAAAACCAAAAAACACCGTTTTGACGTGTATATTACCCACAACCAATCCTAAACACTGGAGAACAACATGATCCAAGAAGGTGCAACGCTACCCGAAGTGACATTCAGTCTGCTGGTAGGCGACGAGATGCAACACCCTCATACAAACAACCTGTTTGCTGGCAAAAAAGTCGTTTTATTTGCTGTCCCTGGCGCCTTTACGCCTACCTGTAGCGCAGCACATTTGCCGGGCTACGTGGCGATGGCCGACAAAATTAAAGCCAAAGGTGTCGACAGTATTATTTGTGTATCCGTGAATGATGCCTTCGTCATGCAGGCATGGGGTAAAGCCCACAACGCTGAAGAAATCATCATGCTAGCCGACGGCGATGCCAGTTTCACCAGTGCAATCGGCCTGGACATGAATACTGGCAATTTTGGCGGCGTAAGATCACAGCGTTACAGCATGCTGATTGACGATGGCACAGTACTGAAACTGAATTTGGAAGATCCGGGGCGCTTTGAAGTCAGTGACGCGGAAACCATGCTGAAAGCGCTGTAACTGAAAGAGTACCTGCCCTAATGCTGAAGCGAGATGTCATTGTGATTGGCGCAGGTGCCGCCGGTTTGTTCTGCGCTGCACAGGCCGGATTTCGCGGCAGAAAGGTTGAGGTGCTCGATCATGCCAAGAAAGTAGGCAGAAAGATTCTGATGTCCGGTGGCGGGCGGTGTAACTTCACTAATATGTATGCCAGTCCCGATAATTTTTTGTCCAACAACCCACATTTTTGCAAATCTGCACTGAGCCGCTATACCCAATGGGATTTTATTGCGCTGGTAGAAAAATACGGTATTGCTTACCACGAAAAGACGCTCGGGCAGTTATTTTGCGATGATAGTGCCAAGCAAATCGTTGACCTGTTACTGTCTGAGTGCCGGCGGGCTGATGTCACCGTGACCACCCGCTGCGAAATATTTGCCGTCACCAGACAGGCGGATGGATTTCTGTTGTTGACCAGTGCAGGCGAGTATCAATGCGAATCGCTTGTCGTTGCGACCGGCGGCTTGAGCATGCCCAAGCTGGGCGCAACGCCGCTTGGTTATCAACTGGCAGAACAGTTCGGGCTTGACGTGCTGCCCACGCGCGCCGCATTGGTGCCCTTCACATTACATGAGCAGGACAAAACTGTTTTCGCGGATTTAAGCGGCATTTCCATTGACGCCAGGGCGGGTAATCAACTTGCCAGCTTTAATGAGAATATTCTGTTCACCCATCGCGGGATAAGCGGCCCGGCCGTACTGCAAATCTCCTCATATTGGCACGCGGGTGAAGACGTAGAGTTCGATCTGTTTCCGAATGGGGATTTACACGAGCAGTTACGTCAGGCGCAGGAAGTTTCTCCAGACGCGCTGCTCTCCACCGCGTTATCACAATTTTTCCCTAAGCGATTTGTACAGGCGTCACTGCCATATTTCGACATTCCGAATAAACCGTTAAAGCAATTCCAGGGAAAAAGCCTGCAGCAGGTTGCCGAGGCCTATCACCATTGGTTTTTAAAACCTAACGGTACAGAGGGATACCGCACCGCAGAGGTGACGTTGGGCGGCGTAAATACTGACAGGCTATCATCCAAAACCATGCAAGCGAAGGAAGTAGAAGGATTATTCTTTATTGGCGAAGTGGTAGACGTCACGGGCTGGCTTGGTGGTTACAATTTTCAATGGGCTTGGTCTAGTGGCTGGGTCGCAGGCCAGTATGCATAATATTTAATAGGGTGTCCTTAAAAGGTTCCACGCACTTTGAAAGAATCTATATCGCACGGTTTCCAGCTAAAAAGTCTCGCGTTAATGCTGCCGATTAAATATGCAATATAAAATCAAGATGCTATAACAGTTTGCAGTATTATGATCTTAAAGGATATTCAATATGCTCAGCAATTTTTCGATAAGAGCGAGGTTGCTATCGCTGTCGAGTCTGCCACTGATTCTGTTATCCCTTATCCTTACAATTATTATAATAAGTCAGTTGAATCATCTTCAGGAAGAGTCTGTCACGTCTTCAAGAGACATATTGATTGAAAGTAAAAAATCTGAACTTAAGAACATTCTTGAAACTGCTTACAACACTATTAAGCCAATTTACGAAAATAACGGTGAAATGAGTGATGCCGTAAATATTTTAAAACGGGTTAAGTTTGGTGAAGATGGGTACATTTTTGGTTACTCAGGAAGCTCGGTGCGTGTTTTTAGTGGAGATGACAATGCAAGAATAGGAGACAGCTTTGCTGACTTTAAAGATGTAAATGGCGTTTACCTAATTAATGACCTAGTCAAAGCCGGCAGGCGAAATAGTTCCAGCAACGATGATAAATATGTTCTCTACCACTTTCCAAAGCTGGGAGGAAATACCCCTCTCCCAAAATTATCCTATTCTCTGTATTTAGAAAAATGGGACTTAATGATTGGCACTGGGATTTACATTTATGAAATTGATGAGCAAGTCACTTCGTTAAGTAATCGCGTTGAAACAACAGTAACAGATATCATTCTTTTCATCATAACAGCAGTCATTATCCTACTAATTGCGTTTACTGTTTTCGGCATCTATGTCTCAAAGTCTATTTTATCTCCCCTTAAAGCAACGACTCGCTCACTTCATGACTTATCAAAAGGTGGAGGTGATCTTACTGCAAGGCTCCCAGTCGTTGATAAATTTGAAATGGGCAATCTGGCCAGAAATACAAACGACTTATTGAGCTCTTTACATGAGCTCATTTCCAGCGTCAAAAATGTTTCAATTGCCGTATCTGAAGAGGGAAAGCTATTGAACACGCAGGCTCATGAGATAAGCGTATTAAGCGATCGACAACACACTGAGGTAGATCAAATCGCGACAGCTACTACAGAGATGTCTGAAACATCACATCAAGTCGCTGAGAATGCCGGAAACGCTGCAAATGCTGCCAACAATGTGGATAAAGAAGCTGTCCAGGCATTGCAAAGTGTGCGTTCAAGCGTCAACGAAATGAGTAGCCTGTCAAATGAACTGCAGAATGCAAGTAGTGTGATAACTCAAGTTGGTATTGAGGTTGAAAAAATCACAGCGATTTTGCAGGTAATTGAAAATATAGCTGACCAAACTAATCTTTTAGCGCTCAATGCAGCTATTGAAGCTGCTAGAGCAGGTGAGCAGGGCAGAGGGTTTGCAGTAGTCGCGGACGAAGTCAGAAGCCTGGCAAGCAAGACTCAGGGTAGCACTGAAGAAATTAAAGACATGATAAATACGCTTCAAGTCAGTGCAAAACAAGCGGTTGAAGTTATGCGAAATAGCATGTCAAGAAGTGAGTCCACTTCTAACAGTATTATGGATACCTCGGCTAATCTTGAGACAATATCGAAGGCGGTAAATATTTTAACTGAAGAGAACACAATGATTGCTACTTCAGCGGAAGAACAAAGCATGGTTAGCGAAGATATTACCAAGAGGATAGTTGAAATTTCTAATCAAACTAATGACTTAAAAGAAATATCTATTCGAAATGGTGAAGTCTCAGTTCGGTTAAAAGAAAAGGTTGTTGAATTACAAAGTCTTGTTAGTCAATTTAAAGTGTGACTTCAGCTATCTTGGATGGCATTCCTTTCATTTTATAAAAAGGCGTACTCTCTTTAATGTTAAGAACTGTCGCAACTCACAGACTGCTGGAGTGTCTGCAGACACTACTACCTGAATTGCGAGCCGGCATCAAAGAATTTGACCTGATACAGATATTACAGGCGCCGCCGCACTGCCTTTTCGAGAACGTAGATCTCAGTGACTCACTTGCCATGTTTCAGTGTCACTTTGTTTTGTTCAATGCTTTATACATGCTAAGAGATACTCTGTTAACCCAGCAGCAAGGGATATTGGATATTCACGTCACTAAAATCGTTTTGAAGCCCTATTGCAGGACCAAAGCAGATCTGTCTGAAGTTGACGCGTTGCGAGACTATTATCTGGACTGGGCTAATTTTGATTCGACCGGTGCCCAACAGGTGGATGCATTACTGGATGCCTTCTGGAAACGTTATGCAGGATTGAAAACATTTATTCTTGAAAGAAGTGAGGTGCTGAATGCCCTCAATGTATTTGGCTGGTGCGAAGGGGATGAACCTTCTGTAGCAGAAGTAAAACAGCGTTATCGAAAGTTACTGCATGCTGCCCACCCGGACAAAGGCGGTAAACACGAAGACGTGCTGCGTATTAACCAGGCGTTTGATGTGTTAATGCATTTTGCCGAGCAAGCGTATATAGACGGGTAACCATTAGCTACCCGTCCGCCTGACTCAGGTATTTGGCACTACCCGATAGATACCATTTCCGTCTGTACCAATGTACAGGTCACCGTTGGGATGTGTCGCCATACTGCGGATGCGGCCTGCTCCTTCGAACAGTTTACTGTGACCAACCACTTTGCTGCCATCCAGTTCAACCAGTACCACATGTGCAAATTTTAACGAGCCAACTAACAGATGACCCTGCCAGTCAGGATATTTATCACTGGTGATAAACTGCATGGCAGAGGGCGCAATGGAGGGTACCCAATACCATTCAGGTTGTTGCATACCGTCCCGGGCAGTCTCTTCAGTAATGGTTGTACCGTTATAGTTGATGCCATAGGTGATTTCAGGCCATCCATAGTTTGCTCCGGCCTTGATGATATTGATTTCATCCCCGCCTCTGGGGCCGTGCTCATGGGTCCAAATGTCTCCGGTTACAGGATGCATTGCCATCCCTTGGGGATTACGGTGCCCATATGAATAGATGGTTGGGCGCGCGTCATCACGCCCGACAAAAGGATTCGAGTCCGGCACGCTGCCATCTGCTTTAATGCGATGAATTTTGCCTGGATCATGGTCCAGGCGTTGAGGGTGGACGTCGCGCTGTCCACGATCGCCAATGCTAAAGTACAGGTAGCCCTGCTTGTCGAACTCAATTCGTGAGCCGTAGTGATGAACCCGGTCAGTATTTGGATAGCCGTGGAATAGTAGCTGTTTGTCAACCAACTGCATATCTTTGAGTCGCGCACGCATGATTGACGTGTTGTTGCCTTCGCCTTCCCCCTCGTAACCTGAGTAGGAAAAGTAGATCCAACCATTTTCTGAGTAGTTAGGGTCTATCTCTACATCAAGCAGGCCGCCCTGGCGTTCAGCATGTACTTCAGGCACGCCTTTGATTGCTTCATCAATGAGTTTTCCATCTTTAACCAGACGAAGGTCGCCAGCGCGGTTGGTAACTAATAATTCAGACTCGTTGAGCCACACCATGCCCCAGGGAATTTGTACATCTCGAGTAATAAGCTCGAGGCGATACTTACTAGCACTGGGAGAAAGCGGTATCTCTTGTTGCTGAGCGTTTACCAGAGAAACACTGGCACTTAGCAATGTCGCGGCGAGAGCACTAAGCACATATTTTTTCATAGCTGACCTTTTAACTACTGAGTAAATCAACGAGCCGGGTTGATAATATGAACACTGGCCGAGATCAAGCTTTACTCGACAAGCGAAACATAATCTCAGATGAAACGTAAATGGGCAGTGTTTCGATCACTGCCCAGTCAGCACGAGGATATCAGGAGGAGGGGGCATCCGCGGGTTTAACGATGCCCAGGCCTCTGCCAATGGTTCTGAATAATTTACCAAACAGGGTGCTAAGGTCTTGCAGGATAAGGTACATACAGGGCACCAGTACCAGCGTGACTAGCGTGGCGTAGAGTACAGCGAAACCCAGTGCGACTGCCATGGGGATGACGAAACGTGCCTGCAGGCTGGTTTCAAACATAATTGGTAAGACGCCCGCGAAGGTGGTAATCGAGGTCAGAGTAATCGCTCTGAAACGCGCGCAGCCTGCTTCCACAACGGCTTCCTTGATGGAGTATCCCTGAGCCCTGCGCTGATTCACAAAGTCCGTCATAACCAGACTGTCATTAATGACAACGCCCGCCGCAGCGATCAACCCGAACGTTGACATCATGCTCATATCAAGGCCGAAGAAGAAGTGTCCCCACACTGCACCGGTAAAACTGAACGGGATCACCGACATAATGATGAGCGGTTGACCATAACTTTTCAGCGGCACCGCAAGCAGGATAAAAACGATGATCATGCCGGCGATAAAGAACAATATTTGCTCATTCTGCTGTGCCTGCTGTTCTTCAATCGCGCCGCCAAGCTCGGTCTTCACTGAGGGGAACAGTTGTTTAAGTTCGGGAAGTAGCTCGTCATCAATCTTTTTGGTCACTTCATTGGGTTCGACCAGTTCTTCGTCGATCGCACCGGAGATATAAACACTGCGGAATCCACCTTCACGGCGAATATAGCTAATGCCGGGTTCCTCAATCAATGTTACCACGTCGCCGAGCATGACCTCGCGACCGGATGGTGTTGTGACTACCGCATATTTCAATTCAGCAAAGCTCTCTCTGGTCAGTTTAGGATAGCGAACCATGACCCTGACTTCTTCGCCGTCACGCAGAACCCGCTGCGCTTCGCCGCCATAGAAGCTGGCGCCAACCTGACTGGCGATAGTGGCCAGATCCAGGCCGAGATCGTAGGCAACAGGCAGAAGTTCAAGACGTATCTCCTTACTCGCAGGATCAATCGTTGAGCTGATATCAAACAGCCCTTCCTGCTGCTGCAGCATGGCAATAAAACGACGGCCTGCCTGGTTAAGCTTCTTAATATCGCTACCGTAAAGCAGGTAGCCAAACTCGCCGTCATCACCGCCGCCGTTGACGTCATCCTGAATGGTGATGGACTTCATACCAGCAATCGAAGGTAAAGCTTCTCGCCAGCGTCTGGCGAGCTCAAACGTATCTACCGGTCTAAGGTCTTCCTCGACCAGAGGCACAACAATGCGCGCACGGGTTCGTCCCTGATTGAATGCGAGCAAGTCACGCACCATCGGTTGCCCATACTCCTGCTCGATTTGACTATCAACCTGATACACCACGTTTTCAATCGTCTGCAAGGCGCGAATGGTCGCCGCATCGGATACGGTTTCATTCATTTCAATGCGAATGCTCGGGAAATCATGGGGCACTTTTGGGGTCGGTACCATGCGCACATGATTAGCCGAAATCAGGCCGATGCTGGTAAATAACAACGCGATAAACATCGCCAGCATTGCATAGCGCCACTCTGTACACTTGATAATGAAATTCTTATAGCTGCCATTTACAAAGCCGAAAAAGCGCTTATTGAAGCGGGCTCGCCAGCTATTTGGATTGACCGGGCTGAAACGCGTGTGGGCTAGGTGGGCAGGCAGGATCAGCTTGGATTCTATCAGACTGAAAAACAGGCACAGAATTACCACTACGGCGATGTTGTAGAAGAATGTTCCCTGCGGCCCGCTGCTGAACAGAGAGGGAGCAAACACCGCAATGGTGGTCAATACGCCAAATGTAGCAGGTGTGGCAACGCGCTTGGCCCCCCGCACGACGTTCTCGACACCGCCCCCCTTGCTTTCAATTTCCGTATAGGCGCTTTCACCAATCACGATGGCATCGTCAACAACGATACCCAGTACCATAATGAATGCGAACAAAGACAGGATATTAATACTGACGCCGAACACCGGCATCATCATAACTGCGCCCAGGAAACACACCGGCAGACCGGCCATGACCCAGAATGCCAGACGAAAACGCAGGAAAACCGTTAGCATGATTGCCACCAGAACAGCACCCTGAAACAGATTGCTAAGCATCATGTCCAGTCTGGCATTCAAGTAGTAGGTCATATCAACCAGTATTTTTAACTCAAGTCCCTGTGGCAGGGTTTTATTGCGCTCAGCAATATAATCTTTCACTGACTTTGCGACAGGCACCATGTTTTGCTGTTTGGTTGCCTTGACTGCGAGGAAAATGGCATTCACCCCTGAATATTTGAAGTATCGCTCGCCTTCGGTAAAGCCATCCTGGATGGTGGCCACGTCCTGAAGCAGTACTCTGGCGCCATTGTTACCAATTTTCACCGGTATCTGCCGGAATTCCTCACCGCTGTAATACTGATTTTCAATACGTACAGAAATAATGCCCGCGTCGGTACGCAGCTGTCCGGCGGAAAAGTTAGCAGAATAGCGCTGAATCGCTCGGGTGACATCGTCCAGCGTGAGGTTGTACTTACGTAGCATCTGCGGATCGATTTCGATGGCGATTTCATCCTCTGGGGCGTCAAGTTGCACCAGCGATACGTTACCTAACTGCAACAGTTCGTCTTCAATTTGCTTCGCCAGAGGTTTCAATGCAGTCAGCGGTAAATCACCAACCAGAGACATTTCTATGACATCTTGCCTGAACTCTATCTGTGAGACGGTCACCGGCTCCATATCGGCAGGGAAGGTTGCTATACTGTCGACACGGAGCTTTATTTTGTCCATCACTGCAGCCAAGTCTTCATCCGGATCGATTTCCAGTGAGACTCTGCCGTTATTTCTGAATGCACGAGATATGGTGCGTTCAATCTCGGTGATGTCTTTCAAAGACTCTTCGATTTTTACCAGAATATTTTCTTCAATTTCCTGCGGCGACGCTCCGCGGTATGTTGCGTTAATTTCTACCCAGTTAATTTCGATATTGGGAAACATCTGCCGCTGAATCGTAAAGTAACTCACTATGCCCATGATGATGATGAAACCCATCATCAGGTTAGCCGCGACCGAGTTATTGGCGAAAAACGCAATGATCCCAGTTTGCTTGGTGGTGTTATTTTCCATGCGCACTACTCCTGAGTGCCAGCTAATAGAGCTTCATCATCACTGACCACTTTGACGGCCATGCCATCCTGTGGATACTCAGGCAGTGTCATGACGATTTGGTCGTTGTCGTTCAGCCCCTTATCGATAAGAAAATACTCGCCTTCTTCACGCACAATGTTGACCGGATTGGCAAGCAGGTTACCTTTCTCATCAACTGTCCACACCCGCTGTCTGGTCACCAGTGACTGCGGTAGACGAAATACATCATTAAGTATCTGTCCGTTGAACGTGATCTCAGCATAGCTGCCGAATTGAATCGGCACAGCGTCGCTATTCAGGCTATAAGGATCGTCAATACGAACCACAAGATGTGCCATACGCGTATCCCGGTCTATGACGCCGAGACTGCGGTGAATGGTGCCGGAACGTAAAATGTCATGGCGTCCTTTTATAACCACATCGGCTTGTTTACCAACAATATCCTGTGGCAAAAATGAACTGTCGAATCCCGCAATCGGAAATATAATTTCCGCACTTTCGATGTTACTCAACTGGGCAACCTGGGCGCCTGCACTAACGAACTGGCCCACGCCAATGTCTCGGGATATGACAAGCGCATCATAAGGCGCTTTGACATCGCAATTCGCCAAATCTCGTCTGGCAATTTGTAACTGTGCCTGTGCTGCTTTGAGTCGAGCCTGAGCACTTAGTAATTGAGGTTTGCGTAAATAAAGGTCGGATACCTGTGCAGGTGGTAATCGTTTTGCTTCCTGTTTGGCGACGTCCGCTCTGGCTTGCTCTTCAATCAGCTGTGCCTGTGCCAGCGAGAGTTCTGATTCAGCCATCGCCACTGCTGCTTCATATGCATCTTTTTCAATCGAAAATAAAATATCATCCCTGAGCACTAAACCGCCGGCGACGAAATTAGAATGCCAATCTATTACTTCACCGCTGACCTGTGCTGACAGTAAGGTTCTCTCCAACGCCTGCACTTCACCAAAACTATTGATATGTACCTGATAATCCTGCCGCTGGGCCTCTTGCACGCTCACGATGGGCCGGGTATCGACCACTTCCTTTTCCGTTTCTTCCTGTCCTGTTGCTTTAATAACCTGCATACCGCCGACACCGACGGCCAGGACAATGAGAGGCAACGCAATTTTGATAAACAAGGGTTTCATGTAACGTCCATTTGATTGAAAAACAGTGGCAGACTGTAATTATAAGTGTTTGTTGTGACCTACAGTGTGTGTATTTGTAAGAGAGTGTGAAAACACGTGTAACAGGTCTCGCAATCGTCTGGCTTGAATCTGGGCCATATTTGCCGCTACTCTATCGGCATTTTGCCCGTCGTTGATGGATTATCCTCTGTGCTGAATCATACCAATCGAAGCCTAACCGCCTTGCTATTCATGTTGTGCTCGGTATTTACGGCAAGCAATACAGGCGCAGTGGAAACTGTTAACATCGCCGTATTTGAACAGCATCAACGCTACATCAATGCGTCCGGCGCCTATGCACTAAGCTGGCGATTGATGGAGGCGGCCGCCGCTCTGCAAAACATCAAATTACAACCAATAGAGTCATCCTGGCAGGGAGCTATTAGCCGTTTAAAGGGCGGTAAGGTGCCATTGGTATTCGCCGCATTTAAAACCAAAGAGCGTCAGCAATGGGCAATCTTTTCGTTGCCATTGGCACCGGATAGCTCTGCCATCTTTACGTTACCTGACAACCCCGTTGGGTCGAGGCAACATATTGATTTCAAATCTGCGTCGATAGGTGTCTCTGCAGGCTCTGTGCAGGAGCGTTTTGCTAAAGAATTAGGGTTCAAGAATATTTATTCCACTAAAGAGCGTGCACAGCTTTATCGCATGCTTGAAGAAGGCCGTCTTACCTACCTGTTTTTTGGCCAAAGTATGATTGGTTACTACTGTCTTTATCACGCGAATCTGGATAACAGAGATTGTATGCGACAGGTGGGTGAGCCCTATGATATTAATGAAGTGCACACCATTGCTCTGAAAAGCGAGCTAAAAGCGAAGCAACTGATGGACAGGCTTAATCAGGGCCTGTTGGCCATTTCACAGTCGCAAGACATAGCACTCTGGTTTGCCGAGGAAGGCTTTACGCAACGAAATTATTCGCAATGGCAATTCGCCCTGCAAAAGCATACTGAAGCCTTGCATTAATATAACGAGGAATAACACGATGAAACCATCATGCTGGTTAGTTTCTATTTTATTTTCCGCTGGCGCGCTGGCAGGGCTGGAAGATTTTAAACCGGGCCCTGTGATTAAAGAGTATGGCGAACATATCGGAATATCGACGATGGCAGTGGATAAAGATGCCGTGTTCAAGGTGGCGTTCGACGTTGCCGCGGGAGCGCCAGAACCAGGGCAGGTTAACCGTCGATTCAATAGCCTGGCGCGTTTTATCAACATGCATGCTGCAGCGGGTGTAAAACCCGAAAATATACATTTGGCGCTGGTCGTACATGGTGGAGCAGCAAAGGAACTGTTGGACGACAAAGCATTTATGCAGGAATTTGGTACTGATAATAAAAACAAGCCTCTATTGCAGGCACTAATGGCCAATAACGTGCAGGTCATTTTGTGCGGTCAGTCTGCCGGCGCGCATGATATCGCGCCTGACATGCTCATCGATGGCGTAGATGTGGCAATCTCAGCGATGTCAGCCCATGCTGTTTTGCAGCAAAACGGCTATACCGTTAACCCATTTTAAGTAGAGGCTGTTGGCATTGAAACGCTGCGCATTTTTGTCCATGGACAGTCTGGAAGATTTTTTCGCCTACGACTCCATGCTATTCGAACCGTTGAAACAGCGCGGGTGGGACGCCGAGGAAGTGTCATGGCGTCAAGATGACCATAACTGGCGCCAGTATGATGCGATTGTTATTCGAACAACCTGGGATTATCAGCAAGACCCGGACGCATTTATCGCGCGCTTGCAGGAGATTGTTAACACCGGTGTACCGATGGATAATAGCCTTGAACTGGTGCGCTGGAATCTCAGTAAAACGTATTTGAAAGCGCTTCAGGATGCAGGCGTCGACATCGTGCCAACACTCTGGCGTGACGGGCTAACGATAAGCGACTTGTCACTTGCTTTTGAGCAGTTCAACACAGATGAGTTGGTAGTAAAACCACAGGTCAGTGCCAATGCGGATGATACCTTTCGCGTCACGAAATCCGCGTTGTCTGGCTTACAGACCATGTTGCTAGATGTCCTCGCAGCGCGTCCAGTCATGATCCAGCCTTTCCTGCGCTCAATTACAGAGCAAGGCGAATATTCGTTGTTCTATTTTCATGATGAATTCAGTCATGCCATCTGTAAACAACCCGCAGCGGGTGACTTTCGCGTGCAAGAAGAACATGGTGGAGACATGCATCGAATTAATGCGAGCGATGCCATGCTAAAGCTGGCCAGCGAAACGCTCGCCGCGTTGCCAGAGAAGCCATTGTATTCCAGAATTGATATGGCTTACGTCGGCACCTCACTGGCACTGATGGAAGTTGAGCTGATTGAACCTTCATTATATTTCAACGTTGCTCCCGATGCCTGCGAACGATTTGTCGAACACTTTGTTGCCGTCCATGGCAGAGGAAACTGATGATTCCAGATGTTAATCAGTGCTGTTTTTGTTTGGTATCACGCTGTGTTGGGCGCTGACTTTTCATCTGCGGCCGGCTTTCTTTAAAAGAATTGTTATTCCTGTATAGTTTAGGCGCGGCGTTTGAGTTGCCGCGCGATGCGGAGGCGCTTGGACGAGAAACTGGCTGTGATGGGGACCACTGCCTTTCCGGCGCAGCTTTGCGTACCGGCTGAGAAGGTACAGGCAAAGATTTACCTGCACGTCTGTGTTGTTCCCGATAGTCTTGATTGGGGCTCATTACGTCTCGATACGCTTTCCCAGAATGTCTGGGGCGGTCTGGGTTCATGTTTTTACCACGATTTTGCGGTCTTACCTGCCTGAGGTTGTCCTGCACGTGCTTTGCGCGATGCACGGCGGTTGTATGCTTCTCGGGCACACGGTGTCTGACTACTGAACGTTCTCCGTCATGGTCATAACGAGCAACGATCTTAGAAGTGACACGTGGTTGCGAGGTATAGCGATATCTCACACCACGGCGGTGTGATGCGTCATGTTGCCAGCGAGTGTATTCACGGCTATAGACTCTCTTATAGTGGCGCTGATGCGAATTATGGCTGTGCCAGGTGCGCGGATAGTGATGATTCATGACGATATAACGACGATGCCAGTGAAAGCCGCCAAAATAAAATCGTGGTGAAATCCGGATGCGCGGGCTCCAGTAAAATCCTGCATGCAAAACAAAGTGTGATGGATGATGCCAGTATAACGGTGCAGAGATATGCCACCATGGTCCATACACGACACGCGTATCATAGTAAGGCACATAGACCACTTCTTTGCGCACAGTTTCAATGATGATTTGATTGTCATCATGTTCAACGTTTACGTACTCATTGTCTTTCAGGTAGCCGTTATCATTGGCTCTGGTACGCAAATATTGAATACTTGCCAACACTTGCTGTTCATTGGCAAGGAACGCATCGCCCAGTCCCTGTAACCAATCCAGATCACTGCTCATTTTTCGCAGCAGATCAGAAAAAGGCGCAAGGGCTTTGACGCTGGGATCCCAGTCAAACTCTTCGACCGCATCACGCACCTGATCTTCATTCATGGTGGCGTTGCGTTGACGCCAGCGGTCTGCTTCTACAACCTCGAGTGGATAGGTTGCTGCGATCAGAATATGTGACAGCAAGGTATCCGGGTACAGTGCAATGGGGGCCAGCATTTGATCGAGTTGCGCCTGGTCAAGCTCGATGACGCTTTGCTCTGGTGCGCCTTCCTGGGCCTGGGCAAGATTAATGGCCAGTGCCATCATCACGCCAACGCTGATAACCAGGGCGGCGACTAATTTAACGTAACTGCGCATAGTGTACTCCTGACACGTTTCTATCTCGTATACAGGTATAGGTCTCGTACGCTTAATAAAAACTGAATGAAACCTGAGTACTATTTCAATAGGTGGGGATCAAACTCGTGTCCAAGCTTTTCAGTCTTGGTGCGAATGTAGCTTTTATTTTCAGGTGTAATGCCATGATCTATGGGCTTGCGTGAGGTGACTTCTATGCCCATTTTTTGCAGTGCAGCGAGCTTTTTGGGGTTGTTGGTCATCAGTTCTACTCGGGTTACGCCGAGTGTCTCCAGCATTAATTTGCAAATGCCATAGTCGCGTAGGTCCGCATCAAACCCCAGATGTTCGTTTGCTTCGACGGTGTCCATTCCCTGATCCTGTAGGTGGTAGGCGCGAATTTTGTTTAATAATCCTATGCCCCGACCTTCCTGGCGCAGGTACAGCAGTACGCCTTTGCCATGTTCAACAATATTTTGCAGTGCCTTTTCTAACTGAAAACCACAGTCACAACGGGTTGAAAACAATGCATCACCGGTCAGACACTCTGAGTGAATGCGAATGGGCACCACTTCGCCCTCCTGCCAGTCACCATAAGACAACGCGACGTGTTCCTGTTTAGAATCCAGCTCAATGAAACCGTGAATACGAAACTGTCCCCAGCGAGTGGGAAGCTTCGCAGAACTGACAAATTCGTATGTTTTATTCACTTGTGTCATTGTCTGAGTATACAACCTGGTTGAACGAACGGCTTCAACAATGTGGGGCTTAATCGCACTTTTACAAGCATTATGCTAACAATGGATCATGACGGCGCATCAGTAGTGCTTTGAAAGGGCGAAAAATCCTGCAGAGGAGCAGGCCTGGCAACGCCGTAGCCTTGCGCAAAATCTACGCCCATCTTACCTAGTTCGATCATGATTTCTTTGGATTCAACAAACTCCGCAACGGTCTTCATGCCCATCGCTTTGGCGACATCTTTGATCGAAGACACCATGGCCATATCGATTGGGTCAATCAGAAGGTCTTTGACAAATCCACCATCAATTTTGACTAAATCGACAGGCAAGTTTTTCAGGTAGCCATAGGATGAAAAGCCGCTGCCAAAATCGTCCAGTGCAAAGCTGCACCCCAACTGCTTGAACGTTTTAATAAATGACAATGTTTCATCCATTTTAACAATGGCCTGACTTTCCGTAATTTCAAAACATATTTTGTGATACGGAACAGAAAACTTCTCAAACGCATTAAGCACAAACAGCTTCAGATCTTTGTCAGCCAGCGAATGTCCACTTAAATTAATGCTGGCGCTGGCTAATCCATGCATATGTTCGGGGTTGTCGGCTAGCCAGCGGAAGTAATGCTCGATGACCCAGCGATCGATCTGGGCCGTCATATTGTAGCGTTCTGCGGCAGGCAAAAATGCACCGGGAGGGACAATTTCTCCTTCATCATCTCGCAGTCGCAATAACAGTTCGTAGTGGTGACCTTTAACCGCAGCCTGTAGGGGGCGATAGTGTTGAAAATACAATACAAATCGCTCCTGTTCGAACGCATTGGTGATTTGCGTGACCCAGTTGAGCTCCTTCTCGTAGCGCTGCATGTGTTTGTCTTGCTGGGAATACCGATGGATCTGGTTACGGCCTTGCTCCTTCGCCATGTAACAGGCTGCGTCTGCCATGCTCATTAACTGTTCGGGCGATTTAACCTGTTCTGACCATTCCACAAGACCAATACTGATGCCAAGCGTAAAAATGCGGTTGTCCCATATAAAACGGAATTCCTGCACCACATTAAGCAGTCGATTGGCTAACAAATACGCCATCTCGGCTTGTTCATCTTCAAGCATAACGCCAAATTCATCGCCGCCAAGCCGGGCCAGCATGCCTTTATCGCTGACCGTTTCATTGAGCTGCTGTGACAGCTGCTTTATCAACATATCACCCGCTTTATGACCGCAGGTATCATTGACGATCTTGAACTGGTCAAGATCCATATATAGCAGCGTCAGCTGACTACCTTGTTCCAGGGCATTTGCCAGCGCTTTACGCAGTCTTCGTTCGAACTCACGGCGATTGTATACGCCTGTCAGCGAGTCATGGGTGGCGAGATATTCGAGGCTTATGCTGGACTGCTTGCGCTCAGTAATATCGAAAATGGAGCCGTAGATAAAGGTTTGATTCTGTTCTTCTCTGAGCTGGCATGAGATCGAGAACCAAAACTCACTGCCATCCCTTCGAATGCCTTTTATCTCTCTTCCCAGCACCATGCCAAACTTTTGGATATCATCGACCAGTGCCAGCCGATCCGTCTCGTTGGCATAAAAACTGGAGGTACTGGTCACTTGCGTGAGCATAGTCTCCTCGTCAGGGAAGCCAAATAATGAGCACATTGCGGGATTGACACTGACCAGTCTGCCATCAAGGGTGGACGTATATAAGCCCTCGGCAGAGTTTCTGAATAAGTCATAAAATTGATGAAGACTATGTATTCTGCTTTGTTGCTTTTGTTGAGTCGCGCGCACTAACACTTCTTCATGTGCTTCCAATGCCATGGCAAGGCATAGCACGCCCAGCATAATCAAAAAGATCATCAACAGATTGGTATAGCCACTCAGCGCCTGGCCTGACAGATGCATGCTCACATCAATTGCGCTAACGGTGATGATGGTCATCCAACCCAGAATATAGAGTCGGTTAGGTAAACTGTCCTGTTTACTTCGATATACGATTGCCAGGATGAGCTGCAGCAAAAATGCTGCTGCCATAATCGCCGTAGTGACTACGGTTTGCCAGTATGTGGTAAGAATAAATGGCGTCACTATCTGTGCGCTCGCGAGCGTGTAACCGCAGTAACGCCAGTAAACAGGGATATGGTGTAGCAGTGCATGTGCGACTTTGGCAGCGCTGAATAACACTAACCCCAGTAACACATGTGATGTAATGGTCGTGTAAGCAGACAGGCCCGTAAGCTGACCAATCACACCTTCTATACTCAACATCGCTAATAATAAGAAAGCGCATGCCAAGGCGTACCAGAATCTGACAGGGGAATGCAGCAGTACGTAGGTGATGAGGTAGTAGGCAGTAAGAATAATAAGTGCACCGACAATAATGCCTATACAAATCAGCAACACTTGCTCTTCAGCTATCAGCGCAGCCCGTTCCCACAGGGACATGGGGAATACCATCGGGCCATCGTCGACGATGCGCACGTAGACGTCTATGGTTTGCTGAGGCCTTAATGTAATTGGAACAATGAAGTGGCGATGATGGTATGGGCGCAGGGAAAAATCACGAGTAGCTCCGATTAGGTAGGAGCGCAATATGCGATTGCGCTCGTCAACCAGATACACATCAATCTCATCTAACGCCGGATTGGCAAGTTTGAAGGATAAATTAGATGTGCCGCTGCCGTGATTCGCTATGCTGAAATTAACCCACAAACTTTCATCCGGATTTAGTGGGGTGACATCGACCACGGGTTGCCATCCGCGCAGCAGTTGCACATCAGAAAGTTGGCTGTAACGAGGTGGCTTTGCCACTCTAATGTTATTTTCCAGGTCGGTATGGGTAAAGTCTTGACTGATCGACAGCGTTCTCACCGAAGACTCGGTAAGGGGCGGGGTGGCGTCCTGCGCTGATACGTCCAACCAGGCAAGCGACAAGAGTAAAATAAACGTACCGACAAATTTAACCGGCATTATGTCTCGTTTTGTGCCATTGATTTGTTCGCTAATTGACCAATCTTATCACCGGATAAGCGTATTATGACAAAGATGTTGATATAAATTCTCTAACGATTGAGGGTGCCCAGAGAGCTTTTCAATCCAGGCCGCTTCGCATAATTGCTCAAGATGCAGGATATAGTCTTCTTCATCAAAACGGAAAAATATCTGGGTCCGATCTGCGCCTACCATCGTTTCTATCACGTTGATGCCCAATATTGACTGTAATGTCTGGTGGAAGTGAGTGCCAAGCGTCGCCATTTCATCGTGCTTGAACAACTCCCAATCCAGTAAAATTGTTTGTGTATCTTGTTGCAGGTGCACCGACTTTCCGACCCTTGATGGTTATTGCGCCTTTCTGAATAAGCTAGCCGCGCATAATGTTTGTAAAATCGACTCTACACATTATATGGTAGCTTAACTTATAAAATTTTAAGTATGGATATATACATGTCAGTGCTCGGAAAAGCGATAGTCGTTTGTTTGTTGTCTCTCATGACGTTTTTGGCCAGCGCCGGTGATGCTGAACGGGGTAAAAGCTTGTCATCAGCCTGTGCAGCGTGTCATGGCGTAAATGGTGTGTCGAGTATCCCGATGTATCCAAATTTGGCCGGTCAGAAAGAGTTGTATCTTATCAGTGCGCTCACTGCATACCGCGATGGTATGCGCAAGCATATGCAGATGTCGCCCATGGCAGCGGGGTTGAGTGATAAAGATATTGAAGACCTGTCGGCCTACTACGCACAGCTAACAGCTGGTCAATAAATTCCAATCATCGAGCAAGAACCTTTGTTCTTATATGAGAACGGTAGCACTCATTGATGGAGATAGTCGTCGTCGTAATCAGGTGGCGCTTGCCCTAACTACTGTGGCGGGTTTGTCGGTCTCAGAGTTTGCAAGCACCGAATGCTACCTTCATCGTGTAAAGCAATCACTATTTTCCCTCGTGCTGATAGAGGCGAGTTTACTCATTGAAAATAATGCGGAGGCGATTACCGAGCCAACGCTTGCTTTTAGCTGCACTATGCAAATGCAGAATGCAGCGATACCGCTATTGCGTTTAGATATGAACCTCCTACCGTCCTTTGCAACCGAGGTGCAGAGATTTATGTCCCGATAGCAAACTATTTTGCGTTCGTTACGGTATAAGGATAGTAAGACTCAAGGAGAACGGAATGCTGGTAGTACATCACTTAAACAATTCACGCTCGCAGCGGATCCTTTGGATGTTAGAAGAGCTGGGAGCAGAATATCGCATTGAAACATATCAACGGGACAGCAAGACTAATCTGGCACCAGAGGCATTAAAAAAGGTTCATCCCCTTGGTAAGTCACCAGTGCTGACCGATGGTGAACTGGCTATTGCTGAGTCAGGCGCGATTATTGACTACCTTGCCAGGCGCTTCGACGAACCGACATTAATTCCTGCCCCCGATACGCCAGAATTTCTGAAATACACCTATTGGTTACATTTTGCAGAAGGCACCTTAATGCCACCTATGGTAGCCAAGATCGTGTTCGACAATGTGCGTAAAAAAACTAAGTTTCCTATCAAAATTCTGGCAGGCAAAATCGCCGATACGATCATGGCGTCCTACTATGGCCCGATCATCAAATCCAGTCTAAAATATGTTGATGAGCATCTGGCTGACAATACCTGGTTTGCCGGTGATGAACTAACAGGCGCTGATGTGCAAATGAGTTTCCCACTTGAAGCGGCGGTTGCGGGTGGCGTGGCCAAAGGATATGTCAATATTCAGCGGTTTGTTAAACAGGTACACTCACGAGAAGCCTACAAACGCGCGTTACAAAAAGGCGGTGAATACAACTACGCCAGCTAGTACAACACATTCAGTGCGGCACGTTTGCGCGCAGTTATACACCTTTGGAAACAATTTGCACAACTAACTGACACCGTGCACGTGATAGGGTCTGAACATAAGCTAAGCACTGCAGGAGCTCAGGCCTGAATGCGTCATCTTTTCCGCTTTATCATTTTTTTCGCGTTGCTCTGTGCGGCTGTAGCATCATACAGCTACGGTCACAAGACGGGGTTGTTTGTTTTTGTTGTGCTTGGCTTTGCGTTTGAAGCAGCATTTTGGCTGGGGCTGTTTCCGTTAAAAAGAGACAAGGGCCAAACTAGTTAGCGTTGTAGGTAGTCATTTATTAGTGCGATAAACGCGTCGCCATATTTGGCGAGTTTCGTTTTACCCACGCCGCTCACATTCAAGAATAACTGTTCATTTGTTGGCAGCTTTTCAGCCATATCAGCCAAAGTAGCATCACTGAAGACAACAAAGGGTGGTACCTCGTCCTGTTGTGCAATGCTTTTTCTCAAGTGTTTGAGTTTGGCAAAGAGGTGTCTGTCGTAATGACGTGCATCGGGCTTTCCACGCTCAGTTTTGAGACTGAGTCGCGGTACGGCGAGCTTAATCTGCGTCTGTGCTTTAAGCACCGGTCTGGCTGCTTCAGTCAGCTTTAGGTTCGCACCTCTGGTGATGTCGATGCGTAATACGCCCTGGTGGATCAATTGGTTAATAATACTGTGCCAATACGTATCTGGCTTCTCACGACCAATGCCGTAGGTGCTGAGCTGGTCGTGCTTTAGGTCGAGCAGCTTGCGAAGTGACTTGCCTCTCAGTACGTCAATAACATGCTGTGCCGAGAACGATTGTCCGACCCGTAAAATACAAGATAAGACCTTCAGAGCGTCTTCTGTACCATCAAAATGACTAGGTGGGTCCAGACAAATATCGCAATTGCCGCATGCCTCGTTACGATAATCTGCAAAGTAGTTTAACAATACCTGCCGTCGACAGGTCTGGGCTTCGGCAAACGCTTCCATTGCAGAAAACTTTTGTAATTCAACGTCTATTCTTGCCGCATTGTCTGACATGCTTATCCATTGACGAATACGGGCAGAGTCTTTTTCGTCGAATAACAACAATGCCTCAGAGGGCATGCCGTCCCTGCCTGCACGTCCGGTCTCCTGATAATAAGCCTCAACGCTGCGCGGTAAATCATGATGCACGACAAACCTTACATTCGATTTGTTAATGCCCATACCAAAAGCCACCGTCGCTACAATGATATCGATATCATCACTTAAAAACGCCCGCTGTACTGACTCCCGCTCGGTAACGTCCTTTCCTGCATGATAGGCAGCGCAATTGATGCCTTGGTTACGCAGACGTGTAGTCAGGTCGTCGACTTTTGCGCGACTGCTGCAATATATAATGCCGCTTCCTTCCTGCTGATTGACGAAATTCACAACCTGATCAAACGCTTTGTATTTGGGCAGCAGACTGTAACGAATGTTCGGTCTGTCGAAACTACCTTTGTATATATAGGGTTGTTGAAGTCCGAGTTGCTGGAGAATATCGGCGCGAGTGGCAAGGTCTGCGGTTGCTGTCAGTGCCATCACCGGGATATGCGGAAATTGCTGCTTGAGTACGCCTAACTGGCGATAGTCAGCACGAAAGTCATGTCCCCAGTGAGATACACAATGCGCTTCATCAATAGCAAACAGGTTAATGTTCAAAAAGCGCAAACGCTCAAGACAGTCAACAGTCATTAACCGCTCTGGTGATACATAGACCAAGTCTACTTTGTCATGTGCAATGGCCTGCCAGCGCTGCTGAATCTGCTCTCTGCTCAATGCTGAATTAATGAAAGTGGCATTTACACCCATCGCCGCGAGTTGTTCGACCTGATCCTGCATCAACGAGATCAGTGGTGACACCACTATCGCCGTGCCTTGCATCGCTATGGCTGGAATTTGGTAACAAAGCGATTTTCCGCCACCAGTAGGAAGCAAAACCAGGCTGTCGCCACCCTCCAGGGTGTGCGATATGACTTCTTGCTGGCCATCTCTGAATTGTGTGTAGCCGAATACGTCGCGTAAGACCTGCGCAGGAGCGACGACATCATGTGATATGGAGCTGGCGACGTTTGGCAACTGGATACTTGACTTAAGACAACTGAGAACGTGATTGTACTGATTTTCTTAACCCGCTTCATGCAGAATTCATGATTACTCCGGCAACAATCCTGTCGTCACGGCTGCTTTTTGGGATATAGCCTGATCAGGCCGCTGGCACCGAAAAAATCGCCTAGCAACCATATTTGCGTGAACGGGTGGGACGCGGGCACGTGAATGCGGTCACATAACCCTAATATGCTTGCTTTGTCCCAGTTAGGGTTGGCATTTCGGATCACCAGCCACACGTTTTTGCTGTCATAACGTTTTGCGGACTTGTTCGACAATATACGATTTAACGCTTTGATAAGTCGTAAGTCAGTGTCTCCGTCACGTTCCAGAGCGCATAACTCTTCTCGCGTTTCCTTGCTTAACGACTTACCCAGAATTCGCTGTGCCTCAGCCTGTGAACCGTAGAGATGAGCAATTTCAATATCAACAAGTTGGTTGTCTACATAACAGGTAACGTCTGGCTTTCGGGGCACATTGTGTGAAATAAACGCGAATTGAACCTGAAACTCTTCTGCAAAACACTGTCCGAATAATTCTGCCGCTTGTCTTTCTAACCCAAGCTTGTCAATTTCATTGTGATTCAAAACGTGACCATTAGTCCGCGCGGCGTGATATCGATCTCTTTAGGCGTCATTTGCAGGTATTCGATATTTAATTCATTGAAATCAATGAGAATAATAACGGGAAGTCTTTTGCCAATAGTTTGTCGCAAGACCCTAATCGGTTCGTCCGCCTGCTGCATATGATTTTCAATGACATCCAGCTCTGTAAGTCCGGGCTCTTCAATATGTAACACTTGATCCGTGCCATCGTACTCAAGTGTGCCCTCCAGCTTTCCTTTTGCCAGTAGATATTCAGCGCCTTGTTGAGCACGGATCGTTACTGCGATTTCCACGGTATCATCCAGAGCATCTAGCACAATTCGGGGCTCTGAGAATGTCGCAGAAATTCCCTCAAAGCTTTTGGTTATCGGAAAAAACGGCTTTATAGCCATATTGAGCTGTGACTCTGAGATAGTCAGTACGATAGCCTGGCAGGGCACGGAGAGGAGTAAAAAGACGACTAGAAATAAGCGCATACATTGGACTAAAGCAATTTTCGATACACCATAGCATATCAGAAGGAAGGCGAGGCTAAACAAAATACGCTGGAGCGGGTCAGCGCAACCCGCTCCTATAAGGCAAAGTATGAGCGGCTGGGCTTGCCTTGAGGCTAGCTTGCTACCTCAAACTCGAAGTCGTTGTCAGCATCCACCTCGACGATATCATC
The DNA here is from genome assembly GCF_000429145.1 of Aestuariibacter salexigens DSM 15300. GTDB lineage: Bacteria > Pseudomonadota > Gammaproteobacteria > Enterobacterales > Alteromonadaceae > Aestuariibacter > Aestuariibacter salexigens. The sequence goes on from NZ_AUBH01000007.1 coordinate 96,633, forward strand.
GTTTGCTGAAGATGCACGTTTTGCACCATTGAGCGTATGAAACTCTTTTCTACCACGAGCTAGCCTGACATAACGCTGCCATACTTTTTCCAGTTTTGAAGCTGCTAACTCAGGTGCATGCAGGCTGTCTATAAAATGCTGCTCTTCTTCATTTTCTGGTGTTAACGCGCCGCTCTCAAGGCCCAGTAGCGTATCGCCGTAGCGAGTCAACAACTGCGCTTCGGTAATGCTGAAATCACCGGTTCTGTTAAACCCACGAGGGAATTTGATTCGGTCTACGAAAGGACGTTTTCCTTGGCGAATTGTCGTCATGATTGCTCTCCACATTCAATACGTCATGAACACGCTCCTTGTAATGGCATCTCTGTAAAAAAAAAAACAAATTATTTATTTCGACACGATAAAAAATATTTCTCTTCTCGGAGAGATTGAGTTAAACATGGCATGTAGGCCTAGGTTGGACGTTCGTTAGCTGCAAACATGAGGTAATAATTTTTTGGATATCAGGTTTCTAAGGACCTTTGTAGAAGTTGCTGAAACCCGTCATTTCGGCAAAGCAGCGGAGAATCTTTATCTTACCCAGTCAGCGGTGAGTGCACGCATAAAGCAGTTGGAAGAGTACTTCAACATGCCATTATTTATGCGTTTTCGTCACAGTATTAAACTTACCCCGGCGGGTGAGAAGCTATTACCTTACGCTCATCAAATGATTACTTTGCTTGGTGAGGCTCGACATGCCCTTAATGAAGATGACGTTCAGCACCTTGTTATTGCCGGCACACCCAATGCGTGGGAGTTATATCTGCAACAGGGACTGAGTGTGCTTAGTGCGCAGTTTCCACAGTTGTCTTTACGTGCGGAAGTTCTTAATAATGATCACCTTTCCAGACAGTTACATGAACGTACTGTCGATTTGGCTGTTTCAATAGAGCCGTTGAAATCTGAGGATGTAGAAAAAGTCCAGCTTTGCGAAATGCCCCTGGCGCTTTATACAAACTGCGAGGGCGATGTGTCAGAACACTACGTGCACATCGACTGGGGTGGCAAGGTTAATACTGCCGTTGAGCAGGCAGTGACGTATGCCAAACGAGCGCATTTACGCACGGGATCGGTGCTGGTGGCTATTCAGTATATTCAAAGAAATGGCGGCGCGGCGGTCTTGCCAACAGACCTGGGAGCTCGTCTTGGCTTACAAAAAGTATTGCCGCTTGATCATGTCACGTTGCCAATTTTTCTGTTTTATCTGCACGACGCCAAACAGCTGGGATTACAGGAATTCATTGCACGCCTGAATACAATAGAAGGTAATGTATCTTAGCCCAGTAGCGTGCCTTGTCTGAACCAGCCAGCAATTGAATATCTGTCTCTAGTGGCTGGTAATACTTCATGGACGATCTCTTCACTGAGAAAGCAGACAACCGTGCCTAACATGGGAGAGATATCCAACGGTCCCTGTTCTAAATGAAGTCGTAACTGTCCGCCATCTTGCTGCAGCCAGCCCTCATTGAGGTAAGTGACCAGTGAGATTTTTCTGTTCGTTTGCCCTTTAAACGCGTCAACATGAGGTTTGTAAAATGCACCAGGTGCATAGTGGGCAAAATGTGATTCAAAACTCTGCAAACCCAGGAATGCGTGGCGGTTCAGACTGGATTTAAGTTCCTCGGCCCATTCAAGCCATTGATGCGTAACCAGGCATTCATCTTCAATCCATTTAATTGAATCACTGCGCACGAACTGATTGACTGTATGTGAAGCTTCACGTCCCACACCGGCCTGATGAAAAAGACCATCATGCATTGTCTTAGCGTGCTGGCTCAACGCTAATAAGAGAGGCCTGGGAATAAGGTTATGGCGAATACTGTAGCCCTGGAACGCAAGCTCATTGGCAATAGACTCACTTGAGTCGTTGCCGACAGGTAATGTCAGATCAGTGGCGTGTAATGTGCTCAAATGGTGAAATCCTGGCGAAAAAGACGCGGAAATCTGCCCAGTTTTTACTTCTCGAGCAAATCCAATTTTTTATCTTCAGGCAAAAAAATTTTTTAAGTTGGACTGTTTAGTGATCAGCGACCACACTTAAGCAATCCCCGTTCACACCCTTTACTCTATGTCATCGAGCAAATGCGTTTTACTGTTGATGGTTACCTGTGCTGTCCTTTGGAGCTCAACCGGTCACGCACAGCAACATCAGTACACAGGCTTCATTGACTTAAATGCTTATCCCTATCTCACCGATGTAGACAGTGATGCCGTGTTTGTCGTCAATGCAGCGGTAAGTTTGCCGAATCGGTTGTCGTACTTTGGCTTTATCAATGTCATTGACCGTCAAACTGATGATACCGGGCGTTCGTCCTTAGCGTATTTTGCGGAGCAGAATTTGCGCTGGCAAATTGCACCTCAGGCACCCCTTGATTTGACTTTTCAGGCGAACTTACGGACCGGTGACAGCAATGATCGCTATCGATTTGGCATACGCTGGCGGCTGAATGATACATCCTGGTTAAAATCCTTTTTTGAAACGCTGCATATGCGTTATGCACTGAATCTCCATGCGATACAGATTGACCAGTTAGATGGCACGGCATGGCAGATTGAACATTCATTTGGGATGCGCTTCCCCTATATCAGTGACAAGTTGTATCTGGCTGGCTTTATTGATCATAACTTCGACGAACCCTTGCCAGACTCATTGCCTTCAGACCCTATCGTCGCAGAGGCCCAGCTTGGCTACGAATTTCGTCCCGGCTGGTTTGCGATAGTGGAATATCGGATCAATCAATATCGCCGCAGTGATGTAAATAATGTTGCTGTCGGTATTGAATATAAATGGTCGTTCTAACCACAAGCTTGCGCATAGTCGGGTTTTGCTCCACACTCTGCGGCCTGCTCACCTAGCGTTATTATCATGTCTGATAGCAGTGCCAAAACTGGTGTGATACTTGCGATCGCCGCTTATACCATTTGGGGTTTCGCACCACTGTATTTTAAATTGTTGCAACATATGCCAGCGATGGAAATACTGATCCACCGCGTCGTCTGGTCTGCGGCAGTACTGACCGTATTGCTGTTCGGTCTGAAACATATGCATAAAGTGCGAGTTGCACTGCGAAGCAAACGCGTGCTCGGCATCTTGCTAGTGGCGGGGGTGTTGCTTGCCGCGAATTGGCTGCTATTCATCTGGGCAATAAACAATGACCATCTCTTAGAAGCCAGTCTGGGATATTACATTAACCCCTTGTTGAACGTACTGCTCGGGCGTGTTTTCCTGTCCGAAAAACTCAGCCCACTACAATCTGTCGCGGTCGCGATGGCCGTGATTGGGGTCAGCATAATGGTGTTTTCCTTCGGCAGTCTACCGTGGATAGCGCTGACACTGGCATCAAGTTTCAGTGTATACGGACTTTTGCGTAAGCAGGTCGCCGTTGACTCCTTACCCGGGCTATGGATTGAAACACTGATGATGTTGCCACTGGCAATAGGCTACTGGGTACTGTTTGCCTCTGAGGCAAGTGACATGACCAGCAACTCACTCAGTATCAACCTTACGCTTATCGCGGCAGGGCTCATTACGACGGTGCCGTTGCTCTGTTTTACCGGCGCGGCAAGACGGATCAGGTATTCCACATTGGGCTTTTTTCAGTACATTGGCCCAACCTTGATGTTTGTGCTGGCGGTGTTTTTATACAACGAGCCGTTACAACCAGCCAGACTGATAATGTTTGCTTTTGTATGGACCGGGCTGGTGTTATTTAGCATCGACTCGCTTAACACTTACCGCAAAAATCGTCGCCTGGTCACCCAGACAGATTAGGACTGACTGACAATGCAGTTTCTACCCTGCTGCTTGGCCATGTAAAGGTGTTTATCTGCGCGCGTTAGCATCGACTCGATGGTTTTACTGTAGTGGTCTGTCAGGCCAATACTGACGGTACAAGAAATGCTTGATTTAGCATGCTTTATCACCTTGCCTTCGACCTGCTGACGGAAGCGCTCCATCAAAGACTTTGCCTGTGATAGCGGCGTATCGGTCATAAATACGCAGAATTCCTCTCCGCCAAATCGTGCGACCTGATAGTCACTGAACATGCTGGCAAGTATTTTGGCTACTGCTTTGAGTACTTTGTCGCCTGCGTCATGCCCATACGTGTCATTAACCTGTTTAAAGTAGTCCAAATCAATCAACGCCAGGGATTGGTGCGCAGGATTGACTTGCAGTTCACGTTCTACGCGATTAAAAAAGTGACGTCGATTTGGCAGCCCTGTCAGGTAATCCGAATTCGCCGCACGCCTTATCGCTTCTATGTTTTCAATGTACTCGACGTTTTGTACTACCCGGCAAAAAAATTCTTCATGGCAATAAGGCAAATTGAGAAAATCATTAGCACCGGATTTTATAAAGCGTGCAGATAACGCCGAACGCTGTGAAGAAGATAGTCCGATAATACCGAGCTCTTCTTTACTGAACTGCTGGCGAATAGTCGCCACCATTTCCGAGCCACTTAATGTAGGTAAATTATCCTCGGTAATAACTAATTTTATTTCGCGATGGCGGTTAAGAAGGGCTATTGCCTGCTCAGCGTTGCCCGCTTCATAGGGAATGAAATTGTGGCGACGTAGCAGAGATAGGACGTGATTTCTGCTTGTTCGGCTGCTATCCACTACCAATACACCTACCTGCTTATTTTTTTGTAAGCGTGCTAACAGTCGGCTCAGATAATCATAAACCTGGGCATTCTGTTTAGGAATGTAGTCGACAACGGCTTTGCTCAATACATATTCGCGGGTTTCGTCGTCGGTTCGACCGGTGATCACTACCGTGGGTAGGTAACTTTCAATAGCGTAATCAATGGCCTCGCCGTTGGGTGCATCGGGCAAATTGAAATCAACCAGTGCACATAAAAAGTTCTCTGGCACTGATTCATCAAATACATGCCTGGCTTGCGCCAGTGAAGTCGCGCCAATGGGCGTGAAGCCGGCCTTTTTAACCAACTGCTGCAACATTTTCTGACTGGTCGCACTGTCCTCAATGACCAGTACTTTTTGCGGCATCGAAAACCTCTAATCTATCCGGTTACGCTTTGTTTAACTTAGCATAGGCGAGGACCAGCCATTTTGTGCCGAAAGCCTCAAAATTTACCTGTACCCGTGCATGTTCGCCGCTGCCCTCGTAGTTGAGCACCGTACCCTCACCAAATTTCGGATGGGAGACCCGCTCACCCAATGAGAAACCGGTTGATTCAAATGCATCATGAGAAGTGGCCGACTGAAAACGGTTCTGAACCGGGCGTTGTACCGTTGAGCGTAAGCGGACTTCCTCTACACACTGAGTCGGTATCTCACGAATAAAACGAGACGCGGTGTGATACTTGTCCTGACCATATAGTCTGCGTGCCTCCGCATAGGTGATATATAACTTTTGCATGGCGCGAGTCATACCCACGTAGCAAAGGCGACGCTCTTCCTCCAGTCTGCCTGGTTCATCATGACTAAGCTGACTGGGGAACATACCTTCTTCAACACCGGCCATGATTACCAACGGAAACTCCAGTCCTTTAGCAGTATGAATGGTCATCAGCTGCACAGCATCCTGATGACTGTCAGCCTGAGTGTCTCCGGCTTCCAGGGATGCATGAGCCAGAAACGCTGACAAAGGTGTCATATTGTCTGCTTCCTCGGGCACCAGAAACTGCTTGCAGGCGGTGACCAATTCTTCAAGGTTTTCCAGTCGAGCCTGGGCCTTCTCGCCGCGCTCTGCCTGATACATTGCATACAGGCCGGAATGTTTAATCACATGGTCTGTCTGCTGTTCGAGTGGCAACTCTGCTATGTCTTCCTGCAATTGCAGAATCAGGTCAAAGAAACTTTGCAGTGCATTTGCGGCGCGGCCTGACAGACGCTTTTCCACTAATAGCATAGTCGCCGCCTGCCATAGTGACTGCTCTGTGCTGCGCGCCGCGTCACGAATTTGCGCCAGAGTTCGGTCGCCAATGCCGCGACTAGGAGTATTGATGATGCGCTCAAAAGCGGCATCGTCGAGGTGTTGATTGATCAGCCGCAGATAGCCCAGTGCGTCTTTGATTTCCTGTCGTTCGAAAAAGCGCAGGCCGCCATATATGCGATAGGGGAGGGACTGATGCAGAAGCGCTTCTTCCAGCACCCGAGACTGCGCATTGTTGCGATATAATATGGCTACGTCAGACAGCGCATTGCCCTGATTATGCCAGTCGCTGATACGCGCAACGATAAATCGTGCCTCATCTAACTCATTGAACGCCGCATATAATGAGATTTTCTCGCCTTCACCGCCGTCTGTCCAAAGCTGTTTGCCAAGTCTGTCGCTATTGTTGTCAATAACGGCATTGGCAGCATTCAAAATGGTGCTGGTGGAACGATAATTTTGCTCCAGCCGAACGGTTTTTGCTTGAGGAAAGTCGCGCAAAAAATGCTGAAGATTTTCTACATTGGCTCCGCGCCAGCCATAAATGGATTGGTCATCGTCACCTACAATCATCATATTATTATCGGCACTAGCAAGTAATCGCAGCCAGGCGTACTGAATATTGTTGGTATCCTGAAATTCATCCACCAGCACCGCGCGAAATCGTTTCTGGTAATGCTGAAGTAAAGCGGGGTTGTTTAACCACAGCTCGTGTGCTCTTAGTAACAGTTCAGCGAAATCTACCAGTCCAGCTCGATCGCAGGTGTCCTGGTATGTCTGGTAAATTTCACGCATTCGCTGTTGGGTCGGATCGTTGTGGGTTTCGATATGTTTGGGTCGTAACCCTTCATCCTTATTGGCATTGATGTACCACTGAATTTGCTTCGGTGCCCAGTGTTTTTCATCCAGATTGAGGGATTTTAAGATCCTTCTGATAAGACGATATTGGTCGTCAGAATCCAGGATCTGAAAGTTCTCTGGCAGTCGCGCATCTTGATAATGTAGGCGTAATAACCGGTGCGCCAATCCGTGGAAGGTGCCAATCCACATGTTGTTCAACGCAGTGCCCATTAACTGCTCAATGCGTCCGCGCATCTCACGAGCGGCCTTATTGGTAAAGGTCACAGCCAGGATGCTGTAAGGCGCGACGCCCTCGACTTCCATCAGCCAGGCAATGCGATGCACCAGCACCCGCGTTTTACCACTACCTGCACCGGCCAGCACCAGCATGTCCTGGGCAGGGGCAGCAACTGCATCGCGTTGTTTGTCATTCAGGTTATCAAGGAGTCGGGAAACGTCCATTACAGCTCATGATGTCGATAAATGATGGTGCGAAGTATACCAGTAATACTGTGTTTTTATACATTTGCTATGCCGAACTATGCGCATTGCCATTTAACCCTCTACAATGAGCAAAACGGACAACCATGCGGACATCACAATGAAGTACGACACGCCGACCGACGATTTTTGGCAGCAGCTCAAACGAGAGGCACATCAAACGGTGGAGAAAGAGCCGCTGCTCGCTAGCTATGTGCACGCATGCATATTGACCCATCATAATTTTGAGGCGTCACTGAGTTTTATTTTATCCAATAAGCTGACTGATGCCGTTATGCCCGCGCTGGCTGTGCGAGAAGTCTTCGATGAAGCGTATTTACTTGAGCCTTCTATCGTGGAAGCGGCCGTGGCAGACATAGAGGCGGTGTTTAAACGCGATCCTGCTGTCACGTCATACATTCAAATTATGATGTATTTCAAAGGTTTTCAGTCAATTCAGGTGCACCGCCTGGCACATTTTTTATGGCATAAAGACCGTCATGAGCTGGCGCTATTTTTACAAAGCCGTAATTCAGAAGTGTTTGGGGTGGATATTCACCCCGCCGCGAAAATTGGTCAGGGCGTCATGTTTGACCACGCGACTGGCATTGTTGTGGGCGAGACCACAGTGATAGAAGACAATGTTTCTATCTTACAGAACGTAACGCTGGGTGGCACGGGCAATGAGTCCGGTGACCGTCATCCCAAAATTCGTGAGGATGTGATGGTAGGTTCAGGGGCGAAAATACTGGGCAATATTGAAGTTGGCCGCGGTTCGAAAGTAGGGGCGGGCAGCGTGGTACTGGATAATGTCCCTGCTCATGTGACCGTGGTTGGCGTACCGGCTCAGATAGTAGGCAGACCAAAGTGTCAGCGTCCCTGCGAGTCGATGGATCAAAACGTTCTGAGCGAATATGACTCAGGGGCTTGCCGCTAAAATGAAGAGCTAGCAAATTTTGTCTATTCGTCTCAAATATATTCTGGCGCTGACCCTGATTGCGCTGAGTGTATCAACGTCAGCGTTGATCATGCAGGTTATCTTTGAGAGTCAGAAAAGTGATGCAGAGATCATTAATGTCGCTGGTCAGCAGCGCATGCTCTCACAGCGTATTGCGCTCTACGCTGAGCGTCTGAGAGCGGATAACAGCGGTCACAGTCGCAGCCAGTTAGATGCGGCGACAACACGATTTGAAAATAATCATTCTTATTTGGTCAGTCTTGTTGATCTCCCAGAGCAAGCGCGCTCCATGTATTTCAAAGAGAAGCAGCTGCATGACCGTTCTCTCGCGTATATCCAACAAAATAGAAAAATTCTTAATGCCGCAGACGTAGCAAATTTGCCACCCTCGTATACACCTCAGCAGACAGATGAATTACTACGAGACCTCAATGAAGTGGTTAGCGTCTTTGAGAATGATGCGAATCAGAGAGTCGAGCAGGTAGAGCAGATAGAGCTTTATCTGTGGATGTTCACACTATGTTTGCTGGTTTTGGAGGCGCTGTTGATATTTCGCCCACTCGAGCAGCAAATAAAAGAGAAAATTACGCTGCTTCAGACGGCTCGTGACGAGGCGCGAGCGGCAGAGCAAGCTGCAAATCTGGCAAACCGCGCAAAATCCGACTTTCTGGCGAGTATGAGCCATGAGCTACGTACACCGATGAACGGCATGTTCGGTATGATGGAACTAGCCCTGGATAATCCTGACCGGGCGCAAGGCTATCTGAATAAAGCCAAAAATGCCGGTAAGCAACTGCTTACCCTGATCAACGACCTGCTGGACTTTTCAAAGATTGAGGCGGGCAAAATCAATCTGGAGCAGCGATCCTGCTCGTTGATGCAGATCATTGATGATGTGGTGTCGGTGCAGGAAGTACACTGCAGGGCCAAAGGGCTACAGTTTGTGTTTACAAAACAAACTCAACTCCCGACACAAATTATCGGTGACTCTACACGCATCGCGCAGATGCTGCATAATCTGATTAATAACGCGGTGAAGTTTACCGATACGGGCAGCGTAACTCTGGAGGTGGCGACATTCATAAATGACAAGCGCCCATGGTTACATTTCAGCGTGAAAGATACCGGTATTGGCATTGAGCAGGACAAGCTGGACAGTATTTTCACTAAGTTCTCACAGGCTGACCAGTCCACTACCCGTCGATTCGGCGGAACCGGACTGGGACTCTCTATTACCCAAGGTTTGGCGGAGGCTATGGGGGGATCTGTGCAAGTGACCAGTGTGGTTGGGCAGGGCAGTGCGTTTACCCTGACGTTTCCTACTCAAATAGACCGCACTATGACGAGTGCTTCGCATGTACCAGCCAAAATTAAATGTGCGGTGGTAGATGATTTAGAAACCAGCTGTGAATACCTATCTCATGTGGTGACATCGCTAGGAATGGACGCTGCATGTTTCCTCTCTCCTATCGAATTTCTCGCGTCCAAGCAGCACTTTGATATTGTGTTGCTCGACGTAGCGATGCCCGAGATGGACGGTATAACCGCACTTCGCCAGTTGGTGGAGTTCTGTGAAGGTACCCCCCCTTATGTTATTTTTGTCACTGCGATGGCCGAACAGCTTGATGTCCCTGACTCGTTGCAACGACACGTTTGGCAGGTGCATGTGAAGCCCGTCCAGAGGCCAGAACTGGAGAAAGATTTACTGGCACTTAAAGCGATATTATCCGACGCTGTGCCGCAGGATGAGCCGGAAGACGACGCACCGACGGCCCATATTCTGGTGGCAGAAGATAATGATATCAATGCTGAGATTGTTCGCACAATGCTTGAGCAGCAAGGCCACAGTGTCACCCTGGCCAGTGATGGCGAGAAGGCCGTTATTGCCTGTACTCACTATCACTTTGATATCATTTTCATGGATATGAACATGCCGAATATGGATGGACTGGAGGCGACGGTCAAAATCCGACAAACACTGAAGCTGGATACTCCCATTATTGCCTTGACGGCCAACGCGTTTAGCGAGGATAAAGAAAGATGTAAAGCTGTCGGGATGGACGGTTTTATTGCCAAACCAATCAATAAGCAGGCATTGTTTGATTATGTCGACAAGGTATTAGCCGACCAAAAGCCGTCAACTTAAACGAACTGGAGTAATTCTGACAAATCATCGAGCACAACGTCGGGTAGCACGCTTACTTGTTCACGATGTAAATCCATTGGCCGATTACAAGCAAACCATGCACTTCGAAAACCCGCATTGATGGCACCTGATACGTCTTTTTCGAGATTATCACCTATATGCAGGATATCCGACGGAGAGAGTCTCAACAGCTCTGCACTCAAATCAAACATCATTGGATGAGGCTTCATGGGATGTTTCAGGTTGGCATGGAAGCTGGTATGGAAAAAGTCTGCAATTCCTATTTTACTCAGGTCTACATTGCCATTTGTAATGGCAACCAGCGGGATCCGCTCTGCCAGTGTAGACAATAAAGAACAAATGTTCTTATCTACGGTAAAGTTACTTCGGTAATGGTAGAACACATCAAAACATTGCTGTGCACCATGTTCTGCCTCAGTGTTGTCGTAGCCACATGCGGTGAGTCCATGCAATAGTGTCAGACGCCTCAGTTCACCCATATCTGAATTCAGTTCAGGGCGAGACGTCAGCAGCGCATCTCTGACTGACCGCCAGTGTTTCAGGCTTGTCTGCGCCGTGGCCGGAAAGTGCTCATGCAAATATGCTAACAGTTTTGCCTCTGCTTCCAACATATAGGGCAGGTTGTCATATAAGGTGTCGTCTAAATCGAACGTCATTGCTTTGACTGTGCCTACCCGGCGATAAAAACGCATTTAGGCCTCCTAATTCTTTTTTTTACGCGCTCTGGGGTGGGCGCCATCGTACACCTTGGCAAGATGTTGAAAGTCTAAATGGGTATAGACTTGCGTCGTACTAAGATTGGCGTGTCCGAGCAGTTCCTGTACTGCTCTCAAGTCACCACTGGATTCGAGCATATGGGTAGCGTAAGAATGGCGCAGTTTATGCGGATTGACTTGTTGAGATAACGCTTGCTCTGAAGTCCAGCGTTGTAATCGGTTTGCCACCTGTCGATTCGACAGGCGATTGCCGTGCTGACTGATAAATAACGCGTTTTGTTCACCTTTCAGAAGCGTGTTACGCACCTGACTCCAGTGTTGAAGTGCCTCTATTGCCTTACGACCTATCGGGATAAGGCGTTGCTTACTGCCTTTGCCAAGCACCCTGAGCTGCTGGTCGCTGAGAATGTCATTCGTATTTAAGCCGGTAAGCTCAGACAGTCGCAGGCCGCAGCCGTATAATAATTCAAGCATCGCCTTGTCTCGTATCGCCAGAGGATCCTGCGGATCAAAGTTAAGCAGTTGCTGCGTTTCATCGACGTTTAGCTGTTTCGGCAACGGCTTACCGGTCTTGGGTGCAGATACACTGCTGGCCGGATTGTGCTGTAATTGCTGATGTTGAATTAAATACTGGCAAAAACTGCGTAATGCCGATAATCGTAAACTGATACTTCTAGGAGAAAGGCTTTGGCGACGGGCTGACGCGAGGATATGGCGAACATGTTCAACCGTAAGCTGTTGCCAGGATGAAATGCTTAATTGTAAGGTGATTGCATCAAGCTGTCGCTGATAACTTTCTCTGGTTTTCGCCGCCAGGTTTCGCTCTACCCGCAGGTATTCAATGTAGCGCGCTATCCATGCGTTCAGCGCGTCATTACTCAAAATTAAAACCCGATTAAGCCTGGTAACAGCACATTCATAAATTGTTGTAGCTGTTTGATCAGAAGGGTATCCATATCAGGATTGAAGTGACTGGGATCTTTGCTGGCCACCGCCAGTATGCCCAGCTCGCCGAATTCACCCAACAGCACTAATGCCACCGAACCCACCACGGCCTGTTTGTCATGTTCTGCAAACAGCACCTGCTGTTCATGCTGAGACAGTCTACCGAAGAAGAACGTTGATTCTTTAAATCGCTTTTCCAGTATCAGACGCCTTTGTAACTCTGGCAACGCCAGTGCGCCTTTGAAAGGTCTAAATGCTACGGCCGACATTTTCAGCTGTTCCTGCATCACTTCTTCAAGGGTATGCTGGACATCGGCCAGGTCGACGCATTTAAGCAGGCGCATGTTTAAGTCAGCGTAAATTCGATAAATCTGTTCGTTACGCTTGGCAATGGTGATCAGTTGATTCAGCTTACGGGTAAGCAGGCGGACTTTGCGGCGCAGTTGTTCGCTTTGTAACTCAACCAGTGACACACTGCCTTTTTGTTGATGGGGGATCGACAGTTTTTCCAGCAGGGTGGGATTCTGGACGAAAAAATCAGGATGCCGTAGCAGAAAGTCATGTACCTGCCTGGCATCCAGTTCATCTTGTTGTTCGAATACTGGTTCTAGTTCAACCGCCACTTTGTGCCGACTGGATGGGTCACTCATACCGTAATTTGTCCATCATAAACGTGTTCCGCCGGACCTGTCATTTTTAGAATGCTGTCCTTACCTTGCCAGCGGATTTTCAAGCTACCTCCTGGCAGCTCGACGCGCACTTCATTGTCTAATTTACCTTGAATTTGGCCTATTGCAACCGCCGCGCACGCTCCGCTTCCACAAGCCTGTGTTTCTCCTGCGCCTCGTTCAAAGACTCGAAGCTTGATATGGCGAGGGTTGAGAACCTGCATAAAGCCAACATTTACCCCTTCAGGAAATCGTTCATGTTTTTCTAAAAGCGGACCTACGCTATCAACGGGTGCTTGATTGATATCTTCAACAGTCAGCGTGGCGTGAGGATTGCCCATTGATACTGCGCCAAACATCAGGGTGTGCTCGTTTTCACGCATAAGGTAGGTAATTTCTTCTTTATTGGCGCGCATGGGTAAGGCATCAGGCTCGAATCGGGGCCTACCCATATTGACGGTTACCTGACCATCCTTTTCAAGATACATCACCATGCGACCGCTTTTGGTGCTGACAACGATTTTATTGCGATTGATTAAGCCTTTCATATGTACGAAACGCGCAAAGCAGCGTGCACCATTGCCACACTGTGACACCTCACTGCCGTCGGCATTAAATATGCGATAGTGGAAATCTTGCTCAGGATCGTAGGGTGGCTCAACCAGCAGTAATTGGTCAAAGCCAATGCCGCGATTTCTGTCGGCCAGACGTTGAATTTTTTCCTTACTAAAGAACACGTTTTGGGTAACATTATCGATAACGACAAAGTCGTTTCCCAAACCATGCATCTTTGAAAACTGAACCTGCATGTTAACTACTTAACCCGCACGATATACACATTGGCACCGTCAGGCAGAAAGCTGCCTGATTAGGTCTGTCGTCATGTCAGGTGACGGAACGAACTATGTTGCTCATCTACAACCGAGTGTTTAATGGTATACCGTGTCGGAATGATTAATCTGTGTTAGCAACTAGTTTACGTAAGACTGCACAAAGGTGAAACACATTTTGCTATTCATCAGTGCTCAATCAGTTTTGATCATCCAAATTCACTATCAGTCGCTTATCGACGTTAAACCCCTGTGGTACAAGATGCAGCACTAAACTATGACGACTTAGCGTATTATTTTTACGCTTACTTCCGCCATGTGCCAGGCAAGCATGCCAAAATAATGCTTGGCCTTTTTTGATAATAAGTTCCTGCCGGTCTGCTAATTTTTCTGACTCATTTTTTAACCAGGCAAAGTATTCGGCTTTCTCTGCATCGGTTGATGTGCGCAAATTTGTTTGCGGGTAGTTGGCATCATGTTTGTACCAGTACCCCAGTTTGTGGGTGCCAGGATAAAATTCAAGAGGACCACTGTCAGGGTGAATATCTTCGAGAGCGATCCAGCAGCCAATTAAATAATTGCGCGGATAGATATGAAACTGCGCATAATCCTGATGCAGTGTTTGCTGACTGCCGACGCCAAAGCTTAATGTGAAACCGGTCTGCGCTTTTTCGCCAAACAATAGTGACCCAATATGCAATATGCGTCCATTCTCGGCCGCACGCTCGAATCTTTCGGAATGTTCGTCCAACCCATGGATACGCCAATTACTATTTAGCTTCATCCATCGTCGTTGGTCTTCTGGCAGAGACAGCAAATCTGGTTGGAAGAGATTTTGCTTCTCTGCCTCGTTCTTGCCGCGTACACCGATAATTTGCAAATTGGGATAGCGTTTCTGCCCCCCCCAAATATCATTCTCCATTTCGGCTTTAAGCTGATCACAGATGTCACCATCCAGCACATCGGCAATTACATACCCTTTATCCACCCACTGTTCGAGGAGTTTTTTTTCGTCACCGTTGAGATGCTTATCTTCGATGATGGCCTTTGCATCGGGTTGATCAAACCATGGCTGAAGCTCAGGAGATTTCGGCCACTGGCCTTGTTCGGAATAGTCCTTGGCGTTTTTCAGAGACAGGTTTCTGAGATTCTGCTTGCGCTTTCGTCTGAGTCGGCCTGCCTTGTCTGGTGTCTTAAGAAATTCAACCAGTTTTGCGGTTTTGGAGGTGATTTGTTTGACTGTCGGCTTCATGCCAGAAATGGCCTCTACAGGGTTTGCTAATATTGGCTTTGTATTTCGCCCAATGTCGTCAAGTCTACTGTAATTTGGGGTGCTTAACGAAGCAGATAATTGGTAATCTTGCGCATGTATTTCAAATGTCATCCCACTTATATCAAATAGGTGCTTGAGGTCTGACTGATAGTGTTTAACGATCTTTTCAATTACAGTCGGCGAAACCGAAAGGCTATAATTTTCCTGTTGCTGCAATGCCAAACTCATTTGTTCAAAGGTAACGTCGCGATACGTTTTTACGGTTTTTTCGCTGACTTGTTGCACCATATTGTAATGCCCGCTCGGCAACTTCAATTGTGCAATGATCTGAGGAACGATTTTACGCTCATTTGAATGTAGCAGTTTCGCGCTGTCTAACTCAGTCTCATTAATGCCGAGAAATAAACACAACTGTTGTAGTGTGCTCGTGGTGCAGCTAATTAAGTCTTCTAGCTTGATAATATGAACGTTGTGGCGCCCGAAAACATTGAAGGCATTCTCGACCAATGACGAGTATGCGGGTAAGTAATAGTCAGGTCTTCTATCGATAAGTTGTTCAAACGAAACAGGAATATTTTTAGTAAAGTTGTGGCTTTTTTCGCCTGAAGATATGTGATGTACCACGTCATGGACATAGTGCGAGTATGCTCTTTTTATCGGGTCCCTCAGCATGATCAGAATCTTTTTCTCTGCTTCAAAACTCTGTATGCGGCGAAGTGTTTCGGGACTACGGAAGTAACTAGGTGTGATATCTACACTGTAGCCTTGGAACTGAAGAGGGTTGAGTTTGAACAAGTTTAGATAAGATTCGATTCCCTCTTGATAGTGCTTACTGAAGAAAAATGTCTCTTTATTTACTGACGTGTTGAACAGCGGATGGCTATCAAGCATTGAGAATAGTGAACTTGTACCGCATTTTTCAACGCCGATACCAAAAAGATACTTCATGATTAACTATTGTCTCGCGATGTAGTTGAAATGCATGCCCCTAAACAAGTTTATGCTCACCTTTCCAGAGATCTTTCAAACTTTCTCTCTCGCGGACCAGATGAACCTGGTCGCCATCAACCATTATTTCGGCTGGACGGCAGCGACTGTTATAATTTGAGGCCATAACAAACCCATACGCACCGGCACTTCGCACGGCCAGTAGATCATCAGGTGCAATGGCGAGTTCGCGGTCTTTACCAAGAAAATCACCGGTTTCACAAATAGGGCCAACGACATCATAGACGTGGCGTTCACGCTGCAAAGCACGGTTGACAGGAATAATGTTTTGCCAGGCGGAATAGAGCGCTGGACGGATAAGATCATTCATCGCTGCATCGACAATAGCAAAATTTTTCTCTTCCCCCTGTTTGAGGAATTCAACTTTGGTCAGCAGCACACCGGCATTAGCCATGATTGCTCGGCCCGGCTCGTAAATGAGCGTGAGCTCGCGACGAGATGCAAGGCGCTCAGCCAGAGCGGCAGAATAATTGTCGGGATGGGGAGGTTGTTCGTCCTTATAGGTCACGCCAAGGCCGCCCCCAACATCCAGATGCTTAATCGAGATACCTTTTTCTGCTAATTCGTCTATTAGGGCCAGTAATCTGTCTAGTGCGTCAACAAAAGGCGACAGGTCGGTAAGCTGTGAACCAATGTGACAGTCCATTCCCACAATCGATAAATTGGGCAGGGACGCGGCAAATTCATACACGTCGATAGCCTGCTCAGAGGGGATGCCAAACTTGTTCGCTTTTAGACCTGTCGAAATATAGGGGTGCGTTTTAGCATCAACGTCTGGATTCACTCGTATCGATATCGGTGCCTGACAGTGCATCTGTCCAGCGACGTGGTTTATGCGTTCCAGTTCGGCAACAGACTCAACATTGAAGCACAGGATTTTTTGTTCCAGTGCGTAGGCAATTTCTTGTTCAGTTTTGCCCACCCCGGAAAACACAACTTTGGTCGGATCGCCGCCAGCGGCTATGACTCTGGCTAATTCGCCGCCCGACACAATATCAAAGCCCGAACCCAGTTTCGCCATTACACTAAGCACACCCAGATTGCTGTTGGCTTTCACGGCATAACAGATAAGGTGTGGATGTTCACCTGCTGCTTTGTCGAAAGCGTGCCAGTGTCGTTCTATGGTCGCACGCGAATACACGTAGCATGGCGTGCCAAACTGGCTGGCAATCTCATGTAAAGGTACTTGCTCGCCATGCAATACGTCCTGTTGATAGTTAAAGAAGTCCATCGCTTATTGCTCCTCGTCCTGCTGGTCACCGTTTTGAGATTGCTCAGCAGGTTCCGGCAGATAAAGGGGGCCGGTCTGCCCACAGGCGGTAAGTAACGCGCTGGCACACAGCACGACTAGCAGAAAGCGACGTTGTACAACCCGCATAGGCACCTCGGAAGATGGATTGAGGCCGATATCATCGCACCGCAAATACAAAAAACAAGCCTGTTTTAACGATGTACTTATGCTGATGGATGCAATTGCGCAAGTTTAAGCCGGGTTTTGTCTGGGAACTGCACTTGTTGCCACAGGGTTTCACACAGTGGCTCAGTATTCTGCCAATCACCTGCAAGCAGCCAGTCTATCAATATGTGAGGATTATCAGGAAAGGTGATGGGCTCTATACCCGGTTTTTCCAGCCATTCTTCTACTACGTCAGTGTCCAGTGAATACATGGTATGGCAAAGCTCAAGTGTAGACAGCGTCAAGGCGTTGGATAACTGTTCATACTGACCAGTCAAAGGTTTCATCAGTAGTTTTTTACCTAGCTGCAGGCACTCGCTGGACAACTCAAAGCCGCCGTTGGCGATGACACCACGACAATGCTGAAGTGCGTGACGGAAGTGCTGCTTACTGGTTTTACGCCACGCAAGCTGTCGAGACTCATCGTTCTGTTTAACGGCGGGGTGAAATATCTCAAAGCGATATTCACTCAACGGCTCCAAAAAGCCTTGAATATCGTCAAGGGATTCGAATGGCAAATAGACAAGAACGTGTGCAAGGCTGGCTTTCTCTGCAGCTTTGTCAGTGATGAAGGGAGGCACAATGGGTTTGTTGAAATGGTACCAGTGCACACCTAGCTTAATATTTGATGGCGCAAAATAACGGGTAAGCAGTCGATCAATCGCGCTGTCTCCCTGCGTTGGTACATCATAGGCAAAAGCGGCCTGATGGCTAATCGAAATGCACGGAGTATCCTGGCGTTTGGCAGCCCAGGCTGAAACTGGTTCAAAATCGTTTATGACCAGGTCGTGGTCGCTTAAATCCAGCGCCTTAACATCTCGCCACAATTGCACCAGATTAGCCTGTTTCAGGGTTTGCCATTGACTAACCCGGCCTCGCTGGGTGACAAACGTCAGACCTCGACGGGTCTGATACTGGTCAAAGGGGTGCATGTCAAAGTAGTCACTTTCATCACGACCCGAGAATAAAAAGTCGACGTATACATCATCACGCTGCGAGAAGGCATCGGCCATAATGCGCGCCCGTGCGATATGACCTTTACCTGTGCCTTGTACGCCGTAAAGAATTTTCATCAGTGCAGGATATGTAAACTTAACAAAGAAATAGTGATGCCAAGAGTCGCTCCGGCAACAATATCACTTGGGTAGTGAACGCCCAGCAACACCCTTGATACGCCGATACAAGCTGCCCAGCCATACGCAAGCAGCGCTGCAGCGGGGTAATAACTGGCGAGTAAGGTCGCCATCAGGAAAGCGGCCGCGGTATGTCCGGACGGCAAACTGAATTTATCAGATGGTGTAATGTGAGTGCGTAGGGGCTTAAACAGATCACAAGGACGCTGTCTCTTAAAGACCTTTTTAAGCACAACGTACAAAGGCAGCTCAAGTGCATAGGCCATTAACGCGGTATACATAAACAGCGCGCCATGTTCAGGTTCAAAGGCCCATAACAGAAATCCGATACACAGATACAAGTGCCCATCGCCGCTATGTGAAATCCAAAGGATAGGGCGGCAGTCACGGTTGCGTGTCTTGTTGTATAACCAATAAAACAGTGTTCTGTCAGCTCTGGTTAGTAGGTGCATAGTCGTGCCCGATTACTATAACCACGGCATCAGATTAATAAGTGAGCATGAACGCTCGGTGACAGAAAATTGAAGACTTTGTGACAATGGGCTGAAAGGTGTTACCTCGCTACCGCGACAATTATCAGTTTCGTCTA
Source organism: Aestuariibacter salexigens DSM 15300 (assembly GCF_000429145.1). Classification (GTDB taxonomy): domain Bacteria; phylum Pseudomonadota; class Gammaproteobacteria; order Enterobacterales; family Alteromonadaceae; genus Aestuariibacter; species Aestuariibacter salexigens. The sequence continues at coordinate 115,634 of NZ_AUBH01000007.1, forward strand.
CGGAAGTGTTATATCCCTTCATCCTGATGAATATCAGGTTCTCATTGGCGCGTATTGCATTGCTAGGGCAACCAGTGTGCAACAACTATGAGTGATTTCCACGCTGTCACTGCTGCAATGACGGTAGGTCTTCTCATAGCCTCTTTTGAGACATTGGCGCTGTCCGAATTACGACCGTCGACAATCGTTCTTTATTGCCTTCATTTCCCCGGAAAGATAAGGACATCAGTGGTTCAATTACATCACCAACTTTTGACCGTATGCTGAATAGCAGTGGCAATTTCGCGCAGACAGGTATACTTTGAATCTGAGAGTATTAATCTAGGCGTGATAAGCAATGGAATACAACACCTCCGAACTGTGCGACCTGTTTGCAGACAGCGTTGACGTGCTCGATCCTCTTTTTATCAGCTATGGCGGCAGGTCATCTTATGGTGGTGAGATTTCCACTATTAAGTGCCATGAAGATAAAGGCCTGATAGAGAAGGTCCTTACACAGGATGGAACAGGCCGTGTTTTGCTGATCGACGGTGGGGGCTCCACCAGACGAGCCTTGATTGACGCGAATCTTGCCCAGTTGGCGTTAGACAATAACTGGGAAGGGATTGTGTGCTACGGCAGCGTCCGCGAGGTTGATGCACTTGAAGAGCTGGATTTGGGTATCCATGCAGTGGCGTCTATACCGGTCAGTGCAGACGCCGAAAGCGTTGGTGAAGTCGATATTGCGGTCAATTTTGCAGGGGTGACCTTCCTACCGGAAGATCACCTGTATGCTGACAGCACCGGCATCATTTTGTCACCGGAGCCTTTAGAAACCGATTAACCGTGACAACGCGTCGCTACGGTTGGGTATCCTGAGCAAAAACCTCATTCAGGTAAGCGGCGATACGGATACCTGATTGCTGCAAGCGTAATTTCACCGTAGGGATATGCTGATACAGGTAATCCCAGGAAATTTTGTCACCTTGTGGATAGATGGCGTCTCGCATCTCGGCGCTTTCTGCAATCCATGCTAGTGGGTCAGCTTCATACCATTGCGCTTTTAACTCCGGTGTAATTTTTTCACTTAGCCATGCGGTCCATTCTGTATATGACAGCTGCCTGCGATCAATTAAGCCGCTGTCCCACACCCGATGCAGGTTTGAGCTTTCCCAGAAAAATTCTACACGTACGTCATTGCCACCGCGGTCTTTACCATTGCCGACGTGAAGCGGCTGATGCAGGTCGCCAATATTGTGTACGATAAAACGCAGTGCCAGCTGTTTATCCGCCATGCTGGCATCTTTATCCAACAGAGTGGCACGGAATGTCTTTAGCGCTGAGTAAGCATCGCCCTGCTCAGGTGCCCCAACGTCACTGTAGGTGTGTTCATGAGGCACGGTGACATAGTGCCAAGGGCCCGCTTCCTTCTGCCAGAACTCGGCTGGGTTTGAACGCATCTCATCAGGCCAGGTCGACGCTTCAGCCAAACTTTCATTAGGTAATATTTCATTAATTGCAGCCTGTGCCTGTTCGGTTAAGTGCTGCTCAGCGATGGCTCCGGTCACGCGGTGACCAATTTGTCCCCATGCCAGAGCCTGAGAGGCGCTGAGCGTGCAAGCTAAAGCAAAAAAAACAGTGTACAGTGTTTTCATATTGTCAGTTCTCAGTCCGGTGATTGGCCGGGTTTATACCCCCAGCGCGCCATAATTGATTGTTCTATGCCAAGATGATCCAGGATTCGGGCAACCACAAAATCAACCAGATCACCTATTTTCGTTGGGTTATGATAGAAGCCTGGCGATGCAGGCATCATGGTCACGCCCAGATTGCTCAACTTAAGCATGTTTTCCAGATGAATACTGGATAATGGCATTTCTCGGGTCACCATAATTAGCTGACCTCGTTCCTTGATGACGACATCGGCAGCGCGTTCAATGAGATTATCACAGGCGCCGCTGGCAATAGCTGACAAGGTGCCAGTAGAGCAAGGGCAGATGACCATTTGCCGTGGTGCCGCTGAACCTGAAGCAACACAGGAAAACCATTCATCTTTTCCATAAACGCTGATTTGTTCTTTATCGCATCCAACGTGCTGTGCGAAAAACTCAGCGGCGTTATCTGCTTTTGCTGGCACCTTAAGGTTCTCTTCGGTGGCCAGCACGACTTTTGCAGCGGAGGAAATTAGCAGATGAATGTCATACCCTGCTTTGGTTAATAGCTCCAGCAGGCGTAAACCGTAAGGCGCGCCAGACGCGCCTGTCATTGCCAATGTAATGCGCTTATCTGTTTGCATATTTGTGCTCCAATCCACGGATCACTTTATCATGCAGACCACCAAATCCACCATTGCTCATGATCAGAATGTGGTCGCCGGGTTGTGCATTAGCAACGATTTCATCGCCGAGCGCATCGAGCTCCCTGAACAAGCTGGCAGGCACTGCACCCTGAATTGCATCCCGCATTGACCAGCCAAGCTGTGCTGGCTCATACACAAACACTTCATCTGCACACTGCCAGGAGGAGGCCAGTGAATCCTTGTGAATGCCCATTTTCATGGTGTTTGAGCGGGGCTCAAGCACTGCCAGAATACGAGCATCGCCAACATTCGCCCGTAATCCCTCTAACGTTGTTTTAATCGCGGTCGGGTGATGGGCAAAATCATCGTAGACATTGATACTTTCGATTGATGCGCGCAATTCCATGCGACGCTTGGCGTTTCGAAATAATTCAAGCGCCCGCGCAGCAACGTTTGCAGGTACACCTACATGATGAGCCGCGGCGATCGCCATCACGGCATTATGGACATTGTGCGTACCTAACAGTGACCATTCCACGTTAGCCACACTCTGCTGTTGATAATGCACGGTAAATTTTCGACCGTCAGCTGAATCCAGTCTATATTGCCAGTCTTCACCAAGACGTGAGATGTCGCTCCAGCAGCCCATATTGACGACTTCATCAATGGCCGTGTCGTCACTCGGGTAAATCACTTTGCCGTTTCCAGGCACCATGCGAAGCAGATGATGGAACTGTGTCTGTATCGCCTTGAGGTCAGGGAAAATGTCAGCGTGATCGAATTCCAGATTATTAAGAATCAATGTTCTTGGACGATAGTGCACGAATTTAGAGCGTTTATCGAAAAACGCGCTGTCATATTCATCAGCTTCGATCACGAAAAAAGAAGAGTCACCAAGACGGGCAGAGACGTCAAAATTCTGCGGTATCCCACCGATAAGAAATCCGGGCTGCATGTCTGCATAGTCTAAGATCCACGCTAACATGCTGGCCGTGGTTGTTTTGCCGTGGGTTCCAGAAGCAGCCAACACCCATTTATCTTTCAGTACATTGTCTAGAAGCCATTGAGGGCCGCTAGTGTAGGGTAGGTTGCGGTTTAGTACATACTCTACGGCTGGGTTGCCTCGCGATAGCGCATTGCCGATGACCACCATGTCAGGTGCTGGCTCAAACTGGTCGATATCGTATCCTTCATGTAGCTGGATACCGAGCTTACGAAGCTGAGTACTCATGGGCGGATAAACATTTTTATCAGAGCCTGTCACGGTGTGTCCCAACTGGCGCGCAATGGCCGCAATACCGCCCATAAAGGTGCCACAAATACCGAGAATGTGGATGTGCATATTGTTTACAATAACTGCATACAGAAAGCGCTGTACTCTACCAGTAAAGCGTGCGGCTTGACTACACCGGCTGCATTAGCCAGCTTAGATTTCACAGAGGCCGGTTGAACGGTTACAATACTGACGCGCGGCATACCAGCGCGCCTGTCCCCTACACAATTAAACAAAAAAGGTCTCATTTCTAATGAAACGACTTAATTCGCAGCTACAGCAAGATGGTGCACCGCTTGAGCTCATTCTTCTCATCCGAACACTGCTGGCGGCATGTAAAGAGATTTCTTTCCGTGTCAGTCAGGGCGCCCTAGCCGGCGTGCTTGGCTCTACCCTGTCGGAAAATGTTCAGGGTGAACAACAGAAGAAGCTGGATGTGATATCCAATCAGATTATCAAAGACACCTTGCGCGAGTCTGGTTATGTTAAAGCCATCTCTTCTGAAGAGGAAGACGATGTGGTGCCTTGTAATCCGGAAGGTAAATATCTGGTTAGTTTTGACCCGCTGGATGGCTCATCAAACACGGAAATTAACAGTCTCATAGGCACCATTTTTAGCATTGCCCACGCGCCACAGTGGATGGAGCCAGATGACCCTTCTGCATTTTTGCAGCCAGGTACGCAAATGGTCGCTGCGGGTTACGTACTGTACGGTCCTTCAACCATGCTGGCAATGACCACGGGGCGCGGAACGCATTTGTATACACTGGATAAAACCCATGGTGGCTTTCTGGTCACTCAGGCCGATATTAAAGTGCCTGAAGATACCGCTGAATTCGCCATTAATGCTTCTAATCAGCGCCACTGGGAAGAGCCCATTCAGAACTATGTTGCCGATTTAATCGCGGGTAGTGAGGGCCCACGTGGTAAAGATTATAACATGCGCTGGGTAGCGGCGATGGTGGGTGATATCCATCGAGTGCTTTGCCGGGGCGGCATTTTTGCCTACCCATTTGACAAACGTAATCCAAAGATGCCGGGCAAACTGCGTTTGTTGTACGAAGCCAATCCGATGGCCTTCCTGATGGAGCAGGCGGGTGGATTAGCGTCTACCGGACATGGCCGGATTATGGAAGTAATGCCAGAAGAGATACACCAGCGTGTTCCGGTCATTCTGGGTTCAAAAAATGAAGTGGAAGCCTGTCTGGGCTACTACAAATAGGCCTACTCCGGAGGGGCTTATTGCCTCTCCGGCTTTTGTCTGCGCTTTGCTAGCACAGACCACAACTCTAACACACCAGCGCTTAACAGCGTGACCATGACAAACTGCGAACAAAGCATCAGCGTCAGTTTCGGCAGCAGCGCAATCTCCTCCGTAAGCCAGGGATGCCAAAGATATACCAGTGATAAATTCGCAGGCCACAGCCATATCTGATAGCCCGGCACCGGCCCTTGCCACACATCCCATAGGTGCCAACTGAGTAAGAATGCCACCAGTCCTATCGTTGTGTCGACCAGTCCACAGAGTACGGCAAGTTTGATAATACGTGCTGCGTTAATGTTTCAACCTCTCAAGGGAATGTTGACAGTCGAACTAAGTGTACCGTGTGAGAGTTAGTCTGTGTAAAGTTCGGAATAGGTGCAAAACAAAAAATTAGCGGCATAAAAAAGGCCGGTATGACACCGGCCGATTAACATTACTTAGCTATTTACAGCAGCGGTGCTATCACCAGACTGACAATGGCCATGACATTAATCAAGATATTCATGGCTGGGCCAGAGGTATCTTTGAACGGGTCGCCTACGGTGTCTCCCACCACGGTCGCGGCATGAACATCACTGCCTTTGCCGCCCAAATTGCCTTTTTCAACATACTTCTTGGCATTATCCCAGGCACCTCCAGCATTCGCCATCATCAATGCTAACAGTACACATCCAAGTAGTGCACCGCCCAGCATTCCGCCCAGTGCATGTGCACCCAGGCCGAATCCCACTATTGGTGGCACTGCCACTGCAATGGCACCTGGCAGGATCATTTTTTTCAATGCTGCCTGAGTGGCAATATCGACGCAGCGGCCCGTATCGGGTTCTGCCTTGCCTTCCATCAGCCCGGGGATCTCTCTAAATTGACGACGTATCTCCTGAATCATATCAAAGGCGGCATCACCCACCGCGGTCATGGTGATGGATGCAATCAGAAACGGCAGAATACCACCGATGAACAAGCCCACAAGCACGATGGGATCGCCCAGATGCAGAGTAAATCCTGGATCTTGCAGTGACAGGGTTTCGACAAATGCAGCAATGATGGCAAGCGCGGCAAGTGCTGCGGCACCAATTGCAAAGCCTTTACCGATCGCGGCTGTGGTATTGCCTAGTTCATCGAGCGAATCGGTAATATCGCGGGTAGCTTTACCTAATCCACCCATTTCAGCAATCCCTCCGGCATTATCTGCAACGGGTCCGTAAGCGTCGATCGCCATGGTGATACCCACCGTTGCCAGCATACCAACGGCCGCTATTCCTACACCGTAAAGGCCGGATAAGTCGGTGGAAAAATAAATAATCGCGCAGATTGTCAGCAGGGGTATAGCCACCGATTGCATACCAACAGATAGCCCGGTGATCATCACCGTAGCTGGTCCCGTTTCGCCTGCTTTGGCGATTTTTCTGACCGGCGCAGCTGCAGTGTAATACTCTGTGACCAGACCGATAATGATGCCACCAACGGCGCCGGTGACCACGGACCACCATACGTTATTGGCTATTCCTGCGGCGTCGACGACAAAGAATGCCGCGGCAATAAATAACACTGCGGCGGACATGGTGCCAGCGCGCAGCGCCACTTCAGGCTTACTGGCGGACATCGCTTTGACTAGCAAAATACCTATTACTGAACAGACGAGCCCGGTTGACGCCAGCGCCAGGGGTAAAAACATTAATGACTCGCGACTACCGAGTGCGCCCACCGCCATGGTTGACGCAATCGCGATGGTGGCAATCATTGAACCGCAATATGATTCAAAAATGTCTGAACCCATGCCAGCCACATCACCAACGTTATCCCCCACGTTATCTGCGATTACGCCCGGGTTTCTTGGATCATCTTCGGGAATACCGGCTTCAACTTTACCCACTAGGTCTGCACCAACATCGGCGCTCTTTGTGTAAATGCCGCCACCCACACGAGAGAACAAAGCAACAATAGATGCTCCCATACCAAATCCATGAATATAATGTGCAGTTTCAGGATCGCCCCCGAAGAACCAGTACAAGGCGCCCAAGCCCAACAGACCCATCGATGCGACACACAAGCCCATAATAGAACCGCCCATAAAGGCTATCGACAACGCCGCCGGCGCACCTTGATCGTGGGCTGCCTGAGTGGTTCTGACATTGGCTTTAGTGGCAGTAAACATACCAATGTAGCCGGCCAGCGCCGAGCACACGGCGCCGGTAACAAAGGCGAGTGTAGTATTTGCTCCCAGCGAGAAGTACAGGGCGATGCCTACAATTAATGCGAAAATAAATAGCATTTTGTATTCGCGGTGCATAAACACCATGGCACCGTGGTGAATTGCATCCGCTATTTTCGCTATCACCTCGTTGGTGACAGGCGTCTTTTTGATGATTTGATATATGATTAGCGCGAACACAAGTCCGGCTACACCCATAGCCGGGGGTAGATAGAACAGATCAGTCATAACGTCCTCATTTGCGTTCCTGCACGACTGACAAAGTGTGACAGCAACCTTATTGCTGACCTTCTGAGCTACCCTGTCTTACGTGCCTGAGTTGCTTGGTTATAAAGTGCGACTGCTGCTTGTAAAACACATGACAAACACACGCTTTATGCTTTATGTGATTAGTCGGGATGATTAAAACCTTAACCGGCCCCACCACAACCACCAATTTATTGTTTTATTTACAAAATATTAACACTTGCTTTGCGACTATAACGATGAAATATGGGGGACTTCAAGCCTAGTGTGTATTTTATATGCGATATAAGTCGCAAATTGCCGTGCGGCGTTTCACTCCAGCACGGTAAACACTTATAATCCCGGCATCCCGTTATTGTAAATTGAAGGAATAAAGATGAGCTTGAATGCCGTACCTCCAGGCCGTGACGTGCCAAATGAAATCAATGTCATTATAGAAATACCTGCGCACTCAGATCCGGTTAAGTATGAAGTCGACAAAGAATCCGGCGCGATTTTTGTCGATCGATTCATGGCAACCTGTATGCACTATCCAACTAACTACGGTTATGTGCCGCACACCCTGTCTGAAGACGGTGATCCCGTTGACGTGCTGGTGATTACGCCGTTCCCGTTGCTGGCAGGTTCGGTGATCCGCTGCCGTCCGGTTGGTGTGCTTAATATGACCGACGAGTCAGGCGCTGATGCAAAGGTGTTAGCTGTGCCAGCAGATAAATTGTCGACTATTTATCGTGGCATTACTGAAATTGACCAGGTTTCTGACCTGCTGAAAAATCAGATTGAGCATTTCTTTGCACACTATAAAGATCTGGAGCCTAACAAGTGGGTTAAGATCGACGGCTGGCAAGGGGCTGAAGCGGCCAAGCAGGAAATTGTGTCCAGCGTAGAGCGCTACAACACGACAGAAGACAAACCTGCATTTTAAACACCTTGGGTTAACTCGATAGGCCGGATAGCAATGTCCGGCCTTTCTTTTTGTGGTGTGCCATAATGGGCGCGAAAAATTTAGAGTGATATAAGAGATGTCAGTATTACGTTTACTGTTTATTACCGTTGCGCTAGGGGTTTCTGCGCCTGCATTGGCAGAGCCAAAGGAATTGTTTTGGGAAGACTTGATGCCAAAAGACTTCACCATTCCTGATACCCCGGTTGACCATAATAACCCGATGGCACAGCAAAACCTCGATGCGCCTATTGTCGCAGAGTTAGACGGACAGGAAGTAAAAATTCCAGGCTTCGTGGTACCACTCGAGGGCAGTGAGACGCTGACCACTGAATTCCTGTTAGTGCCTTATTTCGGCGCCTGCATCCACGTGCCGCCACCCCCGCCCAATCAAATTGTATATGTCAGGTTTGAGCAAGGCGTGCCGATAGATAACCTATACGATGCAGTATGGGTGTCCGGGACGTTGTCGACGACAACCTACTCTGGTGATTTGGCAACCACAGGCTACACCATGAGTGGTATAAAGGTAGAGCCCTACGACGGCTAGTGACGATAAATACTTAAGTCGCTGAATTTGCTTAATAACAGGTGGGAATTCTGAATCCTCAACTATACTGCATGTGAGGTGCGCTTGCTGTCCTGCGCACGATATGAGTTGTAGTTGTTTATTGAGGTCTTATGAATTTCTTAACCAGACTATCGATTGCTCAAAAGCTTTATCTTATCCCTATTATTGGCACATTATCGTTTGCGATATATTTGCTGATGACCTCTGTTACCGCAATGAGTAACGTTTCGCTGCTGGATAATGCCAAAGACAAGCAATTTCCTACATTGATGGCGTCTAATGAAGCGCTGGTTGATATGGAAAAAGTCAGAGATTTGTTATCCAGTGCCGTAACAACCGGCGACAGTGATGCGCTGGATAGTGCCAATGAGCGAGCACAGATGACAAGGGAGTTGCTTGAGGACATTAGTCAGATTGATCCAGACGCGTCTGCACAGGCCAGGGCAATTCTTAACGCATTTGAAAAGTATTACAAAGTCGCCTTCGACGTCTCTGAATCTATGGTCAACAACACGGCTGATTTTTCTAAAATCGGTCAGCTGTCACAGCAAATGAATAGCAATTATGATCAAGCGACGCAGGATTTGGCGAAGTTTCGTGACCAGCGCCTGGCCAATTTTCAACAAGCCATCTCTGACTCAAATGATGCAGCGCAACGTACTATCACCGTCGGTATTATCATGGCTTTGGTCACGGTATTCTTGATGTTTGCTACCGCCATCCCCGTGGTTAATAACCTGCGTAACAGCATCGTAAACGTCGTGAAATCTCTTAAAGATATTGCTCAGGAAGATGGCGATTTGACCGTGCGCATCAGTACTAAAAATCAGGACGAAATTGGCGATCTGGTGCATTGGTTCAACCGCTTTGTCGAAAAGTTACAGACAGTAGTGAAAGACATCTGCGACTCTTCCATGCCACTTTCGCAGCTTGCCAGTAAACTCAATGACGTGACCGACAGCGCCACAGTGACGATCAGCGCACAGCAACGTTCGGCCAGTGACGCCAAGCACGCGGTAGATGATATGACAAACAGCGTAAATGACGTTGCTCAGTCAGCGTCTGAAGCTGCACTGGCGGCAGGCGATGCCGTTACTGCAGCGGATGATGGTCAGCGCGTTGTTAATCAGACGGTCGTGAGTATTCAGCAGTTGGCAAGCAGTGTGGAAGAAACTGCTGAGGTGATCCGTAAGCTGGAGGCAGACTCGAATCAGGTTGGCGCGGTGCTGGATGTGATTAAAGGGATCGCTGAGCAAACCAATCTGCTGGCGCTGAATGCGGCCATTGAAGCGGCCCGAGCAGGTGAGCAAGGCCGTGGCTTTGCGGTGGTTGCTGATGAAGTGCGCACATTAGCCTCTCGCACGCAGCAGTCAACGGAAGAAATTCAGGCAACCATCGAGCAATTGCAAAGTGCTGCCCGCAGTGCTGTAACGGTCATGGCAAAAGGTACAGAACAAGCCGGCAGTAGCGTTGAAGAGGCCAATAAAGCGGGTCAAAGCTTAAACGCCATTACCGAAACCATCAGTCGTATTACCGCGATGAACGACCAGATTGCTGCATTAACTGGCGACCAGCAGAGCGTCGCGGACTCCATATCTCGTAATGTTGATGATATGAATAAGCGCACAGAAGACACGGCTAATAGTTCGGCACAGCTGACGAAAGTCAGCACAGAACTGGCGCAGCTGGCCGATCACTTCAACGAAATCACCAAACAATTTAAATTCTAGATGGTCTGATCAGGGCACGATTTCGTTCGTGCCCACAACGCTGTCATGAATTCTGATTCTGCGTATAAATCTGCTCCGCCCGGTTAAATAACACCCACGAAGTAAGAATGTATTTATCATTTGATTTCGGAATATTGCCACGGTGTGTATGGGTGAAATATGCCGGAGCAATCACCATTCGGCCGGCCTTCGGTGAAATAGAGCGGCCCTGATAGAAAAACTCGGTCTCACCACCTTCCTCAACATCGTTTAGATAAAACATGAACAATAAAATACGGTGTAGCGCCTCGTTATGCGGTGCCTGTGGATACACTTCCGAGTGCCAGTACGGGTAACCTCCTTCATTAGCGGTGTATCGCTGAGCATTTATTTCACCGATACGAAACAGGTAATTAAGTAGGTTGCGAAAATTCGGGCGACCAACCTCGTCGAAATTATCCTGGGTCAGCTTAACTGGCTTACCAGAGTCTGGGTGCTTAACGGTCAGTCCAATGGGTCCAAGTAGGGCAAAGTGATGTTTATCGAAATACTTTAGGATTTGCTCACCAGCGATGGGCAGGACCTCTTTCAACACGTCGTGCATATCTTCGGCGCCTGATAGCGATACATCGACACTGTTTTTGCGATCTGGATCGACACCTCCTCCGGTTCTGCCCGGAGACTGTCCCTTGCTATGTTCAAAAGCATCGATATAACGCTGACATTGTTCCTTGCTTAGTACGTCATCAATAACAGCAATAAAATCATGCTCGGCCATGTCTAGTCGTCCTTGTTGAGTAGGTGTTTTTGTAGTTCTGCGCGCTGCGTATCGGTGATCGGGGTAGCGCGGCTATTTTTATAGTCAAAATGTACCATCACAGTGGTACCCGATGCCTTTCTCTCACCCTGCTGCCAGACTTCCTGATAGACATCAAAAGAGCTGTTACCCATGCGACTGATGTAGGAGTGGATCTCGATTTCCTGCCCGTACATGATTTGCTGAAGAAAATCGATCTTATAACTGGCAATGATAAGTGGCCAGTTTTGTAAATCCAGATCGGGTGTAAATACGCGGAAGATGGGCTCCCGAGCCGTCTCAAACCAACCAGCCACAACGGTGTTATTCACATGAGCCAGTGCATCGGTTTCATAGAAGCGCACTTTAAAGGTTTCTTTCAACACGAGATTTTCCTTTTTAATTATTTGGCATTCAGCATCGGTGCGAGGAAACGACCGGTATGAGACGCTTTGACCTTACAGATATCTTCAGGTGTACCTTCTGCGATAATGTTACCTCCACCTGAACCACCTTCAGGGCCCAGGTCGACAATCCAGTCGGCGGTTTTAATCACATCAAGATTATGCTCAATGACCACCACTGTGTTGCCGTGGTCACGCAAGCGATGTAAGACGTGTAACAGTTGCTTGATATCATGGAAGTGCAGGCCGGTCGTCGGTTCGTCGAGAATGTACAGCGTTTGTCCGGTATCACGTTTTGACAGCTCTTTTGCCAACTTGACCCGCTGCGCTTCACCACCTGACAGGGTGGTTGCGGCCTGTCCCAGGCGAATGTAAGACAGTCCAACATCCATCAGTGTCTGCAGTTTGCGGGATACCGCAGGAATAGCATCGAAAAACTGGCGCGCGTCTTCAACCGTCATTTCCAACACTTCGTGGATATTCTTGTCTTTATACCGAATTTCCAGCGTTTCGCGATTATAGCGCTTGCCTTTGCAGACGTCGCAGGGCACATACACATCTGGTAGAAAATGCATTTCTACTTTGATGACGCCATCGCCCTGACATGCTTCACACCTGCCGCCCTTTATGTTAAAACTAAATCGTCCTGGTTTATAACCACGGCTGCGGGCTTCCTGGGTACCAGAAAACAGCTCCCGAATCGGAGTGAAAATACCAGCGTAAGTCGCCGGGTTAGAGCGCGGTGTACGACCAATTGGGCTTTGATCGATATCCACAACCTTATCAAAGTGTTGCAGGCCATCAATCTGTTTGTAAGGTGCGGGTTCACCTGTCGTTGCACCATTAAGTTCGCGGTGAGCGATACGATAGAAGGTGTCATTGATTAAGGTTGACTTACCAGAGCCAGACACGCCGGTGATGCACGTCATCACCCCGACTGGAACCTTTAAAGTGACATCATTCAGGTTATTTCCGGTGGCGCCTTCAAGCGTAATCCAGCGACCTTTTTCGTCTCTATGTCTGGACGTTGGTATTTCGATAGCTTCTTTTCCAGATAGGTACTTTCCTGTCAGTGAGCGCTCGCTATTTTTGATGTCATCGATGCCGCCTTCGGCAACTATTTCACCGCCGTGCACGCCGGCCCCCGGACCAATATCAACGATGTAATCCGCTTCTCGTATAGCATCTTCGTCGTGCTCTACAACGAGCACGGTGTTTCCCAAATCTCTGAGTCGGGTTAAGGTCTTGAGCAATCGTTCATTGTCTCGCTGATGTAAGCCAATAGAAGGTTCATCAAGCACATACATGACGCCGACCAGCCCCGCCCCTATCTGACTGGCCAGACGGATACGCTGTGCTTCTCCCCCGGACAGGGTTTCAGCGCTGCGAGACAAGTTCAGGTAATTCAGTCCCACGTTGACCAGAAAAGAGAGGCGATCTTTGATTTCTTTTAAGATCTTGTCGGCAATTTGCGCGCGCTGACCCTGCAGGAGTAACTCATCAAAAAAGGTCAGCGCTTCAGCGATTGACATTTCACTGACCGCTGGCAAATTGGTATCGCTGACAAACACATGCCTGGCTTCGAGTCTCAGACGTGTGCCATTACAACTTGAACAGGGTTGCTGGCTAAGATATTTAGCCAATTCTTCTCGCACGGCATTAGATTCAGTCTCACGGTAACGGCGCTCCATATTAGGGATGATGCCCTCAAATGGATGTTTACGTTCCATGATATCGCCGCGGTCGTTGATGTATTTAAATTTGAGCGATGTGCCCTTGCTGCCATACATCACAACCTGCTGTGCCTGTCGGTCTAACTCCTGCCATGGCACCGTGAGGTCAAATTTATAGTGCTCAGCGACAGCCTGCAGCATCTGAAAATAGTAATAACTGCGTTTATCCCAGCCGCGTATCGCCCCCCCTGACAAACTCAGTTCCTGATTAGATACTACTCTGTGAGGATCGAAAAACTGTCGTGTGCCAAGTCCGTCGCAGCTTTGACAGGCACCTGCGGGGTTGTTGAATGAAAACATCCGTGGTTCAAGCTCAGCAATGCTGTAACCACAATGGGGACAGGCAAAGTTTGCTGAGAATACCAGCTCTTCACGTTCGGGATCATCCATAAACGCTACTTTGGCGTTACCAGCAGACAGGTTAAGCGCGGTTTCAAATGATTCAGCGAGCCGTAACTGCAAATCGTCACGCACTTTAAACCGGTCAACGACAACTTCGATGGTGTGCTTCTTGTGCAGGTCCAACGGTGGGGGGTCAGAAAGATCACAAACGTCGCCATCAATCCGTGCGCGGATAAAACCTTGTGCCGCCAGGCCTTCAAGCGTCTTGATGTGCTCACCTTTACGATCCTGCACGACCGGCGCAAGCAGCATCAGTTTCGTCCCTTCTTCCATCTCCAGCACCCGGTCAACCATCTGGCTGATGGTTTGTGCATTCAGCGGCGTATCATGGTCAGGACAGCGAGGTTCGCCGACTCTGGCAAACAGCAAACGCAGATAATCATAGATTTCAGTAATCGTGCCCACAGTCGAGCGCGGATTATGAGAGGTCGACTTCTGCTCAATAGAAATGGCAGGTGATAATCCCTCAATATGATCGACATCGGGCTTTTCCATCATGGATAGAAACTGTCTGGCGTAGGCCGACAGTGACTCGACATAACGACGCTGTCCTTCAGCGTAGAGCGTGTCAAATGCCAACGACGATTTACCAGAGCCGGAAAGTCCAGTGATGACAATCAACTTGTCGCGCGGCAGCTCCAGAGAGATGTTTTTCAGGTTGTGCGTACGCGCACCCCGAACTTCAATTTTGTCCATGCGAACCCGAGTGATGCAAAACGGTTAGTATGCCATATCTGCGCGTTAAACCGCGACACGTATGGGCGAAAAAATGATGCAACAGTTACGTCTCTGAATCTGCAGGGATCACATTTACCAGACCTTGGTATAACGCTGAAATATGCTACACTTCGCGGCCCTGTTTAACCTCCTGGACGTGCGAGTAAAGCTGCCCTTGAACGCTTTAGAAATCCGTGCTGCTGCATCGCTTGCGATGGTCTATGTATTGCGCATGCTTGGCCTGTTTATGGTCATGCCGGTCCTGGCTATCTATGCCGCAGATTACCCTGACTATTCAGCGATGCTGGTGGGGCTGGCAATTGGTGGCTACGGATTGACTCAGGCGCTGTTACAAATTCCCATGGGCATGTGGTCTGATTCGCTCGGCAGAAAGCCTGTGATTGTTATCGGGTTAGCCATTTTTGCTCTTGGCAGTATCATCGCCGCGTTGGCAGACAGTATGTGGACACTGGTGCTGGGCCGGATTATGCAGGGAGCAGGCGCGATCGCTGGAGCGATTATGGCGCTGGCAGCAGACGTGAGTCGTGAACAGCAGCGTCCCAAAGTCATGGCGGTGATAGGTATTGCTATTGGTTTTTCATTCTATTTGTCGCTACTCGTAGGGCCGCCGATAGGTCAGTTCGGCGGCTTAAGCGCTATCTTTTTAACTACAGCAGTGCTGGCACTGTGTTGCATTCCCATCGTGGCACTAGTTGTGCCTACACCAACAGCGACAGCGCCCAGCGGTGATACATTGCCAAGACTGGCCGATGTGAAGCAAATGCTACGCAATCCTGTGTTGATGCGACTAAATGTAAGCGTACTTTTTCTGCATATGCTGATTACGGTTTTTTTCGTCACAGTACCTGCAAAGCTATTGGCTAACGATCTTCAGGTTGAGCTGCATTGGATTATTTATCTACCGGTGTTGATTGCATCCATCATTGGTATGGCTGTGCTGATGCGGGTAGCCAAAAAATCCAGTATAAGTAATGTCATTATTGTTGCAGTCTTGTTGCTTGCGCTGGCAATGGCAGGATTAGCTGTTGGGCCGCAGTCACTGCCAGTTATTATCGTATGTTGCGCGGTATTTTTTACTGGATTTAACTACCTGGAGGCAAACTTTCCGGCGTTAGTGTCTAATATTGCTCCAGCAGGAAGAAAAGGTTCGGCGATGGGGCTGTATGCCAGTTTTCAATTTTTTGGCGCCTTCGCTGGAGGTGTATTGTCTGGCCTTTTGACCAGCTTGTTTTCGCCGGATGCGACCCTTATTGTGATGATAGGCTTATGTCTGATGTGGACAGGGGTAGTGAAACGAGTGGATGCCAGTGATGTGTTAAAGCGGTATACTATTCAGTTCACTGAGGTGCACAATCGTAAACAAACGACTGTGCTGCATGACGAGTTGTCAGGCCTGGCAGGTGTTGCCGAGGTCGCAGTCGACCCGCAGGTGGGCGTTGTATATTTAAAAGTACACGGGCAAGATTTTGATATTCAGCGGGCCAGAACGATAGTGAAAAATACCGCCGCAGAAAAGACAGTAGAGGAATAAGTATGGCAAGTAGAGGCGTAAATAAAGTAATCCTGGTTGGTAATTTGGGTAATGACCCTGAAGTCCGATACATGCCAAACGGTAACGCGGTGGCAAACCTCAGCCTGGCTACCAGTGAGAGTTGGAAAGATCAGCAAGGTCAGCTGCAAGAGCGCACTGAATGGCACCGTGTCACCATGTATCGTCGTTTGGCAGAAGTGGCCGGTGAATACCTGAAAAAAGGCTCTCAGATTTACATCGAAGGTAAACTGCAAACCCGCAAGTGGCAGGATCAGAATGGTCAGGATCGCTACACGACCGAGATCATTGCAGATCAAATGCAAATGCTTGGCGGACGTGCGCAAAATGATGGCGGCTATCAGGGCCAGCCTCGTCAACAGGGAGCCCCGCAGGGTGCACCACAGGGTGGCGGACAGGGATACGGCAATCAGCAGTATCAGCAGCCTCCACAAAGTGCACCTCAGCAGGGTAATCAGAACAAGCCTGCACCAATGTCAGAGCCAGACTTTGATTTTGATGATGACATCCCGTTCTGAGCTAAAACGCGTTTGAACTGAATGCATTTCAGCCCCGCCTAATGCGGGGCTGTTTTTTTAAAAACTGTATTCAATACCTGCGAATATCTGGCGAGGTCTGCCAGGGAAGTAACGGTCACCGCTGAATACTGTGAAATCGGCTCGCTCTGCATAGTCCTCATCGGTCAGGTTAGTCATGCGCAGTCTCAGCATTATGTTCTTCTGCAGGGTGTAGTTGATATACACATTAAGTAAGTCGTGACCGTCATACTGATGAAGGTTTTCGGCATCAGTGTAGTACTTGCCCATGTGTTGCCACTGTAGAGCGACGCGAGTGGCATCAGAAGGTGCCCAGCTTAGTTGAACAGTGCCAAACCAGCGGGGTGCAGAATCCATTTCGTTACCATTGATATTGATGCCATCAAGCAGTTCATCGTAATGGTACGTGTGTATGGCATAGGTTGCGGCAACGGTTAGCTGCCAATTTTCTGATAAACGCTGCCAGCTCTCCAGCTCAATACCGCTGTGTAAAGAGTGTCCATTACTGACATTAAAAAAGTTGCTGTCGCGAAAGATAAAATTATCCTTCTCCATGCGATATAGCGACACATTTGCAGCTGAGTCGACAGTCAGATATTTAACGCCAACCTCAAGGTTGTCTGCCCGCACGGAAGATAGATCAGCAACCTGCTGGTCTCGCTGCAAGCGATACAGTTCTGTAGCCTGGGGGGCTCTGAAACCACGCGATGCATTGCCGTAAATCCGCACACTTTCGCTAACCGCATAGCTCACCCCAAGTTTAGGTGACAGGTTCGAAAAGCTGTCAGTGCGATCGCCTGGACGACTGTATCTGCATCCTCCAAAACCACACTGACTGCCATCTTCACGACTACGTCCGTCGAGCATAAGATTGTCATACTCATAGCGCATTTTTTCATATCGCAGTCCAACGCTGAAAAGCCAGCTTTCTTGTTGCCATTCAACATGGGCATAGGGTGAGAGCATGGTGGCATCCACCTGATAGTCATAATGGAGACCTTGCGGAACCGTTGCCTGCAAAAAGGCAGAACCGGACGTTGGATTGGGTTGAAACTGGCGCAGTGCGCCGTCGGTAACTTCTGTGTCTGCACCTACGGTGATGCTAAGTGAGTCGTTGAGCACATGTCGCCACGCGGTCAATAGTCCTACGCTGTCCTGTTCATTTTGTTCATAGGGATCGCCCGGCAGAAAATGCATGCGAAAGTCCATCGACTGCACACGCAAATAGGGTGTGAAGGTCAATGAGGATTGCGATGAAATCGCCCAATCCCAGCGTGACCATGCCCGCAGTGAACGTGCTTTACGATAGGCCTCGGGGTCAAAATTCTGCTGAGCGATATCGTCGTCTTTATACGCCTCGAAGCCGGTGATGTAGGCAGCCGTTTTCTGGTCAAGATTGGTATACGTCAGCCCGTTGCTCACACGCAAGTCATCTGTTTCAAAGCGAGAATGCAGATTCACTTTTTCTTGCATGACGCTTTCATCATCGCGGTATCCACTGTCGCGAGTGATGCTGACATTCATGCCAATACCACCCTGTTTGGTTTCTGCGCCGGCGCTCAGTTTGGCACGCTTGTAGCCGAATGAACCGAGTTCGAGACTACCCCACTCACCATTGTCGATAGCATTTCGCGTGATGACATTAACGACGCCATGAATCGCATTTGAACCGTAAAAGGCGCTGCCGGGGCCCTTTAATACATCGATACGCTCGGCCAACTCAGTGTGAGCTTCGAACAGCTCATTGATATTACAAAATCCGGCTGCACGAAGAGGGATACCATCTTCAAGAGTTAATAATCCGCCACAGGCGCCTGCGCCGCTCAGCACCTGAGAGCGCAGCGCGGGCAAATACTCCTGTCCATTGCCGCGGTGAAAGTTAGCACCAGCGATCGTGCTTAACGTTTCCTGGATGTGAGTAGAAGAAAGTTGGTTTAGCTGACTTTCACTGACGATAGAAACTGATACAGGCAACGAGAAAACATCGCTTGCAACCCGTGTCGCGGTTGTCGTAATGCGCTCAATATCAGCGTCTTTTGTCTGTCCCAGGCTTGAGCCGCAGACAAACGTCGTGAATAGCGCAAAGTATGCGGCTGCACCTTTTTTTCTCGAAAAATGAAGCAATCTGACACCTGTAAATAATCGAAAACTCATCCAAGCCAACAAGCGAAGCTATAGCCTACGTTAGCCGTTATACAATACGAAAGAAAAAGCGATTCCGTTCAAGGCTCGTAGCAAAAAGCCTCAACTGCTCTATGTATTTGAAAGTCAGTGGGCTTTTTATTCTTTACTAGGCTGCAGTATGCGCTAGCACTTTGTCACAATCTTTGCTGTAATTGCAGTAATACTTTGCAATGTGATACGCGGCAATGCGAATTGGTTGGCGACAATACTTAAAACGAAAGCTGACAGCATCATCACCATTTTCTTCTATCGGTTTAGGATTCACCGCTGAGGCGGTACACGTGTCTGCGTTTAAAGGTGAAAACGACACTGCTACATGGTCGCATCAGCAGACCTTTGGTCAACAGAATTGGCCAGTCAAACTGGCGCAATGGATTAAGCAAATTGGTGCCCAAGGCACCCCCTGTCATGTTGTTTACTCGATTGACTGGTATCAACTGCTTCAGGTCGATCGCCCGCAGGTTGAAGCAGCCGAAATATCGCAAGCACTGAGCTGGTCAATTCAGGACATTATCCAAACAGACAAAGCACAATTCATCGACTATTTTGATCCGCCATGTCAGGTTGCTGGTGCGGACAAAGTGAATGTGGTGGCGATGCCCCAGGAACAACTGACACAGTTGGCTAAAGATATTCTCGATTGCGAGTTGGACCTGCAATCAATTGGCATTGAAGAGCTGGCAATATGTGAGCTGCTGCCTGTTTCCGATGAGGCAATCATCACACTTGTGCAAGAGCCTGGACAGGAAATCTGTCTGAATATTGTTAAACAGGGCAACCTGTATTTTTCCCGTCGTTTGAAAGGCTTTGAAAATCTGGCCAGCTTCAGCGAGAGTGAGCTGCAAATGGGAGTCGTCGATTCACTTTGCGTGCAGGTGCAGCGCTCTATGGATTATTTTGACAGTCAGCTGCGCCAAGCCCCCGTAAAGCGTATTCTGATTGCGGTTGATTCGCCGGTGACAGAAGCGCTAGCTAAACAAATCCAGCAGCTGGTGTTGATCCCGGTTGAACCATTATCGTTAAGCATCACCCATGCACAGGACTTAAATGCAGATGCAGCAAGCTTTATCAGCCTGGGCGCGGCTCTGACCCGGAGTGCTGCGTCATGAAAAACAGAATCAACTTATACCAAACTCCCCTTCATCCGCAGCTTGAGTTGGTTACTGTCAGTAGTACGTTGGCGGTATGGGGGCTTTGCGTTGTAGTCTTGCTGGTCGTATTTGCTGGTCTGCAAAGAGTTGCCATTCGCGATAGTCAGCAACTGTCTTCTACACAGCAGAAGATACAAACACAGACGTTATATCTGGATTCACTCAAACAGGCGCTGGCAAATCGGGGACAGGACCCAGTCCTGATTGAACAGCTTGAATCACTGCAGATTGAATATGATGACCGACAGCGGCTGCTAATGCTATTAAACGATGGCCAATTTGCTAATCAACGCGGCTTTGCCAGCTTAATGGCTGATCTGGCAACCTTTCATCACCAACAGGTGGCGCTGACGCGGATTGCGGCTACCGGTCAGGCACTGCAATTTGAGGGGAAGGTAAGCGACCCCAGTGTGTTGCCCCAGTGGCTGGGCGGACTTGCCGATGCTCCCTATTTTACAGGTGCTGAATTCAGCGCAGTGAGCTTATTTCGTGATGACAACGGGCTTCATTTCACGTTGACGTCCAACCCCTCGAGCCAGCGTAAGGGGAAAACAAGTGAATAGATGGCAGAAAATTAATCAGTCATTTCTTGCTTTGTCCATGCGCGAGCGCTTAATGGTGTTGGTGGGCGGCGCAATATTGTTCGTCATCGCACTTTATGTGTTGCTTATTGAGCCAACGATGCAAGGACATGCTCAAGTCAAACAGCGGCTATCGACAGCGAGTGTTCAATTACAGAGTCTGGCCACGCAGGAACAGGCGTTAAAACTTCAATTGGCTGAAGATCCTAATCAAAGTGTCAACGCGCGGATCACGCGCGTGAAGCAAATGCTCGAAGAAGCCGATAACCTGTTAGGCGAAAAGTTACAGCAACTGGTGCCCGCCCGTCAGATGCCTGAGTTATTGAAAAATTTGCTGGCCAAAAATGACGGTGTCACGCTGCTTGAAATGCGTTCTATCGCCCCTCAGGCTATTACATTGTCGGAGCAACAGAAAGACAAGGAAACGCTGTTGTTCAGGCACGGGGTAGCACTGTCGTTGGAGGGACCATATGGTGCCATCAGGCAGTATCTGACTGAGCTGGAAAATTTACCCTGGCAGTTTCAGTGGCGGGAGTTTGACTACACGGTGAGTCAATACCCGAACGCACAAGTCAGGTTGGAGATATTTACGGTGAGTACCAATGAAGCATTTATTGGTGTGTAGGATAGTTGGCTTGCTGATTGCGGTGCTTGGATGCGGTGCCGTGATGGCACAGCAGGCAATGGTGACAGATCCCACGCGCCCGCTAAGCGATAAGCTAAATATGTCGAATGTCGGCGGCGGTCAAAACGGTTTTTACAGGCTTAATCTGCAGGCCATTGTGGTCAAACAGGATAGTCAGTACGCGATCATTAACGACCAGACATATGGCGTAGGCGACGCGCTGGGCGGCATGATAATCACTAACATTGATAAAACCGGAATTGAGATAAGCAACGTGATTGACGGCGTGGAAATGACGCGAAGAATTGTATTGGATAAGCAAAGTGATATTAAAAAACATGCTACCGAAACTTACTAATAGTGCTCTGTTGGTAGGCGCCGTCATTCTGTTGACAGGCTGCCAAAGTACGCAACCAAGCCATGTTGAGACAGCACTGAAACATGACCTGTTGACCCAGGAAGAACGCGCAGCGGCGAAGCAGCCAACCACTTTACAAGCACTTCCTGATGCTGTTTCAGAAGCGCTGATGGCCCCGGTGAATGCATCGTCGGGTGATGAATTGCAAGGCGAGGAACGCTTTGATGTGTTGGCCAAAGATGTCTCCGCTGCCAGCTTCTTTGCTGGTCTGGTGAAAGATACGCCTTACAGCGTTGCGATTCATCCTGAAGTGAATGGCAAAATCTCTCTCGATCTCAAACAGGTTACGCTGCCCGAGGTGTTTGATCTGGTCGCTGATCTTTACGGGTTTGAAATTGAACAGCGTCGCACCATTTATCGCGTCCTGCCCTCAGGCATGCGCACCGAAACCTTTGCTGTGAATTATTTATTAATGCAGCGTGATGGTCAGACCCAGACCAGTATTATTTCTGGCGGTGTATCGCAAGCAGAGAATGGTAATCGCGGTAACAATAACGGTAATTTCAACAACTTCAGTGGCAACGCACAGAACGGCAATAATCTGGGCGGCGGGATGAACAGCAACAACATTAATGGTACCCGTCTTAGTACGCGTTCAGAAACTGACTTCTGGAAGGAGTTGCAGCAGACGTTGCAATCCATGGTCGGTGGCGGCGATGGTCGCAGCGTATTTGTTACGCCTCAGGCAGGTCTTGTAACGGTTCGGGCCATGCCTGATGAAATCCGGGCAGTGCGGGATTTTCTGCAGGTATCGGAAGAGATTGTGCAACGCCAGGTGGTGCTTGAAGCGCGTATCCTTGAAGTAGTGTTAAATGATGAGTTTCAACAGGGGATCAACTGGAATCAGGTACTGGCAAACTCTGGTAGTACAGACTTTGAATTTTCAACTAGTGCCGGTTTGTTGGGTAACGATATTACCTCTTCACTAGGCGGCCTGACTACGCTGTCGTTCATTAATCAGGATTTTAGCGGTGTGTTGTCATTGCTGTCGACACAGGGCAATGTGCAGGTACTTTCCAGTCCGCGAGTGACGGCGACAAACAACCAAAAGGCCGTAATAAAAGTGGGTGACGATGAGTACTTCGTGACCGACGTCAGCAGTCAGAATACTATCACCTCAACAACCACATCGGTGGTACCCGACATTGAGCTAACGCCGTTTTTCTCAGGCATTGCGCTGGACGTCACGCCGCAAATTGATAAGCAGGGCAGTGTATTGCTGCACGTCCATCCCTCGGTTATCGAAACTGAGGAACAGGAAAAAGTCGTGGTGCTGAATCAGGAGCAGATCGTTCTGCCACTTGCGCAAAGCACTATTCGTGAATCCGACACGATTATTCGCGCTCAATCCGGCGAAATCGTGGTCATTGGCGGCTTAATGCAGTCGATTATCTCAGAGACTGACTCAAAGACACCGCTACTCGGTGACATTCCTTTGCTGGGTAACTTGTTCAAGAATCGCCGCGAGAAAGAGACTAAAAAAGAGCTGATTATTTTGCTCAAACCGACAGTCGTCGGTCCCAATACATGGCGTGAACAAATTCAGCGTTCCCAGCAACAGATGGCAGACTGGCTGTACGTGGAATAGTTATGTACCTGTATCACTTCGGGCTTAAAGAGCTGCCGTTCACATTAACACCTAACACCAGTTACTTCTTTGGCTTGCCGAGCCATAAAGAAGCCCTGAACGTGTTAATTACGGCGTTGAAAACCGGAGAAGGCTTTATAAAAGTAACGGGCGAAGTCGGCACGGGCAAAACATTGATATGCCGGAAATTACTTAATGAATTGCCGCAGCATTTTCACACTGCCTACATACCAAACCCATACTTATCACCGCCTGAACTGCGTCGCGCGGTGGCGAGTGAACTAGGGGTTGAACTGACTGAGCAGGCTGACCCTCAGGAATTTACGCAACGTATTCAACAGCGTCTCATCGATATCCATAAGCAGCGCAAAGCAGTGGTGCTTATTATCGACGAAGCACAGGCGCTACCTGTTGAAAGCATCGAGGCCTTACGCCTGATCACGAATCTTGAGACTGAATCAAATAAGTTGCTTCAGGTGGTGTTATTTGGTCAGCCGGAATTGGATGACAAACTTGCTTTGCCTGAGCTCAGACAGTTAAAACAGCGCATTACATTCTCTTATGCGCTGCGATTGATGGATGCTGATCAGCTCTATCAGTACGTCAGACATCGGCTGCACGTAGCCGGCTACACTGGCCCGGAGCTGTTTACCAAGCCACTGTGTAAAGCGTTATTTAAAGCCAGCAAGGGCACGCCGAGGATCGTCAATGTGTTGTGTCACAAGGTCTTGATGCTTGCTTATGGAGAAGGTCAAACAAGTCTGTCGCGGCGCTATATTATGCTTGCCGCCAAGGACACCGAAGCGGCATCGTCACCGGGGCAGACCTACTGGCTAGCATGGAGCAGTTTGCTGGTCCTGTGTGTGGCATTTGTGGCGATGGTCTATTTTTACCCAAGGTGGGCAGTATGAGCGTGGTGAATAAGATGCTCAACGACCTTGAGCAGAGAAAGGCCGATGAGCAACCCGTTAACGCTGATTATCAGCCGCCCGTACGTCGTTCATTGCGAGTGTGGGTTTGGGCATTGCTGGCAGCAGTTATTATTGCTGCATTGCTGGCAATGTACTGGCCATTGCAAACCCAGCCCCCCACCGCAACGGCAGACAAGGCGTCAAGTACCGAGGTCAATGCAGTACCCTTAAAGCCGAAAGCGATGCAAAAGCAAGTCACTGCTGCTGCCGATGATAAGACTGAAAAACAAGCCACAGTGACTGTTACACAAGAACGCCCAGTCGACGTCGCCGCTGATGATGTTGAAACGGATGAGCCTGTGGCTAACGTAAAGCCTGAGCAGGAAGATCAGCAAAAAAATACGTCGTCTCAACCTATTCAGAGTGAAGAAGAAAGTGAAGGCCTGATGCAGGTCAAGCGCCAGCCGCAGGCGCCCGACGCCGCAGTATCACTGCGTCAGCAGGCGGAAAAAGCACTGGCCGAAAATAATAAGCCTGCGGCGGTCGCGGCCCTTGAGTCACTGTTAAAACGTGAGCCCGAAAATCTTGTCCTGCGTAAGCGCCTGGCGTCATTACACTTTGCATTAAATAATTCGTCTCGCACGGAACAGCTTTTAAGGGACGGGCTTGAGCAACAGCCACAGGCGGCTGATATACGACTTATGCTAGCTCGCTTACACGCCAATCAAGGTGAGTCGGAAACAGCGTTGCAAGTATTGCTTGCCCAGCAGGTTAGCGCTGAGCTTTACCCAGACTATATCAATTTGCGGGCCGGACTGGCTGAACGTCTTGGTCAGGATGAGCAAGCACAGAAAGACTTTACCCTGTTATTGCAAACTGACAAACAGCAGGCGCGCTGGTGGCTTGGACTGGCTGTCAGTCTGGAGCGTCAGCAGCGGTTCGCCGAAGCATATGAGTCGTACGTACGTGCCAAACAGGTCAACCGTCAGCACGCCCAATTAGATGTCTCAGTGCTTAATTTTATCGATCAGAGGCTCAGCGAATTGGAGAACGCATCATGAACGTGAAAATGCGTGTGCGACTCGGTGACCTGCTTGTGCAGCAAGGTGCAATAACCGATGAGCAGCTCCAGCAAGCGTTAACAGAGCAGCGCAAAACCGGACGCAAGCTGGGTGCGACTGTGATTAACATGGGTCTGGTATCTGAACAGCAATTGCTGACGATTTTGTCGCAGCATCTGAACGTGCCGCTTATCGATATTGATCATTATCGTATTAATCAACAGGCCGTTAAGTTACTTCCTGAAGTGCAGGCACGACGCTATCGCGCGTTGGTACTGGATGATAAAGGCGAGTCACTGCTAGTAGGGATGAGTGATCCCGCCGACCTCGCGGCCGTGGATAGCCTGACAGAGCTGTTACCTAAACCGATGGAACTGGCCGTTGTCAGTGAAAGTCAGCTGTTCAGTGCCTATGACAACTTCTATCGCCGAACAGAAGATATTGCGTCGTTTGCGCAAGAATTAGCTGAGGAATATCAGCAGGATCAGGACTTTGAGCTGCTAGGCGGGCTTGAAAATGAGCAAGACACCGCCGTCGCCCGTCTGTTGCAATCAATCTTTGAAGATGCGGTGCAGACCAAAGCGTCCGACATTCATATTGAACCGGATGAGAATGCGCTGCGGATCAGACAGCGTGTGGACGGCGTGCTTCAGGAAAACGTCATCCAGGAAAAAAATATTGCCTCGGCGCTGGTACTGCGCCTGAAACTCATGTCAGGACTGGATATCTCTGAAAAACGTTTACCGCAGGATGGCCGAACGCACATGCGCATCAAGGGGCATAGCGTCGACATCAGGGTATCTACTATGCCTGTGCAGCACGGTGAGTCGGTGGTGATGCGTTTGCTCGACCAATCTGCAGGTGTGTTAACGCTGGAACAAACTGGCATGCCTACCGCCATGCTAAGTCGCTTTCGGAACTTGCTGCATCGCCCGCACGGGATGATTCTGGTCACCGGACCAACCGGCTCAGGTAAAACCACCACCTTGTATGGTGCGTTGAGTGAGTTGAATAAACCTGAATCAAAAATTATCACTGTAGAAGATCCGGTCGAGTATCGACTGCCAAGGATCAATCAGGTGCAAATCAACAACCGCATTGATTTGACCTTTTCCCATGTACTGCGCACCACATTGCGACAAGACCCAGACATCATCATGGTAGGTGAGATGCGTGACCATGAAACCGTCGAAATTGGCCTGCGAGGCGCATTGACAGGTCACCTCGTCCTTTCAACGCTGCACACCAATGACGCCATCTCAAGTGCAATACGCTTGTTAGATATGGGCGCGCCGGGCTATTTGGTTGCCAGTGCGCTGCGCGCCATCGTCGCCCAGCGTCTGGTGCGTAAGATTTGCGAGAACTGCGTCATTGATGATGAGCCTGATGCTGACGAGCTATTCTGGTTACAGCACCTTGATGAAAAGGCCGCAACAATCAATTTCAAAAAAGGCAGAGGCTGTCAGAAGTGCAATCAGACCGGCTATCGTGGACGGGTCGGTGTGTTTGAATTATTGGAAATGACCGATGCCATGATGAATGCGCTTAAGCAAAGCGATACCGTTGCCTTCGCAGAAGCAGCGAAACGCAGCATTGGCTATCAGCCACTCTCTCATGTGGCATTGACCTACGCAAAAATGGGTATCACGACCCTTGATGAAGTACTTAAACTGATAGAAATGGTCGCCGAGGAGCGTCGCGTCCCCGTTGCAACCGGGCAAAGTGAAAATGAAGCAGACGGAGCCGTAGATTATGGCGATGTTTGATTACACCGGCCGTGATGCCACCGGCCAGCTGACCACCGGCACTATTGACGCGCTTGATGCCTCAGCCGCCGCTCGGCAGTTAAAAGCGCGTAATGTGATACCCATCAATATTGCGCAGGCAAGCGTTGCGCAAAGTTCGACTCGGGCGCAGGAAATTAAGTGGTACACCCCAAAAGTCAAGCTGGATGATCTGGTGATTTTTGCGCGCCAGATGTACAGCCTGACTAAATCAGGTATTCCTATTTTGCGTGCTGTTAATGGTCTGGCGGATACAACCAACTCACCGCGAATGAAAGTGGCATTGTATGATGTTGCCGAGCAGCTTGAGCGCGGCAGAACCCTGTCTACCGCACTGAATATTCACGCTGATATTTTCAGTCAGCTGTTTGTTGCCATCGTGCATGTTGGTGAAAATACCGGTCGCCTGGATCAGGCCTTCTTGCAACTTTCTGAATATCTGGAACGCGAGCAGGAAACCCGTAAACAGATAAAAACGGCCACTCGATATCCAACCTTTGTGGTTATCGCATTGGTCATTGCCATGGTCATCATGAATGTCATGGTGATCCCAATTTTCGCCTCGATGTTCGATAAGTTTGGCGCAGAGCTGCCTCTGGCGACCCGATTCTTGTTGGGCATGTCAGACGCATTTATTCAGTACTGGCCGCATATGTTGGCAATCGTAACGGTGGCTATCATCGTATTGCGGCGCTATCTACAGACGCCAAAAGGGCGTTACTTCTGGGATCGCAGGAAAATCAAACTGCCTATTGTTGGCAGTATTTTCGAGCGTTCATTGCTTGGTCGTTTTGCCCGCTCATTTTCCATGATGCTTAATGCAGGCGTACCACTGACAACCGGGCTGAACCTCACTGCAGAAGCCGTTGATAATGCCTACATGGCTGATTTAATTATCACCATGCGACGCAATATTGAGCGTGGAGAAAGTTTGAGCCGCGTTGCGCAAAGTAGTGGCATGTTTACCCCGCTGGTGATGCAAATGATCAATGTCGGTGAGGAGACCGGACAAATCGATGAGATGCTGCAGGAAGCGGCAGAATTTTATGAGCGGGAAGTTGATTATGACCTGAAAAGCCTGACCGCTAAAATCGAACCTATTTTGATTTCCGTCGTGGCGGTCATGGTTGCCGTTCTGGCCCTCGGCATATTCACACCAATGTGGGATATGATGGGCGCTTATACGGGGCGGCGTTAAGTATGGCAGGAGAGTCGAGTCAGGTGTCCAGAACGCTGTTTATTAATATCGTCATTGTGGTCATATTTGTGATCCTCATGTCCCTGTTTGTGCGCCACTTCGGTAAACACGAGCCAGATATTGCTATTGCGGTCATGGAGACTATGGAAGAGGAAATGTCCCGGGCAGTGACCAGAGCGCACTATCAATGGCAGGCTGAGGGCAGGCCAGACCGTATCATTCTGATCTTTTATGATCGCAGCGGTGTCGAGACAGATCGAGTGCCGATAGAAATGGCAACAGAGGGTAAGTCGATAAGAGCAGGCTTTCCCTGGTTCCCTCACGACAGCGATGGCTGTGGGAAATTTTGGCAAACTATTTTGAACACACCGCTCAGTGTAGAAGGGTTTAAAGTGATTGCGGAGTACTACCCCGGTGAAGAAATTGGCGATAGACCAAGCGATGCCGTGTGCCGCTACCGTTTGTCACAAGGTGTGCATTTTGATTACCGAGTCTATGACGGTCAGACGTCAGGGCTTATACAATGATTAGTCAGGAGAGAGTGATGAATAAAGCAAGTGGACAACGCCAGTCAGGTTTTACGCTGATTGAACTGGTTATTGTAGTGGTGATACTCGGGCTTCTTGCCGCGACCGCAATCCCACGCTTTCTTGATGTCACTGAGGATGCTGAAGACGCGACCGTAGAGGGCGTTGCGGGTGGATTTGCGACCGGTGTCGGTCTGGTCAGAGCGCAATGGGAGATTGAAGGGCGTCCGCAGCAAAACGCAGACACCAATCTGAGCTTCGTCACTATCGAAGGGATTCAGGTAGGGGTAGACAAGGACACCGGTTACCCGACGGGTCAACTTAACAGCGATACCAGCAGTGAAGACAACGCGGTGATTGACGTGGATTGCGAGAGCATTTTCAATCTGATCATGCAAAGCGCGCCAACCATCACGTCTGACTGGTCAAACCGACCATTTGAGAATTTTCGCTACTTTACTAATGCCAGTGAAGGAACCGGCTCTGGCGGAAACGATCTGTGCTACTACTACCTGACACAGACAATAAAGAACATTAGTGAAGAACCCACCAACAACACCGTCGGCAACGGATTTATCTATGATCCGCGGATTGGGCAGGTAATAGTATTCAGTAATAATTAAGGCAGTTGCCAAACATGGCGAATTAAGGGATAAAGGCGCTATAAAAATTTATGGATAATCCATCTTTATATATTGAGGAAAGTAACATGCAACAACGTGGTTTCACCCTTATCGAACTGATCATCGTGATCGTTATCCTGGGGATTTTGGCGGTCACCGCCGCACCAAGATTTATCGATCTGCAATCTGATGCAACCTCGTCAACTCTTGAAGGCGTTAAAAGTGCACTTCAAGGTGGCTCTCAACTGGTTTATGCAAAATCAGCCATTGCAGGAAGCCAGGCCAGTCCAACGGGTAGCATTACACTTAATGGAAATACAGTTGCCACTGTTTTTGGCTATCCAGATGCAAATAACACAGCAAACATTGCAGAGTGGGTGGAGCTAACTGATTTTACCGTTACGGCAGGTGCTGGTGCGGGTGATCCACCTGACGATGCGACTGCTGCAGTCCCGGGTGGAAACACTTTTGGGATTTCTCCTAGTGGGTCGACACCTGATTTCACTGTAACCGCAGCTGACGGAGCAAGTTGTCATGTGCTTTACACCAATGCAACGAGTAGTACGACTTCTCCTACTATCAGTGTTGTCACCGGCGGCTGTTAAAGATACCTATTGTTATTAGTCGTGCATTTGTCACAACCATTAAATGCTAGAGGTTTCACCCTAATTGAGGTGGTTGTGGTACTTGCACTATTAGGCGCATTGGCGGTGTTTGCCGCCAGTCGCTTTTTAGGCACAGCGGGATTTGCTGAATATGCTTATCAGGTCCGCGCCGTGTCCGCATTACGGGCTATGCAACAGCGCGCGATGCAGGATAGTCGTCCCAGCTATTGTTTTCAGATTAATTTCATTCCCAGTGCCAGCGGCAATCCTGCATTTGGACCGCCGAGCGTAGACTATGCACCTGGCAATGCTGCGGCAACCTGCGCGACCTCAATAGATTTTAGCGGCCCTGAATATCTGCGCACCGACAGCGATGAAATGACGGGCGATGATATTACCCTAGATATTATCAATGGCGGAAATACTAACCAAACACTGATCGGGTTCGACACACTTGGCCGGCCTTTCACTGACGAAGGGGCGTGCGCATCAGGCTGTCGCATTACCATTAGCAATGAATTGACCGCGACGGTGTGCGTAGAGTCACAGGGTTACATCCATGCATGTTAGACGTGGATTTACCCTTATCGAAATCGTCGTTGGACTGGTGTTATTCAGTATCGTATTGCTGACCGTGACGACACTTATTGCACCGCAGGTCAGGCGAGGTGTTGACCCTATCTGGCAGGTAAGGGCAGCTGAACTTGCGCAGTCGCTGATGAATGAAATCAGTGCCAAGTCGTTCGATGAAGCTTCCAATCGGGGCGGCGGCATGACGCGCTGTAATGAAGGTACAGACTGCACGCCGAGTGCATCACTGGGGCCTGACGCGGGCGAAAGTCGGGATATTTTCGACGATGTTGATGACTATCACGGGCTGAATCAATCAGGCGCAGCCATTCTTAATACCCTGGGTAACCAACTAAGTGCTGAGGGCGTGAGCCTGTATGCCGGATTTACCGCACAGGTCAGCGTGTTCTACGATGACAACGTCGATGGTGTTAATGACGACGACACCGACGGTGATGGCACGCTGGATAGCGGCACCTATGTCGGCAATACAAAGTTAATTTCCGTCACTATCACTACGCCGGGTGGCGAACGCCTCGCTTTTTCGCGCCTCAGGAGCAACTTCTGATGTTGCACTACCGTGCTGGCTTCACCCTTATTGAGCTTGTAACTGTCATTGCCCTGCTTGGCGCTATTTCGATTGGCGTCGGGACGTTTCTGCGCAATACCACGCAAGCTTATCTGGACGTCTCAGAACGCGAGCAACTGCTTGGCGACAGTCGTTTTGTCGTTGAGCGATTAAATCGTGAAATTCGCGCTGCGCTGCCCGCTAGCTTACGGGTTACCGGCAATAGTGACGCACACTGTGTTGAATTTGTGCCCATCCAATGGAGCACGTTTTACACCTCGCTGC
Organism: Aestuariibacter salexigens DSM 15300; assembly: GCF_000429145.1. Taxonomy (GTDB): domain Bacteria; phylum Pseudomonadota; class Gammaproteobacteria; order Enterobacterales; family Alteromonadaceae; genus Aestuariibacter; species Aestuariibacter salexigens. The sequence goes on from NZ_AUBH01000007.1 coordinate 146,967, forward strand.
CGACCAGAAGCGCTGATGACGGCGAAATTAATGTCGTAGAGTTGTTTGATATTGATGGGAATGCGTTTAGCGGGCCAACTGGAATGACCGCATTTATTTATCCAACCCGCAATCAGGATGTCTACGACGCCAGTCTTGGCAGACAACAGGAGATTACGGCCTGTACCGATGACGGAGACGGTGACTGTGTCACTCAGGATGATGCAGACGGCATCGTACAGCTCAGTGTTGAGGGGCCTTTTACTCAACGCTCACCGGCATCACGGGTGTATATCGCCAGCACAGCGGTGTCATACTGTGCACGTAATAATGCAATCTATCGTCACGAGGGCGTCATTACGCAAAATCAAACCTTATATACCTCGGGTGGCGTACTCATGGCGGAAAATCTGGTTAATACGCTGTCCGCCAATCCAAGGTCACAATCCGCAGTCAGTGACGATCCATTTCGCGTTTATGACGCAACGTTGACCCGTAATGCAGTTGCGCATTTGCGATTACGATTTGCGCGTGGTGGAGAGCTAATCACATTCAACAATGAGGTACATATTCCCAATGTGCCATAATGTGAAAGGCCCACTCAGACAACGGGGTAGCTTACTGGTGATTTCTTTATTTGTGCTCATCGTCGGTGCGCTGCTTGGGGTGACAATGGTGCGGCTGTTATCAGCATCTTCCCAATCAGTGATTTACGAGGTCACGGGTCAGCGCGCCTTTAATGCGGCAAATAGCGGGCTACAGCAACTCCTGGCAGGCAGTTTTCCGGTTGGTGGTAGTCCAACGGTCTGTAATGGCACCATCACCAGTGATGCAGCCTTTTCGCAAATAGATGGGTTGCAAAACTGTCAGTATGAAGCGCGCTGCAGCACAACTGAGCTGCTGGTTGCGGGCCAGACTCGCCAGTATGTGCGGCTGTCCAGTACCGGATATTGCGCAGCAGGTAGTGTTATTGTCAGTAGAACAGTGGCGGCCGATGCCGTGCAGCAGGAGCAGTGAAGTGAGAAAAACGGTGATTTCATTATTGTCACTGGTTTCTACGTCATTACTGGCGGTGGAATGCAGTGTGGTATTCCCGGACGCAGCGTCCTCATTTAGTGAGACCGGTTCAGTCACATTTGCCAATAAAGGACAGCTTATCGGAAGTGACGGCCTGATTGACTTTGAAACAATTATTGACGATACCAAAAATAACGGCCCTAGCTGCGATGCTCAGTTTTGTGTGTCAACTGGTGACACATCTGAACCTTTAACTTTAGCACCATTTCAAACCTCGCCTGCCAATGTGACTGAAGTGGTTCCAAGTAACAGCAGTGCAACGCTTACAGGAGGTCTTTATCGTTCCATTACTGTCAATAGCAACTCTACGCTTAACCTAGTGCCAGGAATATATTGGGTTGAACAATTCAGAGTTGAAAGTAACGCTACAGTAAACGTCTTGGGTGATGGGGTCATTACCCTGTTTACGCAAAATGCAGTTATAGGTCCTGGTTCTGAAATTAATTTAAATGGAAGTGCTGAACAATCGCTAATTGTTAGCTACGGTGAAATAACCTTGCTTCAAGGAGCAGAATTTAAGGGCTTCCTGTATGCGCAAACCAGTATTACCGTGAGTCAGAATGCGGCGGTTACAGGCGGCGTTGCGACGCCATCATTGACAATGCAACAAAACTCTTCGATTGCGTATGATGCGGACGCAGTCGACGCCGCTAATTTTGCCGGGGCGTGTGAAGAGGCAGCAGAGGTTCCAGCATATTATCGATTGGTGCATGATGGTCAGGGGCTAACATGCGAAGCCGAAAATATGCAGTTAACGGCGTGCGCCGACGAAGCCTGCAGTGCCGTGTTACCGATTCCTGCGAATGTTATCCTGGAGCCACCCGACTGGGGAGCCATAAACATCTCGTTTATTGGTGAGACGGCGGTATCACTGACAATTCGGGATCCCGGTACCTACACCATCAGTATGCCAGATGCCGTGCCTGTCGCTCCGCTAGTCTGTGAGCCTAGCTGTGATATCGAATTTGTTGATGCCGGGCTGGCATTCTTCAACGCCACAACCGGCACATCAACGCTGGCGGACCAGATTGCAGAAACGCCGCTTGCCAGTATTGGCATTAAAGCGGTACGGGATGATAACGGCGTGTGTGCGGCTCTTGTTCAGGGCACGCAAGAGGTGTCACTGGGATACGACTGCATCTCCCCAACGTCTGACAGCTATTCCCCCGATATGTGTCGTGTGCCTTTCGCCGATATTCCTGTAAATGGCGATGGTACCGGATACAGTGACGGTACTGTCACTCTTGAGTTCGACGCATCTGGCCAGGCAACTTTGTCTGATTACAGCTATCCCGATGTGGGGAGACTGGCGCTTAGGGCATCTGCAGAAATTGATGGCGCGACCTTTACGTCTGGACAAAGCGTGGTTGATGTCATTCCATATCGAATACTTATGTTTGCCAGTGGGCTTACAACGCCAAAGCATATTGCTGGCGATCCGTTCACATTAAGGGTATTCGTTCTGGGTGCTCTGGGGAATTTGATGCCAGGCTATCAGCCCGGGCAATTACAGCTTTCTCTACAACGCACACTCCCGGCACCAGATGGTGTAGAAGGAGAGCTCTTTTATTCGGCAAATGACTCAATTACCAGCCAGCTAAATAATGCTTTTAGCGATGTTGTACCGATGAATTTCAGCAACGGTAGATACCAATATAGTGAGGCATATTACACTGAAGTAGGGGCAGCCACACTTGGATTGAAAGACAATAATTATCTAGGTAATGAATTAACAGTCAATCCAGTAAACCTCGGCCAGTTCCGTCCCGCCTACTTTGACATCATTCAGGTCGACACCGCAGAGTTGGGTGATGCTCATGGCCCGTTTACGTACGTTGGTCAGACGTTTGGTTTTGTTTCAGGCGCAGAGCCGGTTTTGCAGATCACCGCGAAAAACGCCCGTGAACAGACCACTAACAATTACGCCGATGCGCTATGGCAGCTGCTGCCTGATCAAACCGATGTAGAAAGCCAGATAAATTATATGGACAGTTCAGGCTATGCTGGGACGGCAACGGTTGTCAGTGCGGGCGACGCCCCTCTGCTTAGCGGTGTTGATGTATATGACGGACAGGCTTTACTGCAGATCAATAATGCCCAGTTCCGCTATGACAAGATCAACACTGAAAGTGAACCTTATGGCCCCGTCGAGCCATTTAATGGCAGTATAGATATGCTATTCACTAGCGCATTCTTAACTGATGGTGATGGCGTATGTTGGCAAAGTAATTATCCTGATGGTTGCGAGACGTTTACTATTGACAACATCATTGGCAATTCGCTTCGTTATGGACGACTTACATTACTCAATACCTACGGCCCAGAGACAGAAACACTCTATGTACCTATCATGGCAGAATATTTTGAGCAGGGAGAGTGGCGCCGTAATAGCCTGGATGACCTGACGCCGATCAATTACGCAAGTGCTGCCGGGCAGGTTGAACTGCAGCCTGTTGGTACACCTGATATCAGTGACTTGGTGGGCGCGCCATTTGCCACAGGATTGCTCAACGGTGGTCAGTCTGATGCAAACGATTTGCTGCTAAATGCACCTGGTGAAGGGAACACAGGGACAGTGCGCGTGTCGCTGGTAGAAGATGCAACAGATGCGTTTTGGTCAGAGTTTCTCAATGATGACTGGGATGATGATGGCGATATCGACAGCGATGATTTTCCCAGTGCTAACGTTTCATTTGGTCTTTTTCGCGGCAACGACAGAGTCATCCATTGGCGCGAAGTATTTGAGTGACGCTGCGGCTGGTTAGCGTCTGTTACAGAAAAGTTATTTTTTTGCCTCGTTGCTAACAAAAAACCGAAAAATAGTCGTTTTTTGCTATTTTTATAACTGGCACCAGTCCTTCGACTTGCTGAATATTCGGGGCATTGGTAAAGTTAGCGGATCGTTTATACCGCATTGATAAAGGCACGGTAATTCCATGTTTAAAAAGCTTCGAGGGATGTTTTCTAACGATCTGTCGATCGACCTCGGTACAGCAAATACGCTTATCTACGTAAAAGATCAGGGAATCGTTCTGAATGAGCCCTCAGTCGTTGCAATCCGTCAGGAACGCGCGGGTGGTCCGAAAAGCGTTGCCGCAGTGGGTGCTGAAGCAAAACGAATGTTGGGTCGTACACCCGGCAACATAAAAGCTATCAGGCCAATGAAAGACGGCGTTATTGCTGATTTCTATGTCACCGAAAAAATGCTACAGCATTTTATTAAGCAGGTGCATGACAATAATTTCCTGCGCCCAAGCCCTCGCGTGCTGGTGTGTGTACCCTGCGGTTCAACTCAGGTTGAGCGCCGTGCAATTCGTGAATCTGCGCTGGGTGCAGGCGCTCGCGAAGTGTATCTCATCGATGAACCTATGGCCGCAGCAATAGGTGCAGGGTTACCGGTGTCTGAGGCGACCGGTTCAATGGTAGTCGATATTGGTGGCGGAACCACTGAAGTTGCCATCATTTCATTGAATGGCGTGGTGTATTCATCATCTGTCCGAATCGGTGGTGACAAGTTTGACGAAGCTATCATCAACTACATTCGACGTAACTTTGGCTCCCTGATTGGTGAGGCAACAGCAGAGCGCATAAAACATGAAATAGGCGCTGCTTACCCTGGTGAAGAAGTCAAAGAAATCGAGGTGCGTGGGCGCAATCTGGCAGAGGGTGTGCCACGTGGATTTACTCTAAATAGCAACGAGATTCTGGAAGCGTTGCAGGAGCCTCTTACCGGTATTGTGTCGGCGGTGATGGTCGCGCTGGAGCAATCGCCTCCTGAGCTGGCGTCAGATATCTCTGAACGAGGCATGGTACTGACCGGTGGTGGTGCATTACTCAAAGACCTAGACCGTTTATTGATGGAAGAAACCGGCATTCCTGTGGTCATCGCAGACGATCCGCTCACGTGCGTTGCACGGGGCGGCGGTAAGGCGTTTGAGATGATCGACATGCACGGTGGCGACTTGTTCAGCTACGAATAATCTGAAGGTGGGGCGGCGCTGGCCGCCTCATTTGTATTGCGGCAGTCATGAACACTATCTTCACCCGAGGCCCTTCACTCCCCAACCGTCTGGCGTTGGCTCTGGCACTGTCGGCTTTACTTTTGTTCGTTGACCATAAATTAGACGGCTTCCAGTCGACCCGGGTTTATCTCAACTCGTTAGTCAGTCCCTTGCAATATCTCGCTGATCTCCCCGGTAAACTGCTGAATCTGAGTGCTGAACGACTTGCGTCGCAACAGCAATTGATCGAGGAAAATGCACGCTTGACCAGTCAGATTATGCTGATGAGTGAACAGCTTCAGCGCTTTAGCGTATTGCAGCAGGAAAATGATAGGTTGCGCAAACTTCTGGGTTCGCCCGTACAGCCGGGCATGCGTAAAATGATTGCTGAACTAATGGCTGTCGACAATAACCCTTTCAGTCACCAAATCGTGATCAACAAAGGTGCATTGGATGGCGTATATGAGGGCCAGCCGGTGCTCGATGATCAGGGCATCGTCGGTCAGATTATGCAGGTCGGTACGACCAACAGCAGAGTGTTGCTATTGTCAGATGTGACGCATGCTATCCCGGTAAGAATCGCTCGTAACAATGTTCGGCTTATTGCTTCAGGCAGTGGCAGGCTCGATGAATTGTTGCTACAGCACGTGCCTCACAGTACAGATATGCAGGTTGGCGATTTACTGGTTTCTTCCGGACTGGGTAATGTGTTCCCACAAGGCTACCCCGTCGCGAAAATTACCGCCATCGTGCGCGATGAAGGCCGACCTTTCGCTCAGGTTTCCACCAAACCTATGGCCAATCTGGATCGCATTCGCTATCTGCTATTGTTATGGCCCAATGACTCCGGTGCTGAATCTGCGCCGGAGCAAACCAGCGTGGGAGGAGGTTCATGAGACTGCGTCCCTTTGCCATACCGCTGTCTATCATGACCGCACTGGTGCTACAGATTATGCCGATGCCTGCGATTGCCGACATCTATCGTCCTGATTGGGTATTGCTAGTGCTGGCTTATTGGACAATGGCGTTGCCAAACCGAGTGAATGTTGGCGTAGCATTTCTATCTGGCGTGTTGCTTGATGTGTTACTCGGCACTAGTCTGGGCATCCACAGTATCGGTTTGTGTATCGTTATCTATGTACTGGCTGCTAATTATCAACGTCTGCGTAATTATTCGGTGTGGCAGCAGGCAGTCATCATCGGTTTATTGTCTGCCTTATACCATCTCATTTTGTTCTGGTTACAGCACTTACTGACCGATGTGTATTTCCAGTTTGATTATTTGCTGCCAGTAGTCAGCTCTACGATCATCTGGCCCTGGCTATTTTGGCTGTTGCGTAAAGTGCGCCGTCAATTGAGATTGTCATGAGTAAGTTAGTACTTGCTTCACAATCTCCTCGCAGAGCTGAGCTACTGACACAAATTGGCGTGGCGTTTCGACAACAGGTTGCTGATATTGATGAAACGCCAAGAATGGGTGAATCAGCGCAGGACTATGTATCGCGCCTGGCAGTTGAAAAGGCTCTGGCAGTGTTGCCGGGCGTAGCTGCAGATGAGGTCGTGTTAGGTTCTGACACCGTTGTAGTTGTCAACCAGCAGGTACTGGGTAAACCCGAAGACGAGTCACAGTTTCGACGCATGATGTCGTTGTTAAGTGGCACCACCCATCAGGTACTGACAGCCGTGTGTGTAGCCAGCAGAGAGAAAACGCTGACAGCAACGGTTGGCGCAGATGTGACCATGCAGCCACTTACCGCACAGCAGATCCACTGGTACTGGCAAAGCGGTGAACCGCACGATAAAGCCGGTGGTTACGGTATTCAGGGACTGGGCGCGCGTTTTATAAAACACATATCCGGAAGTTACAGTGCAGTGGTTGGATTACCACTGTTTGAGACCACAGAGTTACTTTTACAAATGGGTGTCATTCAATATGAGTGCTGAGTTATTAATCAATGTTACGCCGTCTGAATCAAGAGTTGCGTTAATTGAGAACGGCATTCTGCAGGAAATACATGTCGAACGTCATACCAAACGGGGATTAGTCGGCAATATCTATCGCGGTAAGGTTAGCCGTGTGCTACCAGGCATGCAGGCAGCGTTTGTGGATATTGGCTTTGAAAAAGCAGCGTTTTTGCACGCCTCCGATATCGTGATTCATAACGAAGTAGTCGAAGAGGTCTCTACCAGTCACATTCAAAAGAAAGACATTCGTGATTTGGTAAGAGACGGACAGGATATTGTTGTCCAGGTGGTTAAAGACCCAATTGGTACTAAGGGCGCACGACTGACCACCGACATTACCATTCCTTCCCGATACCTTGTTTTCATGCCAAGCGTAAAACACGTCGGTGTCTCTCAGCGTATTGAAGATGAGAATGAGCGCGAACGTCTGAAGTCATTAGTACAGGATTTTTGTGGTGACGATGGCGGATTTATTCTTCGTACTGCGGCCGAAGGCGTCAATGCACAAGAGTTAACCTCAGATGCTGGATTTTTACGCCGTCTTTGGGACAAAATTCAGCAGCGTAAAAAAAAGCGCAAATCCCATGTTCTGTACGAGGACTTACCTCTCGCTCGTCGTGTTCTACGCGACTTTGTTGGCACTGAGCTTGATCGGATCCGCATCGACTCCAAACTGTCATTCCAGGAACTTCATCAGTTCACCAAAGAGTATGCTCCGGAGCTAAACAAACTGTTGGAATACTACCCGGGCGAACGTCCCATATTTGACCTGTATGACGCCGAAAATGAGATCCAGCGTGGCCTGGAACGTCGAGTCGATTTGAAATCAGGCGGTTACCTGATTATTGATCAAACCGAGGCAATGACGACCATTGATATCAACACAGGGGCATTTGTTGGTCATCGCAACCTCGAAGAAACCATATTTAATACCAATATTGAGGCGACCCTGGCGATTGCCCGACAACTTCGGCTGCGCAACTTAGGCGGGATGATCCTAATCGACTTTATCGATATGTCTGAACCTGATCACAAAAGACGTGTCTTACATAGTCTGGAGGTAGCAACCAGTAAAGATCGAGCGAAGATTAATATTCATGGCTTCACCGCGCTGGGGTTGATTGAGATGACGCGCAAACGCACGCGAGAAAGTCTTGAGCACTTGCTGTGCGGTGAGTGCCCAGTGTGCAAGGGCAGAGGGTCTATCAAAACCGTTGAAACCATCTGTTTCGAAATCATGCGTGAAATTGTGCGCGTAAATCGTGCTTATGATGCGGACAAATTTGTGGTGTACGCTGCGCCCGCTGTTGCAGACGCACTGCTTGGTGAGGAATCACATATGCTTGCTGAGCTTGAAGTCTTTGTCTCAAAACAAATTAAAGTGCAAACGGAGTTGTTGTATAACCAGGACAAGTTTGACGTGGTAATGATGTGAAAACCGCAACAGAATATGCGGCTTATATAGTTAAAAAATTATGGACACTGGCAGCGATTCTGCTGGTGCTTTTCGCGGTGGCAATCAGCGTATTGCGCTATTCGCTGCCGTATATGGACGATAAAAAAGACCTGTTTGAGGAATATGTCGCGACACAATATGGCGTAGATGTGTCAATCGGCAGTTTATCGGCGACCTGGAATGGCCTGGGCCCAGCTATTGTCTTAAATGACGTGGTGCTGACCCAGAATGAGTCATCGCCAGTCGGTATCCACATCACTGAAACGCAGATTGAACTGGATTTCTGGGCAACGGTTCGTTCGCAGATGATCAAGTCGAAGCGGTTCGAACTGATTGGTATGAATCTGGATGTCGACCTTGAACGATTACAACAAGGCAGCGGAAACTTCCCTGTAGTGGATGCCTTGGCCAGCTTGTTCCTTGAGCAGCTGCAACAATTTTCTTTGCGTCAAAGCCGTATCAATATCAAAAGTACGCACAATCAGCAGACTATCCAACTATTGCGCGTCAGCTGGTTTAACCGTGGTGAGCGACATCAGGGTACAGGTCAGCTGAGAGTCGATGAGCTGGCTAAAAATTCCGCCTATTTTGCGCTGGACCTGAGAGGCGATAAAAGCAATCTCAACGGCGTATTCTATGCCAAAGCGGAAGATCTTGACGTGTCTCCCTGGGTAAATGAGTTACTTCAAACCGATGCGCCCTTGAGCGCTGGGCGGGGTAACTTCGTTTATTGGGCAGGCATACAAAACGGCAGCCTTGCCAACATGCAGTTGCGACTTGAAGAATCGAGCTTTTCCTGGGACACCCAAGACGGTGAGTTGGTGACCAAAGTCAAAGGTGGACAGCTGTTTGCCATACCCGATCAGCAGGGTTGGATATTCAACCTTAATGATGTGCTCCTGCAGATTGACGATGAAATTGTAATGAGTACGTGGGCTGGACGCATCGATAATGCCGGTAATATCACACTCAACAGTGCCGAACCAATAACCCTAAGCCCACTGAAACCGCTGCTCGCGTTATACATGGGTGAGCAGCAGAAGGCGCTTTTTGCGCAACTGGATCCGACTTTGCGGGTTGATAAACTGCAGATGAATGTACGCCAGCAGGGGATCTCAGCGTTATCTGAGTTTCGACAGCTTGGTTGGCGTCAAACCGAGGATATTCCGGGTATTCAGGACCTGCATGGTTCATTCTATTGGTATAAAAACCAGGGCAAGTTGAGTATCAGTGCTGAATACGGCGAAGTGCTGGTGGACAATCTTTTACCTGAGAATCTGATATTTAATCAGCTTGCGGCACAAATTTATCTTGATGACACAGCGCAAGGTATGTCCGTGGTGGTGCCAGAACTGATGTTTGTTAGCGATCCGCTTAGCTTTACCCAGTCGATGCGTTTGAATACGGCTGATTCACGCCTGTCTTTGCAGACACATATTTCCAGCGTGGATGTCACTGACTTGCCGTTACTGTTCCCAGAACGACACATGGGCAAAGAGACCCGTGAATATCTGATCGATGCCTTTGGTCAACGTGGTGAAGTTGTTGGGGCGAATGTGTTGTGGCATGGCGCACTGGAAGCGTTTCCGTTTACCGAGCAAAACGGCATTTTCCAGGCATCAGTCTATGTTCAACAGGCGGATTTCAGGTTTAGTGATGAGTGGCCGATGCTGGAAGAGCTGGATATTGAGCTGCTATTTGAAAATGAAGGTCTGACTATGCGCAGTCCTTCGAGTCGACTGATGGGCGTCAATGTAGGTCAGATGACCGCTGTCATCCCCCGTCTTGCCGATGGCGCAGTGCTTACTATTGATGCGCAGGGTAGCGGCACCGGAACGCAACTCACTGAGCTGATGCTGGAAAGCTCGTTAGCCTCCAGTGTAGGCCGAACTCTGCAGCAAGGTGTGGTCGTTGAAGGCGATATCCAGGCTACACTGAATCTGACCATTCCGTTGTCTGGAAACGATGTTGTTGCCCGCGGTGAGGTGCTGCTACGCGATAATCCTATGCAGTTCCCAAGCGTAGGCTTGAATACCCAACAAGCCAATGGCGTAATTAAATTCGTTAATGACAAAGTTACTGCCGAAGGGCTTACTGCGCTTTTATTTGAGCAGCCCATCGAGGTGGTTTTTGATGGCGAAGATACCCGCTCGGGATATCAGGCTAACGCCAGATTGTCAGGTCAGTGGCAAATATTGCCATTGATTGAGCGATTAAACCCTGCTTTTACAGAGTATGTATCTGGTGCTCAGGCTTGGCAGGCCGATCTATCACTCACGTTGCCTGAAGATGGATTTGACTATGAGTTCATCTTACGCAGTGATATGCGGGATATTGCCTCGACTTTGCCGGCACCGTTCGCAAAACGTCAGGACCGACCGCTACCCCTGCTGATAAGCAGCAAAGGCAATGAGCAAGCCTCAACATTGGCTATCAATCTGGGGGAAGACATTCGCTTTAACGGGATCCTCCCGCATCGCGAACTGCAGTTCTCACGGGCACATCTGGCGTTGGGTGAGAGTGATTTCGTTGGGCTCGGTGTCGGCTTTTCAATCTCTGCCAATTTGCCGGAAATAGATGCCAGCGAATGGTATCGCACCATTGAATTGTTACTCAGCGGTGTTGAGAGCGCCCAGCACAGTGTGCTCAACGCGCCAGAGCGAATTTTTGTTGAGGCACAACAATTACATATCGCCGGACAAACCATTGAAAGTGTAGAAATGACGGCGAAGCAGCGCGGTCAAGACTGGTTATTGGCGGTCAATTCTGAGCAAGCTCGGGCAGACCTGACGTTATTTGATGACTGGAATAATAAAGGTGTTGATATCGATGCGGACTTTATTCGTCTGTCTGAACTTCGATTCGATAAAAGTACTCAAGCGGACGATGGCGCGTCAGTGTCATGGAAGCCTGAAAGCCTGCCGCCGATACGATTAGAGTGTCGCAGCTGCAGCGTTTTCGGATATGAGCTCGGCAACGTGAGTCTGCGGGCGGTCAAAGCAGAATCAGGTTTGGCTATTGAGCGACTTCTGATTCAGAGTGCACACGCTAAGCTGGATGCGTCTGGTGACTGGCTGTTATCCGAACAGGTGAACAGCACACACCTAAGTGGCACCCTGGAAAGTTCAGACTTTGGCCAATTTTTACAAGGATTTGACCTGCAGGCAGGTATCAAAGATTCCGAAGCTGATTTCAATTTTGATTTGAGTTGGAGCGGCTCACCGTTCGACTTTGGCTTTGAGCAGTTAAATGGCGGCGTGAAATGGAATCTGACAGACGGCTACCTCACTCAGGTCAGTGATCAGGGGTCGAGAATTTTCACTTTGCTTAGCCTCAATTCACTGGTCAGAAAGCTGAGCCTGGACTTTCGTGATGTGTTTGCCAAAGGATTTTTCTACGACAAAATGGACGGCTCGTTCAGCATTAATGACGGTACAGTACTGACGAGGGATACGGTCATTGACGGCGGAGCCGGTGAAATGACGATAGAAGGCTATACTGATTTAGTCAGCCGGGAGCTCAACTACAACGTGAGTTTCACACCGAATGTGACCGGTAATTTACCGTTTCTGGTTTATTTTATGGTTAATGCGCCTACGGCTATTGCCGCGCTCGCTATTGACCAGGTATTGACCAGTGCCAAAGTGATATCTAATGTGAATTACTCCGTTACCGGCACGCTGGATGAACCTATCCTTACAGAAACGGGCCGTGACAGCCGCGAAATCGAGTTACCCGCGCAGCGCTCACCTGGCGATGACCAACCTGTTAGTCCTGCTGAACCTGACCAGCCTGTAGAGCAAACAAGCAGTCTGGGAAGCGATCTGCCGCGTGTTTCATTAACTATCAGTGAGGAGCTTAACAGTGGCGCTTAATCTTGTATCTGTACAAATGGTATCAACGCCGGTCCCTGAGCAGAATCTGGCAACTGTTACTGCATTATTGGAAAACCTGGACACCCAGGATGATACGTTGGTGGTGGTACCTGAGTGTGCGTTTCATTTTGGTGGTCGAGACCGCGACTTACTCGGTATTGCTGAAGAACATGGTAGCGGGCCAATACAGGCGGCTTTGTCATCATTAGCAAGGGAAAAAGGTATCTGGCTGGTGGCTGGTACGATGCCATTAAAAACGGATGATGAAAGCAAATTCAGCGCGTCATGTTTGCTGTTTGGCCCCGATGGTGCAGAGCTTGCACGCTATGACAAAATTCATATGTTCGATGTGCAGGTTGACGACAATACGCGCAGCTATATGGAATCCAAGTATACTAAGCCAGGCAATGACGTCATTGTGGTGGACACGCCATTTGGTCGCCTGGGACTGGCGGTATGTTATGATTTACGCTTTGCAGGTCTTTTTCATGCAATGGGTGAGATCGATATTCTGGCGCTGCCCAGTGCATTTACAAAAGCAACGGGCAAGGCACACTGGCACCCACTGATCCAGGCTCGCGCTATTGAGAACCAATGCTACGTCGTCGCTCCAAACCAGGGCGGCGAACATAACAATGGCCGTCAGACTTATGGCCATTCGTGTATCGTTTCTCCATGGGGAGAAATTCTGGTGCAAAAGCGTGAAGGTAGCGGGGTGATTCAAACGCCTTGTTCTGCCGCAGAGCTAGAGCGTATTCGCGCCTCCATGCCTGTACGCCAACATGACAGATTCAGGAGTAATTTTGACCAATAAAGTTGAACAAAATCTGCTGCATGCATCAGATCTTGACCACGCTGCGCTTGAGCAGGCGCTGGCTACAATCTATCAGCATCAGAATGACTTCGCCGACCTGTACTTCCAATCCAGTCAGCATGAAAGCTGGGTGCTGGAAGATGGCATTATCAAAGATGGTAGCTACAACATCGAGCGCGGCGTTGGTGTACGTGCGGTGAGTGGTGAAAAAACCGGATTTGCTTATTCCGATGAGATTTCCTACTCCAGCCTGATGCAGGCTGCCAATGCTGCACGTAACATTTCTCAGGCTGGGGGGCAGCAGAAAATACAAGCCTTAAACCCTTCATCAGTAAATGCGCGCTTCGGCAAAGATAATCCACTGTTAGGCATGCAGGATGAGGAAAAAATTGCTCTTTTAAGAGCCGTTGATTCCTATGTAAGACAGCAGGAGCCAGGCATCAGTCAGGTAATTGTAAGTCTGAGTGGTGTCTATGAAGAGGTTCTTATCGCGGCTACGGATGGCACTCTGGTGACGGATATTCGCCCTCTGGTACGTCTTAATGTCTCTGTGCTGATGGAAAATGGTGAGCGCCGAGAGCGTGGCGCGTCCGGTGCTGGCGGTCGGCACAGCTATGCGTTTTTTATGCACGATCAGGACGGCAGGCCGCGCTACGAGAGCCTTGCAGATGAAGCGTTACACATGGCCAGAATCAATATGCAGGCGGTTGCCGCCCCGGCGGGTATGATGCCGGTAGTGCTGGGCTCTGGCTGGCCCGGTGTGCTGCTACATGAAGCGGTAGGACATGGACTAGAGGGAGACTTTAACCGTAAGGGCGCATCAACCTTCAGTGGCAGGATAGGTGAACAGGTCGCAGCCAAAGGCGTTACCGTTGTCGATGACGGCACGCTGCCAGATCGAAGAGGCTCGCTAAATGTCGATGATGAAGGTACACCGTCACAATATAATGTGCTTATCGAAGACGGCATCCTTAAAGGCTATATGCAGGATAAAGTCAATGCGCGGCTGATGGGGGTCGCGCCGACGGGCAATGGCCGACGTGAGTCCTATGCACATCTGCCCATGCCGAGGATGACAAATACCTACATGCTAGGTGGCCAACATGAGCCTGAAGAAATTATCAGCAGCATTGAACGCGGCCTGTATGCACCGAATTTCGGAGGTGGACAGGTTGACATTACGTCTGGAAAATTTGTCTTTTCAACGTCAGAAGCCTACCTGATCGAAAATGGTAAGCTCACTGCCCCTGTTAAAGGCGCAACGCTAATCGGCAATGGTCCGGAAGTAATGAAAAAGGTGTCCATGATCGGTAACGATATGGCACTGGATCGTGGTGTCGGTGTATGTGGAAAGGATGGGCAAAGTGTCCCGGTCGGAGTCGGCCAGCCTACCCTGAAAGTGGATGAATTGACCGTGGGGGGAACGGCTTAAGCCTTTACGCTTGGTTATTTCCTATCACTGGCGCTTCTGGCTCGCTGACCTATACTCTCAGAAAGGTCTTGCACGGAGGCGCCATGCTTTTCATCACATCTCGAGTACCGCGGCAGTCAACCCGCTTCAGAAAAAATCGCCCAATCAGTTTTGATTATCAGAACACCGACGTCTCCTGTAATTTGTATTTTTGCCGTCGTAACGATAAAGAAGATTATATTGAGGTGGGGTCTCAAGCCTTTTTTGCAGAATTGAAAAGCTTACCTTCGCACGTACAGGTGTTGTTCTATATTCACGGTTTTAATTCTCTTCAGGAGAAAGCGGCATTTCCCCAGACAACTCGCCTGCAGTCACGTTTGAACGAGACCAGACATGGAGAGCTGGTGAAGGTGGTGCCGATAATCTGGCCCTGTGATGACGATCATCCGGCAGCTATCATCGATGATTATTGGGACGACCAAAAAGCGTCTAAGGCATCAGGCAAAATGTTCTCGCGCTTGCTAGGTAAATTTGACGACTGGCGCAGACAGGAAGCTCAACTTGATGATCCATGCCGGCGACGCATTAATTTGTTAGCCCATTCAATGGGTAATAATGTCCTGCAACATGCTTTTCTGGAATGGTACGAAGAACACGGACCTGTGCCTCAGCTGTTCCGAAATATTTTTATGGTCGGCGCAGATGTGGTTAATCATACCCTTGAGACGGGCCAAACCGGTGAACATATTGCTGATGCAACACGCAACCTGGTGGTTTATTTTGCTAATGATGACCTTGCCATGCCGGCGTCTAAAGTGGCCAATATCAAGCAGAAAACGCTCTCCCGCCGCTTAGGCATGACAGGTCCTGAGTCTCTGGAAAGGGCGCCTCGCAACGTTATCGAAGTCGACTGCGATGACTTTAACAACAGTCTGGACTTTCCCGATGGACATACTTACTTCATTGAAAGCAAAGACCAGAAAATCGTTAGCCCTTGTGTTGAACACTTTGCTGATGCGATCAAAACCGGCCGGGTGACACATGTTGAGCGTCGGCACAAGCTTGATAGACCGATTGGGCTCTAGTCCTGCATTTCGGCTTTCAGATACTGGAATAGCTCGCGCGCAGCCGTTGGCGGTTTGTTGGTACTCTGTTGCTTATCGGCCTGTCGTTTTAGCTGACGCAGTTTTTGTCTGTCCAGCGTAGGATGACTTTCGAGCAGATGTTGAATGGCGTTGTCACCACCAGATAATATGGCGTCCCTGGCCTGTTCAATGTGATGGAATTTCGCGGTGTTCTGATGATGCTGATGTTGCAGCTTCTGAACGGCTAGCTCGATAGGCTGCACATCGCGCTTGCGCATCAGTTTGCCAATAAATTGAAGCTGCCTGCGATAGCCGTCTTTCTTGCGATTAATACGACATGCCAGCTCTATCGCATCCCGTAACTCATCGTCCAAAGGCATTGACTGACGCTGGGCGGGCGTCATATTCACCAACGTTTCACCCAGCTTCTGCAACGCTGTTGACTCCGCTTTGAGCTGAGTTTTGCTCTTAAAGCTGTCATCTTCAGATGTAGATGGGTTATTTTGCTGTTGGTTATCCGTCATTGTCACTGCTTTGGTGTTACACTAGCGGTAAATTGTAACCTTGGTAAGACCAAGATTAACAGTGAAAGTTACCCACGATGCAACAGCAACTTAACGATATCCAATCAATTGTCGATGACGTTCTGAAACTCGCTCTTAGCAAGGGAGCCAGCGCCGCAGAAGCGAGCATGAGCAAAGTACAGGGAATAAGCGTCTCATCGCGCCTGAAAAATGTCGAAACCGTTGAGTTTACCAATGACGGTGGTTTGGGCATCAGCGTATATGTGGGACAGTGTAAAGGCAGCGCATCGACGGCTGACTTGAGTCGTGACGCCCTGCAACTGGCAGTAGAAAAAGCCGTGCAGATTGCCCGCCATACCAGCGAAGACCCGTGTTCCGGGATAGCAGAACCATCAACGCTGGTCAGTGAACCACCCGATCTCGATCTTTATCATCCTCAGGAGCTTGATACCGAGGCTGCGCTACAACAGGCTATAGCGGCTGAATCTGCGGCGCTTGACCATGATAGCCGCATCGCCAATTCAGATGGCGCCACTTATAACGCGAATTTGGGTGCGAAAGTTTACGGTAATACCCATGGCGTCAATGTTGGCTATTGTAGTAGCCGTTACAGCCTGTCCTGTGTCGTGATTGGTGAACAGGACGGTGATATGCAGCGAGACTATAGCTATACGGTGAGTCGCAGAGCTGACGCGCTGGATAGTGCTGAACAAGTAGGGGTTGATGCGGCGAAAGCGACGGTTTCACGGCTGGGTTCGCGAAAAATAGGCACCACAAGGGTACCGGTTTTGTTCCATCGAGAATTGTCCCCAGGCCTATTTGGCCATTTTGTGTCAGCGATCAGCGGCGGCAGTTTGTATCGTAAATCATCTTTCTTGCTCGATCAGCGAGGAAAGCAATTGTTCCCCGAATGGTTTTCGGTAAGTGAGCGCCCACATATCTTGCAAGGTCTGGCAAGCTCACCATTTGATAACGAAGGTGTACGAACAACTGATTTAGAAATTGTCGAACAAGGTGTGCTGAACCATTATCTTTTGACCAGTTATTCTGCACGTAAGTTGGGCATGGTAACCAATGGGCATGCTGGCGGCATTCATAACTGGTTGATATCTGATACTGGCCAGTCCGAGAAATCGTTACTCAAAGAAATGGGCACGGGCTTACTGGTAACAGAGCTAATGGGGCAGGGAGTCAGCATAGTCACGGGAGATTATTCTCGTGGAGCGGCTGGGTTCTGGGTCGAAAATGGCGAAATTCAGTTTCCGGTACATGAAGTGACCATCGCCGGTAATTTAAAAGATATGTACAGACAGATCCTGGCGGTTGGCAGCGAGCAGGAAACCCGTGGCAGTATTCGTACAGGTGCTGTACTTATCGATAACATGCAGATTGCCGGAGACTGAGTCCAGCACCTTGCATCCATTCTGGCTATCAAACACATCACGGTAAAGGCTTAAGGAGTGACGTAGTGAACGACCCGATTGTGGCGTTAGTGTTAGTCGGCGTGCTTTCCATAGTCTGTCAGTTTGTGGCTTATAAGCTCAAGCTCCCCGCTATCTTGCCGCTACTGCTGGCCGGTATCGCAGTGGGCCCGATGGTCGGCGTGTTAAATGCAGATGCGCTGTTCGATGATTTACTGTTTCCTATTGTTTCCCTATCAGTTGCGATCATACTGTTTGAAGGGGCACTGACTTTACGCTTCAGTGACATTGCCGGGCATGGAAAAATGGTGCGTAATCTTTGCACGATTGGGCCATTGGTTACCATGTTGGTGTTGACGCCGGTCACGCATTTTATCCTGGATGCTGGCTGGCAGGTTGCATTTCTGTTCAGTGCCATCGTTACGGTCACTGGCCCCACCGTCATTGTGCCTCTGCTGCGTTCGGTGCGATTAAATAGTCGGTTGTCCAATATCCTGCGCTGGGAAGGGATCATCATCGACCCCATCGGGGCATTGCTGGCAGTCATTGTATTTGAATTTGTGGTGGCGACCCAGGACCCACTGTTGCATACCGGCATCGCGTTTACTCAGACATTGGTCACCGGTGGCCTGTTTGGCCTTGCTCTGGGATACTTCATGGGATTGATGGTGAGAAATAGCTGGGTGCCCGTTTATCTTCAGAACACGGCCGTACTGACAATTATGCTAGCCGCTTTTGCTGCATCTAATGTCCTTAGCCATGAGTCGGGTTTGCTTACTGTCACTGTTGCCGGAATACTGATGACCAACATGCGTGGCGTAGATGTCAGCGGCATACTCGAATTTAAAGAAACCTTGAGTGTTCTGCTCATTTCGGCATTGTTCATTTTGCTGGCGACCCGACTGGACATTGGTGCTCTGATGTCGCTGGGATGGGGCGCATTACTGCTTATCGCCTGTGTGTTATTTGTAGCCCGCCCCTTGTCAGTCCTGGCCTCTTCCTACGGAGCCAATTTGAACTGGCGTGAACTGGCAATGTTAAGCTGGATTGCACCGCGTGGGATCGTTGCCGCAGCGGTGTCAGCGTTGTTTGCATTGAAACTGGAAGCGCAGGGCTATACCCAATTCAGCCTGTTAGTGCCACTGGTATTTATGGTGATTATTTCGACCGTAGTGGTGCAGAGTCTGACATCGGTGAAGATTGCTCAATTGCTAGGTGTGCGTGCTCCCAGGCCCAATGGTTTTCTGATTTTTGGCAGCAACCCGTTTACTCGTATGTTGGGTAAAGAGCTGAAAAAACAAGGGATAAACGTATGTCTGGCGGATACCAACTGGGATGCCATTAGACAGGCGCGAATGTTAGAACTGCCGGTTTATTACGGTAATCCAATATCCGAACATGCTTCACTCAATCTTGATATGTCAGGGATCGGTAAAGTGTTAGTGGTATCACCTTACCGACAGCTTAATCCGTTAGTCACGTTTCACTTCGAACATGCATTGGGCAAGGGCTCCACGCTGGGATTGAGTACTCGTGAGCAAAGCCAGCGTCCGAGCCATCAGGTATCGTCTGATTATGCTCAAAAGCTGTGTCTGTTTGACGATGATGCAACCTATGGCGCGCTATCGGGCAAGGTCAGCAGAGGTGCAACACTAAAGACAACCCGGCTCACCGAGTCGTTTAGTTTTGATGATTACCTGAACACGTATGGAGAATCAGCGTTGTGCCTAGTGGCAATTGATCCACACGCTAAAACCTATGTCTTTACTTCCAACCACGACCTCAAACCAAAAGCAGAGTGGAAGGTGATAAGTTTGATAGAGGCAGAAGAAAACGATAATAAAAACGCAGCTGGGTAGCTGCGTTTTTAATACTTCATAAAGGTAGCGCTATCACTAAACGTCTACGCTGCCACAAAAACGATAGCCCTCGCCGTGGATAGTCACAATCAACTCTTCATCACTTGGCTCAGACTCAAAGTGCTTGCGAATGCGACGGATAGTGACATCCACAGTGCGGTCGTTAGGACGCAGCTCTCTACCGGTCATTTCCATGATCAGCTGCTCGCGAGTCAGGATCTTGCCGGGGTTGCTCAAAAACAGGTGCAATGCACGGAACTCGCTGCGCGGCAGTCTAAACTCTTTGCCTGACGGAGAAATTAGGCTTCTGCTGTCACCGTCAAGGGTCCAACCGTTAAAACTGACGCGACTTGGCAAATCATCATCCTCGCTGGCATTGCTGGTGCGTGACAGCAGATTTCTGGCGCGGATGGTCAGTTCTCGCGGATTAAACGGTTTAGTCAGGTAATCGTCGGCGCCGATTTCCAGGCCTAAAATACGGTCCACGTCGTTGTCGCGACCGGTCAGGAAGATCAATCCAACATTTTTTCTATCTCGCACTTCGCGTGCCAGAATCAGCCCATTTTTTCCGGGCAAATTAATGTCCATGAGGACAAGATTAATCGTGTGATTTTCGAAAAAGTCATGCATCTGCTCGCCGTTTTCCGCCTCGAAAACATTGTAGCCTTCCGCTTCAAAAAGACTTTTGAGTGTGGTGCGAGTGACGACCTCGTCTTCGACTATCAGGATATTTGGCGTCTGCATGATTCTTTTACCATTACGTTTTTAATACTTTTCAATTTATTCAGTATAACTGAACACGCTAGTCTTTTTCTGTCTGCACACAGTGATATGGTCGTTATGCAAACAATTTCTGTAATTTTATTACAGTTTTGCCAGGTTAGTCGACCCCGTCATGAGCTTTTAGCAACCAGATCGGGCGCTACCCTGCGTACAGGGAAAATTATTTGAAATTCGACACCTGCGCCTTCCTCGCTGGTAATCGAGATAGAGCCATTCAATGCTTGCGTGACGAGATTGTATACCAGATGCATGCCCAGGCCGCTACCGCCCTGCCCGCGTTTTGTCGTAACGAACGGGTCAAAAATACGTTTACGTAAGTGTTCAGGGATGCCCACACCGTTATCTTTGTACACGATATTTAATTTGTTATCGCCGATCATCTCGACATAAATATCAATCTGACCATGTTCAATATTTTCAAAACCATGGATCACTGAGTTCATGATCAGATTAATCATGATTTGATTGATGGGCCCGGCTTTTGTCTCGATGAACAGGTTTTCATCACAGTGCACATTGACGTCATGTTGCACTTTCTTGAGGCGAGGGCGCAACGATAACAGGATCTCATCCATCAGTTTGGCAAATGAGAAGGTTCGGTTACCTTCACTGGACTGGTCAACTGCAACCTGCTTAAAGCTGGAGATCAGTTCCGCAGCACGATTCAGGTTACGGTAAATGATGTTGAGATTTTCCTGCCCTTCATTAATAAATTTAGACAGAGTACTGGCTTTTAATGACTTATTCTGGAATTCCTGGTCGAGGCTTTTAAGCCTGTCCAGCATCATTGTCGAGGCCGTTACGCCCAACCCAATCGGCGTATTAACTTCGTGTGCAACGCCCGCCACCATGTCACCAAGCGAGGCCATCTTCTCATTTTGTACCATCTGACGCTGAAACTGATGTAACTTTTCCAGTGTTTGAATAAGTTCCTGATTGGCCTCTTTCAGTGCTAGCGTGCGTTGATTGACTTTTTCTTCCAGGCTGGCGTTCAGCTTACGGTGTTCTTCTTCTGCCTGCTCCTGACCTAGCATGTAATCCTGCATACGCTCGAGCATGACGTTGATGCCATCTGCCAGCTTGTTCAGCTCAGTGATGCCGGTCGGTACGGCACGAGCGGAATAGTCTTTTTGTTTGGCTACCCGTTGGGATAAATTGACGAGGTTTTCAATCGGCCGGGTTACTCGCTCCTGTAATCGCATAACCAGCAAAAAACACAGCACCAGCATCAACAGCAACACGACCACTGCAATGATGATGGCGTCGCTTATCAAGGCTTCAAGTTGCTCAGTGGACGCCCTGACATAGCTGTATCCGACAATATCCCTTTCTATTAACACCGGGGTCATGACTTCAATGTAGGTGTCGGTAATGACCGGGTTTTCCAACTCTTCCTTGCGCTCTGACATATCCCCAACCGGAGAACGACTAAGATTAGTGAATTGTGCGACGGGCTGAAGCGCAGCGTCGTACAGGTGTATTATTTTGACCGGAATACTGCCGGGCAGGTTTTGATAGTTGGATAATTCAATCACATCGCCACTTTGCATCTGTTCTGCGTAGGCGATACCAATAATTTGTGACGCGGTGATGACGTCAGATTTTAATAATTGCTCGGTGTTATCGATCTGATTAAACAGTGACAGGCCTGATGTCAAAAGCAACGCGAGCGACGTTATTGCCATGGTGACCCAGACAAAAAGTTGCTTGATTGACAGCGATTGGCGCGTATCCAATATCGATTCCGTGACTGCGTAACGTGCAATACTAAAATGTAATATTGATATAAACTTGGCGAAAATGAAACTTTTTCAAGTAAATAGCGGTTCTACCGGAAAAATCTGCGGTGGTCGACAGGTTAGTTGAAGATGCAAAGGCATAGTCAAAAGCTCTGGAATGCTTACAAAACTACCCGTTTTCAATGGCTTGAAGCAGAGCCATTGTGGACCCGTTTTGCCATCATTACGGCCTGGAATCCGCGTAGTCGCGTCACGCCTGCTTCAATCAATAAGACTCGACAGTCGGTGTTAATGCATCGTTTGTCGGAAGAGGGTATAAAATACCGTCATATCCTTGCGGGAAATCCTGATTTCAGCTACAGCGAAGCGAGTCTTGCGGTACGCACCGATAAGGTAATGGCAGCGTTACTTTGTCAGGAGCTGGAGCAAAACGCCTATTTTTGGGTGCAGGAAGGGGAGTTGACTCTGCTACCTGTCATGTTTGACTTAGCAGGCGCAGCGCATCTAGGAGCATTTCAGGACAGAGTGCAAACTTAACGATAACTAATGAGCCGCTCTAGTGTTGCCTGGTCAACACCTAACTCAGCCGTGAGCTTTCGCAACCTGGTCTGTCGGGCAATTCGCTGCACATCATTTGTCACTGGTTCATTTAAAAATGCAAAGTCGGCCAGACAGATGCATATCGGGCTATTCATTGTCACATTCATAACCGGCACATCTACCGGTGAGCGTTTAATAATTGTATGAGGGCAGGCTTGCGTTCGATTGGGGTCTTGCAGGCAATTGTCGCCAATTTCCTGTGCATAACTAACGTTGCTGGCAATGAGCGCCAGCAACACGCTAATGAGTGGTCTTTTATACTGCATTATGCACTCATCTGGTTGTAAAGGTTCTCATAATTGAGTGCTGCATCCTGCCAGGTAAATCGTGAACTCATGGCATGGCGCTGCATGCGTTCGAAGCGCTGTGGATATTCATGGTAAAACAACAAAGCGCGTCTCAGACAATTCAGTAATGCGCTGGCATCGGGGCGCTCAAACACAAAACCGGTAGCCTGCTCGGGATCATCATGCAGGTCAGCAACGGTGTCCTTCAATCCTCCAACAGCTCTGACAATAGGTAACGTGCCGTATGCCAGACTGTACATTTGATTCAACCCGCAGGGCTCGAACAAGGATGGCATCAGAAAAAAGTCACTGCCGGCTTCGACCAAATGTGCCAGCCTGACGCTGAAATCGTTGCGAAACACGCACTTTTCCGGATGCTGCTTGGCGTGAGATTCAAGCACGTCACTGACCGACGGGTCGCCAGTGCCGATAATGATCAATTGCACGTTGTGCTCAAGCAAATGACCGATGATTGGCAGTAAGTAGCCAAAGCCTTTTTGCTCAGTTAAACGACACACCATACCCACAATTGGAATGTCTGCTGTGGTTTGCAGATTAAATTCTTTTTGTAGTGCAGCTTTACACACCTGTTTGCCTTCGAATTCTTCGGCAGTGTAATTTTGCGGCAAGTATTTATCGGTATGTGGATCCCACTGTGTGTAATCACAGCCGTTGAGAATGCCGCTGACATCATGGCGACGTCGGTGAAATTCATCATACAAGTTGTGCGAACCCAGAGGGGTTAGCAGTTCCTGGCCGTAGTTTGGACTAACGGCATTGATTTTGTGCGCATAGCGAATGCCAATACGCAGAAAGTTAAGTGCATCGCCATCCAGTTGACGTCGAAGTTCCTGATGTGGAAGGAGGTAAGGAATGTCCTCAAAGCGATGCGTTCCCTGATAGGCGCCATTGTGGATGGTCAGCAGCACACGACTGTTGGCATAAAAACCTGAGCTGTCAGTGCGCGCGAAATAAGGCGTTAATGCCGTGTGCCAGTCATTGCAATGAATGATATCGGGCTGAAAATGCATAGCTTTGCCAACCTGCAGGGCAGCACTGGCGAAAAATGCAAAGCGCTCAGCGTTGTCGCTGTAGGCATGATACCCATCGGAATAAAGCCCCTGACGGTGAAAGTATTCAGGATAATCGACGCAATAAACGGGCACGCCCTGAAAATCTAATTCTTTTATGCCAAATTCGTAAGGGCGATCAAAGGCGTAAAGCGTCTGGCGAGGACATGCATCCTGCAGCTGATATTGCTCTGCGACGCTTTTGTAGTATGGCTTTACAATGCGTACATCGTGTCCCATCGCCTTTAGTGCCAGAGGCAGTGCTTTGGCGACATCGGCCAAACCACCTGTTTTGGCCAGATCTTCGACCTCGGACACAACGAACAGAATTTTCATTCAATACCCAACCTTCATACCTTTTGAAATAACGACGATACCGTCATCGGTTACCGTTAATCCTCTGGATTTATCAAGCTCGAGATCTAACCCTATTTGCGTGCAGGGTGCAATGCTTACGCCCTTATCTGCAATCACTTTATATAACTGACAACCTTCGCCTACCGTTGCTTTGCCAAGGAATATGGTTTGCTTTAGTGATGAACCGGCACCCACAAATACGTTGTAGCCCAGTACGCAGTTTTCCACTTTTGCACCTTCGACCTCACAGCCGGATGAGATAATGGCATTGTGTACACTGCTGTCGACACCAGCTTTGTCCGCCATAATTTTGGCTGAGGGGACTGGCGGATGATAGCTGCGCAACGGCCATTTTCTGTTGTACAGATTGAATTGAGGGTCGTGAGCAAGTAGGTCCATGTGAGCCTGCCAGAACGCAGACAGGGTGCCGACATCACGCCAGTAAAAACACTCATTTTCATCTGGTATCTGGTTACGATGAAAATCATACACCCTGACATTGTGGGTTTTAAACACGGTTGGAATGATATCGGCACCAAAGTCGTGTTTCGATTCAAGCTGATGAGAGTCGTTGTCCAATGTCTGATAAAGGAACTCAGCGTTAAATACGTAGTTTCCCATGGACACCAGGGCCATATCAGGATGATCAGGAAGCGGAGTGGGGTTTTCTGGCTTCTCTTCAAAACCGATCATCTGATAATTTTCGTCCACGGCTATCACGCCAAATCGCCTGGCGTCCTCAAGAGGCACCCGGGTGGCACACACGGTCAGATCGGCATTGGACTTTTCGTGATATCGGACCATCTGTCGAACGTCCATTTTGTATATGTGATCGCTACCAAATACACAGACATTATCCGGCTCATGCATGCTGATTAATCTTATATTCTGATAAATTGCATCGGCAGTACCCTCATACCAGCGTTTGCCCATGCGCATTTGCGCCGGGATGGCATCAATGAAGTTGCCAGTCAATCCAGATAGATACCAGGCCTGTCTTAGATGGATATTGAGTGACTGTGACTTGAACTGTGTTAACACGTAGATCTTTAAAAAATCTGAGTTAACAAAATTATTCAGTACAAAGTCTATCAGCCGCAGACTTCCTGCAAAGGGCACAGCAGGCTTGCTACGGGACTGCGTTAAGGGATACAGGCGAGTGCCGGCACCTCCTGCGAGGATCATGGCCAAAGTGCGTGACATAGAACGAATCTTCAGGCTGGTGTATGTCTTCTAAGCCTAGCAAATCAGCCTTTTTTAAGGCCTAGATTTGGATCAATGTTTTACACAATGGTATACAGAAAATTTGCCGGTCTGCGCCAATAGGGAAAATTTACCAAACTGGTTTTGCAGGGCGTCAGGATATTTTAAAAAGCGATTAGCCACCAAGGTTAACGATGCTGATGGCTGCATATGTGCTGCAATGTCCCGAATAAAGCATTCTGTAACGGCATAATCGGTTTGGGTACCTGAGCCGTGAAACGGTGGATTGGTGTAGATGGCTGAAAATTTTCCTGTAATATTTTTTAAGCCATCAGAGGGTAGGATCTCGGCGTCGACGTGGTTTTGACTACAACTTTGTCTGGCGCAGTAAAGCGCTAGTGCATTGAAGTCTGTCATCACCACATTGATAGATGGATTTTGCTGCGCGGCAAAACAGCCGATGACGCCAGCTCCGCAGGCAAAATCGAGTATCCGTCCGTCGGGCACCTCGGTGAGGTTTTCCAGGAGCAACTGTGTACCCGGGTCCAGTTCACGGTGACTAAACACGCCCGGCAATGATGCAATACGACAGCTGTGCAACCCCACTTTATAGTCACGCCAACTGACATAGTCCTCTATCGCAAAAGTTTTCACTTGTTGCTCAACAGTGACTGCATATAGGCCACAATGCTTGGCAGCATCGACTTTTTGTACTCGGCTACCGTAGGTGCTAAGTAACTTTCCTGCGCTTTTAATTCCCGCGTTGTTAGCGCCTACCAGCATAATTGTCGCACCTTCCGGCAATGCGAAAGCGAGATTATGCAGTAACATCGCTAAGTGAGCCTTGGATTTTGGCAAGTAAACCACCGCGCCCCGGCATGCTTTAAGCTCGTTTACCTGCGCGCCAAAATATTGATTGGCAAATTGCGAACACTGCTCGTAAACATCATAAAACTGATGAAAGCCTGCCAGCGACCCATTGGTTTGCGTGCGACCCAAATCATTAAAAATATAAGCTTCGGTAGGATTGACGAGCAGCCAGTGCCCCTCTGTAAATATATCCTGATTACGCAACAATAGTTGACTAGGCAAACTTAACATCAGGCAACCCGCTCGAACAGCATATCCCAGACACCGTGACCCAACCGCTGTCCGCGTTGTTCAAATTTGGTTAACGGACGAAATTCGGGACGTTCAATGTAATCACCGGTTGGCGACAGGTTCTGCCAGCCGTCGCATTGCTGCATCACTTCCAGCATATGCTCAGCGTACGGCTCCCAATCCGTTGCCATGTGCAATTGTCCGCCCACACTCAGTGCGCCCCGCACTACGTTAATAAAATCGGGTTGAACAATACGACGTTTGTGGTGGCGCTTTTTATGCCATGGGTCTGGGAAATACAGCTGCAAGCGGTGAAGGCTATTGGCAGGAATACAGTTTTTTAATACCTCAACGGCATCGTGCTCCATCACTCGCAAGTTGGTCAATCCGGCTTCTTCAGCATCTGCCAGACAGGCACCTACGCCCGGGCGATGCACTTCGATACCGATAAAATCTTTATCAGGTTCGGCACTGGCCATCTGGACCAATGATTTGCCCATACCAAAGCCAATCTCGAGGACGACGGGGGCGCGGCGGGAAAAGACTTTTTCAAGATCAAACGTCTGCCCATCGTAGTCCAGACCCATGACAGGCCAATTTTTTTCAAGTGCACGGGCCTGACCCTTGGTCAGTCTGCCTTCACGTTTTACAAAGCTTTGTACTTTGCGAACATAGACACCCGCCGCTTCGGCTTCCTGTTGATTTTTAAATTGGCCCACCAGATGTTCTCCTGTCGCTAGATGCGAATGAAAGTGGCGCGCATTATGCCGCCTGAACGGATAAATGCAACTTACCCACCCATCAGTGAATGCAGGTAGTCACATAGCGCCCGAGGTTGCTCAAGGGGTAACATGTGTGCCGAATCAGTAAATATTTTGCAACTGCTGTTTGGTATCAGACTGGCAGCCTGTTGCAATTTTTTAGGTGGAGCAATGAGGTCGTCCTCGGCTCCAATAAAATGAATTTTAAGCCCTTTATTCGCAGCTCGCGTTAAAACCGCCGTCATATCCGGCCGATGACTGGTGGCCTGTAAATGACACTGCAGAACATTACTCCCCAGGTCGACATCCATCGCCGTTACCACACCTGCGACATTATCGTCGTTGCGTCGACTGTCATGTACAAAGTTCTTAAGTCTGCGCGTCGTCATGCCCGGGTACTGGCCTTTTTTTATTACGTCTAGCAGCATTTCCCGCTGCTCACACTCAGTCTTACTCAGGCCCTGTGGTGCGTAACCAATCATAGTCACAGATGCAATGGCTCGCGCAGGCGCGTGGCGAAGATACTCTGCTGCAATGTATCCGCCCATTGAGTAACCCAGGAGATGCACAGGCTGCGAATGACGGGAAACTCTGTCATCACAAAGGCTTAACATGTCGTCCAGCGAATTAGCCCATTGCAGCGGAACGTATTCTCTCAACTCAAAACTACCGTACTGCCAAAGCGGCAGCCAAACTCGCTCATCGCACTGTGTGCCAGGCATGAATACCACGGGTTGCGAAAAGAAATTAGACATTAGGGTTTTCAGTTTGACCTTTTGATGACGCAATTGAGTATGATCTACGGCCGTAGTTCAAGTAAAGCCGGAACACCAATAAGCATGACAAAAGGTTTTGATTTCGCCAACAATGTGTTGACCTGGTTTGATACCAATGGGCGTAAACACCTGCCGTGGCAACAACAAAAAACGGCCTACAAAGTGTGGGTGTCGGAAATCATGTTGCAGCAAACTCAGGTGACCACTGTCATCCCCTATTTTGAACGATTTATGCAGCGTTTTCCCGATGTCAACACGTTAGCGAATGCACCACTTGATGATGTGCTTCATCACTGGACTGGCCTGGGATATTACGCCAGAGCTCGCAATCTGCATAAAGCGGCTATCACGATCCGCGATCAGCATAACGGACAATTTCCCACTACGTTTAACGATGTGGTTGCCCTGCCCGGTGTGGGACGTTCTACAGCTGGAGCGATATTAAGCCTGGCTAACAAGGCTCATCACGCCATTCTCGATGGCAATGTAAAAAGAGTGTTGGCGCGCTTTTATGCAATAGAAGGCTGGCCTGGAAATAAGAAGGTGGAGACTGCGTTATGGGAGGTCGCAGAGCAATTAACACCCAAACAGCGATGTGACGACTACAATCAGGCCATGATGGATCTTGGTTCAATGGTATGTACTCGCTCAAAACCTCGGTGCGATCAGTGCCCTTTGCAATCTTATTGTCTGGCTTATGCTCAAGGACGTTGGCAA
Source organism: Aestuariibacter salexigens DSM 15300 (assembly GCF_000429145.1). Lineage (GTDB taxonomy): Bacteria > Pseudomonadota > Gammaproteobacteria > Enterobacterales > Alteromonadaceae > Aestuariibacter > Aestuariibacter salexigens. The sequence goes on from NZ_AUBH01000007.1 coordinate 175,828, forward strand.
GACTATCCGGGTAAAAAGCCAAAAAAGACATTACCCGTCCGCCAAACGACCTTATTGATACCTCTATGGCAGAGGCAGGTGCTGATGTATCAGCGACCAGCAAGTGGACTGTGGGGTGGGCTGTGGTCTTTTAATGAAGTAGAAGGAGAACAGGACGCCGAACGTCTGCTCCATAATATAGGTGTTAATGACTGGCAAACGCAGCAACTGGAATCGTTTCGCCATACCTTTAGTCATTTTCATCTGGATATCACACCTTTCGTGTTGATACTGGGATACATGCCCGAAAATCGAGTCAGTGAGAAAAAAGAAATGTGGTATTCGCTGGACGAGCCGCAGCGTGTCGGATTAGCCGCACCGACCAAAAAGCTGCTCTCACAACTAAACCAATTGCTTTGAAACGGACTACTTAACAGTAGTCAGGCTGCTGGAGTTGAGGGGTTCGATGGAAATTAATGCTGATTTTGACAAGCGAGTGGTCGTTCACAGTGCATCGCAGGAGTGGTTAGCTTCTCCTATGCCGGGGGTGGATCGTCGTCCGCTCGATCGCATTGGTGAAGAGGTTGCAAGGGCAACAACTATCGTAAGATATGCGCCCGGTAGCGAGTTTTCTCCCCATGTACACACGGGAGGAGAAGAGTTCTTGGTGTTGGAAGGTGTATTTCAGGATGAGCACGGTGATTTTCCAACAGGCTCTTATATACGTAATCCTCCTCAATCAAAGCACAAACCAGGCTCTGAAAATGGTTGTGTGATTTTTGTAAAACTCTGGCAGTTTGATCTTGATGATCGGGTTCAGGTTCGCGCTCGCAGTGATTATATACCGCAAGTGCCACATCGTGACCAACCCGGTGTGTCCGTCACCCCACTGTTTCAGGATACCCGCGAGACCGTCACTATCCAGCACTGGGAGGAAAAGGCTGAAGTCACCCAGTCATTCCCGGGGGGCGTTGAACTATTGGTATTGGATGGCAGCATAAGAGACGGTAAAGATGTGCTTGTCAAACACAGCTGGTTACGTTTGCCAGCTGGAGCCACCCTTAACGCGGTCGCAGGAGATAAAGGTGCCCGTGTGTGGATGAAAGCGGGGCACCTTAACTATGTGCAGCGTGACATTAATAATCTGAATAGTCACGCTGCTAAACGCTAGCATTGTTTTACTGCTTGATACCCTCAACATGCAAAGACAAGTAAACAGTCTGTGATGCGGGGCCCAGATCATAATCGATGCCATAGTCAGCGAGTTTGAACTGTGTTTCACCCATGAAGCCGGCACGGTATCCACCCCATGGATCTGCACCTTCACCGATTTTCTCAGCGTCGATCACTAACTCTTTGGTAATACCTCGCAGGGTGAAATCGCCGGTCACCTTCAAGTTATCACCGTTTTGCTCGATAGATTTACTCACGAAGGTTGCCTGTGGAAACTTATCTGTAGCCAGAAAGTCGTCGCTGCGCAGATGCTCATCGCGTTTGGTGTGATTAGAATCGAGGCTTGCAGTATTAATGGTCACAGAAATAGTGGCATTTTCTATATTGTTATCATCAAAAGAGAACTTGCCTTCGAAATCGTTAAACCTTCCGGTCAGCCACGAATACCCCAGATGCTGAACCTTAAAGTTAATTGACGCGTGAGCACCGCTCGTATCAATGACATAATCGGCGGCATGTGAAGCGAATGAAACGCTGGCAATTAATAATGCCGAGCTGAGCAATGTTTTCATCGTATATAACTCCTTAAGTGATGCGAAATTCTGTGTCATTACGGGTATAACCAGCATGTAGATTAGTTTGCGCGATTGCATCGCGATATTGCTGAAATGTGAAAGCATTGTTCGAATTTTCAGAATGAAGACATCATATTCACTTTTGAGAGTGTATATTGGTGATATCCCGCAACAAGATTAAGAGACGGTTAACATGAGTAGAAAAGTCTTTTGTGCGTACCTCAAGGAAGACGCCGACGGTTTGGATTTCCAGTTATATCCGGGCGAGGTCGGTAAACGCATCTACGATAACATTTCCAAGCAAGCGTGGGCTGAATGGCAGAAAAAACAAACCATGCTTATCAATGAAAAAAAGCTGAACATGATGCAGGCAGATGATCGGAAATTTCTGGAAACCCAAATGGTTGCCTTTCTGTTCGAAGGAAAAGAGCCAGAAATTGAAGGATATGTGCCACCCAGCGCGTAGTCTAATACGTCTAAATGGCGTGTTTTTGTACAGACGGACCTTTGCGAGTAAAAATAACCAGAAAAGTGGTTGACTTGGATGGTCAGAATCCGTTTAATACGCACCCACGACGACGGGCAGCAGCCTCTAGTCAAAAGATTTCGCCCAGATAGCTCAGTTGGTAGAGCAGAGGATTGAAAATCCTCGTGTCGGTGGTTCGATTCCGCCTCTGGGCACCATTAAACGAAAAACCTCGCCTGTTGGTGGGGTTTTTTGTTTTATACGCCAAGGCGGTTCTGCCTGTGGGGTGAACTGCGGTTCGCGAAGCGAACGAGAAGTGATAGGTAATCACTTCGAGAGCAGTGAACGACGCGCCGTGGATGGCGCGGCTGGCCCCCTGCACCATGGAAGGTTTGATGCAAATTCACGACCTCGCCTCTTGGCGGGGTTTTTTGTTTTATACGCCAGGGCAGTTGCGCCGATGACCTGCTGTCACCGGCTCTATTATCAATTTTTCGCGTGTGCAGCAGCCCTGAAAATGCTGTTAGTTAGCAGCACGTTCATCCCTTCCAAAAATGCTCTGCTGGTTGGGGACTGGGTAAAAGCGATAATCATTCCTTCTCCGACAGGCTGATGAATGAGTAACGGTTTGTAGGCCAGTTGCTTTTTGTTCTCTTCCCACAGGTAACCGCTGGCAAGAAGTTCATCCGCGCCAACAAACCAGGCCAGGTTTTTACCAGAGTCGAGCTTGATAGGGGTATAAATGTCGTTGCCATAGGCCAGCGTGACTAATCTCTCAGAGACCCCCGCTGTTAACCAGTGCTCCTGATCAACCTCGACATTGGCGAGCATGCCAGAGACAGAGTCAGGCGATGTCTCAGGTTCAACGGCAGCATTTACCAAATCTGACTTTTCGGTAAACAGGGTGCCTTCCACCCTATCACTCTTGTCGTCCGCGTTATCCTTTTTGTTTTCACCATCAGCTCTATACGCATATTCACGCTTGATATCCAGCAGCCCAAAGTCCGCGTCTGTGGCGAATCGGTTCGCACGTCCAAGTGTCAGTAATACGCCGCCTTGCTGCATCCACCCTTTCAGATTCTTGGCTAATGCACTGCCTGACGAGCCGCTATAACTTCCCTCTGGCAGAATGATAACGTCATATTGACTTAAGTCGCTCGTTGCAAGCGTCGAGATAAGCATAGCTGTCGTAGGGTAGTTAAGTTGATGCTCAATCACAAAGCGACTGTTGCCCGCGCTTAGCGAACTGGTGTCGCTGCCCCAGGCTATGGCTACTCTGGGCGCAGTCATGGTGACGGATCGGGGGCTGCCAAAGCTTGGTCCCTCGGTTACCCAAGAGGAATCAACGCCTTCTACCAAGGCACCAGTTTGTTGGGCTAATTTCTCTATCGTTTTACTTAAATCGGCGTCATTGCTGCGCCGTTCTATGATCAGAGAGCCTGCCGGGTAGCGCTTTTGTTCGTTCAACGTGAAAGCTTCGTCCGCGCTTTTGAGTGTAATGCCAGCCCTCAATGCCGCGGTTAAAAAACGACCGGCAGCCATATCACCCCAGGCTACAACATACCCTACGGAAGCCTCCGGATTAACCACTTCGCCCTCAAGAGGGAGGTCTGCGGCGATAAACTCGCCTTGTACAGAGACTGCCCTGTCACAGGCAACGGTCTCGACATTAAACATCATAGGCAATGACCAACCGGTCACATCATATATCTGGTCTCCCAGATTTCGAGCTCGTCTTCTTTCCTGCTCTTGTAAAAAGTCTGCGGCCATATCTACCTGGTCAGCAAAGGTGGTTGTCACATAGCGACCTCTTGGCTGGGCAGTATCGATAATAAAGCTGCCAGCTTCATAACTTTCAGAACACGCCTTGAATGATGAACTGGCACGTTTTACATCGACGCCGTGTTCAGCCATTAATGTCGCCAGACGATGGGTCCCCTCACGGTTTTTCCGACCGGGCAGGATATAGGTTCTGGCATCGTTATCCTTGCCTTCTTCAATTGCATCCAGCTGATATTGATAGAAATCTTTCAGCAGCTTTTCTTTCATTCCCGCTGCGCCCTCGAGCGTGGAGATGGATGCAACAAAATGGCGCTGCACGGTATCCCAATAGGTAAACAATTCTCCGTTACGTTTGAGAAACTTTTCGCCACGAGTTGAGCCCACTTCGTAAGTAGAAGCGGATGCACCATAAAAAGCCGGCCATGAATCGCCATAGCCTGGGTAAAATGCGTCATATACCTCACGTGTGAAAAAGTCAAAGCCAAAGCGATCGAAATGCGCGCCATTATTCCGTCCGATGGCATTCATGTTGGCGATTTGCGTGTCGGTCATGTGCGGATTGAATGGTCTGGCTGCCGGAGCAAAGTAGTAAGAACGATCGCTGGACATTTCATGAAGATCGACCACTACCTGCGGTTTAAAGTGATTAAGCGCGGCAATTTTGCCTTTGGTTTCAGGCTGGGTAATGGCCAACCAGTCGCGGTTCATATCAAACAAGTAATGATTGGTGCGACCCCGAGGCCAGGGTTCGTTGTGTTCGACACTTAAGCGATCCGGACTATGTTCGATACCCACGTTATCGTAGTAAAACGAGGTGAAGCGGGCTCTGCCGTCCGGGTTTTGTAGCGGATCTAAAAATACTACGGTATTGGCCAACACCTGTTTAGTTATCTCGTCATCCTGTGCGGCAAGCAAATGGTAAGCGGTATACATGGCTGCATCTGTGCTACTGATTTCATTGCCATGCACTCCATATTGAAGCCAGACAAATGCGGGACGCTGTCGAGCAATATCAGCAGCTTGCTGTTTATTGGTCTCACCTGGCTGTGTAAGTGCTTGAATATCTTCTGTAATGTCGTCAAGTGCAGCTAAATTTTCAGGTTTAGCAACCACCGCATAGATAAGGCTTCGTCCCTGCCAGCTTCTGGCATACTCGTTAATTTGAATTCTGTCCGGTGCAGCCTGCTGCAATGCGTCAAAGTAGCGCAACATGTCATGATGGGATGTTATCCGTTCGCCGACCTCGTAGCCCAGGACTTGTTTGAACGTTGGGATTGAAGCGTCATAAATTACCTCAGGCCATAGTGTTGCATTCTTCGGGTCGGCGTAGACCAAGGACGACGTCAGACTAATTATAAGCAAGGCAAAAATCGAACGGGTGAATTGAGTAAAATGCATAAGCGAATCAATAGGCTGTTGGTTGTACATGTGACTTATTAGTAAATCATACTAATTGGCTTTGTTGTTAATGAACTGCCGGTATCGCAGGATTTTTTATTCAGTTAACAGTGCAAGGTAGTTAAGTTAGTTTGTTCGCTAATATCACGCTTTCAGCGATCTCTAGTTGTACTTGCTGTCCATATCGTGCCGCCGGTAAGTAAGGTGCGAGTATCTCGATTGTTGTAGACGCTTGTTGATGATCGGGCTTGGTGTCGGGGTGAGGGTAGTAAATCCACACATCATGTCTGCTGTTGTCGATGTAAATGCCACAGGCAGCAAACGAAAAATCCTCGATAATATCTTGGTACCAGTTTACGTTTCGAAAGGTATGATCTGGCTTGATTAGCTGAAAGCTCCAGGGACTGATATCGATATTCAATGTGCCGGGATAGCAATGGCAGAGATCAAGTCCCCTTTCTTTGAAAATGGGCAATTGTGGACGGATACTGCCCTGTGGATAGGGACATCGATTGCCTTGCCCAGACGCAACCTGGTAGCCAGTTATTATCTTGCCGTCAAGTGTGATGATGTGCTGGGGGGTGTCGCGGTGCATGAGAGTGTTATCGCCCGTTGTTTTCACTACTTTGGTGCATTCGCCGTTGTAATTCCAACAATCGTCGCAACGTTCTTGGCGGACAGCCCCTAATACAGTACTCTGCGGCGCGCGAAAAACGCTGGCGACCTCCTACGCTTTGACAACGTCAGCACACTACATTAATTACTAAGCTGTTGTTGCCCTATGTTCAAGTCGTTGTATGTCTTTCTGCTGACCGCCCTGTTTTTTCTACCAGTTTGTGCAGAGCAAACGCAACCCTTGGATCCCATTCAGGCGCTATTTGCCGATAAAATTATCATCCCGTTCCAATCTGGCACAATCGAAGTTGATGGTGAATTGTCAGAGCCGCAGTGGCAACAGGCAACTCGTGTTGCTCTCACTTATGAGGTCTATCCTGACGAAAATGCTGTCCCCCCGGTGAAAACCGAAGCCTATGTATTTGAGAATGGGACGACTCTATATGTGGGCTTTAAAGCATTTGACGCCAACCCGGAAAATATTGCTGCCCACTACCGCGATCGCGATCTGGTATGGGGTGATGATGTGGTAGGGATAAAGCTGGACACCTTCAATGACAGTCGTCTGGCCTATCAGTTTTTTGTCAACCCGCTGGGCATTCAGATTGATTCAATTGAAAACGAGATGACCGGGCGAGAGAGCGCCAGTTGGGATGCCATCTGGCAGTCAGACGGACAAATTACTGATGATGGTTATGTTGTGGAAATGGCTATTCCCCTCAATGTGCTGAACTTTGCCGAAGGGGAAAGGAATAAAGTATGGGGAGCCGAGTTCGTGCGGTTCTATCCTCGCTCCAACAATTATCGCTTGTCCAACCTGCCCAGAGACAGAAACAATTCCTGTACCCTCTGTCAGCTTGGTGATGTGGAAGGGTTTGAAAATGCTACACAAGGGCAAAATCTGGCCATCATCCCAACGCTGGTGGTTTCGGCAGAAAGAACTCGTGATCCTCTGGACACCTTCGACTGGGATTATGACAACAATCAGGAAGTAGGAATTGACGTAAAATGGGGCATAACACCTGAGGTGTCATTTCAGGCAACCCTGAACCCGGATTTTTCTCAAGTTGAAGCGGACTCGGCACAGTTAAGCATCAATAACAACTTTGCGCTGTTCTTTGCAGAACAGCGGCCATTTTTCCTCGAAAACGCTGATTATTTTAGCTCCTGGACCAACCTTGTTTATACCCGCAACATCAGTGCGCCAGACTTTGGGGCAAAAGTTACGGGGCGTATCGATGATCACACGGTTGGTGTATTTGTCGCCAATGATCAGCAGACAAACTTCATTCTGCCGGGCAACCTCTCATCCTCCGTCGCTACCCTTGAAGAAAAATCGGTCAATGCGGCGCTGCGATATCGGTATGATGTCTCTGATGCCTTTTCTGTGGGTCTGGTATCAACACTTCGTCAGGCTGCTGACAGCGATTATCATAACTATGTAAACGCCGTCGATATGAAGTACCTGATTACTGAACAGGATACGCTCAGAGCCCAGTTCAGCACCTCACAAACGCAGTACCCTCTGGATTTGTACAAAGAGTTTTGTGATAACGAATGTGCTACTGATGAGGATTTCAGTGAAACTGCCTCCCGTACCTTGCAGCAAGACGCCTTTAGCGACAATGCCTATCGAGTCGAGTACCGCCATCGTCAGCGAGATTGGAATTTCCGTGCTGCACACTTTTCTACCGGCGGTGATTTCCGTTCAGATTTAGGTTTTCAGTCAACTGTCGATCGCACCACCAGTGTAATAGGTGGTGGTTATTACTGGTATAGTGAGACAAGCTGGTGGAACAGGATTAATGTGTGGGGCGACTGGGACATTACCCACAACGATCAGGGCCAGCTACTGGAGAAAGAAGAGGAGCTGAATTTCTCCATTAACGGACCACTGCAGCTGTATTTCGGCACTGGCGTGCGACAACGAACGCGAGTAGGACTGAGACACAACAACACCTTACTTGATATCGATGGCAACACCGACCAGTTTGTTGAACAGAGTGCTTACACCTCTTTTTATATCAGGCCAACTAATGCGCTACGACTGAGGCTACATGTACGGCGCGGTGATCAAATTGATTTTGATAATAACCGATTGGGCAAGCAGACCTATATAGAGCCTGAGATTAACTGGAGTATTGGTCGCCACTTGCAGCTAGGACTGAAACACAAATACAGTCGCCTAGATGCAGAGCAAGCAGAAGTTTTCACCGCTAACCTGACCGATGCTCGTATAACTTACCAGTTTGATCAGCGTCAGTTTCTACGTCTGACCTTAATATACTCAGATATTTATCGTAATCAGGCCAACTACTTAGATGAGGTCGATAGCACCAGCGAAAATTTGGGCGTGCAGCTGCTGTATTCGTACAAATTGAATCCGCTCACAAAGTTCTTTGTTGGCTACGCACAGAATGGCTTCGCTGATGACACGCTGAGCGATTTAACGCAGGACGCGCAATCTGTGTTCATGAAGTTCAGCTATGCGTGGCTCAGATAAACCTACTTAAGTCAGGCCACTGTGTTTGAATCTCTGTTTTCAGAGATTCATCTTCAATAAAGGAAAAGTCCGCAAAATCAAATCCGGGCGCAACCGTGCAACCCACTAAACTGTAGTCGCCGGTTGACTCCGCAGCTTGCCAAACCCCAGCTTCAATCACGTGACAATATTGTTGATGTGGTGCGCCCAATAGTATTTCTCGTGGTTTACCTTCGACATATTCGATCAGCTTCAGCGGCGCACCTGCATAAAAGTTCCAAACTTCATCATGTAAAACCTCATGAAAGCGACTTACCTGTCCGGCAGTGAGTAAAAAATAAATATGCGTAAGAGCAGGGCGTGTTTGTCCATGAACCGGAGAGGAGAGTTGTTGCCTTGAGCAGTAGTTCTGCCGATAGTATCCGCCTTCCGGATGAGGGGTAAGCGCGAAGCGTTCAATCAAATCTTGCATGGCATTAATGGTGTAACCGTTTTCTGCACTATAACACTGGCCAACAACGCTGTCAGACGATAAGCTCCGCGGCCATCGAGTAACAGACGTTGAAGGTTATGATTGGAGAGCTAGCTGCCCTGACCACCGCCCTGTGCTGGGCTGTCGCTGCGCGAATGTTCCGTATTCTTGGTAAAAGCTTCTCGCCGCTATCGCTTAATTTTTGGAAAGGTCTGGTCGCTGCCGGCATGTTGCTGGTGGTCACACAGTTTATCGCAGAGCCAGTTGTGTTGAGCCGCACAGACATGCTGTGGTTGCTGTTGAGCGGTGTCATTGGCATTGGCCTTGGTGATACGTTTTTCTTTCAGGCCCTGAATAAAATTGGTGACAGCCAATCTATTTTAATCGCTGAAACGCTCGCCCCGATTGCTACCGCACTATTAGCAATGGCCTGGATTGGCGAATGGCTGACCTGGCAACAGTGGCTGGGTGTCGCCCTGGTCCTGTTTTCCGTAGATGTGATTATAAAAATCCAGAAGCGCGAGCAAATGCACTTATTCGCGCTATCGGGCTATGTGTATGCGGCACTGGCCGCACTGTGTCAGGCAATCGGCGCCGTTGTGAGTCGCGATGTCCTGACTCGCACAGGTATTGACGCATTTACTGCAAGCCAGTACCGACTATGGGGTGGCATGGCGATCATCGTTGTTCTGATGGTGGTGACCCGTCAACGCTGGCTACCGCAGGCCGCAGAAAAACAAAAAGTATGGTTGATGTTTGCCGGTGCAACCATTATTGGTACTTTCGCCGCGCTGTATTTGCAAATGGTAGCCTTTACTTATACCAAAGCCGCTATTGTGCAGACGCTGTTTGCTACCAGTGTCGTCTTGTCTCTGCTGGTGGCAAAAATCCTTGGTGAGTATGTCGACCGCCGTACCCTTGGGTGGTCGTTGCTGGCACTATCAGGCGTTGCCATATTGGTTGGTGCCGAACAATTAGGCGCACACTAATTTGGGTACCCGACCATCGCTGCGCGATGTCGGGTGTGACGGTCTTGTGTCATTGACCGGGCAATCTCCACACTGCACAGAAATTAATCTTGCCACGCAGTCATTGAGGCTGTATTATTCGCGCCCTCAAATCAGCTATCCCTTTAATCGTTCCTTGCCTTTATACAGTGTGGCTGAGCTGTCCAAGGCGAAAACCGTAAGGAGCAACGATGCGTCATTACGAAATCGTTTTTATGGTTCACCCTGATCAGAGTGAACAAGTCCCCGGCATGATCGAGCGTTATACCGGAATCCTCACTCAGGACGGCGGAACTATCCACCGTTTGGAAGACTGGGGCCGCCGTCAACTGGCTTACCCAATCGAGAAACTGCACAAAGCACACTACGTGCTGATTAACGCAGAAGCCACTGCAGAAGCCGTTGAAGAGCTGGAAACAGCATTCCGTTTCAACGACGTTATCCTGCGTAACCTGGTTATGCGCACCAAGGGTGCAGTGACTGAGCCGTCGCCAATGGCAAAAGAAGAGCGCCGTGAAAAGCGTGATGAGAAGCCTGCGACTGAAGAAAAATCTGCTGCGAAAGCAGAAGCAGAAGAGTAAGGAGACAGACCATGGCTCGTTATTTTAGACGTCGTAAGTTCTGCCGTTTCACAGCTGACGGTGTCACTGAGATCGATTACAAAGACATCGCGACACTGAAAAACTACATCACTGAAAGTGGCAAAATCGTCCCTAGCCGTATTACTGGCACAAGTGCTAAGTACCAACGTCAGTTGTCAACAGCCATCAAGCGTGCGCGCTTCCTGGCACTGTTGCCATACACTGATTCTCACAAGTAATCGCCGGCGAATATAGAGGTAGCAAAGATGGAAATCATTCTACTAGACAAGATCGCCAACCTGGGCGGTTTGGGTGACCAAGTCACTGTTAAAGCAGGATATGCTCGTAACTTCCTTTTCCCTCAGGGAAAAGCGGTTCCTGCGACAAAAGAGAACGTAGAAAAGTTCGAACAACGTCGTGCTGAGCTGGAAGCCAAAATTGCAGAGCAATTGGCAGCCGCTGAAGCCCGCGCAGCAAAAGTGGCAGAGCTTGCTGAAGTCACTATCGCAGCTCCGGCAGGTGACGAAGGCAAACTGTTTGGTTCAGTTGGTACACGTGACATTGCTGAAGCAATTACAGCTGCTGGCGTTGAAGTCGCTAAAGCGGAAGTGAAATTGCCTACTGGTACACTTCGCGAAACTGGCGAATATGAAATCGACCTGCAACTGCACTCTGATGTGATGACCACAATCAAACTGGTTATCATCGCAGAAGCATAAGCAAAGCGCTTTTTAATAGTAGAAACACCGCCTGAAGGCGGTGTTTTTTTTGCCCGTAAATATTTTACTTTTTCTTTTTAAACCTTTCTGATTTACCCTGCGACTAACCCTCCAAAGCAACCTAAAAGATAAATCGATTGGAACGTAGCGGAAACGTTGTTGCTGCAGAAGACAAATTTGCTGAAAACAGTACGCTCAGCATGGTCAAAGCAGCACAGTCAGGTGACAAGCAGGCATATCATGCGCTCTACCATGCTCATGTAGGTCAGGTGTATGCATTGTGCATGAGACTAACTGCGGACCGCGGACTGGCCGAGGACGCCACACAGGAAGTATTTATCCAACTGTGGCAAAAGCTGGACAAATTCCATGGACAGAGCAAGTTTTCAACTTGGTTGCACAGTGTGACGTCGAACATAACGATTTCATACTTACGAAAACAACGTGGCTGGTTGCAACGTATGTTTAATATCGAAACAAGTGCAGCAGCTGAGAGTGTAGCTGAGCAATCGGTTGGTGATATCGATTTGGATGCTTACGTAGCCAGATTGCCGGAAAGAGCCAGAGTGGTCTTTGTACTACATGCGATTGAAGGATACCGACACGAAGAAATTGCCGAGATGACAAATATGGCGGTCGGCTCAAGCAAGGCGCAGTTTCATCGTGCCAAGCAATTACTGAAAGAGTGGATGGGATATGAGTAAGCCCAATTTTGAACAACAGCTTGCAGAGCATATTGATGCATTGTCAAGGTCGCAGCAACCGCAGCGGGATCTGTGGCCAGGTATCGAACATGCATTGGCAAACAATGGCGCACAGGCCCAGCAGCAAGGCCACAGCGGACACAAGACGCAGGGCGGGTTGTACGCGATTGCAGCGAGTATCGCAGTGGCTGCATTCGTAGGCTGGTTTTCTTTACAGCAGCCTGCTTCTGACGAAGCTGGCGAACAGTTAGTACAAGCACTGAGTCAGCAACATGAGCAGCAGCTAAATGCATTGATGGTTAGCTTTCAGGACCAGCCAGCGCTAACGGAAAACTGGCAGCAGCAGCTTAAAGAATTGGATGAAGCAGCGGTTGCTATTAAAGCGGCCCTGGAACAGGACCCGGATAATGTCGCCCTGTTGCAGATGTTGCAGAACGTGTATCAACAACAAATTACGCTCATAGAGCGTGTGCATTCGCCAAAATGGCGTCAGATTTAAGGGGTTTATCATGAAGTTGATGAGCATAAAGAAATGGGGATGGGTCGTTGGTTTCAGCCTGGTGAGTTTGCCATTAACCGCAGGAGAAAAGGTTGACCAAACCCTATCCGCACCAGCAGACGGCTATGTAGAGATTGAGCATATGAATGGTCGTGCGACCATTAAAGGCTGGGATCAGGATGAGGTTCGCGTGCGCGGCGAATTGGGTGACCGTACTGAAGAGTTCACCTTTGAGAGCGATGGTAATCGCACCATCATCAAGGTAGAAGTCAAACGCAGTTCTGGCTGGGGTGGCTGGAATAATGACGATGGTGACAGACTGGAAATCTACGTGCCCGAAAACAGTCGGATTGACTATACCTCAACCAATGCAGATGTCGACGTGACAGGTGTCTATGGCGGGCTTGATATTGATGTCGTCAACGGTGATATGGAAATTGATGACGTCGCCGGACGTATTCGCCTGGAATCAGTGAATGGCGACATTGAAGCCAAACGTTTGCGGGGAGATCTGAAAGCTGAAACCGTTAACGGCGATATTCGGGCCGAGCAAACTGAATCTGAAGAATTGATTTTTGAATCCGTAAACGGCGATATCCGGGTGATTTCTGACAGTCGTGATATTAAAGCGGAAACCGTCAATGGAGACGTTGAGCTGACCCTTGATCAGGTTGAAGACTTGAATATGACAACGGTTAACGGCAGCCTAGAAGCGACGATGAATCTGTTAAGCGGTGCGGATGTGAGAGCGACATCGGTAGGCGGCTCAATCAGCCTGTATTTTCAGAAAGACGTGTCAGCCAGGTTCGATATCCAGGCCCATGCCGGCGGTCGGATCAACAATGACCTGACCAGCGATCAGGTGCAGAAGGCCAAATATGGTCCAAGTCGCTGGCTGGAGTTTTCCGTCAACGGTGGCGACGGCATGGTCGAAATATCCACAGTCAGCGGTCGTGTGAAGGTCGATAGAAAGTAGTGACATGTGATTGATTGGTAAAGCTGGCATTATCGCCAGCTTTTTTTTGGATAAATATCAGAGGTATTGGATTTGTTGGCAGCTGATCACTTTAACCTTGGCCGAGGATCCCGCATAATCTGTCCCCTTCGTTTCAAACCAATGATGTGACGTGAAAGTCGTACCGCAAAACTCTGCTGATAGCAAAATCGAAAAATTAAAAGTGCCACCACACTCGATGGAGGCCGAGCAATCTGTATTGGGCAGTATGCTAATTGCGCCTGATAGCTGGGATAAGGTTGCGGAACTGATCACAGACAGAGACTTTTATAACCGTTCACACCAAATTATTTTCCGCGCCATTCTCAAGCTGCTGTCTGACAATAAGCCCGTTGACCTGATTACCGTATCAGAAGCACTCGAGCAGCAGGAGCAGTTAGAGGAAGCGGGGGGCTTTGCTTACCTCGGTGAGCTGGCGAAAAATACACCCAGCGCAGCCAACGTGGTGGCGTATTCAAATATCATTAAAGAGCGAGCCATTACCCGCGAGTTAATTGGCGTAGCACATGAGATTGCTGACATTGGTTATAACCCACAGGGTCGTGACAGCAGTGAGATCCTCGATTTTGCCGAAAGCAAAGTGTTCGAGATTGCTGAAAGCCGTACTACCAATAATGAAGGCCCTCAGGGTATAGAGCCTATCCTGGGTAAAACAATAGACCGTCTGGAAGCACTGTTAAAAACCAATAAAGAAGTGACCGGCGTATCGACAGGCTTTACTGACCTGGATAAAAAGACCAGCGGACTGCAACCGTCGGACCTAATCATCGTGGCCGCCCGTCCATCAATGGGTAAAACAACCTTTGCGATGAATCTGGTTGAAAATGCTATGTTGGTAGAAGAAAAGCCGGTGCTGGTTTTCAGTCTCGAGATGCCTTCTGAACAGATCATGATGAGGATGTTGGCGAGCTTGAGCCGCGTTGATCAAACCAAAATCCGTACTGCACAGTTGGATGATGAGGATTGGGCTCGGATCTCCAACACCATGGCAATGCTGAAAGATAAAAACAATCTGTTTGTCGACGATTCCTCCGGCCTTACACCCATGGAAGTGCGCACCCGCGCCAGAAAGCTGGCTCGCGAGCACGGCGGTATAAGCATGATCATGGTCGACTATCTGCAGTTGATGCAGGTGCCAGCCTTAAGCGATAACCGGACCCTGGAAATTGCTGAAATTTCTCGTTCTCTGAAAGCCCTGGCCAAAGAGCTCGAAGTTCCGGTTGTGGCATTGTCACAGCTAAACCGTAGCCTTGAACAACGGGCTGATAAGCGACCAGTCAACTCTGACCTGCGTGAATCAGGATCAATCGAGCAGGATGCCGACCTTATTATGTTTATCTATCGGGATGAGGTGTATCACGAGAACAGCGAAGACAAGGGTATCGCAGAAATTATAATCGGTAAGCAGCGTAACGGGCCTATCGGTACGTGCCGCCTGACATTCCAGGGGCATTTCTCACGCTTTGATAATTATGCCGGACCGGCACGCGCAGACGATTATTAGAATATAAGTCTACAAGACGCAAAAAAACGGGAGGCATTGCCTCCCGTTGGTATTTTTAGTCTCTGGAAACTTTGACTTTTTCCATTGCGCTGACCGTTGCTTCTATACGACGGTTTGCGGCGTGCGCGGCAGCGGTGTTGGCCGTATCGAGCAGGCGGGTTTCGCCATATCCAACCGCAGTCAGTCGACTAGCTGCAATGTTATAGCGCTCAATTAGCAAAGTGCGTACGGCATTTGCGCGACGCTCTGACAACTGCTGATTGTAGTCAGCATTACCAACAGAAGATGTGTGACCGGCAATTTCCGCTTTGGTATTCGGGAAACGACGCATAAAGTTTGCGAAGTCCTGGAATTTAGAGTCAGCAGGATTTTCAATCACATCACTGTTGTTAGCAAATAGCACGTTCAACTGCACCGCTACCTGCTGTTCGGTAAATACGCTACAGCCCGTAGCATCTACCTTGTCAGTGCGCGGAGTATTTGGACATGCATCTTTGCTGTCAACCACGCCGTCGCCGTCACTGTCAGCTTCAGCTTTCATCGCGCAGCCTTTGGCGTCGACTTTTGTGCCTGGCAGCGTTTGCGGACATTCGTCATTGGCATTGATTACGCCATCGCCGTCGCGGTCGTTATTACAACCGTTTTCGTCTACAGCGACACCAGCAGGTGTATTTGGACACATGTCGCGGCCATCCATGACACCATCATTGTCGCTATCTTTTGGTGCACTAGGTGCTGCAGCGGGCGCACCGAAGGCATAGGCAAGGCCAAGCTTAAAGCTGTAGTCATTGTAACCCTGGCCAAAATCATAATAGGTCGCTGCCTCAGTGATGATCCGCCAGCTGTCTGCGACCTGCCAGTGCTTACCAATCCCCACATTGGCCATGCGGTAAGTGTCGCCAAGATCCTGGAATTTAGCGCCACCAAAAAGGTACATGAGGTCGTCGTCCATAAAGACCATCGCATCTATCCCATAGCGAGTACCGGTCTTATCATCAATGACCGGCGGCGTCGCGTCTACGTCGATATCAAGACGAGAGACTTCAACTCTGGCAGCCCAGTTTTCATTGAGCATATAGCCAAACTCAAAACCCAATCCGTAACCATCGTCCAGATAGCCAGTTGGTGGTGGCTTGTCTCCGTCAAGTTGATTGTACTCGACGAAGCCTCCAACCCAGTTCTGTTTACCGCTATGGTCGTCTGCCATAACAGTGGGGGCGAGACCCAACATGATAAGAGGCAGCAGTGATTTGCGTTGCATGAGTGTTTCCTTTTTAACATTATATTTTGTTGACCGGCGACGTTGGCTAGGCCATCCACTTTATGATTGTAAGCAGAATGCAAACCACGAATTCTGTTTACCTGTGAATGATTCTACCTATTACCGCTGTCGCTCGCATCTGTTCATTATGTATAGCCTTGTCCATGTAAGGTGACAAGCAATGTGCGAGCGCTACTGTGGTTCCTGTGCTCGCCCAGATAGATACCTTGCCAGGTACCTAACAGTAATTTCCCCTGGCCAACGGGCAGTGTAAGTTGATTGCCCAGAAGTGCCGTTTTGATATGCGCGGGCATATCATCAGGCCCTTCATAGGTATGCCGGTAGTAGGGCGCATTCTCTGGAGCCAACACATTAACGTGGGCTTCAAGATCTTGCCTTACCGTTGGATCCGCATTCTCATTGATACACAAGCTGGCACTGGTGTGTTGTAAAAATACATGCATCAGGCCTATTTCAATGTCTCTTATTTGCGGTACGGCAGACATAATGTCGTCAGTAATCAGATGGAATCCTCTGGATTTCGCCGTAAGCGTCACTTTTTGCTGGTACCAGACATTATTTGTCAAAGCATATTTCCATATACGCTTTGCCCTCTGGCGCGTTAAACGGCAGGATGATCTTCGGACCGTCTACTTGATGACTGATCGTGTGGTCCTTGCCCGACACCACGGCGGGAGTGGCCATGCCGAACTCATAGCCTTTTTCCGCTAATTCGTTTTTGGCACCGCCGCAAATCATATTGGTAATCTCACCGACCATGTCTGTGACTTCATTATCAATTTTGGCGGGACGCTCACCGAGCATTTTATGCATAATTTCCAATGCCAGCGTCTCATCAAAAGTGATCGATAATGACCCTTTAACCTGTGGTCCTACCATGCCGATGAGTCCCGACACATCACCGCGTGCGACAGCGTCTTTTTTCTTACTTGGCTTGCCTGGCGTTAGCTCAGTTTGTGCCATGGTTGCCAGAACATTGCGCAGTGCGTTTATAAAGGGATTAATAAATTCTACATTCATGAAAAATTGTCACTAATTATCCGTAAATCGTCCTGTTTGAGTATCAGTATAGCCAGCTCGGCCACATCGTCATTGGCATTTAGCACAGGTTCCATGTGCCTCTATGGTTTGTTTACTCACCTGAAACCCATACGACGCAGCCTGCTTATTCAGGGTCTCTTTCAAACCGTCTGATTGTATTTCTTCAACTTCGCCACAGGTATCACAAATGAGAAACTGCACAGGGTGTGAGCATCCAAAGTGATGACAGGCAATGAACGTGTTGGTTGATTCGAGCCGATGTATCAGTCCGAATTCTAATAAAAAATCCAGCGTTCTATAGACGGTAGCGGGCTTGGCATTGGTTTCAGTCTGTTTCAGCGTATCAAGCAGATCATAGGCACCGACGGCACCACCGCTGCTCAACAATAGTTGATAGACTTTTTCACGTAGGTGAGTAAATCGGGCACCGCGACTTTCACAAAATTCGCGTGCTTTAATTATAGTATCTTGCTCCATGAATGCCTTTTAACAGCTCAGGTGTCTGCGTTGTCATAAATTGCATTAATTAAATCATCTTCAAGCTCAAAGCGTTCTTCTAACGCCTGACCTAGCGCAGAAAGCGCACTATCGAATCCCTCTCCGACGTGGTCTGACTCAGTCGCAAAGCGATCATTAAAGTCCAGTGCGACGTCGGTGGTTTGTGAAATGCTGGCATAGTGGTGAGTGTCGTCACGCTTGGCTTCTTCACCTGTCAGCTTTTCGTAAACTTCGAAGTGACCAGCGGACACATAATCCATCAGGATTTCACAGAACGCCAAAACAGACTCTTTGTCAGGTAGTGCGCCCGCCGCCCGACTGAACGGTGGTAAGCCCGCTAGTTGGCAATACTGTATGAGCAATTCTTTTCGTTCATTCAGCCAGCTATCGATAACGTCGTGACTGCCACCCCAACGTGATTCCGCTCTTTCGACCTGGTGTAACATAGGGTGTATCCCTGTACGTGTTATCGGATTAACGAGTATAACATCGGCGCGAGGGGGGACAAGCATTTGATTGGGTCAGCTCGGCTGGTCGAGTCCCACAGCGCCATGCTAATGTGCACTAAAACAGGTGGTATGGAATAGATATGCAAATTACTAATTCTGCGCACGGATACTGGTTTATTTTTAGCGGTGACCGAGTGTTGCAACCCGTGGACAGTGATGGCCCGTTGCTTACGCAATGGTCATCATTAAATACGCTTGAGCAATACAGTGACGACGTCACCCAGTTTTCAGAAATCGACACTACACCTTGCTACTTTTTGGATTTGGGCGCTGAGCAGCCAAGTGTTGAAGGAATGGAACTGGTCAGTCTGAGAAGGTTGCTGATGCAATGTAACGACCAATTATTTGAACAAGCCGCCCGTGCATGGCAATTGGTGCTCTTTTATCGTACACACCGTTTCTGTGGGCAATGCGGCAGCGCCAGTCACAGAGTCGATTGGGAGTATGCGACGCAATGTCACAGCTGTGGACATCGATGCTACCCGAGAGTATCACCCTGTATCATTGCCGCCATTCGCGACGGTGACAAAATTCTTCTTGCCTTAGGTAAACGCCACGTAAAGACAGGCATGTATTCGACACTGGCAGGCTTCGTGGAAAGTGGCGAAAGCCTTGAACAGGCAGTGCACCGTGAAATTATGGAAGAAGTTTCCGTACGGGTGAAGAATTTGGAATATTTTGGCAGCCAACCGTGGCCCTTCCCACATTCCCTGATGGTCGGTTTTCTGGCTGAATACGATGGTGGAGAGATAGTCCCAGAGCCCGATGAAATCGAGGATGCGAAGTGGTTTGCCGCAGATAATCTACCGCTTATACCACCCACTTTCTCCATCGCGGGCAGGCTTATTGAAGAAACGTTAAAACGCATAAAAAGCGGGCAATAAAAAAGCCCCTAGAGGGGCTTAAATATTTTAGCGTGGTGGGCTCGTTAATCGAGCTTCTTTATTTTTGTCTTAACGCAAGCATTATTATAGCAAAGAGTGATATGTGGTTGCAACCACTTTGTCACAAATTTGCAACATTTGGCGTGCAGATGATGGATTTCTGTCTGACAGTGCCTCCTTAGGCAACAGCAAACCATTCTCAGCGTGCAGTGATTAGGATAGAATGCGCAGCTTTGCTGCACTGCCAATGAGATGACTTTGTTGGTGTAACCGTTGAGGAACACATGGCGCCGCTAAAAAACGACCGCTATCTAAAAGCCCTGTTAAAAGAACCTGTTGATGTCACACCTGTATGGATGATGCGCCAGGCCGGGCGCTATTTGCCTGAATACAAAGCAACTCGGGCGCAGGCTGGTGACTTCATGTCGCTATGCAAAAATGCTGAACTTGCCTGTGAAGTGACCTTGCAGCCATTGCGACGTTATGAGCTGGACGCAGCGATTTTATTTTCGGACATCCTTACTATCCCAGATGCCATGGGCTTGGGACTGTACTTCGAAGCGGGTGAGGGGCCCAAATTTGAGTCTCCGTTAAGCAGTCAGTCTCAGATAGATGCGTTGCCAATCATTGACCCAGAGCAGGAACTGGGCTACGTGATGAATGCGGTTCGAACTATTCGCCGCGAGTTAAAAGGTAGCGTGCCTTTGATCGGCTTTTCTGGTAGTCCCTGGACGCTGGCAACCTACATGATCGAGGGCGGCTCCAGCAAAGCTTTTACGAAAATAAAGAAAATGGCCTTTGCTGAGCCTGCAGCACTACACAGCCTGCTGGATAAGTTGGCTGATGCCGTTGTCCTTTACCTGAATGCACAAATTGCCGCAGGTGCGCAGTCCGTGATGGTATTTGACACCTGGGGCGGGGTGCTGTCCCCGAGAGACT
Organism: Aestuariibacter salexigens DSM 15300; assembly: GCF_000429145.1. Classification (GTDB taxonomy): domain Bacteria; phylum Pseudomonadota; class Gammaproteobacteria; order Enterobacterales; family Alteromonadaceae; genus Aestuariibacter; species Aestuariibacter salexigens. Next base: position 195,952 of record NZ_AUBH01000007.1, read on the forward strand.
ACAAATTGTTTTCTCTGCAGTATATGCACAAGATAGTAGATGGCCTGACACGCGAAAATGAAGGTCGTCGTGTTCCAGTTACTTTGTTTACCAAAAATGGCGGCATGTGGTTAGAAGCGATTGCAGATACCGGCTGCGACGCGGTCGGCCTCGATTGGACCATCGATATCGCTGAAGCGAGGGCGCGTATCGGCAATAAGGTAGCCTTGCAAGGCAACATGGACCCTTCAATGCTGTATGCGCAGCCAGAGCGAATCGAGCAGGAAGTGCAGAGTATCCTGGCAGGCTATGGCAGCGGCAGCGGACACGTGTTTAATCTTGGCCACGGCATTCACCTTGATGTGCCGCCTGAGCATGCGGGTGTGTTTGTTGATGCCGTGCATCGTTTTTCACGTCAGTATCACCAAGGCTAACCACTGTGTTGAAACACACGGCTGTACTGTTGGCAGCGCTGATTGCAGGCGCTGCAACAGGATACTGGCTTGGTTATAAACAAGGCGCCGAAGCCAATTCTGTTGAGTTGACGCCTCAAATACCGACACCGGACAGCACCACAACATCTGAACGCCCAAAACTTGCAGATAGCAATGTTGGGTCCGTGACTGAAACAGTATCTGAAAACGCCAAGGCTACGCCCACCTCGACGCAATCTGAAAACAGCGATGAGGAGTCATCAGACGTTGCGGGCATAATCGAAAAAGTCAAAAACGAGCGGGCAGGCGTGAGACAAGCAGAGCCGATTAGTGATGATGTTCCCGATGAAGATATTGACTGGCAGGCACAGACCGAGATCAGTGATTTTTTTATTCTACATCCGCTGTCTGACAACGTGGATTTACAACATCTACGATGTACCGAGAAAATCTGCGATATCATTGGTCAGTTTGATGGCGCCCACGAACAGTGGGAAACGATTGTTGACGATCTGCGTGGACAGCAGTGGTGGCATTACAGCAGTGTTTCCAGTTCATCAAAATCAGAAGACAGCGTAACGTACTTCGTTTTGCACGTTAGAGAATAGTGAGGATAGCAATATCTAATGACTGGCTTGGTGCAAAGCGATATTGGTTACCTTGTTCACTAATGCATTCAATTAGAGATTTACAAACTAAATCTGTCTCTTAGAAACTGCGCGACGCCATCATCATCGTGATGGCCAATTATGTCTGTGGCTGCCCGTTTTATTTCATCTTTTGCATTACTTGGCGCATAAGCCTCGTCAGCAAGTTCAAACATACTCAGGTCGTTATAACTGTCGCCAAAACAAATGACATTGGTCGCACCCAGCATGCTTTTTAACTCCTCAACGGCACTGCCTTTATTGGCAAGTTTGTGGTGTATGTCTATCCAGCTAAACTGTTCGCCTTCCAGCGCCTGGCCCGAATAGGCGACGAGGTTGTCAAATTGCGCAATGTGATCGTTCACCTTCTGTATCGTTTCTCGTGCGCCAATCATGCTGATATTTGTTACCTGATGGTTAGCTGGCAGGGACTTGTAGGGCTTTAATGATATTTTCTGGCGGACAAAGTAATTAGCAATTAAATCTTCTTCAATCTTGTGATGTGTAGGGCCATAAAACACAACATGAGAATGGCTGGCATTACTGGTGGCGACTGTGTTGATAAAAGGTGCAAGTCCCAGCGAGGTGGCACTGTCAACGATAATATCAATCTCTTCATTATCGAGCAGATTACTCAGCGTCAGGCCATTGTCCTTGGGGTCCCATACCGCTACGCCATTACTGTAAATATGGGGTAAGTTAAACAGTTGTGAACCGATGACGCGCTGCGCAGACTGCATTGTTCTGCCGGTAGCAATGGTGTGCGCAATACGCTTCTCTGTTAGAAGGTTTAATGTATCCCGCGTGTACGTGCTAAGTGACGATTGCTTATTCAGCAAAGTGCCATCTAAATCAAAAAATATCAGGTCCATGGGCAGGGAATGTTTTTATTGTTAATATGAAATACGTGTTTCGGTGCATAAACGTTTACATTAAATCCACTCACATCGCCGGCTACTATTGATGGTTATGCATCTCTGGGTAAGCCCTTCTCTATTGTTCTGATCAGCCTGGATGTGGTGCGAGACATGCTAACCTTGCTCGCATGTTGTTGCGCTAATGCCCAGTCAATGTGCTCTCTGACTAGAACACAAGCCTCATCCCGAGCGCGTTGTAATGCGTTGACAATGGCGTCATCAAATGGTGCATTGCCTAATCCTACGGCCAGATTTCGGCGCCATCTTTGATAGCCAATACGGCGTATGGCAGTGCCTTGTGTATTGTCGAGAAACGTCTGCTCATCCCAACTCCATAGCTGCAGCAAGGTTTGATCTTTTAATGCTGGGCGTGACATGAAATCAGCTTCCGTACTGATTTTGGCATAGCGGTTCCATGGACATACCAGTTGACAATCATCACAGCCATAGATGCGATTGCCAATCAGAGAGCGAAGTTGCTCGGGGATAGTACCTTTCAATTCAATGGTCAGATAAGAGATACAGCGCCGTGCATCGACGACGTAGGGTTCAACAATGGCCTGAGTTGGACAAATTGTCATGCACGCTGTGCAACTACCGCAGTTTTCCTCAACTGGCTTATCGATTGGCAAAGGCAGGTTGATAAACAGCTCTCCTAAGAAAAACCAAGAGCCATTGTCCTTATTTATAGTAAGTGAGTGCTTACCAGTCCAGCCCAGTCCAGCTTTTTCTGCCAGCGCGTGCTCAAGCACCGGTGCCGAATCCACAAAAGGACGAAAGTCACTATCAGCAAACTGATGCTTAATTTTATCGCCCAGTTGTTTGAGGCGCTTGCGCAGTATCTTGTGGTAATCACGGCCCAGCGCGTAGCGGCTAATGTAGCCTTTGTCAGTTGCTGACAGCGCTTTGGCGAAGCTTGCATCCGGAGGCAGATAATCCATACGCACTGCAATAGCGCGCACTGTACCCGGATGAAGGAGTTCCGGTTGAGTGCGCTTATCCAGGTTTTGCTCAAAAAAGCGCATGTCGCCGTGATAACCATTTTGCAGCCAACGGTGCAGAGCGTCTTTATGTTTGCTAAGGTCAATATCACTGATCCCCACTTGCTGGAAACCAAGCTCGCTGCCCCATTGTTTAATTTGGTCTGCGAGTGTTGCGAGATCTTCGGTGGTTAACGATGACATGACAATAAGCGCCCATATGTCCATGCAAATGAATTCCTGTCGATTATACAGCGCCGAGCAGGTGCGCCAACATGAACCTTCTGCGGCACAGGCAGCGGGCGTCAGTATGTTCACACTGATGCAGCGGGCCGGGCAGTCAACGTTCACTTATCTGAGAAAGCGCTGGCCAAAGGCAAGGCGCATTATTGTTGCAGTAGGTGTAGGAAACAACGGTGGTGATGGTTTTATCGTCGCTGCTCTGGCGTTGCAGGCAGGTCTGGATGTTGCCCTTTGCGTTGTTCAGCCTGAACGAGCCTTTGCCGGTGATGCCAAGCGCGCCGCCGAGCAGTGGCTGGAGTTGGGAGGCCAGTGTCTGGCAGCGGATGATGTCGATTTTGACGCGGCTGATGTGATCGTTGATGCACTTCTGGGGACTGGCTTGTCGGGTGAAGTAAGAGCACCGTTTGTGGATATCATTGCTCGCATAAACGCTTCATCAACTCCGGTTTTATCAATCGATATTCCGTCTGGTACACATGCGGATACGGGGGCGCCTGTGGGGATTAGCGTACAGGCAAACGCCACTATCACCTTTGTTGGTGTCAAACTCGGCCTGGTCACAGGGCTTGGCAGACAACTTTGTGGTGAGCTGGTATTTAACGACCTGGGTATCAGAGAGACATTCAGGCCACTGGCTTCAAGTTCAGCAAGATTACTGTACTTTTCTGACGCGCCTACCCTACCGCCACGTTTAAATAATGCCCACAAAGGCGCCAATGGTCGCGTGTTGTGCATTGGTGGTGGCGAAGGCATGCCAGGTGCGATTCGTCTTACTGCTGAAGCCGCACTGAGGAGCGGTGCCGGACTGGTCAAAGTATACTGTCATCCTCATTCTCAGCCGTCGGTGGCCGCTGGCCGACCCGAGGTGATGGTCAGTGCTGACGATCTTATGCAAATGATAGCCTGGGCCAGTTGTATCATCATTGGTCCGGGGCTTGGTCGCAGTGAATGGAGTGAGCGCGTTGTCAGAGAGACCATTGACGCATTGAAGTTAGCCGACAAGCCAACACTTGTGGATGCCGACGGGCTTAACCTGCTGGTGAAGATGAAGCTTAGCGTGCCTTCATCGCGCCTGATAGTCACACCGCATCCCGGTGAGGCTGCGCGTATGCTTGATTGTGACATTTCCAGTGTTGAACAAGACCGTTTTCGAGCGGTCAAAGACATTGCCGATAATTTCAATGCCACAACGGTGTTGAAGGGTGCGGGCTCATTAATATCTGATGGCAAGGATTGCTGGGTGTGCGCAGAGGGCAACCCGGGGATGGCAACCGCCGGCATGGGCGATGTGTTAAGCGGTGTGCTGGGGGCGTTGATCGCGCAAGGTATGTCATTAACAGATGCGGCGCTGCGAGGGGTTTGTATGCATGCTGCAGCAGGAGATCTTGCTGCGCAGCAAGGTCAGCGTGGTATGATTGCGTCAGATTTGTTTCCATACCTCAGACAGCTGAATAATTGATGCGCATAGACTTTTTTGCTCAAGACGAAGTGGCGACAGAACAACTGGCGTCATCGCTGGCAGCGGTAACTGATGCTGCGACCGTTGTCCATTTACACGGGGATTTAGGGGCGGGAAAAACGTGCTTTAGTAGAGGATTCCTGCGCGGGTTGGGCCACGCCGGCAACGTGAAAAGTCCGACCTATACGCTTGTCGAGCCCTATCAGGTTGGACCGTGGCGGGTGTTCCACTTTGATCTGTACCGTTTATCCGACCCCGAAGAGTTGGAGTTTATGGGCATTCGTGACTATTTTGAAAAAGATTGCATTTGTCTGATAGAGTGGCCTGATAAGGGTGCGGAAGTCTTGGCAGCGCCCGATATTAGCATTAGTATTAAGTTTTCAGGCACAGGGCGTAACATTGAACTGCGTGCAGAATCGCCGCAGGGTGAAAATCTGCTGAAGTCGTTATCATTACCATGATGGGTCTAAAGCGTTACCACATCGTTGTCTTTCTCTTTATGGGCAGTGTGCTGCTCAGCCATCCCATTTTCGCTAAAATTAATCGCGTCGACAGTCTTCGTGTATGGCCATCGCCCACCAGCACGCGTGTGGTATTTGATCTCGCAGCTGAACCTGAATACACCTATTTTCCATTGACCAATCCAGAGCGACTGGTTATCGATTTTGATAACACCGACAAAAAAGTCGACTTCAGTCAATTCGACATCTCTGGAGACCTGATCAAGAACATTCGCCACAGCACCCCGAAACACGATGACGGAATTCGGGTGGTGATTGAACTCAACCGCAAAGCGAAACCTGAGATTTTCGCTATGCCGCCCACCGAGCCCTACGGTGACAGACTGGTGATCGACCTGATTGATTCAAGACCAGCCGCGCCTCAGGTTGTGCTGGACAGGACGCAAAACCAGCGAGATAGAGACATCATTGTTGCTATAGACGCAGGTCACGGAGGCGAAGACCCAGGTTCAATCGGGCCCAGCGGCACCTATGAGAAAAACATCACTTTGAGCATTTCCCGCAAGCTTGAAACACTAATAAACGCTGAGCCGGGCATGCGCGCGGTGATGATCCGAACTGCAGATTACTACATTCATCCAAACCGGCGTCCAGAGTTGGCTCGTGAGCACAAGGCCGACCTGCTGATATCCGTGCATGCCGACGCTTTCCACTCGCCTCAGCCGCGTGGTGCATCTGTGTGGGTATTGTCAATGCGCCGCGCTGATAACGAACTCGGAAGGTGGATGGAGAATACGGAAAGACATTCAGTGCTGCTTGGTGGCGCTGCAGAAGTGATTACTGATAAAGCGAGTGAGCGCTATCTTACTGAGACCATTCTGGGGCTCTCAATGGATTACTCGATGGCCACTAGTTATGACGTCAGTGAATCGATATTACGGGAATTGAAAAAGGTAACGAAGCTGCACAAGCGCGCGCCTCAGGCTGCCAGCCTGGCGGTCCTTACCTCACCGGATATCCCATCTATTTTGGTGGAAGTGGGCTTTATCTCCAATCCCCAAGAGGAAAAGAACCTGAACTGGGCGAAGTACCGTCAGGATCTGGCCGAATCACTGTTTACTGCGGTAAGTCACTTTTTCCGCAAAACACCACCAGAAGGAACCTTGTGGGCATCTCAGCGTGCTGAACAGCGTACGCACAAAGTTCGCAGCGGTGAATCGTTATCACTACTTGCACAACGTTATAATGTTAAAGTGAGTAGCATTAAGCAGGCTAACAATATGACCAGCGATATGGTTCGCATCGGTCAGGTGTTAACCATCCCACGCATCTAAATCGTAAAATAAACAGCGAGTGCCATTTGCCTATTCAGATACTTCCAGCACGTCTGGCTAACCAGATTGCCGCAGGAGAGGTGGTTGAACGTCCTGCCTCTGTAGTCAAAGAGTTGGTAGAAAATAGCCTGGATGCTGGTGCCACGCAGATTGATATCGACATTGAAAAAGGCGGACATAAACGCATTTGCATCCGTGACAACGGGTGTGGCATCGACAAGCAGGAACTCAGTCTGGCATTGAGTCGCCATGCAACCAGCAAAATTGCCAGCCTGGATGATCTCGAAGCCATTCAGAGCCTCGGTTTTCGCGGCGAAGCGCTGGCGTCAATCAGTGCTGTATCCAGACTCAGCCTGACATCTCGTCCAGCGAGTCAACAGCAAGCCTGGCAGGCAAGTTGTGAAGGCCGGGATATGCAGGTGAATATCAAGCCGGCGGCTCACCCCAAGGGAACCAGCATTGATGTGCTGGATTTGTTTTTTAACACGCCGGGGCGGCGCAAGTTTCTGCGTACCGAAAAAACCGAGTTTGGTCACATTGAAGACGTCATCAGGCGTATTGCATTAAGTCGCTTCGATGTCAGTTTTCAGCTGACGCATAACGGCAAACTGATGCGCAAATATCCTGCTCTCAGTGACGATGTTGGCAGATTACGTCGTGTGCAGGCTATATGTGGCAAGAATTTCGCTGACGCGGCCATCGGCATTGACTGTGACCATGACACTATGCGACTGCATGGCTGGATCGCTCAGCCAGAACACGCTCGAAACCAGAATGATCTGCAGTATTGTTTCGTGAATGGTCGTATGATGCGCGATAAACTTATCAACCACGCCGTCAGGCAAGCCTACGAAGGGTTGATTGCGCAGGAAAGCTATCCTGCATTTGTACTTTATATCGATGTTCCAGCGGAGCAGGTGGATGTAAACGTGCATCCTGCTAAACATGAAGTGCGTTTTCACCAGGCGCGTTTGGTGCACGACTTTATTTATCGGGTGCTGGCCGATGCCCTGCAGCAACATATGTCGGCTCAGCCAGTTAGTGATGCGCTATCTGACAAAACTTTCTACAGTGAACCTGCCCCGGTAAACCATGATTACATTACGCCGCTGCGCAGAGAGTCTGATGTCAATCACTCACCCTCATCGCGCTCGCTGCAGACAGAAACGCATCAGCGCGCAGCCGCGCCGTCCCAGCAAGCGACACAGCGTTATTATGAGTTGATGAGCGTACGAGAAGAAAGTACACCTTGTAGCAGATTCGCTGCTGCTGACTGGATGCGGATAAGTGATGAAAGTGTGCTGATACGCCTCGATACTGAGTTGTTTGAAGTGCCAGTCACTGCCTGTACGGAACAGATGGTGAAGCAACGCCTGACGCAGCAGTCCACGCCTCAGCCGCTGTTGTTACCTGTGTCGATTCAGACCAGCGATATTTCAACTGACACCATGCAAGTGATTCAACAGCAGCTTGGCGCACTTGGTTTCGATCTCAATAACGTTGCCGGGCACCTTTTACTGCGTGCCGTCCCTGCCGGACTGCGCTCTCTGCCGTGGTCTGCCATTTTACCTGAGGTGTTGACACTGTTAGCGACCCAAAAGCTTGACGTCGACGGTGCGATTGCCGGGGCAATGCAAAAGACCGTAGCGTCATTTGCAGAGGATGCTATAGATTGGTTTTCACAATTGGATACTGATAGCGTTGTGGACCTTTGCTACACTCACGGCCAGCGAGTCGTGCTCACTACCAACCCACAGCAAAACAACGAAGGAAGAGGATAATAGATGTCTCCACTGTGTCGATCTATTGCGTGTTACATACTGGTTTCTTTCAGCGTCAGTGCTGAGTATCTTGTCCCTTACACCAGCGCTAGTCCGGCAATCGATGGCATCGAAGAGGCATCGCTATTCAGCCGCGCGAACTGGCAAAAAATGGACCAGCTGTGGGACGGCAGCTGGCCTGACACCGACGACTTTTCCGGTCGATATAAACTGATCTGGAACGAAGCAGGTTTATATCTGCTGGCTGAAATTCAGGATGACATTCTTTATGACAATAACCCGGACCCACTCGTTGGATACTGGAGCGATGATTGTCTGGAAATTTTTGTCGACCCGGATGCCAGCGGCGGAGACCATCAGTATAACCATTCTGCCTATGCCTACCATGTGTCACTGGACAATCAGGTGGTAGACCTACACACCAATAAACGCGCCATTTTACTCAGTGACCATGTGCAGACGGCATGGCGGCGCAGTCTTTCCAGTCCGCATATCATTACCTGGGAAGCACGTATACAGTTGGTGCCCGAGCAGGGGGAGAATATTCCTGCTGCGAAGCAGGCAATGGCCTTACAGAAAGATCATCAATTTGGCTTTATGCTCAGCTATTGCGATAACGATGGCAGTGAAGTGCGTGAGCATTTTGTTGGCTCCCACCCTATTGAGCCCGCCGAAGGCTCTCGTAACCGAGGGTGGATAGATGCCTCTGTATTTGGTGCTACCCGTTTAGTGAAATGATGCGATGAGTCTTCCTGTATCTATTTCACTGATGGGACCGACTGCGTCAGGTAAAACAGATCTGGCGATGAAGCTGGTTGAAGCCTTGCCGTGTGACATAGTCAGTGTCGATTCGGCGCTGATTTATAAAGGTATGGACATTGGCACCGCCAAGCCGGACGCTGAAGAACTACGTCGTGCACCACACCGCCTGATCGATATTCTCGACCCTGCTGAAAGTTACTCGGTGGCCGACTTTCAGCGTGACGCGCTACAGCATATGCAGGAAATTAGTCAAGCTGGTCGTATACCGTTGCTAGTCGGTGGCACCATGATGTATTTCAAGGCTTTGGTGGAGGGCTTATCAACCCTGCCAAAATCAGACCCTGATATCAGACGTCAGTTAGATGCCGAATGGAAAGCGAACGGACTACAGGCACTCCATCAACAATTAGCTGACGTTGACCCACAGGCCGCGCAGCGCATTCACCAAAATGATCCGCAACGTATTTTGCGTGCTCTGGAAGTCTATCGCGTGTCGGGTAAGCCCATCAGTGAATGGCAGCAACAAAACAGCGGTGCTGCGCCATACACTTTTCACCAGTTTGCGTTAGCACCTCAGGATAGAGCCGTGTTGCACGAGCGTATTGCGCTCAGGTTTGACCAAATGCTTGAAAACGGACTGATTGAAGAGGTGCAGCGGCTGCGCGCGCGGGGCGATCTACATTTGGATTTACCCTCCATGCGCAGCGTAGGTTACAGGCAGGTGTGGCAGTATCTGGACGGTGAACTGGACTACGCCGAAATGCGTGAGAGAGGCATCATCGCGACACGCCAGTTAGCCAAAAGACAGCTGACCTGGTTACGTGGATGGCCTTCTTTGAACTGGATTGACACTTTTGACGTAGATCAGTTGACTAAAGTGCAGGCAGTGGTCACACTTTAGACGTTGGCTATCAGCGCATTGCCAATGATAGTATTATGACTGAGCGTGGTGCTAAACATAATAAGAACAAAGGAATTCAAATGGCTAAAGGGCAATCATTACAAGACCCATTTTTGAATGCGTTAAGGAAAGAACGTATTCCAGTCTCAATTTATCTGGTTAACGGGATCAAGCTGCAAGGTCAGGTCGAGTCATTTGACCAGTTTGTTATCCTGCTAAAAAATACAGTGAGCCAGATGGTATATAAGCACGCAATCTCAACCGTTGTACCCTCGCGTGCCATTAATATCACGACAAATCAGGGAGATGCAGATAATAATCAACCCGACTAAAGATTCAGGAGTGCTGTTTGTTTGACCGTTATGAAGCAGGCGAGCACTCCGTACTCGTTCATATAGACTTCCCCGACGAAAGTAGTAAAGAAGACCTCCACGAACTCCAGATGCTGGTGTCCTCTGCGGGTGTTAATGCCGTAGATATCGTCACAGGTGCACGTAGCGCGCCGCATCCAAAATATTTTGTAGGCAGTGGTAAAGCTGAAGAAATTGCCCATGCAGTAAAGGCCACTGGCGCCAACGTGGTGATATTCAATCATGCACTCAGCCCGTCTCAGGAACGCAATCTTGAGGCGCTTTGTAAATGCAGGGTTATCGATCGCACCGGGCTGATACTGGATATTTTTGCGCAGCGAGCCCGTACCCATGAAGGCAAGCTGCAGGTCGAATTGGCGCAGCTACGACACATATCGACGCGTCTGATACGCGGCTGGACCCACCTTGAAAGACAAAAAGGCGGCATTGGACTGCGTGGGCCGGGTGAAACGCAGTTGGAAACTGACCGACGGCTGTTGCGTGCCCGTATCAAAGCGATTCTGCGTCGTCTCGACAAGGTCCGAAAACAGCGCGAACAGGGTCGACGGGCCAGAAAACGCAATGAAGTTCCCACCGTGTCATTAGTGGGCTACACCAACGCGGGTAAATCAACATTGTTCAACACGCTGACTGAAGCGCAGGTATACGCGGCAGATCAGTTATTTGCAACGCTGGATCCGACCTTGCGTAAAATCATGCTGAAGGATGTCGGGCCCGCAATATTGGCCGATACGGTGGGATTTATCAGGCACCTCCCACACGATTTGGTGGCCGCATTTAAAGCGACATTGCAGGAGACGCAGGAAGCTGATTTGCTGCTGCATGTTATCGATTATTCGGATGATCAATATCGGGAAAATACTGCTCAGGTAAATGAAGTGCTCGATGAAATCGAAGCGGGAGATATCCAGCAACTTATAATTTGTAACAAAATAGACAGACTTGAGGGCATGCAACCGCGCATCGACCGCAACGATGAGGGCGAGCCGGTTCGCGTATGGGTCTCGGCGCAGGAAAAGTTAGGCATTGATTTATTGCAAACTGCCCTCACTGAATGTCTTACGAGAAAAATGGTCCAACATACGTTGCGCATTCCGCCTAAAGAGGGCAAATTACGCGGCGTACTCTACGGCTTGGATTGCATCTCATCACAGCATTATGCCGATGATGGTGATTGGGTCGTTGATGTTAGAATGCCAGAAAGCGACTGGTACCGCTTACAGAAAAAGCTGGATGGCAGCTTGGAAAATTATGTTGTGCGACACTAACGTGCGTGGAGAGCGTGCGCAATGTGACATCGCCGACTAGCAATCCTAAAGCGTAAATAATAAGTACTAGTAATCATAAAATTTAATTTTTACGGAGTATGACAAATGGCTTGGAATGAGCCGGGTGGCAATAATAACGACCCGTGGAAAAATCGCGGTGGACGCGACCAGGGACCGCCTGACCTAGATGATATCTTTAAAAACCTGTTCGGAAAATTCAGCAAATCCGGTGGAGGCAGTGGTGGCTCTGGCAAAGGATTCGGCGGTATTGGTGCCGGTGTTATTGCCGGACTATTGATAGTAATCTGGGTGATAAGTGGTTTCTACACTGTACGTGAAGCTGAACGCGGTGTGGTTCTGCGGTTTGGTGAGTTCCATCAATTTGTTGACCCCGGCTTACGCTGGAAACCTACCTTTATCGATAAGGTGCTGCCAGTTGATGTGCAATCCATCCGCGACCAGTCTTCGGCGGGTTCAATGCTGACCGAAGACGAGAACGTCGTGCGCGTACAGATGGAGATGCAATACCGCGTGGTAGAGCCTTACAAGTATCTGTTCGCCGTAACGAATACTGAGCAAAGTTTGAGTCAGGCATTAGACAGTGCGATCCGTTATGTCGTCGGCCATTCTAGAATGGACGATGTGCTTACTAGTGGCCGTGAAGTCACACGTCAGCGCGTATGGGAAGAGATGGAAAGCATCATCACGCCTTATGATATGGGCGTACAGATCATCGATCTCAACTTCCGCGATGCTCGTCCGCCAGAAGAAGTTAAAGCGGCATTTGACGACGCTATTGCAGCTCAGGAGGATGAGCAGCGTTTCATTCGTGAAGCAGAAGCCTATGCGCGTGAGATTGAGCCTCGCGCCCGTGGTCAGGTGAATCGTATGAGTGAAGAGGCGCAAGCTTATAAAGAACGAGTGATCCTTGAGGCTCAGGGTGAAGTGGCACGTTTTGCTGAGCTACTCCCGCAGTATGAGGCTGCGCCCGATGTCACACGTCAGCGCATCTATATTGAAACCATGGAGCAGGTATTTAGCAGCACCAGCAAAATCATGGTGGATAACGCAGGTAGTGGCAACATGATGTATCTACCGTTGGACAAAATTCTGGAAAGACAACAGGGTTCATCGTTACCGCCAGCCAGCCGCAACACGTTGGAAGGGTTAAGAGGTCGAGAAGAAACGTCAGCTAACTCGACAACTAACAGCAATAACGTGCGTAGCAGTGACCGCTTTAGATCAGGACGGGAGTAATCTATGAAGAATTTATCCATTGCATTGATTGTGATCTTGGTTGTCCTGGGCTTCGGTTCTGTATTCGTTGTTAATGAAGGCAACAAAGCCATTGTTATACAATTCGGTAAGGTTCAGCGTGACGCTGACACCGGCGAGACCGTTGTGTTCAACCCGGGCTTGCACTTCAAGCTGCCGTTTATTGATCGGGTAGTGCATCTGGATGCGCGTATCCAGACCCTGGACGATGCGCCAGACCGTTTCGTAACGTCAGAGAAAAAAGACCTTATTGTCGACAGCTATGTGAAATGGAAAGTCGATGACTTCGCTCGTTACTATCTGTCTACAGGCGGTAATCGTTTGCAGGCAGAAGCGCTGTTAAAGCAAAAAGTGAACAACGGCCTTCGTTCAGAATTCGGCACCAGAACCATTTCACAAATCGTGACGGGCGAGCGGTCTGCACTGATGGACGATGCGCTGCAGCAAGCATCAGGAAGTTCAGACGAGCTGGGAATCGAAATCGTTGACGTCAGAGTGAAGCAGATCAACCTGCCTACCGAGGTCAGTAATTCGATCTTTGATCGTATGCGCGCAGAGCGTGCTGCTGTGGCTCGTGAGCACCGCTCTGAGGGACGTGAGCAGGCTGATGTTATCCGTGCGAATATAGACGCCAAAGTGACGGTTATGTTGGCAGATGCTGAGAGGAATGCGCGTAAACTGCGCGGTGAAGGGGATGCGCAGGCGGCACAGATTTATGCCCAGACCTATGCGCAAAGCCCTGAATTCTATTCATTCCTGCGCAGTATGGATGCCTACAAAAACAGCTTCAATACCAAACAGGACGTGCTGGTAATTGAGCCAAACAGCGACTTTTTCAGATTCATGAAACAATCCAGTGGTGCGACACCCTTGGACAATTAGTCGAGTTAAATAAAAAGCGTCCTCTGGACGCTTTTTTTATGTCTGCAGTATCGACCTGGCAGTAACATGAACTGCACGCTAAGATGGCATTGCCTAAAAAAATAACAACATTGAGGTCGACGAAACCTTATGCAGGATCGCAACAGTCTGGTCAGAGAACGGTTTCTGACTGCCATCAAGAGTCGCCAATTTCCCGCTGCCAGTCATCCGCTGTCTCCAGCAGACGCGGGCGTCAGTCATACCCTGCTATGTGATATGTTTGAAAGCCAGGTCATGAGTCGCCATCTCGACCTGCGCTCTCGGCTGATGCAAAAGCAAGGGCAAAGTTTTTACACCATCGGCAGCGCCGGACACGAAGGCAACGCAGCCATTGCCGCTGCGCTGCGCGTAACAGATATGGCGTTCCTGCACTATCGAAGTGGCGCATTTATGCTGCAGAGAAGCAAGCAGCTGGATGGCCAGACGCCACTTTACGATATGTTATTAAGCTTTGCCGCAAGCAGCGAGGATCCTGTCAGCGGTGGCAGACACAAGGTGCTGGGTAGCAAAGCGTTGAACGTGCCGCCACAGACCAGCACTATCGCATCACATCTGCCTAAAGCCATGGGCACGGCCTATTCAATCGCATTGGCACGTAGGCTTGAGGTTCAGGATAGATTACCAGACGATAGCATCGTATTGTGTAACTTCGGTGATGCGTCAGCAAACCACTCGACTGCACAGGGCGCAATCAATGCCGCAGCATGGACGAGCTATCAATCCATTCCGATGCCGGTATTAATGGTCTGTGAAGATAATGGACTAGGCATTTCCACCCCAACGCCTGACGGCTGGATTGCTGCTAATTTCAGAAATCGTCCCGGACTGAAATACTTTTATTGTGACGGACTGGATTTATTGGACACGTACCGCACCGCGGCTGAGGCGGCTGACTACGTGCGTAAAACCAGAAAACCCGCATTTCTGCATATGCGGACGGTTAGATTGCTTGGCCATGCCGGGTCAGACGCAGAGTTCGTATATCGGGATAATGCCCAAATTGAACGCTGCGAAGCGCAGGATCCGCTGCTACATAGCGCCAGAACGTTGCTTGAGCACAGTGTGTTAGATGAGACGCAAATCACCAAACTGTATCTGGACATTGAACAACAAATCGAACGCGTCGCGGTGGTTGCAGGCAGTCGTCCGCGTCTGACCAGCGCCGAACAGGTCAAAGCCAGTTTGCTACCTGAATCTCAGCCCTCCAGCCGGCAGGCATCGCCAACAGCAGCACAGCGTGCCGAACTGTTTTCGCACGATAAACACAATCTGGATAAGCCTCAGCACATGGCGAAGCTAATTAACTGGGCATTAGCTGACATTCTGCAGCGCTACCCGCGGACCGTTATGTGCGGCGAAGACATTGGCCGCAAGGGTGGTGTTTACAATGTGACTAGTAAGCTAATTGAAAAGTTTGGCAGTCACCGGGTAATCAATACCCTTTTGGATGAACAGTCGATTCTTGGGCTGGCAATAGGTCTTGCTCACAATGGCATCCTGCCTATTCCTGAAATTCAGTTCCTGGCCTATGTGCATAATGCGGAAGATCAAATCCGCGGTGAGGCGGCCACCCTGTCATTTTTCTCCAATCGCCAGTTTAGCAATCCCATGGTGATACGTATCGCTGGTTTGGCTTATCAAAAGGGTTTTGGCGGGCATTTCCATAATGACAACTCCCTTGCTGTGTTTCGCGATATACCCGGCATAGTCATTGCCTGTCCATCCAACGGTGCGGATGCGGTAAAAATGCTACGTGGAGCGGTGAAACTGGCTGACGAACAGCAGCGTGTGGTGGTGTTTATCGAACCCATTGCCCTTTATATGACGCGAGATTTACATGAAACAGGCGATGGTATGTGGGCGTTTGATTATCCAAAAGATACCGATGAAAACATATTGATGCCGGGAGAACTTGGGCAGTACGGAGATGGCAAGGATCTGTGTATTCTGACCTATGGAAATGGTTTCTACCTCAGCTGTAAAGCACAGCGTAGTTTGCAAGCTAAAGGCATTAATGCCAGCGTCATTGATATCAGATGGCTGGCGCCATTACCCGAAGCCGCTCTTCTAGATGCCATAAAGTCGCACACACATGTTTTGGTGGTTGATGAATGTCGTCATACTGGCTCATTGAGTGAGGCCCTGATGACTATGCTGAGCGAGTATCAGCAACAGCAGGGAGGGCAACTTGCAACGGCTCGCCTGACTGCTGAAGACAGCTTTGTACCACTGGGCAGTGCCAGTTATACGGTGCTACCTAGCGTCGAACAAATCATTACTGCTGCCCAGACACTGCTCGTAACGGATAGCGCGGAGGCAGCGAATGAGTGAAGTGCGTAAAACTGCCGTGGTGATATGTCCCGGACGTGGTACCTATAATCCGCCAGAGCTTGGCTATCTGCATCGCTACGGTGTTGCAGAGAATAGCATTGAACCTATTGAACATTATCGTAAACGTCTGGCTAAGCCAGGTGTCATAGAGCTGGATCAATCACAGCGTTACCAGCCTGCGATCCACACCAAAGGTGAACATGCGTCGGCATTGATTTATGCCTGCTCAGTAAATGATTTCGCCGCAATTGAAACCGAATCTATCGATATCGTTGCCATTACCGGGAATTCAATGGGATGGTATACCACGCTGTCGCTGGCCGGTGCGTTATCGGCACAGCACGGTATTGAACTGGTCGACACCATGGGCAGCATGATGCAGTCAGGTATTATCGGTGGGCAATTGATTTATCCGGTGGTCGATGAGAACTGGCGATATTGTGAGGCCCGTGCCAGTCATCTCAACAATGCCATGCAGCAAGTCAATCAACAATTTCCCGACAGCGTGTTCCTCTCCATCCGCCTGGGTGGATACCGGGTTATTGGTGGTTCGGACGACGGCTTAAAATTATTGCTAGATAAGCTTGAGCCTGTTGAAGAAAGGTACCCTCTTTCACTGCCTAATCACGCTGCGTTTCATACACCATTGCTGGAAAGGGTCAGCGCTGAGGCCAAGCAAAAGCTATCTGCGCAGTTATTCAACCCTCCAACAATACCGATGATCGATGGGCGAGGGCATATCTGGCGACCCTATGCCACAGATCCCGAGGCTCTATGGGACTACACGTTGGGAGAGCAAGTGACACATACCTATGATTACAGCAGAGCTGTGGAGGTTGCGTTAAAAGAATTCGCCCCTGATATGCTGATTACACTTGGACCAGGCAGTACGCTGGGTGGCGCAACGGCACAATGTCTTATTGCGCATCAATGGCACGAACTGAACAGTAAACAGGCATTTCTTGCAAGGCAGGAAAGTGAGCCACTGCTGTTGTCCATGGGCATAGAGGCGCAACGCAATAGAGTGAGTAAAGAGACTAAGCATGGAGAGGTTGAGTGAGTGTCAGAATTCGGTCAGAACAGGCGGATGATATTGTACATATTCACGATGTCATCGTTGCTGCATTCCTCAAAGCTCCACACGCAGACCATACCGAGCAGTTTATTGTCAGAGAACTTAGAAGGTTAGGCGCATTAACGATATCTCTTGTTGCAGAGGAGGATGGATTACTTGTCGGCCATGTAGCGCTTTCTCCCGTACGGATATCAGATGGTGCAAACAACTGGTATGGCTTGGGTCCAATTTCTGTTCTTCCAGAGCGACAAGGCAACGGCATCGGTTCACAGTTGATGAACTCAGCTATCCAACAGCTTAAACAGATAGAGGCTAAAGGTTGCGTCTTGCTGGGTGACCCCAAGTTTTATAATCGGTTTGGCTTTGCACCGAGGAAAGGGTTAGTTCTTTCGGGGGTACCAGAGGAGTACTTTCTAGCGTTGTTATTGGAAGGGGATCTTCCACAAGGGGAGGTTTTTTATCACAAGGCATTTCTCGCCACAGACTACCAATAAAGAGCTGAATGGTAATGCGTTGGCATTACCCTCTGTTGTGCGCTTTATGAAATGTGAATTGATGAAGTGAGTGTTTGTATAAAACGGCTAGCATATTTGCTGGTTTTAATATGGTCATTCCTTTCACACTGCCTTTAATGGCAATTTTCCGGTACTATTGCGGGCTATTAAAAGTTTCAACATTGAAAGTGCCGCAGAGCACTGCGAAAGAGGACGTATTTTGTTGGCAGAGGATACTCAAAACACACAGAGTAACAACGCGCAAAGTGGTTTGTTCAATCGCTTTCTTGCGACCGTAGAATGGTTAGGAAATCTCCTTCCCCATCCCATTACCTTATTCGCCAGTCTGGCGTTTTTCATTGTCATATTGAGTGGCATTTTAGGCTACTTTGACGTCAGCGTTGCCGACCCTCGTCCGCTGGGCTCTTCGGGACGTGAAGCAGATGGTAGCATTGAAGTTATTTCGCTGATGAGCGCTGAGGGCTTACAGCGCATCGTTACTGGTCTGGTGACCAACTTCACCGGCTTTGCACCGTTGGGAACGGTATTGGTTGCCCTGCTTGGGGTGTCAGTTGCAGAGCATTCAGGCCTGCTTTCAACCGCCATGCGGGCACTGGTAATGAACGCATCAAAGCGCGCAGTAACGGTGACTATCGTGTTCGCCGGTATTGTTTCCAACACGGCGTCAGAACTTGGTTACGTGGTACTGATTCCGCTCGCTGCGATGATTTTCCACTCTCTGGGACGCCATCCACTTGCAGGACTGGCTGCCGCATTTGCCGGTGTGTCTGGTGGATACAGCGCTAATCTGTTACTTGGAACTGTTGATCCGTTACTGTCCGGTATCACTGAAGCCGCTGCCCACATGATCGACCCAGATTATGTTGTCGGGCCCGAAGTGAACTGGTACTTCATGTTTATCAGTACGTTTGTGGTGTCCTTCATGGGTGCCCTTGTCACTGAAAAGATTGTCGAGCCAAGATTGGGTAAATATGACCCGAGCGAGGCATCTATCGACCTGGGTGAGCAGAAAATGGAAGCCCCTACCAGCCAGGAGAAAAAAGCGCTGGCGTGGGCAGGTGTGGCATTCCTGCTGGTGTGTCTGGTACTGGCTGCTACGGTTGTGCCAGAAAACGGCATCTTGCGTCACCCTGAAACCGGAGAAGTTGCCGGCTCGCCGTTTTTGAAAGGCATTGTGGCGTTTATCTTCATCTCATTCGCGATACCAGGCTTTGTTTACGGTCGCATCGCAGGCACCATGAAAAACGACCGGGACATTATCGACGCGATGTCCAAAAGCATGGGTTCAATGGGACTTTACATCACGCTAGTGTTCTTCGCTGCGCAGTTCGTTGCCTTCTTCAAATGGACCAATCTGGGGACGGTACTGGCTGTAAAAGGCGCAGCCCTATTGCAGGCGCTGGGTCTGGATGGTCCTGAAGTGTTTATTCTGTTTATTCTGATGTGTGGTCTGGTTAACCTTTCACTGGGCAGCGCGTCAGCGCAGTGGGCAGTGACGGCGCCTATCTTTGTACCCATGCTGATGTTGATTGGTTTCGCGCCAGAAGTGATACAGGCGGCCTATCGTATTGGCGATTCAGTCACTAACGTCATCTCGCCAATGATGAGCTATTTTGGACTGATCCTGGCGATTGCAACGCGTTATAAGAAAGATTTGGGTATGGGCACACTGATTGCGACCATGTTGCCGTATAGTATGGTGTTCATCGTTGGCTGGACCGCATTGTTCTACATCTGGGTATTCCTGCTGGGTATGCCTGTGGGTCCAGGTGCGGCAACCTACTTAGGATAGAAACAAACAGAGTTGGGCGGTTTATCGCCCAACTTTGCCTAACAACAGGTCCAAACAGGACGAGTTTTCGTATAGCCAGCCACACATAAAATACGAGAAACGCGATGAAATACATTGGCAGTAAAGGCTTCTCTCACGGTCAGCGAGATAAAATCGGTGTACTTATTACCAATTTAGGTACGCCTGAAGCGCCGACTAAGCAGGCGCTTCGTCCCTATCTGAAAGAATTTCTGTCGGACCCAAGGGTGGTCGAAGTGCCGCGCCTGATATGGTGGTGCATTCTGAATCTGATTATTCTTAATGTGCGCCCGGCCAGATCTGCTGAAGCCTATGCTACTGTATGGACTGATGAAGGCTCGCCGCTGTTGACCCACACAAAAAATCAGGCGCAGGGGATCAGGGAACGCTGTAAAACTCTGTATGGTGACGATGTGGTAGTCGATTTTGCCATGCGCTATGGCAAGCCAGCTATCGCTGACACCATTGAAAGCATGTTACAGCAGGGGGTAAGAAAACTGCTGGTACTGCCGATGTACCCGCAATACTGCGCTTCGACCACCGGCTCCACCTTTGACGCAATATCAGCGCTTTTTACCAAGCGTCGCTGGTTGCCGGACTTTCGCTTTATCAGCCATTATCATGATAATCCTGAATTTATTACCGTAATGGCGAATAAGATTCAGGCTCATTGGGATAAACATGGCCGAGCGGATAAACTGCTGTTTTCCTATCACGGTATCCCCAAACGCTATCTATTAAACGGTGACCCCTACCACTGCGAATGCCATAAAACGTCGCGCCTCATCGCAGCAAAGCTGGGCCTGTCAGAAGCAGAGTATATGACGTCTTTCCAGTCGCGCTTTGGCCGCGAAGAATGGCTCAAACCCTATACCGATGAAACACTTAAAAGCTTGCCTTCGCAGGGCATTAAGTCAGTGCAGGTGGTATGCCCTGGCTTTTCTGCTGATTGTCTTGAGACCATAGAAGAAATAGGCGAAGAGAATCGCGAGTACTTTATGGAAGCTGGTGGCGAGCGCTATGAGTACATTGAAGCATTAAACAGTGATGCAGAACATCTGGATATGCTAACTAATCTGGTCAGGGACAATCTGCACGGCTGGGCATTGCAACATGGTGAAGAACATCGCCACCAGTTAGCTAAACGTCTGGGCGCAGAACAGTGAAAGAGGAGCTTTTTCGCGCGCCCGACGAACTGTTAAAGGCGCAATACCTGGCCAACATCACAGATACTGCCGTTCGTATTCCTTTACTGGGCGTAAAGGTCGGTCTGGACTTTCTCATTGGTCTTATCCCTGGAGTGGGTGATGCGATCATGCTTTTTGTAGCGTTTCGCATCGTGCAACTCGGTAAACGCATTGGTGTGCCTAAACCCCTGTTGAAGAAAATGGTGCGCAACTGCCTTGTCGACTTTGGTCTGGGATTTATTCCCGTTGTCGGCGACCTGGTGGATATTTTCTACAAGGCGAATCGGACCAACGTGAGAATAATGGAACGCTGGTGGGTTGAGCAAAACAAAGCTCGCCTTGATGCGCAGACGCAACAACAACTTGCCAGCTGGGAAGTGGATTAAACGGCGTATTGACGCAACATTTCAATGTCTACCACGTTAAGACACGCTTTATTGCAGGCTTCCAGTATAACAGGTGGTGCCACACCGGCACGCTCTGCCTCAAGCCAGCGAGCCGCGCACAGGCACCATTTATCACCTGCCTTCAGGCCCGGAAAAGAATACTCCGGTCGCGCACTGATAAGGTCGTTGCCGCGGGATAGAGAGAAGTGTAAAAATGCATCGGTCATCACAGCACAGACACTATGGCTGCCGTAGTCACTGGCTGGTACATGGCAAAACCCTTCGCGGGTATAGCCACCATTGTGACAACACAGTTTTAGGGGCTTCCCCAATACATTTTGTTCATTGGCCATACGTGGTCTAAACCTCCGTGATTTTCGTAACTTTGTTACTTGTCGTCTGTTAACCAGGTTCAAATGAATTATGTTGGATAAAAGTGAGTTAAGCGACCCGATTTCGCAACACAATTCAGTTTCTGCTGAGGAAGTGAAGCGCTTTGATTCGTTGGCGGAGAGCTGGTGGGACCCAAACGGGAAGTATAAAACTGCGCTGCTGTTTAACCAGGCACGTCTCAGTTATATGGTGCCGCAGATATGTCGACACTTCGACCGTGATGTTCAATCAGACAAGCCTCTTGATGGACTCAGCGTTGTCGATATCGGCAGTGGTGGTGGCCTTATCAGTGAGCCATTGGCTGCAAAAGGGGCAAACGTGCTTGGCGTAGATCCAAGTGCGATGAGCGTTGAAGTGGCGCGTCGTCATGCGCTGAAATCAGCCGTGAATGTCGAGTATAGACATTGTCTGGCGGAGTCTTTGGTTAACGAAGGACAACAGTTTGATATCGTGATCAATGCTGAGGTGGTTGAGCACGTCCCCGATCAGCAAGCTCTGATAGGACAATGCTGCCAGCTGGTTAAACCCGGAGGCATGCTTATTCTGGCGACTTTAAACCGCACGTTCCTGTCCTATTTGGTTGCCATTATTGGTGCGGAATATGTACTGAGGTATCTCCCTGTGGGCACTCACAGCTGGAAAAAGTTCGTGAAACCCTCAGAGCTACAGGCCTGGTCTGCAAAGCATGGTCTGGTATTACAGACTCAAACAGGCATGAAGTTTAATCCTTTGTCACAGAAGTGGAGTTTTACCAAGCGGATGCCAGTAAATTACGTGCAGTGCTATCGTAAATCTTAGCTATAAAAAGCAGCCCGTCCGGTTACTAAAAATTCACTATCCACATATTGATTATCTGTACCGCAATACACATATTCACGGTAAATATTGTGGAGTGAGATTGATGCTTCGAATTGCCCTGTTTCTCGGTACTAATATGGCCATTTTAGTATTGCTTAGCCTCACGTTTAGTCTTTTGGGGATAGAAGGTCTGTTATATCAGAACGGTGTTGATCTGAACTTACAGGCACTGTTGGTCTATTCGGCGGTGATCGGGTTTAGTGGCGCCTTTATTTCCTTATTGCTCTCCAAATTCCTGGCCAAAAAGTCGATGGGTGTGTATGTCATTACACAGCCCCGCAATGCCACCGAAAGCTGGTTGCTGAACACTGTGAAACGACAGGCCAGTCAGGCCGGTATTGGCATGCCTGAAGTGGGTATATTCGATAACCCTTCTCCGAATGCTTTTGCTACCGGCTGGAGTCGAAACAATTCACTTGTTGCGGTGAGTACCGGGTTGTTGCAGGGTATGCGTCAGGAGGAAGTTGAAGCTGTTCTGGCGCACGAAGTTAGTCATGTAGCTAATGGCGATATGGTCACTATGACGCTATTGCAGGGCGTCATGAATACCTTCGTGGTATTTTTATCCAGAGTAATTGGGCACATCGTCGATCGTGTCGTCTTTAAAGTCGAGCGGGGACATGGACCAGCATTCTGGATAGTGTCTTTTGTTGCCGAAATCATTCTTGGCTTCCTGGCTATGATGATTGTCATGTGGTTTTCTCGCTACCGCGAGTTTCGTGCAGATGCGGGAGGAGCTGCGCTGGCGGGCAAACAAAATATGGCAGCGGCTTTAAAACGATTGAAAAGCTATCAGGGCGGTGCACCGCTACCGGATGAAATGGCCGCGTTTGCCATTAGCGCTGGTAAAGTACAGGCTCTGTTTGCCAGCCACCCACCACTGGATGACCGAATCAGAGCGTTACAGCAGGTTTAGATGCCGGACAGGGGCTACGCCCCTTCCGGCATGACAGTTGTTGGTGGGCTCTGCCCTTTCCGGCATGACACTCGTCGTAGGCTCCGTCTTTTCCGGCGCGACTATTTGTGGAGCAGTTGCTTATCCCCACCGTTACACTTTATCCTTAGCTTTAGACTTATCAGCGGCTGAAACAATAATGAAAATATACGACACCAAAACCGCCCCTACACCGCGCCGCGTGCGCATCTTTCTAGCCGAGAAAGGCATAGACATGGAGTATGTTCAGGTTGACCTGGCGAAGGGAGAAAACCTCTCTCCTGAAATGCGCGCCAAGAACCCCATTGGCAAAATTCCCATTCTGGAGCTTGATGACGGTACCTGTGTTTCCGAGTCTGATGCAATATGCACCTATTTTGAAGCGCTGCATCCACAACCCTCTTTAATGGGCACCTTGCCGCTAGAAAAAGCCATCATCTCCCAGTGGCAAAGGCAGGTAGAGATGGGATTATTTATGCAGGTAGGCATGTGTTTCCAGCACACGTCAGGGTATTTTAAAGATCGTATGACACCGGTTCCTGAGTTTGGTAAGGAAGCCGGAAAGAATGCAGCTAAGTTTATGTCCTTGCTGAATAAACGACTGGCAGAGTCGCCATTTATTGCCGGAGACAAATTCAGTATCGCCGATATTACTGCACTATGCGCAATTGATTTCGCACGAGTCGTGGATATTCGTATTAACCCTGAGCATGAGCACCTATTGCGCTGGCACGCAGAAGTCAGTGCCAGACCAAGCGCTAAGGCCTGAGCTGATCTACAGGATCATCTTTTTCAGCGTATCAAGCTGGTCAGCTTCTGCGGCCGGCTTGTCCCAACGAATACGATGAACTCTGGGAAAACGCATTGCGACCCCTGATTTGTGACGTTTCGAGTAATGCACTGAGTCAAAGGCCAACTCAACCACCAGTGCTTTCTCCACTTCTCTGACGGGGCCAAATCGCCCCACGGCATGATTCCGTACCCAACGGTCTAATTTTTTGAGCTCTTCATCACTGAAGCCAGAGTATGCTTTTCCGACAGGCAGCAGTTGATTCCCATCCCATAGACCAAACGTATAGTCTGAATAATAGGATGAGCGTTTACCATGGCCGCGCTGGGCATACATCATGACAGTGTCGATGACTTTTGCATCTCTTTTCCATTTATACCAATTTCCTTTTGGTCTTCCTGGAATGTAAGTACTCGCTCTTCTTTTAAGCATCAGACCTTCGATGTTGCCATTACTGTCATCGCTTGCTTGTTGGCGCAGCTTCGCGAGCTCGTCCATATCGTCAAAATCAATACTTGGTGACGGAATGATTTGACCATGTTTTTGCTGCGCAAGCATGCTAAATAATCGAGACTGACGTTCAACAAGCGACAGCGACGTCAGATCTTCACCGTCTATTGATAACGCATCGTATGCAACGATGGCGACCGGATAGGTCTGTTGGAGTTTCTTCGACGGTTTCTTCTTGTTCAGTCGCTGTTGCAGCTCATTGAAACTGCCAAATTTGCCATTCCGGTAGACCATTAGCTCACCGTCGATGACGGCGTTTATTTCTATATCTTGCAGTAAATCAGGGAAGCTGTGACTGATGTCATCGCCGGTCCGGGAAAACAGAGCCTTGCCGGTCGATCTGCTCACAAGCTGAGTGCGAATGCCATCATATTTCCACTCTGCCTGCCATTCATCAGGCACAATGCTCTGCAACTCACCCTGTTCAATAGGGTGGGAAAGCATCAATGGATGGAACACCACTCTGTCAGATACGTCTGGCTTGTCGGTGTGGCCCTCTAACCAGTCAAATAGTTCAGTGTAGGGCGCTTTGAGTCCATGCCAGACGCCTTCGATTTGTTCAATACTCACATTGCCATATTCGGCCAGAGTGCGCTTGACCAGCCTGGTGGACATGCCAATACGCAATCCGCCTGTTCCTATCTTGAGCAACGCCCAGCGTTGACTGGCCGTCATGTGCTCTAGTAACCCAGCCAGATACTCGGCCTTATCAGACTTACTCCGACTTGAAAATTCATCCAACAATTCGGTAAGCGAGGGTAGACCGGATTCAGCCTTTTGAGGTGAATCCGGCCACATATGGGCGATGGTTTCACTCATTTCTCCGACATAGTCATAGCTGATGGCAAAAAGCTCAGGATCGACACGTTCTGCCATTAAGTCTTTGAGCTGACTACGGGTAAACAGCTTGGTTTCCAGTGTTCCTGCAACAATGGCCAGTGCCCAGCCTCGTTCAGGATCTGCTGTCGTACGCAGGTAGTCCTGCAACAGCAAAGATTTGGCGTTTGTGCTGGAGGTAAAATACAGCCGGTCTAATAATTCACAGAATGCTTTCATTAACTGCTGTCATCCTCTTCATATCCCACCAGAGACAGCGCCTGCGCTTTAAAGCCCATTTTCCTGGCCTGATGTAGCAGTGCATCTTCACGACCGTGAGTCACCCACACCTCGGGTGCGTTGACGTCTTGCAAGGTTCGCAGCAGTTCCGGCCAATCCGCGTGGTCGGAGATGATCAGCGGCAACTCAGCTCTACGTTGTTTACTACGAGCGCGAATCTGCATCCAGCCTGATGCCATACAGGTAAGCACATTTGGTAATTTCCTAGACCAACGGTCGGCCAATGCGGAGGGAGGAGCCAATACAATTTCGCCTGCCAGTGTGCGCAAATCTGCAACGTCACTGACGGCGATGAGTTCACCAAAATTAAACCCGTAGTCAATGTAGAGATCACAGAGCTTGCTCAGTGCGCCATGTAAAAAAACCGGTTTCTCGTATCCTGCATCACGCAGGGCTAATAACACACGCTGACACTTTCCCAGTGCATATACGCCGACCAGATGGCAGCGCTCTGGAAACAGCGATAATGAACTGAGCAACTTTTTCATTTCATGGCGGATATCCGGGTGTTTGAAAACCGGTAGCCCAAAGGTGGCTTCGGTAACGAAGACATCACAATCAACTGGTTCAAACGGCTCACAGGTAGGGTCAGGCGTACGCTTGTAGTCACCGGCAAATACCACTGTTTTGTTGGCATGAGTAATGGCTGCCTGCGCACTGCCGAGGATATGTCCAGCAGGATAAAAGGTCAGGGTCGATTCGCCAATATCCACGGTTTTTCGATAAGGGATAGGGCGAATAAAACGCGCGTGATCCTGACCATATCGGGTTGCCATTATCGCCAGGGTCTCAGGTGTAGCATAGACGTGCTTATGACCTGCTCTGGCATGATCGGCATGGCCATGAGTGATGATTGCGTGCTCGACCGGCTGCATAGGGTCAATGTATGCACTGGCCGGTTTGACCAACAGGCCCTGAGGTTGTTTGACTATCCACTCTGCAGGCGTCGACATAATGCTCGTTGTTAAAACACAGTGCTGAACAATACGCAGTGACAGATGCCAGTGATCAAATAGCGAAAAATTCAGTAAATATCGTTATGTCAGAAAATTCCCCTTTCCAGCAAGCGCTTCCCCCTGTCTTCGAAGACTGGTTTGCCAGCCGTGGCTGGCAACCGCGCAGCTACCAGCTCAAGATGATCGACGCATTTAATGGCCGGCAATCAACCTTGCTAATCGCTCCGACCGGGGCGGGTAAAACGTTGTCAGGCTTTTTACCTAGCCTGGTTAACATGACTCTTGAAGAGTGCAAGCACTTACACACTTTATACATCAGCCCATTAAAAGCATTGGCCAACGATATTCAGCGTAATCTGACCGATCCCGTTGAGCAGATGGGACTCAACATCAGCATTGAAACCCGTACCGGTGATACGCCATCACACAAGCGTCAGCGGCAGCGCCGCTTGCCACCTAATATTTTGCTTACCACGCCTGAATCATTGATGCTCATGCTTTCCTACGCTGATGCCCCCCGCATTTTTTCCAGACTAAAGTGCGTCATCGTCGATGAAGTGCACAGCTTCGTAAGTAATAAGCGAGGAGATTTCACCACCCTGGCATTGGCCAGATTAACGCGGCTGGCGGGACATTACGTTAGGTTTGGTTTGTCTGCCACGGTGGCGGAGCCGCAAGCATTGGCAACATGGCTTGGCAGCAAAGCTAAGCCAGCTGAGCTACTGATTGAACAGTCCCCAGTGTTACCGGATATTAAAGTTGTCGAGCCTTCAGAACGCATGCCATATGGCGGCTTTATGGCTAAATATGCGGTTGCAGACATTTACGCGCAGATTAAAGCGAGCCAGATGACATTAGTGTTTGTTAATACCCGAGCGCAGGTTGAACTGATGTTTCAAATGCTTTGGGAGCACAACCGTGATGCCCTGCCCATCGCCATTTATCATGGTTCACTGAGCAAGGAGCAGCGTCATAAAACGGAATCCATGATGGCCAAGGGCATGTTGCGTGCGATTGTCACAACCTCGGCGCTGGAGCTCGGGATAGACTGGGGCGACGTTGATGTCGTTATACAGGTCGGTGCACCCAAAGGCGTAAGTCGGCTATTACAAAGAATCGGTCGCTCCAACCACAGGATGGACGAGCCCAGTCAGGCGCTTATGGTACCGGCGAATCGATTTGAAGCACTTGAGTGTGAAGCGGCCATGTCGGCGATCAAGGCTCAAAAACTGGACGGCGAGCCAGGTCATCCGGGGTCGCTGGACATCGTGCCGCAATATATTCTCAACTGTTTATGCAGCGAGGCTGATACGCCTGATGTCCTGTTTGATGAGATTCGTAACGCTCAGCCCTACTTTGACCTGACGCGTGAAGATTTCGATAAACTGTTTGAATTCACCGAAAACGGTGGTTACGCGCTGAAATATTACGATCGCTATTGTCGTCTTTCCCAAGACGAAGAAGGGCGTTACCAACCAGCTAACAAACGTGTAATTCAACGCCATAGGCAGAATATCGGCACGATCGTTGAGGCGGGCCGATTGAAAGTAAAGCGGCTGCGGCGCAAACATCAGGGCCAAGTCGTAGGCGAGGTCGAGGAGTACTTTGCTCAGCAATTGGTGCCAGGTGATACGTTTTTATTTGCCGGCGAAGTACTGAAATTTGAAGGGATAAGAGACATGTTTGTCGAGGCATCGCCAAGCAAAGGGGGCGAGCCTAAGATCCCCAGCTACGTGGGCGGACAACTGCCATTGTCGACGTTTCTTGCCGAAGGTGTCCGTCAGCTTCTCAACGAACCTTCACGTTGGTCGTCACTGTCACCTCAGGTGCGAGAGTGGCTGGACTTACAACAGGCTTTCTCTGAGCTGCCCGGCAGGGACAGCGTACTGATAGAGCAATTCCCCTATCGCAAAGCGTTTCACACCCTGTTTTATACATTCGAAGGACGTAAAGCCAATCAGACTTTGGGCATGCTGGTGACCAAGCGAATGGAGCGACTGGGTCTGAAACCGTTAAGTTTCAGTGTTACCGATTATGGCCTGTCGGTCTGCTCGCTGGTCGCATTTGGTGAATCGGCTATCCCACGTCTGTTTCATCCGGATATTCTTGGAGATGAACTCGAGGACTGGATGCTAGAAGCGCCTATGCTGAAACGATCTTTTCGTCGTGTTGCGGTTGTCAGCGGTCTGACAGAGCAAAATTACCATGCAACACGAAAGTCGATGAAGCAGGTCACATTTTCCACCGATCTGATTTACGATACGCTGCGTGAATACGACCCTGATCACATTCTGTTAAAAGTGGCAAGACAGGATGCAGAACGAGAATTGCTGGATCTGTCACGGCTGGCCGATTTGCTGATCCGCTTTGTCGGCAAAGTGCGTTTCAGGGCACTGACTAAAGTGTCCCCTATGGCTATCCCAATTGTATTGGATGTGCGCAGCGAACAAGTCAAAGGTGTGGGTGTGGAGGCCCTGCTTGAACAAGCAAGCCTGATGGATGAGGCAGACCAACTGATGCAAGACGTACGAGACTACCTTGAGCAAACTGATTAAGCATATTCAACACGGCCACGCTCGCCCGATAAAATTTGCCGGAGATACCTGGCTGTTAGATGGTAAAGGCTGCATCGTTAATCTGGCACATCAGACACTGATTGTCTCGGATTTGCATTTCGAAAAAGCGTCTTATCTAAACCACTATGGTAACGTACTGCCCACGTTGGACACGTTCGATACGTTAAAACGCCTCGCAGAGCTCATTGATTTTTATTCGCCCCAGCGAGTCGTGTGTCTGGGCGACAGTTTTCACGACGTCAGGGCACTGGATAGGATGGCAGAGACCGACCTTGCCACACTGACAGCGCTAGCTGAACAGGTTGAATGCTGGGTGTGGGTGCAGGGTAACCATGACCCCGATCTGCCCGAATGGTTGACGGGTGACATTGTTGACAGCCTGACGCTTGGTGAAGCACGTTTATTGCATGAGCCAGATGCCCACATTAGCGCGCCGCAAATCGTTGGCCACTTTCATCCCAAATTGACGGTGAAGACTGCTGGCAGGAAAGTAACGGGGAAATGTGTTGTTGCCTCGTCATCACTGATGATTCTGCCATCCTTTGGCAGCTACACCGGTGGCCTCGGCGTTAATGATAAGGCAATCACATCATTATTTGGCCAGCAATCTGTTAATTATCACCTACTACGCAAAGAGAAAGTCTGGCCGATAAAGCCGTAACTCTGTTGCTGGTCCAACCTCAAAATAAAATTCGGCATAGAGCCCATAAGTGAAAAAAATATCAGCTTAAGGCGCTGTTTTTCGTAGCAAAGATGATAATTATGAATATAAAGCAATAAATTTGGATGATATTTGTGCTTGTAACAATTTGTAACATGGAGTAGTTTGCAAGAAGTCGGTCCAGTTTACCGGCCGCCGCGATGTGGAAAAATAATAATAAAAACACACCAAGTAAAACGACAGACGCGGCAAATAATAACGACAAGTTACAGGAAAGCAGTACAATGAAAACAACCAAACTTAAGCCGCTGTTCGCGGCAACACTGGTCGCGCTTGGCGCATCTGCCAGTGTATCTGCAGCAGACCGCTACATCATTCAAGTTGATAATCCGGGTAAAGGCGTAGTCAAAGCACTTGCCAAACAATCCGGTGCAACAATTGAAGTGGATGCTGATGGTTTTATTGCCGCAACGTTTGCGGGTAAAAGCCTGGACGATGTCAAAGGATTGATGAATAACCCGCACGTTAAGCTCGTAGAAGTGGATCACGTGCGCAAACCGCTTGCGCTATTCAATGATGATGCAGGCAACCCTATGACCCAGCAGGTCACGCCATATGCCGTTTACCAGGCACAGGCTGACCAGCTCTCATTTGATGCCAATGCGGGTATGAAAGTCTGTGTCATCGACTCAGGACTCGATCAAACCAACCCTGATTTCAACTGGAATGCGATTACTGGCGACAACGATCCTGGCACTGGCAACTGGTTCGATAATGGTGGCCCACACGGTACGCACGTTGCGGGCACAATCGGTGCAGAGAACAACAGCTATGGTGTGGTAGGTATGGCACCAGGCGTGGATATGCACATTATTAAAGTGTTTAATGCCGAAGGCTGGGGATACTCTTCTTCGCTTGCTCAAGCCGCTCAGCTTTGTGGTGCGGCAGGTTCAAACATCATTAACATGAGTTTGGGCGGCGGCGGTGCCAGCAGCACTGAAGAAGCAGCGTTCCAGCAGTTCGTGGATAACGGCGGTCTGGTGGTTGCTGCAGCCGGTAATGATGGCAACTCAGTACGCTCATATCCTGCAGGATATTCCCCGGTCATGATGATCGGTGCTAATGATGCTGACAACAACATCGCCAGCTTCTCTCAATATCCTAGCTGTACTACTGGTCGCGGCAAACGTGTGACAACAGACGAAACCATCTGTGTCGAGGTAACAGCGGGTGGTGTAGATACACTCTCTACTTATCCTGCAGGCATGGCGACCTCAGCGTCTCTGGCTGCTGATGGCGTTGGCTTTGCGTCCTCTGCTATGGAAAATGCAGGCAGCGCAACAGGCGCAACCTACTTCATGGGTATTGGTAACAGCGTAGACAGCGGTGCAGCAGGCAAAGTCTGTGTGATTGATCGCGGTACGATTTCGTTTTTTGACAAAGTACAAAACTGCGAAAACTCAGGCGGTATTGGTGCGGTAATCATTAATAATGAGCCAGGCATGCTTTATGGCACATTGGGTGACACCAACACCACATCGATTCCGGCAGTAGGCGCAGCTCTGGAAGATCGCGATGCCTTACTGGCAGCGGCAACCATGGATATCTTCATCGGCGCCAGTGATTATGGCCTGATGAGCGGTACGTCAATGGCGACGCCAGCGGTAGCAGGTGTTGCAGCGCTGGTATGGTCAAATCACCCAAGTTGTACAGGTGAGGAAATCCGTGCGGCACTGAAAGCCACAGCAATGGACTCTGGCGCACCGGGCAAAGATGACTTCTTTGGCTACGGCATCGTACAGGCTGCAGATGCAGACGCCTATCTGACTGCAAACGGCTGTGCAGGCGGCTCAGGTGGTGGCGGCGGTGGTGGTGACACCGGCGGCGGTGACTTCACCTTGAGTGCTACTGGCTACAAATCTCGCGGCCTCCAGAATGTAGATCTTAACTGGTCTGGCGCTTCAACCACGAACGTTGATATCTACAGAGACGGTGCGCTGATTTCTACTACACAGAATGACGGCAGCTATACTGACTCGCTGAATGTGAAAGGTGGCGGAGACTACCTGTATCAGGTATGTGACGAAGGTACCAGCACCTGTTCAGACACAGCGCGCGTTATATTCTAAATTATACGCAGGAATGAAAAGGCGAGCATGATGCTCGCCTTTTTTGTGTCCTAATCTCGCCAACGGCGGGTCAGATCATGATAATCATCTATCCTGCGGTCACGGAAATAAGGCCATATGCGCTTAACCTGTTCGGTTCGGGTCATATCAATCTCAACCATCAGAGTGGTTTGTTCGTCTGCGCCCGCCTGCGCCAGAATTTCTCCCTGCGGACCCGCGATAAAGCTTTGCCCCCAGAATTGAATGCCCGGATCGCCCTCAATAGGTGAAGGCTCAAAGCCGGTACGATTGGCTACTACTACAGGTAACGAATTGGCTACAGCATGGCCACGCTGGATCGTCTGCCATGCATTAAACTGACGCTGTCGCTCCTGCTCGGTATCGGTCATATCCCAGCCAATGGCTGTTGGATAAAACAGAATATCTGCGCCAGCCATGGCCATTAAGCGCGCTGCTTCTGGGTACCACTGATCCCAGCACACCAGGACGCCCAATCGTCCGACGCTGGTATCAATGGGGGTAAAGCCCAAATCGCCGGGCGTGAAATAAAACTTTTCGTAAAATCCTGGGTCGTCTGGAATATGCATTTTACGATACTTACCGACCATGCCCTGCTGTTTATCGAATACCACGGCGGTGTTGTGATAAAGGCCTGAGCCACGTTTTTCAAACAGGGAGGTGACCAGAACGATATCGAGCTCTGCTGCCAACTTAGCAAAATACTCGGTTGCTGGACCGGGAATTGGCTCGGCCAGGTCAAAATTGTCGGTGTTTTCTTCCTGACAGAAATACAACGTGCTGTGTAACTCCTGTAACATCACCAACTGGCAACCATCGGCTGCTAGTTGTCTGACTTTCTCTGCACTCTGTCGCCAGTTTTCATCCTTGTCATTCGACGTGATTGCTTGTTGTACCAAACCAACATTGAGCGTTCGATTAGACATACACAGAAACTCCTGAATTTAGCTGCTCGACAACATCATCAAGCAAAGTGTGTTTAGGCACCTGCATACTGATGCAATGCAGACTACCAAACTGTTCTATTAGTGGACGGCAATTTATCGCAACAATGTCGTGTTGTGGATAAGCACGGCTCAGCACGTCAAGCGCTTCGTCATCCTCGGGCTGCTGATAGACTGGCGCAAGTATTGCGCCATTGGTGATTAAGAAATTAGCATAGGACGCCGGTAGTCTGTCCCCATCAACGTTGACAATGTAAGGCAAGGGCAGTTCAAACAATCTGTGATCGGGAAACACTTCCCTGCATTCATCCGTAAGTGCAGTCAGTTCAGAAAAATGAGGATCTTCTGGACGGTTATAACTGGTTTGTATGACTAAACCCTTATCTGGTGTAAATCTGACCAAGGTATCAATATGACCATCAGTATCGTCACCTTCAAGATGGCCGTGCTGTAAAATGCTGACCTCTGCCGCTCCAAGCTCTGATGTAAAGGTGCGCTTGTAGGCATCTTCTGTCATGTCACCATTGCGTTCTGGGTTAAATAAACAGCTTGCTGTTGAGAGTAAGTGCCCACTTTCATCTATTTCAATAGCACCGCCTTCGGCCACGATGTTTACCTGGTGCAGGGGCAGACGACATAATCTTGCCAGCGAGTGTCTATTTACCCGATTGTCTTTGCTGGCATCGAATTTGTTACCCCAACCGTTAAACACGAATTCTACAGGCACTCGCCCATTGGCACTTTCACAGGTCAAAAATGCATAATCTCTTACCCAGGTATCATTATAATCAGCGTTCACAATCAGCACCTGAGACTGTTGGGCCAGCAGCGCCTGAACGTCCTTCTCAAGCCCATCACGAACAAGCAATATTACGCCAATCTGTCTGTCATTGAGTGCATTGATGATATCCAGATAGACCTGTCTTACCTGAGACAGCCAAAGGCGCCAATCTGTTTGTTCATCTGGCCAGGCAAGAATAATGGCATCCTGAGGTGCCCATTCGGGCAACAAACGACTTAGTGGTTGCATGATAATGAAGACTTTGTCAGCACAATATGAGTAATTGGCGCAGAGTATAGCGGTCGGCGGTGCTAATACCAAAAGCTTATATGCATGAACATCGTCTGGGACTATAACGTTACCTATTAACTCATTATGCCTTGTCAGGAGAATGACATGACGATCGCCGTACACGCTGAACATGAAGTTGGACTGGAGAAAAATGCTGCTAACTATGTCAGCCTCTCACCGCTGTCGATGCTAAGACGCACAGCAACGGTTTACCCACAACGTCCCGCAGTCATCCATGGCGAGGTTCGCCGCACGTACTCGCAGATGTATCAACGTTGCCTGCAGCTGGCCAGTGGTTTGGAAAAACTCGGTGTGAAGACCGGTGATACAGTATCTATTATGGCGCCGAATATTCCTGAATTTATCGAGGCATCGTTTGGTGTTCCCCTCTGTGGAGCGGTTTTGAATTCACTTAATATTCGGCTTGATGCCGATCACCTGGCATTTATTCTCAACCACTGTCAGGCAAAAGTGTTACTGACTGACACCGAGTTTGCGCCTGTGATCAGAGAGGCGCTTAACAAAGTGAGTCATTCAATCCTAGTCATCGATATCGCTGACAGCCAAGGTCCCGGCGGCGATTGCCTTGGGATCATGGACTATGAGGCATTGCTGGATACAGCAGACGATAACTATGCATTTCGACTTCCTGAAGATGAGTGGCAGTCAATCGCGTTGAACTATACCTCTGGTACGACGGGCAATCCCAAAGGTGTGGTGTACTCTCACCGAGGTGCTTATATCAATGCCTTAGGTAACTGTTTTACCTGGGCGATGCCGCATTTTCCGGTTTATCTTTGGACTTTACCAATGTTCCATTGCAATGGGTGGTGTTTCCCCTGGGGAGTGACGGCCATGGCCGGAACCCACGTGTGTATGCGCAGAGTGGAGGGGCATCAGATCCTGCAGGCAATCAAGCAACACGGTGTGACACACTTGTGTGGTGCACCTATCGTGATGAGTTTCATGATTGCGGCTCAGCGTGAAGGTGGTTATGAATTTGACCGGCCCGTGAAAATGATGACCGCAGGCGCGGCACCGCCAGCCGCGGTTATTTCACAGATTGAACAGATGGGCATTGAAATTACCCACGTTTATGGCCTGACGGAAGTGTATGGGCCGTCCATTGTGTGTGCCTGGCATCCTGAGTGGGATGAGTTGCCTGATAATGAACGTGCGCATCGTAAAGCGCGTCAAGGGGTGCCCTATGAGCTACAAGAAGATTTGATGGTAGCAGACCCCGACACCATGCAACCCGTGCCAAAAGACGGCAAGACCATCGGTGAAATCATGATCCGCGGAAATGCCGTGATGAAAGGCTATTTGCATAATCCTAAAACCACTGCAGAGTCATTTGCTGGCGGCTGGTTTCACAGTGGCGATCTAGCGGTGATGCATCCGGATGGTTATGCAGAGATAAAAGATCGCAGTAAAGATATTATTATTTCTGGTGGCGAGAATATCTCTTCAATTGAAGTTGAAGATGTGTTGTACAGTCATGAGTGCGTACAAGCTGCTGCCGTCGTGGCAAAACCGGATGAAAAGTGGGGAGAGACCCCCTGTGCGTTTATTGAGTTAAAGCCGGGCAGTCAGACATCTGAGCAGGCACTTATCGATTTTTGCAAAGATAACCTGGCTAAGTTCAAATGTCCTCGCCATGTGGTCTTCACCGAATTACCTAAAACCTCTACAGGTAAAATTCAAAAATATGTACTGCGGGAGCAAGCCAGTCAGATCAGTGCCTGATAACGGGGCCATCGGGTAAGCCAGGGAATGGCTGTAAGTCCCAGCGTCGCAGAATACTGGCAAGCTGCCCGCTTTGTTTTAAGTCGGCCAACGCATCCGCCAGCATAGCGCTGAGCTGCGCAGACGTTTTTTGTCCAGTTGCTAGTTCGAGTGAAAGGTTTAACTCGCTGACTTCAAACACCTCGACCACGTTTTGTGGTCGTAGCCCGCGACTCTTTAACTCATACCGCCCCGTTGCCAGATCGGTAAGGACAAGGTCCAGGCGGTCTTTAAACAGCAGAGACCATAACTGATCAATGTTCGACACCAACACCAGGTTATCCTGCTCACTAAAACCCTGACGTAACAAGTAGTCTGCTGCGCCATAACCACGGATGGTGCCAACCCGATAATGGCGAGCGTCATCCATTGTACTGATTTTTATCTCAGTGCGATGGGCCAGGCTCACCAGTGAAGCGCGCACTTCGCTGACTTTGCCTAGCCAGTGCAAGGTTGCTTCTCTACTTGGTGTTCTGAGCACTGATAGCAATACTACATTCGGTTCGCTGACGGCTTCGGCAACGGCCCTGGCCCAGGGAAGATGTTCCAAAGTAGCCTCAACATTGGTTTGTTCAATCAGCGCATTAGTTAAGTCGACATTAACGCCTTGAGCAGTATTTTCTTTGTCGATCCAGTAATAAGGCGCGGCTATTTCGCTGTAGAATCGCACCGTAGGTGACTCATCTTGTGCGTGAGTGGGCAGTGCAAACCCGAGCAGCATGAAACACGCCAGCTTACGTATAGACTGTGTAACCGACGTGAGGTGAATGACCATTACTACTTTAAATGCCTTCCGCCATCCATATACATGGTACGACCAGTAACGTAATCGCTACTGAGCAAATATTCAACTGCTTTTACTGCCTCCTGTGCGCCCGGACAGGTTTCCAGCAATGATTTGCGCAACGCCTTTTGGCGATATTCTTCGTCATCACCTTCATTAAACATAACTAATGCGGGTGCGACGCTGTTCACTTTTGTTTTCGGTGCCAGAAGTGCGGAAAATGACAGGGTCAAATTGTGCAGAGCAGCTTTGCTGGCGGCATAGGCAATATGTTTTTTGCTGCCCTTGTCTTGCACGAAATCGGTCATATGAATGATGTCAGTGAACCCTTCAGGTGTGTCGAGTAAGTCTCTCAAAGCCATGTTAATCTGATAAGGCGCCTGGACGTGCACCTGGATCATACGCTGCATCAGCGCCGATAAATCACATCCGGGGCGCTCTGCCACCCAGTCTGATGCATTGTGTATGATTGCTCGCAGTCCTTTGGTCTTTGACCTCACGGTTTCAATGCACTTGAGGATGCCCTGGTCGTCCGCGAAGTCTGCATGCAGGGTTACGGCACCGGCGGCTTCGAGTATATCTACACCACTGCGTCTGGATCGATAAGTGACGATCACTGGCTGGTTCTGGGCCAGCAGCGCTTCGGCAATGGCAAACCCGAGACGTTGGGCACCGCCGGTGATCAGGATAGGGTAATCAGATGTGGTCATAATTTACCTGTGGTTTTCTTTTTGTCATTAACGTGCAGAGCTTGGGCTCAGATCAACATTGACGCTCGCCTGCTAGCTTACACGAAAAGTAAACCTTTATACGTCCTTGCTGCGTATAAGCGCCATAAAGTAACGACTGGAAAAAGTAGATGATTTCAGAAGAGGCTATTCTTGTTCGCAGTGCGCTGGAAGCGAAAGGGCTTGAAACGCCAATGCTGGACAGTGGTCTGTCAAATGCCGATAAGCGCCAGAAGATTGAAGCGAGTATGCGCGATATTATGAGCACGCTGGGACTTGATTTGGATGACGACAGTTTGATGGATACGCCAAAGCGTATCGCTAAAATGTATGTGGATGAAATATTCTCTGGTCTTGATTACGCGAACTTCCCCAAGATCACAGCAATTGAAAATAAGATGCAGATTGACCAGCCTGTTCAGGTCTCCGACATTAACCTTACCAGTACCTGTGAACATCATTTTGTGACAATTGATGGTTCAGCGACCGTTGCCTATATCCCCAAGCGCAAGGTTATTGGACTGTCCAAAGTGAATCGCCTGGTGGGTTTCTTTGCACAGCGTCCGCAGGTGCAGGAGCGCCTCACTCAGCAGGTTATGGTGGCGCTGCAAGCGCTAACCGGTACAGAAGACGTTGCCGTGTCCATCAATGCGACACACTATTGCGTGAAAGCCAGAGGGATAAGAGACAATAACTCTTACACACGGACGACATCATTAGGTGGTGCGTTTAAAACAGACGCAATTTTGCGTTCTGAGTTTGTAACCGGACACTGACAAACCCAGAATTTGCAGGTAACCTGCAGACAGGTATCGATGCAACTGTATGCGTGACATATGTTCAGTAGACTGTGTTTGGCGGTTTGGTTTGTTCTGCACCTTTCGGGATGCGCTGTTTATCAGCAACCGGTAGATTCGTCAAAAAAAGCTTACGGCCACACCACTCAGCTTGTCTTGCCAGAAGGGGTGTTTGAGACCGTAGCGGTTGAGTCTGAACACGATATCTTCACTCTGGATGATGTGCAGAAACAGCAGTTCCTTGCATTCTTTTATGCAGCAGAGCGTCAGCACGTACCCAGCCACAAGCGTTTGTATGAATACCTGGAAGCGTCGATAGAAGGTTTTCATTATCGTGGCGAAACCTACAATGCCAGACATGCTTATCATTCAAATGAAGGCAATTGCCTGTCTCTGGCAATATTGACAACGTCGCTTGCCAAGCTTGCGGGGCTGGAAGTGGAGTACCAGAAGGTGAACGCTCCTCCCGTATATCAGCGCCACGGTGACTTGTTGACCATCTCTTCCCATGTGCGAACCTTTGTTTATCAATCAGATTTCGAGTCGCCAGACGGTAGC
Organism: Aestuariibacter salexigens DSM 15300; assembly: GCF_000429145.1. Classification (GTDB taxonomy): domain Bacteria; phylum Pseudomonadota; class Gammaproteobacteria; order Enterobacterales; family Alteromonadaceae; genus Aestuariibacter; species Aestuariibacter salexigens. The sequence continues at coordinate 234,598 of NZ_AUBH01000007.1, forward strand.
GTAGTGCTGCGCAAACCCAGAATGGTTATCGATTACTTTCCTCAACGGGGTAATATTTCTGGCGGACAGGTCACTTATCACGATTTCGTTTCGATGTATTATCAGAACCTTGCAGCCGAGGCGATGGTTGAAAACGAAAACCATACTGCATACAGCTTGCTTAAACGTGCCCATACAATCTCGCCACGCAATCCTGAAACATTAAATTCGTTGGCGGTATTACACAGACGGGCAGGGTATGAAAATGCAGCCTTGCAGATTTACCGGTATGCACAACAGCACAGTGCAGGGTCAGTCAATCTCATCAGTAACTTTGCGACCCTTCTAGAAAAGCAAGGTGACAAGGACGGTGCAGCAAATTTACGTGAATCCATTCAGCACATAGAAGATGACAATCCATATCAGTGGCTGGACATTGGCGAAGCACACTTGTCCAAGGGAGAATTGAGGCTGGCGACAAAATACTTTTCTCGAGCCGTTGAAAATGCGCCATACCTGCATGAAGGACACTTTGGATTAGCAAAGGCGTATTTAAGTTTGGGTAAAACGGGACATGCGCACAAGGCGCTCAAGAAGGCGTATGAACTTGCAGCGTTCACGCCTGAGCAACATTTGTATCAGGCCAAACTTAGTATATTAGAAACCCGATATTAAGCCCTGTCAGTTCAGTCTTCATCACAGCTGGCAATGACATTTAATGAATCATTGGGGCCATCAGCACATATCACATCAACAGGATGCTTGCAGCGAGCGCAGGTAAAGATGTGCTCATGATACATTTCTTTAATCGTTTCGCACTCTACCGTATTGTCATGGAAACAATGCGGGCATCTGAATTCGACTTTATCCACAGTGCATGATCTCCTGATGGCTACACTATTAATCGTAGTCGCTGCCAGCGTATTGCGCGAATAGAATTGGCAAATATTCCTACGTAGTTAATGGCGTGAGCTACAAATAAAAATGCCCGACACGAATGCCGGGCTAATAAGGGTGAGAGCATTAATACGGGCTGCGTATTAACTGATAAACACTATATCGCTTTCCAGTCTGATGTTTGTTTCTGAATTGTTTCTGAGTAAAAAAATATGCGTTCAGGGTAGTCTTGCCCCTCTGGCAGTAACATAGAGTTGATACCAATGCTCTCTGCTAAGTGTTATATCCAGTGCTTTAACGCACGCTTTGATTCTGTCAGGGCGAGTGCTGCCCAAGACAGGCTGAATATTAGCGGGATGACGTAACAGCCACGAAAGAACGATGGCATCAGCAGATACCTTGTATTCATCAGCCAGATGGCTGACAAGTTTGGCTGTTTGCTTGACGGTTTCTGGTTCATTGCTGGTATCTTTGCCGGAAAACTTGCCCTGGCACAGGCTGCCCCATGATTGCAGCTGTATACCATGGCTCTGGCAGTATTCCAGCGTGCCAGCAGTAAAATTGATATCCACGCCCTGTCTGTTGCCAGCGGTAACCCCTTCATCAAGCCAGTCTAGATGCCCCAGGCTAAGTTCTAGTTGATTAACGATAATGGGTAAATCAAGCGCCTCTTGCAGATAGGAGATCTGGTGCCAGTGCATATTCGATACGCCAATATGTCTGACTTTCCCATGCTTTACCAAGTCTTGTAATGCACGGGCAAGTTCGTCTCTGTCCGTCAGCGGATCAGGTCGGTGCAGGATGAGTATATCAAGATAGTCGGTATGTAAACGCTGTAGACTTCCCTCTACGGACTGCTCTACCCACTGCGCTGAAAAATCATATCGTTTGGGGCCGCTGTCGTCGTCAAAGCGAATACCGCACTTAGATTGTAAGTATAGTTCCTGACGACGGGATGGATGGCGCTTGAATACTTCACCGAAAACCTGTTCGGCTTTACCCAGCGTGTAAATATCTGCGTGGTCGAAGATTTTAACACCCACCTCAGTACATACATCAATCAATTCAGACGCCTGACTGATATGCTGTTGTGTAATTGCTGAGTTATCCCATTCGCCACCAAGATGCATGCAGCCGGAAACGAGTCTGCAACTGTCAGGCAGATAGTGCTGCAAGGCGTGAGTCGTCATCATGTTTACCTTTCACTTGTCATCAAACACCACAGTGTAGTGCTTATTGAAGTGAAGATGCAGTGAATACGATTGCGGTGGTTGAATATCATAAGCCAGAGCGCATTGTGTTCTGCTTATTGGCTGGTCTACACTAGTGGCAAACGTTATTAAAGAGTCGTTGGCAACTTGTTTTGATTCGTGTTGTTTTGTACATAGTATCTGTGTGTTTTTGTGTAAGCAGTGTAGCTAATTCGTCTCGGTCGCTGACCTGGGGATACGTTAATTTTGCGCCTTACCATTACGATGTTGATGGAAAAGTACAGGGGCTTATCGCAGACCGTGTTGAGCGCCTGTTTAAGCAGGTCGATCTTCACTACAATGCAGTGGAGCTGCCGGCAAAGAGGGCACAGTTGTATATCGAGCAGGGTAAAGTTGACTTTAGTACAGTGATCGATTCATTTATTCCAACGCCCGAAAAGTTTTTTAAAAGCGATGCTCCCGTTTACACCATTAAACTCGGTGCGATTTGTTTGCAGCCCAACTTATCTATTTCCTCATTCTCTGATTTGAAGCGTTATCCCGTGATTCTGATTTCAGGCTACACGTACGGGACGGATAAAACCTTTACCAGAAAAGACGGATACCAAATCACGGTGGAAGCGCAGACTCATGAAAATGCCATTAAGGCATTAATTTTCGAGCGGGGAGAGTGTGTACTGGGTTATTACGGACCTTTTCAGTATGAAAATGCCAAGTATCCGGAGCAACAATTCCACTTCTATCAAATCCAGCAGCTGCCGGTACATTTGTTCTTGAGTAAAGATGCGCCCGGCGCAGAATCTATAATCACAACGATAAATCGCATTGCAGAGAATTTGTAAATACATGTTCTCTGGTCATTTTGCGCACCCATGCTGTACTCCTAGTGAGTGAAACCTTTGAGAATTTTATTATGCTAAAACGCAGCCTGTTGAGTCTGGTGTGTATAGTGTTAGCCAGCTGTACTTCCGTGCCAGAGAACGTCAGCCCGATTAATAACTTTCAACTTAATCGTTACTTAGGAACCTGGTACGAAATAGCCAGGCTGGACCATCCTTTCGAACGAGGACTTGAGCAGATATCGGCCACCTACACTGTGCGTGATGATGGTGGCATCGACGTGTTGAATAAAGGTTTCGACACCGAAAAAGGTGAGTGGAGAGAAGCAAAGGGTAAAGCGTATTTCGTGGAAGATGCCAGCATTGGCCATTTAAAAGTGTCTTTCTTTGGTCCCTTTTATGCGAGCTATGTGATCGCTGAACTCGATCAGGATGATTACCAATATGCGTTGGTGACAGGACCAGATACTGACTACATGTGGATCTTATCACGCACACCTGAGCTCGCACCTGATACGCTTGAAAAATTGCAAATTAAGGCTAAACAATGGGGCTTTGCGGTTGATGAGTTGATTTTCGTCAGTCATCAGTGACATGCTTAACATTGTGAAAGAAAGCCGGTCGTCGCCGGGTCTCACCATCAAAGCAGACTCCGATGTGGGTAAAGCGGGTTATCAGGTAAAACATGATAAAAGATCACGTCGACGTCGTTAATCAGGCGGTCCAGCTATTAACGAACATCACTGATGAGCACTACACAGACGTCAATTCAGTACTGTTCGAGGCGAGCATAGGACAGCATATTCGTCACATTACCGACCATTATCTAGCATTGTTGTCCAGTGAGCGAAGCCAGTCAGTTAATTATAATACGCGACACAGAGAGTCTCCGGTCGCCAGTGAGGTTGATGCTGCACTTAATGTTCTGCAACGCATACGGCAATGGCTGCTGACATTAAGCGATGCTCAACTTGATGCGCCGTTAACTGTCATATCAGAAGTTTCTTTGTCTGATCAGTCTGATGAGCATGTGTACTCTTCGCTGGGCCGAGAATTAATGTTTGTATCCAGCCACGCTATCCATCATTTTTCGATGATTGCGATTATGCGAAGATATCAGGGTGTCGACGTTGCTGACGGATTGGGTGTTGCGCCTGCGACACTCAGTCATGTGCGACGTGCGGCGGGGTAAATCGCGTTTCCAGCCTTCCGTCAACCTGTTAGACTTGCGCCACGAAAATGTAGAGACTTGCTCATGTCATCCTTACCTCCATGTCCGAAATGTCAGTCCCAATATGTTTATCAGGACGCCAATTTGTTTATCTGTCCAGAATGCGGATTTGAGTGGACTGACGCAGACCAGCAGAGTGCCAGTGAGCAGGGGATAACCGATGCCAATGGCAACCTGTTGGCGGATGGCGACACCGTTACCGTAATCAAAGACCTGAAAATTAAGGGCTCTTCATCTGTGGTGAAAGTCGGCACCAAGGTAAAAAACATCCGGCTACTTGACGCGGACCACAGCAAAGACGGTCATAACATTGATTGTAAAATCGATGGGCTAGGCGCGATGAAGCTGACGTCTAAATATGTCAAAAAGACCTAGTTTGCGGTAGGGGATAGGGGCGGCCAGCCATTCAGATTACTGTATTTGACCAGTAACTGTCCGTATATCCTTTCTCTGACAATCTTCGATACATCCCATACCTGTTCACTTAAGAGCGGGTGATGCTCATAAAATTCATCCGCTATCATGATGAAATATGACTTCTCTGATATCGAAGGCATTAGTTGGGTTACTCCTTTATCCAAGTATGGGATGCCATTGAATTGGTTGGTGATAACTGCCGCAACCCTACCTCTGGCTAACATATCGAATGCCTGCTGTGGACGACTTACTTCATACACTCGGGTGTTTCTTTCATTTAACCAGCTGCGGATAGAAGCGCCTATTTCTATCGCTACGGGTAATCTGTCGTGCACAGTAAACGCGTCTCCGTTCCAGTCCACAGCACCTTTATCGATTACAAATGCCTCATAGGTGTCGCTTTTAAGCCTGCGAGCATGGTCGATGTCGCCATCACGTGTCGGATATTTACCGTATTTTTCCCTATCTGCCCGATAGCTGGCGACATTAAACATGTCTACTTCATGGTTTCTGAGTAATACCAGGCAGCGAGGAAACGGTGCTCTTACCCATTCAATGACGAACCCTAACTCTTCTGCGATAGCCTCATGAAGCTCAATATTGATACCAGGTAGAGAGCTGCTTTCTTCTCCCGGTGCTCTCCAGAGTGGAAATAAGTCATTATTCATCAGGCAGGTGCGCACTGTCATAGCGTCAGCCGCAGATGCTGACGTCGCTATGAGGATCAGAAACAATAATAGGAACTTCAAATCAAACAGAAATTTTTCGACTCTTGTTCATTAAGATTAGGATTTCACGCACTTGCATACCATTAAACTTTCGATTGATTTTCAATGCTCCCGTACGGCTGATAATCATTATTGAGGTGCGTTGAAACTCGTTTTGGTAGGCCAAATAAAAACCTCAGGACAGTAATTCGCCGAATTATTTCATAGCCAAACACGCACCCCATCGCCGTTAACATGATGATTAATGCACTCTCAATTGATGCTGGCAATGCCAGTGGTAGCAACCACATTGCAAGCAGGATAATCAAGGTCTGATGGAGGATATAGCACGGTAATATCGCATTATTCAGGTAACGCAATGTTGCGCTTGGCTTATTCAGATAGTGCCCGGCAAAACCAATCGCCGCGCCTATCCAGCCAATACTGTTGGCAGCAACAATTAACGAATAAGACAATTTCACGGTTTCATATTGCTGATACCACTGGGCAAAAAGCGGAAATGCCCCGTTTCGGTCTGCAATAAAAAATGCGTAAGTGATAACACCCGTTATTAGCAGCCGTCTACGGTGCTGGATAGCGCTGGACCATACCTGTGGCAGCTTTACCAGGGTATATCCGGCCAGCATAGCGAGAAAATAACGTGCATGATTATACCAGTCATCCAAAAGTGCGTGGGTTGTCGGAAAGTCTGCTCGTAGTATCCGGGCAGCGCAAAACAGCAGTAACATTGCCGCAATGAAATACCAGCCTTGAGTTCGCTGGATATAGCGATCACTGATGACAATATCGATAATTGGACGTAGCGCCAGCAGCACAATCGAGTAACAAAACAGGTAAGGTAGATACCACAGATGGTTCCAAGTCAGCAGGCCAATAGGAGACGGCTTGTGCGGAGCAAGTTGAGTGTTAAGGTTTACGTATTCACCGAGAAACGTAACGTAAGTTCCATCAAATAACTGCGATTGTCGCAGCTCGAAGTAAAGTTGTGGCGGTACAATCACCAGCATGCCAAAAATTAACGGTATAAGAATACGCTTGCTACGTACCTTGATAAGTTGCGGGGCGCTGTATTTGTGTTGAATCAACGCTAATGTCATGCCCGATACAACAAACAACAAACTCATACGCCATGGATTGGTCAGGATCATCAGTTCCTGCAATAAAACGCTTTGCTGTAGGCTTTTTACATGCCAGCCCCAGTCGGCGACATAGTACATGCCGACGTGATAAAAGATCAGTATGATGAAAGCTAGGCTGCGCACCCAGTCGACGTCGTAACGCCGCCCGCAGGAAATGAATGGATTGTCGGTTTGCATGTGGATACTCGATGGTTTATGCCTGGCCTAAGAGTCGTGTAGATGCATGGCGATTTTCCAGTGCTGGATGACGAACTGATGAGCGTTGGTGATAAGCGGTGGCTTTGAGGGATAAAAAAATGAACACATTGTGGATTCATAAGCTGGACAGACACCCGCAGCTTTACGGTTTTTGCGCGTTCGCTCTATACGTTCTCATCAATAACACTATCAATGCTACGTCTGAATGGATGGAAGCAAACCGCGGTGGTGAACCGGCGATTGCCTTATGGGAACCTTTTTGTTGGGAATATACCAGCGCGTTGAGTACCTTTCTGCTGTTGCCATTGCTTGTATTATGGTTTCGCCGCTACCCTCCTCGTTTTACCGGCATTGTCACTCAAGTCGTCGCACATCTTATTGGCACCTTAATATTTTCAGCATTACACATATTTTTCATGGTGGTCATGAGAAAAGCGGTCTATCACTTCGTCGGAGGGCACTATAACTTTGGCGATGTAGGAATGGAGTTCTTGTATGAATACAGAAAAGACGCCTGGGGATATGTGCTGGTTTACGTCCTGTTTCATGTGTTTCAGTTTGTCTATCGCCGACTAAAAGGAGATGCTTCTCTTATTGCAGAAGAGGGTGAAGAGAGTGAAGACTTACAAACAGAAAACAAGTCCAGTTGCCCGGAACACCTTTTGGTGAAAAAACTGGATAAAGAGTTTCTGGTCAAAGTCGCTGACATTGAATATCTGGAATCGGCCGGAAATTACGTCAATTTACACAGTAAAGGACGTATTTATCCCTTCCGCGGTACGCTGGGGACGCTGACTGAACGGCTCGCACAGAAAGGGTTTCATCGTATACATCGCTCACTGAGTATCAATATCCATTTCGTGCAAAGTATCGAGGCTAAACCGAGTGGGGATGCCGTTGTGACATTACAATCGGGTGTCAATGTCAATATGTCCCGACGTTATCGGGATGGGTTTAAACAGCTTATGAGTTGAGCTAGCTACGATAAAACTGCTGAAAACCGTTACCCATATACAATTTCATCAGTTTTACAGGAGCGTTATCGAGATCAACACTTAATAATAGTCCGGGCGTATCGTTAAAATTTTTATCCAGTCCCAAAGCATGAAACCGTGCGCCCAGTTTCATGTAGTGTCGCAATAACACGGGGATATCCTTCCCATCCGTCTCAATGCCAGCCAATAATGCACTGAGGTCACTTGTCATATCATTGGAGTTGACGGCATCCCGACACTCCGGGTGTAAGTCGAACATAAAAGGGAAGCGCGGGTTCACGTTGTCAGGGTGCTGGACCAGTATTTCTCTTATCAGCGCGACGCTGCGTGGATCGTACAGTTTGCTTAATGACACCGTGCCATACAGTGTGCGATAGCAAGGAAACTTACACACAAATGCGCCGATTCCCCGCCATAGAAGATACAGACCCTGATAGCTTCGTTGGTATTCAGGTATAAGAAAAGAGCGGCCGAGCTCCAGGCAGGGTTGCTGCTGGTTAATAAAATCGGGCTGAAAATCAAACATTCGTGACAGGTATAAACCGTCAAGCCCTTGCTTTTTGAGCAAATGGTCCGTCTGGCCCATTCGATAAGCACCGATAAGCCGACGTGACTTACGGTCATATGCAAACAACTGTGTGTACGTTGCATCAAAATGGTCAGTATCGATTGGCGCACCGCTGCCTTCATTATGCTGACGAAAAACCAGCTCTCTTAGTCTGGCAATATCCCGAACCGTGTTTGGAAGCTGCTGCTGCGTGCCGTAATACACGGCAAAGTGTTTATAGTCGAACAGGTGCTGGTGCGCTGGCAGCAACGCGAGCTCACGCTCAATGGTATCTGTACAGACAGGGGCAGCCAGCGGTTGATGCTGGGTTACTGCATCAGGTGGCCAGCTGTAGCGCCACTGTGGCGACTGTGCATAGCACAACGCACGGCATACAACAGTATGATGAATACTGTCAGCTTGTTTGCAAAGCTTCTCTGACGGTACAGGTGAACCGCAGGCAATTGAGATGGTCGCACCTTGTTTATTAAGAAGTTCTCTGGCCAGCATCAACAGTCTGAAGCGGTAATAAACACGTCCCAGACGATAGAACAATGGACTATTAAGGCCGTCGACAAAAACCGGCAAAAACGCTGCCTGTGTGCGCTGGATAAGGGTCCCTGTAATCCGGTTCCAGTGATGATCGGTGATGCGTCCTTTATCTTGTCGAAAATAGGAAACCCGCCCGGCAGGAAATATCAGCAGGGCGCCCTGCTGTTTCAGGTGTTTGACAGACTGACGCAAAGACGCGGCGTTTTTGGGATTACCCTCGGCCAGAGGATCGGTGTAAATGAAGTAATCATTCAGCTCAGGGAATAGCTTTAGACCCTGATTGGCCAGCACTTTTAAATCGGGTCGCACGGTTGCGATATATCTGGCCAAAATCACCCCCTCCAGACCACCAAATGGATGATTGCTGGCGATCAGCAAGGGCCCGCTGCGGGGTATTTTCTCGGTCAGTGCCTCTAGTCCTTGCAGGTTTATATCCAATATCTGCAACAGTCGGTCAGCAAAGTCCTCTTTACTCAGGCCCTGCATATTGTGTTGTCGATAAAGAGCATCCATACGTCGGATACCCAGAAGCGAATCAACCAGACTTATCACGAATCGGGTTGCTCTCCCTCGACGGGATGATGCAATGAGATTTAGCAGACTAATGCGCTGAGACATGGCGTGAAGGGTCTATGCTTTTAGTGGATTAATTCAGGACTATGAATAAGTAAAATACTGCAAACGTGCAATAAAGCCCAGATGGTATTTCTCAGCAGAGCTGCAATCAGGCATAATGCGCAGGTTTGGTTACTTGGGTCAGATCATTATGCAAACACTCACCATTACTTCACCAGATGACTGGCATCTGCATTTCCGCGATGGCGATATGTTAAAAGAGACGGTACCTGCAACGGCGCGCTGTTTTAAACGTGCTATCGTGATGCCGAATCTTGTTCCGCCGGTGGTGAATGCGCAAATGGCGACGGAGTATAAGCAGCGGATCATGGAGGCGGTGCCTGCAGGAGCCGAGTTTGAACCCCTGATGACACTGTATTTGACTAATCAAACGACGCGACAGGATATTAAAGACGCCAGGGCTGCCGGGGTAACGGCGTGTAAGCTCTACCCAGCTGGTGCCACGACCAACTCAGACGCCGCGGTAGAAGGCATTGACGCGTTGTTTCCGGTATTTGAAGAAATCATGCAGCAAAACATGTTGTTATTGGTCCATGGTGAAGTGACTGAGGCTGAGATTGATATCTTTGACCGTGAAAAAGCGTTCATCGACAAATATCTGCAAAAGATTGTCAGCACATTTACCGACCTCAGAGTCGTGTTTGAACACATCACCACCAAAGATGCCGTTGATTTCGTTGTGGCCAGCTCTGATAACGTGGCGGCAACTATTACGCCTCAGCATTTGTTGCTTAATCGCAATGATTTGCTGGTGGGCGGGATCAGGCCTCATAACTACTGCCTGCCGGTGCTGAAACGTAATACGCATCAGCAGGCGTTACGAAATATTGTCGCCAGCGGCTCGCCCAAGTTCTTCCTGGGCACAGATTCTGCGCCACACGAGCAGCACAAAAAGGAAAATGCCTGCGGCTGCGCTGGCTGTTACAGTGCGTGGAGCGCGATTGAGCTTTATGCTCACGTGTTTGAAGAGCTCGGCGCACTGGATAAACTGGAAGGGTTTGCCAGCCATTACGGGCCTGATTTTTATGGTTTGCCGCGTAACACATCAACCCTCACACTGATTAAACAGGAATGGCAGATCCCAACTTCCATCACACCGCCAAGCGGTGAGCCTATTGTACCGTTTTTTGCTGGTGAAACAGTGAGTTGGAAACTGCAGCAAAGTTGACGTTTTGTATAGCATGTAAAGCAGGGACGAGACACTTCAGGATAGAAATTCGCCAGTGGCGCTGGCTGGTGGCGTCGCTGTGCTTGTGTTTTTTCTTACGAGCACAAAGCAATACGATGCAAATAGACGGTAACGAATACTGGGTCTTAACCAACCTTGAGCCACCGTTTAGTCAGTTGGATGAAAGAGGTCGGCCTACCGGATACACCGTTGAATTAGTGGAAGGGATCCTCAACTACGCTGGGGTCGACCAGATGGTGTTAGCGGCGCCCTGGGAACGTATTCTCAAAGAGGCGCGGGTTAAGCCTAATGTGTTTGTCTTTGCGTTAGCCAGAACGCCGGAAAGAGAATCCCAATATCATTGGATAACGCCGATAACCGCAAACGTATACGGGATCTATGGGCGTGCAGCAGAAAATAAGTTCAGGGTCCTGTCTGACGTGTCAGAGTTCGGCTCGGTCGCTGTGCTCAAAGGTGATTTTAGAGAAGCAATTCTGCGCGCTGCGGATATCGATGTTAAGACATATCCTACCTGGCTCGATGCCGTTGATGCTCTGGTCGAAAAGCAGGTAGACGGGCTATTTTTTTCCGATTTCGGGTTGGTTTTGTTTTGTCGAAGATTGCAAAAAGCGTGTAGCGATCTCAAACGGTTATATACCTACGAACTGGTCACCACGTATCTGGTTATGTCAAAACTGGACAGTAGTGGCAGCGAAGTTAAACATTTTCAGGATGCGGCTAAAGCATTTAAGGCCACCAGTGATTATCAGTCGATAGTGGACAAGTGGCTAACTATCTATCAACAGGACCAGGTTGGCCCGATGCATGAAGCAAACGGCGTAGTAAATCTTTGGTCTAAAAAGTAACGAGAAATACACGATGAGTCTTGCCTCGCAACTTGCGGCGTTGAATCTTATTACGCCATTGCAGCAGCAACTCCTTGAAATGGGGTTTGCCGAGCTGACGCCCGTGCAGCAGCAAGCAATTCCTGAGATCCTCAAGCATCGGGATGTGATGGCGAAAGCGGCGACCGGTAGTGGCAAGACACTGGCATTCGCGATTGGTATTTTACAGCGACTGGACGTTGAGGTGCCGTTTCCCCAGGCGTTGGTACTTTGTCCTACCCGTGAACTTGCCGAGCAGGTGGCTAATAGCATCAGACAGCTGGCCCGTAAACTGTCCAACACCAAGGTGCAGGTTATTTGTGGTGGTACGCCTATTGGTCCACAAATTCAGTCACTTAAACATGGCTCCCACATCATCGTCGCGACGCCGGGCAGGTTGCTGGCTCACCTGAGAAAGCGACGGATAAACCTGAATGCTTTGCAGCAGGTCGTGCTAGATGAAGCTGACCGCATGTTGGACCTTGGTTTTGAGCAAGATCTTATTGATATCATGGGGATGTTGCCCGTACGGCGGCAGACCCTGCTGTTTTCTGCAACATTTCCAAGCGCTATAGAGCCGGCCTGTCAGCAGTGGCTGCAAGAACCAATAAGTATTGATGTAACTGATACTCAATCAGCACCGGACATCGAATTTCTCAGCTTTCATAATCAGCAAAGTCGCAAAGCTAACGCTGTGGCAGCGATATTGAGTGAATTTCAACCGAGTTCTGCAATACTGTTTTGCCCAACCAAACAGATGGCAAGAGACCTTGCCGCTGATTTACAGGAGATGCACATTGCCTGTATGGCCTTGCATGGCGATATGCAGCAAGCGGCGCGAAGTGACGTGCTGGCGTGTTTTGCCAATGGCAGTTGCAACCTATTGATAGCGACAGACGTTGCAGCCCGTGGACTCGATATTGAGCACGTTGACATGGTGCTGAATGTCACGGTGCCGGATAATCAGGAGACCCTTGTTCACAGAGCTGGTCGCACAGCCCGGGCAGGCGCCAGCGGCCGCTGTGTGACACTAGTTGAAGACCATGAACAGCCAACATGGCGCAGGTGTTGTGAAGAGCTGGCAATAGACGCAAAACCTAAAGGTATCGCTAGCTTACGATTTCATTTAAACCGCATTGTCACGCCTGACTTAGTGACGCTATACCTTGACGCCGGTAAGAAAGCTAAACTCAGGCCTACAGATATTCTTGGCGCACTCAGCAAAGAGGCTGAGGTGCCAGCTGAAGATATTGGTAAAATTCAGATCGCAGCGAATCACTCCTACGTGGCAATTAAGCTACGCAGTGTGAAACGAAGCATGAAATTTCTGCGTGAAAACAGGCTGAAAGGAAAAAAAGTGCGAGCCCGAAAGCTGCGATAGCTGACGGATATTCCGTAGCACGCGATGACGCGCGCTACGGAAATTTTATTACCAGATTTTTACCCGTTCTTCCGGTGCCAGATACAACGCATTCTGAGGCGTAACATCGAATGCCTCGTAGAACTCAGGCACATTGCGCAGCGGTCCATTGGTTCTGAACACGGCTGGCGAATGAGGATCGGTGTTCACCTGATTGCGTAGCGCTTCATCACGGTACTTACTGGCCCAAACCTGAGCGAAGCCGATGAACACACGTTGATCACCAGTGAACCCATCTAACACAGGGGCAGGCTCGCCTTGCAGCGACAGCTTGTAGGCTTTGTGAGCAATACTGATACCGCCCAGGTCGCCGATATTTTCACCAAGTGTGAATTCGCCGTTGACGTTGAGGCCTTCCATGACTTCGAATTGATCATATTGGGCAACAAGTTTGCCAGTGCGCTTTTCAAACTCTTGTTTATCGGCATCTGTCCACCAGTTACGTAGCACGCCGTCACCGTCAAACGTACTTCCAGAGTCGTCGAAACCGTGGCCAATTTCATGGCCTATTACCGCACCAATGCCTCCATAGTTGACCGCATCGTCAGCCTGCATGTTGAAAAACGGCGGTTGCAAAATGGCAGCGGGGAACACGATTTCGTTCATTGGCGGATTGTAATAAGCATTTACCGTCTGAGGTGTCATCTGCCACTCGGTCTTGTCTACAGGACCGCCCTGTTTATCCAGCATTTGCTGATATTGGGCATCTGCCGAGCGCATCAGATTGCCAAACAGATCATCTTCAGCAACGGTTAGAAGTGAATAATCACGCCATTTGTCAGGGTAACCAATCTTGGGCGTAAACTTAGCCAGTTTGTCCAGTGCCTGCGCTCGTGTTTCGTCGGTCATCCAGTCCAGTTCTTTGATACTTTGCTCATAGGCTTTAAGCAGGTTAGCGACCAGTTCTTCCATACGAGCTTTGGCTTCTGGTGGGAAATGCTGCTTAACATATACTTTGCCGATGATCTCACCAACATGGGCGTTTAACAGACTCACTGCGCGACGCCACTGCGGCTCCTGCTCTTCTACACCCCTTAATACAGCGCCGTAAAATGCGAAATTCGCCTTATCCAGCTCTTCACTTAGGCGTGTGGCACTTGCATTCAACAGGCCCCACTTCAGATAGGTTTTCCAGTCTTGCAGAGATACAGACTGGATGATGCCATCAAGCTCACGCATATAGTCCATTTGAGTTACAACCAGTCCATCAAGATCCGTTAGCTGTGCCTCTTGCAGATAGGCAGACCAGTTGAAATTCGGCATCAGCTCGTTGAGTTCAGCCACCGGCACTTTGTTATAGAGCGCCACCATGTTTCTGGTTTGCTCTTTTTTCATGTGCTGTTCGGCAAGCCGGGTCTCCAGTGCCATGATCATATCCGCACTTGCCTGTGGCGACTCGAAACCTGCCAGTTCAAACATGCGTGCGATATGCTCAACGTAGGCATTGCGAATCTCAACGCTGGCGTCGTCCTCGTTGAAATAATATTCACGCTCAGGCAGGCCAAGGCCAGCCTGCCAGCTGTAAATCATATAGGTTGATGGGTCTTTGAAATCGACGTACTGGGCGGTATTGAATGGTGCGCCGAAGCCGTATTTGCTGGCTCGGGCAAAATACGCTGCCAATGCATCATAGCTGTCAATGTTATCGATAAGCTCAAGCTGGGGCTTGAGTGGTGCTATGCCCAATGCATTACGAGCCTCATTATCCATATAAGAGCGATATAAATCGCCGACCTTTTGCTCATCGCTACCATCGGCAAAGTCACCTTCAGCTGATGAGCGGATGATGTTCATTACATCGTCTTGTGCTTCGTCTCGTAAAATAACAAAGCTGCCGTAACTGGATTTGTCTGCGGGTATAGTGAGATTATCGACCCAAGCACCATTTACATAGCGGAAAAAGTCATCGCCGGGATGCACTGAGGTATCCATATTTTCAACATAGACGCCAGAATCCAACTGCGTCACAGGGGCCTGTTCATCGCTGGTTGCCGACTGAGGTGTCGTTGTCTCAGGTGCAGGGCTACAGGCTACCAGACCGCCTAATGCGAGTGCGGTAACAATCGTGTGTTTTCTAAACATAGTGTGTTACTTCTTTGCGAATTTAAAAATGAAACGGTCAGTTTTACCCCTGAGCGCCGGGTCAAACACTGACTTCGTGTAATCGTCGTCAGCATTAGCAAGGTAATAGGCTTGCTCGACCAGTCTAAACCCAGATTGAGAAAATTGGTATTTGACTCTTTTCGGATCAATACGATGCAGCGTATTTGATGCTTCATCTCCTGATCCTGCTTGCCCGATATGGTCGATAACGACAAAAACGCCGTCGTCCTTGAGTATGCGATGGATCGTGCTTAACGCAGCTTGATAATCTACCGCCTCTGACCTCAATACAACGGTTTCACCGTCACGTTCATAATCGGTAAAAAACAAATCGTGATAGCTTAATGAGGCAAATGCGAGGTCAACACTTTTGTCTGTCAGAGCAATGGCCTCAACGGCCACATTGTCCAGACGTTCAACATTACTCAGTCGATTATCTTGCGTGCGTGTTTGTAAGTCTTTCTGTGCAAATGGGAAATAAATTTCATCATTGTGCATGTACACCTTGCCACTGTCGCCTACTGCCAGCGATAGCAGTTCCGTGTACCAACCATCACCGGCATTCATGTCAAGCACCGTGTAGCCCCTTTGTACGTCAGAAAATGTCAGAACGTTGGCAGGCTGTCGGGCTGCGTCTCTTGCCTTGTCGGCGTCAGAACGTTCGGGATGGGCAAGAATATTGAGTATATCCTGAGTCGTTAGCGGTGTGGTTGAGTGGTTGTCTGCGTTGACGCCCCCAGACAGGAGCGCAGCAGCAAGAAGCGGAAGCATCCGTTTCATAAAAATCCTTAAAGCGCGAAATAATGGTCATAATATAAACATTCTTGAGCTTTCACGCGGTGCAAACTTGTAACAGTGTGTGAAAAGGATAAGTTTCAAGTTTACGCCAAGAAAATTAACGTGTGGCCATCAACCATTGTTATCTTCCAGATGCTTCAGGGCGTAATCATATTCGCTAATAAGATAAGCTTCCTGCGAGGCAATTTCTCGAAACGATCTTCTCAACAGAATCAAATTGTTTTTTAGCTTTTCTTGATCCAGAAAATCATTACCAGAGAAGTGACTTAGTATAAGCTGCAATGTGTTTTTTACACCGGATTGCTGAAGGTTATACACTCTTGAGAGCACCAGCATGACTTCAAATTCTAGATTTGCATAAGATTCAGTTGATTTAAACGCGTTCCAGGCAGAATCGTCGATTAAGTCCTGCACAACCCCCTGAGGCATGACAGAAAAATAATGCACTTCGTCATCTTTGATAAAGTCTTCTTTAGGGATGTCGTCCGATTGTAAAACCTGATCGATATTTACAGCGACTTGAGAGTGATAGTCATACCACTTCCTTAGCACGGTTAAATTGGTTTGCATTTCTTGCTTAATATTAGACAGCGCTTTTTGAGTTGCTGCTTCCTGTTTTAAAGTGACCCTGTATTCATCAAGGAATAACGCGAGCATAACGCTGAATATGATTAAGCCAGATTCAAAGAGCAGACGAACAAAGGTTTCTTTTTTTAACAGCGCCATGTGTATCTGAGGGGTGGCTACTCATGTGAAATAACTCTACACCAGATTAAGACTGAATATCTCATCTATTGGTTCTTTTATATCGAAGATATATGGGAGCCCCGGCAGCTAGAATAAAAGCACCATAAATGACGGACTCTAACCCACCACCAATGATCATGCAGACTGAGAATATGAGTGCACCGAGGGCGCGAAGTAATGTGAATATATTTATGGAATGCGAATGTCGCTCTCTGACTTGCAGAACTAATTCGGCTATAGCGCATGCTGCAAAAGGAAGTATCGCGGTCAGGGTCGAAAGAATGAGAAGTTTTTCATAATAGGTCACTAAATTTGTAGTAGATCCGAGTAATAAAACCACAGAAATCAACATCACTACGATAGCCAGAGATTTCCAAGGCGCCTCGTATTTATTCTTATCCTGAAACATTTTAGGAAACAGCTTGTCGCTGGCCATACTCTGAGGCAGCAGGACAGCGGCAAGCAAAGAGCCATTCATAGAGCCAATGATAGAAATCATGATGCCTATCGTAATCACAGTCGCGCCAATCGGACCTATCAGTATTTCTGCCGCGTCAGCAAATGGGGAAGGTGAATTTGATAAAGCGTCAGTGGGTAACGCAAGCCATACCCCCATCGTCGCAAAAAAGTACACAAAACTGACCGATAGTAATCCAAAAAATAATGCTCTGTGGATGGTTTTCTTCGGGTTAATGGTTTCATTCGCTGGAATCGTTGCAACTTCAATACCCAGGAAAGCAAACATGGTGATTAAAATCACCTTTGATATCTGTTCAAAAAAGCCGACTTCTTTGTTGTAAACCAACGTTTCACTGAGTGACTGATCGCCATACAAAAAGCCTAACGCTGGGATCAAAAGCAACGGCATCAATTTAAGAATAGTGGTGAGCAATTGTAGAAAGCCAACTCCCCGTATACCTAACAGAAAAAATGATGCCAGACACCACACAAGTAATAACGAAATTAATGTTCGGAATACTCCCTCGTGATCAAACAGGGGAAACATCGCAGACACATAGCCTGAGAAAGCAAGAGAAGATGCTGCTATCGCAAGCCAAAAGGATACCCAAAGTCCCCAGCCCATGAAAAAGCCGACTGCAGGGCCGATTAATTCGTGACAATACGCATAAGGCCCACCTTCTTTTTCCACCCTTGTGGATAATGAACCGAGAGTTAGTGCAATCAGTAATGCCCCAAATGCGGTAAGAAACCAACCCAGAAGACTGATTGATCCATAAGGCGCTAGAACACTTGGTATGAGGAAGATGCCGCTACCGATCATGGTGCCGACAACCAATGCCCAAGATCTCCAAAAGCCTATTGTTTTTTTCATGTCTTATCCTTAACGCGACAACGTCTTAGATCGCTATTCAGGACAACGATATCTACGTTAAATCCAGTGTAGCTAGTAATAGACAGTTTTCGATATTTTTTATATCGGTCGTTTGTACGCAGTTCAAGACAAGTATATTTGAAAGACTTTTCCTCAGCTGTGTGGCGTTGTTGAATGAATACAGGCCTCTTTTCGGCCTGTGCTGCAGGGGCAAGAAAAGAATGAAGCAAGGCTTTTCAATGTTTGAATCTCTGTTTACACGCGCTACTTTTAAGTAACGCGCAATCGTGAGTCTGTCCCAATGCAACGAAAAATCGGATGGAAAGAGGTCAGTGTTTTACTCACTGTTTTTCTTGGCAATCATGTTGTCGCTGATGACAGTGCTGATTTCTACCCTCAATTAGCAAAGCAATTTATCGGCGCATGGCAGGTTTCCTTGTATTTTTCGCCCACAGCAAAACCGTCAACCACAACCATGATGATATCTGCGGTCAATGAGGATGGAACCTTAGATGGAAACTTCTACGGCACGCCATTTGATAGCGCTCGATATACCTTCAAAGACGAATACCTAATTTTTTCTGTTATGACGTCTGATAATAGCGGTGTTTACTCTACCTCGGGCAGGATGACAATGAATGGGAAAATAGAAGGACAAACACTGTCTGTGGGACGAGGCTTTCTGATGGCATGGTCAGCCATTAAATAACGTTTTTCCAATAATCTGCACCATAGCATCACGTCCACATCTGCAGTACAGTGGTGAAAAAAGGATAAGAAAATGAATGCAACCATATTAGCGTTAGCTGGCTATATCGGCTGGACACTCCTGTTACTCCTTGCGTTGGCAACCTACCGAAGTGTTATGGCGATTAGCGGTCAACATAAGGGACTACGATTTCAGGCCGACGGTTTTGACGTACCTGAGTTGGGCTATAGATTGACTCGCGCTCAAGCCAACTGTGTAGAGAGTTTTAGTTTTATCGGCGGTCTGATGCTAATGGCAATGGCACTTGATGTTACCGCTATTACTGACCCGCTGGCATTGTGGCTGTTAGCGGCGAGGGTCGGCCAATCCATAGTGCATATTGTTTCCATCAGTAATGCTGCGATCCAGCTCAGATTTTTGCTGTTTCTTGTGCAGTTTCTGATCTGTGCGTACTGGACAATTATGCTGATAATGCGCTTCATCTAACAGGAGTTGATGGCTCGTGGACTTTACTGACATTTCCCCTTGTGATTTAGCGGATGCACTGCCACGCAGCCAGTTCCTGCATCACAGTATTCGGCCCCTCTGGCAGGGCATTCCACGTATTGCGGGGCCTGCCTTCACTGCACGCTGTGCGCCAGGTGATCACCTGATGCTGCATGCAGCAATTTATGCCGCCGCGCCGGGCGATATTATTGTTGTTGAGGCCGACGACGAATATGCTTTAGCGGGTGGAAACGTCTGTGCCATCGCGCAGCAGCGGGGTATCGCTGGCTTTGTAGTAGATGGCTGTATCCGAGATATTGCCGAAGTCCGCGATATGCAGTTTCCAGTCTTCGGTCGTGGTGTCATACCCAAACCCGGCGCGAAGAAAGCGTTCGACCCCCTTAATCAGCCGGTCGTCTGTGGCGGCGTTCATGTGCATCCTGGCGATATCATCGTAGCGGATGAAGAGGGCATTGCCGTTGTGCCGAAGGAACAAGCGTCGCAAGCCCACAATATCGCCCAGCAACGCGCACAGAAAGATGCTTCTCTGACCTTAGCACAATGGCAAGCTCAACATCGGCAAACGGTAAATGAAAAGCTAAAAGCGATAGGTCAGGTTCCGCTCGAATAAATAATTCCGTATCGATTGAACCCGATGAGAGAAGATCGGGTATCCTGTATGTTTTCCTGTCGGCATAATCTACTGTTTCATGTTTTCCTTTTTTGAACGACTGACTAACCCTTATCCACCGGTGCAGCCGGGTCAACCACCTCAAGGCCTTGTCGCTTTCTGTCGTTATTATTCTGCGGGGATGTGGCCAACACTGATTATCGTGTCGATATTGAGTGCTCTTATCGCCATTCTGGAAGTTTCCCTGATGGGCTACCTGGGACAGTTGGTTGACTGGTTCGCAGAGCGGGATCGGGAGACGTTCATACAGGAAGAGTCAGCATCACTCATCTGGATGGGAGCAGTAGTACTGATATTACTTCCTGGCAGCGTCATGCTGCATTCGATGCTGGTTCACCAGTCTTTACTCGGCAACTACCCTATGAGTATCCGCTGGCAAGCTCATCGCTATCTGGTCAGACAAAGCATGAGTTTTTTCCAGAATGAGTTTGCCGGACGAGTTGCGACGAAAGTTATGCAAACTGCACTGTCGGTTCGCGAGACGGTGATGAAGCTGCTCGATTTGATGGTCTATATCGGCGTGTATTTTGTCAGCATGCTGGTGCTGATATTTAGCACCGACTGGCGCTTGGCAATGCCTTTGGTGGTGTGGTTTGTTGCCTATATCGTCATATTGAGAGCATTGATCCCGCGCCTCAAAAAAGTATCGCAACGTCAGGCCGATGCACGCTCGCTAATGACAGGGCGTATTGTTGACAGCTACACCAACATCATGACGGTCAAACTGTTCTCACATAGTCAGCGCGAGGAGAATTACGCGCGCGATGCGATGGACGGATTTTTACACACCGTGTATCCACAAATGCGCCTGGTGACGGTGTTAAAAGGCTGTGTCTGGCTGAGTAACTCATTGTTGGTATTCAGTATGGCGGCATTATCCATTTATCTTTGGATGGAGAGGATCGTTACGCCGGGCGACATAGCGGTCGCAGTGAGCCTGTGCCTGAGGTTGAATGGCATGTCGCAATGGGTGATGTGGGAAGTGTCGGCGCTGTTCGAAAATATTGGTACTGTCCAGGATGGCATTAACACGCTATCGCTACCGACAGAAGTAAAAGATAAAGATAATGCGACCGACCTGGTGGTCTCTGGCGGTCAGATTAGCTTTGATAACGTTAGCTTCAGTTATCCCGGCAATGCCGGCAATACTATCAAGGTTTTTGATAACTTAAATATCGATATCAAAGCAGGCGAGAAAGTGGGACTGGTTGGGCGTTCCGGCGCCGGCAAGTCGACGTTGGTGAATTTATTATTGCGTTTTTACGATATAAATGGCGGGGCCATTCGCGTAGATGGACAGGATATCAGTCAGGTCAGTCAGGAAAGTCTTCGCAAGCATATCAGTATGGTGACGCAGGACACCTCATTGCTGCATCGGTCGGTGCGCGACAATATTATTTACGGGCGCGAAGACGCCAGTCACGAAGATATGCTGCGTGCGGCACAGCAGGCTGAAGCACATGAATTTATTCAGCGACTTTCAGACCATAGTGGCCGAAACGGTTACGATGCGCATGTGGGGGAGAGAGGCGTTAAGTTATCAGGCGGGCAACGCCAACGTATCGCCATTGCCCGGGTGATGCTAAAAGACGCGCCGATCCTTATTCTGGACGAAGCGACATCGGCCCTTGATTCTGAAGTTGAGGTCGCGATCCAGCAGTGTCTTAATAAAATTATGCAAGATAAAACCGTGCTAGCTATTGCGCACAGACTATCAACGATTGCGCAAATGGACAGGTTGCTGGTGTTGGACGAGGGCAAGGTGGTAGAGCAGGGGACTCATCAGGAATTACTTGCGCAGAATGGCATCTATGCCAAGTTATGGGCACACCAAACCGGCGGTTTTCTTGGTCTTGAATGACATGCTCAAATTCAACTCTATAGCAACGGTTGTATAACCTTAAAGGATAGGTATAATACGCGTCCCTCCCTATGTGACATCCCGTTTTTCCAAGTTTCTGGCAGACGCATCACAAGGGAAGTGTAACTAAAATCCGGAGCACAAAAGGGCGACCGGTGATTGCAGGGGTGTAGTTCGAATTGGTAGAACAGCGGTCTCCAAAACCGATGGTTGGGGGTTCGAGTCCCTCCACCCCTGCCAACTGAAAATTTGAAACTGTGCAGGATGGAATGATTCCATCAGTGTGCTCGCAGAGCGAAACAGTGGAGGGTGAGAACCACCACTGGGTTTGACAAATCGTCGGGAACGATTTGTACCGCGTCGCGCCGCTTGCGGTCAGTTACAGGATGTAACTGAGGAAATCCCTCCACCCCTGCCAGAATATTTATTGGATCAGGTCATAGATGACTTGGTACAGGTAAAACCCATTTATTGCTGGAATAAAGCATGAGCGAGAAGACTGAAAATTCGTCCAACCCTTTAGACATGCTGAAGTGGTTAATAGTTATTGCATTGCTTGGTGGCGTTGTTGTTGCCAACAACATGTATGAAGAAATGTCTGTATTGTATCGGGCATTAGGCGCAGTGGTCGCCATCGTCATCGCGGGCTTTATTGCCAGCACGACAGAAAAAGGCGCTGCGTTCCTGAGCTTTTCTAAAGATGCACGAATTGAAGTTCGCAAGGTCATTTGGCCAACACGCCAGGAAGCCACGCAAACAACCCTGATAGTATTAGCCGCTACGGTGGTAGTTGCACTATTACTGTGGGGACTGGACGGTATCATTGTGCGGGTTGTTGGTTTCATCACAGGAATTGGAGTCTGATATGTCTGAGAAAAAATGGTACGTCGTTCAAGCGTTCTCCGGCTATGAGGCTCGCGTACAGAAGACTCTGTTAGAACATATCAAAATGCACGGTATGGAAGATTACTTTGGTGAAGTGCTGGTTCCCACTGAAGAAGTGGTTGAAATGCGTGCCGGGCAGAAGCGTAAAAGCGAGCGCAAGTTCTTCCCTGGCTATGTGCTGGTGGAGATGGAAATGAATGAAGACTCATGGCACCTGGTCAAAAGCGTACCGCGTGTACTGGGCTTTATTGGTGGTACATCAGACCGTCCAATGCCAATCAGCAAGAAAGAAGCTGACGCTATTCTGAATCGTCTTGAAGAGTCGGTTGATAAGCCGAAACCAAAAACACTGTTCGAGCCAGGCGAAGTGGTTCGCGTTACAGATGGTCCGTTCGCAGATTTCAACGGTGTTGTAGAAGAAGTCGATTACGAGAAGAACCGCCTGAAAGTATCGGTACTCATATTTGGCCGTTCAACACCGGTAGAACTGGAATTTTCACAGGTTGAAAAGGGGTAAAATCTTGGTTGCCCTTCGGGCAATTTCGAGTGATAGGTAATCACTCGAAAAAAGATTTTACGACCGGACGGGCACGCCTTGTGAGGAAGTCCGGGCTGGAACTAGGCCACAGGAAGTGCTGTTGTTTTATAGCAATAAAAGTCGCGTAGCGAATTTGAGTGACTTAACGTCACTCAAATAGGCAATTAGCGACGCGACAGGATGTCGCGGCTAGCAGCAAGCACCAAGAACCAAGCACCAGGGAAGGGGTGTTGATAGATACCAAAAAACTCGCTAAGGCGAGTTTTTTCACATTTGGAATATGGTTAGAGATCCCGGACATTTTCTCCGAAAATTCCGGGATGACGGTGGCGCAAAAAATTTTGGGATGACTGTTCTTTAGCTTTTACGAACATTCTTCGATGACGTTTAACTAATTCAATCGATCTTCGCTCCGACTTAACTGACCAATCTCTTCATTCAACTGATATTTTTTGTCGGTCACAATGGCCTCAAGTACTTCAAGACGACTTTTGACTGCCGCCAGTTCGTTTTTGAGGTTTTCCTTTTCGGAACTATTTAACTTGGTGTCAGCTTTGGCCATTTCTTTTTTATGCGTTGTCCAAATACCAAAGAAAACAATTGGCAATACAAATGCGAAAAGTATTACCAAGACAAAAATCATACCTGAATCCATAGTGTGCTCCTCAATCAAGGTAGATAAATCAGTATAGGTGTCGTATCAGGAATATTCAGCAATCATTAGGCCACTTTGTAAAGTTCAATAAAAACAATGATATATAGCTAAGCACGCCAAAATAACACGTTTCGAATTGGTTAAATTGACGATTACATTGGCGCGTTGACCAATAAACCAACTGAATATCTAGCCTAACGCGTTAATTACTATTCAAATTAGCCTTGCGTGCGCTTAAAAACTCGCCTATAATTCGCGGCCTTTTATTGAACCGGGGAGCCGTTTGAGCAGACATTCTCAGTGTTTGCGAGGCGTTTAACCCACATTTGAGAGACACATCATGGCTAAAAAAGTAACCGGCTTAATCAAGCTGCAGGTTGCAGCTGGTGCTGCAAACCCAAGCCCACCGGTTGGTCCAGCTTTGGGTCAACACGGCGTAAACATCATGGAATTCTGTAAAGCGTTTAACGCCAAAACAGAAAGCCTGGAGAAAGGTGCACCGGTACCTGTAGAAATCACTGTTTACGAAGATCGTTCATTCACTTTTGAAACGAAAACTCCACCTGCTTCATTCCTACTGAAGAAAGCAGCAGGCATCAAGAGTGGTTCTGGTCGTCCTAATACTGAGAAAGTGGGTAAAGTGACTCGCGCTCAGTTGGAAGAGATTGCTAAGACTAAAGAACCTGACCTGACTGCAGCCGATCTGGACGCAGCAGTTCGCACCATCGCTGGCTCTGCGCGCAGCATGGGCCTGGTAGTGGAGGACTAATACATGGCCAAGTTATCAAAGAAGATTCGCGCAATTCGCGAAAAAGTCGATGCGACTAAAGAGTACGGTTTTGAAGAAGCCGTAGCCCTCCTGAAAGAATTTGCGACTGCCAAGTTCCCTGAAAGCGTAGACGTTGCTGTTAACCTCGGCATCGATGCGCGTAAATCAGACCAGAACGTTCGTGGTGCGACAGTTCTGCCAAACGGTACAGGCAAAGATGTACGCGTTGCAGTTTTCACTCAGGGTGCGAACGCTGACGCTGCGAAAGAAGCGGGTGCTGACATCGTTGGTATGGAAGACCTGGCTGAGCAGGTTAAGAAAGGCGAAATGGACTTTGACGTGGTTGTTGCTTCCCCAGACGCGATGCGCGTTGTTGGTCAGTTAGGTCAAATCTTAGGTCCACGCGGCCTGATGCCTAACCCTAAGACTGGTACTGTAACGCCAGACGTTGCAACCGCAGTTAAAAATGCTAAAGCAGGTCAGGTTCGTTACCGCAACGACAAGAACGGCATCATTCATGCCAGCATCGGCAAGATTGCGTTCGAGCCTAAGCAGATCCAGGAAAACCTGGAAGCATTGTTGGAAGCACTGAAGAAAGCGAAGCCTTCTTCTGCTAAAGGAACCTACATCAAGAAAATCAGCCTGAGCACTACTATGGGTGCAGGCGTGGTGCTTGACCAGGGTTCTATCAGCCAACAGGCATAAGAACATACTGCGTTCAGTTTCGATTGGACGTTCTCTTTAAAGGTTTTGGGTTGGAGTCATCATCGGCGTAAGCCATAAATGCATGACTCCCGTCCTAGACCGCAGGTGCGCACCAGCAGAGGAAGTAAGAGAGCCTCTGTGCTAATGGAACGCTTAATCATCAAGCCTGCGCAGACGGTGGTTTGACTCAGACTCTCTGGGAAATCGAACACCGTAGAGCGGTGTAAGACTTCGGTTTTACATCAATCTGTGAACTCTGGCAGACAGAGGCTTAGGCCAACGGATGTCAGTTTTTTAAGAGGTGAACTCAGTGGCACTAGGTTTAGCAGCTAAAAAAGAGATCGTAGCGGAAGTTAATGACGTTGCATCTCGTGCTCTATCCGTTGCCGTCGCTGAATACCGCGGGATGGAAGTTGCAGAACTGACTGACCTGCGTGTGAAAGCTCGCGAACAAGGCGTTTACTTACGAGTAGTACGTAACACGTTGGCGAAGCGTGCACTTGCAGACAGTAAGTTTAGCGATATGGACAGCGCCCTTACAGGTCCGCTGATCTACGGCTTCTCTCTGGATGCACCTGGTGGTGCGGCGCGTCTTTTCAAAGACTACGCGAAAGGGAATGACAAGCTGAAAGTGACTGCACTTTCTATCGGTAGTGGTTTGCTGGGTCCAGAAAAACTGGATGCAGTTGCATCACTGCCTACTCGCGACGAAGCTCTGGCGAAATTGCTCGCTACCTTCAAAGCACCGGTTGGCAAGTTCGTTCGCACGATCAACGAAGTGCCTACCAAATTTGTGCGCGTATTGGCGGCGATCAAAGACGAGAAACAAGGTTAAGGCGAGCCGCCTGAATCTACTTGTCTTTGAAGATTTGAATTTTTTAACATTTAACCCGGGAGTTTAGAGAAATGGCTCTGACTAAAGAAGATATCTTGAACGCGATCGCAGAAATGCCAGTAATGGAACTGGTTGAGCTGATCGAAGCAGCTGAAGAAAAATTCGGCGTTGAAGCAACTGCTGCTGTTGCAGTAGCTGCAGGTCCTGCTGCTGCTGCTGAAGCTGCAGAAGAAAAGACTGAATTCGACGTTGTAATGACTTCATTCGGTGGCAACAAAGTTGCTGTTATCAAAGCAGTACGTGGCGCAACTGGCCTGGGCCTGAAAGAAGCGAAAGAAGTAGTTGAATCTGCTCCTAAAGCTATCAAAGAAGGCGTGAGCAAAGAAGAAGCCGAAGAACTGAAGAAGCAGCTTGAAGAAGCTGGCGCTGAAGTTGAAATCAAGTAATTGCCAATAGGCAATTGCTCGCCTGAAAAGGCATAGGCTGGTGATTATTTGATCACCAGCCTTTTTGCGCTGTAGGATAGGCACTTTACACCCTGAAGTTTCTATCCGCTTTATCAGCGCAATTAAAACTAAAAATGGCATAAAACCAAACGCTTAGCTAATCAAGCCGGAAGTTTTGGTGTATGCTGTCGGATTATCCGGCAAAAGGGTGCTGGAAGTTTGTTGTTTGTCGGCCGGCAGACAGCAAGTTGGGTCAAAAATCAGCAGGCTGAGGAACCCATGGTTTACTCCTATAGCGAAAAGAAACGTATCCGTAAGGATTTTGGCAAACGCCCACAGGTACTGGAAATTCCATACCTTCTTTCAATTCAGCTAGATTCTTTCAAAAAGTTCATTGACATCGATCCCGATGGTCAATACGGCTTGGAAGCAGCATTTCGTTCCGTATTTCCAATAAAAAGTTACTCAGGTAACTCAGAATTACAATACGTGAGTTATCGTCTAGGTGAACCCGTTTTTGACGTTAAAGAATGTCAAATCCGTGGTGTCACTTTCTCCGCACCTCTGCGCGTTAAGCTGCGTCTGGTATTGTTTGATAAAGAAGCCGCCCCAGGTACTGTAAAAGATATTAAAGAACAAGAAGTGTACATGGGTGAAATTCCGTTAATGACGGAAAACGGTACCTTCGTTATCAATGGTACTGAGCGTGTAATCGTTTCTCAGCTACACCGTTCACCTGGTGTATTCTTTGATCACGACAAAGGTAAGACTCACTCGTCAGGAAAAGTGCTCTATAACGCACGGGTAATCCCTTACCGTGGTTCGTGGTTAGATTTTGAATTTGACCCGAAAGACAACCTGTTTGTCCGCATCGACCGTCGTCGCAAACTGCCTGCATCAATCATTCTGCGCGCGTTGGATATGGCGACAGAAGAGATTCTGGATACCTTCTTTGAAAAGAACATGGTGCGTGTCGATGGCGAAAAGCTGATGATGGACGTTGTGCCTGATCGCTTACGCGGTGAGACAGCTCAATTCGACATCATCGATGGCGAAGGCAACGTACTGGTTGAAACCGGACGTCGTATCTCAGCGCGACACACTCGTGCGCTGGAAAAAGCCGGCATTACAGAGCTGGAAGTACCGGCTGAATATCTGGCCGGTAAAGTATACGCCCGTGGTTATATTAACGAAGAGACTGGCGAAGTCCTGGTTCACGCCAACGATGAACTGACGCTGGAAAATCTTCAGGCACTGGTCGATGCAGGGATCACTGAATTTGAGACGTTGTACATCAATGAACTTGATCACGGCTCTTACATTTCAGATACCTTGCGTATTGATGGTACATCAAACCGTCTAGAAGCGTTGGTTGAAATATACCGCATGATGCGTCCTGGTGAACCACCAACAAAAGATGCCGCTGAAACGCTGTTCGATAACCTGTTCTTCTCTGAAGACCGTTATGATCTGTCTTCTGTTGGCCGCATGAAGTTCAATCGCCGCTTAGGCCGTGATGAACTCACCGGCTCAGGTACGCTTGAAAAAGAAGATATTATTGCGGTAATGCAACAGTTGATTGCTATCCGTGACGGTAAAGATGATGTCGATGATATCGATCACCTCGGCAACCGTCGTATTCGTAGCGTCGGTGAAATGGCAGAGAACCAGTTCCGCGTCGGACTTGTACGCGTTGAGCGTGCCGTAAAAGAGCGCCTGAGTCTGGGCGATTTAGATGCGGTAATGCCACAGGATCTGATCAACGCGAAGCCTATTTCTGCAGCGGTTAAAGAGTTCTTTGGCTCAAGCCAGCTGTCTCAGTTTATGGACCAGAACAACCCGCTGTCAGAAGTTACGCACAAGCGTCGTATTTCTGCGTTGGGGCCAGGTGGTTTGACACGTGAACGTGCAGGCTTTGAAGTCCGTGACGTACACCCCACCCACTACGGTCGTGTTTGTCCAATTGAAACACCAGAAGGCCCGAACATCGGTCTGATCAACTCACTTGCGAGTTTTGCACGTACCAACGACTTCGGATTCCTGGAAACACCATACCGTAAAGTTGAAAATGGCGTCGTCACTGACGAGATCGATTATCTGTCAGCCATTGAGGAAGGTCAGTACGCGATTGCGCAGGCAAACGTTGAACTGGACGAGAATGGCAAGCTGACTGAAGACCTGATCCCATGTCGCTATCGTGGTGAGACAACGCTGATGTCTGTCGAAGACATTAAGTATATGGACGTCTCTCCACAGCAGATCGTATCGATTGCGGCCAGCATTATCCCATTCCTTGAGCACGACGATGCGAACCGTGCACTGATGGGGTCAAACATGCAACGTCAGGCCGTTCCGACACTGCGTGCTGATAAGCCGCTGGTAGGTACCGGCATGGAGAAAACCGTAGCGGTTGACTCTGGTGTGACCGTGGTTGCCAAGCGTGGTGGTGTCATCGATTACGTTGATGCATCTCGCATCGTAGTGAAGGTGAATGAAGAAGAAATGTTTGCTGGTGAAGCAGGCATTGATATTTACAACCTGACTAAGTACACGCGTTCAAACCAGAACACCTGTATCAACCAAAAGCCTACCTGTAACGTTGGTGACCCTATCGTCGCAGGTGATGTGTTGGCAGACGGTCCGTCAACCGACCTTGGTGAACTGGCTCTTGGTCAGAACATGCGTATCGCATTCATGCCTTGGAACGGTTACAACTTCGAAGACTCGATTCTTATTTCTGAGCGGGTTGTACAGGAAGACCGTTTCACTACCATCCATATCCAGGAGCTAAGCTGTATCGCTCGTGATACCAAGCTTGGGCCAGAAGAAATCAGTGCTGACATTCCTAATGTGGGTGAATCTGCGCTGTCTAAGTTGGATGAGTCAGGCGTCGTCTACATCGGTGCTGAAGTGAAAGGCGGTGACATCCTGGTCGGTAAAGTGACGCCTAAAGGCGAAACTCAACTGACACCGGAAGAAAAACTCCTGCGTGCAATTTTCGGTGAAAAAGCATCTGACGTGAAAGATACGTCACTGCGTGTACCAAACAGCGTACACGGCACCGTTATTGACGTTCAGATTTTCACCCGTGACGGCGTTGAAAAAGACAAGCGCGCACTGGAAATCGAAGATATGCAGCTGCGTCAGGTCAAGAAGGATCTCGGTGACGAGTTCAATATTCTCGCCGACGGCATCTTTGCTCGCGCCCGCAATCTGTTGATTAAGGCCGGTACTGATGAAGCCAAGCTTGACGGCATGCCACGTGAAAAGTGGTTTGACATTACGCTGAAAGATGAAGACGCGCAGTCTGACTTGGATCAGATCGCCGATCAGTACACTGAAATCAAAGAAGACTTTGACAAGAAGTTTGAAGGCAAACGCCGCAAGATCACGCAAGGCGATGATCTGGCACCAGGCGTGCTGAAGATTGTTAAAGTGTACCTTGCTGTTAAACGTCACATTCAGCCTGGTGACAAAATGGCCGGTCGTCACGGTAACAAAGGTGTTATTTCAACCATTCAGCCGGTTGAAGATATGCCTCATGATGAAAACGGTGTACCCGTTGATATCGTGCTCAACCCGCTGGGTGTTCCATCACGTATGAACATCGGTCAGGTACTTGAAACTCACCTGGGTATGGCTGCTCACGGACTGGGCGTGAAGATTGACCGCATGATCAAAGAAGCTCAGGAAGTGGCCAAACTTCGAGAGTTCCTGAAAGACGTTTACTCACTCGGCTCATCACATCAGTCGGTTGATTTGGATAACTTCTCTGATGATGAAGTGAAACGCCTGGCAGAGAACCTGCGTAAAGGTGTACCTGTTGCTACGCCAGTATTTGACGGTGCGACAGAAGCTGAAATCAAAGAAATGCTGAAACTTGCCGATTTGCCGGAGAGTGGTCAGATTACATTGTTTGATGGTCGTACAGGGAACGCATTCGAGCGTCCGGTTACCGTTGGCTATATGTACATGCTGAAACTTAACCACTTGGTTGACGACAAGATGCACGCGCGTTCAACTGGCTCATATAGCCTGGTTACGCAGCAGCCACTGGGTGGTAAAGCTCAGTTCGGTGGCCAGCGCTTCGGTGAGATGGAAGTGTGGGCACTTGAAGCATACGGTGCTGCTTATACGCTGCAGGAAATGTTGACCGTTAAGTCGGACGATGTGAACGGTCGTACCAAGATGTATAAGAACATCGTGGACGGCGACCACCGCATGGAACCTGGCATGCCGGAATCGTTCAACGTACTGTTGAAAGAAATCCGTTCACTGGGTATCAACATTGAGCTGGAACAGCAGTAACGCGTTGCTTACGGCTGCCGTAGCAAAAAGACAGGAACGCTGCGCCGTTGGCGCAGCGAAAATCAAGACTCCGCTGGGAGAAAAATGTGAAAGACTTACTCAAGTTTCTTAAGCAACAGAACAAGACAGAAGAATTCGATAATATTCGAATCGGACTGGCTTCTCCGGACATGATCCGTTCCTGGTCATTTGGTGAAGTGAAGAAACCAGAGACCATCAACTACCGTACGTTCAAGCCTGAACGGGATGGTCTGTTCTGTGCACGCATCTTCGGTCCTGTAAAGGACTATGAGTGTTTGTGTGGTAAATACAAGCGCCTCAAGCATCGTGGTGTAATTTGTGAAAAGTGTGGTGTTGAAGTCACACTGACCAAAGTGCGTCGTGAACGTATGGGTCACATCGAGCTGGCTAGCCCGGTTGCACACATCTGGTTCCTCAAGTCATTACCAAGCCGCATCGGTCTGATGCTGGATATGACGCTGCGTGATATCGAGCGTGTGTTGTATTTTGAAAGCTATGTAGTGACCGAACCGGGTATGACGACGCTTGAGCGTAGCCAGCTTCTGACCGAAGAAGAATATCTGGACGCACTTGAAGAGCATGGCGACGAATTTGAAGCCAAAATGGGTGCAGAAGCGGTATTTGAGCTGTTGAAAGTGCTCGACGTTGATGGCGATGTAGCCGCAATGCGCGAAGAGCTACCTTCGATTAACTCAGAAACCAAGCGTAAGAAAATCACCAAGCGCCTTAAACTGCTTGAATCATTCCAACAGTCTGGCAACAAGCCAGAGTGGATGATCATGACAGTGTTGCCGGTTTTGCCGCCAGACCTGCGCCCATTGGTACCGCTTGACGGTGGCCGCTTTGCCACATCAGATCTGAACGATTTGTATCGTCGTGTTATCAACCGAAATAACCGTTTGAAGCGCCTGTTGGATCTTGCTGCACCTGATATCATCGTACGTAACGAAAAGCGTATGTTGCAGGAAGCAGTTGATGCACTGCTCGATAACGGCCGCCGCGGTCGTGCCATTACCGGTTCGAACAAGCGTCCGTTGAAGTCTCTTGCCGACATGATCAAAGGTAAGCAAGGTCGCTTCCGTCAGAACCTGCTTGGTAAGCGAGTAGACTATTCTGGCCGTTCAGTTATTACCGTTGGCCCGACACTGCGTTTACACCAGTGTGGTCTGCCTAAGAAAATGGCATTGGAGCTGTTCAAGCCATTCATTTACGGCAAACTGGAAGCTCGTGGTCTAGCGACTACGATCAAGGCAGCGAAGAAGCTTGTTGAACGCGAAGCACCTGAGGTATGGGACGTTCTTGATGACGTTATCCGTGAACACCCGGTTCTGCTCAACCGTGCGCCTACGCTGCACCGTCTGGGTATCCAGGCGTTTGAACCTACGCTAATCGAAGGTAAAGCTATTCAGCTGCACCCATTGGTGTGTGCTGCTTACAACGCCGACTTCGACGGTGACCAGATGGCGGTTCACGTACCGCTGACTATTGAAGCGCAGTTGGAATCACGTGCGCTGATGATGTCAACCAATAACATCCTGGCACCTGCTAACGGTGAACCAATCATCGTACCTTCACAGGACGTTGTATTGGGCCTGTATTATATGACTCGCGATAAGGTCAATGGCATAGGCGAAGGCATGGTATTTACCAGCCCGCACGAAGCTGAAAAAGCCTACCGTACAGGTAACGCTGAGCTGCATTCACGTGTGAAAGTCCGCATCACTGAGTTTGACGTTGACGAAGACGGCAACAAAACTGAAAAAGTATCATTGATGGAAACGACCGTTGGTCGTGCGATTCTGTCTTTGATCCTGCCCAAAGGTCTGCCATTCGAGCTGCTTAACCAGCCAATGAAGAAAAAGCAGATCTCTCAGCTGCTGAACGCCTGTTATCGTAAGCTGGGTCTGAAAGATACGGTTATTGCTGCCGACCAAATCATGTATACCGGTTTCCACTATGCGATGATTGCAGGTGCATCTATCGGTATTGATGACATGGTCATCCCAGACGAGAAGACTGAAATTATTGACGGTGCTGAAGCTGAAGTGAAAGACATTCAGGAGCAGTTCCAGTCCGGTCTTGTTACGGCTGGTGAGCGTTATAACAAAGTTATCGATATCTGGTCTGCTGCCAACGAGCGTGTTGCCAAAGCGATGATGGCTAACCTGTCAAAAGAGCAGGTGACGAATCGCGATGGTGAAATTGAAGAGCAGGACTCGTTCAACTCTGTGTTTATGATGGCTGACTCTGGTGCTCGTGGTAGTGCCGCACAGATTCGACAGCTGGCTGGTATGCGTGGTCTGATGGCCAAGCCAGACGGCTCCATCATCGAAACACCCATTACTGCAAACTTCCGTGAAGGTCTGAACGTTTTGCAGTACTTCATCTCAACGCACGGTGCACGTAAAGGTTTGGCCGATACTGCCTTGAAGACGGCAAACTCAGGTTACCTGACTCGTCGTCTGGTTGACGTTGCACAGGATTTGGTTATCACCAATGAAGACTGTGGCACATATGAAGGCGTGAAGATGACACCGCTGATTGAAGGTGGTGACGTTGTTGAACCGCTGCGCGAGCGCGTATTGGGCCGCGTTGTGGCTGAAGACATTCTTAAACCGGGCACGGATGAAGTGCTGGTTGAACGTAATGTGATGCTTGATGAGCAGTTGGTAGACATGTTGGAAGCCAACTCAGTTGACCAGGTTATGGTGCGCTCAGTTATCACCTGTGACAACGACTTCGGCGTGTGTTCGAAGTGTTACGGTCGTGATTTGGCGCGCGGACACATGGTTAACAACGGTGAAGCCGTGGGTGTTATTGCAGCACAGTCAATCGGTGAACCTGGTACACAGCTGACCATGCGTACATTCCACATCGGTGGTGCGGCATCTCGAGCGTCTGCAGAAAACAGTGTACAGGTGAAAACCTCTGGTACGCTGAAAATGCACAATGCCAAGTATGTGCGTAACACCGAAGACAAGATTGTTATCGTGTCTCGCTCAACTGAGCTGACCATGATTGATGACCAGGGCCGTGAGAAAGAGCGCTATAAAGTGCCTTATGGTGCGGTGCTGACAATTGATGATGGTGCACATGTAAACGCTGGCGACATCGTTGCTAACTGGGATCCGCATAGTCACCCAATTATCGTGGAACGCGCTGCGAAGATTAGCTTCGCTGACGTTGACGACAGCAACACTGAGATGCAGCAGGACGAGCTGACTGGTCTTACCCGTATCGTGGTTAAAGACCTGTCTAAGGCCAATGCCAAAGAGCCTAAGCTGATTCTTGAAAGTGATGAGGTTGGTTTACAGGAAATCCGCCTGCCAAGCTTTACCACTATTGAAGCGTCAGAAGGCAAGGTTGCACAGCCTGGTGACGTACTGGCTCGTATTCCTCAGGAAAGCTCGAAGACACGTGACATCACCGGTGGTCTGCCGCGGGTTGCTGACCTGTTTGAAGCGCGTAAGCCGAAAGAGCCAGCCATTCTTGCTGAAATCTCTGGTTCGATTGGCTTCGGCAAAGAGACCAAAGGTAAGAAGCGTTTGGTGATCACTCCTAAAGATGGTGACCCGTATGAAGAGATGATTCCTAAGTGGCGTCAGCTCAATGTGTTCGAAGGGGAATCCGTTGAGAAAGGTGAAGTCATTGCTGACGGTCCTGAGTCTCCACACGATATTTTGCGTCTGCGCGGTATCAGTGCAGTAGCCAACTACATCGTCAACGAAGTACAGGAAGTTTACCGTCTGCAGGGTGTTAAGATTAACGACAAGCACATTGAAGTCGTTATTCGCCAGATGCTACGTAAGTGTCTGATCACTCACCCAGGTGATAGCCAGTTCCTGGAAGGCGAGCAGGTTGAAGTGTCAAACGTCAAGATCGCCAACCGCGAACTTGAGCGTCAGGGCAAGATCCCGGCACAATATGAGATTCAGCTGTTGGGTATCACAAAGGCGTCACTGTCTACGGAGTCGTTCATTTCTGCGGCCTCGTTCCAGGAAACGACGCGCGTACTGACCGAAGCAGCGGTTCAGGGCAAAGAAGACGATTTGCGTGGTCTGAAAGAAAACGTCATTGTCGGTCGTCTGATCCCAGCCGGTACCGGTTTTGCTTATCACCAGAAGCGTGCTGCGTCACGTATGGTTGAAGAGCAGGATCCGTCAGTATCTGCTGCTGAGGCAGAACAGGCTCTGACCGAAGCACTGAATGCTGAAGTGTCAGAAAGCCCGGACGCACAGGAATAATATTAGGCTTACTGATGTATGCCGTATAGGCACTATGCGGCAAACATCACCCTGATATCTCACACCCCGCACCAAGAAACTGTCCATATAAACGGCAGTTTCCTTGACAGTGCGGGGTTTGGTCATTAAGATCCCGCGACCCGAAATTTGGGAACCTGTATAGATAACGGTTTCGGGGCGTAAAACGTTCCTCATGGTAGGAACCGAAGCGAGTCACTCGCATTAAGTAGAACACCCGGTTGTTTCCGGGTTTTTGTAGTTTTTAATCAGGAGCTAGTTAATGGCAACAGTTAACCAGTTGGTGCGTAAGCCCCGTAGAAAGCCTGCTGCGAAAAGCAACGTAGCGGCTCTACAAGCTTGCCCACAGCGTCGTGGCGTATGTACTCGCGTATATACCACCACGCCTAAGAAGCCGAACTCTGCATTACGTAAAGTATGTCGTGTTCGTCTGACTAACGGATACGAAGTATCGTCATACATCGGTGGTGAAGGTCACAACCTGCAAGAACACAGTGTTGTTCTGATTCGTGGTGGCCGTGTTAAAGACCTGCCAGGTGTTCGTTATCACACTGTCCGCGGTACCTTGGACTGCGCAGGTGTAAACGATCGTAAACAAGCCCGTTCTAAGTACGGCGCGAAAAGGCCCAAGTCTTAACGGTTCTCCGTTAGTAAGGCCAAACTGAATTAATTTAGAGTTTTGGGTTACCCCTGAATTCCACGGAGAATATAAGATGCCTAGAAGAAGAGTCGTAGGTCAACGTAAAATCCTACCGGATCCTAAGTTCGGATCACAATTACTCGCCAAATTCATGAACGTCGTAATGCTCGACGGCAAGAAATCTGTCGCTGAAAAAATCGTTTACGGTGCGCTTGATATTGTTGCTGAAAAAACTGGCAAAGAGCACCTGGATGTATTTGAAGATGCACTGGACAACATCCGTCCTACCGTAGAGGTTAAGTCTCGTCGTGTAGGTGGTTCAACCTATCAGGTTCCGGTTGAAGTTCGTCCTGTTCGTCGCAATGCACTGGGTATGCGCTGGCTGGTAGAAGCGGCCCGTAAGCGTGGTGAAAAATCAATGGCACAGCGTCTTGCAGCAGAAATGCTGGATGCGGCTGACAACAAAGGTTCTGCGGTTAAGAAGCGTGAAGACGTGCACCGTATGGCTGAAGCAAACAAAGCGTTTGCACATTACCGCTGGTAATTTGATTCCAATCTGCCGGTTGTTCCAGCCGGTAGAACCAACTGGTTGTTGTTAAAGAGGATTGTATGGCTCGTAAAACACCGATTGAACGTTATCGTAATATCGGCATCGTTGCCCACGTAGACGCGGGCAAAACGACTACCACCGAACGTGTTCTGTTCTATACCGGGATCTCTCATAAAATGGGTGAGGTTCATGACGGCGCTGCCACCATGGACTGGATGGAGCAGGAACAGGAACGTGGTATTACGATCACCTCAGCGGCAACAACCTGTTTTTGGGCGGGTATGGAACAGCAGTTCGATCAACACCGCATCAACATTATTGACACTCCCGGACACGTTGACTTCACTATTGAAGTAGAGCGTTCACTGCGTGTGCTTGATGGTGCGGTCGTTGTATTCTGTGGCTCATCTGGTGTTGAACCACAGTCTGAAACGGTCTGGAGACAGGCCAATAAATATCAGGTACCACGCATGGTATTCGTCAATAAGATGGATCGTGCGGGGGCCGACTTTGAGCGCGTCGTAGGACAGATTAGAAAGCGCCTGGGCGCCAACTGTGTACCGATTCAATTGAATATCGGTAGTGAAGACACCTTCAAAGGTGTTATTGATCTTATCAAAATGAAAGCGATCAACTGGAATGAAGAAGATAAAGGATTGACCTTTACTTACGATCCGATTCCGGAAGATATGCTAGAGCACGCAGAAGAAATGCGTGTCAACATGGTCGAGGCCGCGGCCGAAGCGTCTGAAGAGTTGATGGATAAGTATCTCGAAGAAGGTGACCTATCCGAGCAGGAAATCAAACAAGGCCTGCGTATCAGAACGCTTAATAACGAAATCGTATTGGCCACTTGTGGTTCAGCATTTAAGAATAAAGGCGTTCAGGCAGTATTGGATGCCGTTATCGAATTCTTACCAGCGCCAGTTGATATACCGCCGATCAGAGGCGTATTAGAGAACGAAAAGGAAGCAGATCGCCACGCTGACGACAACGAACCATTCTCAGCGCTTGCATTTAAAATTGCCACAGACCCCTTTGTGGGCACGCTGACGTTTTTCCGCTGTTATTCGGGCGTGGTAAACACTGGAGATACTGTTTATAACCCGGTCAAAGGCAAACGCGAGCGATTTGGACGTATCGTGCAAATGCATGCGAAAGACAGAGAAGAACTGAAAGAAGTTCGTGCCGGCGACATTGCTGCGGCTATCGGTCTGAAAGACGTCACAACTGGCGATACGCTATGCGATCCAAATAACATCATCACGCTTGAGAGAATGGAGTTTCCTGAGCCTGTTATCTCAATTGCGGTTGAGCCGAAATCAAAAGCAGATCAGGAAAAGATGGGTATTGCTCTGGGCAAGCTGGCTGCAGAAGACCCGTCATTCCGCGTACATACGGATGAAGAGTCCGGACAGACGATCATTTCTGGTATGGGTGAATTGCACCTGGACATCATTGTCGACCGCATGAAGCGTGAATTTAGCGTTGAATGTAATGTTGGTAAGCCACAGGTAGCTTACCGAGAAACAATCCGCAAATCAGTTGAAGTGGAAGGGAAGTTTGTTCGCCAATCTGGTGGTCGTGGACAGTATGGCCACGTGTGGCTGAAAATCGAGCCTCAGGAAGAAGGCGCAGGCTACGAATTTGTTAATCAAATCGTCGGAGGGGTGGTACCCAAAGAGTATATCCCTGCGGTTGATAAAGGCATTCAGGAGCAGATGATAAACGGTGTGCTCGCTGGATATCCGGTTTTAGATGTCAAAGTCACGTTATTCGATGGTTCATTCCACGATGTTGACTCTTCTGAAATGGCATTTAAGATCGCCGGTTCGATGGGCTTCAAGAAAGGGGCAGCTGAGGCTAACCCTGTGCTTTTGGAGCCAACCATGAAAGTTGAAGTAACCACTCCTGAAGAGTGGATGGGTGATGTAGTAGGCGACCTAAATCGTCGTCGAGGCATGATCGAAGGAATGGAAGATGGCGTAGGCGGCGTTAAAATCGTACGAGCCAAGGTGCCACTTTCTGAAATGTTTGGGTATGCCACTGATTTGCGTTCTGCAACGCAGGGACGTGCATCGTACTCAATGGAGTTCTTCAATTACGCCGAAGCGCCTAACAATGTTGCGCAGGCGATTATTGACGCTCGTATGTAATCTTAATGAAGGTTCGGTCCGGTCCACTGGCGGGTCGGACTTTTAACTTAGGAAAATCGTAAAATGGCAAAAGAAAAGTTTGAACGTACGAAACCGCACGTTAACGTCGGTACAATCGGCCACGTTGACCACGGTAAAACCACACTGACTGCAGCGATCACTACTGTACTGGCAAAGACTTACGGTGGTAGCGCACAGGCATTCGACCAGATCGATAACGCTCCAGAAGAAAAAGAGCGTGGTATCACGATCGCGACTTCACACGTGGAATATGACACGCCTACTCGCCACTATGCGCACGTAGACTGTCCTGGACACGCTGACTACGTTAAAAACATGATCACAGGTGCTGCTCAGATGGACGGCGCGATCCTGGTAGTAGCAGCGACTGACGGCCCAATGCCTCAGACACGTGAGCACATCCTGCTGGGTCGCCAGGTAGGCGTACCTTACATCATCGTATTCATGAACAAGTGTGACATGGTAGATGATGAAGAGCTGCTTGAGCTGGTAGAAATGGAAGTACGTGAACTGCTTTCAGAATATGAATTCCCAGGTGACGACCTGCCAGTCATTCAGGGCTCAGCTCTGAAAGCACTGGAAGGTGACGCAGAATGGGAAAAGAAAATCATCGAGCTGGGTGAAGCACTGGATTCATACATTCCAGAGCCAGAGCGTGCAATCGACAAGCCGTTCATTCTGCCAATCGAAGATGTATTCTCAATCTCAGGCCGTGGTACGGTAGTAACTGGTCGTGTAGAGCAGGGTATCGTCAAGGTAGGTGAAGAAGTAGAAATCGTTGGTATCAAAGAGACCACGAAGACCACTTG
>NZ_KE386852.1:0-174407 GCF_000429145.1 Aestuariibacter salexigens DSM 15300
GGAGCCGATGTACTCAAAGGAAGCTCATTCACCACTCAGATAGAGGAGCACAATACTGCTCCAAAGAGTATCAGCGACTGCACATTAAACATGGAATCATATGTTCTATGACTGACGGATATGATTGTTATCAGAACGCATTAGCCGAGCGAATAAACGGAATACTCAAAATGGAATACCTAGTAACGAAGCCAAGGGATCTGGAAGAAGCAAAGAAAATGGTGGCAGAGTCAGTAGCGCTCTATAATGAGCAAAGGCCACATATGGCCTTAAAATACAAAACGCCCGATGAAGTACACCGGGCGTTTACGTAACCTAAAAAGTGTCAATTTATTTTAGGACTAGTCATCACTGTCACACTTTGCTGTATCGACTGACAGTTTCCTGCTAAAGTTCATAAGACTTACGTATGAAACGCAATTGCGGGAACCAATGCGCGTGCACGGGATGTCGAATGATATCGATTGCTCGTTACATGTTGTGGCAGTTCAATAGTGATAATTACTAACAGATCACGCACCACCTATCCGGTTGCTGAAAAAGTAGCATTACTCTACACCAATAGCTTTAACGGGCTTCTGGTGACTATTCTGGTCGCCAGTGTGTTGGCGTTTGGCTTTATTGGTGGTGAATACAACAACGCCAAATTGATGTGGTGGATGGCGTTAATGGCGCTTAGCATGGTGCGCCTGGCTGACTATTTTTATTTTAAATTAAATGGCGACAGTCAACATTTTAATGCCAGCGCGGCGCTTATTCGCTTTGCATTCGGGATTTTGTTGACCGCCATATGTTGGGGCGGATATGGAGTCTTCGCCTATTTCTTTCTGCAAAATAATAATATTGAACTGACCGTCACACTGGTTATTTTGGCCGCTATGGTAGGCGGTGCTGCAAACTCCCTAGCAGCAAGTAAAACGCTAACCATATGTTATGCAGTCGCGCTGTTATTGCCTTTTTCCGTTTGCAGTATTTTTGGTCAATATGACCATTTGAGATTGCTTGGCTATATTGGCATTTTGTTCGGTATAGCGATTGCTATCAACGCCTTCAGGGCCAGTAGTTTTATCGCCGATGCTTTCATCTTTAAGCACAATAATGAAAAGCTAAACGCTGCGGTAGCATCCCTGAAACGTGATGCAGAACAGCAACAGCAAGAATTGGAGAAAACCAAAGAACTGGTGCAACAAACGCAAATCGATCTTGAGCAGGAAATTGAAAAACGTACCGAAAAGATTTTTCAGCTGTCTGGCGTCGACCCACTGACGGGGCTATTAAACCGCACCGCGTTTACATCACAGGTAGAAAATCTGGTGGAATCCGCTGCAGAGCTTGAGCACGCCGTCGCCTTGTTGTTTATCGACCTTAACGGATTTAAACAAATCAACGATGCATTCGGACATAAATTAGGTGATTCAGTGCTTGAGGAAGTGGCCTCGCGATTGAGTGCATTTTGTCAGGAACAGCATTTAGGCCGCTGGGGCGGTGATGAGTTTCTGATTGTGCTGCCTTATACAGACCGGACTTCCGCTCTGTCAGTCGCGCAAGCCATTGAAACCAGTATCCATCAGCCGATTACACTGGCCTCCAATCAGCTCAAACTGTCCGCCACAATTGGTATCTCATTATTCCCGGAGCACAGTGATAACGCCATGGAACTGATTCAGATGGCTGATGTCACCATGTACGAGCAAAAACGTCAGGGACGTATTGAGCCGGCAGTATTCAACACCGATTTATATGCCCGCCTGAAAGACCAGCAGGCACTAAAAGACGGATTGGTTAATGCCATCGAGAACAAGCAGCTGCATCTGGTTTATCAGCCAATCGTAAACGCTCAGAAAGAGGGTGTATGGGCGGTTGAAGCGCTTTTACGTTGGGACTTTAACGGCACACCGGTAGGTCCAGACGTTTTTATCCCGCTGGCTGAACAGTCAGGTCTTATAAGGGAAATAGGCGCATGGGTGCTCAATCGAGCCTGCATCGACGCCTCACGCTGGGAATTCAGCGGCGCACCGCCGGTGTCCGTCAACGTGTCGGTTATTCAACTGTTTGACGACAACTTCCTGGATATTCTGGATCGCGCCCTGGCCAGCAGCGGCTTGCCAGCAGAGCGTCTGCACATTGAAATTACCGAATCAGTGCTGGCAGATAATAAAGAGAAGGCTATCGCTCAAATTCAGCTTATCAAGCAGCGCGGTGTACAGGTATCTATCGACGACTTCGGTACCGGCTTCTCATCCTTGAGTCAGCTACAGACCCTGGATGTTGACCACATAAAAATTGACCGCAGCTTCGTTCAAGACCTCAGTGCCGGTAGTGAAACTATCATACGCGCGACCATCTTTATCGCTCGTGAGCTTGGTTGTGACTGCGTTGCAGAAGGGATAGAAACCATTGAAATGGCCGATCAGCTCAGGAGAATGGGCGTAACCAGCTTGCAAGGATATTACTATTCAAAACCCATTAGCAATTCTGCATTGCTTACCTGGGCGAATGAGTTTGAGCAACAAAAATCAACCCATCCTGAGGCGTCGTGATACTCTATAGCGCTCTCGTTAGTCATTAAACTACTTACTACTACTCACCATGGCTCAGCTCTATTTTTATTACTCGGCGATGAATGCCGGAAAATCCACCTCGTTATTGCAATCTGCTTACAATTACCAGGAAAGAGGCATGAAGACGGCAGTGTTCAATGCCGCCGTCGATGAACGCTTTGGCAAGGGTAAGGTGGCGTCGAGAATTGGTCTGCAGGCTGAAGCACACTTATTTCAACCCTCTACTGATCTGTTCGATAGCGTCCAGCAGCTGCACCGCGATCATTCGCTGGATTGCGTATTCATCGATGAAGCACAGTTTCTGACCAAAGCGCAGGTCAGACAGTTAGTCGATGTTGTCGATGAACTGGATATTCCGGTCCTGGCCTATGGCTTGCGGACCGATTTTATGGGCGAAACCTTTGAGGGCAGTCATTATCTGCTAGCCTGGGCAGACAAACTCTTTGAGCTCAAGACCGTTTGCCACTGCGGTCGCAAAGCAAACTTTGTGGTGAGAAGTGATGAACAGGGTAATCCGGTCAGAGAAGGTGCGCAGGTACAGGTAGGCGGCAATGATCGCTATGAGTCCATGTGCCGCAAACATTTCAAAGCTCTGGTGTGGGATTAGGCCAGATTTCGACTAGTTTGTCGCGCAGCCACTGATGGGCGGGGTCTTCATCCGCGTGCTGATGCCAGTACACATGGGTTTCTATCGGCGGTATCTCAAACGGTAGCGGTAACTGTATAAGCTCGCCATTATTCAAACCACCGGCAATCGATTCAGGAATGGTCAACAACGCATCACTTTGCATAACAATGGCAACAGCAGCCTGATAATGCTGACAACGCCATTGTGCTGTACGTTCTATACCTAGTTGACGCAGCGCCAGCTCGTCCACTGTGGCACCCTTGGCGCGATGGGATACGGTCACGTGTGTACTGTCCAGATAGGACTGCCGGGTGAGGCCTGACATCAATGGATGATGCCGGCGTAGCATCACACAATAGTGGTCTTTCTGCAGCAACTGATGATGAATTGGCGTGCTGACCGGTCGAGCGACATCCAGTGCTAATGTAATCTGACCGGTCGCCAGATCACGAAACTCCTGATTGCGATCCAACCGAACACTGCTGAGACTGACATAAGGAGCCTGCCGATGTACCGTACGCATCAGAGGAGGCAGCACAATCAGCTCTAGCGCCTCTGGCATGGCAATCACAAACCGTTGTCGACTCGTCTGTGCAGTAAACGTCTCCCACTGCTGAAATGCACCCCGCAGGTGTGCCAGCGCACTAAGAATGTCCGGCGCCAGTCGCTCGCACGCCGGTGTCGGCAACATCATATTTCCATGTCGTTCAAACAGCGGCGTGTCTAATAAATCTTTAAGACGTCTGGCGGCATGACTGATGGCAGATGGGGTAAGATGCATAACATCGGCAGCACGAGTCATGTTGCGATGCTGATAGAGGGCCTCAAACACTTTAAGCAGATTGAGATCGAGCCTGGTGAACAATGCGTTATTTTGCATGCATGTCATGAATAAAATTCATATCTTATTAGGATGATAGTTCATTTTATTCATCTAAGACAATTCACTATCATGATGGAGTCACAGTAAACGGAGCCACCCATGGACTTTTCCCATTCGCCAAAGACGCTGGATTATCTTACTCGCGTGAAAGATTTCATGACACAGCATATCGAACCTATTGAGGATGCCGTGTATCACGACAACCATATTGCCAATGGACATGGCAACTGGCAGACGTGGACCATACACCCTGCGATTGAGCCACTTAAGCAAAAGGCTCGTGAGGCAGGCTTGTGGAACTTGTTCCTTCCTGATGCCGAACTGGGACAGGGACTGACAACGCTGGAATATGCCCCATTGGCCGAACAGATGGGTCGCTGCTTGTTTGCCTCTGAAATATTCAACTGCAATGCACCTGATACAGGCAACATGGAAGTGCTCTATCATTTCGGTAATGAACAACAGAAGCGCACCTGGCTGACCCCTTTGCTAAGCGGTGAAATACGCTCCGTATTTGGTATGACTGAGCCTGACGTTGCCTCTTCTGATGCCACCAATATGGCCGCAACTATTGAATTGCAGGGCGATGAGCTCGTGCTTAACGGCAAAAAGTGGTGGACAACCGGTCTTGGCCATCCGAACGCCAAAGTCGCTATATTTATGGGCCTGTCGAATCCAGAAAATGACAAGCACCATCAACACAGCATGGTCATTGTGCCGCTGGATAGCAAAGGCATTACTATTAAGCGCATGCTGGATGCCTACGGCGACTATGATGCGCCATTCGGTCACGGCGAAATGCATTTTGATAACGTGCGGGTCAGCAAAGATAATTTGCTGGTGGGTATGGGCGCCGGATTCAGTATTGCGCAGGGTCGCTTGGGGCCCGGTCGCATCCACCACTGCATGCGCGCGATTGGCATGGCTGAAAAAGCGCTTGAACTGGCTATGACCAGGGCCACCAGTCGGGTGGCCTTTGGTAAACCACTGATTAAGCTCGGCGGTAATGCGGAGCGTATCGCCGACGCACGCATGGCGATTGATCA
Organism: Aestuariibacter salexigens DSM 15300; assembly: GCF_000429145.1. Taxonomy (GTDB): domain Bacteria; phylum Pseudomonadota; class Gammaproteobacteria; order Enterobacterales; family Alteromonadaceae; genus Aestuariibacter; species Aestuariibacter salexigens. Next base: position 5,119 of record NZ_KE386852.1, read on the forward strand.
GGCGCGTTTGATGACGCTGCACGCCGCCTGGAAGATTGATAACCTGGGCGTCAAGAATGCAATGACAGAGATCTCAGCAATTAAAGTTGTCGTGCCAAACATGTTGCAATCCGTTGTCGACATGGCCATTCAGCTGCACGGCGGTGCGGGCATGTGCTCAGACTTCCCGCTGGCACGTTTTGCTGCAGGCGCACGGGCATTAAGGCTGGCAGATGGTCCGGACGAAGTGCATAAAGGCATGGTATCCCGACTGGAGCTAAAGAAGTATGCCTGATAGTGTTCAGCGCGGCGTAGACAGTGCCGGCGAGGTCAGACCGGGAGAGATGTTACCGCTGGATACCTTGCTGCCCTGGCTACAAGAACACATTCCTGATCTTGAGGGGGCGCCCCACGTGCGTCAATACAGCGGCGGTGCCTCCAACTGGACGTACTGCCTGTCTTTTGCCAATCGCAATATCATACTGCGACGGGCGCCAGAGGGCACCAAAGCAAAAGGCGCCCACGATATGCAGCGCGAGTATCATCTGCAGCAGGCGCTGAAGCCGGTCTATCCCCTTGTACCTGCCATGCTGGGTGTCTGCACTGATAAGCAGGTTCTGAACAGCGACTTCTATGTGATGGAAAAGCTTACTGGCATTATTCCGCGTAAAAACCTGCCGCGCTCGGTAACCCTGTCGACACAACACGTTCGACAACTCTGTCACAACGCTCTGGATGCGCTAATTGATTTACACCAGGTTGATTATCAACAGGCCGGGCTGCAGTCTCTGGGCAAGGGTACAGGCTATATTGAACGACAAATCAGCGGCTGGAGTACGCGATATCGGAACGCTAAAACCTGGAATGTGCCATCCGCAAACAACATTATGCATTGGCTACAGGACAACATGCCAGCTCACGAGCGCATTTGCCTGACCCATAACGATTTCAGATTTGATAACCTGGTGCTGGACCCGCAGCAGCCTGAAAACATCATTGGTGTGCTTGATTGGGAGCTGGCGACGTTAGGTGACCCGTTAATGGATCTAGGAAATATGTTGGCGTACTGGGTACAACCCGATGATGACTGGCTGGCGCAGCAAACCCGTCGTCAGCCGACTCACCTGGAAGGCATGCTGACGCGTCAGCAAGTGATTGACTATTATATAGCGAAAACGGGTATACCGATTGGCGACTTCACCTTCTATCAGGTATATGGTCTGTTTCGTTTGGCAGGTATCGCCCAGCAGATATACTATCGATATCATCATAAACAGACGCGGAATCCAGCCTTTAAACATTACTGGATTTTCGTGCATTACTTACTCAGACGCTGCACGCGGCTGATAAAACACGCTAGCTAGGACACAACATGCGTAAAAATATTTTGATCACCGGAGCCAGCTCGGGCCTTGGTAAAGGCATGGCGATTGAATTTGCCAGACAGGGCTGCCATTTGGCCCTGTGTGCACGACGTATGGAAAGGATGGAAGCGCTGCAACAGGAACTGCTTGACATTAATCCGGCCATAAACGTCAGCATTGCCTGTCTTGATGTCGATGATCACGATGCGGTATTTGCCGTGTTTAAACAGTTTCATCAGGAGCTCGGTCAATTAGACCGGATCATTGTTAATGCAGGGATGGGCAAAGGCGCTTCTATCGGCACAGGCTATTTTTATGCAAACAAGCAGACCGCCGTCACCAATTTCGTCTCTGCGCTGGCTCAGTGCGAGGCAGCAATGGAAATTTTTCGTGCGCAAAATCACGGACATCTGGTCACCATATCGTCGATTAGCGCGGCGCGGGGTTTTCGTCGAGCGATGACCGTGTATGCGGCAACCAAAGCCGCACTGACGTCACTTAGTGAAGGTATCCGCATCGATGTGTTGGACACCCCTATCAAAGTGACAACCATACATCCGGGCTTTATTCGCAGCGAAATTAACGAAAAAGTGAAGAAGGTGCCTTTTATCGTTGATACAGACGTAGGGGTGCGGGCAATGGTAAAGGCTATCAACAAAGAACCGGCCAATGCGTTTGTACCTTTTTGGCCCTGGGCGATAGCGCGGTATTTATTTAAGGTGGTGCCGTTACGTTGGCTGGCTAAGATGAGTTGAGCCCACAGGCTCAGTAATAATGAAAACCGTCCCCGTGAGCTTGTGGATTTTCATTGAGCTCATCACAGGAGGCGGTGAACTGGGCGCTGTCTGTCTGCCTGCGTACCAGCGCCATATTTAAATCCTCATCAACATCGAGGATTTCGACCGTCGCATTTCGATAGTCAAGCAACATGCCGGGTTTGATTTGCATAATGTCCATGATGACAACCTGAACAGCCACGCTTACTTAGATACTATAAACGTAGCAAACAGCACCAAGATTACCAGTCAGTGTTACTTACCAACCATTCTGACGTAGTTATCGAAAATCGTAGCTATCGTAATATACCGGCTTCATTGGCCCACAAAAGCTGAGCTTAGCAAGCAGTTCGCTCTCTCTCGGCACTGCAGAGGATGCATTGAAAGATGTCAGGCAGTTGAGATCCTGAAACAACAGCACAATGTGATCAAAACTGGGCGCCTGTTGGATACGGTGCACCGCAAGACGAGCATTATTCTTAATGGGTACGACATCGTAGGTGATTTGTTTACTGGATTTTTCGAGGTTCTCTAACTTACGAAAGTATACTTGCTGGTCAAATCGCAACGCCATATCTTCATAGGTCAGCATCCCGTCTCTTTGATAATTCCCCATGTACACATCGACATTGTGTTCAAATGATTGTGCACGCATCAGGCGCTCAAGGTTGAATACATCCGGGCGGATGGTGACCAAATCGGCATCTCTAACCAGGACATTGAGTGCCACACTGTCTGAGAATACCCGATAAATAATCTGTGCATCATGAGGCTGTTCATAATCAGGCATCAGCGATGCGTACAGTGTTGAGCCATTACCAAACAATACCATGCCATGGACCCCCACGTAGTGAGGGTCCAGTGGCTGTTCCCCATTTTCCTGCAGTGCGAATACAGACTGAGCAGTTAACAATGTAAAAATGAGAACGAACAGCTTCATGGCCTTTCCCGTGAGGTAAACAACATGCAAAGTGTAATCGTTTACCCAGACATTGAAAATGCCTCTGTTAGTTCTCTTTGCACTCTCAACCTGAATATGGCAGTTTGATATCTACACCACCCCACTGTGCTCACCGTTATGTTAACCAAACGCCAGTTTTTATCGCTTTCATCTCGTGCCGTCTGCCTTGCGATAGCTTCATCACATCTGGGCATCTCATCAGCCTTGGCCAGCACAGAACGACTGCGTCAGTCACAGCGTGCCTTGCAACTTCACTTTAATGAAAACGCGCTGGGGATGTCACCACAAGCCATGCAGGCCGCCATCAATGCAACCCGTTCATCTGGAAATCGCTATGCCGACCCGCTGCTCGATATTCTAAGAGAACAACTGGCAACCAAACATGGAGTAAAGGGTGAACAACTTATCTTTGGCAATGGTTCAACGGAGGTTATTCAGGCCGTAAGCCGTTATGCGGCATTGAATAATGCGACTGTTGTCGAACCCTCTCCTACATTTGGGGCATTGGCCGGCAATGCCGGGTCACAGGGTGTCAGGGTCATCAAGGTCCCTGTCACTAATGATTTTATGACAGATTTATCTGCACTTGAAAACGCCGCAAATCAGGTAGGCGGGGCGGTTGTTATCAATATCTGTAATCCGAACAACCCCACCGGGACTATTGTGGACAGCGAAGCGCTAACGGCCTGGATCAAACGAGCTCCGTCCAGTCACCTGTTTTTGGTTGATGAAGCATATTACGACTATGCACAGTATTCGAATGGTTACAGTAGCATGTTAGGGCTCGTCCTCGATGGCGCGGAAAACGTGGTTATTGCGCGCACATTCTCAAAGGTTTACGGGATGGCAGGGCTGCGGGTAGGTTACGGTATTGCACGCAAAAATCTGGCCAGTAAGCTCAACACACTGGGGGCTGATTTTAATCTTAACGCTGCCGGTATAGCTGCAGCATCTGCCTCGTTGCAGGACGACGCATTTTACCAGCACAGTATCAAATCCAACCAACAGGCCAAACAGCATCTTCTAGCAACATTAAAGACGCTGGAACTAGAGTGGATACCCAGCCACACCAACTTTGTCCTGCATAAAATTAACAGTCCTCTGGATAAGTACACACAGAGAATGCGTCAAAATGGCGTGATGGTCGGCCGTCGTATGACGGAGGAGGACGGCTGGAATCGCATTTCCATAGGTACTCTGGATGACATGCGAGAATTCAGCCAGTTATTGCTCGAATTTAGAGAGCGCGGCTGGGTATAAACAGAGCTGTACATTTATACAGTTTACACTATAGTTATTTCTACCTTATCAGGAGAGGAAATAACATGATTGGATATGTCACGCTAGGAACCAATGATTTAGCTCGTGGCGCGGCGTTTTACGACGCGCTTTGTGAGCTACTAGGTGCAAAACGTATGATGGAAGAAGAGCAGTTTATTGCCTGGGCGAGCGATCCAGAGAAGGCCTCACTAGCACTTACCGCCCCCTTTGACGGCAATCCTGCCAGCGTCGGTAATGGCAGCATGGTCGCTCTTGCAGTAGAAACGCCTGAGCAGGTTGACGCTGTTTACAATAAGGCAATAGAACTGGGTGCAACAGATGAAGGGCCAGCAGGACAGCGAAATGACTGGTTTTATGCAGGTTATTTTCGTGACCTGGACGGCAACAAACTGAATGTGTTCTGTTTAACTAAGCCAATGCCTTTTTAGTCAGTACGATTGTGATTAGAACGTATGTTTGGGTTGCTTTTTTAGCAACCCTTGTTTCATTAACCGCCTGCGGCGGAGGAGCTGGCACAGAATCTCCCGAGACTCCTGCACCGCAACCTCCACAGCGCACCATTGACGAAATCGTCATTGGTGCAGCCAACCAGGGGTTGGATAGCATTATCGTGTATATAGACGACGGTAGTGACATTACTCACTATGCCGCCGGCCATTATGACCGTGAATCTGAACGGCCTGTCAATGCAGAGGATCTGTTTAAGATTGCCAGTATCAGTAAACTGTATATCGCCGTTGCCGTGGCCAAATTGGTCACTGAAAATGTGATCGGCCTAGATGATTCTCTCTCACTGTGGCTGCCCGAACTGAGCGGACGCATTGCCAATGCAGAGCAAGCGACAATACGCCACCTCGTTGAACACAGAAGTGGGATACCAGACTTTGACAGTGCGCCAGGATTTAGCTGGCAAAATGCTCATCAGGATATAGAGGCAACCCTGGCATTGGTTTACGACCTGCCGGCTGATTTTGCGGCCGATGCCCGCTACGAATATTCCAATACCAATTATCTGCTACTTGCCAGGGTGATGGACCGCGTATTGGGGTTTAGCCATCGTGACTATATCCAGCAGGCAATACTTGATCCTCTCGAACTTCAGCATACGTTCAACACCTATCAGCCAGATTTTGATGAACAGCTAATCAGTGGTTACTGGCAGGGTCTGAACAGAAAAGGACAGGACTATCAGATCCCCGGTGGCTCAATGGTCGCGACTGCCAGTGATGTGGGGCGCTTTATACGCGCACTGAATGATGGCTCACTATTGTCAGCGGAAGAGAGGCAGCACTACATATACTGGTTTGAACACTCTGGCTGGTTGCCTGGCTACCAGAGCGTTGCTGGCTATAATGTCAGCAACGATACCGTAGTGGTGCAATTTGTCAGCACAACAGGTGACGACAGTGAGCAGATAGCCAATGATACTTATCAGGATATTCTCGACACGCTTTGATATATCAATCCAGGCTTAACAAATAGAACAATAACGTATCGAAACTCTCGGTGCCTGGGTAGATCCAGTCAAAATGACCAGCCTCAGCATCAATTTGATAGGGTAAACCAGAATCGCGAGCTTCTGATTCAGGGACAATATTGTCCCTACCGCCAGTAAACAGCGTAGTCCTCCCAGTTAAGCGCTCGATATTTGGCGAGGCCAGCACATATTGCTCAGGGATGGTATCCGGCGAACCATTCATAAAGCTTCGCGCCAGCGCACTGCAGCTGCCCGAAAGTCTTGCATAGTCTGTAAAATTGACAATCGCAGCCAGACCCACCACATCAAAATTGTCTGCGAGAGTAGAGGCTGCCAGTAATGCCAGATGCCCGCCAGCTGAATGGCCGATGACCACGTAGTCCCATTGCCCGTATGGCGGATTTGTCTGACCGAGAATACTTTGTAGAGCATCCTGAACATCATTAAATGTGCCGGGCCAGCCGCCGCCGGGGTCGCCAGTAGCGCGATATTCGACAGACCAGACATGAAAACCGTTTAACGCCATCGCGGTTGCAAAAGGGTAAGTTTGATCGATACGGAAGCTATTTGACCAGCAGCCGCCATGCACAAAAACGAGTGCGGGCAGAGACTCCCTTCCCTGCACCGCAGTTGCCTGCCAATATTCTATGCGTTGCAAACTGTCTGCGCCGTATTGTTGTATTGCATCGGGCAGGTTGTAAGGCAGAGCTAATACGCTTGCGTAAGATTGCAGTGAACCTGCGCGCTCATAAAAGTCGTAATGGCGAGCAACCGGCTGCTGAGTAAAATCCTCAACTGCAGGCTGAGAAGACTGCTCAGAGCCCGAGCATCCGGTCAGAAATAAGACGACGATAATAAAAACGTAATACACAGCGCACCTTTTGCATCGACACATTGTGTACGCCAATCTTCCTTGCACAGATTTATTTTACTTTTATTAAAATGCCTGCATACCGTAACCATAGGGGAACAGCGCCTTGTCATCGTATTGCGACAACGGCAGATCTCCAAATCTGGCAGGCCATGCCAGCGGCAGCTTTCCTTTAGGAGTAAAGCCATTAACGGAAAATAACAGGTCAGCAACGCCTGCACCTTCCGATCCCGGCAACCAGGCGGCAATAAAGGCGTCACTTATCTCAAGTTCGTCATTCACAATTAAGGGTCTGCCAGAGATCAACACGGTAATGACCTGCTTACCCATCTCTGCGCACTGCCTGATCATATTTTTATGCGTCTCACTGAGCCACAGCTCATCGCTATCGCCTAACCCTTCTGCATAGGGCAGTTCACCGACCACCGCGACAACCTTGTCAGCCTGCATATCGGCTGAACACCCGTCTACGTTAAACTCGACATTACCCGCAAATTCGTTAATCCCGTCAAGTATGGTACTGGCGCCAGCATAGCTTTCTTTTTGTCCCTGCCAGTGAATAGACCAGCCGCCACTCTGCAGGCCGCTGTTATTGGCATGTTCACCGACCACGGCGATGGACTCGGAGCGGTCCAGCGGCAAGGCACTATTGTCATTTTTCAGCAGCACTAAGGATTCTCTGACCGCCTGACGAGCCACTTTGCGATGCTCTGGGGCACCAATTTGCTCGGCAAATTCTCGCTTAGCGAAAGGGTCGGCGAACAGGCCGAGATCATATTTCATGGTCAGAATGCGTCTTACCGCATCGTCAATTCGCTGCATCGATACCGTGTTGTCTAGTACCGAGGCTTTCAGTTTGGTCAGGAACTCATCGTGATTGCCTGGCTGCATGGCGATATCCACACCGGCGTTGATTACGGTATGTGGCTCACCGAAACGTATGCCGCCATTCCAATCCGTTAGCACAACGCCTTCGAATCCCAGCTCATCTTTCAGGACGTCTTGCACCAGATAACGGTGTTGATGCATAGGAATGCCATTCACCGAATTGAAGCCCACCATAATGGAGGCAACGCCCTGTTCAACCGCTGCCTGATAGGTTGGCAAATGGCGTTGACGAATGTCGGCTTCGCTCAACACAGCATCGCCACCCTCGACGCCGCCAGTCGTTGCCCCATCACCGAGATAATGTTTGGCTGTGCCAGCGATTGTGTGCCTGTGCCACAAGTGCTCGCCCTGATAACCTCTGATTGAGGCAATGGTGGCCTGAATAGTTAGGTCGCGATCTTCAGTGAATCCTTCATATACCCGCCCCCAGTGTTCGTGTTCAGGCATGGCAATACAGGGGGAAAACGTCCAGCTAAAACCCGTGCCCGCCGCCTCTATAGCGGTTATTTCTGCGGCCCGCTGGATCAATTCAGGGTTACGAGTTGCGCCCATACCAATATTATGTGGAAAAATCACCGCACCTTCGAAAGTGTTTTGTCCATGCACTGCATCGACGCCGGTAAGCAGTGGAATACCCAGTCGAGTGTTCATCGCTTCTCGTTGGAATTCATCAAACTTATCCATCCAGTCTGAAGCAGTTGGTCCCGGCACAGGCCCCTCGGTGTGAATAATCGAACCAATGAAACGTTCACGAATGATCTCGGGAGTGACATTGTTATGCCAAATTGACATGGTCATCTGGCCCAGCTTTTCATCTAGTGTCATCGCTGCAAGCAGTGCTTCAATGCGCTGCTGCTTGGTATCAAACTGGCACAAATCAAACTGCTCAGTTCCCCATTGGCACATGACTTTATCACTTTGGGATTGATAAAAGGTCGCGCAACCAGAGAGGAACGTCAGTAGTGACAAAAATATTATATGTGACTTACGGACTATCATTAAATCTCACCACGTCGGGCAATCAGTGCTTCTTTAATCTCATGAGCACGGTCTTCGCTTATGTCGTAGCTCCACATCACACCAATTGCCGCTAGGGCCGTGCCTGCTGGAATTAATATGTCAGCCAAACGCAGACGCGTCATAGTTTCTACGGTTTGTGTCGCAGCCCCTTCATCAAACCCGACCAATTTCAATACTAGACCGCCCAAGACCAGGGCCAGCGCCTGTCCCAATTTCACCATCAGCCAATAAATTGCGCCAAACGTACCTTCTTTGCGAGGCATGCCGTTTTTGAGCTCATCCAGATCACAGACGTCGGCGGTCATGCTCATCATCAGCGTGAACAGGCCACCAATGCCAAAGGACATCAGTGGGATAGGCATAAAGATGAGCCAGGGGTTATCAGGATTGAACCCCCACCATTTCAGGGTATAACCAACCACTGAAATGAGTGTGGCAATGATAAAAGCATTGCGCTTGCCCCACTTGTTCGCCATCCAACTGACAATCGGGATAACCATGAAAGCGGTGACCATCGCACTGATGGTAGAAAACCAGGCAGGCCAAGAACCGGTTGCTCCATAGTCGCCGTTAAACATGTGAAAAACGATAATAAAATAGCTAAATGATGCGACCAACTGGAACCCGTTGAATACCAGGAATGTGGCTCCACACAGTTTCACAAACGCCGCGTTCTTAAACGCCTGACCGATGGCGCGAAGCACGCCCATCAGGTTCTTCGCCATGGTTCTAAACGAGATTTCTGCGGTATTTTCAATTTTTCCGCTGTCAATGCCCTTGCAGAAAAGGCCAGGCACGATACCCAGCACAATACAGAATCCGGCGACCCAAAGCGCCATTTGCCGTACGCCTTCGGCCTGATTTTCGAACAGGTCAGGGTCTGCCACTAGCACCCAGAACCACGGTACAATCATCCATGCGATTTGCCCCATGAACTGGGAGAACGCCATCAATCGGGTTCGCTCGTTGTAATCCGCGGTCATCTCATAACCCAGACCAACAAACGGCGTAGCAAACATGGTGTTACCGATAGTGAAGGCCAGTGAGAACAGGAGGAAATACCAGAACGTATATTGCTGAGAATTTTCTGGATTAAGCTGCCATAGCAGCGCAAAGCACACGCCACTTAATATTGCGCCAATAACGATGTAAGGACGTCGCCGCCCCCAGCGTGACCGCGTGTTATCGGTGATGAACCCCATTATAGGATCGGTCAGGGCATCGAACAGCCTCGGTAAGCCGCCCAGCAATCCAGCTAGCAGGGGGTCAACGCCAAAGGCAGTGATCAGAAAGAACGCAAAAATACCCAGCGCCGCAGGCAACAAATTCAGCACCAGGGTGCCTGTGCCGTATGAGGCTTTTTGTATCAGCGGAACACGATCTTTTGCTGGGGTCTGGTAATGCGACATACTGTTAACAACTGTCCGTAGATGTAAATTACAGGTTAATGTAAGTCATTTACCAAACGAAGTGGCATGAATAGAGATGACACGAACTTATAGCGCGATAACATGGACTTACCCCAACCTTCGATTCACTTTACGATCGACTATTTGTCCTGCGTACCTTGCTTGATAAGGTGTTCAGCGACCGCCTGATAGGCTGGCAGTGAAGTAGGATCATTGGCCGCATTACCTGCACTGGGATGAGAAGCAAGGCGCACGATGACCATATCAGCAAACTGGTCTATATAGATGGTTTGTCCATGCACACCTCTTGCGGCATACGCGCCATGTTTATTATGAAACACCCACCACATGCTTTTATAACTGGCATTTGGCAGCGATGTGTATCCTGATTTAGCGAATGCGCTCTTATCCCCCCCCTGCTGAATGCTCTGTATTGCCTGTGCGGGGATTAGCTGTACGCCGTCGATGCGGCCTTGTTGCAGCATGAGTTGTCCAATGCGGGCCAGGTCGCGAAGTGTGGCGCTTATCCCGCCTCCGGCAAAGGCAGTGCCCAGACCATCCACGGTAACCAGACCATCATGTTCTGTACCCACGCGTTGCCAGAGATACCGACTAACAAGTTGTTGATACGAAAGGCCCGTTACACGCGACAATATCCAGCCGAGTACATCTGAGTTAACGGTTTTATAACCAAAAATTTGGCCGTGCTGGTCTTTCTTCCTGACCGTTTGCAGGTACTCGTAGTAGCCAATGGGGCCTTGGTAATCTGCGGGCTTTGGCAGTGGATTGGCAGCATAGCTATATTTCCAGATATCTGCTTGAGGGTCAGCATAGTTTTCGCTGTAATCCAGTGAGGTAGTCATATCCATGACCTGTCTGACTGTTGCATCGGCAAACGCAGAGCCCGCTAATTCAGGGACGACTTCCGACACGTTCTGCTGTTCATCCAGATACTTTTCAGCAATCAAGATTTCCGCCAGTAAACCGGTTATCGACTTGGTCATCGACATGGCCGCATGTAGGGTATGAGGTGTCAGGCAACCGCTGTAATACTCATAAACGATATGGCCGTTGTGAAGTATCAGTAGGCCATCTGTGTAATTGACCGACAGGCTTTGCTTCCAGGTCATGCTGGTTTGCGAATCAAGGGGCATGAATGCGACATCATCAATACTACTAAGAAGTTTGTATGGCAGTGGGCGATATGCATATGGGTCTCGCTTGATTGTCGCGGTTGGCAATAGCTCCTGCATATGACAGACCGACCAGCGCAATTTTGGAAAGCTAAAGAAGTTGCTATCAGGCTGCGTGATGCGTTTATCCTTCGCCGGTGGAAAGCCCTGCATCCACCCTATTACAGTTGCATCAGACGCGTTGCCATCCAATACTTCAGTTGACTGTTTGTCTGCGCAGGCTGCCGTGGCCGTCACGGCAAACAGCAGAAAAACCGCGTTAGCCAGAACATTGCCTTTTTGTTTTTTAAACATGCTCCATGCTTCCTTTTGATGAGATTCCGCAACACCAGAAAAACCTACATGGTGTGGTTAGTAATAACATTATGCTATTCTCTATTAAGTTAGCAGTTCTGTGAAAGTTCGCGTGATTTATAACGCTATATTAACCGCGCCAGGTCGCGCATCATTCGTGGTCCGATTGATTATTATCGGGCTTAGCTTAATGTTTAGCGCACAGGCTTTATCAAATTCGCCTTCCGTCTCACCCATTATCGTCTCGCAAGACATTAGCGGCGAAAGGTTAGACCAACATTTCACTCTGCTACACGATCCAACAGGTCAGCAAGTACTTACAGACATTCAACAGTTATGGCAACAAGGAAAGTTTACCCAGCCCTCAAATACAGGCTCCACGGGGCTTCAACTAGGCGCGTACTGGATAGCATTCAGCCTGCAAAACCCAGCACCATCTGAGCAGCGAATTATCGTTGAGTATGTCGATCATCAGTTGATCACATTACAGGCCTATAGTCGCCGAGATGCTGCCGTTGAATATCAACAAATTGCAGATGTGAGCCTCGATCGTCCTTTCTCTGAACGTGTCATTGCTCATCACCGCTTTGCGTTCACAGCTGAATTAGCTGCTGGCGAGACACAGCATTTTTTCGTCAAATTAGGCTCTAAGGGTAAAGGGTTTGTATTTCCTAATTTACGATTGTGGTCTGACTCGGCATTTGCCAACTTTACCGACCTGGAAACCGGCGGCATGGCATTTTTATTTGGCGGATTCTTTATCGTCGCGTTACTGGCGTTGGTTGCCGGCGTCTCTTCCCACGAAAAGTTCTTCTTTGCCTATGCCATTTACTGTTTGTCTAAAATCATCGCCTGGTCAACTATTTTCGGTCTGACCCACCGTTTTATCCTGACCGATAACTTCCATTGGAGTTATATGTCTGTCAGCGGTGGCCTGTCGATTTTTTGCGGATTAGTGTTTTCCCGTATGTTTCTGCAAACCAAGCAGTTCACGCCTAAATTAGATCGCGTGCTTGTGCTGATGCAGCTTAATGCGGTGGTATTGATTATTGGGGCGCTATTGCACATTAAAGCTCTGGCACTGATTAGCATTACTTTAGCTCTGTTACTGTATCCGGTTAATTTCTTCGCGGGTGTGCTGCGTCTGCGCCAGGGCTCAAAAGAAGCGGGAGTGTTCGCCCTGGCATGGGGATTCATCATGCTGGGGTTAGGCGTACAGGCATTCAGAGATCTGGGCTTTGTGCCGCACAATCTGTTCAACTACTACTGGCCATTTTTTGCGTCCTACACGGAAGTCATGGTGATCATGGCGGCAATGGGCTTGAAAGTGCGCCGCATTCGGCTGCAGAAAGATATAGCCGAAAATAAATATACCGAACAGTTGGAAAGGTCCACAGCTGAGCTCGAGCGTCAGGTCGCTGAACGTACACGCCAGTTAGAAAAGGCTAAGCGGGCAGCTGAAATAGAAGCGAATACCGATGCGTTAACCGGCACCCGCAACCGTCGCAGTTTTATGAGCGATAGCGATGCCTTGCTGCAGCGGGCCCGTCTTACCGATATTACGTTCAGCCTGTTGATGTTCGATATTGATAACTTCAAGGATATTAATGATAAATTTGGTCACCAGACCGGAGATATTGCGTTAAAAGCGTTTGCGGAGCTGGTCAATCATCATATCCGTGACAGCGATATTTTTGGCCGTCTTGGTGGGGAAGAGTTTTCTTTGCTTGTGTGTGGTGACAAAGAAAATGCAGTGAGGTTAGCAGAGCGGCTGCGCAGTGAAGTAAGTGAGTTGACTATCGACACCGATAACGGTCCGTTAACGTTCACCACCAGCATAGGAATTGCCCACCAGACTGATAAACAGCTTCTCGAAGACCTGATCAATCAGGCAGATAAGGCCTTGTACCAAGCCAAGCAGGCAGGTCGTAATAAAGTGATTGAAGGGTGAATGCCCCGGCCACCTAAGGCAGCCGAGGCGAATGTAACATTAGATCTCTTTCAACAGCTCTTCAACTGCACGTTTCAGCTGCGGATCCACACCTTTGGCTTTGTATGCCGGCGGGTTAAACACCTCTATATCGGGCATCGCTGGCACCCGTTCCATATTGTCACCTGTTGCTTTTACCCACCAGCCACGGAAGGGCATGCGGACGATTGAACCGTCTACCAGGCGATGTGCACCGGTGCTAATAACGGCACCGAAGGTAGGACGTCCCACCAATTTTCCAAGCCCCAGTGCTTTATAGGCATGAGAGAAGATTTCAGCATTTGAGTAGCTGTTTTCATTACTCATCGCGATAGATGGCTTGGTCCAGGACGCTAGCGGCAGACGCTCTGAGAATGGATAGGTGTTCTTGAAGCTGCTATGGTCACCGTTAATGTTGTCAATCGCACCGCGAGGTATGGTGTACGCGTGCTGCTTAACGTTGAGTACAGCCATCAGGTAATCGGTTGTCCAGCCGCCACCGTTATATCTGACGTCAATGACAATACCGTCTTTATTGTAACCTGCCGCCATTAGCTCGCGTTCAAAGCGTTCAAAACTGCTCCAGTTCATGCCTCGGATATGAAGGTACCCTAGTTTTCCACCAGAGTATTCCTCGGTCAGGCGACGGCGCTCATCTACCCAGGCGTCATACAGCTCATTGCTGATTGACGCGGTCGGCCAGATGACCAGTTCCTGTTCGTTACCTTCACGCTCCAGATTTAGCAGCACCGGCGTTTCAGCACTATCCACCAGCAGCGAATAGAAGTTTGTGTCCGCCACAGGCTGTTGATTGACGGTCGTGATCACGTCACCCACTTGCAAGCGACTGTCTTCCCTGTCTGCCGGGCTGTCAGCCAGTACTGACTGCACTTTAAAGCCGCGCTCGGTGTGCAGACCTTCGATCCCCAGTAAGCCTGTGCGCTGCTTCTGCGTCTCTTTCTGATTCTCGCCACGGTACATGCCCATGTGGCTGGCATTAAGCTGACCCAGCATCAAATTGAAAATGGTCTGAAAATCTTCTTTGGTAGAGGCTTTCATCGCCAGTGGTTTGTAAGCATCTTTCAATGCCTGCCAGTCCTGACCATGAAAATCCGGATCGTAGAATCCGGCATTCAGCGCGCGCCAGCCCTCTTCAAATAATTGCTCAAGTTCAGCCGCATAGTCGACTTTCAGCTTTGATGTCACTGACAGTGCAGTGCGCTTGTCATCTTTGGTGGCAATCTGATTCAGCTTTCCACCTTTACTCAGTGCATAGAGATGTTTACCTGACGCTGTCAGGACAAGCCGTTCGACTTCAGCGTCTTTATCGATGACGGTTTTATTGTCTTCGCCATTCCATTTAATTTTGTAGAGGTTGCGCTCAGCCTTGAAATTCTGACGCCATGAACCGCCTACGGTGTAATAAATGTGCTCACCGTCTTTTGTGAAGGCCATTTCAGCTTCATTGGTGGCAAACGACGTCACCTGCGCAAGACGTTCATAGATGCCATCAAAATCTATTTCGATGGGCGCGACACCCGAGTCTTTTTGGTCATCGTCCTTGTCCTTATCTTTGCCGTTTTCTTTATCGTCTTTTTTGCCCATAAACTCATGCTGACGCCACTGCTCTTTGGACCGTTGCCAGTCTTCTTTTTTCAGCCACACAAACCACACATCCGCATCACTGTTATTCCGCGACGAGATGAAGCCGAGTTTGCTACCGTCAGGACTCCATACCGGGTTAGCATCACGCTTAGGATGCATGCTGACATTTACAGGCTCCGATGAATTGTCAGCCGCGTGAATGAACACCTCTTCATTGAAATTTAAATCAGACAGTGAATACGCCAACCACTGGCTATCTGGAGACCACGATACGCCAGATGGGGTATCCCAACCGTCGAGTAACGTCGTCATATCAGTCAACTGTCCCGCATCATCTATGCTGGCCGTCACTAATTTTCCGCGTCCCTGTCTGAATGCCACTTTACCGCCATCGGGTGACACCACAGGCTCAAATTCCTCTGACTCAGTGTCTGTTACACGCGTCACGCTGTGCTTCAATGAGACGAAGATATTTTTTTCATCAGGGTCGGAGGAGGACAGCAGATACACATCATTCTGCCCGGCGCGGTCCGACACGAACAACAAACTGTTATCATTCAGCCAGGTTACATCACGATCTCGGTCCGCCCCTTGGGTCAGCCGCACACTGCGTTTGTCCTCTTTATCATTACGGGTGACATAGATATCGCCACGATGCACGTACGCGGTAAGTTTGCCATCAGGTGACACCGCGTATTCATCAAGCTTATCGCTGACCGTTTTTGCGACGACGGGATCGAATCTGAAGTCGGTCTTCACATCCACATTGAGAAGCTGCTTATCAGTGCTGCCAGAACCCATCTTGTAGACATTGTCACCAGTCTGATAGACCAGCTGTTGACCATCGGCAGACACGCTGAAATGGTTGACCCCAAACGCCGTTTCAAAGGTGAGCTGCTCAAACCCTCCAACGAGTGTAGCCTTATGGACGTTATATTTACCTGACCGAGACGACAGAAAATAAAGGCTTTCGTTATCAATCCAGCGCGGCAAGAAATCATTGCCTTCAAACTCGGTTAGCTGTGTATACGAGCCGTCATTAGTATCAAAGATCCAGATGTTACGATTGGCCGGACCACGGTAGGCCTCGCGGGCAATGCGGTTGGTGCCTCTGACGAAAGCCACTTTACTGCCATCAGGCGACACCGCGGCATCAAACCCAAGCGCATCCATAAAACGGGACTCAGTGCGCTTTCCATCTGAGTGGACAGATAGCACTTCCCATTCCCTTTCTACCTGTGCATAGGTACGTCGGCTGTTAAACAATACCTGCCCATCAGGCGTGATACTGGTCACCGCATCGTTCGCTGAGTGGTAGGTTAAGCGGGTGGGCATGCCGCCGTCAGCGGCCATAATATACACATCATCGTTGCCAAAACGGTCACTGTTAAAAGCAATATGGTTGCCATCTGCCGACCACGCAGGGTTAGCGTCGTAACCTTCATGGATGGTCAAACGGTTTGCTCTGCCACCACTGCTGCTGACAGTCCAGATGTCACCCTGGTACGTAAAGGCGACTTTGTCACCATCCGGACTTATTTCAGGCTGCAAAATCAATGGCTGAGCCACTGCTTGCATAGATGCAAAAGCCAACAAGCTTGCTCTCAAAAACTTCATGATCGTCCTTATTATTTTTATCAGGAAATTACTTCAAACACATCATTACGTTAGTGGCGCTATTTGGTTTAGTGGTCCGACAACGCGGGAGTGAGTGCAGATTATCGTCGGCGCGGTGCTCGCGGCGTAAAGACCGCTTCAATATCCTGCACTTCGCTGGCGAGATGCTGGCAGCCGAGCCTATACCCTGCCCGTAAATCCTGTGCTGATATACGCTCACGATCGGCAGACGTAATGCTCAGTTGCTGTGATGTATTAAATCTGCACTTTCCACAGGTTCCTCCGCCACCACAAATAGAGGGCAGATACAATTGTGCACAGGCAAGACCATCTAATAGGGTATCGTTGGCAGATACCTGCACCTGAATGCGCTCACCATGTTGAAGATTAACGGCGATGGTTCGTGGACGGCTTCCTACATTAATGCTTAACAAACCGCTGCGATATTGTTGTACAAGCCAAATGACTCCGGTACTGGCAAGCATTAGGGTAGCAATGGCAACGCTGATAATCAGCCAGTGATTAAAACCGCCGCTGTTACCATAGTCCATAAAATGTAGCTTCAGCATCAGCTCTTTGAGCCGCACGTCATCGGTAACATGTTTAAGAACCTGTCCGGTTACACCATCGAGATAAATGCTGGTGTTGAATTCGTCTTTGACGATTACCCGCCACATCGGATTTTGCTGTTGTACATAATCATCAAATGGTGGTTCAAGCAATTCAGCTGCGCTGAATTCGCCGTCACCCGAATATGAGCGTCTGGCAATATTTAATGCCTGCATGCGGTTCAGAGAAAACGGTTCTCCGGTGTACGCATCGAACAGCTGCTCGCGTTTAGGCTGATAGCTATGCTCTCCTTGCTCATAGATAAACTGATAATACGGGCGCTCAAAAAGCCACAATAAGCCGACTCGCATTGGTGCTGCACTGGATATTGCCGACACTGGCAGCAGATCCTGCACGACGTCAGGTCGCTGATGTACAACCGATACGCGCTGGCCATTGCCGCTCGCTTTGCTGCTATCCATCAGATTGAAATATAAGCCAGTACCAAGCCAAATCAGCAGTTGCAGGCCGATTAGCAACGATAACCACTTATGCAGTGTTTTATTGATTCCAGACATTTGCATTACATGGCTCGCTCTTTTTTAGCATCTGTGAAGCGATGATAGGTCAGCGTCGCGCCAGACAGGGCTGCAACAGTGCCAAGCATGCCGATTATCAGTAAAAACCAATTTGAGACATTTTCACCATCGTCGTAATCCATAATGTGGAACCTCCACATCCAGTCAAACGCGCGCCAGAACGTGTGCCGCTTAGTGACGACCTCGCCGCTGTGCTGACTGATATAAAGCGTTGGACTCGCCATACCATCAAAGGTGATTCGCCATACCGGAATATGCCTTGGTGCCAATTCCGAGGGAATAGGGTCGCCTTCAGATATCAGCTGCACTGAATTCACAGTAGAGATGCCATTAAAATAACGCTGCGCCAGCTGCACGGCGGTCTGTTCATCAACTAACGGCAGACGCTCACCGCTTTGCGCATCTATAACAAGCTTTCCCTTATCTGCATCGACGAAGCGATAGACCGGCGTTCCCATGTACTCTCCAAGCCTTACCGCATTGGCATTAGGGTAATCAGACAGTAACGCATTAAATGAATAATCCACTTTGCTAAGGTCAGGGGCGGCAGCGCGTTTTTGGATAAGCGTTTCACCATGAATGAAGTGAATATCCATGGTCACCATATACAGCCCCGTCAATGACCAAATTAAAAACTGCAGGCCGATGAATGCCATCAGCCATTTGTGTGTCTTCCTGACCTTATTGATCATCGCGAGTTAACACCTTATTTAGAGCATTGATTTCATTTCGCTTAACCAGACTGTACAGCACGGGCAATACAATCAGGGTAAGCAGAACGGCGCTGGTCATTCCGCCCACCATGGGGGCAGCAATGCGACTCATCACCTCGGCGCCGGTGCCGGTTCCATACAAGATAGGTAATAGGCCGATGATAATGGTTGCGACCGTCATCATGACCGGACGAACGCGAAGCGCTGCGCCGTGCAAAAGCGCCTGTTGGTATGCACTTTGGGTTATCAGTTCGCCTTTTTCACGCGCCTGCTGCTTCAACTCTTGCAATGCCTGATTGAGATAGACCAGCATAATAACACCTATCTCCACGGCCACCCCTGCCAGCGCGATAAAGCCGACGCCGACGGCAACAGAGAAGTTAAAACCTTCAAAATACATCAGCCATAGACCACCAATCATGGCCATTGGCAAGGTCACAATGATCATGGCCACTTCGCTGAATGCTCGGAAGTTGAGGTAAAGCAAAATAACAATAATCGCAAAGGTCAGGGGCAACACATACGTCAGCTTTTGTTTCGCCCGCTCCATATATTCGTATTGTCCCGCCCAGGTTATTGAATATCCCACCGGCAGATCGAGGTTTTGAGCCAAATGTGTTTTTGCCTGCTCAACATAGCTACCAATATCCACGCCTTCAATATCAATAAAGGTCCAGCCGTTAATTCTGGCATTTTCACTTTTGATGCCTGGCGGGCCGTTTTCAATTCTGATGTTAGCCACATCGCCTAAAGCAATTCTTTGCCCTTGAGGCGTCACCACTGGCAGTCGGGCAAGCTGCTCCGGAGAATCACGATAATCCTGCGGATATCGCAGGTTGACCGGATAACGTTCTTGCCCTTCGACAGTTTGTGTCACGTTCATACCGCCCACCGCAGTCGATACCACCTGCTGTACGTCATCGATATTGAGACCAAAACGGCTGGCTTTATCACGTAGAATATCGACTTTAATATAGCGCCCCCCCGCCACGCGTTCGGAATAAACGGATGCGGTGCCTTCAACCTGTGGCAATAGTTGCTCTATTTGCTGGCCTATGTCCTGAATAATGTTCAAATCAGGCCCTGCGACCTTGATCCCGACTGGGGTCTTGATCCCAGTTGCCAACATATCGATACGGGTCTTAATCGGCATAACCCAGGCATTTGTCAGTCCCGGAAACTTCACCAGCTTATCAAACTCGGCTTTCAGGCTCTCGGTCGTCACGCCCTCACGCCACTGATCACGAGGTTTAAGCTGGATAAAGGTTTCAATCATGGTAAGTGGCGCAGGATCGGTTGCCGTTTCAGCACGACCGACTTTACCGAACACGTTCTGTACTTCCGGTACCGTACGGATCAACTTATCAGTTTGCTGCAACAACTCACGTGCTTTGCCGATGGAGATGCCCGGATAGGTGGTTGGCATATACATCAGGTCGCCTTCATCCAGAGGCGGGATAAACTCACTGCCTATCTTATCGACAGGCCAGAAGCCCGCCACTGTGATGAGTCCGGCAGCAACAAGGGTTGTTTTCGGAAACCTGAGTACCTGTTTTAGCACCGGCATATAAATCGCAATCAACATCCGGTTCAGCGGATTTTTCTTTTCTGACATCACCTTGCCGCGGATAAAGTAGCCCATCAAAACAGGCACGACAGTGATGGCCAATCCGGCGGCGGCTGCCATCGCATAGGTTTTGGTGTAAGCCAGAGGCGAGAACATGCGGCCTTCCTGTGCCTCTAGAATAAACACCGGCAAAAACGATACCGTAATAATCAATAAACTAAAGAACAGGGCTGGCCCCACTTCACTGGCCGCCTTGGTGACAATCTGCCAGCGATTCTCATCAGTTAACGGTGTTTTTTCCATGTGCTTGTGCATATTCTCGATCATCACGATGGCGCCATCTGTCATCGCCCCTATCGCAATGGCAATGCCACCCAACGACATGATGTTGGCGTTGATGCCTTGCAGATACATGATGATAAAAGACACCAGAATGCCGAGCGGAAGCGTCACTATGGCAACAATGGAAGATCGCAGATGAAATAGAAAAGCCACACACACCAACGCGACGATGGCGAGCTCTTCAAGCAACTTACTCCATAGATTATCTACAGCACGCTCGATAAGTCCGGACCTGTCATATACCGTCACCACCTCGACCCCATCAGGTAACGATGATTGCAGCGATGCCAGCTTTTCCTTCACTCCATCGATGGTCTGCTGGGCGTTTTCTCCAAAACGCATGACGACCACGCCGCCAACCACTTCCCCTTCGCCGTTTAATTCAGCGATGCCACGACGCATTTGTGGACCAATAGTGACTGTCGCCACATCGCCGATGCGAAGTGGCGTGCCCTGGGCATTGATACCCAGTGGGATCTGTTCGATATCACCGACCGACTGAATATACCCCGTGGCGGTTACCATATATTCCGCCTCGGCCATTTCAATCACCGATGCGCCGGTTTCTTTATTGCCTTTCTGTAAAGCAACCTGGATAAGACTGAGCGGTATGTCGTAGGCTCTGAGCTTATCCGGGTCGACCTGCACCTGATATTGTTTGACCATGCCGCCCACCGAGGCAACCTCGGACACGCCTGGCACCGTCTGTAATTCATATTTCAGGAACCAGTCCTGCAAACTGCGCAACTGGCTCAGGTCGTGTTGCCCGGTTTTGTCGGTTAGCGCATAAATGTATACCCAGCCCACACCCGTTGCATCCGGTCCTAGCTGTGGTTTTGCTGAATCAGGAAGGCTTGAAGCGACCTGACTAAGATATTCCAGCACCCGGCTTCTGGCCCAGTAAATATCGGTATCATCGTCAAAGATGATGTACACGTACGAGTCACCGAAAAATGAAAATCCACGCACCGTTTTCGCGCCGGGCACGGATAACATCGCCGTTGTTAGCGGAAACGTGACCTGATCCTGTACCACCTGCGGTGCCTGCCCCGGATAACTGGTTTTAATGATCACCTGCACATCAGACAGGTCAGGGATCGCATCTACCGGCGTATTTTTTAACGAATACAGTCCGGCAAACGCTACGATCAGGGTGGAAAGCAGAACAAAAAAACGATTCCCTACCGACCACTTAATCACAGAAGCAATCATCTCAGCGTCCCCTTATCAGTGATGTGCATCGTCGTTACTGCCTTGCTGCATAGCAGACTTAAGTGATATCTCTGTCACAATAAAATCATCTCTGATTTCAAACGTAAATATCACCTCATCTCCGGGCGAGAATCGGGTCATATCAATCGCTTCGCTGACCCCGAAGTCCATTGTAGTGGCAGGGCGATCCCATTTTTCAATCGGTCCACGAC
This sequence comes from Aestuariibacter salexigens DSM 15300, assembly GCF_000429145.1. Classification (GTDB taxonomy): domain Bacteria; phylum Pseudomonadota; class Gammaproteobacteria; order Enterobacterales; family Alteromonadaceae; genus Aestuariibacter; species Aestuariibacter salexigens. The sequence goes on from NZ_KE386852.1 coordinate 27,017, forward strand.
TGATATTGAACAGGCGACTGTCGATATCGATAACATTAATCACGCCGTCGACAGTGGCAGAGGCGACTTCGGGCTCAGACATAATATGAATGCCGGTAATCGCATATCCGCCGTTACCGTCTTTAGTCACTTCGAAGTGCAAGGTCTGGCCTGCCTGAAGTGCGTCAATGTCAACGCTTTGTGCTACGTCAAAATCCATTGTCATGTCAGGCCAGCCCCATGCCTCAACGGGCGCATGGGTAATGTTCACCATACGATGTCCAGCCATGACGCTGTTCACTTCACCTTCCATCCATACTGCGATAGGTTCATCATCAGGCGACATACGCTTGAAGTCGGAAGTCTTGCTGGACTCCGAATCGATCAGGAACTGTGCAGAGGTGACCACGACATCTCCTTCATCCAGTCCTTCGAGGATTTCGATATAATCCTGTGCAACGCGCCCGATGGTCACTTGCAGGGATTTAAACTGCCCCTCGCCCAGGGCCAACACCACGCGGTCCTGCTTTCCGGTTCTGATCACTGCTTCTTTAGGCACCAGTATGCTGCTGTCAGTCAGATCAGCATGAATGGCAACTTGTGCGAACATATTAGGCTTTAACAGATGATTGGGATTATCAAATTTCAGACGTACACGTAATGTTCGGGTCTTATCATTGAGCGTAGGGTAAACGTAATCTACAACGCCCTGCCAACGTTCACCGGGCAGATAGTCCAGTGTCATTGAAACTGGCAGTCCGGGCTTGACCAGAGCTGCATCTCGCTCAAACACTTCAGCTTCCACCCACACCTGATCAAGGATACCAATACTAAACAGCGTATTGCCGGGTTTTACATAAAAACCCTCGCGAATTTGTAGCCCGTCAACCACGCCATCCTGCGGTGAATAGAATGTCACTGTCTGCTTTACTTTGCCGGTTTCGATAAGGTCGTTGATAAAGCCCGTGGACAGCTGCAACGCCTGCAGACGATCCTTTGCCGCGGCAATCAGCGATGTATTATTCCGCTTTACAGCAATAAGCAATTCTTCTTGTGCGTTAACCAGCTGCGGTGAATATAGAGTGTAAAGCGGCTGGCCCTGCTCAACCGGATCGCCGGCAGCTTTGACATAGAGCTTTTCTATCCAGCCATCTACGCGCGGATGAATATGGATCAACTGATCTTCGTCATACTGCACATAGCCTACTGTCGAGATGTGTGATTGCAGACTTTTCACTTCTACCGGAGCGGTGCGAACACCCAGATTGTTAACTACATGAGGCGCGATATTGACCGCACCTGGACCGGCATCATCAGCTGCTGTGTCCTCTTCATAAACTGGGATTAAATCCATTCCCATCGGCGATTTACCCGGCTTGTCTCGCCGATAGTTTGAATCCATGGGCGCAACCCAGTATAGCGGCTGCTTTTCATTGCTTGCCGACGTATCATTGTTTGCACCGGACGGAGTATCTGTCAGCAAACTCATGGCTACCGCACCAATCGCAGCGCCAATGACGAGGGTTATAAGAGGGGTTTTATTCAATGACATTAGTTAACTCCCGTTGTGTCGGCGCCGGCGAAAAAATAATTGAGTCGAACAACAGTCTTGAGCAGCTGCACATCAATTTGTAATGCCGCAATCTGGGCATTAAGCTCTGCGATTCTGGCTCTGACCACTTCAGCAAAATCTCCATCGTCATTGGTGTATGCGGTAAGCGACGCCTCGGCCTGCTCATGGATTTGGGTAAGCAACTGCTGTTGGTAAATAGCCTGTCGTTGTTGCAGACGCATAAGCTGACGCGATTCTTTCTCCACTTCACTGAGCATGCGTTTAATGAGCAGCAACTTATCTGTCTTTACTGCTTCAGATTCTGCAATGGATGCGCTCAGTTCGTTATCCTGCCTGCGATCGGTAAACAGCGGTAAATCAACACTCACGCCGAGCGAGAAAAAGTCAGCACGGCTTTGTCCGGAAGGCGTATCGCCGCGTAGTCCATAGCTGGCGCTTACCCCCCATTGCGGTTCATATTGCTGCTCTGCCAGTTCGATAGACTTTTTCGCGGCCTGATACTCAATATCCACTGCCAGCACTGCCGGATGCTGGCTAAGCTTTTCAGCCAGCGCATTTGTAGAAATGGCTGACTGGCTTACTAACTGCGGATAGGTTAATGCGAGCTCTGGCAATTCAGCACTGACGGTAAATCCTGTCGACGGCTCATTGAAGTCAATAACAGTTTGCTGAGAAGCATCATAACGGTGTAACCACTCACTCAAGCGAGCAGTGGCACTCTCAAACTTCTGCTGCTCCGCGGCTAATCGGTCCTCCAACTGCACTATTTCAAGCTGTGCGCGTATCACGTCCTGTTGTCTTGTTTTACCTACCGCATTTGCATAGCTTGCCTTGGCGACTTCGGCCATCTGCTCGAATAGCTGCCAGTCTTTTTCAATCAAACCTATAGTCGCCTGCGCCAGATAGGCGTCGAGCCACAGTTCTGATACCACTGTTTCTATTTTGGCAAGGCGGTCCTGACGTAGTAGCGGGAACTGCGTTGACTTAATTTTTAACTGACTGGATTTAATTGCCAGACTGTCTCCACGCGGGAACATCTGCGACAGGCCAACTGACAACTGTGTCATGGGTTCCTGATTTACATCCCAGCCGTCAACGGGCAAATTCATTAAGCCTACGGATAGCCGCGGATCGGGCATCACCGATGACGCCTCACTTCTGCTTTCTACCGCTTGTTGCTTAAGACGATTTCCATGCAACCAGGGATCGTTTTGCTGCGCAGCGTTAATGGCTTGCTGTAATGATAATCCTGCATCGGCGTATGCCAATGAGTGAGCTAAACACAGCAATAATGTAGTCAGTGTTAGGGTTAGTTTTTTCATATTAATTCTCCAGATTACTCTGGACTCGCACGGCACGTATTACTGCACCAGATGATTAATTGATATTGCCTATTGCGCATCATGCTGTGTCTTTTGCCAGACAGCAGACGCACTGATCCTGTGTCAGGCAAAAATGGGTGGGCGAAAGCGTGTTACTTTTGTAGAAGTTGGCACACCCGAAAGGGTGCCGGGCATAATACTATGCGGGATAAGCAGTTGTGTAGATAGTGTATCCGAGACCAACGTCGTCATGGACACGCAGGCGCCTGATGGGCAGTCACAATCATCACCGCAACATGACTGATGAGACATCGAGTGATCACTGTCAGCGTCATCGTGTTGCATATCACCATGATGCATCATCATTGAATGATCCATCTGTTGTGACTGATGAGCCGCTTCTGACGCCATTTCACACGCCAATGCACCACCTGCCGTAGCCTGCCCAACCAGGGCGACCAGTGCAGTAATAACAATTAAAAGGCGTTTGAAATTCATCAGTTAACAAAAAAATTAAGTGCGTAGCGAGAGTAGGATAAATTGCCTCAAAAGTAAATTGTAAAACGCTCCTCTCACAGGCACTCGTCATATTCAGGTGAGGCTGGGTAACCACAGCGCCAGTTGTGGAAATACCAACACCAGCACAAGTACCAGCAACAGCGCAACGATTGGCATCATGGCGCCCTTCATCACGTTGCCCAGCGGCATATTACCTATATGGGATACCACATACAGCACTCCGCCCATTGGCGGTGTGATAAGCGCCAGATTGACATTAATCAGAAGCATTACCGCAATCCATATGTTATCCCATTCCATATAGGCAATAACTGGTACCAGTAATGGCACGACAAGATAGATCAGGGCCAGCACTTCCAGAAACATACCCAGCACAAACAACGCCAGATTAATAATCAGCAGCAGTACAATCGGTGGCATGTCGACAGCAACTATTGCGTTAAGTACCTCCTGTGGCATACGCCCATAAATCACGCCATGACCGAGGATCGCGCCGCCAATGATGATCATGGTGACCATCGCCGATGTCACCGTAGCCGCCATCAGTTGCTCCCATAGCGACTTGAGGGTAAGGCTTCGATAAACCAGAAAACCGATTAGCAAGCAATACACTACGGCAACTGCGGCCGCTTCAGGTGCCGTGAAAATGCCAAGATAAATACCGCCAAGAATGATCACCGGTGCCATCAGTCCCCAGAACGCTTCTTTGACGGCAACGCGTTTGCGCTGTTTGGGCTTTTCGCTTTTATCAATGCGTTCAGCACGACCGGTATACATCATAAACGCTGAATACAGGGTGATCAGTAACAGCCCGGGAATAATACCTGCCATAAACAACTTACTGATCGATTCATCCGTCAGGTAGCCATAAACAATCATCACAATACTGGGCGGGATCATGCTGCCCAGCGTTCCGCCTGCTGTGATAGCTGAGGCGATTTTAGCTTCGCCATATCCGGCTCTACGCAGCTCTGGTATGGCAACCAGCCCCATGGTGGAAGCTGATATAAAGCTGGAGCCGGTCATCGCTGAAAAAATGCCACTACTTCCAATGGTTGCTACGCCAAGCCCGCCTCGAAGCCGCCACAAAAACACTTCCGCCGCGTTGAACAGGCGCTTACCCATGCCGGTCGCTGAAATGAGCTGCGCGGCCAGAATAAACAGCGGTACGGCGACAAGCAGATCGGAATCAATCGATGAGTAAGCTTTTTCTACCGCGATGTCGGTTGCTTTGTCCGGTCCGACATAAGTACTGAGCAGTAAGATGGCCAGAAAGCCCAGGCCAAACGCCACCGGCAGGCCGCTGAGCAATACCAGCATAAACACCAGCATGCCCAAAAAGATCATCAATCCATCCATTACACGTTCTCCTGAGTCACGGTATCGATCGTCTGACTCAGAAACTGCAGGCACAGCATGGTACCGCTAATCGGTACCAAACTGGCCGGCAGCCACAATGGAGTTTGCAGCAGTCCGGTACTGGTATCACCCATCTGATGCACAAAAATCACCATATCGACACCTTTGACCACGAATACCATCGAATAAAAAAAGCCGACCAGATGAGTGGTAATCTGCAACCGACGGCGCTTATCCGCATCCAGCCGGTCTACAAAAAACGTAATGGCAAAGTGACTCTTCAGTTGCAGCGCATACGCCGCGGCGAGGAAGCCTACTGTCATCATCAGATATACGGAAAGTTCCTTAATCCAGCTGGTCGAATGGCCGGTCGTGTAACGAATTATCACTTCATAACTGATGGTCAATGCGAGGACCAGCAAGCAGATGGCGGCAATCACAGCCCCCGCTCGACAAATGGCATCAATGGCATACTGAAAGGCAAATCGATGAGTTTGCATACCTGATTACTCTGCAGACTTGTCATTTTGAAGGGCGAGGTTAAGTTCCAGCAGTCGTTCTGCTTTAGGGCCATTGCGACTTGCCCAGTCTCGCCACACCTGCTGGCTCAACTGTTGGATTTCTCGACGGGTTTGTTCAGGCATGGTCTCGATTTTACCGCCGTTTTCAGCAATCACCTGTTTAAAATGGGCTTCCATTTTATTCGCAGCGGATAAGGTATAGGCTTTTTGCTTTTCACCTTCCTCAATCATGATTGCCTGGATATCCTCCGGCAGCGCATTCCACACATCGAGATTTACCGTCAGCAAAATAGAAGGAAAACTCATATTTGCCATGGTGACATAGGGGGCAACCTCATGGTTACGCTGAAAATAGCCGGTAACAATGCCATTAAGCAGGGCGTCTGCCACACCGCGCTTGAGCGCCATATATTGTTCACTTTGCGGAATTGATGTATCGGGTGCAGCGTGCAGTTTATGCAATATCTCCGTAAACATCGGGCTGGTGGCTAACACTCTGAGGTTTTGCATATCCTCTACCGTATTTATTGTGCCTTGACTGCTGAATATATTGACGCTACCGGCGAACGTGGGGTACACCAACTGCAGATTTTTCTCCTGCATCGCTTGCGTGATCACCTCCAACGACTCGCCACTGTAGGCAGCTGCAGCCTGTTCTAGCGTATCAAAGGCAAAGGGCAAATAGACGCCCTGAAGCAAGGGAACCGTGGCCATCAAACGGGGCTGCAGAATAACCCCTATGTCGACCAGACCACGCGCAATAGCCCGGTGCATATTTTTGGGGCCGTAGAGCTGACCGCTGGGGTATTCGATAATTTCAATTCTGCCGCCGGAGCGTTCATTGACCGCTTTTACCCAGGCTCTACGAGATTGCGAGGAGAAGTGCTGTGGTGGCCCCCAGGAGGCCAGACGAAACGTCTTCGCTGATGTGTTTTCATCGGCGTAAAGAGGCAACGCCAAACTACACAGGCTAACGCCGATAAAAACCCGCAAAAAACGAAGCATTTCAACACCCTACTGCACAATGTAAATTAATTGTTATAGTCATCTTAACCGCATTCAGGATCAAGCGCAGTGTTGTGATTACGTGTTTAGGTGGCTGGGATTATTCGAAGAAACACGTCATTGCGTTGGCAAAAACGATCTCATTGGGGCACTAGCATACGTTAGTTAACCACCTGTGAAATGAGTGATAGCAGATATTTTTGTAACACCAAGTATACAAGTGGAGCCTCTGTCGGAGTACGGTATGACGGATGTCTGTTGAGTACGTATTCCGGACTGGCAGTGTTCTTTAAAACGTTTTCCGGTCTTATACTTAAAACCGACAATGATAATGTTTTGATTCAGACGTCAGTAAATTTGCAAACCGGTCACTGGCACTCAGCAAAAATATTCTTTGAATATTGAATAAGGCCTCTGCCATCAGAAAATGCGGCTTTAGAAGATATGAAATGAAACGCACACGTGACTGTTCACCAACCTGGAAATCACAGATTTTCGAGAATTGAAGGGAAAAACGCGTTAGTTTTTGCTTGTCACGCGAAGATTATTTCCATCAATAGTCAATGTTGGGTGGGAAAAATCGGTGATATCAACCTTTGCATTTGGATTAGCGGGGGGATTGGCAAACGCAAAAGCGGCAATCGCCTGCATGTGTTTTTCGGGTAACTGCACGTCTTCAATTGCAGAATCGGGTACCATTTCCTAGCTCACCACGACAATATTCGTCCCATGACGAAAGAGCAAGAAACTTCTCTGTTTGAAATACTGAGCTGAATTTGATGATGACAGCGCAGCCTCGGCGTCTTCCGAGTAAACAAAAACAATGTCGATGGCGATCGGAAAGTCAATGTTGTCATGTAGCGGGTATGAAATGCTGAGAGATTCAACAGCATTGTGTCGGATACCTAATATGGACGCGCAGCCTTCCGTTATAAAACAGATAATCACAACAATCACTAAACGATGACGCAGAAAACTATTCAGCATAAGACGTGTCCGTTTGCCGATTTGATACAGTTCAAATCTTGGCACGAGCGAAGCGAAATTGCTTGTATTAAAGAGTGATACGGATTTCGACAGCGTTCGTAACTACCGCAGACTTTCTACTTTTTTTAGGCTGCTATGAAATACGGACTCCTGCTACTACTTTCTGCAATGATAAGCGGATGCTCGATATTTGGTGACAACGGCGTGGAATCAGCGCCCTACACCCTGCTAAAGGCAGATAAAGACAACAATATTGAAATCCGAAACTATGATTCAATGATATTGGTCACTGCCCCGATGGACAAAGATGGCGAAAATAACGCGTTTCGCAAGCTGTTCAAGTACATCAGTGGCAATAACCAAGGCAGCAATGAAATTGCCATGACCGCCCCGGTGTTCATGGACAATCAAGCTCAGGAGGGTATTGGAATCGCGATGACAGCGCCTGTTTTCATGAACGAGCAAAGTGAAAGCCCTTCCATGTCCTTTGTCATGCCTGCTGACTTCACACTGGAAACCACGCCAAAGCCGAACGATCCTTCAGTTAAGGTCAGTGAGATAACCAATTACAAAGTAGCAGCCATCACATTCTCCGGCACACTAGGTGACAGTAACGTTAAAGAGCATACTGAGAAGTTAGAGGCCTGGATGAAGGCGCACGGATATGAGGCAGTCGGCGCGCCAGTCAAAGCGGGATACAACGGGCCACTCACTATTCCGTTTTTTCGGCACAATGAGGTGTTGATTCCTATCAACTAGCGAATTGGTGAGCAAGGAATGCAGCGTACCAGACCGTTTTGTACGCATTCCCGGTCTTAACAAAGTCAACCAACAACAGAGCGAGCAAGATAATCATATGACCAATGAATACAACGCCAGTAGCATCAAAATTCTGAGCAAGGCCGAAGCCGATGAGCGGTTCGGGTTTGCACTGGCTGATTCTATGGCTGAGCGTTACCCGCACCTTAATCGTGAATTTGTATTGAGCCTGGTAGAGGCGTGCAAATGGTCAGGTGATGACGCCGAACAGGTGACGCTGTACTACGCAACACATAAGCGTGAGGGTGTATCACCAAGCGAGGAATGTAGAGAAGCACATCAACAGGTACTCAGGGATAGACGATCAAAGCAATGGCGGTCTGAATAGCTGGTGACGGTATTACCAATCAGATATTCCCCAAGCTTTCTTCTGGTTTTTGAATGTCTGTCTTGTGCACTCAACAATAAATGTTGACCGGTCGCTTCAAGTACATTTTGATCATTCGTGTTCTTGATTTTGCACAAAATCGAATGTATGGAAATTGTCTTTAACCATCTTCCAAGTGGAATCACGATATGTGCACTTCCGCGCTTACTCAATATCTGTAACTTCTTGCTGTTAGATTTGCCATGTATCGGTTTGCTACCATGATTATATTCTCTATTTTATTCAGCATCGGGTATTTACAATAACTTGTTAAAAAATCCGAAGAGGGATCTTGAAATGAAAAATAAATTTATCTCCATAGTTGTCTTTATAAATTTTCTAACTCAGGTTTTAGCGGCCGAAAATATGGATTATCAGATGCTTTTAAATGAAATCAATGAGGGGGTTATCAAAGAAGTCACAATAAACGGTAATGCAAGATAACGGGGGGGTTTTACCCCATTTCTGTCAATACCAAATAAAAAAGCCCACTATGCTGTGGGCCTTAGATTTTGAACAACTCATATCGAGAGATGGAGTTACTCGTCTTGATAGCTCTCAATCGACGGACATGAGCAAATCAGATTGCGGTCTCCGTATACGTCGTCGATACGGTTAACACTAGGCCAGAACTTGTTCTTCGCGACAGATGGCACCGGATAGGCTGCCAGATGACGGTCGTAACTGCGGTTCCAGTCGCTGTCACAGATATCTGCCAGAGTATGAGGAGCATTGTGCAGAGGATTGTCAGTGGCATCCCACTCACCGCTTTCAACTTTGGCGATTTCCTCGCGAATACCGATCATTGCTTCGATGAAACGGTCCAGCTCTGCCTTTGATTCTGATTCCGTCGGCTCAATCATCAGCGTACCGGCCACAGGGAAACTCATGGTTGGCGCATGGAAGCCATAGTCGTTGAGGCGCTTCGCTACATCCATCTCGGTTACGCCACTGGCTTCTTTAAGCGGACGCAGGTCGAGAATACACTCGTGAGCGATGCGATTATTGCGGCCCTTATAAAGTACCGGATAGTGGCCATCAAGCTTGGTTGCCACGTAGTTCGCATTCAACATCGCTACTTCAGTAGCTTTCTTCAGCCCTTCGCTACCCATCATCTTAATATACATGTAGCTGATTGGCAGAATTGAGGCACTGCCCCAGGGAGCGGCAGATACAGCACCATTGCCTTTGTCGGTATTATCCAGCTCAATCACCTGGTGGTTGGGCAGGAAGGGAGCAAGGTGACTTTTCACCCCGATAGGGCCCATGCCAGGGCCGCCGCCACCGTGTGGAATACAGAAAGTTTTGTGCAGGTTCAGGTGTGAAACATCGGAGCCTATCAGCCCTGGCGAGGTGATCCCCACCTGCGCATTCATATTGGCACCGTCCATATAAACCTGGCCGCCATGCTGATGCACGATGTCACAGATTTCACGAATCGTTTCCTCGTACACACCGTGAGTGGACGGGTAGGTCACCATGATAGCCGCGAGTTGATCCGACATTTCTTCTGCTTTGCTACGCAAGTCATTAAGGTCGACGTTACCGTTCTTATCGCAGGCAACTACTACTACCTTGTAATTGACCATCTGCGCAGAGGCCGGATTGGTGCCGTGCGCTGAGCTTGGAATAAGACAGACATCGCGATGCCCTTCACCACGGCTTTCATGATAACGGCGAATCGCGATCAAACCGGCATACTCACCCTGCGCGCCCGAGTTAGGCTGCATAGAAAGTGCATCATATCCGGTAATGTCGAGCAGCCAGTCAGACAGCTCGTCAATCATGTGCTTGTAACCCTGGGCCTGATCCACCGGCGCGAACGGGTGCAGTTTACCGAATTCAGGCCAGGTTACCGGGATCATTTCAGCAGTGGCATTCAGCTTCATGGTGCATGAACCCAGTGAAATCATAGAGTGGTTCAATGCCAGATCTTTATCTTCCAGCGACTTGATGTACCGCAGCATCTCAGTTTCTGAGTGGTAACTGTTAAAGACCTCGTGTGTCAGAATGTCATTGGTGCGAAGCAGTGACTGCGGCATAGACGTTGAGCCCTGGGTCGTCACTTCAGCGTCCAGATTTTCGACGCTCAGACCGTGACCATCGCCAAGTAGTACATCAAAGAGCGCTTCAACATCTTTGCGCGTGGTAGTTTCGTCCAGAGAAACACCTACTGCCCCTTCAAGGTCGCTACGCAAATTGATACCGCGGTCTTGTGCGCGTTTCATAACGGTTTGCTTGTCATCGACCTGCACGGTCAGCGTGTCAAACCAGGTCGCATGTTTAAGCGCTACTTCTTTAGTCTGCAGACCACGGGCCAGAATATCTGTCAGGCGATGGATCCGCGATGCAATGGTTTTCAATCCCTCAGGGCCGTGATACACCGCGTAGAAAGAGGCGATATTGGCAAGAAGCACCTGAGCGGTACAGATATTTGAGTTCGCTTTCTCGCGGCGAATATGCTGCTCACGGGTTTGCAACGCCATACGCAGCGCCGGACGGCCACGGGTGTCTTTGGATACACCTATGATACGGCCCGGCAACGAGCGCTTAAACTTATCACGGGTGGCAAAAAACGCCGCGTGCGGGCCGCCGTAACCCATTGGCACGCCGAAACGCTGCGCACTGCCAAACACCACGTCAGCGCCAAGCTCACCTGGCGACTTCAATAGCACCAGACTCATAATGTCTGCAGCTACCGCAACGATTCCCTTATTTTCCTGCACTGCAGCAATGATGTCGGTCAAATCTTTTACTTCGCCCGTGGTTCCCGGGTACTGCAGTAATGCGCCAAAGACATCATTCTTTGCGGCATCGTCAGCACTACCAACCACCACGTCAAAACCAAACATTTCAGCACGGGTGCGAACCACATCAAGGGTTTGCGGATGCACATCATCGGCAACAAAAAACGTATCAGATTTCTTATTTTTTGATACCCGCTTGGCCAGCGCCATGGCTTCTGCAGCAGCCGTCGCTTCATCCAGCAGGCTCGCGGATGCAAGCTCAAGGCCGGTCAAATCAATGGTCATTTGCTGGAAGTTCAGGATTGCCTGCAGACGACCCTGGGCAATTTCTGGCTGATACGGCGTATAGGCCGTGTACCAGCCCGGGTTTTCCAGAACGTTGCGCAAGATAACATTAGGCAAATGGGTATCGTGATAACCCAGACCAATGAACGAGCGGAAAATTTTGTTCTTTCCGGCTACCGCTTTAAGCTCTTCCAGTGCTTCTACTTCGGTCTTGCTATCACCAATATTCAGCGGTGTGGGTAGACGGATACCGCCGGGTACAGTTTGCTGCATCAAATCGTCTAGTGACGATGCACCAACGGCATCAAGCATCTCGGCAATTTCTGCAGCGCCAGGGCCAATGTGACGACGGATAAAATCCTGCTTTTGCTCTAGCTGCTCAAGAGATACCGCGCTAGTGCCTTCGGTAGAAACGTTACTGGTTTGCATAAGTTTGGATAAGCCTTTAATTAAACGAACACAGGGCAATAATAAAAACGGGCACCTTGCGGTGCCCAAGCGAAGCCTGTGTAAAGATTATTCTTCGTCGATGCTGTTTTCGTATCCTTCAGCATCCAACAGATTGTCAACTTCTGACGCATCCTCTGCCTTGATTCGGAACATCCAGCCATCACCGTACGGGTCGCTGTTAACCAGCTCTGGTGAGTCTTCCAAATCTTCATTGACGGCCACAACTTCACCACCGATAGGAGCATACACGTCAGACGCTGCTTTAACCGATTCAGCCACCGCACAGTCTTCTCCAGCGCTCACACTTGAGCCCACCTCTGGCAATTCTACAAACACCATGTCACCTAGCAGTTCTTGTGCGTGCTCAGAGATACCTACAGTGTAGGTGCCGTCACCTTCATTGCGCACCCATTCGTGGGTAGACGCATAACGTAATTCAGATGGGATGTTGCTCATAATTTTTCCTTCAAAACTTGTTTATAAAACACTTTTGCCATTGCGAACGAAACTGGGCTTAACCACTTTTACTGTAACCCACTTTTTGCGCATTTCCACTTCCACCGTGTCACCCACACTGGCAGGCACACGAGCCATCGCAATGCTATGACCCAGAGTCGGCGAGAAGGTGCCTGAGGTGACCATGCCTTCGCCCGCTTCACAGCGCACTTTCAGGCCAGCACGCAGTACACCCTTATCGGTCATGACCAGACCGACCAGCTTGTCTGTACCTTGCTGTTTTTGCTGCTCCAGTGCCTGACGTCCAACAAAATTGCGCTCTGCAGGCTCCCATGTGACGGTCCAGCCCATGTTGGCGGCCAGTGGCGATACAGTCTCATCCATATCTTGTCCATACAGATTCATTCCTGCCTCAAGGCGCAGCGTATCACGTGCCCCCAGTCCACATGGTTTGACACCAGCGGTGAGCAGTGCGTCCCAGAATTCACCAGCACGAGCAACAGGGACCATAATTTCGTAGCCCGCTTCACCGGTATAACCTGTGGTGGCTATAAACAGATCTTCGGCCTGTACACCAAAGAAAGGCTTCATGTCCTGTACCGCTTCTTTCTGGGCATCAGAGAATACACTGGCTGCTTTTTCTTTGGCATTCGGTCCTTGCACCGCAATCATGGCGAATTCCGGACGCTCAGTGATAGTCACTTCGAAGCCCTCTGCCTGGGTATTCAGCCAGTTGATATCTTTTTCACGGGTGGCTGAATTGACCACCAGGCGGTAGTTGGTTTCGTCAAAGAAATACACAATCAGGTCGTCAACGACCCCGCCCTGCTCATTGAGCATGCCGCTATAGAGCGCTTTACCTTTTTCTTTCAGCTTGGCAACGTCGTTAGCCAGCAAATAGCGCAGATAGTCTTTTGCCTGGGCACCGGTAATATCAACGATGGTCATGTGTGACACATCAAACATTCCCGCGTCCTGACGCACGGCGTGATGTTCTTCAATTTGCGAACCGTAGTTAATAGGCATATCCCAGCCAAAGAAGTCGACCATCTTGGCACCGGCTTCGAGGTGCTTAGCGTGGAGGGCAGTATGATTGCTCATAGCAATGATTCCGTTGAGTGAATTGGCACGAAGTATAGAAACGCCGGTGCATAACAACAAATTGGAAATACAAATAATTACATTAGCTTTTTAAATGTATAGAATGTTTAGAATTGATTTTCCTTATCAACTTTAACTTCTAATATGCAGCAACTGTCTCTCGATGCCTTGCGCTCGTTCGTCACCATTGTAGACGTGGGTGGCTATGCTAAAGCGGGCGATATTCTTGGTCGTTCGCAACCGGCAATAAGCCTGCAGATCAGAAAATTGGAACAGCAGGTTGGCAAAAAGCTGTTCGACAAGGTGGGACAGCGTCATGAGCCCAATCGTGATGGTCGCCTGCTGTATCAGTACGCCAGACAGATGCTGACTATCAATGATGAGATTTTCAGCCACTTCACACCGTCATCGCTACGCGGTCGGTTAAGACTGGGGATCCCAAGTGAGTTTGCGTCAACATTGTTGCCCGGCATCATCGGCGAATTTAGCCAGTCCTACCCCGATGTCACACTGGAAGTGACGTCTGCGCTGAGCAGACAGTTACTGACTGAGCGTCAGTCCGGACAGTTCGACCTTATTCTGGCCTTGGTCAACCCTGATGAACAAACACAAGGGGAAGTGATCCTTGAAGACCAGCTGGTATGGGTGGGCGAGCGCACTCAGCTCGTCCCAACTGAGTCCTTGTCACTGGTATTGGCACCGGACGGCTGCGTGTATCGCAGTCGGGTCATTGAAAAATTAAAGCAACAAACTACCGCGTGGCGGATAAGCTACACCAATGCCGATTTATATGGACTGATTGCCGCCATACGTCAGGGGCTTGGCATCACTGCATTGGCGCGCTCCAGTGTGCCCAAAGAACTGGAAGTGATACGCCATGCCGCTCTTCCTGCGCTGGGTACGATTAAAATTTGTCTGTTTAATCAGGATACCCAGCATCCTCAGGTGAGTGAGGCGCTGGGTCAATTCATTACAGCGCGGTTACGGCGCTAAGGTTTCAAGCGCGACAGTGGTATTGATGATTTGTTTGCCACTCGCATCGTGACCCGTAAAACGAATATGGGTATCGGCGGGCGATTCGCCCCAATCGATATCAATAACGGCAAAATGACTCCCTCGGTAAACAGGCCCTACTCTGTAGCGGTTCTCCTCATTTACCTCTTTGATGTCATCAGTCATGCCGCTGCTGGTAAAATCCCACATGGGATACGGCACGGTAAACCCAGCTAAGCCAGTATCTTTTGAGACTTCCATTAGATGGCGGTCGCCACTGATAAACATCACGCCCTGAGCGCCAGTTGAGGCAATCAGATCATACAGACGCTGGCGTTCGTGCGGCATATTACCCCAGGTTTCCCAGGCATGCTGATAGGCTACTACCTGCACGCTGCTGATAATGAACCGAATCTCAGCCGGTTGCTTGAGCTGCTCGGTCAGCCACTGCCACTGCGCCTCGCCGAGCATGGTCCCAGTGTCATCCTTATTAGGCAGATAAGGTCCTTTGTTGTCAGGACGACCGGCAGGATTACGCGTCAGCGCCGTGCGATGAAAGCGCGTGTCCAGCACAATGACCTGCACACGGCGACCTGGCTCGCCCATTATCCTGGCGTGATAAATACCTTGTTGTGTTCGCACAGGGTCATCATCCGCAAAGCCAAAAAAATCCAGGAACGCCTGCTGGCTAACAGATTTAAGCGGGTAGTCTGCGCCACCGTCATTAAGCCCATAATCATGATCATCCCAACTGCCTATAAATGGTGTCTTTTGACGGAACGCAGCAAATTCGGGAACGTTGGCTAATGCACCGTAAGCGTTGCTGAAGCGTTGAGGGTCAAGGACCGGACCATCCAGCCAGGTACCATGCCGGTCGACATCGGCATACACATTGTCACCGATAAACAAGAACAGGTCGGGTTCTTTATCGGCAATCGTGGTCCAGATAGGTTGAGGTAAATGCTGCTTTGCACAGGAGCCGATGGCAATGCGTGACACCTCAGCAGGAAATGACACGCCGTCATAGGAGTAACCATGTAAAGGCAGCATTAACAGCAGGCTATACCCCAGCGTTTTTAGCCATTTGGTGATGCGATGGCGAATTGTAGCGCGGCTATTTACGCAATTCATTGTGACAAAGGCCTCGGATTTGTCTGGCTCAAATTACCTGTCATACTACAGCAACTCAACTTGCCAGGCATATGACATAACAATGAAAATTCGCTTACCTCTATTGCTTACCCTGTGTTTGATATTCAGCGCCTCAGCGCTATCTAAAGCCGGTGCGCCTGCGCCGCAGCGCGATGCAGATGAAGGAAATGGTCCCCATAAGCGCTTGATCCTGCGCGGCATTAATCTGATAGATGGTGCTGGTGCGCCAATGCGTGGGCCCCTGGATATCGTGATTGAGAACAATCGCATTACCAACATCGTCAGCGTCGGCTATCCGGGCGTGCCCATAAAACCTGAAGGTAGACCTCAAGCGAATCCCGGCGATGTTGAAATGGATTTACAAGGTCACTATGCCCTGCCCGGTTTTATCGACATGCATGGTCACATTGGCGGCTCTGCTGACGATATCCCCGCCGAGTATGTATTTAAATTGTGGATGGCGCACGGCATTACTACTGTGCGCGAACCCGGTAGCTTCAATGGACTGGACTGGGTAATGGTTCACGTCGAGCGCAGCCAGAAAAACACCATTGTCGCTCCACGCATTGTGCCTTACCTGGGCTTTGGTATGGGCGCTGACTCACCTATTTATACCGCCAAACAGGCCCGCGATTGGGTGAAACAAACCGCCCGTGACGGCGCCAAAGGCATTAAGTTTTTCGGCGCCAGTCCTAAAGTGATGGAAGCCGCTCTGGATGAAGCGAAAAAGCAGGGACTGGGCACCATGATGCATCACGCGCAGCTCAACGTGGTGCGCATGAACGTGCTGGACTCTGCGCGCCTGGGCCTGACGACAATGGAACACTGGTACGGTTTACCCGAAGCACTGTTTGAAGACCAGGTGATTCAGGATTACCCCTCCCATTATAACTACAACAATGAACACCATCGTTTTGCCGAGGCAGGAAGACTGTGGAAACAAGCCGCTAAGCCAGGCAGTGAACACTGGAATGCCGTGCGTGACGAACTGATCGATTTAAACTTTACATTGTCTCCCACCATGACCATCTACGAAGCGAGCCGAGATCTGATGCGTGAGCGCAACGCGGAGTGGCATGAAGACTACACGCTGCCTACGCTGTGGGACTTCTTTACCCCAAGTCGTTATGCCCATGGCTCTTACTGGTTTGACTGGACAACCGATGATGAAATCGAGTGGAAGGAAAATTTCCGTATCTGGATGCAGTTCCTGAATGATTACAAAAATCATGGCGGTCGCGTTACCACAGGCTCTGATTCAGGTTATATCTACAAAATTTACGGCTTTGGTTATATCCGTGAACTGGAACTGCTGCGTGAAGCAGGCTTCAATGCTTTGGAAGTCATTCAGGCGGCCACCATCAATGGCGCTGAAGCACTCGGTATGCAGGACCAGATTGGCTCTGTAGAAATCGGCAAACTGGCGGATCTGGTGATCCTGGACGAAAACCCGCTACAAAACTTCAAGGTCCTGTATGGAACCGGCCACTATAAACTGAACGACAATAATCAGCCCACCAGAGTCGGCGGCGTGAAATACACCATCAAGGACGGCATCGTATACGACGCTAAAGCCATGTTGGCGGATGTTCGCGAAATCGTAGAACAAGCCAAACAAGAAAATTAATGAAAAACGCCAGTTCCTTACTCCGGGAACTGGCTTTCACTGCCCCCGGCACGAGCCAGTACTGGCAGCTCGCCGCTCAGTCCCATGGCCTGCTGGATAAAAGACTGTTTAACGAAGGGCAATTTATCCACGCCACTTAAGCCCAGTCCGCGTACCAGCTTTAACACCGGATCGTGATTGGAGAACAAACGCTTAAACCCTTCCATTGCTGCAATCAGTTTCACCGCTTCGGTTTTTCTCCAGCGTTCAAAGGGCCGCAATAGCTCTGCATCGCCGATATCCTCGTCACGCTCAGCCAGAGCGTGTAATGTCTGTGCCAGCGCAGCAGCATCCAGCAATCCCAGATTCGCACCCTGCCCGGCCAACGGATGAATAGTGTGTACTGCATCACCAATCAGTGCAACACGATTGCTGACCCATTGTCTCGCATAGCGCATGCTAAGCGGGTAGCTGAAACGCTCATCAATGACCTCACAGACACCAAGCTGCATATCGAACGCAACCGATAGTTCATGACTGAACGCTTTTTCATCCAGCGACATCAGCCTTTGTGCCTGAGCAGTCTGCTGCGACCAGACAATTGAGCAAAGGTGTTCATCATATAAAGGTAAAAATGCCAACGGACCATATGGTGTAAACACCTGTCTGGCAGTATGAGCGTGGGGCCGTTCGGTACGCACGGTCGTCACAATGGCCTGATGGTCATAGTCCCAGAACGTAAAAGGCAAACCGGTTTGCTGTCGCACAATCGAATTCGCCCCATCTGCCCCCACCAATAAACGCGCGGACAAGGCGCTGCCATCGGCCAGGGTAATGAACGCTTCTCGACTGCCGACCGCAATTTTTTGCAGCCTTTCAGCAATGATTTCTGCATTGCTTTGTTTGCTGACCTTTTCCCACAATGCGCGTCGTATCGCCTGATTCTCGATAATATGACCCAGCGCCTGCTGATGGACATCTGCTGCATCAAAATCAATACTGGCAAAACTGTCCTGTTCCCATACGTGCATATGGGTATATTCAGCCAACCGCTGACTCGTAATTTCCGACCATACATCCAGGCGCTGCAGCATACGCTGACTGGCAACGCTGACCGCGCTGACTCTGCGCTCAGGCGTCTCGGTGAGAGGCCTGCTACCATCATCTGCGTCGATAATGGCAATGCTCAACGGCGCAGCATGCAGAGCGCGTGCTAATAGCAAGCCAACCATGCCGCCGCCGACAATGACGACATCAACACTACGCACGCTTGCCTCCTGACAACATCGCACCATTCAGTCCCATTGCCTGATAGGCAAAACGCTTTTTCAAAAATGGCAGCAATTCCATCCCAAGCAACCCAAGATTTCGCCCCACCGTAAGTGGCAGTGCGTTGTTTGAAAACATTCTGACCAGACCATCGGTCAAACCGATGACACGCTGCCGGTCTGTCATCCTTGCGTCTCTATAATGCGCAAGTACCCGATGCGCACCACAGTCGTGCTGATTGCTAAGCACGGAGATCAATGCGGCGACATCACGTAACCCCAGATTCAATCCCTGTCCGGCAATAGGATGTAGGGTTTGCGCAGCGTTACCCATCGCGATCTGACGATGAGCTATCACGCTTTGCAACTGTTTCAGCGATAGCGGGTACGCGTCGCGTTTACCGACGTGTCTGACGATGCCCTGTCTGAAACCCAGCGCTCGCTGCAACTTTTGCATGAATACTGCGTCGCTGTCATTTAATAGCGTATTTGCCTGCTGTGTGGATACGGTCCACACCAATGACATACGGTTTGTGCCATGTTGCTCACACATAGGTAACAATGCCAGCGGCCCATTCTCGGTGAATCGCTCATACGCCCAACCAGCATGCGGCTGACTCATGTCGACATTGGCGATAATCGCGGTTTGCTGGTAATCAGTGACCTCAGCAGGCACACCAAAAACATCATCAATATGCGCGCTACCCTGCGCATGCACAACTAGCTTGGTATGCAGAATTTCATCATTACCCAGCACCACTTCGACACTCTGTTGTTCTACCCTGCAGTGTTTTACTGATGCAGGATGAACCCGTGTAAATCGCTCGCAATGTGTATCAGCCTCACGCAATGCACCATGCAGCACATGTCCAAGTTCAGTCAGTTCAACGACCTTGCCTAACGCCCGCAATTGGTATTCATCACTGTGAAGTTGAACCTCACCCATGTGACCAGCATCGGTCACCTGAATATGTTTAATTGACGCGCCCGCTAGTGCCAATCCGAGAGACTGGAGTAACTGTAGAGATGCGGCGTTGAGTGCGACCGCACGGTTATCGAAACTCGGTGGAGGTTTGTTATCTGGTGGAGAGTGGGCTTCAACCAGCGCGACCGTTAAATCAGTATGTTGCAGCAGACCAAGGGCCAGACTGGCTCCTACTGGCCCGGCTCCGACGATGACGATATCCAGCATGTCTCTCAAGCCGTTTTACCTGAACTCATCAAAGCTTCAATATCAGCGATGTGTTTGGGCGCCGCTGCGGTCATATTAGTGTGTCCTGTTTCGGTGATCACAATGTTATCTTCAATGCGAATACCAATGCCCCGCCATTTTTCTTCAACGTCTGCATCCGGAGCAACGTATAGACCTGGCTCAACAGTCAGAACCATACCGGGCTGTAAAGGTCTGTCTTCGCCATTGACTTTATAATGACCCACGTCATGCACATCGAGCCCAAGCCAATGGCCAAGACCGTGCATAAAAAAGGCTCGCCAGCTTTTTTGCTCGAGGTTCTCCTGCAGGCTGCCTGACAATAATCCAAGTTCGATAAGACCGTTGGTAATGACGTCGACACAGGCATCCATGGCTTGTTGAATGGTGTTGCCTGGCTTCAGATGCGACAGAGCAACGGTCTGCGCATCCAATACCAGCTGATAAAGCGTAGCCTGCGTATCGCTGAAGCGGCCATTGACCGGAAACGTGCGAGTGATATCTGCCGCATAACCAATATATTCAGCGCCTGAGTCAATCAGAATCAAATCGCCGTCCTGACAGACCTGACTATTCTCGGTGTAGTGCAAAATACAGGCATTGTCACCACTGCCCACAATGGTGCCATAGGCTGGGTATCGTGCGCCGTGCATAGCAAACTCATGATGCAGTTCGGCTTCCAGCTGATATTCATAACAGCCTGGCGACGCAAATTTCATTGCTCTTACGTGCGCTGCACAACTAATATCTGCTGCCTTTTGCATAACAGCCAGTTCAGCAGCAGACTTAAACAGCCGCATTTCATGGACTAACGGACGTAAATCGATCATGGTTGTCGGCGCCGCCTTGGTCTGTTTTGGCG
Organism: Aestuariibacter salexigens DSM 15300; assembly: GCF_000429145.1. Classification (GTDB taxonomy): domain Bacteria; phylum Pseudomonadota; class Gammaproteobacteria; order Enterobacterales; family Alteromonadaceae; genus Aestuariibacter; species Aestuariibacter salexigens. Next base: position 47,598 of record NZ_KE386852.1, read on the forward strand.
CGCTGCGCAGAGATTCCATGGCGTCCTGCACCTCACTGTCGGCTAATGCATTGTGTCCTTGCGCGAAATACACATGCTGATGACCATCCAGATAATCTTCCAGCACATCGTTGAGCTCATCTCGTGCAAAGGTGGCGTCCATCCCATAGTCGATTTTTGCCTGCTCCGGCCCTATTCGCCTGCCGTGCCAAATCTCAGCCAACGGATTTTTATCCAGACACAGCAGTGCCGAATGGCGAGAATGATAACGCTGATGATTACTCAGGATCAGCCAGGCATCAGGCTCAGGGAAGCCGGTAAGATAGTAAAAATCGCTGTCCTGACGAAACGGAAATTCCGTATCATTACTACGGGTCACCAACTGCGCGGCTGGAATAAGGGCAATACTGTCAGGCTGCATCGCGTCTAAAAAGGCGTGTCGACGAAGAATAAATTCCTGTTGCGGTAACATCATTGATATAGCGCCCGTCATTAATGCACTGATTTTGGCGTGGTCGTCTGCTCCATGGCTGACTTGCCCAGCTCGTTGAAACACAGCATGACGGAAATACGTACATATTCCATGACTTCAAACAGTGCCTTTTCCGATTCCTCATCGTCGGACATGTCGTCATCCATGCGTGATATATCAGAAAAGTCTTGCAGCGCTTCTTTTACATCGTCAGAGCAATTGACCAAATCATTCTGGTGTAAGCCGAAACCAAGCATAAAACCCTGCACCCAGCCTATCAGAGCTTGCCCCCGCTCGTTTATCGGAGCAGCATCATCAGGCAAACAAAGAGTAAGCGCAAAGTCAGTATCCATAAATTGCTGACATGTCATGTTAAATAGCTCGAGTACCTGGTTTTTTACCGCATCTGGCAAGGCCTCTCCCTGATTGGTGACATCCGCCAGCGCGTTCATCCATTCCCGACTTTCGAGAGGCATGCCGCCTGACAGCATGCCACACAGAATGCCATGGATCTCTGCAGCATCCACTACGATGTTATTTTGGTTCAGCGCAGCGCTAAGCTGTTCATAAGTATGGTTTGTGTCGCTCAACGTTTTCTCTCTGCAATTAAGAGGGGTTAGTTTTAACCCGGAAGTCATCAATAAATTGCCGCTAATGCTATCAGACAAAGACATTAAAACCCAATGACCGAAGGCTTGTTGATAGCCAAGCCGAATCGCTACTGGTGCGAGGACCTATGGAAACGCTATACTATTGCACTGCCTGTGGTTGAGTTCGGGCCTCATCGCCCAAATACACTCTTCTGTGAGCAACGAAACCAGTTAAAAATGTTCCCTGGGGTGTTTGCCAGTTCAGTCATGTCCCTGGCCGATGCTTTAAACTCAGGAAATTGCGCTACCGCTTTTGTGCAAGCTCGGCATGTACCGAGAAGCCTGCGGCAGTAGTAAGATTTCCGCCCTGAACTTTTCGGTTCAAGGGCGAACACTGAACAGCGGCACTTTGGGGAGCGCCAATTTCATAACAATAACCACGCGATTCAGGACACGATTTGCATGGCAATAATCAATTTTGGCTCGATCAACATCGACCACGTTTATCAGGTTCCGCACTTTGTGCAGCCCGGTGAAACACTTGACTCTACGGATTACCAAATTCTGCTTGGCGGCAAAGGCACAAATCAGTCTATCGCGTTAGCGAAAGCCGGCGCTGATGTTCGCCATGTCGGCAGGCTCAATGAAAATGACGTCGCTTTCAAGCAAGTGATGGTCAAACACGGCATAGATTGCAAGCATGTACAGTGCGTAGAAAGTGCATCTGGCCATGCGATTATTCAGGTCACACCCAACGGCGAGAATGCCATTTTTCTGTACGGCGGAGCCAACCGCGAAATCACAGAGAAAGATATCATTCATGCGCTGGACGGTGCCAAGTCTTCTGATTGGGTGTTAACCCAGAATGAAACCAGCGCCATTGAGGAGACCATTAGACAGGCTAAAGAAGCCGGCTTGAAAGTCGCGTTCAATCCTGCGCCAATGACAGATGCCGTAAAATCTTTGCCATTGGAATGTGTCGATTTGTTAATTGTAAATCAGGTAGAAGCAGCAGAAATTAGCGGCCACGACGCGCTGGACGAAATTGAAGCGTATTTTAAACAGAACATGCCGCATGCCGAGGTGATTATTACGCTGGGCAAGGACGGCGTTAGAATGCTGCGCAGAGACAAGGCCATTAGCGTAGAGGCATACTCCGTCGACGCGGTCGATACTACCGCAGCCGGAGATACCTTTATTGGTTATTTTCTTGCTGCATATAGCAATAAAGACAGTGCCGAACAGGCATTGCGACGCGCTTGCGCGGCGTCTGCTATCGCGGTAACTCGCACAGGTGCCGCACAGTCAATTCCTGACGAAGATGAGGTTAATCGCTTCGTTGCCAAGCACAAGTAATGGGACACCCTATGACACATAAGATTATTCTTGATACCGATCCGGGCATAGATGATGCTCAGGCAATATTTTTCGCTTTCCAGTCGCCCGACATCGAGGTGCTTGGACTGACTACGGTATATGGTAATGTCCCGGTTAGTATGTCGGCACAAAATGCCCTGACCCTATGTGAGCTTGCCAACCAGGATATTCCTGTGACGAAAGGCGTGGGCATGCCATGGGTGGGACCGGAGTCAGGTTATGCACATTTCGTGCATGGTGATGATGGCTTTGGCAATATCAACGTTGAGCCATCAAAACGTGAATTAGACCCGCGCAGCTCTGCACAATTTATCGTCGATATGGCTCGTCAGCATCCAGGTGAGATCACGCTGGTCGCCGTCGGTCCGTTGGGTAACCTCGCGCTTGCCCTGAGACTTGAACCGCAACTGCCTAAACTGATCAAAGACGTGAAAATCATGGGTGGCGCAGCATTTGTGCCTGGCAATGTCACGCCGGTCGCAGAAGCCAATATCTGGAATGATGCGTTTGCCGCAGACATCGTATTCAGCGCTGACTGGGATATCACCATGTTTGGATTGGACGTCACCAACTCTGCGCCATTTTCACCAGAATTTGTGGACAAGCTGGCGGAAGTGAATCCTGTTCTCGGAGGGTTCGTGCAGAAATCATCACAATTTTATATCGACTTCTATTCGCAGAACCGCGAAGACAGAGTGTGCTTTTTCCATGACGCCATGCCGCTCGCCTATCTGGTCAACCCTGACTTGTTTGAACTGACCGAAGGACATATTCGCGTTGCCACGGACTCACTCAATAAAGGACAAACCGCAGTGGCCCCAATTGGGTCGACTGCCAGCCCGTTGTGGTTAGAAGCGAAAAAAATCAAGGTCGCGACCAAGGTAAACCATCCACAGTTAGAAAAACTGTATATTGATACTTACGCGCTGTAGCGATGATGCCCGGCCTTGCGCCGGGCTGACTTTATAAATGCAAACACGCACTGCCATCCGCCAATATTATCGTCAGTGTCGACGAGGCCTCTCCAACAGTGAGCAACAACAGGCTTCTGTCCGGGTTCACGAGCAGATAGCGGAACTGATGGAACGTGCTCCCGTTAAATGTATCGCTGCCTATCTGGCAAATGATGGTGAAGTTGACTTAACCCCCGTTATCCATCATTGCTGGCGGCATGATATTCAGGTGTGTTTGCCCGTCTTGCACCCGTTTAGTCCAGGCAATCTGCTATTTTTGCGCTATCACTCTGACAGCCAGATGATGGCCAATCATTACGGAATTGCTGAACCTGCCTTGCGCTGCCCTGATGTCGTGCCATTAGCACATATTGACCTGATGCTGACCCCATTAGTGGCCTTTGACGAATGGGGTAACCGGCTGGGCATGGGGGGCGGATTTTATGACCGGACCCTGGCGGCCGTTGAAAGGCATCAGTACAACACGCGCGTTGTGGGCGTCGCCCATGACTGTCAAAAAGCCCAGAAGTTACCCATTGAGGCATGGGATAAACCACTTCAAGGCATCATTACACCCTCTGTCTTTTTATCATTCTAATATGTCAGTTAACTAGGCGCAGTTACACCTGAACGGTATACTGTTGCCATTCACGAATACGCGAGCACCACCCATGACCCAAGATGATAAAAAACGAGCTGCCGGACAGGCAGCGTTAGCCTACGTTAAACCTGACACCATTGTAGGGGTGGGTACAGGCAGCACCGTGAACTATTTTATCGATGCGCTGGCGGATAAAAAAAATGACATCCAAGGTGCAGTGTCCAGCTCCGAAGCATCAACTCAAAGACTTGAAAAACTTGGTATTGAAGTGTTCGATCTGAACAGCGTCGATAGCTTTGACATCTATGTCGACGGTGCTGATGAAATTACCGAACACAAGCACATGATTAAAGGCGGTGGCGCGGCGCTCACCCGAGAAAAAATTGTCGCAGCGGTGGCCAAAACTTTTGTGTGTATTATCGATGACAGCAAGCAGGTGCCAATGCTCGGTCATTTCCCCTTACCTGTGGAGGTGATCCCCATGGCGCGCTCTTATGTGGCCCGGGAAATCGTCAAACTGGGGGGCGATCCCGTCTACCGTCAGGGTGTGGTAACCGATAATGGCAATGTCATCCTTGATGTCCACAATCTCACTATTCTGAACCCGGTTGAGTTGGAACGACAGCTAAATAACATTGTTGGTGTTGTGACCAACGGACTGTTTGCTCATCGCGGTGCAGACATTGTATTGGTAGGCGGTGAAAACGGTATTATCACGCTCGACTAGAATAGCGCTTGAGTTTTCATCGCATTCTGGTATTTTTCATTTTTTAGACGTCCAGATGTCCATTTTGATATCACTGATTAGTAAAGGGCTATCATGAGCAAAGTTTCTCTGTCCAAGGAAAAAATACGTATTCTGTTGCTGGAAGGCGTTCATCACAGTGCGGTGGAAACACTGCAGGCAAATGGTTATCACAACATAGAATATGTCAAAACGTCCTTGCCAGAGGAGCAGCTGATAGAAAAAATCCAGGACGTACATTTCCTCGGTATTCGCTCGCGCACCCAGATAACAGAGTCAGTGGTTGCCGCCGCTAGCAAGCTTGTTGCGGTAGGTTGTTTTTGTATCGGTACCAATCAAGTAGATTTGGCTGCTACCCAAACCAGAGGCATTCCGGTCTTCAATGCGCCGTTTTCTAATACCCGTTCGGTGGCTGAGCTGGTGTTAGGCCAACTGATCCTGTTACTGCGTGGTATTCCATTGAAGAACGCATTGGCACACCGGGGCGGCTGGCTAAAATCGGCGGAAGGCTCATACGAAGCGCGTGGAAAAACCCTCGGAATTATTGGATACGGCCATATTGGTACTCAGCTTAGTATTTTGGCAGAGCACCTGGGCATGCGTGTGCAGTTTTACGATATTGAAGACAAGCTGGTGTTGGGTAACTCGATGCAAATTAAGTCACTGGACCAGCTCCTTGCAACATCCGATGTGGTTAGCCTGCATGTCCCTGAGACGCCTTCAACAATGAACATGATCAGCAATGCGCAGTTGCAGAAAATGAAAGATGGCGCGATTCTGATCAATGCGTCTCGCGGCACCGTGGTTGATATTGATGCGCTTGCTGACGCGTTACGCAGCGGCAAAATTGCCGGCGCTGCGGTAGATGTGTTTCCCGTCGAGCCCAAGTCCAATGATGAAGAGTTTGAATCGCCCCTGCGCGAGTTTGATAACGTTATCCTTACGCCACACGTAGGCGGTAGCACGCAGGAAGCGCAACAGAATATCGGTATTGAAGTGGCGGGCAAGCTAGCCAAATATTCAGACAATGGTTCAACGCTTTCAGCAGTAAACTTCCCGGAAGTATCATTGCCAGGTCATGTAGGTTGCTCGCGTTTGCTGCACATCCATAAAAATGCGCCAGGCGTGCTTACTCAAATCAACCAGGCATTTGGCAATCAGGGCATAAATATCGCAGCACAGTATCTGCAAACCAATGAAAACATTGGTTACGTGGTCATTGATGTGGAATCAGATCACGCAGATGAAGCTTTCCAACAGCTCACCCAGATCCCGGGTACCATTAAAACGCGCATGCTCCACTAAGGGGCATGTGCGGCTTTCCAATACGCTAAAAACCCCCTATGCTCTAAACAGATGAAATCTGGTGAGCCTATCTCCTGTCTATGTTCAGGAGGTAGCATGCAGGTGGGTTTAGCAAATGACAAAGAACGGTAAGCTGCTTTGTGCACTCCTTTTCCTGTCTGCACCGACAGTAGGCGACACGATAGAAGTTCACGTGTTACAGCACAACCAGACACCGCTACAACGAGCGGTAGTATGGCTGGTGCCAGATTCTAATAACGCGCTTCCATCACCGCAGTCAATTGGTGCCATCATGGATCAGGTAGATCGTCAATTCACGCCACACGTGTTGACCGTGCAGGCGGGCACCAAGGTGACCTTCCCCAATTCAGACTCAATTAAACATCATGTGTACTCATTCTCGCAGGCAAAGTCCTTCGAATTGGAGTTATATGATGGTTTGGAAGCTGATCCAGTGCTGTTCGACACGCCAGGCGTGGTTGAGCTTGGCTGCAATGTGCATGACTGGATGCTTGGCTACATCGTCGTCGTCGACACGCCATATTTTGGCTATACAGATTCAGCAGGACAGTTATCACTTGACGTGCCAGCGGGGCAATACAGCTTATCAATTTGGCACTCAAGGCTGGCAGATGAACCTGACTTACTTACACGTCGTATTGATACCACGCAGACTAAAGTGATGACCGTCGAATTGCCCACACCTCTGTTGCCAAGCTATGGCGACTACGAATCCGACAGCGATGAGTTTTCAGAATACTGACTGGTGAGCATAAGCAATGAAAAATAGTGCATTACAAACTCGTCTTATTCTGTTTTTGGTCGCCCTGACATTGGCAGAAGTAGGCATCACTCTTTATATCGTGTTGGGCGATACGTATACATTCTCAACGACACAACTGGCGGCAAATTCGACCCGAAATGGAGAGCGAATTAAACAGCAGCTTTTCTCCCAAAGTGACCGTTTACTGTCAGACGTCCAAAGAGATGCCGATGACTTTCAACTTCGTGCACTCTTTGCCGCATTCAGGAATCAAAGTGATATCGCAAGTTTTCGCTCAAAATTCGATGACCCTCAGAATGGCTACCAACAAAATTACGATCTAGTTTTAGCATCAAACGAACGGGGCGACCTTTTCTATTTTTCTGGTACTACGGTTCCCCCCTCAGTTCAACTATACACGTTTGCCGATAATGCGTTTACCACTGCACAGATCAATGGTGAGTATTATTTAATAAAAGCCGCTGAAGTCAAAGAGTCCCGATCAACGTTTAGTCGTTCAATTCTTGGCTGGCTTGCCTATGGATGGAAGCTGACGAACCTATTCAATGAAGATTACAGAGCGTCAATTGGCATGGATGTCATGTTATATCGTCCTCATCAGGATTTCAGTGAAATCATTGCAAGTAGTTTGGGTAAGCTTGGTGATACCGAATTGGAACTTAATACAGGACCAGAGCTATATGATCTTTACATTGAGGATGATCACTTCTTATACACATCTACGCTTATAAGCAACATCGATGATAATCCTTTCTATCTTGCTCTGGCGACCATAGAAGAAAATGCATATCTTTCATTTAATGCAATGGAAGACAGATTACTTCTACTGACAACCGGGGCAGCATTTATTGGTTTACTACTCGCGGTCATCATCGCAAGAAGCATTAGTCGCCCTATCCACATGTTAATTGATGCGGCTGATCGCATCCGACAGGGAGAATATGTAGACACCTTTCCCAGTCATGGCACACGAGAAGTCGCAGCCCTATCTGGAGCCATTGGTGACATGCAGGATGGTATTCGAAATCGTGAAGAAGAAATTCAGCGACTCGCTTATTTCGACGAACTTACTGGTTTACCCAATCGCAATAAATTCAAGCAGGATTTGACACAACAAATAAAAGATGACTTTCATACTAGAAAATTGATCATCATGATGGATGTCGATCGGTTTAAGGAAATTAATGATACTGTTGGTCATGAGATTGGTGACAAGCTCTTGAGGCTCATTGGCAGCAGACTTTCTCATTATTTTCGAGAAGACGCTTACTATGCGCGTCTGGGAGGAGACGAGTTCGGTATCATTATGGGGTTACCTAAAGGTGAAACCGAGAACGATGTTGCCAAAGGAATAGTGAGTCATTTTGAGCAACCCTTTAATCTCGATGGTTTAATTTTGGACGTAGATGTCAGCATTGGCGTCGCTATTTATCCAGACCACGCGCGTACACTTAACGGTCTAATGCAATGCGCGGATATCGCTCTCTACAGCTGCAAAGGACAACATCACCACTTTGCTGTCTATAGCCCTCAACTCAACAAACACTCACTACAACGTCTAAACCTAATGTCTGAACTGAAGGAAGCGCTAACTGCTGGACAATTATCACTGCACTATCAGCCTAAGCTGGATTTACACAGCAAGCAATTCAGTAGCGTTGAATGTCTGATCAGGTGGATACACCCTGAGTATGGCTTTATGCCACCTGATGAATTCATTCCATTAGCTGAACAAACGGGCGCCATTCGGCACGTCACACATTGGGCCTTACATGTCGCAATTCATCAACATGTCGAATGGCGCAGTGCCGGCTATGATATTTCTGTTGCCGTTAATATTTCCGCCATCGACCTTATTGATTTAACCCTACCGGGCTACGTTGACGACTTGTTGCAACGATACAACGTTACGCCTGAAAAGCTCATGTTAGAAGTAACAGAAAGTGCCATTATGTCTGAACCCGAGGTGGCGATAAAGGCATTAAATACATTACATCGAATGGGTGTAAAGCTTTCTATCGACGACTTTGGTACGGGCTATTCATCTCTTGCTCAACTCAAGAAAATGCCGGTCGCCGAATTAAAAATTGATAAAGCGTTCGTACTTGATTTGGCTAATAATCCGGATGACCAAGTTATGGTGAATACCATGTTGGCTCTGGCGAAAAACCTAGAATTAAGCACGGTTGCAGAAGGCGTCGAAGATCTGCCATCTTTGCAAATATTGGAAAAAGCAGGGTGCGATAAAGCCCAAGGATTCTACCTGAGCAAACCCATGCCGCTTGCACAATTTAATCAATGGGTAGACGAGAATGCATTGCAATATGAAGCAAGGGATGACTAATGTTGAATGTACGTCAATATTTCTTCTCATTGCTATGTATTTTCACCAGCTTTAATGCATCGGCCGTCGAGGTGAAAGGCGTGTTTCAGCTTTCAGCCGTGTACGCTGATAATGTCAGCAGTTGGCAAGAACATGGCACCGGGCAGCTAAGAAGCAGTGACAGTGAATTATTGCTACGACAGGCTGTATTGTCAGTCAGCCAGGATTTGTTACCTACGCTGACCTTTTCGGGCGATTTTCAGCTAAGTCAGGATGGCGAACATCACGCAGGTGTGACCCAAATTCAACTTCAATACAAGCCATTGAGCCGCTCCACAATTCGCTTCCGAGGGCGTGTAGGCATGTTTTTCCCAAAGATGTCTGTCGAAAACGTCGATACTGCATGGCTTTCACCGTTTACCTACACCAACTCGGCAATAAGCAGCTGGATAGGTGAAGAAATGCGTGTTCCCGGGATGGAAGTCACACTATTTTCCCCCGGTCGGCAGCGCCGCAGTCCCTGGAGCTGGGAATGGCATGTTGGAGCGTTTAAAGGTAATGATCCTTTTGGCGCCATCATTACCTGGCGAGGATTTGCGTTACATGATCGGCAAAGCCTGCATACTGACCGTATAAACTTTGCCCGCTACCCCGCTGTAATAGACAGAAATATTATCTGGCATCCGGCATGGATTGAGCCTTTTCACGAAATTGATGGGCAAATAGGCTTGTATACGGGAATTCATCTTCGCTATGTCAATCAATCTCAAGTTCGTTATTACTTTTACGACAATCGTGCTAATCCTCTGGCGGTAAATGGTCAGAGAATGTACGCATGGCACACTAAATTTCATTCGCTTGCATGGTCGCATAAACTCGGAGACAGCACGCGACTGTTGGGCCAATGGATGAATGGCTCAACTGAGATGGGGGATCGTTTTGTTTATGCGGATTTCGATGCCGCGTATCTGATGCTAAGTCACACCATCAATGCCCATCGTTTGTCGGCTAGATTCGATTGGTTTGATGTCGATGAAGATGACCACATCGCAATGGATATTAATAGCAGCAGAGGCAGTGCAGTAACATTTGCATGGCGCTATGACATCAACCCTAACTGGCAGATTGGCACTGAAGTGGTGATAGTCGACAGCGATAACGATAACCGGCCCACTGTGGGTGAGCCGGTCGGACGTCACCAACAGCAAGCCATGGCTGTCTTACAATATCGTTTTTAGAAGAACGAGTAGACCAGAGTGACAGACGTTTCGGTGTCCAGTTTATCAACCCCTGGCGCAACATCAGTATTGTGATCCAATGTCACAGACAGTTTCATCGCCAGAGAGCCATTGATGTTGGCAGTCAGCGCCGACTCAGAACGAGACTTGGTATTGTCTGAACCAATCTCTGTACTCAGCACTTGAGTAAACTTGGACGTTTCTGAAATGTTCCACTTATACCCTAATGAGCCCCTGACAATCGCGCCATTACGACTTTCGTCATCTTGGGTTTTGGAAAACGCATAACCCGGACCGACGCTGTACTCAAAGCTTGAGACGTCATCTTTCCACAAGCGTTGACTCCAACCAGCAGCCAGCGTTGCCTGGTATTTGAAGTTGCTAAAACGGTTATCTTCGTAAGAAGCAAATCCGAACAAACGGTGGTCTGGGTTTTCAAGTTTATAATTGCCCTGCGCCGAAGCAAAGAAACGCTGAGCTGTGGTGCGCGACTGCTCAATCATATCTACTTCAGTGGTGTCCTTTTTGTAGGTCCCTTCGATAAGATAATCATTGCTCCACTGATTCAGTTCCTGCGCTGCTGTAACACGCGCTTTAACGGAGGTGGTTTCTGAGTTACCGGTAGTGAAGATAATGCCTAATTCACCATCCATCGTGAATGGTTTGGTTTCTTCCTGTGCAATCGCTGTCGCGCTCATCGCCAGCATAGCGGGGACCAAGTAGTGTTTCATGTGTGTTTCCTGAATGTGTAAATCGTATTATTCCATGTCGACGGTGACGCCGCTGCAAGACGGCTAGTTTATCACCATTATCTGGCTACCTTCACCATCAAAAATGTGTGAATCATTGACGAAGAGATTAAAAGAATTGATAGACCAGTGTTACCGATGTTTCAGTGTCTAACGAGCGCGCGTCAGTCGCGCCACTGTTATGGCTCATGGTAAGGGCCACCTTCATTGCAATTTCGTCAAATACCTTAGTCGCTATGGACGTCTCTGAGCGCGAACGGGTGCTCTCTCGGCCGACTTCCGTGCTCAGATACTGTCGAAAGCGCGTGGTATCAGTAACCTGATGTTTGTAGTCCAGCGACGCTCGAAGGATCAATCCATTTTCATTAATATCGTCACTGCCATCATCTCGCTTAGCCACGCCATAGCCTGGCCCCACACTGTATTTGAATTCGTTATAGTTTTGCTTCCACAACCGAGAACTCCAACCCGCAGCAACAGCGGCCTGATAATCAAAGCCATTAAAGCGGTCGTCTTCGTATTCGCCGTAAATAAATAAACGGTTATCAGGCTGATTGAGTTTATAGTCAAGCTGTGCGGCGACTAACAGATTCTGGGCGGTGACTTCAGTAGTGGTTTCGCCATCCTGTTCAACCTCTGACTGTTTATACAGAAGCTCAGCCAGATATTCATTGCTCCACTGCGTCATTTCGTGCTGCGCGTTGATACGACCAGTAAAACTGGATGACACAGCATTACCACTGGTCATTAGTAAGCCCAGTTCGCCAGTCACATCCCATTCGTCTTCAGCCAGAGCCTGACCCGAGTCGCTGTCTTCCAGATCAAGATAGATGTCACGCATGATGTCTATCCTGGCAGTGACCGGAAAGCTTAACCACAACGTTAGAAACAAGACTATGCCGCGCATCGTAGACTCATCGCTGAATGAAAAGCCCGTGATTATACGGATTTTCTGAACAGTATGAAGACCTTAGCGAGTATCAGTTGGCATTGATAATACTGGTTATGCTATCCACTTCCATGGCGGCAAATTTATTCGCATCTCGCAGGTCGTCTTCATCCAGTTTAAGTGAAGCAACGACTTGCTTATCCACCAATGACAGGGCGGGATAGACATCGGCAAAGTGGACCTCAGTGGACAAACGCACAGCAGTGTGTAATACCGCTATTTCACTGCTGGCCAAGGCTTTGGATTTGTCATGCATATCCTGAATAGGTAAGTACAGCTGACTGGGCAGATTCCAATGTTCCAGGATCAATGCGCTACATTGTGCAAAGGTAAAATCAAACAACGCCTGCTGGCGCAACCAGGGTGGCGTTTTAGTATTCACTTCGCGACTTTTAACGACCTCATGAGGGTTACGCATCGCCACGACTAGTTCCGCTACATTGTGCAATAAGCCCATCAAAAAGAATCGTTCAGTACCGCGCAGCTTGCGCATTTTGGCTAAGTGCTTAGCGGTTAATCCGCAGGTAACACTGGCATGCCAAAACACCCGCAGGTCAACCGCATCGCTGGTAAATTTTTTGAATGCACTGGCGGCAGTTTCTGCCATCACCAGGTTGTACAATGCCTCACCACCGATAATGCTTACTGCTTTACTGATACTGTCAACCTGTGACGGAAAACGAAACAGGGCGCTGTTTGCCAGTTTGAGGAGCTTTGAGCTCATTGATGGGTCAAGCGATACTAGGCGACCAATATCTTCGCTGCTCGAGGCGTGGTCGTCTAGCATTTGCCTGATACGCAGGCAGATTTCAGGTAAAGTAAATGACTCACTAGCTAAGGCGGCAAATTCGCTGGCGTGCATCACATTCGTTTTTAGTTGCTCTTAATGGAAAGCATAGTATAGCGTTGGCGTGCAGGAAAAGAGAGGCTTTAGTGATACCTATTCATAAATTGCGCAACCTAATTACGTTTTTGTACGTAGTAAAAGGGGCAAATTTTCAAGGGGTTAATGGTTACAATGATTGATTATCAGCAAGAGCGCATCGCGCGAGTAAATGGCATTGATATTAACTACGACACATTCGGTAATGCCAACAACCCGCCTGTATTGCTGATCATGGGTCTGGCCACACAAATGATCTTCTGGCATCGACATTTTTGCGAACAGCTTGCCGCTCGTGGTTTTTATGTGATCCGTTTCGATAACCGCGATATTGGAAAAAGCAGCCACCTGCACCATTTACCCGTGCCGAATCTGCTAAGTGCCGTCGGCCAAAGCCTGTTTGGGCGTACCTTTGAAGTACCCTACATGCTAGAAGATATGGCTGACGATGCATTGCAGTTACTCAAGCATCTTAATATCGACAAAGCCCATATTGTTGGTGCATCGATGGGCGGTATGATCGCGCAGCTCATGGCAATTAAATCACCTTCTTCTTTGCATTCTCTAACGTCGATCATGTCGACTACCGGTGACCGCAGCCTGGCGAAACCCAAAAAACAGGTCATGCTACAGTTCATTCAACCTATGCCCCGTGATCCTGAAGGTTACATCAAACGTGTCATCAGTATGTGGAAACTACTGCACGGCACACATTACGATTTTGAAGAGCCACAAATGCGCGATTTGATCAGTCAAGCCTATCACCGAGGGTACTATCCAAGCGGCGTAGTTCGCCAACTCTCCGCCATTCTGGCCGCGCCGGACCGCACAGCAAAACTGCGTCAACTGAATGTACCTAGTTTGGTGCTCCATGGTGAAGACGATGTACTGGTCCCGCTGCCATGCGGTATAGCAACGGCAGAAGCTATCCCAAACGCCAAGCTAGTCACGTATCCGGGAATGGGACACACCTTCCCAACGCAGCTATGGGCGCCGATTATTTATGAAATAGATGCCTTGGCTAAAATGGGAACTTGAAAATACATACCCAAGTTTTTTTAAAAAATGCACTAGCATGTAAAGCGCCTTCGAACAATTTAGACATGCAAATGTTGAGGCAAAACAAATTTTCTTCAGCGCATTACTGATACTCTCCCTTCAAACTAGCCCAAGAAATGCAGAGTTTAATAGTCTGGTCACCTTAAATGGCTATAAGGAGCGGAGCGAGAATGATACCTGCGATCTCACTTAAACTGACAGAACGTGATGTTGAGCACCTAAGAAAAGTTGTACAAACGGCAAAAAGTAATCTAGGCAAGCAATCAGCAGTCGACATTGTGAATAAGGCAAAGCATTCTATTGCTGAGCTTGACACTTGTGACCTACCAGATTTTATCAACGAGAAGCTTTCCAGCCTCAAATTACTTATTGCATCTATCGAAGATGAAGAGTGGCAGACACCCGTCGATGAAAGAGAAGAAGTTCTGACCGCATTAGCATACTTCATAGAACCGCAAGATCTGGTTCCAGATAGAACGCCAATTTTTGGCTATTTAGACGATGCAATAATCACCGAACTTGCTCTTCAGGACATGTCATTAGACTTGGAAGCTTACTCTCAGTTTTGTCATTATCGTGCTGATGAAGAGGAAAAACATCGGGATATATCCTGGATAAACAGAAGCAGCTGGATAGCACATCAGCGTGAAGAGCTTCGGGCCGAATTGCGAAGAAAAAAATTCAAACGCGTTCGTGAAAGACTATTCGGAAATTTCCTTTGAAATTGACGGATTTGACGCAAGTGCATGATGTTAATTAAGAAAGGTTCCCCTGTGTGGACAAGTCAGCCGCGTCATCCTCTGGCGTATTCGCGCACGGTGATACTTCGAGATTATACTGCTTCGTGAGCGCCCGTTAGGTCAGCATTGAATCTCCGCCTCTTTTCTTTAACAGACCACCTTTCCTGTTGTGATTAGCAGGAAGTTGTTTTTAGGAGGCTATCAGTTGCACGGTAGCTTGGGCAGGGAGGCCGCTATCAGTAGCAGGGTTTAATTCATTACCCCTCCCACAATACGAGTCGTGTAGATCTTTGGTGGCTCTATATTTTTTGATGGTATCTTACTGATGTAAAGCACTTTTAGTTAATATTGTACGTAATACATTAGCCTTGCCAATAAAACTCATCAAAAGCGGAGAGACGGATGTCTGACACCCACAAGCGTTCCCTGATAATTCTGACCGTTGCTATGTGTATTGCAGCACTTATCGCCTTGTCAGGTAGTTACGCCAGTCTCGATTTTTTCGGCTACCCACTGTTCTTGGTGGTGGCCCTGCTGGCATTTGTCATCCAGTGGATGGCGTTTATTCCTGCCTATCTGCTACAAACTGAAAAATTTTACGACCTGACCGGAAGCCTGGCATATTTGAGTGTGGTTGGTCTGGCAATTTTTGCCGTAGACAAACCCGGTCCACTGTCGATACTACTGGCGACGATAATTGCAATCTGGGCACTGCGACTGGGTAGCTTCTTGTTTATACGTATTCTGGAAGACGGTACAGACAGTCGATTTGATGATATCAAACCCGATACATTGAGGTTCTTTTCAACCTGGACGCTACAGGGTTTGTGGGTGGTCGTGACGGCCGGCGCTGCTTTGGCGGTGATCACCAGCAGCGAACAGACTGGCATTGGCATAGTGACGTGTATCGGACTGGTAATGTGGGTCACAGGCATGCTGTTCGAAGTGGTAGCCGACCAGCAAAAACGACGCTTTCGGGCCAACCCGGACAATCGTGGCAAGTTTATTCATACCGGACTGTGGGCTCGTTCACGTCATCCCAATTACTTTGGCGAGATCTTGCTATGGCTCGGCGTAGCGGTGATGACTGCACCGGCGTTACAAAGCTGGCAACTGGGCACATTATTCTCACCGGTTTTTGTCTATTTACTGCTTACCAAATTGAGCGGTGTACCTATGCTGGAAGCCAAAGCGGATAAGGCGTGGGGAAGCGATGAAGCCTATCTGCGCTACAAAGCCACTACACCGGTTCTGATACCGCGAATTTCATCGTCTGACAAATTTAGCGATTAAAACAGGCTGCCCTGTTCAGGCGTGTCGGGAGATTCGAGGACAGGGACATTTGCGCGCAATGCACGCTTTTTACGTCTGCCGCAGGCAATCACAATTTTGCGTTTTGTGTCATTATCAATCTTGTGCCAGTACAGCCGCTCTTCACGACTCCGGTAGCAGCCTTTGCAAAAGCCCTTATCATCTGCCTGGCACACGCCGATGCAAGGGCTGGGTAAGTCAAAAAACTCTAACTGATCCATAATGACTGAACTGGCTGGTGTGCACCTGTAAACATGTGAAGTCGCGCAATGAATTGTCAGTGTAGCCAGTTTTTACCGCTCAGACTACTGGCGAAAACATAAACTAATCACGACGCTCAAGCGCTTCGATAATTTTGACATTCGCAGCGGGAAATTCCTTGGTGCGCAGTTCATCAATTGGGCACCACATGGACTGTTGCCCCTCTCTGCCATGAGGCTCTCCGTCAAACCTCTCTACTGTGTGCACATTTAGACGGACCTTTTTATCGCCGTAATCATGTTCAATCACAATTAATTCATTATCGCTTCTTACCTTGATACCAACTTCTTCATCGAGTTCGCGAGCAAGTGCAGCAGACACCGATTCACCTTGCTCACATTTCCCTCCTGGAAATTCCCATTTGCCACCCTGATGAAGATCATCTGCGCGCTTAGTAATGAATATCTGCTGATCACGGATAATCACACCAACCGCCACGTCTACGATTTTCATGTTGCCTTACGCTCCTCAACACATAGCATAAAAAAGGCCGGAAATACCGGCCTTTGATTTTAATTCACAACTTATCAGGTCAGCTTGCCGTGACACTGTTTGTATTTTTTACCAGAGCCACAAGGACATGGATCGTTACGACCCACCTTCGGTCCCTGACGCACTGGGGCTGGGCGCCCTTCACCCGGTGCAGTGGCCTGCTCCTGAGGTGACTGGTCCGCCGACTCATGTTCGTATTGTTTATTACCTGCATCTGCCTGGCGACGTTGCTCTTCCACTTTTTCAACGTCTTCTTCCGCGCGCACCTGTACCTTACTTAAGATACTGATCACTTCTACTTTCAGGTTTTCCAGCATTTCGCTGAACAATGCGAATGATTCACGCTTATATTCCTGCTTCGGATTTTTCTGCGCGTAGCCACGTAAATGGATCCCCTGACGCAGATGATCCATGGCAGCTAAATGCTCTTTCCAGTGACTGTCCAGATTTTGCAGCATGACCGCTTTCTCGAACTGGCGCAGCACCTCCGGCCCGACCATTTTTTCTTTTTCCTTGTAGGCATCAACGACACGCTCATGGATGCGTTCACGAAGCGTCTCTTCAAATAGCTTGTCATCGTCGTCAAGCCACTTCTGAATGGGGAGGTCAAGTAGGAAGTCACCTTTCAGACGCTCTTCCAGGCCGCTCACATCCCACATTTCTTCAAGCGACTGCGGGGGAATGTATTGATCAATCACACCGCTGACTACGTCTTCGCGGATGGCGTCAATGGCGTCACTAATATCAGATTCATCCAGCAGTTCATTACGCTGCTCGTAAATCACCTTACGTTGGTCGTTAGCAACATCATCGTATTCAAGCAGCTGTTTACGAATATCAAAATTGCGTGCTTCAACCTTACGCTGCGCGTTCTCGATAGCACGTGTTACCCACGGATGTTCGATGGCTTCGCCGCGCTCCATGCCAAGGCGTTTCATCATCGCGCCCATTTTTTCGGACGCAAATATGCGCATCAACGCATCGTCCAGAGACAAATAGAAGCGCGATGAACCTGGGTCGCCCTGACGTCCGGAACGACCACGAAGCTGGTTATCGATACGGCGTGACTCATGACGCTCGGTACCTATTATGTGTAATCCGCCAGCCTCGAGTACCTTATCGTGGTCGATTTTCCAGGCATCTTTGATTTTCTGAATACGCTCTTCGGTTGGCTCCTTCAGCTTTTCAACTTCAGATTGCCAGTTACCGCCCAACACAATGTCGGTACCACGACCCGCCATATTGGTAGCAATCGTCACTGCACCGGGTTTACCTGCCTGAGCAACAATATCCGCTTCCTGAGCGTGGAATTTAGCGTTCAATACTTTGTGAGCGATTTTCTGTTTTTTCAATAACGCAGAAAGCAGCTCACTATTTTCAATCGAAATTGTTCCCACCAGTGTTGGCTGACCGCGCTTAACGCAATCTTGGATATCTTCAATAATCGCCTCGTATTTTTCTTCCGCTGTGAGGTAAATCAGGTCTGCGTGGTCTTTACGGATCATCGGCTTGTTGGTGGGGATAATGACCGTCTCTAACCCATAGATGTGTTGGAATTCAAACGCTTCGGTATCAGCCGTACCTGTCATCCCTGCCAGTTTTTCGTATAAGCGGAAATAATTCTGGAAGGTAATCGACGCAAGCGTCTGATTTTCGTTCTGGATTTTGACGCCTTCTTTTGCTTCTACTGCCTGATGCAGACCTTCTGACCAGCGACGTCCTTCCATTGTACGACCGGTATGTTCGTCAACGATAACTATGTCGCCATCTTTAACGATATAGTCGACGTCCTTGCTAAATAATTTGTGGGCACGTAATGCCGCATTGACATGATGAAGTAAAGAGATGTTACCGGCTGCAAACAGAGATTCATCAGCAGGCAGAATACCTTCACGTTGCAGCACTTCCTCAATATGGATCTGGCCTTTTTCTGTCAGATGTATCTGCTTGGCTTTTTCATCGATAGTGTAGTCACCGTCACCCGGCGCATCTTCTTCGTCTTCTTTTTCCTGCTGAACCAGTTCAGGAATAATTTTATTGATACGTTTATACAGCTCTGAGCTATCTTCTGCCGCACCTGAGATAATCAGTGGCGTTCTGGCTTCATCAATTAGAATCGAGTCAACTTCATCCACTACGGCATAATTAAGGGGGCGCTGAACACGGTCCTGGGGACTAAACGCCATATTATCGCGCAGGTAATCAAAACCGAATTCATTGTTCGTCCCATAGGTAATATCGCATGCATAGGCTTGCTTTTTCTGCTGGTGATTCATACCAGGTATATTGCAGCCGACGGTCAGACCGAGAAACTCAAACAATGGACGGCTCCAGTCAGCATCGCGCTGGGCCAGATAATCGTTAACGGTAACAACGTGTACGCCTTTGCCGGATAAGGCATTGAGGTAGGACGGCAGAGTCGCTGTGAGGGTTTTACCTTCACCTGTTCTCATTTCCGAGATTTTACCCTGATGCAAAACCTGTCCACCGAGCATCTGTACATCAAAGTGGCGCATCCCAAAAACACGCTTGCTGGCCTCGCGTACAACCGCGAACGCTTCTGGGAGAATATCTTCCAGTGTGCTGCTTTGCTCAAGTCTGTCACGGAATTCCTGAGTTTTGGCTTTTAGCTGTTCATCACTTAGGGCTTCGTATTCCGGCTCAAATTGATTGATTTGTTCGACTACTTTTCCCAGTTTTTTCAGCAGTCGGTCATTGCGACTACCGAAAAGCTTTTTCATTAATTTCGAAAACATGGATTTACAGCTTCCAACTTTTAGTTTTTAGCCTGCTGACATCATGTCAGAGACGTTAATTTTAAAAACGAAAGAATCGGTCACGCGACCGATTCAAATTAATTCTTACAGGAGCATTTATTCAGCGGCCTGCTTACGCTGCGCGGTTAGTAAACGTAAGGTAACGGATCTTGCTGCTGTCCACGCTGCAACACTTCATAGTGCACATGTGCTCCGGTTGAACGTCCGGTATTGCCCATCAGCGCGATTTGCTGGCCCTTCGTTACTACATCACCGACTTTCACCGATAGGCTAAGTGCGTGACCGTATCGAGAGACGATGCCATCGCCGTGGTCAATCTCAACCATATTACCATAGCCATAGCGTTCACCTGACCAGGTCACCACGCCGGCACCTGTAGCCACAACCGGTTCACCTTCTTCACCTGCGAAATCAATGCCTTTGTGCATTGCTGGCTTACCGGTGAAAGGGTCTTTTCTCACCCCATAGTAGGATGACAACCATCCTTGCTTGATCGGGCGCCCTGACACCGACGCTTCATGGTCTATATGGTGACCAAGCATGATACTTTCAAGCGCCCGCAGCTGTGCCGCTTTACTGTTCATATCAACACGCATCGCCTCAATGCGCGCCAGTAGCTCATTTTCATCGCCCAATGACAGAGCCTGAGGCTGCGAAAAAGAAAATTCATCACTGTCCAGCTTAGCTTTTTCAACAAGTCGATTGCCCAGCATATTGAGCTGCTGCATTTCACCTTCCAGCTCAGCCAGTTTGTAAATCACACCGGCCAATTGTTGTTCAGTGGCCTTTTTTAACACATCGACTTGCTGCTGTTGCTGTTGCAGGCCGGAGGCGGCAAATTGAATTCTCGCCAAGGTTTCATCTGGAGTATGAGCTGAACGACTGGAGATTAAGGCGAACACGGAGAGCAACACAGTAGCGCTGAGCAACTGACGAACAGTGACTGTGCGTACAAACCGCACTTTTTTGCCTCTGTATAGTAATGTCAGTCTCATCCGTTATGCTTCTCTCGTTTTTCTTTCGCGGCCGATTTTAACGGTACTTTAGCACGTTTGAAAGTCTGGTGAAGGACATCCAAAGCACCTGCTTCAGAAACAAAAAAGCCGCAAACGCGGCTTTTCTATCAGGCCATCACTGGCTCAATGAATCTAATGGGTAATTTGTCGTCAGAATCGAAGCTAATGTATTCCCAGCTGTCTGTCTGCTTTAACAACGCATTCAATAATTTATTGTTCAAGCCATGCCCCGATTTGTAGGCTTTCAGCTCGCCGATAATACTGTGGCCGCCGAGATAAATATCGCCCACCGCATCAAGGATTTTATGCTTCAGGAACTCGTCATCGTATCGCAAACCTTCCGGATTTAGTACCCGGAATTCGTCCAGCGCGACAGCATTTTCCATGCTTCCACCTAATGCCAGATTGTGTGCGTTCATGTACTCAAGGTCCTTCATAAAACCAAATGTACGGGCGCGACTCACTTCATCAACATAAGACGCTGAGCTGAAATCAAGTACCATGTGCTGACGAGTCTGACTGATGACCGGATGATCGAAGTCAATCCTAAAATCAACCCGAAAACCGTCGTAAGGCAGAAACTCCGCCCACTTATCGCCGTCTTCAACGCGTACAGGCTTTTTGACCCTAATGAAACGCTTTTTAGCCGGTAACTCTTCGATGCCGGCTGACTGCAGCAAAAACACAAACGGACTGGCACTGCCATCCATGATAGGCAGCTCGTCGCTATCTACTTCAACAATGATGTTGTCAATACCCAATCCGGCAAGCGCTGACGCTAAATGCTCAACGGTCGAAATGCTTGCACCCTGCTGATTGGTAATGCAGGTACAAAGCATGGTGTCCCCGACAGCGTTCGCACGCGCAGGGATATCCATATGAGGAACAAGGTCAACACGCCTAAATACGATTCCCGTATTAGCAGGCGCGGGCCGGAGAGTCATGGTGACCTTTTCCCCTTTATGCAATCCAATCCCAGTTTCCTGGACTGAATGCTTGATTGTACGTTGCTTTATCATCACGTTTTAAGCTCAAACAGTGCTCTATCAAAAAAGCGGCCGCATATTGTAGTAGGTAATCACTAACTTGTCAAAATACTGTAACAATACGTTCTTACCTCTAAACACCACTGGTATGACCGGCGGCCGGTGCTCCGGTGACCGGCAGACCGGCGGCCCGCGTTCGGGTGGCCGGCTGACCGATTAAGGACAAGCATCCTGCTTTCATGTCAAACAATGTGTCTCGCGTACAGACCTGAATTGTTGACTATGACCGCACTAGCGCTCAAAGATTCCCTATCCCGTAACCGTGGTCAGTGCCGCCTCAGTCCGCTTGCTTGCGCAGAAATGCCGGGATATCAAGATATTCCAGATCATTTCCGGGCTGCGCCGCGTCTTCAACTTTCAGCGCCTGATTACCGTCTGTTCCACCCGTCGCCGTGGCGCGAGCTTCTTGATTTGGCCTGAGGCTGAATTCCCGCGCACTGGCACTCATACGTGCACTTTCATTGCTCACCAGTGAGATGTCAGGTTTGCGCTCTTGGCCAATGCCCGTCGCAACCACAGTAACACGCAGATCATCGGTCATTTCCATATCAATCACTGTGCCCACTACCACCGTAGCATTTTCAGAGGCAAAGGCTTTCACCGCATTACCGACGGTTTCGAATTCGTCGATGGCAAAATCAGGGCCTGCAGTAATATTGACCAGGATGCCCCGTGCGCCTGACAAGTCGATGTCTTCAAGCAGCGGGCAGGCGATAGCCGCTTCGGCTGCTTCTTCAGCACGATCTTCGCCACTGGCGGAGCCACTTCCCATCATCGCAGTGCCCATTTCAGACATCACGGTTTTTACGTCCGCAAAGTCAACGTTAATCAAACCTGGGCGTGTGATCAGCTCAGCAATGCCCTGCACTGCACCCCGCAGTACGTCATTGGCAGCACTGAATGCCTGCAATAGAGGTGTCCCACGTCCCATTACCTTGAGAAGTTTTTCATTTGGAATGGTGATCAGTGAATCAACATGCTTGGACAGTTCTTCAATGCCCTTGTTTGCAAAATCGGTACGCTTTTTACCTTCAAATGGAAACGGTTTGGTTACCACGGCAACGGTCAGAATCCCCATTTCACGAGCAATCTTGGCAACTTCAGGCGCTGCACCGGTTCCGGTACCACCACCCATACCAGCGGTAATAAATACCATATCGGCGCCTTCCAGCGACTGGCGAATCGTTTCGCGGTCTTCCTGTGCAGCGTCACGTCCAATATTCGGATCGGCACCTGCACCGAGACCTTTGGTAACATTTGAGCCAATCTGCAGTGTGACATTGGCAGATGAACTACGCAGCACCTGAGCATCAGTATTGACGGCGATAAACTCTACCCCTTCAATGCTCTGCGATACCATGTGCTCGACAGCGTTACCGCCGCCACCACCGACACCGATGACTTTTATTACGGCTTCTTCGCCGTGACTATCCATTAATTCAAACATACTTACTCTCCGGTTTTGTAAGTTATAAAACACAGGCCCGCCGACCTGCATCCCATACTCAAAAATGTTGTTATTCCGTTCGCTGTGTCAAACGAGTAGTGCATTAGAACTCTCCTTTAAACCAGCTTTGTATGCGCGTCCACATTCCCTCGCCCTGACGCGCCTTGTTAGCACTTTTCCCATGTAAATGTTGTCCGGCGTATTTGAGCAGCCCCACCACAGTGGCGAAACCCGCATCATCTACATAATCAGTCAGCCCTTTTATATCAAGTGGCTGACCCACTCTGACCGGCATTTGAAACAGTTCCTCGGCAAACTCCACTGCACCTTCCATTTTTGCCGAACCGCCGGTTAACACAATGCCGGCAGCGATTTGATCTTCCAGACCACAGGCGCGGATCTCTTCATGGACTAGTTCAAAGAGTTCCTGGTAACGCGGCTCAATGACTTCAGCCAATAAGTGTCTGGACATACGCCTGGCAGGTCTGCCACCAACACTTGGCACTTCGATACTGTCTTCCATGCTGACCATGTCTTTTAACGCACAGGCATGATTCACTTTGATTTGCTCAGCATTGGTGATTGGCGTGCGGAAAATCTTGGCTATGTCACTAGTGATCTGGTTGCCCGCGACGGGAATGACTGCGGTGTGACGGATCGCACCATCAGCATATAACACCATATCAATGGTGCCACCGCCGATATCGACCACACATACACCCAGTTCACGCTCATCGTCAGTTAACACCGCATAGCTGGATGCCAGTGCAGAAAAAATAAGCTGGTCGGCGCTTAATTCGCAGCGCTCTATACATTTGACCAGATTTTTGGCCATGTCATCGGCACAGGTAATAATGTGTGCATCCGCTTCCATTCTGACGCCTGACATACCAATCGGGTTCTTTATGCCCTCCTGCACGTCAATGGTAAATTCCTGCGGCAGCACGTGCAGTAAACGTCGTTCAGCGGCAATGGGTACCGAGCGCGCAGCATGGATCACATTATCTACGTCTTCCTGCGTCACTTCCTGATTGTTGATTGGGATCATGCCATTTTCATTCTGACACTGTACGTGACGACCAGAAATCGACATGTACACTGATGACACCCGACAATCTGCCATCAACTCCATTTCGCTAACAGCGCGCTGCACTGACTGAACCACCAGGTTCAGGTCATTCACGCCGCCTTTGTCCATCCCTTTGGATGCATGGGTTCCTACCCCAACAACGCTGATCTTGCCGTCTTCCAGCACTTCTCCCACCACGGCCTTGACCATGCTGGTGCCGATATCTAATCCGACGATAAGTTTGCGTTCTGCTGCCTTTGACATCGTTAGTTTCGCTTACCCTATTTAACTTGTTTGACTCTGCGAGCCAGATTGCCAGCCCACCGCGAGACCTGTGTCATAACGCAGATCTACATATTCAACATCACGTTCCTGTCTTTGCAGCAACGGATAAACATCAATAAATCGTTGTAACCGGTCAATAAATTCGCTGCGCCCCAGATTCAATTTAATGCCATTATCAAGTGTCACCTGCCATGCAAACCGTTCGCTTAAAATCAGTTCACTGACCGCCATGGACGTGCGCGTCAATAATGACTGCATCGCCAAATAACCCTGTAGTGCGGTTTGCTCACTGCCACCCGGCCCGAAGAGCTGCGGCAAATTTCCTTCAGGTAATTGCGCATCAAAGGTGTCACCATACCGATTCAGCAACTGGTCGTTATTCCAGTGCGCCACCGCACTTTGTTCAACCAGATAAATTTTCAAACTGTTTGGCCACTGCTTTCGCACCGACGCTCTGTACACCCATGGCTGCTGCTCCAATGTCTCATGTACCTGTTGTACATCGAGTTCAAAAAAGCTGCCCGGCTGCGTTTGCCTGATAAGCCTTTCCAGTGCCTGCTCATCCACATGCTGTCTGTCACCATCAAAGGTGATACGTTGCACTGGCACCTGCTGCTCATCTTTCAGCCAGCCTTGCACCCACACAGCCGCTAATACCAGTCCAACAATAACCAGCATCAGAAAGCTGACGCCCAACCACAATGTGGCATGCTTGTGCTGTGTAGCGTCAGACGTCAAGGACGTACCTCCTCGCCAAACACGCGTTCAGCCCGACCGGTTTCACTGGTGGCCAAAATCTCCAAACACAGGTCGGTAAAACTCAGACCCGCCTGTTTAGCAGCTTTCGGTACCAATGACTTTTCTGTCATACCGGGTACGGTGTTCGCCTCTAACAAGTAAAAACGACCATCATTTCCCTGCATAACATCAACACGGCCCCAGCCACTACCGTCCAGTGCTGCAAAGGCATCACTGGCCAGCTTGCCAATTTGTGCTTCCTGTTCGGCATTTAAACCGCTTGGGCAAAAGTATTCGGTCGTATTGTCCTGATACTTCGCCGAGTAATCATAAAAAACATGAGGGGTAGACATGCGAATAGAGGGCAGAGCTTGGCCATGCAAGATTGCAACGGTGTACTCTGGCCCTTCAATGAACTGCTCTATTAAGACGTGATTATCATAATTAAATGCGTCTGTTACGGCAGCTTCGAGTTGTTTAGCGCTTGTCACTTTTGCCATGCCGATGCTCGAACCTTCGCGCGCCGGCTTGACCATGACTATGTTCCCCAAGTTTTGTATTATAACGCCGCATGATCGCGCATCAAAGCGACTTTTTTCAGCAATATGGTACGCGGCAGTTGAGAGTCCCAGCGCCTGCCATACCTGCTTACTACGAATTTTATCCATAGCCAGTGACGAGCCTAATACCCCCGTACCGGTATAAGGTATGCCCAGCCATTCCAATGCACCCTGCACGGTGCCATCTTCGCCGCCGCGTCCATGTAACATGATGATGGCCCGCTCTACTTTTAGGTCAAGCAATCCGGTATGGGGTTTTTCAGCAGGATCAAACGCGATGGTATCTACCCCAGCAGCAGTCAGGGCCTGCAATACAGCGTTGCCAGAGTTAAGTGACACTTCTCGTTCTGCTGAACTGCCACCGAACAGTACGGCGACTTTGCCATACTGCTGCGGAGTAAAGGTGCGCTGCTTAATCGTCATTCCAGTCACCTTTCAAACGTTCTATATCAAGTTCACTGGCCTGCAGTCGACGTGCCAGCTGACCAATGTTCCCGGCCCCTTGAGTGAGGACGATATCGCCATCGCGCAACGAATCTGCCAGTAAAGGACCTAATTCGTCCAGACCGGCGACATGAATTGGTTCTATTTGTCCACGCTGCCTGATAGAGCGGCACAGTGCGCGCGAATCGGCGCCTTCTATCGGTTCCTCGCCGGCGCTGTAAACATCTAACAGCAACAGCACATCAACTTGTGACAATACTCTGACGAAATCTTCGTAGAGATCGCGGGTGCGGGTGAAGCGGTGCGGCTGATACGCCATTACCAACCGTTTGTCTGGCCAGTTGCTGCGTGCAACTTTAATGGTTGCATCGACTTCGGTTGGATGATGTCCGTAATCATCTACCAGAATTGCTTTACCTTTACCAGTCTCAAATTCACCCAACATCTCAAAGCGTCGGCCTATCCCTTCAAACGAAGCCAGTGCTTCCTGAATTGCTTCATCCTGTATACCTTCATCTGTTGCGACAGCGATAGCCGCAAGCGCATTTAATACGTTATGCACACCGGGCAGATTAAGAGTAATTGATAACGGTGCGAGGTTCCGTCTTTCAACAATGAATTGGGTTTGGTTGAAGCCATGCACGATATTTTTGGCGCGCACGTCTGCCTGTTGCTCAATGCCATAGGTAATGTACTGTCTGCCCAAATCAGGCAATAACGACGCGACAACGGGATCGTCCAGACACACCACTGCGGCCCCATAAAATGGCAGGTTGTGCAAAAACTCGATGTAGGTGTCCTGCATACGCTGGAAGTCACCTTCATAGGTATCCATATGGTCCGCTTCGATATTGGTCACCACAGATACCATTGGCTGAAGATGGATAAACGATGCATCGCTTTCGTCAGCTTCTGCGATCAGGTAACGACTGCTACCCAGTCGGGCATTCGTGCCAGCACTATTAAGCAAGCCGCCAATCACGAAAGTGGGATCCAGCCCGGCGTGTGCGAAAATGCTCGCAATCAAACTGGTAGTTGTGGTCTTGCCATGGGTCCCGGCAACGGCGATACCGTGTCTGAAACGCATCAACTCAGCCAACATTTCAGCACGACGTATCACCGGAATACGAGCTCGTTGTGCAGCCTGCACCTCAGGGTTACTTTGATCGATGGCGCTGGACACCACAACCACGCTGGCTCCCGCAATATTGGTAGCGTCGTGACCAATAAATACGTTGGCACCTAATGATGCAAGCCGGCGGGTCATATTTCCCGCCTGTCTGTCTGACCCAGATACCTGATAGCCTTCGTTGAGAAGCACTTCAGCTATACCGCCCATACCAGCTCCACCAATGCCGATAAAGAAAATATGCTTTACACGGCGCATTTCCGGCACATGATAGTGGCTTTTATCTGCTTTTATCACGCGGCCTCCCCAACTAACTGCTCGCACAGACTGGCAATGTTATCCGCCACCCCGCGTTTACCCAGTCGTCTTGCTTGCTGACTCATGGCTACGATCTTCTGCGGAGCAGCCTGTAATGCTTGTATAACCTCGACCAACTTATCCTCATTCATTTCGTGTTGTGGCATTAGGATGCCGGCGCCCGCATCGCTTAATGAACGTGCGTTAAACGTTTGATGATCGTCAACTGCATGAGGCAGCGGAACATAAATCGCTGCCTTACCTGCCACCGCGAGTTCGGCAACGGTGAGTGCGCCGGCGCGGCATATGATCAAATCAGCCCACTGATATGCACTGGCCATATCATCAACAAAGTCAACCGCGTGCCAGACATTACGTTGTCCGACATATTGTTGATAGGCAGCGGAAACAGCCTGACTATTGTCTTTGCCGCACTGATGTCGGACTTCAATATCAGCGAGCCTGGCAATAACCCCGGGCAAGGTGTAATTAAGTATTTTCGCACCCAGGCTACCGCCGATGATTAATAGTCTCAGCGGAGTGTGAGGCGCGTCAGAAGCGGGCAGTTTTTCTATTACATCACGCACCGGATTACCCATCACCTGCACTTTACCTCGTACGCGAGCGCTGCGATGCTGTGCAAAGGCCCCTTCAAAACCCGCTAATACACGTGCAGACAGGAATGCGAGAATCCGATTGGTCATTCCCGCTATTGCATTTTGCTCGTGGATGATAAGCGGCGTGCCGGCTAACCAGGCCGCAACACCGCCTGGACCACTGGCAAATCCCCCCATGCCCAGCACGATATCGGGTCGATACTGTTTGAGTACTTTGCGCGCTTGCCATACTGCGCGTATCACCTGAAAAGGAGCCTTAAGCATGTTCAGCAAGCCGTTACGGCGCACACCGACCACATCAACAAATGAGATTTCATAGCCAGCGTTGGGCACCAACTGTGCTTCCATTCGTTGCGCGGTACCCAGCCAATGCACAGACCAGCCCTTTTGATGTAATACCTGTGCAACCGCCAGCCCAGGGAACACGTGACCTCCGGTCCCGCCAGCCATAATCAATATACGGTGACTCATATCGTGTCCTCCGTATCGCTGGGCTGTTGTCCTGAGACTTTCGCTTTTACGGCATTGATCAATGTGCCTTTGCGTTTTTTATTCTTACCGCTGTTGTCTGAGCTCATGGCCTGTACACCATCAACGCGCATTTCAAAGTCAATGCGGATCAAGATTGCCACTGCAATCGCCATGATAATCATGCTTGAGCCACCATAGCTAACCAGCGGTAAAGTCAGGCCTTTGGTAGGCAAAATTCCCGCGCTTGCACCCACGTTTACAGCGGTCTGGAAGCTAAACCACACACCGATGGCATACGCCAGATACGCCTCGAAAGGACGTTGTGATGTCAACGCTCGGTTGCCGATTTGCAGCGCCTTCACCACCACAAACAGCAATATACACAACACGCTTAGCACGCCCACAAAACCAAGCTCTTCAGCCAGAATAGCGACGATAAAATCGGTGTGAGCCTCGGGCAAAAATTCCAGTTTTTGCAAACTGTTACCTAGCCCCTGCCCAAGCCAATCGCCGCGTCCATAAGCCATAAGCGACTGCGTCAACTGATAGCCACTGCCAAACGGATCAGCCCAGGGGTCCAAAAATGCCGTGATGCGGCGCATCCGGTATTCTTCAAATACCACCAGCGAGACAAACGCCAGAATACCTGCCAGCGCTAAGCCAAAGAACTGCCATAGTTTTGCACCAGCCAAAAACAACAAACCAATAGTGGTCGCAAACATCACCACAATCGTGCCAAGGTCCGGCTGCATGAGCAGTAACAGCGCCAGCACAAAGAACACCACTAGGGGCTTGATGAAGCCTTTCAGATTCTCGGTGACTTCTTCATAACGGCGCACCAGATAACCCGCCAGATAGCAGAAGAAAAATAATTTAGCAGGTTCAGCGGCCTGAATGGTAATCGGCCCGACTGCCAGCCAGCGAGTGCTGCCATTGACCGTGCGCCCAACCACTAATACAGCGAGTAACAGTCCTATGGCTGCCAGCAGAAGATAGGGATTACTGACGCGCCACCAGTTCATAGGGATTTGCAGCACCACTATCGCTGCGCTCAAAGCCAGTCCCATATAGATAATATGTCGGATAGCAAAGTGAAAAGGGTTATCGAACAGACGCGCGGCAATCGGCATCGACGCTGATGTGACAATCACCATCCCAATAGCCAGTAACGCGATAGCCGCGATGGCCAGAGACACATCATAAGCACTCTGCTGCACTGCATCATGACGACGGGAGAACAAACTACGAAGCGCAGACGTCTGTTGTTGCGGCGTGACGGTTGATACGCTTGTCATGCTGCCAACTCCTCTACCGCCTGTTGGAACACATCACCGCGATGCATGTAATTATCAAACATGTCCAGACTTGCACAAGCTGGAGACAGCAGTACAACATCGCCTGCTTTGGTAACGCTGGCGGCATGATTGACTGCCTCGGTCAAGCTATTGACGTGTTTGCTTGTCGTGCCGAGGGCTGCAATTTTGTGGCCGTCTTTACCTAATGTAATCACCAGTGCGACGTAGCGATGCAGCACTTCTCGCAAAGGTGAAAAATCTGCGCCCTTGCCATCTCCTCCTGCAATCAGGATCAGTCGCCCGGCAGTGTTACCTGCAATACCCTCGACTGCCGCTACGCAGGCACCAACGTTGGTTGCTTTGGAATCATTGATCCAACGAACCCCTTGTTTTTCAGCGACCAGCTGACAACGATGCGGCAGTCCCTTAAATTCAAGACAGGCGAGACGCATGGCTTCGGTGGAGACGCCAGCAAAATGAGCCAGACCAGCAGCAGCCTGAATATTCAATATGTTATGCGCACCTGTTAGTAATGTACCGCGTATGGAAAAGAGCGGCCTGCCGTCTAAGGTAATGCATTGATTTGGCTCATCATAACCCACCCCAACAGGGCTTTCCGATAATCCAAAAGTCAGGTCGGGCGCTGTCTCGGCATTCCAGGTTTGGGGATCATCACGGTTAGCCAGGGAGTGGACAGCGCCACGGTAAATGTGCATTTTGGCAGCGCGATACGCTTGCAGGCTGCCATGCATGTCAATATGGTCTTCACTTATGTTCAGCACTGTGGCCGCGTAAGGTTTCAGGGAAAATGTACTTTCCAACTGAAAGCTGGATAGTTCCAGCACCACCCAGTCGTATTCATCATCAAGCAATTCAAGTGCAGGCGTGCCAACGTTGCCACCCACCACATATTTCATACTGTCTTGCGCCAACATTTGTGCAAGTAGCATCGTCACAGTCGACTTACCGTTTGAGCCGGTGATGGCGAGCACTGGTTTGCAGTTCGCCTGAGCAAACAATTCAATATCACCAATAACCTGGATACCTTTCACCAGCGCATTGGCAATAGCGGGTTCACGACGGCTGATGCCCGGGCTGAGTACCACCAGGTCAGCCATCAGTAGCGCGTCTAATTCAATCGGTCCTAACGTTACACTGATGTTCAGCTCGTGTTTCAGTGCTGAGCGGGTGTCCAGCGCACTGACATTAGCACCTTTTTCTAGCAGATAACGCACGCAGGAAAGCCCGGTTACCCCGAGCCCAACCACGATCACGTTTTTACCTGCTAAATGCATCATCATTTATCTCAACTTCAGGGTTGCCAGACCAATCAACACCAGAATCAAAGAGATGATCCAGAAACGCACAATCACGCGCGGCTCTGGCCAGCCTTTCAGTTCATAATGGTGATGAATAGGTGCCATACGGAATATTCGCTCTCCGCGCAGCTTGTATGACCCCACCTGTAAAATGACCGACAGCGTCTCAATGACAAATACGCCCCCCATGATAATGAGTACGATTTCCTGTCGAACCAACACGGCGATAACGCCTAATGTGCCTCCCAATGCCAATGAGCCAACATCGCCCATAAAGACCTGAGCGGGATAGGTGTTAAACCATAGAAAGCCTAACCCTGCTCCCACCACTGCGGTGCAGACAATGACCAGTTCACTGGTTGGCGCAATGTAAGGAATATTCAGATACTCAGCGAAGTTCACGTTACCGGTGGCATAGGCAAAAATTGCAAACGCACCGGCCACCAGAATGGTAGGCACGATCGCAAGCCCATCCAGGCCGTCGGTAAGATTTACCGCATTACTGGTACCCACAATGGCGAAATACGCCACGACGATAAAAAATATGCCCAATTGCGGCATCACTTCTTTGAAGAAGGGCACTAACAGAGCGGTTTCAGCAGGATCCTGGGCGCTACTGTAAAGGTACAGCGCAACAGCAATGGCTACCACTGACTGCCAGAAGTATTTCCAACGGGCAATAAGTCCTTTAGGGTCTTTACGGATCACTTTGCGGTAGTCGTCAACGAAGCCGATGATACCGTAGCTCACCACTACAGCCAGTGTGACCCAGACGTATTTATTACTCAGATCTGCCCATAGTAAAACACTGATCAGAATGGCGGCGAGGATCAGCAGACCGCCCATGGTTGGGGTACCCGATTTCGACAGGTGAGACTGTGGGCCGTCGTCACGCACCGTCTGACCAATTTGCATGGTTTGCAGCCAGCGGATCATCTTTGGCCCGATCAATATGGCAATCAGCAGCGCCGTCAGCGTGCTTAAAATGGCACGCATGGTCAGATACGAGAAAACATTGAATCCCGTATCAAACTGGGTCAGCCAATCAGATAGCCAGATCAGCATGCGATGCGCTCCCGACTGCGTTCAAACTTTCCCAATGGAGACGCCTCCAGCATATTGACCACTTCATCCATTTTCGATGAACGCGATCCCTTGACCAGAATAGTGATATCGCGCTGTTCGCCGACCACACGTTCACATAGTGAATCTACCAATGTTTGCTTATCTTCAAAATGACCACCGGATTGCTCAAATTCGTGGCTGGCAAACTGGCTGAGAACCCCCACACTAAGCAACATATCGATGCCTTTCTGTTTGGCAAACTCCCCCACTTGCTGATGATAGTCGCGAGATTTTTCACCGAGTTCGGCCATATCGCCAAGCACCAGCACCCGCAGGCCTGAAAAGCTGGCCAGCAGTTCGATAGCCGCCTTCACCGAGGCGACGTTAGCGTTATAGCTGTCGTCCAGCAGTTTGATTTGATTGGTCAGTTGCTTAACATTGAGTCGGCCACCCACCTGTTGCATGGTTTGCAAACCATCCCGAATATCTTCCAGGGTTGCGCCTACCTGCATCGCCAGCGCGGCAGACACCAATGCATTACCAACATTATGCATGCCCGGCAACGGCAGACTGACGGGCACACGCCCCTGTGATGTCAGCAAGTCGAAATTGGCACATCCGTCCAGGCCCAGGGTCACGTCCTGTGCGTGAAAGTCCGCGTTTCCCTCGAGGGAAAAGGTCAGCACATTTGCGTGCCTGAGTTTGCCTTCCCAGAACTTATAGAACTGACTATCGGCGTTTAACACTGCTGTCCCACTGGCCTGCAAACCCTTGAATATCTCGCTCTTGGCCCGTGCAACCCCCAATAGACTGCCAAAGCCTTCCAGATGAGAAGCCGCCGCGTTCACAATGGTGGCGACATCTGGTTTCACCAGCGAGGTGGTATAGGCGATTTCACCAAGATGATTCGCCCCCATTTCAATGACTGCATATTCATGCTCAGGTGTTAATCGCAGCAGTGTCAGCGGTACACCAATATCATTGTTAAAATTACCCTGGGTTGCCAGCACATTGCCTCTTCTGCCCAGAATTGACGCGACCATTTCCTTCACCGTGGTTTTACCGCTACTGCCAGTTATACCGACCGTCTTGGGGGCTAATGTTGCTTTTACTGCCGCGCCAAGTTGCCCCAGCGCCAGTTTAGTGTCTTCAACCAGAATTTGCGGCAAGTGAGAATCGGCTTTTGTCGACACTAATAACGCTGAAGCGCCCTGCTGGGCTGCGACATCGACAAATTTATGACCATCGAAATTGGGGCCCACCAGAGCAATAAACAGGTCGCCTTGGGTAATCTGCCGGGTATCCGTACTGACTCCGCAAAGGGTTGTACTTTCACCAAACAAGGTGCCGTTCACCTGCTCGGCTATCCACTCCAGTGATACACTGATCATTGCTCTCTCCCCACAAACAAATGTTTTATATATTCTCGTTCGTTATAGTCATGGCGTGTGTCACCAATGATTTGATAGGTTTCATGCCCTTTCCCTGCCACCAGAATCATGTCCTCAGCACTTGCCTGTTTCAGACAGCTTTGTATCGCTACACGACGGTCCAGCTCAATTTGCACTTTGTCGGGCGCGCGCATGCCTGAAAGAATGTCAGAAATGATGGCCTGTGGATCTTCTGAGCGGCTGTTATCGTTGGTCAGGATCACTCGTTCGGCAAGTTGCTCGGCAATTTCCCCCATCAATACACGTTTACCCTGATCACGCTCACCGCCGCAGCCAAAAATACACCATACTCGCCCGGCATTATGCTGACGCACTGCCAGCAACGCTTGATGAAGGGCATCCGGTGTATGGGCATAGTCGACTACAACATGGGCGCTGGCGTCATCACCAAAGACTTCCATTCTGCCAGGCACTGGTCGCAAAAGAGCACTATGTTCCAGCAATGCGCGTAGCGGAACCTGCAGACATAGCAAGCTTGCCAACGCCGACAGCAAATTGGTGATGTTAAAGGCACCAAGCAATCTCACGCTCAGTGTGCCCTGTCCCCAACTACTATCAAGATTCAGACTGATACCATTTGGCAGGTATTCAATTTGGGTCGCGACACAATAAAGTTCTTTAGCGTCTGGTTTATCTCCGCTGGCGGACACCCACACTGGCGTTACGCCTTCGGGCATGGCTTTATGCCAGTTGAGGCTTTCTTCATCATCCCGATTCAGGACGGCAAATTGCAAACTTGGTTGGGTTAACAATAGTCGCTTGGCACGGGCGTATTCAGCCATGCTGCCGTGATAATCCAAATGATCGCGAGTCAGGTTGGTAAATACCGCCACCTTGGTATCAAGTGCCGCAATGCGATGCTGTACCAATGCGTGAGACGACGCTTCAAGGGCCACCTGCTTGACACCGCTGGCAACAAAATCAGCCATTAATGACTGCATTGTCACGGCATCAGGCGTCGTGTTCAGCGTGTCGTCGTAATTGATTTCGGCATCATTCAATTGATAAATACCACTGCCAAGCGTGCCAATACTGGCTGATGTATCACCAATCAAACGTCGCAGTTGACTAATAAGCTGTACAGTTGATGTCTTGCCGTTAGTACCGGTTACTGCAATAACATCTAACTGCTGGGCTGGATAATGATAAAAGGCCGCTGCCATATCTGAGATGAGCTCTGGCAGATTGAAAACATGGACGATAACACTTTGCTCGCGCATGGTAATGGCGCCGTGTTCGTCAGCCTCGTCGGTCTGCGCGATGATCAGCTTGGCGCCAAGGCTGATCGCCTGTGGAATGAACTCCCTGCCGTCCCGCTCATGCCCTTTCACCGCAATGAAGGCGCTATGAATCGCCACGTTACGGCTATCCAGGGTCAGTGAATCGACCCTGATATCTGGCACGTCTAAATCAAACGCAGCAAGCCACTGTTTGGCGCTTTGGGTCGCATTAGTCTGCACGTGGCAACCCTCCCATCACGCTTGCCATAGAGGAAACGTTACGCGCATCGGGTGGTACGTTGAGCAATTGCAATGCGCTACTCATAATGGCACCGAATACTGGCGCTGCCGTATCACCGGCATGGTATAGATCGCCGCCTGGTTCATTTATCAATACAACGGTGACCAGACGCGGCTCCGACACTGGCGCAATACCGGCAAATATATTCACGTATTCTTCGCCGTATCCACCGGCAATGGCTTTACGACTGGTACCCGTTTTGCCCGCCACACGATAGCCGGGAATAGCCGCCTTGGTACCTGAACCGCCATCCTGTGTGACGCTCTCAAGCATACCGAGCAACAATCTGGCGTTTTCAGCACTGATCACCCTCTCGGCATACACTTCCTCATCGTTTACGACCATATTCAACGGTCGCTTCATGCCGCCATTCGCCAGGATGGTATACATTCTGGCCATTTGTAAGGTCGTCACACTGAGACCATAGCCAAATGACAGGGTCGACAGTTCAAATTGTGACCAACGATTGCGCTGATGAAAAATACCGCTACTCTCCCCGAGCAGATTAGTACCAGTATCTGACATCAGCCCCATCTTGTAATACGTGTCGAGCAGGAATTCGCGAGGCACCGACAGCGCCAGTTTAGACGTCCCCATGTTGCTCGATTTTTGAATGATACCGGTTAGGTCCAACTCACCGTTGTTGCGCAGGTCCTGTACCAATGCTCCGCCCACTCGCATCCAGCCGGGATGGGTGTCAATCACGGTATCTTTGTCTGCTACACCGAATTCTAAAGCGCTAAGTACAGCCAGAGGCTTAACTGCTGAGCCAGGTTCGAAAGCATCGGTTATGGCACGATTACGTACTCTATGTGGTGCCGCATCTGCACGGTTATTAGGATTGAAGGACGGACTGTTTACCATGGCCAGTATGTCACCGCTGTGAACATCAACGACGACGGCAGAGCCCGACGTTGCCTTGTAGAAAGTGACGGCCTTCTTCAGCTCTTTATAGGCGATGGACTGAATACGCTGGTCTATCGTAAGCTGGATGTTACCCGCTTTTTCGCCCTGCTCCATCTCGATAATCTCGACCTGGCGACCCTTTGCATCGCGGCGAATTTTGCGCGTTCCCGGGGTTCCGGTTAACCAGTCATCATAGAGTCTCTCTATACCTTCCAGCCCCTTATCATCGACGTCAGTAAAACCAATCACATGGGCCGAGACTTCACCCGTTGGATAGTAGCGTCTGGATTCGTTGCGCAAATAGATACCATCGATATCCAGCTGTTCAACATAGTCAGCCATTGCCGGCGATACCTGACGTTGAATGTAAACGAATCGACGTTCTGGATTATTTACTCTGTCGTACAAAGACTGCACGTCTTGTCCCAGCACGTTAGCCAGCGCCTGCCAGCGACGTGTGTCTTGCAGAGCGTTATTCTGATGAATGATTTTCGGATCTGCCCAAATCGCACGAACCGGAATACTGACGGCCAGCTCCTGCCCATTGCGGTCGGTGATCAAACCACGGTGATTAGGCAAAGCGCGGGTACGCAGAGTGCGATTGTCACCTTGCTCTATGAGAATATCTGGTTCGATGACCTGAATGAATGCGGCACGCAGCGCCAGCACGGCAAACACGGCGACAATGACAATCAGCACGACCGCAAAACGCCAATGCACAAAGCTCGGATTAGCATTTTGTTTAGCCTGACCGGTGCGTGCGCCTGCGCGCCCCAGTTTCATACTCAGTATGCTCATCTGACCCTCACCACCACTTCGTCTTCGGGGGCAGGCCGATGCATGTCCAACTGTTTGGTGACCATATTTTCAATACGGTTATGCTCGGTCAGTGCGCTTTGTTCAAGCACCAGGTGACGCCATTCAACATCAAGTGCATCTCGTTCTTTCATGAGCTGTTCGAGGGCAATTGCCATCTGCCGATTATGGTGTGCACTCAGGATCACGGCAAAGGCAGAAGCCATCACCATTAAAAACAACAAAACCCGCAGCTTGTGGCGGGCCAGGTCAGAGACCAGAATTATGACGAGATTGAAATTAGTCCTACTTGTCATAGCTTCTCTGCCACCCTTAACACCGAACTTCGTGCTCGGACATTTTGCCGGGTTTCTTCTGTTGAGGGTTTGATGGCTTTACCTATTGCCTTGAGTGCTTTATCAGCGTCTATTTGCTCCTGTGTGACGGGCAGCCCCGGGGGGAAAACTTTGCCCTGGGATTGTTCTTTGATAAACCGCTTGACCAACCGGTCTTCCAGAGAATGGAAGCTGATCACGGCCAGTCGACCACCGGGTTTAAGCACCTGAAGCGCCGCCTTCAGTCCATGTCTGAGTTGGTCCAACTCGCCATTAATATAAATTCGAATACCCTGAAACGTGCGTGTTGCCGGATGTTTGAATTTGTCTTTGACAGGCACCGCGCGGTCAATCAGTTCGGCAAGCTCTGTAGTGGTGTTGATCGGCGTGTGTTGACGCTGTGACACAATAGCGTGGGCGATACGCTTGCCAAATTTTTCTTCGCCAAACTCTTTGATGACCTGTGCAATATCTTGCTCATCGGCGCTTGCCAGCCACTCTCTGGCACTCATTCCCCGGGTAGTATCCATGCGCATATCCAAAGGACCTTCACGCATAAAACTGAATCCTCGAGAGGCATCGTCCAACTGCGGTGATGACACACCGAGATCCATCAACACGCCGTCAATTTTACCCAGCAAACCCCATTGTTCGAGAGCGTCAGACATGTCCGCAAAGGCTTGATGAATTATGTCAAAGCGTTTATCGTCAGCGAACTGTTCAGACGCTTTAATCGCATCGGGGTCACGGTCAAATGCAATAAGTTTACCCTGGCTTGATAATGCCGCCAGAATTGCTCTTGAGTGGCCGCCGCGACCAAAAGTCGCATCCACGTAAATGCCACTGCCGTGGATATTCAGTGCGTTAACGGATTCTTCCAGCAACACTGACTGGTGTTGGAGGGGGTGGCCGGATGTCACAGTGAGAATTCCAGCAATCTGTCTGTTAATTCGAAATCAGACTGCTTCTCGGTCTGGATGTCAGCTTCTACCTGCTGTGCCCATACATCAGCGTCCCAAATCTCAAATTTATTGAGCTGTCCTACCAACATAATTTGTTTATCAAGACCAGCGTGCTGACGCAGGGTGGGAGCGACCAGGAAGCGACCATTCTTATCCATATCGCCTTCCGACGCATAACCAAGAAGGAGCCTCTGCAGACGTCGTTCATGCGGATTCATTGAAGAAAGCTTACTCAGTTTGAGTTCAATTTCTTCCCATTCAGTCAGTGGGTAAAGCAGCAAACAGCTTTGCTGAGTATCAATCGTACAAACCAGCTGTCCCTGACAATCATCTAACAGCGCTTGGCGATACCGCGTTGGGATCGCCACTCTGCCTTTGCTGTCCAGATTGATTGCGTTAGCGCCGCGGAACATTCCCCTAGCCTTTTTATTGTGTTGTTGCTTTTGTTTTTCTTATTTTCTTCGAGCACTGACTTGTGACGAATTGAGACCGATTGATCCACTTTCTGCCACTTTTACCCACTTTGCACAGTTTAGGTACCACTCGCCCCCCCTGTCAAGGCGAAAAAAGCCTTTTTCAGAGCGATAAAAAACCTGCATTTTTAAGCCAGATCGGAAGTCTATGAATTCAGTAGAAAAAGTAGATTTGAGAAGGGAAATGTCGCGGCTAAAACGAAAAAACCGATGCGAGTGCATCGGTTTTTTCTGCGACTTGCACAGCGTTAGGCTTGCGGTGCAGATTCCTGCTGTGGAGCTTGTGCGTCGTCTTGTTTGACGACACTCAGCTGCAGGTTACGAATCGGCGTGTCAGTGTTGTTTGACAGTTCGACCAGACGGTTAAGCTGCCCTAGCGACATTAACATGGCGTAGATCGCGCCCAGGAAGCCAGCTTTATGAAGCTCGACAATAACGTCATCTGACAATTCATGCAGACGCTTCTCACTGATGCTGAACATACCCGTGACATTGCGCTGTTGACCATTTTCATAGGTCAGTAGAAGTTGTATAGGCTCTAGCAGATCAAGTTCTGCAATCTTTTTCAGGAAGCGCTGCGTCATCATTTCACTGTTGGCCAGATCGCCCAGGAACTGGTGACGGTTACGCATGAACTCAGTAGGGTTACCTTCTTCATCAAACAACGCCAAACCGTCTTCGACCAGCAGGTCACTGTTTTCATCAACGTATACACCCAGTTTGTCACCATCGGGACGTACATCGAATGGATAACGCTGGACATTCCACGGTACGGCTGGTGCATTCCAGCGATCGTCGGCCCAGAACATGTTTTTATTCGGTTCAACACCCAGCATCGCTACGCAGTGGTAATTATTGCTCTTTGGATCCTGAATGATCACGATCGGCATGCTGCCCGCCAATTGCGCAAACTCGCGGATACTGGCCGCTGAAAGGTGTGCATTTTTGCTGTATTCGAAATTGTGTTGCTGCTTGACCTTCAGTGCAGCATGCTTGTCTTTATCTAAAGGAACGTAATTAATTGCCATCTATCCTTTCTCTTCTTATATGCTCTGAAAAACTTGCCGTAATTGGCAAAGGCGCCAAGTATCTGTGATCTGGCAGGTGAAGTCACGCCGTACACTAACAAAAAATTATCACTTCGACAGGCCTTGTCGCCTGGTGGTTGTTTAACTCCTTGATTTACGTGATGATTGATAAAATTCCTAAAAAGGTACCCTAGCATGCGCGTTGCAACCCTTGTTGGTTTATTCACTGCTGGCGTCATCACGACTGCCGCCGGTAACGCTTCACAGACTGACTGGCCATTTCCTCAGGATACGCCAACCGTCGAGCCTGTTTCGATTGGTATGGCCAGCGATCGACCGATTGATATTTCACGTTTTCTGCTCGCCAGAGGGGCATCAGCAAGTAGCATCAACGCGCAAGGCTCACATGTTGCCTATATCAGTTCGGTAACCGGTCGTAGACAGCTTTGGGTCATGCCAGCGCGCGGAGGACAAGCTAAGCAGCTGACATACGGCAATGGTATCACCTTCTATCGCTGGCATCCGGATGGTCAGAGGCTGTTATACGCCGCTGACAATAATGGTGACGAGCGTGAAGCGTACTACCTGATTTCTATGGATGGCACCCGCGAGCAACAGGTATTGCCTTACAGCAATGGTTATCGGGAATTTGGCGCATTTAGTCAGGATGGCAACCGCTTCAGCTATGCGTCAACCGAGCGCAACGGCCGAGACTTCGATATTTATGTATTCGATATCCAAAGTGGCAAAACCAGTATGGTGTTTGAGGCTGAATATGGATTCTCTCCGGCCGCCTGGCATCCGGATAACCAAAGATTGCTGTTAACCGAAACCCGTGGCGAGGATGCGAATAACCTTTACTTACTTGATACACAGTCAGGCAATGTCAGCACCTTGTTTATACCCGAGGTAGCGGCAAGTTATGAAAATCTGATTTGGCACCCAGACGGCGAAGGCTTCCATTTTACCTCCAACCAGAACGGTGAAATGAAACACTGGCAGTTTTACAGTCTGACAAACGGCCAACATCAGGACCTTGCCACACCGCAACATAATGTTGAACGGCTGCGCTTGTGTAATGCCGGCCAGAGTATGCTTTGGCAAGTCAATCAAGACGGCTACAGCCAGCTGTTTGTGCGCTCTCTTAGTAACAATAGAGACAAAGTCATCAAGCTACCCGTTGGCGTTTACAGTTCAAGCTGTGCCAAGTCTGGTGACATGGCCATTGTTCAAGTATCCGGTCCGCAGGGGCCTGGCAGACTATTCTCTCTGAACCTGAGTACCGGCAGCGTCACGCAAATATTTGATGCCGATATGGCTGGTATTCAAAGCGAAGAATTAGTCACACCTGAAATAATCAGTTTCCCCGCCAGAGACGGTGTTACGCTGCATGGCCTGCTGTACATGCCAGCTCAGAGCAGTGATGCACCTTTACCTCCACTGGTAGTCGATATTCATGGTGGCCCCACTGCTCAGGCAAGGCCAAGCTGGCAACCACTTACTCAGTATCTGGTAGGTAAAGGCGTAGCGGTACTGGATATCAATGTGCGCGGCTCTACCGGGTACGGCAAGACCTTCAGCCGCCTGGATAATCAGGAGAAGCGACTTGATTCGGTCAGAGATCTGGTCGATGCGCTACGCTGGTTGGAAAAGGAAGGACGGGTCGATACGTCACGGGCGGCAGCAATTGGTGGCTCTTACGGCGGTTATATGGTTAACGCCGTGATGGGTGCTTACCCTGATGCATTTAAAGCCGGCGCATCATTCGTTGGCGTTGCTGACTGGGTGCGCGCGCTCAACAATGCCTCGCCAGGATTAAAAGCATCAGATCGCATAGAGTATGGCGACATTAGTGAGGCACGTTGGCAACGGTTTTACGCCAACAATTCGCCGATTAATACGGTGAACAACATCACGGCGCCAATGTTTTTTCAACATGGTGTTAACGACCCAAGGGATCCTGTGACAGAATCCGATACTATGGTCAAGGCGTTACGTGAACGCGGCATTCCGGTCACCTACCTGCGTTTCCCTGACGAAGGGCACAGCGTACGAAAGTTGGAGAACCGCGTAACATTCTATCGTCAACTTGCTGAATTTCTCGAACAACACCTTTAATAAAAGAAGTACAACATAATGAAAACATCGCTTACCCTTGCTTCGATCGCCACAGTGCTGTGCCTGACAGGGTGCGCAAGCACCGCGCCACGCAGTGCAGCCGACATTGCCCAACAAACGATTATTGTGGATGGGCACATTGATGTGCCTTATCGCGTAAATGAGCAGTGGGTTGATGTCACTGT
Organism: Aestuariibacter salexigens DSM 15300; assembly: GCF_000429145.1. Classification (GTDB taxonomy): domain Bacteria; phylum Pseudomonadota; class Gammaproteobacteria; order Enterobacterales; family Alteromonadaceae; genus Aestuariibacter; species Aestuariibacter salexigens. Next base: position 89,758 of record NZ_KE386852.1, read on the forward strand.
CGCTACTGATGGAGGAGATTTTGACTACCCTCGTGCCGTGGCTGGCGGATTAAATGCCCCCTTTATGTCCATTTACGTCCCGGCATCACTGGATAATTCGCCAGAGTCAACAAAACTGGCACACAAGCTCATCGATTCGGTGGAAGCCATCGTTGGCAGAGCACCGGACAAATTCGCGATTGCTGAAAGTCCGGATGATATTGAACGTCACTTTGCGCAGGGTCTTATTTCTTTGCCTATGGGAATGGAAAATGGCTCACCTATTCAGGGCGATCTAAACAATCTTGAACTTTTCTACCAGCGTGGCGTGCGTTACATCACACTGGCTCATTCGCAAAGTAACCATATCAGCGATTCAAGCTATGATCTTCGCCGGCGCTGGAAGGGCCTGAGTCCGTTCGGCAAAGAGCTGGTCAAAGAGATGAACAAAATTGGCATGATCATCGATATCTCACATGTCTCTGACGATGCGTTTTATCAGGTTATTGAGCTGACACAGGCTCCGGTCATTGCTTCACACTCCTCGCTACGCACCTTCACCCCAGGTTTTGAACGCAATATGGACGACGATATGGTCAAAGCACTGGCGGATAATGGCGGCGTGATCATGATCAATTTTGGCTCCGGTTTCGTCAGTCGCGCGGCTCGTCAATGGCGCGACGCTATGGGCAAGGAGCGCGAACGCATTGAGCAGGAATTTGGCCGTAACAGCGAGCAGTACAGGGAATTTGATACCCGCTATCGGGAACAAAATCCTTACCCGTTTGCCAACCTCGACACCATCCTTGACCATATCGACTATGTGGTCAATCTGGTGGGAATAGACCATGTTGGTATCGGTTCTGACTATGACGGTGTCGGTGATTCATTGCCTGAGGGACTCAAAGACGTCTCCACATTCCCCAATCTGATTGAAGGACTCCTCAATCGCGGCTACAGCGAAGACGATATAGAGAAAATACTCAGCGGCAACGTGTTACGCGCATGGCGCGAGATTGAGGCGGTGTCAGCACGCCTGTCTTCATAGCGCAGTAAAAAACACCGTTATAAACACTGCTATGGCAATCACCATGTAAGGAAGCGGAGATTGCCATATGCTTAGCGGCTTCGTATCGTCGGCATCACGACCTACTGGCTGTGCAACTTCTTGAGGTTGGGCTTTACGGCGCTTCAGCCACACACCAAGCGCGGCAAAAAATACCACCGCAATGAGGATTGCCAGCCCCATATCGAACCCTTCGTACAGGTAGGCTGCCCAGAAGTACAAAAACAGATAAGTGAGTACCGAAGCCCAAAAAAATACTCGCATGATGGTTTAACTCTCCTGGCCTATGGATATCGTGAAACGTCACTCTAAGGGATTAGCACTTTTTACTGTAATTTATCCAGATAGTTCAGTGCCGTTGCCAGCATTTGTGCAAACACTGGATTACTTTGCGGAATACTGCAGGGCTCAGGGTCTTCCACCTGACTTTTATCGAACTGCATAGAAACCAGCATCGGTGCGCTGACCACGACATCTGCATGGCATACATCAAGGGCCTCAGCCACAATAAATGATGTATTGTCGGCGGTGCCATGTGCGAGCAACGCTTTCACGCCATCTACCGGTGTCGTGGTGTCTGCTTCAGAATGCGCCGCGAAGATGGGCATTGATAGAGATTTCCCCTGCTCTAGTTGTTCGCGTATATCAAAAATGACATCCATCAGTACCAGTGCAGCATAGCCCGATACGGCAGGATACTTGTATGGGTTGGGTCCTTCGCTCTGATAATGACCATCGATGATTTTGGCTAACCATTTACTGCCCCATATCCGCGCCATTTTCTCAGCATTATCCTGCAGCTTCAGGGCACCGGAAAATAACATTAACCCGCTTACCGACGTGTCATGATGGAGAATATGATGAACAGACAGAGCCGCTCCGGTCGAAAATCCGCCCAATACCAACGAGCCTCCCAATGGCGACGCAATATCCACCAGCGTCGCAACATGCTCATGCCAGCGGGATTTCAGGTCACTGTCCTGCATATCCGCATCAGCCCGCTTCTTGCCGTGTCCAGGCAACAAGCCGACCACCACATTATGGCCTTGCTGATGGATAGCTGCGGCAATGTCCCGAAAATAGAAAGGCGAGTCACTTAACCCATGGAACAGCACCACCACTTTATCGGTCTTACGGCCATGGTGAAGAATGTAAGGACCATTTCCTTCATTGCGTAAGGCTCCAGAACACACTCTGTATCCGTGTTCTGGCTGTTTTTGACAGTCCCGAACCGATCCTAATTCGCGCTTGTACAGGGTGGTAAAGTCCTTGAGAACAAAGTCAATGGCATGGCCAGGAATGGCTGCCATAATCAGGAGCAGTAACAACGCGAACCTGTTTGTGGTGACACTGCCCCTGCTTATTTCAGCCATACTGCCTTTCTCCGCTACGCTTTTCTGGCTTCACACCACGACGCCAGCTCTTCGCTGCCGCCAATATGCTGACCGCCTATAAACACCTGAGGCACGGTTTCACGACCCGTAATCGCTTTCAATGATGTAAAGGTCGCATCTTTGCCCATCACGACCTCTTCATAGTTCAGCCCTTGCTCGTCTAATAGCGCTTTTGCTTTTGCACAGAACTGACAGCCGGGTTTGGTCAGGATAGAAATAGGCTGTGGTTTAACCGCATCAGGTGCAATGTAATCCAGCATTGTATCCGCATCCGACACCTCAAAAGGGTCGCCCGGCACATCTGGTTCGATGAACATTTTTTCAATCACGCCGTCTTTAACAAGCATTGAATAGCGCCAGCTGCGCTTGCCAAAGCCAAGCTCTTTTTTATCTACCAGCATGCCCATGCCCTCAGTGAACTCGCCATTTCCGTCCGGGATCATGGTGATGTGTTCAGCTTCCTGATCGGCACACCAGGCATTCATCACAAAGGTATCATTCACACTGACACACAGAATTTCGTCAACACCGTGATGTTTCAGCGTCGGCGCCAGCTCGTTATAGCGCGGCAGGTGACTTGAAGAACATGTTGGAGTAAAGGCACCAGGTAATGAAAACACCACCACTGTTCGGCCGTTAAAAATATCGTCACCGGCGATTTTTACCCATTCATCGCCTTTGCGCGCAGGCCAGATAACGCTTGGCACTTTCTGACCTTCGATGTTAGCTAAAGGTGCTGTTGCATTGTTCATTTCTCATTCTCCGCTTGATGATTTGCATACATCATAGCTACAGATCTCAAAATTAAGAAGCTGATTAAAATAATCAAATTGATTGAATTAAACGATTAACTTCCCAGCTTTAGTTCGTCTAGCTGATACTTATCGATGAGCGAATACAGTGTCGGTCTGGTGACGCCAAGCAGTTCCGCAGCTTTAGACATATTTTTTTCAGACTGGTAATACGCTTTGCGGATCGCCCGGCTTTCAGCCAGCTCTCGTACTTCGCGTAAATTGAGGCTTTCAAGCTGAGCGTCGTCATCTTTGACCATCAAACCCAGATCGTCTGCCTGTACTACCGCGCCTTCTGCCAGGATGATGGCCGACTTGAGCTTGTTTTGCAGTTCACGGATATTGCCGGGCCACTTATGCTGCAACATGGCTTTGATAGCTGAATCACTGAACCCTTTTACTTTGGCATTGAACTCCTCGCGGTATTGGTCAAGGAACGTGCGCGCCAACAGCACCACGTCATTGTCACGTTCGCGTAGAGGCGGGATATTGATCACAATTTCACCAACCCGATAGAACAAGTCTTCGCGAAACGTTTGCTCTGCAACCATGTCATGCAGATCCCTGTGGGTTGCACACACGACCCGAATGTCGACAGGGATTTCAGACCTGCCCCCTACCCTTTCGATCACCCGTTCCTGCAGGAAACGTAGCATTTTGGCCTGTAAGCCCAGTGGCATGTCGCCGATCTCATCGAGAAACAGGGTGCCGCCCTGCGCGGTTTCAATTTTTCCCGGTGTGGTCTTGTTGGCACCCGTGAACGCCCCCTTCTCATAACCGAACAGTTCACTCTCAAGCAGGTTTTCAGGAATAGACGCACAGTTAATGGCGACAAAGGGTCTATCCCGCCGCGAGCTATGTTCGTGAATACTGCGCGCAAACACTTCTTTACCCGTGCCGCTCTCGCCAAGTAACAGAGTGGTGATATCTGTCTGCGCAATTTTTTCAGCTTTGCGCGCCACCATCTGAATGGATTCACTGTTACCAATGATCTTACCCATTGACGCAGACGCTTTCGCCAACTGACGGTTCTCCTGTTCAAGGTTGAACAGGTTGACGGCGCGATTAACCAGGATCTTGATGGTGTCAGAGTCAATTGGCTTCTGATAGAAATCATAGGCGCCCAGCTCAATCGCTTTTAGCGCATTTTCCTTATCGTTATTCCCCGTTACCACTATCACTTTGGTTTGTGGGGCCAGAGACAGGATCTCCTCCAGAGCCTGAATACCTTCAGAGGCATTTGCTGGATCAGGGGGCAAACCAAGGTCTAGCGTAACGACCTTGGGCTCATGTCGGCGTAATTGCGCAATGGCAGATTCACGGTCTTGTGCGAACACAACGTCGTAATCCGTAAAGCTCCACTTGAGTTGTTTCTGAATGCCAAGATCGTCATCGACGACTAATAATTTATCCATTGCGTAGTGTGTTCCTGTTACTGCATCGTTACATATTACCAGCGACTCACGTCTAGTCTATCGGGAAATATAAGGTAAACGTTGAGCCTTCACCTTCTTTGCTGTCAACCTCAAGACGCCCGCCAATACGTTGCATGAAATTTCTTGCGTCGTACGCACCAATGCCCATCCCGGCGTTGCCCTTGGTTGTATCAAATGGTTTGAACAAACGCTCGGCAATAAACTGCTCACTCATGCCGACCCCATTATCGATAATACTGACCATTAGCCACTGGTTGTCTGCAGACACATCAATTTGTACAGTAACATCACCGTCATCGGTCGTTGCCTGCTGCGCATTGCTGATAAGGTGATAAAGCACGTTCGACAGTTTGTCCTCATCCACCACAATCGCCTGATTTTGCAAAATTTTCACGTTGGGGTAAGGCTTGAGCGTGGCGCAGCGCTGACTGACTACCCGCTCTGCCAACACCGCCACATCACATAAACTCTGTTTGCTCTTTGCATCATCATGCTTTTCAGTTAACTGACTGAGCATTTTTTGCATACGGGTTTTGGTGTGTTGCAGCGTCTCAAACGTATCCTCTATAAACTCCGGATTGTTTTTGTGCTGCTCCGCGTTGGTCAGAATGAGGTCAATCTGTGCCAATACGTTTTTTAAGTCGTGCAAAACGAAGGCCGACATGCGACTGAATGCTGCAAACTGGGCATTCTCGGCGACTTCTTTTGCCGCTTCATAGTGAAAAATGTAATTGGCGACCTGTGCAGTGACCGCCGTCAGATAATCCCGTAGTTCCCAGTTAAGCTGTCGCAGCTCACCATCACCTGCTGACATGACCGCTATGCCCCATAGAGTGCTTTCCCGGTATAACGGCAACACCAGTTGAAATTGGCAACGTTCAACTTGTTCGGGACTGAGTTTCAAACCTTCATAGTTATAGGGCTGATAACGCATCTCGTGCATATCAATGAGCCAATGCTGATGCGTCAGGAATGCTTGTAACTGATCAAGTGTGCGCTCATCATCAGCATCGATCTGCTGATGACCTAAATTCGCCACAATTTCTCTGTGCCCCTGCTGCACGGAGAACAGGATGCCATGATTGTAACCAATTGCATTTAGCAAACCGGTCAGTGACGCCTGATACACATCGGACTGACTATTGTCTTCAGTCTGAGATAGCTGTTGCGACAGTTTTAGCCACTCAATGCGATAATCGAACTGATTCGCGAAGAAATGTTTGGTAATAAAGACTTTAACTTTGGTGCGAAAATGATTCGATAAAAACAGCGTGGCAAGTAGCGTCAGGGAAAGGGCAACCAGTACCGCCTGAATAGTCGTACTCCATTGCCCCCCAATATATTTGATCAGGTATCCCGCCATTGCCATGACAAACAGATAGGCACCGGCAACCAACAACAGGGAGCTGTGCAGCACTACCTCCCTGGACACGAAGATGTCCAGGCCCCACTGCTGTATGCGACGTATTGCCAGCACCAGAAGTGGTAACAGTGCCACATAGATATAGCCTCTGGCCGCAATATAAAACGGCTCCAACTGCCCGACCATGGTCGCATTGGCATACATCACAAAATCAAACAGATTTGTGGCACCAAGGAACAGCACCAGAGGCTTAAATGACCAGCGCTCACTGCCTGACTGACGGTAGATGAGTTCGAGAATAACCAGAATCTGCAGCGCAATGGTGGTTTGCAGTAAATAGGAGTACGTCAGGGGCAGCGGTAAAATAAACGGCAGCAACACGGATGCGAGAGGCAGTGCAAGCATCACCCAGGAAGCAGGTCGCGAGAAAACCTGCCCGAGAGTGGAGAAATCCTGCTTCAGACACGCGGCTAAAAACACTGTCCAAATAAGATATTTAAAGCTGTCCGCTAACAGGATGTTGCCAATCACCAGCGGTCCGACAAACTGCGTAATCTGGCTCAATGCCCACAACACGCTGGTCAGTGTTGCCAGCACCAGCAGGTATTTTGCCAGCCCGGGTTTCCTAACCGTGAACAGCAACAACATAAGAAGCGCATATCCTAATGCGCTAAGTCCATATCCTATATCTGACAACATACCGAATCAGTTCCCTTGTCTGCCGTAAGCGGCTGGCTCACTAGCGCTTGCGCACCACCAGACTGCCGATGGAATAACCTGCACCGAATGAGCATAAAATGCCATAGTCGCCGCTTCCAAGATCCTCATGATGCAAAGCAAAAGCAATTACCGAACCCGCAGAGGCGGTGTTGGCATAGCGGTCTAACACAATAGGCGCTTCGTCAGCAGTGGCGTCGCGGCCCAGTAACTTCTTGCTGATCAACAGGTTCATGTTGATGTTGGCCTGATGCAGCCACCACCGCTTCACATCTGCAGGAGTCAACTGGTGAGCAGCGAGATGCTCGCTGATGTGCTCTGCAGCAAGTGGACACACGTCCTTAAAGACTTTACGGCCAGCCTGATGGAAGAGTTTATCAGGACCGTAAGGGTCCACGTCATTGGCTCTGCTCATATAACCAAAACTGGAACGGATATTATTGGAAAACTTGGTCAGAGCCTTGGTGCTCATCACCTCATACTGATGCTCACCGCTTGCGCTATCGGCCGATTCCAGAATAACCGCTGTGGCGACATCACCAAAGATAAAGTGGCTGTCCCGATCGGTATAATTGATTTGCGGAGAGACCAGTTCCGGATTAATTACCAGCACGCATCCTGCGGTACCAGCCTTGATCATTTCATATGCCCGGTGCATGCCGAACGTGGCCGCTGAACAAGCCACCAGCATGTCAAAGCCAAACCCGTCGATCCCCAACTCCTGCTGAACCTCAATCGCAATGGCCGGATAGGCTCTCTGCGTATAAGCGCACGACACGATCACTGCATCAATGTCACATGCTTCCTTATTTGCTGCTGACATGGCTTTACGGGCCGCTTCTATCGCAATTTCAGCCTGATTCGACAGCTCATTTTCACCGCGCTCCGGTATCGCCGGACGCATTCTGTCAATATCGAGAATGCCGTCTTTAACATAGGCAAATCGACTTTTGATACCCGACGCTTTTTCGATAAATTCAGCACTGGATTTGGGCTTGGCTTCTAGCTCGCCATTTTCTATGGCCTCGGCATGCTGCTGATTATATTTATCCGCAAAGGCATTATATGCATCGACCAGCTCCTCGTTACTAATAGCGTGAGGAGGTGTCCATAAGCCTGCACCACTGATTACTACTGCAGTCATGATTGTGTCCTGAAAACCTAAACATGAAGAGCATATACCAATGGGTAGGCCACTGTCATGGCAGAGTTGGTCTGACAACAAAAAACGGCGCCAGTTGGCGCCGTTTCATCCTTATTTCAGATTTAATTTGGCGTAATTTGCCATACGGTTACGGTACCGCTAATTTCACTGCCGACGATCAACATTGGCGCGCCAGTCGGGCTGTCATCGCCACTAACAAATACCAGGCTTTCCGGTGCAAGGTCACCAATTACGTCACCTGAGTCAAGTCCATCGGTCAAATCTCGATTTATCACGTAATCAACAAAGAAAGTGTCATATGGGTTCGTTACATCGTAAACAAAAATGCCACTCATGCGCTCCAGACCTATAAAAGCGTATGTACGATCGCCGATAGTGCCGACCGTCAGTGCTTCAGGCTCGGGGCCTTTATTTTCAGAACGGCTATCTCCTACGTTAGCTCGGTCACCGTTATTGAACTGATTACCATGAACCGATGCGGTTATGCGCTCGAAGTCATCACCTGAATCAAATACAGTAAGGCCATTTTGATCCCAGATAGTGAATGAACGGGCGCCGTAGGTGTAAGCAGCACTGTATTCGCCATCATCATCGGCATCACCCAGCTCCATTGTCACACGCAGGTCGTTGATGGCACCTGCCATCTGCAACCCTTCCAAATCAGAAGCCGCTTCCGCAGTCAGGTTGCCAAGTCTGGCTTCATCTGTATATGACAAGCAGCCATCATCTGCGTCAAATGACAGGCCACCGGCGTCCAAACAAGCTTGCTCGTCCGCAGCGTCGAAGAAGTACTCTCTGGCGTCACCTTCGTTGGCGGTAACCAGGAAACGCGCGCCTTTCCATTCGTATGAGGCAATGGTATCCGGCATGTACACACCATACAGCCCGTCATATTTACCGAAGCTGACGGCACCATCTTCAGCACCGTCAAAGTTCAATCCGCTCCAATTTTTGAAGCCCAGACCAACAATCTCTACCGTCAGATCTTCCAGATCCAGCACGGCCACACCGTTGTTTTCCTGCAGTGTTACGTAAGCCGTATCATTGGTGGTAACGATATATTCGGGCTCCAGGTCCTGGGCCAGCGTCGTTTCGATCAGCACGCCGTTGATGGTGCGACCACTTGGATTAGGGAAGTGCATACCTTGTTCTTTAAGCTCTTCCATTGTCACGGTCAAATCCCCGAACCCGACTGTGTCGGCAGTCTCCTCTGGCTCAACATTACGCAGAATGTCGATAACTGAAATACTGCCTTCCGGGTCGACCGTATAGTCGCCACTAGGTTCACCCTCGTTGGCGACGATCACTTTGCCACCGTCTGGTGTGAAGGTCACCATATCAGGCAGGTTACCCACTTCTACTGCATCCAGGAATGCAGGGGCTCCCGCATCCAAACCGTTATAAAAGAGCACAAATCCGTTCGCCGCATGCTCTTGCGCTGCAACAGCGACGGCCATCAAATCGCCTGAAACCGCAATACTGTTCATGCCGCCTAGCGCAACACCATTGGCTTCTGCCGGCAGTGCAATAGACGTCGCACCAAGGTTAGTGGTACCGATAGGGTCGGACATTTCAGAACCAGCTAATGAACTGGCGTCAATAATAGCAATAGTATTGTTTCTACTATTCGTTGCGTAAATCGTGTTGGTTTCAGCATGATATTGAACGACCTCAGCGGACCCCGCACCGGCAATGGCTGCGCGCCCTATGACAGATAGGCTGACACCAAGTGACGCGTCGCTACCGTCTGCTCCATCTTGTCCATCTTGTCCATCCTGACCGTCTTGGCCATCGGCTCCTGGTGCGCCTTGTTCACCTTGAGGCCCCTGTGCACCCGTATCTCCCTGTGCACCATCATCGCCATCAAGACCACAGCCTGAGAGTGCTGCTGTGACGAACAGTGCAAGAACACCGTATTTAAACTTATTCTGAGCAGACATGCGCTTTCCTTTTTCGTTTTTGTAACCGTTACATCAAAATCTTAAACACTTAATCAGCAAAATGGTAGTCGAATAATTCAACAGCCACGCGCTATCGGACTCCAACCTGGAGCATCGCAACATTACGCAACCAATATGACATTTTTATTAGCGTATGTTGACCTTTTGTCCAGCATACTCTGAAAGGCTTGTCGGGGTAAAGGAGGCTGTGAAAAGGCGGTCGACTTTCGACGACCGCGTCGTTGAGGTTTTGCAGACTAATCTCAGAAAGTATAACTATTCACGTTGGTCAACAAATCTTCGACCGATTGCTTATTCTGTACGCAGGCCATCACATCTGACTGTCGGAACACATACACGCGGTCGGCGACATCACCCTCTTCATTGCGCACAAAGTCCGTTAATACAAAGCTGATATTCTGGTCACCCGGCAGGCTTTTTAATCCTGCTCCGAAGCGGCACAGCATATCGCCCACACTGGCCTCAAAAGCAGCGAGGAACTGGCCATATTGCTTTTGTCTGGCTTCACGCTGCTCTGCACGTTGCTGCTCTTGCTCTTGCTCAATCTTATTGGCAAAAGCTTCCAGTTCAGCCCTTTGTTTGTCCAAATCAGATAGTTCCGACTGCAATTCATCCAAATCCTGCTGAATATCCTTTCTGCGTTCACCTTCTGCGTTACGGGCTTCAAACTCTAAATCTCTTTTTCGTCGTTCTACTTCTCGTTGCTCCCACGCTAACTCCCTGGAGCGTGAACGCAGCTCGCGCATACGCTCGGCGTTTTCCCGCACGGATTCCTGGCGCTCGGCAAACAGATCGGCAAACATGTCTTCCCAGTCATGCTCATCCATATCGAGAAGCACTTCGCCATCGCCGGTTCGAATATGCAGCGGCGTTTTGGGCGCTTTAGGTGCCAGTACCGGCATCACCAGGCCAGGTATGTCGATGGTCCAGCCCTGTCCCGCGCCCGTAGTCGCCACCTCAAACACGACCCCTTGATTTGCCAGGTAGGTTGAGTCGATAGAACGAAACCGAATAGGCTGGCGTTCATTACTTTGCTTGAGTGACGTTGCCACCACGCTGGACATCACCTCAAGCTCTTTACCTAACTGGTTAAGGTCTACCTTAGCACTTGCACTGGTACTCAGCGTGGCGGCCAGTGCGATTCCTGTCAAAGACGATAATTTCATTTTCTACATCCTCATTATTGCTGCACAGATGCAGGGGAAAGAGCACCGGGCTCAGTGTAAATTTCCTGCTGTAACTGATTGATTTGTCGTGCGTAAAATAACTGATCGTCACTACGCTGCTGATTAATAAAACTGATGAGTTCGGCGAAATCCTCGCGACGTTCCTGACGGCTTGAGGCCAGCAAATAGGCAGTTAACTCAGCATTGCTGGTTTGTTGCTGTTGTTGCAACGCGGCGGCATAGGTTGTGAACGCCACTTCCTGCTGTTGAGTAAACTTGTCGAGACGCTGCTCAACGATCTGGTTGGCAAGCAATTCCACTTCCTGCTGCTGTACCTGGTGACCAAACGACATGCTGAATACGCCATCCTGATAGCGAAATTGTGTACCACTGACAACCATCAGCATGGCGCAAACGGACATCGCCATCGACGCAGCGGGTATACCCTGCCATTGCCACCAGCGACGCTTGGGCTTGGATTGAAAGGTACTTTCCTTATCCCATTTGGGTACGTCGAGAGGCGTAAACTGCTCAGCGTGCATATGCACCTGATTGACCGTTTCAACCATCTTTGAGAACGACTCATCTTCTGCCAAACGGCGCTCAAAAAGTTGCCGCTGACTGTCATCCAGATTCCCGTCCATCCACAGACTGAGCAGGGTTTCATTATCAAGCTCAGGCATAATCCACCTCCAGTGAGGAACGTAATTTCGATAGTGCGGAGTAAAGTCGGGATTTCGCCGTATTAGTTGAAATCCCGAGCTGTTCCGCTATTTCTTCAAAAGTAAACTGGCCAAAAAATTTAAGTTCAACAATGGCCTTCTGAGACAGCGGCAGCTGTTGCATCGCGTTGCTCAAATGATTGCCAAGTTGCCCATCAGCCACACCTTGTTCAAGACATGTCTGTTCTGCTTTCAGCTCTGGTTCGTCGTCAAGAGACTGCATCGGCCGCTTGCGTCGGTAATATTCGACACAGCGAAAGTGAGCAATCCTGAATAACCAATTCTTGAAACTGCCCTCACCGCGATAGCTAGCAAGGTTTCGAAATACAGACACAAACACATCCTGCATTAAATCCAGTGCATCAGCCTGATTACCCGTCATACGGACGCCATAGTTATAGATAGATTTCTCGTATCGGGAAATTAACCCTAACCAGGCTCTTTTATTGCCGGCTAATGCACTGGTGATTAACTGTTCGTCAGTTTTTTCAAACACCCTTATTGCATTCCTTGTTGCTGCATTAGTGCAGTGTGTTAGTCGTTGTGAGGTATAGTCGAGAGGGTTGGCAAAAAAGTTTGAATGGCTGGATAAATTATTTATCCAGCGTCGGAATAGGCATCAGCGGCGCTAACAGTTCAGCCAGGTGTCTGAATAGTTGCATACGCGTTGTGCCATTTCGCCACACCAGGCCAATTTCCCGATAAGCCTGTTTTTCGGCCGGTAAACTCACCAATGACGTAGATTCAAGGATGCGATTAGACAGGGCCAATTCGGGCATAAAGGTAAAGCCCATCTTACTGTTAGCCAGTTGCACCAGCGTGTACAGTGACGACGCTGCCAGAGAGCTGACCTGCTCTTTATGCTGCAGGCCACAGGCACTGACGGCATGTCCGGTCAGACAGTGCTCACGCTGCAGCAGAAATACGCTTTTTTTCGGCAGCGCAGAGACATCCATAGGTTGTGGCAACGTATCCACCAAGTCGCAGTGGGCGATAAGATGAAAAGGGTCGTGACCAATGACCAACTGTTTACATCCGGGCGTTTCCATCGGCAACGCCAACACCAGCAGGTCCAATACCCCCTCGTTAAGCTGAGTCAGTAGGTTCTCGGTGGTATCCTCCTGCAATTGCAAGGTCAGATCGGGCAGCGACTGTTTGATTTCATGAATAAGAGGCTCAAACAGGAATGGCGCGATAGTCGGGATGACACCGAGCTTAAGGTTACCGGCCTGCCAATTGCCTGCAGAGTCAGCAAAATCAATCAGCTCTTTCGCCTCGTTTAACAACGCTTTGCTACGCTCGACCAATTCCAGACCGAATGGCGTAAACACGAAGGTTTTATGCTCTCGCTCAAGCAGCTGATAGCCAAACTGCTCCTCAAGATTCTGAATTGCCGTGCTTAATGTGGACTGGCTGACATGGCAGCGTTTTGCAGCACGGTTAAAGTGTTGTTCCTGATGCAGGGTTACCAGATAGTGAAGATGTTTGAGATTTGGCCATTTCATAAATCTGATTAAAACTCACTATATTAATTAATAAAACCAATATAGTGAGTTAATCAGAAATGTCCAATCAAGATCAGGATGTGAACAAAGATACAAAAATATAAAAGAAGATAATGGAAAGCCCGGCGCCAGCGGGCAAGGTAACCACCCAAGACACCACGATATTTCTTACGACCCCAAGATTCAATGCAGCAATGCCTCGTGCCATGCCTACGCCAAGTACGGCACCCACCAGGGTTTGTGTGGTAGAAATGGGTAATCCGGTTCCTGACGCAATGACCACGGTGGTCGCTGCGGCCAGTTCAGCCGCGAACCCGCGGCTGGGTGTCAGGTGAGTGATCCCCTTGCCGATGGTCGCGATGACGCGATGACCAAAAATCGCGAGGCCAGCAACGATACCTATAGCGCCCAGAGGTAAAATCCACCATACCAATTTGGCTTTGCCCTCAATGACCCCACCATTCGATACAACGCTTACTACTGCTGCCAGTGGCCCGATGGCGTTCGCTACGTCATTGGAACCATGTGCAAATGCCATACAACACGCAGTCACAATCATCAGCACAGCAAACACTTTTTCTACGTTCGCATAGTGAGTCAATTTATCAGCGGTTTCATTAAACTTCAGGCGGCTAATGACTATTTTCCCGATAATGCCGATGCCAACCGCAATCCCTATAGCAATCAGATATCCGCTACTGGTAGATAGCTCAAGGCCAACATGTTTGAGACCCTTTTTTATCGTCACTAGTGACATGACAAATCCAGCGAAGGCCATGTACATAGGCACATATTTTTTGGCCTGTTCAAACGGGTTTTCAGTATCAAAAATAAGGCGCTGAGCACTCAAAAATATAAGGTAAGCAATCACACCTGATATGGCTGGTGTAACAATCCAGCTGCCAACAATCCCTCCTACCTTCACCCATTCAATCGCTTCTGTGCCAACACCTACGGCAGCAAAGCCAATGATGGCGCCGATAATTGAATGTGTTGTTGACACTGGCCAGCCCAAATAGGACGCAAAAGCCAACCACAGCCCCGCCGCAAGCAGCGATGCAATCATGCCAAATACCAGATATTCAGGTATGTCAATGAAGTAACTGCTGTCAATAATTCCCTTACGAATCGTTGACGTCACTTCGCCGCCTGCCAGATACGCTCCAGCGAATTCGAATATCATGGCAATAATGATGGCTTGCTTGACGGTCAGGGCTTTTGAACCAACGGAAGTGCCCATAGCGTTAGCGACGTCATTCGCGCCAATGCCCCATGCCATCAAAAAACCTACCGCTGCTGCAATGATGATTAAGATTGTGCCGTAGCTAGTGAGTATATCCATGCTGAACCAAACCTATTTAGCTAACATCAATTCGAGTCTTGCACCAGCGCGCTCTGCTACGTCTGCCAGGCCGCCGACGGACTCGAATACCTTATATAAGAACATCACATCTATAGGATTCATCGTGCTCTCCAACGATTTAAGTGAGGCTCTTAGTGCAATTTGTAAGTCGTCAGTGTCGTCTTCTATTTCATCAAGCTTATCTATCATCGCCTCGGCAAGCTTGGCCTCTCGGCCACTGAACCCTGTTTCCAGCAAATCGTCCATTTCGTTGATCAACACTCTGGCCTGCTCAGTTGCGTCCAAACAACGTTCAACGTAGGTCATAAAACTGGACTGTATAGCATCTGGGATGACTAACTCGCGTCCCAATACCCGCCCGGCAATATCTTTGGAAAGATTGGCGATTTTGTCCTGCACAGTTAAGAGCTGAAGCAGGTCCTGGCGATTGATAGGAAGGAAAATTCCGTTGGGCAAGCTACTGCGGAGGTTTCGTTTAATGTCATCTGCCCGCTTCTCAAGTGAGTTGATCAGTTGGTAAACATGTTTTGCTTCCGCCCAGTCTTGTTGAAAAACCGCGCGGAAAAAAGCCGGTAACTGTTGGGAACACTCACATACCACATTGATATGTTCTTCCAATGGCTTCAATGGTGATTGTGCAAATACACCGAGAAATGAATTTTTCGCCATACTACATCCTCAATATCTGACGCCGTTTTGAGCCAGGCGCGTTGTTGGGTGGCGTAAAGATAGCAGTCTAGATTCGGTCCTGCCATCCAATTTGTCTGTTAATGTTTTCCAGGGCGCATAACAGCTGTATTGCCCTATCGCAAGGCCGACGTGGTCGCTTATCAAAACGACACTGGCGCACCCCGCATGAAAGCGGCGTAAGTGTAATGACCATGGCTTTGAATTCATAGGGTTTTAATTAAACTTGCTGTGTAAACAAATCTGTTCACTACTAGCAACAAAATGTTAGTTTTATGGGCTATGATGAAATGAAATCACGCCCCCCTTATTTTGCATCATTGTGCTGCGCATCGGGGGTCAAGGAGAACGATAGGATGAAGCCGATTATTTTTACTCTGGTGGGGGCTGATAAACCGGGTCTAATCGAGTCATTAGCCAAAACGGTCTATCAGTACGGCGGCAATTGGTTGCGCTCGAACTTTTCGCATATGGCCGGTCACTTTGCAGGGTTTGTGGAAATCGATTTGCCGGAGGAGCAGCATCAGGCGTTAATTGACGCATTTAATGCTCACCCGGATTTAAAAATCACGTTGATGTCTGCTGCCGGACGTGAAGCGAAATTTCCCAATACCGCCGTTATTAATATTATGGGTAATGATAAACCCGGCATCGTTCAGGAAGTCACCGGCGTGCTCAATCAGTTCAATATTAATATTCGTAGCTTCGATTCTGTGTGTGAAAGCGCACCTAACTGGGGCTCTGAATTATTCAAAGCACAGGCGGTGATCGCCATTCCCGATGATTTTGACCTCGATACTCTGGCCGAACGATTGGAGCATATCGCTAACGACATGGTGGTCGATATCGATCTACAGCAATAGAACGTGTGACCTTACAGACCAATACTGACTGCTTGTTGTCGCACTGTTCTGGCAGGTTAACGGAATAAATATCGATTGAATGATTACAGAGTTATGTTGAACAGAGAACTGTATTATCCGAAGGAACTCAGCTGGCTGTCGTTTAATGAGAGAGTGCTACAAGAGGCAGCGGACGAAAATAATCCAATCGTCGAACGCATTCGCTTTTTAGGAATATTCTCCAATAATCTGGATGAGTTTTATCGCGTTCGTGCCGCCGATGTAAAACGTCAAATCACTATCTATCAAAATGAGGGTAATGAAGAGCTAACCCGTCAGGCAATGCATTTAATGGAGCAAATTCAGCAGCGCAACCTGAAGCTGACCAAAGAATTCGACCGGGTTTACAAAGAAGTCGTTCACACACTTTCTCGCTACGGCATTTACCTGATCACCAAAAGCGATGTGAGTGATTACCAAAGCAGCTGGCTTAAAAATCATTTCCGTAACAAAGTACTGCGCCATATCACACCAATCCTTATTGATTCGAAGGTTGACCTGGTTAAGCGATTAAATGATTCCGCGACTTATCTCTATGTCGCGATTCGACGAGAAAATGGCAACACGAGATACGCGGTTCTGGAAGTGCCCACCAGTGCAATGTCGCGTTTTGTGGTGATCCCGCCGGAAAAAAGCCGAAAAAAGAAACACATTATCCTGCTCGATGACATTGTCGAACTGTGTCTTGACGAGATCTTCAGAGGGTTTGTCAGATACGACTCTCTGGAAGCGTATTCCTTCAAAATGACCCGTGATGCTGAATACAGCATCACGGAGGAAATAGATGAAAGCTACGTTGAGAAAATGTCGGAGAGCATGAAACAGCGTTTAACCGCAGAGCCTGTTCGCGTTATCCACGATGCTGATATGCCTGAAGATATGCTACTCGATCTGAGCAAGCGATTACGTATCAGCAAGCTGGACACCCTCGTATCTGCTGGCCATTACCGCAACTTTAAAGACTTTATTGGTTTTCCTAATGTCGGGCGAAAATATCTTGAGAATGAAAAGTTGCCGGCACTTACTACCCGCGCATTCAGCGACTTTGATACTGTATTTGACGCCATCAAGCATCATGACATCCTGCTGTACTATCCGTACCACCGCTTTCTACATTTTACCGAGTTCGTGCGTCAGGCTGCGTTCGACCCCAGTGTCAAAACCATTCGCCTGAATATCTATCGGGTCGCGTCTAATTCACGGGTGATTAATTCACTCATTGATGCGGTTGATAACGGCAAAGCGGTCACCGTCGTGGTTGAGCTAAAAGCCAGGTTCGATGAAGAAAACAACATCGAATGGTCAAAGCGTATGACTGAAGCAGGGATCCGAGTGATATTAGGGATCCCGTCTCTGAAAATTCACAGTAAATTGTGTGTAGTGAGTCGTGAAGAGAAAGGTAGTCTGGTCCATTACGCTCATTTTGGCACTGGCAACTTCAATGAAAAAACCGCCAAGATCTATACCGACTTTAGCCTGTTCACCGCGAATCAGGAATTGGCTGACGAAGCTGTCAACGTGTTCGATTTCATCCAGTACCCTTATCGTCGCCATCGATTTCAGCATTTACAGGTATCGCCGATCAATGCCAGAACCAAGATTCAGTCTTTAATCCGATCAGAAATTCAGCATGTGGTAGAAGGTAAGAAAGGCCAAATAACGTTCAAGATCAATAACCTGGTTGATAAAGAGCTCATTGACGACTTATATCGAGCCAGCCAGGCTGGCGTAAAGATCCGCGCGATCATACGAGGCATGTGTTCACTGATACCAGGCATAAAAGGGATGAGTGAAAATATTGAAATCATCAGCGTGGTTGACCGTTTTCTGGAACACCCGCGAGTGATGGTATTCGACAATGACGGCGATCCCAAAGTATTCATCTCCTCAGCGGATTGGATGACCCGTAATATGGATTTGCGCATTGAGGTAGGCTGTCCTATTTATGACCCAACACTCAAAGCACGCATTCTCGACATTCTTGACATCCAGTTCAAAGATACGCTGAAAGCACGCGTTATCGATGCTGAACAGTCGAACAAGTATGTAAAACGCGGCAATCGTAAGCACTTGCGTTCACAAATTGAAACCTATAGCTATCTAAAAGCGCTCGAAAAACAGGACAATACTTAACGTGGCTGAGCAACCCCACAGCAACCTTGAAACCACGTTTGATGATGTCGAAACCCGAGACACCACAAAGGTCGCGGCGCTCGATATTGGCTCCAATAGTTTCCATCTGGTGGTCGCCAGATTGGTTGCCGGCTCTGTACAGATTCTTCACCGCGTAAAACAAAAAGTCAGACTGGCTGATGGTCTGGGTGCCGATGGCGTGTTAAGTCAGGAAGCCATTCACCGTGGCCTTCAGACACTCACCGTTATCGCCGAAAGTCTACAGGGTTTTGAGCCGGATTCGGTGCGCATAGTGGCCACCTACACGCTGCGAAAAGCGAAAAACGCCCGGGACTTTATTAAAGCGGCCAGCTATATCATGCCCTATCCGGTTGAGGTGATTTCAGGTACTGAAGAAGCTCGCCTAATCTACTCTGGTGTTGCGCACACGCATCATCTGGAAGGACGCAGACTGGTGGTTGATATCGGCGGCGGCTCCACAGAGTTTATTGTTGGTGACGGTTTTGAGCCAAAGCTGTTGCGCAGCCTTCAGATGGGCTGTGTGACCTATACCCAGCGTTTTTTTAAATCCGGTGAACTGAAACGAAAAGCGTTCAAAAAAGCGATCACTGCAGCACAGCAGGAACTGGAGCTGATAGATGAGAAGTATTTAAAACTCGGTTGGGAACAGGCCATCGGCACGTCAGGTACAACCAAAAACATTGTGATCGTGGCACAAACGCTGTCAGATTGTATAGAAAACCAGGTCTCACTCAATGCACTGGAATCACTCATCGACAAATGTGTGGATGCCGGGCACATAGATGAACTGTCACTTACGGGTATGAGCGATGAACGCAAACCCGTGTTTGCTGCAGGCCTGGCGATTTTAACCGCCATATTTCGCAGTCTGAACTTGACTGAGCTTGAATACTCTCCCGCCGCATTACGGGAAGGCGTGCTCTATGAGATGGAAGAAAGCCTACGTCACCATGATATTCGTGAGCGCACCGCGCAGAGTCTGGCAACCCGCTATGATGTTGATACCGAGCATGCAGGTATGGTGCTCTCTACTACCATGTCGCTATACGACAAGGTCGCGGACAGCTGGAAGATCAACAAGCCTGAGTTAAAAAGTATGCTCGGCTGGGCTGCCCTACTGCATGAAGTGGGCTTGCAAATAAACAGTCGTGGCGTGCAGCGCCACAGCGCCTACATCATTCAGAACGTTGACATGCCAGGCTTCAACCAGGAGCAACAAAACCTGTTAGCGACCCTGGTAAGATTCCAGCGTAAGAAAATTCGCCCCGCGGAAATTCCTGAGTTCAGCCAGTACAGCGCCGAAGATATTAGCAAATTGATCGCGATATTGCGCTTAGGTGTGCTGCTGAACATAAAGCGGCAACAGGGGATATTGCCGGAAATAAAGGTCAAAGCAAATAAACAGGTGCTGACAGTGCACTTTCCGCAAGAATGGCTTGAACAAAAGCCGCTGTTTAGTGCTGATTTAGAGCGAGAGAGCGAGCAAATTCAGGCGCTGGAGTTAAGCCTGAAGTATCAATGACGAGGTCCCGACCTGCGCCTAAAAAGACGCTGGCCGGGGAGACGTAGCTTACGTTCGTGATGCCTGGTAGATGCTCTCTATCGCCGCATCAAGCGTGGCATTGAACTCTTCATCAGACTGCTTAGCGGAGACGCCTTCCGTCAACGCGCGCGAGAAGCTCGCAATCATACCGCTATTTTCAGCCAGTTTGGCGTTTGCGTCTTCTCGGCTGTAGCCACCAGACAGCGCAACAACTTTCAGTACGCGAGGATGGTCGACCAGCGGTTTATAGAAATTGGCCTCGTTAGGCAGTGTCAGCTTCAACATCACCTGTACATTGTCAGGCAGTGCATCCAGCTGCGCAGTAATTTCATCTCGTAAAATAGCTTCAGCCGCCGCCTTTTCAGGACTGTTAATATCGACTTCTGGTTCGATGATAGGCACAAGACCAGCTGCCAATATCTGTTTGCCAACTTCAAACTGTTGCTCTACAACAGCTTTGATGCCCGTTGGATTGGCCAGCTTGATAACAGAGCGCATTTTTGTGCCGAACACGTCCTGCGCATTGGCTTTGGCGAGCAACGCATCCAGTTGCGGCATAGGCTTCATAACCTGAACGCCATCCTGTTCATCAGCCAGGCCTTTGTCTACCTTCAAGAAGGGTACGACATTTTTGTTCTGCCACAAGAAATGTGCCGAAGACTTGCCGCCAATTTCTCTATCCAGGGTGTTTTCAAATAAGATGGCACCCAGTACCCGCTCTCCGTTAAATGCGTCGCTGGTGATAATGCGCGTGCGCATTTCATGTACTTTGGTGAACATCTCTTCATCACCGTTGTACTCAGATTCCTCAACACCATACAAGCGCAAGGCTTTGGGGGTACTGCCACCACTCTGATCCAGCGCGGCAATAAAACCATCTTGAGTACGAATTTTTTCCAGCATGTCTTGCTGAGCCTGTGAAGCCATGAGCAACACTCCTTTATTGTGCAATGCGATAGTAAAACGCATTGTGTAGGTTACAGAGGGCGGTCTTATCTGACCATATACCCAATTTTTATTATTCGCGCATCATTAATGCACGCGTTGAATAGATTTAGCAGCCTCGCTCTGTAAGCATTGCTACCGCCGGTAACGTCTTACCTTCGAGGAACTCGAGGAATGCACCACCACCAGTCGAGATATAGGAAACCTTATCGCTAATTTGATATTTATCCACCGCAGCCAGGGTATCACCGCCCCCCGCAATAGAAAACGCAGCGCTGTCCGCGATAGCGTGGGCAAGTGCTTTGGTTCCCTCGCCAAACTGATCAAACTCAAACACCCCAACCGGACCATTCCACACAATCGTGCCCGCATTTGCCAGTATATCAGCCAGGGCCCGTGCAGACTCAGGGCCAATATCGAAGATCATATCGTCGTCTGCGACGTCGGCAACGCTTTTCAGGGTGGCTTCTGCATCTGCCGCGAAGGCTTTGCCACACACCACGTCAGTTGGCACAGGGATATCACCACCGTTATCTTTTGCCTGCTGCATCAGACGTGTTGCTTCACCGATAAGGTCAGCTTCATAAAGTGACTTACCCACATTGTGACCATTCGCAGCAATAAAGGTGTTGGCGATGCCGCCGCCAACGACCAGCTGGTCAACTTTGCCCGCCAGGGATTCCAAAACGGTTAATTTGGTCGACACTTTTGAACCGCCGACAATGGCTACCAGCGGTCTGGCCGGGTTCTGCAACGCTTTACCCAAGGCGTCAAGTTCTGCAGCCAGTAATGGACCCGCACACGCGACCGGTGCAAACTGCCCTGCACCATGGGTAGAGGCCTGAGCTCGGTGTGCAGTGCCAAAGGCATCCATTACATACACATCACATAGCGCCGCGTATTGCTTCGACAAGGCTTCATCGTTTTTCTTCTCGCCTTTATTGAAGCGGACATTTTCCAGCACCACTAACTCACCGGCATTAAGACTGACGCCCTGTAAGTAATCTGTTTCAAGGCGCACCGGGCAATCGAGCGCACCAGCGAGATAATCTACTACAGGTTTAAGACTAAACTCTTCAGCGTACTCACCCTCAGTAGGACGCCCCAGGTGCGACATCACCATCACCTTGGCACCCGCTGCCAACGCATGCTTGATGGTCGGCAAAGATGCTTTGATGCGGGCATCTGAGGTGACCTTGCCTTCTTTGACCGGTACATTGAGATCCTCACGAATGAGAACGCGCTTACCGCTCAAATCCAAATCTGTCATATTAATTATTGCCATATGTTCGGCTCCCTGAGGTTAAAGTGTGAATTCTTCTGCAAACATGGCTACCCCGGTATCCAGCATGCGATTAGCAAAGCCCCATTCATTATCACACCAAACCAGTGTCTTGATCAGCTGTCCATGGCTGACACGGGTTTGCGTGCCATCCACAATACAAGAATGGGGGTCGTGATTGAAATCGACAGATACCAGCGGTGCTTCGGTGTACCCCAAAATACCTGCCAGCCTACCATGTCGGGCGTCCTGTAGAGCGCGATTCACGTCTTCTACAGCAACATCTGATGCGACGGTAACGCTCAAGTCCATTGCCGTAACGTTAATGGTAGGCACTCTGACCGCGATAGCTTCGAAGCGGCCAGCGAACTTTGGCAGAATACGCTCTATGCCACGGGCCAGCCTTGTATCGACAGGAATAATCGATTGACTGGCGGCTCGGGTACGCCGCAAATCCGGGTGGTAGGCGTCAATAACCTGCTGATCATGCATCGATGCGTGAATAGTAGTAATGGTGCCGCTTTTGACTGAAAATGCATTGTCCAGGGTCTGAAGCACCGGCACGATACAGTTGGTGGTGCAGCTACCATTTGATACCAGACGGTCTGTCTGTTTAAGATTTTGTTCGTTGATGCCGTATACCACGGTGGCATCGAGGTCGGCCTCACCCGGCTGTGAAAACAGCACTTTTCTGGCGCCCGCCTGAATATGTGCCAGCCCCTGTTCGCGGCTGCCGGGACCGCCGCTGCATTCCATCACAAGGTCGACCCCGAAGCGTTGCCAGTCAATATCACCAGGGTGTTGTTGATGGGTTAATGCTATCCGGTCACCCGCCACGACCAGTGTGCCATTGTCCAATGCCACATCAAATGCAAATCGACCGTGGGTAGTGTCATACTTGAGTAAGTGCGCGATCCCTTCAGGCTCGGCAAGCTCATTGATGGCGACAACCTGGATATGCTGGTTGCGCCCAGATTCATACAGGGCGCGCAATACACTGCGACCTATCCGGCCAAATCCGTTTATCGCCACCCGCAGCATGATATTACGCCCCTGCTTACTATCAGTGTTTGAGAAGTGCCTGACTGGCCTCTACAACAGCGTCGACTGTGATACCAAAGTGCTTGAACAAGTCGCCTGCCGGTGCCGATTCGCCGAATGAATCCATACCGATAATCGCTCCGTTCAA
Organism: Aestuariibacter salexigens DSM 15300; assembly: GCF_000429145.1. Lineage (GTDB taxonomy): Bacteria > Pseudomonadota > Gammaproteobacteria > Enterobacterales > Alteromonadaceae > Aestuariibacter > Aestuariibacter salexigens. The sequence goes on from NZ_KE386852.1 coordinate 113,088, forward strand.
GCCCACATACTTATACCAGAAGTCTTTACTGGCAGCTTCCACTGCAACTCGTCTGGTTACGGCTGACGGCAGTACTTGCTCTCGGTATTCTGCACTCTGACGGTCAAACACATCACTACTTGGCATAGATACGACTCGCGCCTGCACGCCGCTTTCGGTGAGTTGCTGCCATGCGTCAACCGCCAATTGCACTTCGGAGCCGGTTGCAATAAGGATGATGTCAGGCGCTGCATCGCAGTCCTTTAAGACATAGCCACCACGTGATACGTCCGCCAGTTGGCGTTCATCACGTGACTGCTGAGGCAAACCTTGTCGGGTAAAAATCAGACTCGTGGGTCCATCATTTCTTTCAATGGCCATTTTCCACGCAATCGCAGATTCGACCTGATCACAGGGACGCCAGTTATCCAGGTTTGGCGTGGCGCGCAAGGCTGTTAATTGCTCTACCGGCTGGTGTGTCGGACCGTCTTCTCCCAGACCGATTGAGTCGTGCGTGTAGACAAACAAACACGGCAGCTTCATCAACGCCGCCATTCGCACAGCATTGCGAGCATATTCCATGAACATCAGGAAGGTCGCACCATACGCTTTAAAGCCACCATGCAGTGCAATACCATTCATGATGGCGCTCATACCAAATTCACGAACGCCGTAATAAATATAGTTACCGCTCGCATCCTTAGCGGTAAGAGGCTTGCTATCAGACCAGATAGTCAGGTTTGAACCTGCCAAATCTGCAGAGCCGCCCATAAATTCAGGCAGCAGGGGCCCAAACGCATTGAGTGCGTTTTGTGATGCTTTACGGGTTGCAACGTTAGCAGGGTTTGCCTGTAGCGAAGCAATATAAGCACTGGCTTGTGCTTCCCAGTTAGCTGGCAAGTCACCTTTAACGCGGCGCGTAAATTCAGCAGCCAATTCAGGATAAGCCTGCTGGTATGCATCAAAACGTTGCTGCCATGTATGCTGTGCGGCCTGCCCTTTATCTTTTGCATCCCACTGAGCATAGATATCTTGCGGGATCACAAATTTGTCGTGCTCCCAACCAAGCGCTTTGCGCGTCGCGGCGATTTCATCCTCGCCAAGCGGCGCACCGTGGCAAGACTCGGTGCCCTGTTTGTTTGGTGCGCCAAACCCAATAACGGTTTTACAGCAAATAAGGGTTGGTTTGTTCGTTTCTGCTCGCGCCTGCGTGATAGCGGAGCTTATCTGCTCAGCATCATGACCATCAACACCTTCAATAACCTGCCAACCGTAAGCGCGGAAACGGGCAGGTGTATCATCAGTAAACCACCCTTCTACTTCGCCATCGATGGAAATGCCATTGTCATCCCAGAACGCGACCAATTTACCGAGTCCGAGTGTTCCTGCCAGTGAACACACTTCGTGAGAAATGCCTTCCATCAAGCAGCCATCACCCAAAAACGCATAGGTGTAGTGGTCAACGATGTCATGTCCGGGCTGGTTGAACTGTGCAGCCAGGGCTTTTTCAGCGATCGCCATTCCAACAGCGTTACTTATCCCCTGTCCAAGTGGCCCGGTCGTCGTCTCGACACCAGGGGCATAGCCGTACTCCGGATGGCCTGGTGTTTTAGAATGTAACTGGCGGAAGTTTTTCAGCTCCTGCAAAGGCAGTTCATAACCAGATAGGTGCAGCAGAGAATACAACAGCATCGACCCGTGACCGTTAGATAAAACGAAACGGTCGCGGTTAGGCCAGGCTGGATCAGTTGGATTATGAACAAGGTAATCCTGCCATAAGACCTGCGCAATATCAGCCATGCCCATGGGTGCACCTGGATGACCAGAATTAGCTTGTTGAACAGCATCCATACTTAATGCGCGAATGGCATTGGCAAGATCTCGGCGTGACGGCATGACTTCTCCTGCAGAAAATAAACGTTTAGAGATTGTCCGAAGCATCTCTGTGGGCACTCCGGAAACGTGGGCCGGTATTCTCCCCCAGGCGCAGTTCTTGTGCAATGGCTGGAGCCGAATTTACAACCTGTAAACGCGTTCAGTGGAAACATTAGTTACCATCAGCCATTTAGACGTCTGGAAGTAAAGACTGGTATAAATTTCATTTACGGCTAAAATACAGTCTTTCGTTTTCATGCAGAAGAGAAGTGACCCACATGACCAGACACCTTTTTACATCCGAATCGGTTTCAGAAGGACATCCGGATAAAATCGCCGATCAGATTTCTGATGCCGTGCTGGATGCCATTCTAGAGCAGGATCCCCGTGCCCGAGTAGCGTGTGAGACCTACGTTAAAACAGGCATGGTGATGGTGGGTGGCGAAATCACAACTTCTGCCTGGGTCGACATTGAAGATTTAACCCGCAGGACCGTTAAAGACATTGGCTACACTCATTCAGATATGGGCTTTGACGCCGAGTCGTGTGCGGTGCTTAATGCCATCGGCAAGCAGTCACCAGATATCAATCAGGGCGTTGACAGAAGTCGTCCCGAAGAACAGGGTGCCGGCGACCAGGGGTTAATGTTCGGCTATGCCAGTAACGAAACCGACGTGCTAATGCCTGCCCCCATTACCTATTCGCACCGCCTGGTACAGCGACAGGCTGAAGTACGTAAAAAAGGTATCCTCGACTGGCTGCGGCCCGATGCCAAATCACAGGTTACGTTTGTGTATGAAGACAATAAGCCTGTTGCTATCGATGCGGTTGTTCTGTCTACCCAACATTGCGACAGCATCAGCACAGAAACACTGCGCGAAGCGGTGATGGATGAAATCATCAAGCCTGTGTTACCGGCTGAATGGCTGAGCGCGAACACCAAGTTTCATATTAACCCAACTGGGCGATTTGTGATTGGTGGCCCAATGGGTGACTGTGGCCTGACCGGCCGCAAGATCATTGTGGATACATACGGTGGCATGGCACGTCATGGCGGCGGCGCGTTTTCAGGAAAGGATCCTAGTAAAGTTGACCGCAGTGCCGCTTATGCAGGGCGCTACGTGGCGAAAAATATCGTAGCCGCAGGGCTCGCCGAGCGCTGTGAGATACAGGTATCCTATGCCATTGGCGTTGCCGATCCGACATCGATCAGCATTGATACTTTCGGCACCGGCAAGGTCAGCGATGAAATCCTTACGGAACTGGTGAAAACCCACTTCGATCTTAGGCCTTATGGATTGATAAAAATGCTTGACCTGGAACGTCCGATCTATAAGGCGACTGCAGCGTATGGCCACTTCGGCCGTGACGCCTTTCCATGGGAAAAAACTGACAAAGCGGAACAGTTACGAGCAGACGCGCTATAAGCGCGTCTAGCCGTTAATAATACGCTTCCGCCTCTAGTTCGCACACTCTGCCATCAACCCGGTTCAATGATACTTCACCGGCGACACGCACTTTAACGCAGTCGCCGTACGTGGCAGGCTGATGGTCGATAATGACGGTAACGGTATCGCCATCCACTGCATCCAAATCATACTCGAAGCCACGGTTGTCACCTTCAAACAGGGCCGTCAGCGCGCCGGCAATGAGGCCTCCCCACAGCGCACCGCGGAGAATATCGTCACCATCCCGGTGAATACTGGATATCATGCCATCCACCGCCCCCACAGCTGCCGCTTCTCCCGCATAGGATTTGAATTTTACTTCCCTGACATCGTGAACATAGGCGTAGAACTCTGTCACAAACTGATTTTCCGCCGCACGATGCACCCCCGACGAGGCACAACCACCTAACCATGCCATTACGCTAAATGCCAACGCTATTTTCGTAACAGATTTCACGATAACTCCTTCACCGGACTTTTTTGCTGAGTTAAAGTTAAAGTAGTTCTGCTAAGCTGAACCAAAGCTTAACCACGTTGGTTTTGGCAGCGTTTTATTTAATTAATGGATATCACACTATGAGAAGCACGCTCCGCACGGTTGCTATCACGTTTTTATCGGTTTTCCTGTTAAGCAGTTGTGCGACCTCCCCCACCGGTCGCAGTCAGCTATTACTGTATTCGAGCCAGGAACTGTCAGTGATGGGTGCACAGGCGTTTGATGGTATGAAAACGCAGCTAAAAGTCACAGAAGGTGGACAACAGAACAGTTATGTCAATTGTGTTGCTGGTTTCATCACCAGGCAGGTTCCTCAATCCGTTTTCGCTGGCCAGTGGGAAGTTGTTGTGTTTGATGATGAGCAGGTAAACGCGTTTGCGCTGCCTGGCGGTAAGATTGGGGTGTACACTGGGCTGCTAAAGGTTGCCACCAATCAGCATCAGTTGGCAGCGGTTATCGGACATGAAGTGGGCCACGTGATCGCTGAACACGGCAATGAAAGAATGTCACAAGGCACGTTGATACAGATTGGCACTGAGGCGACCAGGCAAATAATCAACGCCAACGAGGTTGCCTATAGTCAGCCCATTATGGCTGCGATTGGACTGGGTTTGCAGGTCGGTGTGCAGTTGCCATTTAGCCGCACTCACGAATCTGAAGCCGACCTGATTGGATTAGATCTAATGGCGAGTTCAGGGTTCGACCCACAGCAGGCAGTAAGCTTGTGGCAGAATATGGAAAAAGCCAGTGGTGGCAGGCAACAGCCAGAATTTCTTTCTACCCACCCAGCACCTCAAACTCGTATCAAAGATCTACAGGCCAATATGCAGCCTGCAATGGCGCTGTATAAGGCCAGTACGGAGAGGCCCCGCTGCAATCCATAAAAAAACGGGCCATTATCTGGCCCGTTTTCATTTTCCAATAACGACTAATTATTCGCTGTCGGCTTTGTGTAAATGCACATCCATTTGTGGGAATGGAATGCCGATACCTTCCTGGTCAAATCGCAACTTCACCGCTTCGGTAAAATCGAATTTAACGCCCCAATAGTCCTCGGATTTAACCCACGGACGCACTACAAAATTGACGCTGCTATCCGCTAATTCAGACACCGCCACTTTTGGTGCAGGATCTTTCAGAATTCGCTCATCCGCTTCTACCATTTCGTTCAGGATATTCTTTGCTTTAAGCAAGTCAGCGTCGTAAGCAATGCCGATGACCATATCAACACGTCGAGTGTCCTTGGCAGAGTAATTGATAATGTTGTCACCATAAATCTTGCCATTAGGCACGATGATTTCTTTGTTATCTGGCGTTGTCATAATGGTCGTGAAAATACTGATACTCTTAACCGTTCCCATGACACCTGCGGTTTCAACGAAGTCTCCGGCTTTAAAGGGACGGAACACCAGCAACATCACACCAGCCGCAAAATTCTGTAACGACCCCTGCAACGACAGACCAATAGCCAGACCTGCCGCACCTAAAATCGCCACCAGTGATGTAGTGTCGACACCCAACTGATCGAGCGATGCCACGATCACAAACAGCATCAGAATGGCGCTAATAATTGACTTAACAAAGTCAATCAGCATGTCGTCCCACTTCGATTTGGACATCACTTTGCCAAACAAGCCGACCAGTACATTGACCACAATGCGACCAATGATAAAAATCAATAGCGCCATGACGATATTGATGCCCCAAGGTATCACGTAGAGATCAATGATTTCTTGCATTTGTTCTGCATTCATATCCATGTGTTGTTCCTGTTAACGAGTTGAGTGTTGACGCGCGTCAACAAAGATCGGTGACGAACGTGTCAGAGTGTAGTTATAACGCACTGGGTAAAATTATCCATAGGTATATCTAACAATATATAAAACTGTCATATCAAGATGTTACTTTAAAGAGGTTAGAAGCACAGAATATTGGTATCTCATTGATTTGACTATCGATATAAGAAAATATGCTGCTCCGACTTTAATTTGACAGGTTTTTGACTATCTTTATGAGACTCAAAACATCGACATTGATGGGTATTGAGTGCTCTACAAAAGAGTCAGCTTAATATTTTTAAAGGAATTGAAAATGTTAGTTCTTTCAATGCTATTCATAACCGTGGTGGTGCTTTTTATCTTCTCGCTGACCAGGGACACAGGAAAGCACACCAAGTATGCTCGCAAAGGGCATCACTCTCCTTCTACACTTAATCAGGAGACCAGCCATTCGGTGACGTCAACTGATTTAATAAAGGTCAATTAGGCAGTAACGTGATGCTATTCGTCGCCACGCGCGGCGAATAGCATTGCTTCTATGTAAATCTAGGGCAGCCATATTGTGCCGCTGATGCTTCATGGTAGACTTCGCTTCCGACATCAATATCAGTGAATCGAGCCACATTACTGTCATGCGGATCCCACGAATTTATCACTCCCAGCTTTTAAGCAGCGACTCGCAAATTGCACTTGAAAAAGATGCCGTAAATCACGTTGTCAACGTGTTGCGTCTCAAGCCAGGCCATCCGGTTGTCCTTTTCAACGGAGATGGCAATGAGTACAGCGGTTCCTTGGTGCACACAGATAAGCGCAGCGCAACGGTGAATATAGATGCCAAGCTGTCATTGTCCGTTGAGTCATCGTTATCCATTCATCTGGCCCAAGGCGTATCCAAGGGCGACCGAATGGACTGGGCAATTCAGAAAGCGGTAGAGCTTGGTGTGAATGACATCACACCGGTTATTACAGAGCGATGCGCGGTAAAGTTACCGCCGGAAAGATGGGAAAAAAAACGCGGCCAGTGGCAGAAAATTGCTATTGGCGCGTGTGAGCAGAGTGGCAGAAACGTAGTACCTGATATCCACCCTGTAATATCAGTAAGCGAATGGATGCAGCAGTCTACCAATCAACTCAGACTTATCCTGCAGCCAAAATCTACTCACCGGCTACGGCAGTTATCCCTACCCACCGGCGGCGTGAGGTTACTCATTGGGCCAGAGGGCGGCCTGAGCGACCAGGAAATGTATAGCGCTGAACAATGTGGCTTTCATGGCGTTGATCTGGGCCCTCGGATACTGCGCACTGAAACAGCGGCGGTGGCAGCCATTGCGACATTACAGGCGATGTACGGCGACCTTTGATACAGGTCAACTGCCTTCGCCAGAGAGCTTTTCCTCGCTGAAACAATCTGTTACATTGATTAACAATTAAGCAGCAAAAGAATAATAACAATGCTGTCATTGAGAGCGATCGATACAGACGACGTCGTTGCAACGTCGATACAACACCACCCTGTTTTTGCACGCTCCAAAGCTAGCGCCCTTGACGCACTTATCGGCGGGCAGCCGCTAAGTCAGGCACTCATCCCGACAATTAAAGCCATTGAGAGTGTCTGGCTTGAATGCCGATGTGTCCTGATGAAAATCAACCAGGATGGATTCACCCTGTCGCCCGTCGCGTCATCTGACCTGCCAACGACATTTTTATCGGCCCTTAAACACATTATAATTGACGCGGATTCAGGCAGTTGTGGTGCCGCCGTATATGAAAGACGCCCACATTTTGCCAGTAATGTCAGCGTGCACCCGAATTGGCAACCGCTCCAACATTTAATCGCTGAGCACAACATACATTCATGTTGCTCTTACCCTGTGGTGCTGTCGGACTCATCCGTTTTTGGCAGTCTTGCCCTTTATTCAGAATCTGTCATAGAGCCGACACAGCAGGAACGAGAACGTTTGGCTCAGGTGACTCAGCTTATCGCTGACATTATCGAACGCGCCAATCAGATACATAGCTTACGTACTGAAAACAGGCAATTACAGGAAAGTCACTCTGATAGCACGAAACAGCTCACTGAGGCCAATCTGCTTTTACGTAAAGCGCTGGAGCAGAGAAATGAAGTGCGCAACCAGCTCATAGAAATGGAGAACATGGCCGCGCTTGGCACCATGATGTCGAGCCTGACCCACGAGATTAATACTCCGGTCGGTGTGGCCATTACAGCGATTTCGCATCTTTCTGAAATGTTGCAGCAATCGTCACAGGCGTTGCAAAACGACACGCTAACCCGCTCAAATCTCATCCGCACATTTAACGAGACATCTGAAGCTGCAGATATTATCGAGCGTAATTTATTTCGCGCAACCGAGCTGATTAAAACATTTAAGCAGCTCTCCATAGATCAACACTCTCAAGATGCACGTCCTTTGAATATGACGGACTATATTGACGAGGTTTTGCTGTCGCTAAAACCACGGCTGAAACACGCCAGGCACTTGTTTTGTATCGATGTTGACCCAGACTTGGCATTTGTGAGCAACCCTGGCGCAATCAGTCAGCTGCTGATTAACTTGATCATGAATTCAGCAAGCCATGCATTTGAGCCGCACCAACGTGGCAGAATAATTATTAAGTCACGCCGAAAAGGAAAGTATGTTGTCATTGAATATAAGGACAACGGTAAGGGCATGACTGACAACACGATCGAAAATTTATACAGACCATTTTTCACCCTGGCCAAAGATAAAGGTGGCAGCGGACTTGGTATGCATATCTGTTACAATCTGGCTGTTAAAGTGCTGCGTGGCAGTATTGATTGTCAGTCATCGCCCGGCAGAGGAGTTCACTTCACCATTCAATTTCCTGTATGAAGTACTGCGCTCTAAATTCACTGCGTTAAAAACTTCCCAGCAGAATAATTCACTTTTGTCACAAAAGTGACATACAAATGGCATAAAGTGCTCCCCGAACAAAGCCTATCAATACCCACAGTTTGCAAATTTCGGGCTACATTTATTGACGATAAGGTTAATGCACCGATTTGCTTACCGTGTTGTTACATCGCGATAAACGGGTATTGATTCGGTGCACCGACACTGAATATTGGAGAACGCACTTATGAAGTTTAGAACCATAACACTAGCTACTTCGATCGCTTTAGGCCTTATGGCTCCTACGGTTGCGGCTAACAGTCTTTCCCAGCAGCAAGCTAATGAGCTTTTAGAGCGCCTGAAAAAGTTGGAGCAGGAAGTGACTACTTTACGTGGCCAACTCGCAGAAGCTGAAGAGAGCGACACTACAAAAGTAGAAAAGGCCAACAACGCTCCAGACTTTAATTGGAAGGGTGCGCCAGAAATCAAAGGTGACGGCTGGAGTGTTAAAGCACGAGGCAGAGCACTTTATGATGTTGCCCATTTGTCATCAGTGCCTGAAAACCTTAATGTTCCTGGCGAGGGTTTCTCTAGTGAAGCTCGTCGCATTCGATTAGGGATACAGGGATCAATGCCTGGTGGTTTTGGCTATAAAGTTGAAGCTGATATGGCTGGCGGGATTGAGCTAACAGACGCCATCCTCACGTACAAGACTGGAGACTGGAAATTTGCATTCGGTCAACATAACAACTTCCAAAGTCTGGAAGAATTGACTAGCAGTAATGACAGCAGTTTTATAGAGCGCGCAGCTTTCACAGATGCGTTCGGGTTTGAACGTAAAGTCGGTATGTCTGCCGAGACCAAATTGGGCGCTGCCACTGTTCAAGCAGGTTTGTTTACAGACAACATAGACGATCTGGATGATGGCAATAATGCACTGAACACAGACATTCGTGCATTTATATCACCGAAAATAGACGGTATGCAGATGCACTTTGGTGGCTCACTGCATGTGCGTGATCTGAAAGACAGCACGGATAATGTGCGATATCGCGCACGACCTTTTGTCCACAGCATCGATACACGCTTTATCAATACTGGGCGAATTCAGGGCGCAGAGAAAGAAACCAGTTACGGTCTGGAAGCAGCAGTCATTGCTGGCCGCTTCCATGCGCAGGCTGAAATACACACAATGAATGTTGATCGTACTGCATTGGATGATCCAAGTTTCTTTGGCGGTGCCATTGAGGCTGGATATTTCTTGACCAACGATACGCGCCAGTACAAAGGCGGTGTATTTAAAGGCGTCAAAGTGAGCAACCCGGTAGGTGCGGGTGGCAAAGGTGCGTGGCAGATAAATGTACGTTATGACACCTTGGATCTCGAAGACGCCGGTATAAATGGTGGTGTACAAGATGCATTCCATGCGTCACTTATTTGGACGCCTATCAATAACGTAAGATTTTTACTTAACTACGGACATCTGTTGTACAGCAATGCCTTTGATATTGTTGAAGGCGCTCCGAATGATTACTCTGTGAATGTTTGGGGAGCCCGAGCTCAGGTAGGGTTCTAAGTTTTCTTCTGATATTTACAAACAAGCCACCCACTAATCGGGTGGCTTTTTTTTGCATCGATATCGGCGGAATACATTATTAGAAGAGCTCAACCGCGACTTACATCGGCAAAACTCCCAACTTTCAAGGAAATTATTCAAAACGTCGATTACCTTTATTACATACGTTAACGCATTTGAGTGAAGAAACATCACTTTGTATACCGATTAGATTTGAAAGCTTCGGAACGTAAGTCACACCTCGCTGCAAGGAAAAGGAAATGAAAGCATTATTAGAAGTAAGCGTTAAAAAGCGGTTGTTAATCACCACTATTGTCATTGCACTTGGCATGCTTTTAATGCTTTCGATAAAGATTTATTACATGAATCGCCTTACCAACCTGGGAAGCATGTTACAAGAGTTGGAGCAACTCAATGCCAACATGCTGATGTTGCGGCGTAATGAGAAAGACTTTTTAGCAAGAAACGATATGAAGTATGTAGAGAGGCTAGCTAACAACGTCGGTATTACACGAGACAATGTTCAAAAGCTTAGCGACCAATTTATGGATTTTGGTATTGAGCGCGACTCGTTAACAGCCTTCCTTAGCCAAATCGATAAATATCATGATGAGTTCAAACGATTAGTCGCTTTTCAACAAGAGATTGGCTTACATCCGAAAGACGGTTTGTATGGTGGATTGCGCACTGCCGTGCATGATGTCGAAGCGTCGCTTGAGCAGCTAAATAACTACAAATTACTGACCCATATGCTGCAGTTAAGACGAAACGAAAAAGATTTCATGCTGCGTCTTGATTTGAAATATCTCGACACCTTCGATGCCAATATTTCTGATTTCATGTCAGCGATAGAGAGCGAAAACTTTAGCCCCGCCGTTGCCAACCGCATAGTAGATTCCCTTACTCAATATCAAAACAGATTTCGTTCTTTGGTGGAAAAGCAACAACAGATAGGTTTGACTCCGGAAGATGGCGTACGGGGCGAGATGCGTAGTACGATTCATCAAACTGAGACAGCTCTGGCAACGTTGCAAGAAATAGGATTATCCAGCCTGCAAAGTGCAAGAAACAGTGCGTTCATCTTTGGCATTTGTTTGTTTGCAGCAACCATTGCGATCATTGTTTTACTGGTATGGCTTGTCACACAAAGCATTTTGACCCCGCTTACGCATATGGGTGGTGTTGTTAGACAAATTAGAGAAAATAATGATTTAACTCTGCGCATAACGCCACAAGGAAAGGATGAAATTGCCAGTCTGGCCGGTTTTCTGAATGTCCTGTTAGATGCTTTCAGAGACCTCATTAACGATGTTGATCGAGCAGTACAGACACTCAATACGACCTGCAGTAGTCTCGCGTTGAGTGTCCAGAGCACCAGTAAAGGTATGGCTAAGCAACAGACCGAAAGTGATATGGTGGCAACTGCAGCGACTGAAATGCAAGCCAGTATCAAAGACGTGTCACGTAACACTACATTAATGGCAGACCAGGCAGAACAAACCAGCAATGATGCGATGCAAAGAAAGCAAGACATTGACCACAGCGTGAAACAGATACAGGCGCTGTCAGAAACGCTCAATCAGTTAAACGACAGTGTCAATAAGCTTGAAGCAGATAGCCAGACTATTGGCTCAGTGCTTGATGTCATACGGGGAATAGCAGAACAAACTAACTTACTGGCTCTGAATGCTGCCATTGAAGCAGCAAGAGCGGGCGAACAGGGCAGAGGATTTGCCGTCGTAGCCGATGAGGTGCGTAACCTTGCTATGCGGACCCAAGAATCAACGTTGGAAATTGAATCAATCATCACCAACTTACAAGCGCGAACCAATGAAATCTCAAATCAAATGCAAGATTGCCAATCTCAGGGGCTTGAGAGTGCTCAGCAGGTTTCCGAAGCTGGCGAATCACTTAACAAAATCACCAGCGATATTAAAACCATCATGGAAATGACTGCGCATGTGGCGGTCGCCATCGACCAACAAAGTCAGGTAGCCTCTGAAGTGAATGAAAATGTCGTACGGATCCGCGATATCGCTTCAGAAGTGAGTGACAATGCCAAACGCAATGCACAAGAGAGCAACACACTTGACGAGCAGGCAAAAATATTAGCGAAAGTGGTTGGCGAGTTTAAAACCTAACGAGGCTGTTTATTGGTCACAATGCAAGGTGAAGGGGCGATTATGCCCCTTTTATTTTATTTTCAATATCCGCAACGCTTTGATGTCGCACATCGTAGCCTTTCACCAAAAATATAATGTGCTCGGCAATATTACGCGTGTGGTCACCAATGCGTTCAAGTGAGCGCAAGGTCCACAAGATGTTCATGGATCGCGAGATAGAGCGTGGGTCTTCCATCATGTAGGTCATGATTTCGCGCATCGCCGATTTGTATTCTCTGTCGACCTGCTTATCTGCTCTGGCAACCTCAAGCGCTTGCTCTACGTTCAATCGTGCAAACGCATCAAGTGCACTGCGTAACATCTGTTGAACCAAGGCACCCATGTGACGAGCCTCTTCATACCCGCCGGGTGCCGCTCCATTGTTATGAAGCGAGATAGCCATCTTTGCTATTTTTTGCGCTTCGTCTCCCATACGTTCCAGGTCTCGGGTCATTTTCGTAACTGTAAGGACCATACGCAGATCTGATGCCGTTGGCTGACGACAGGCCAGTACCATCGTACAGTCTTCATCAAGAGCTACTTCCCGTAAATCGACATCATCTTCAACCTGAATGACTTTTTCAGCAAGTTGACTGTCTGCATTTTCAATAGATTTAACGGCGTCAATGATTTGCTGTTCTACTACGCCCCCCATTTCAAGCAGTTTGGTCTGCAACTGCTCTAGGTCCATGTCAAACTGTTGTGATATGTGCTTATCTAAGTGTAACTTGTCCATATTTATTCCCTATTAACCAAAACGACCAGTGATATATGCTTCAGTCAAGTCATGCTCAGGGTTAGTGAATACACGCTTGGTGTCGTTTACTTCTATAAGTTTGCCTAAATGAAAATAAGCCGTTCTGTCTGATACCCTTGCCGCCTGCTGCATTGAGTGTGTAACAATGGCGATGGTGAAGTTTTGTTTCAGTTCAGCGATCAACTCTTCAATTTTTGCCGTGGCAATTGGATCCAGTGCAGAGCATGGCTCATCCATCAGAATGACCTCAGGACTCACGGCAATCGAGCGAGCAATGCAAAGACGTTGTTGCTGTCCTCCGGACAACCCCGTCCCGGCTGAATGCAAACGGTCTTTCACTTCTTCCCATAAGCCCGCTTTTCGCAAGCTCACTTCGACGATTTCATCCAGCTCAACACGACGTGAAGCCAGTCCATGGATTTTCGGTCCGTATGCGACATTTTCATAAATTGATTTTGGAAACGGGTTAGGCTTTTGAAAAACCATTCCAACACGAGCACGCAGTGGCACGATATCTTGCTTAGGATGATAAATATCTTGGTCATCTAAAATAAACTGCCCCGTCACACGACAGCTCTCAATGGTGTCGTTCATGCGGTTCAAACATCTCAGGAATGTCGACTTACCGCAGCCTGATGGGCCAATCATGGCAATGACTTCATTCTTGGCAATGTCCAGATTGACGTCAAAAATGGCCTGCTTGTCACCGTAGTGCACGTTGACATTACGCATCGCCATTTTGGGGTTATCAGCAAATGGTTTACCGACAGTCTTGTCCCCAACTTGGATATCTTGAGGCTCATTTGATGGCATAACTTCGTCAATGCCTTGTTTTTCTGATTTTTTTTGAATTACTGCTTCCACATTTTTCTCCAATTCAATTCAGGCATCTACCAGCGGCGCTCAAGGCGCTTGCGTAGCCAAATGGCTAAGGTATTCATCGAGATGAGGAAAACCAATAACACCATTATGGCAGCTGAAGTACGTTCAACAAACGCGCGCTCAGGACTGTCTGACCATAAAAAGATTTGCACAGGCAGCGCAGTTGCAGGGTCGGTTATCCCACCGGGAATATCAACGACAAATGCGACCATACCGATCATCAACAACGGCGCTGTCTCACCTAACGCTTGCGCAAGTCCGATTATGGCCCCTGTCAACATTCCGGGCATTGCCAAAGGAATGACGTGGTGAACCACCACTTGCATCTTCGATGCTCCAAGTCCATACGCTGCATCACGAATAGAGGGGGGGACGGCTTTAAGCGCTGCCCGACTGGATATGATAATCGTGGGCAGGGTCATTAAAGTGAGAACCAAGCCACCTACTAAAGGAATGGATCGGTGCATTTCAAAGAAACCAATAAAAATAGACAAGCCAAGCAGACCGAATATGATTGACGGAACAGCTGCTAAGTTATTGATATTTATTTCAATAAATTCAGTGAAACGATTTCGCGGAGCGTACTCTTCAAGATAGACAGCAGCAGCAACGCCAATGGGAAAAGACAATGCAATAGTCACCAATAAGGTGAATAGAGACCCCATAATGGCGCCCTTGATACCGGCCTGTTCGGGCTCACGAGAATCACCAGACGTAAAGAAGGTCGTATTAAAGCGACTTTCCATTACGCCTTCGTTAATTAATGATTCTACCCACGTAATTTGCTTCTCATTCAAGCGGCCATCAAAGCCGCCTTCACCGTCATCAGAGCGGCTTTTGAAGTAAGTATCCACATCATCATCGACAAGGAACCAGACACCAAATGTCTTTCCTAAAAGCTGCGGATCCGCTTCGAGCTTTTTGCGCAGTTCAAAGTCTGCACCGTTACTGATAAGCGCATAAAGCGCACGTTTGTCTCTCCGACCACTGACGTCCGGGAAGCGTTCACTTAGAGATGCCCTGACCACCGCCAGATAGTCGGCTCCGGCAATCTGCTGAGGGTCAGTCGGATCATCAATGTAAAGCGTGTCGCTGTCCATCGTGACTTCGAGATAGACATGGGTTTGAAAAAAGGCGCTATGCCCTTTACCAATGATGTCGGTAAACAACACAACCAGACACGTTATGCCAAACAGTATTGCCCCAATTCCATAAGCCCGGAAGCGCTTTTCAGCGCGATACCTGCGAGCTAGACTCTGGTTAACCTTCTCCAGAGTGACGTTTTGTGATGACTTGTTCACGGTAATCCCTCTTAGAACTTATTCGTATTGCTCTCGGTACTTTTTCACCACTTGCAGCGCGATGAAATTTAATACCAATGTCACGGTAAATAGCATTAAACCAAGGGCAAATGCAGACAGCGTTTTCGGACTATTGAACTCCTGATCACCGACCAATGTTTTCACAATCTGTACTGTTACAGTTGTGACTGATTCCAACGGATTCATCGTTAAATGCGCAGCCAGACCAGCAGCCATCACCACAATCATTGTTTCACCGATGGCTCTGGACACAGCCAGCAGTACCCCGCCGACAATACCGGGCAAGGCGGCAGGAATTACCACTTTCTTTATTGTTTCAGAATGCGTAGCACCAAGCCCAAAAGAACCGTCTCGCAACGACTGTGGTACCGCAGTGATAACATCGTCTGAAAGGGAAGAGACAAACGGGATAATCATCACACCCATGACCAGTCCAGCTGCCAGGGCACTCTCAGAAGACACATCTAAACCTATCAACGACCCCGTATCGCGTAAAACAGGGGCAACGGTTAACGCTGCGAAAAAGCCATATACAACGGTTGGGACCCCCGCGAGCACTTCTAAAACAGGCTTAATCGTGCTGCGAACTTTAGGATGAGCGTATTCAGCGAGGTAGATAGCAGCCATCAATCCTGTAGGCACGGCAATTAACATCGCAATCATGGATATCAGCATGGTTCCCGCAAAAAGGGGAACAGCACCGAACGCGCCCGAGCCGCCAACTTGGTCAGCCCGAATCGCCATTTGTGGGCTCCACTGCAACCCAAAAAGAAAATCAGTAACAGGTACAGATTGGAAAAAACGGAGCGATTCAAATAGCACTGACAATACTATGCCAACAGTGGTAAAAATCGCAACGCAGGCACTGCCTAATAACAGCCATTTAAAAGCGTGTTCAACATGCACTCGAGCCGGCATATTAGACTTTATGCGAAGCCAGGTCGCCATCATCATGATGATACCGGCAGAGATAAACGCTACGGTCATAGCCATTTGATTGGTTTGCTCAAGTCCTCTGAGACGTTCTGCCGCTTGCAAGATATGTGGCTCACTTGATAAGCCAAGAGAACTATTTTGTGCTGTGTTCACAACGGTGTTCATCAGCAGCCCAAGCTCGCTTTCACTCATGTTCTTTACATGTTCTGGCAATTCCTGAACAACAATTTGACTAATAAAATAGTCATCAAAAATAGCCCAGATAGCTAACAACAAAAAACTCGGAATACCACACCATAGTGCCGTCAACGCGCCGTAGTAAAATGGCAAAGAGTTGAGATTTTTCACTCCACCTACGCCACTCGCGACAGAAATTGATCGCCCGCGGCCGGCGATATAGGCGATGGCTGTCATAAGCAGGCCAACAACCAACAACATCGACGTATCCATAAAACCTCTGTTATGTATAGGTGCCCAACAAAAAGCCGTTTCATACGGCTGACAAATCGAAACCGGCTCTCAACGAAAGCCGGTTTTTACGTTCACACACCAGGCTCGTCTTAGAGCCTGTAATAGTGCCGGATTATAGCTGCAACAGCTTTAGATTGCTCACATCTTGACTGGTTTGACGGCGAGCCGCGCGGTCTAGCGAAATCATTCCCTTGTCCGCAAGATAACCCTCTTCTCCGAATGCACGCTCGTGGGTAAATTCCTTAATATATTCATGAATACCTGGAATAACGCCCACGTGTGCCTTTTTGACATAGAAATACAGAGGACGAGAAACAGGATAAGAACCGTCGGAAATAGATTCAAATGTTGGTGCAAAACCATCAATCATTGAACCCTGAATAACATCTATATTCTGGTCAAGAAAGCTAAAACCGAAAACGCCGAATGCATCTGGACTTGCGTTCAGTTTCTGTACGATAAGATTATCGTTTTCACCTGTTTCTACAAACGCGCCATCTTCACGCACGGTCTGACACATTGTCTTATGCTGGTTTTTAAGTTCGTCCGCTTTAGCAGAGTTTCCAGCCTTGGCCGCAGCCTTTGCCTTTTTACTCAAGTCTGCGACCCAGTCGATTTGATCACATCCCGCTTCCATGACAAGTTCAACGAAAGCATCTCTTGTGCCAGATGTTGGAGGAGGCCCAAGCACTTCAATTGCACGATTAGGTAATGCCGGGTTGACTTCGCTCCAGTTTTTATAAGGGTTTTCAACAGTAGTTTCAGAACCGTCCGGATTTGGGACATACTTAGCAAGCCCCAAGAACAAATCCTTGCGTGTAAATTGAATTTGTTTGGCCTCGGTTGAGTTGCCGATGACAATACCGTCAAACCCGACCAATACTTCTACGATCTCAGTAACGCCATTCTCATTACACATTGCGACTTCAGATTGTTTGATACGACGTGATGCATTTGCAATGTCAGGGAACTGTATGCCAACACCACTACAAAATAGCTTAAGTCCACCACCAGACCCCGTTGATTCAACTTTTGGTGTCTTAAATTGAGTTGCGCGACCAAAGCGCTCAGCGACAACGGTAGAAAAAGGGTAAACTGTGGATGAGCCCACGATATTGATATAGTCTCGCGCTGCTGTTGCGGCACCAGACGTCAGGCCAGATGCTAGTGCAAGGGCAGTAATAATCATCGACTTTTTCATAGATGTTTCCGTTAATAAATCGGTTAGATTTCAAATCGGGAGCAAGTATAGGAAAACTTTATGACACTTTTATTACTACCCTAAAATGATTCTGTGGCGACGTTTTATTCAGGCTTTTTAAAGAGTTCCGCTTTTTTAAAATCGAATAGGTAAATGCCAAACCCCGAGCCAGGCTGGTCATTGGTGTTAGAGTGCCCCTCTCCAAACAGCATATAGTTGCCATCTTGTGAAATTACCCCCTGATTGGCTTTGAAGGTGACAGCACTGTCTGGCATTTTAAAATCAGCGAAATACGTCAGACGCTTCATATCATCGCCGCTACCATCAAGTCGCATCATATACAGGTCAAGAATTTGTGCATGCTGACTTTCTGGTAAAAACATATCAGACTCAACAAGCGTGTATTGGCCACTTGGAAAAACACCTTCAGGCTCGTCATAAAAATCATGCCGGTTAGACATATTTTTAATCTCGTCAGTCTCTTTATTCCAGAGCCACACCTCTGCTGAGTACTTTCCAGTATTAGACGTACCGTAACGACTGAAGATAAGTTCTTTATCATGAGGCGGCCTCCAGTTCTGAGGTTCGTGATAGTCGAAATAACGTGTAGCGCCCTCGCCTTCACCGGCAATGTGTTTATCCCGTTCTTTTAGCTCATCAACGTTAAGTATCACCCTTATCTTGTCCAGATGTGGGGTACCATTTTCTGCATACCCAATCTCGCCATATCGAATGTTGGGACCGTCAGTCCAGGCAAGTTGCCATGAGTGTCGAGATACCGCCACACCCTCATGGGCGATAACGCCAGAGTCCCAGGCAGGTTTATCTAGATTTTTGTCAACAATGTGAATGGTCGCACTACCCCGGTCATCGCCTATGGTCATAAGATAATCACCATTTTTGAGGTAATATATTCGCCACATCCTGCAATCATCGCAGCTAGGCGGCAGAATAGATCGTACTTTGCCGGTAGAGATGCTTTTTTCAAAAGGATGGCCGCCGGCCTTATCTAAAAAGATATATTTGTCTGAACCAGCAGGCGCCCAATCCGGTCGCTCACCATACTCCTGCTCTAACGTAATGTGTGGAGGTAATTTGTTGAGCGGAAATTGTGCTGAAAATGCCGATGTAAGAAATACCGAGGAGATAGCAAAAGCGATTTTTGTCATTGCACGGCGCACTAAGTAAGCAGAGGATTTGTTAGAAATATAGACAAGGATCGTCAAAAAAGGTTGGTACAAAACTGAAGATAGGCTTTGCTCAGGATCCGCAATACCTGTTTGTTCTTTTTGCGCACACTCTCCAGTGAGAGTGTTTCTGAACGCTAACCTGGTACGTTACATCCGAATCAATAAGTGAATACTCTAAGCCTACTCCATAGAGTCGCACTCGAATCTAGATAGTCGCACCCGTATCCAGATCGTCGCACCCGTGACGACGGGTGCCTCAGAGAGCGTAAACCAGCTCGTCATCCTAATGAATATCAGGATCTCCTTGGCACATTTTACCGACATTGACATCTGCGCAATGAACCATTTTTTCGCTTGACGTGTAATTATTGTACTTTAGTAATGTGGATAAACACGTCATGAATACGTTATCGATCGCTTTCACAACGTTGGTATTAGCATCTGTTGGATATTATATCTGGCTTATGGGTAGCGAAAACTGGCTGTATTTTGTTGTTTTGCCACCTCTTTTTTTCGGCTTATTTATTCTGCTTGCAGCTCGCATTCCTCGAACCAAAGAAGCACACAATGCTAACTACAAAAAAAGCTTAAAATCATCTTCTGGCAATAAACACCGGCATTATCAAAACCGCTAAGTTTCTGTTCGCTGCTAGAAACACGCCCACCAATGTGTTTTTGGTGATGAAAGATTTTTTGACTCAAAGGCACGAGAAATTACATGGACGGAAAATTGTTTTAGGAAGCTGCCGCTATAACACCAATGTGGCATAGCCCATCTAACGTGTATCGTTCCATGCATTAGATACCTATTGTACCCTGTTGCACACCTTCCAATGTATTACAGCTGCAATATGCGCCAATCAGATCTTGTCTTGATGCAGGGCAACTACCGCCACTCCTGTCACTGTCCCAGTAGCAGGTACTGCCTAACTTCACATTGGGTGCATGCCGCTTCTCGATAGATGATGCTTGCTCTCTGGGGTTAAAAGTGAACGATGAGCAACCTTGAATAAGGGTGATAGCAAGCAATCCAAATACAGTCCTTTTCATACTATTTTCCTTTTAAAAACAGAATGCTATTACTTAATTTACGTGTTTGAGTATACGCCCTTGATGGCTAATTTCTACACCATATTCTGAACTCACATCCGGCCTGGCGATTTTTTCGTACCAACGCTATAACCACGTATTCATTTACTAATCTGTCGAGGATAAAAGATGGCTGACCAAAAAGTTGTAATTGTCACCGGTGCCGGCTCTGGTATCGGTCGAGCAACCGCTGCAGTGTTTGCTAACGCGGGCTATGCCGTGGTGTTAAATGGCCGTACGAAAGAAAAGCTGGAACAATCAGCAGACCAATTAGATAGCAACAATGCCCTTATAGTAGTGGGTGATGTGTCTAAGTCGGAAGATGTGTCAGCACTTATCCAGTCGACAATAGAGGCGTTCGGCAGGATCGACGTGCTGGTCAACAATGCCGGCGTGGCGGTATTTAACAGTCTGGATAATATTACGCTGGATGAATTCCAAAACGGTCTGGCTGTGAATGTGAACGGGCCATTTATGGCGATCAAGGCAGCGTTACCACACCTTGAGAAAACCCGTGGCGCTATTGTGAACGTGTCGTCTGTATCCGGGATTGGGGGGGATTGGGGTGGATTCGCCTATAACACTACCAAAGGTGCGCTTAATCTCATGACTAAGGGCCTGGCGCTTGACCTCGCACCACGTGGCATTCGCATCAATGCGGTTGCACCCAGTCTTACCGTCACGGATATGAGCAAAGGTGTCGTCAGCAATGAACACCTTATGGAAAAGTTTAAAAATCGTATGCCTATGAAACGCGCTGCCAAACCAGAAGAGGTGGCAGATGTAATCTTTTACTTGGCCAGTGAAAAAGCCCAGTTTGTGAACGGCGTCATCATGCCAGTAGATGGTGGGCTCTCTGCCTCAAACGGCCAACCCAATATGATGGGATAAGCCGCGAGGCAGTGATGAGATTGACTATCGCTGTCTCATTTGATGGGGTTCAGATGAGACACATAGCTGATCACCATAATAATTATTGGCATAATTGCACGATAGCTTCGGTTGCGTTGACGATGAACCTGTCGGATTGACTATCTGTTTAAGTATTTTAATCATCTTGATCTCCTGTTGGTTTACACCGTCACTGTAGCCATACTGGAATATTCATTAAAACGATTAAATAAGATTAAGCTAATCTATATTTCAGAAACAATTCACATTTACAGCAATCCCAGATCAATAGCCTTTAGAACCGCTCTGGTTCGGTCTCTGACGCCAAGTTTTGCCAGCACGCTGGAAACCTGATTTTTAATCGTCCCTTCCGACTTAAACATGGCCTCGGCAATCTCACGGTTACTGCAACCTGAGGCCATCAAACGCAGTATTTCGAGTTCTTTTTCTGACAGCTTTTCAGGCTCGCTGAAACTCTCAAACTCGCTGCTGACTCCTTTCAGACTTTGCACAACCCGCTCGGTAATCGCCGGTTGGATCAGCGTGTTACCCTTATAAACGGTCTCTATCCCCTCCACCAGCGTTTCAAGAGAAACGTCTTTAAGCAGATAACCTTTCGCGCCTTTTTGCAGTGCCTGCAGGATAAGTTCATGATCATCGAACGTGGTTAGCATGATCACTGGTACGGTAATGCCTTGCTCAGACAGCGCCTGCAGTGTCTGAATGCCGTTCATGCGTGGCATACGAATGTCCAGAAGCATCACGTCAATATCGTTTTCTACAAGCTGTGAGATGGCCTGCTCACCGTCACCGGCCTCCGCTACAACCTGAATTTTCTCTGACAGAGACAATAAACTTTTTATTCCTTCCCTGACGAGAGTCTGGTCATCAACCAGCATAACGCGAACAATCATGTTGCCTCCGGAATCCATATCTGTGTAATGAAGCCACTGGCCGTCGCAGCAAAATCAACCCTGCCACCCAGTGCATTAACACGTTCCGCGATACCGTTCAGCCCATTGCCGGGAGTAAAGGTTTTATCCGGCGTTCCGTTATCGGCAATGGTGCAATGTAATTGTCCATTTCGCCGCTGCACATTGACAGAAAATGTCGATGCCTGAGCATGACGCAGGCTATTGGTCAGGCTTTCCTGAATGCACCTGAGTAATGCCTCGGCCGTCGCCACGTCATCGACGCGGCAGTCCTGTTCGATATTAAAAGTGATATCCAATTGTTCAACATTGTTGAACAGGCTGTTGAGCGCCTGCTCAAGATCCAGTTCGCCTCGTTCACGGATCTCAGACACGGCTTCTCGAACATCACTAAGAAGCAGCTTCGCTAACTGATAGCACTCATCAATATTGCCTTTGAGACTCGTATCACAGGTTCGCTGTGCGACCTGCAATTTAATCGTTAACGCGGTAAGGTGATGGCCAAGCAAGTCATGAATATTGCGTGCAATTCGCACCCGTTCCGCCTGGCGGGTAGCCTGCTGCAGTAAATCCTGCGTGGCCATCAGTTCCCGATTCAGTTGGTTTGCGGCTTCTCTTGCCTCCTGCTCGTTACGCAGCGTATTGATGGTCACCAGCGCAAACAGGTTAAAGGTCCAGAACAGCAATGTCATGATATGGGCGTGCTGTTCCCCCCAGTGGTAGGTGTGCACAAGCCATAACGGAGCGGACCAGAGGGGTGACGACCAAAGCGCAGTACGTAATGAGAAAAAGTAAGGGAGCTGGGCACTCCAGATCACGCATAGAATCGCGACAAAACTAAATGGCACCATATAGTACAGCGCAATGATGCAACCGTACTCAATTACCAGCAATACCAAGCGATACTGATTTTCAGTCGTCGGAATAATTGTAGGTCGAGCGTTACTATCGCTGGTTGTTTGCATCCATAACGCGATGAAAATCACAAAAAGACCGCCAGTGATCAGCAAGTGTTCAATGGGGTAATTTTCACTTTTCGCCATGTAGTACAGGGCAATACACATCACCACTAACCAGGTGGCGATTGCACTGATACGTTCCCTGTCTATTCTCAATATGTCCTGAATCTTTGCCATTCTGCATTCATCTGCTGTCGACGCCTCGTCCAGTATGCCTCGCTTATTGATAACGGCAATAGGTCAAAAGTCATGGATTATTTTATGACTTTCGGCACTGTCAGGCATCAAGAGGTGGCACTACGCTAGGCACCTGTCATATTCGGAGTGAACGCCATGGTCTCAATTCATCTATTGTTATTCTATGTACATATCATCGCGGGGAGCATGGCATTGTGTCTGTTCTGGCTACCTGCATTTATGAAAAAAGGCAGCCTCAATCACGTCCAATTCGGTCGCTATTATGCTAGAACCATGTATGTAGTGGTTCTGTCTGGTTCGCTGATGGCCTTGATAGTCCTTGCTGTACCTTTATCGATAAAAGGGCATCTCCTCAAAGAGGGGATGGACCCGGAAGCTTTCGTCACAAGCATAAGGCTATTCTGGGCCTTCTTACTTTATCTCAGTCTGCTGACCTATGTTGCTGTGCGTCAGGGTGTAGAAGTGGTGCGCGCGAAGCATGCGCTTTCACAATTAAAACGTCTGACACATGTTGCACCGGCCTTTTTAGTCTTGATCGCGGGCATTGCTTTACTGATTGTCGGTTTACAGAGAAGTTCAACCCTGTACATTCTGTTCGGCATATTTGGTCCTGTTCTGGCCATCCAACACCTGCGTTTTTGCTTTCGTGCCAGCCACTCTTCCAAGGCCTGGGTGGTTGAGCATTTTAGTTCACTTATCGGCTCAGGTATTGGTGCGCATACTGCATTCATCGCTTTCGGAGGGCGCTATTTATTTGAAGGGCTGGGCCAATGGCAACTGCTGTTCTGGGTTGCGCCAGGTGTCATCGGTAGTGTAGTAATTTCCCGTCTTGCCAGACGTTACAATACCGTATCTATTGCTGGTTGAGTCGCTGACTGCGAGTCTTAAGCAGGTTAATTGTGTTGTTTCGCTTGAGTTTGCGAGGTTTATCTCCATTTTCACAGCTATACTAGCCCGTTTTGTTGGTGTAAATGTACACAACGATAGAAATCTGAGGAGTCGCCCGTGAGTTTGAAGCTCGGTATCGTGATGGATCCGATCGGTTCGATCAATATCCGTAAAGACACCAGTTTTGCCATGTTGCTGGAAGCACAGAACAGGCAATACGACATCTACTACATGCAAATGGATGACCTGTTTATAAATAACGGTGTGCCCATGGCGACCATGCGCAAACTTGCGGTCAAAGAAGACATCCAGGATTGGTACCATCTGGGCGAAGTAGAAACCTGTCAGTTGAGCGATCTCGATGTGCTGCTTATGCGCAAAGATCCCCCTTTTGACCGAGAATACCTGTATGCCACACAGATATTCGACCTGGCCGAGCAAAGAGGAACATTGGTCGTTAATAAACCGCAAAGTTTGAGGGACTTCAATGAAAAGCTCTTCACGTCGTGGTTTCCTGAGCTGATCCCTGACACCCTGGTGACTCGTCAGGCCAGTCATATCCGAGCATTTCATCAACAACATGGCGACATCATCTGTAAACCGCTTGACGGTATGGGTGGCGCGTCTATATTTCGCGTCGACCAGTCGGGCACCAATCTTGGTGTCATCATCGAAACCCTCACGCAACATGGCCAGCAATACGCTATGTTTCAACGTTACATGCCGGAGATTAAAGACGGAGACAAACGCATATTGATCGTCGACGGCGAAGTCATTCCTTACGCACTGGCCCGCTTGCCCAGCCAGGGAGAAACGCGGGGCAACCTCGCCGCCGGTGGCACCGGGCGCGCACAGCCTTTGTCAGATTCCGACCGACGGATAGCAGAAACGGTTGCGCCAACATTAGTGAAACGCGGCTTGTTGTTTGTTGGTCTGGACGTTATCGGTGATAAAGTCACAGAAATTAATGTCACCAGCCCTACTTGTGTACGCGAAATAGAGGCCGCATATGATATCAATATATGCGCTAAACTATTTGATGCGATAGAGAAACGATGTCGATGAAGGAGACCTCCGCCCCAATGCAAACGTTTGAGAACCAGTTCCTGATTGCCATGCCCAGCCTGGACGACCCGTACTTTTCACGGAGTCTGACCTATATCTGTGAGCATAATGAGGACGGCGCAATGGGGATCGTGATCAACCAGCCGGTTGGCATGACATTGAAAGAACTGCTGGAACAGACCGAGCAGGATGCCATCGTGTTACCCGAAAAAGCAGAAACCCCTGTACTTGCAGGTGGTCCGGTAAGTCGCGACCGAGGATTTATCCTGCACACCACACAGTCCGGTTGGTCTTCCAGCCTGCAATTAACTTCTGACATCATGGTCACCACGTCAAAAGATATTCTTAGCGCCCTGGGTAATAACAACGCGCCTGACAAAGCGATTGTCGCATTGGGCTATGCGGGCTGGTCTGGTGGACAACTCGAACATGAGATCCAGCACAACTCCTGGCTCACTGTCGAAGCCGATCTGGATATTCTGTTTAACACCCCTGTCACCGAAAAGTGGGAAAAGGCAGTCAAAAAGCTTGGTATCGATATCTGGCAATTGGGACCAGAGGCAGGGCATGCCTGATCAGGGACACCGCACGGTGCTCACCTTCGATTTTGGTATGAAAAGTATTGGCGTCGCAGTGGGTCAGGAAATTACTGGCACGGCGTCACCGCTTGAGGCCATCAAGGCGCGTGATGGCATCCCTGACTGGGATATCATTCAACGTCTTGTCGATGAGTGGTCCCCTCAACTCATGCTCGTCGGATTACCGCTTAATATGGATGGCAGCTGGCAGCCGCTTACGTATGCGGCGAAGAAATTTGCCAACCGACTTCACGCCAAATTCAAACGTCCCATCGACACCTGTGATGAACGGCTGACCACCGTCGACGCCAAAGCGACTTTGTTCGAACAGGGAGGTTACAAAAAACTCAGTAAAGGAAAAGTGGACAGTGCGTCTGCCTGTTTAATTTTCGAAAGCTGGTCATCCCGGCAGTCAAGTTAACGACTAAGTCGCACTTCGAGGCTGCTGACACTGCCAGCAAATTTCAAAGGTGGCGTCATTATGTTCACCGCAACTCGGACACCGCCACTCAGCGCCATCACCAGAGCCTGACTGTAGCTCGTCAATAAGGCGCAGAGCCTTGGACTGCCATTCTTCATCACTCAGCCACACTTCCGGCCAGGCATCGAAGGGAGACAGCTCCCCTACTCCCCCAATAGAAAATTCATTCTTGATGAAGCACGGTATGTGATTAGCGTCTAGCATATCCTTAACGCGGGCTACCTGAAAACGGTCTTCGCTGCTGAATATCTTGATCATGGTTGACTCGTCAGCCTCGCAAACTTACGGTTGCGCAGCACAGCATGGCTGGTCAGCACAGGGAAGAGTAAGAAGTACGCAAATCCTGACCAGCCAATGTTCTGGTCTTGCGCATACAGCGCTATCAACATGCTCACTAAGGGCACAACATTGGTTAATGCCCAGGACTGTTTATCTGTTTCGGTCTGAAAGACTTCCTGTTCGCTCAAGCCAATCTGCTCTCTTTTCTTCAGTGCGTAATGAAACAGTACAAAGAAATTTGCCGATAACGCCCAGAATCCGCAAGCATAGAAAATAAACATAAAGCGCACTTCATCTACGCTGCTGTAGCGCATCTCGGAAGGCAGAAAGCCGTCGGACAACACGGCAAATAAGCCTTGCATCATCAGGCGCAGCGGAAAAACATATACCAGTACCAGAAAGACCAATACGCAGCTCATGACGATTGACGGCCCGTCCTCCAGACCATAGCGACGGCACCAGTTGGCATGGGTTGCCCAGATCCAGGCGACAATCGCAAAACTGGCGGCAAATGAAGGCACCAGCTTGACGGCCATAACAAATTCGTCGAATGTCTTTGGCACGTCATCGATAGAGATGACCAGCATGGTCACGGCAAAGGCGAACGCGGCAGCCACGAAGGTTTCGAGCCGGTCCATGCTTTCACCGCGTAACCTAAAACGAAAACGCTGGGGTGTTGCGTCCGTCACATTATCCTGCATGCGTGAGGCGCTCCTGATTACACGCGGTTAGTCCATATCAATCGACACATCAGTGAGCGAGCCCAGGCTGGTTCCGTCACTGCTATCAAGCTTAATCATCAGACGCAAATCATTAGGCGAATCGGCATGGTGCAAGGCCTGGTCAAGCTCAATACGACCTTCTTTATACAAGTCATATAACGCCATATCAAAGGTCTGCATACCCGCCTCTTTGCCTTTTTTCATCGCATCTTTGAGACTGCCTATTTCATTACGCTGTATTAGATCCGTAATGAGCGGTGAGTTGAGCAAAATTTCGATTGCGGCGCAGCGTCCCGTGCCGTCTTTGGTCGGCACCAGTTGCTGAGCAACGATAGCGCGAATGTTCAGACTCAGGTCAAATCGCAGTTTGTCATGCATATCTTTCGGCGCCAGGTGCATGATACGTTCAATCGCCTGGTTGGCATTGTTTGCGTGCAGAGTCGCGACACATAAGTGCCCGG
Organism: Aestuariibacter salexigens DSM 15300; assembly: GCF_000429145.1. Classification (GTDB taxonomy): domain Bacteria; phylum Pseudomonadota; class Gammaproteobacteria; order Enterobacterales; family Alteromonadaceae; genus Aestuariibacter; species Aestuariibacter salexigens. Next base: position 140,577 of record NZ_KE386852.1, read on the forward strand.
TATCGGCGAAAGACATGGCGTATTCCATGGTTTCCATTGAGCGAATCTCACCAATTAGAATGACGTCAGGTGCCTGTCGCAACGAGCTCTTGAGGGCATCATCAAACGAGTGTGTGTCAATGCCGACCTCTCGCTGTGTGACCACACAGCCAGCATGCTCATGCACAAATTCAATCGGGTCTTCTATGGTCAGAATATGTCCACGGGAATTTTGATTTCGATGGCCAATCAAGGCTGCCAGCGATGTCGATTTACCCGTGCCCGTACCACCGACAAACAGCACTAATCCCCTTTTGGACATGATCACATCTTTGAGTACCTGCGGCAGTCCCAAATCGTCTACGGCAGGGATCTGGGTGACAATCTGACGCACCACCATGCCGGCCAGATCGCGTTGCCAGAATGCACTGCAGCGGAATCGGCCGACTCCGTCCCTGGCAATCGCAAAGTTACATTCCTTGCTGTCTGTAAACTCGGTCTGCTGGGCTTCTGTCATGGCACTATGTACCAAATCTAGTGCCGCCTCAGCATCCAGCACAGCATCGTCCAGTGGCGTCAGCTGACCGTTGATTTTTGCGCTGACCGGAAACCCGACAGTGACGAAAAGGTCCGACGCTCCCTCATCCACCATGCGCTCGAGATAATAATCCAGATTCATCAGCCTTACCCTCTCTAGTGCTTGTCGACCATTTTATCTTTTGCATCCTGTGCGGAGATCACACCGGTTGCAACCAGTTTTTGCAGACACTGGTCCATGGTCTGCATACCGTGTGACTGACCGGTCTGGATAACGGAATACATCTGCGGCACTTTATCTTCACGGATCAGATTACGGATAGCCGGGATCCCGACCATAATTTCGTGTGCAGCAACACGTCCCCCACCAATCTTCTTGAGCAAGGTTTGTGAAATAACGGCACGCAATGACTCGGAGAGCATAGACCGCACCATGCCCTTTTCCTCAGCTGGAAACACGTCAATGATACGGTCAATGGTTTTCGGTGCGGAGTTGGTGTGCAAGGTGCCAAACACGAGGTGACCGGTTTCCGCAGCTGAAATTGCCAAACGAATGGTTTCCAGGTCCCTCAATTCACCTACCAGGATAACATCGGGGTCTTCACGCAGAGCAGAGCGCAACGCATTGGAGAAACTCTTGGTGTCACGGTGCACCTCACGCTGGTTGATGACGCTCAATTTATTGTCGTGTACAAATTCGATCGGATCCTCGATGGTGAGAATGTGGTCTCGTTTATGCGAGTTGATATAGTCCACCATCGCCGCCAGCGTGGTTGATTTACCTGAGCCGGTTGCTCCGGTGACCAGCACGATACCGGTTGGCTGGTTGATGATTTGTTTAAATATTTCCGGTGCGCCTAAATCATCCAGGGTCAATACCGTACTGGGGATAGTACGCAAGACAGCCGCGGCACCGCGGTTTTGCACAAACGCATTGACACGAAAGCGCGACAAATCCTTCACTTCAAATGAAAAATCCACTTCCAGGTTTTCTTCGTATTCTTTGCGCTGCCGGTCATTCATGATTTCATAGACCAGTGAGTGGACCTGTTTATGATCCAACTCAGGCACATTGAGTCGGCGCATTTCACCGTCGACTCGGATGATAGGAGGCAGACCGGCACTAAGGTGCAAATCTGACGCGTTATTCTTCACACTGAAAGCTAAAAGTTCGGTAATATCCACAGGCATTGACTCCGTGACATCTGGTGCATAATGAAAACAATAGCAGAACGACTCAAAACCGCACGAGATTACATTGAACGCACTACAATTGACGCCCATCGTCCAACAAAAAGTGTGCAATTGCTAGCGGTTAGCAAAACCAAACCCGTATCGGATATCGAGCAAGCGTATGAAGCGGGACAACGTTTGTTTGGCGAGAACTATGTTCAGGAAGGGGTCGATAAAGTTCAGGCTCTTGAACATCTTAGCGATATCGAGTGGCATTTTATCGGGCCTCTACAGTCGAACAAAACCCGCCTTGTTGCAGAGCATTTTGACTGGTTTCAGGCACTGGACAGGGAAAAAATTGCACGCCGTTTGCATGAGCAGCGTAGTCCGCACAAATCTCCTCTTAACGTCACGATTCAGGTCAACATCGATGATGAGCACAGCAAGTCAGGCGTCTCTCCAGATGATGTCATGGCGCTCGCTGACGCTATCCAGCAATATCCCCGCATTGTGCTGCGCGGCCTGATGGCCATCCCCAAAGCGGACTCATCAGACGCTCAGCAATACGCGTCATTCAGCAATATGTTGGCGCTGTTTGAACGCCTCAAGCAGCAGTACCAAACTGCAGATACGCTGTCGATGGGGATGTCATCTGACTGGCAGCAGGCAATCATTCATGGCTCAACCATGATAAGATTAGGCACTGCGATTTTTGGACCAAGACAATAGGAGCATTATGCAACAACAACGTCTCGCATTTATCGGCGCCGGAAATATGCCCCGCAGTATCATCGGCGGACTGGTTGAAAGCGGTTACCCGGCCCAGAACATCACTGCCAGTAATCCTTCTACGCCAAAACTCGATGCTTTACAGGCTGATTTTGCTATTCGTGTCACCACCTCCAACCTGGAGGCAATGCAGCAAGCGGATATCATTGTGTTGTCCGTTAAGCCGCAGCTGATGGAGCAGGTCTGTGCTGAGCTTAAACAAGCACCGGATTTGGACAAAAAAGTATTCGTCTCTATCGCCGCAGGTATTGAAGTTGCGCGACTGCAGCAAATGCTCGGAGGCCAATACCCTATGATTCGCGTAATGCCAAATACGCCGAGTCTCATCGGCAAGGGCATGAGCGGTGTCTACGCAAGCGAAGAAGTCACTGCGCAGCAGGTTTCACAGGTCGAAACCATCATGGCTAGCGTCGGCAAAGTGGTCACCGTCAACGAAGAGTCGATGATTAACGGCGTGATAGCAGCTGCAGGCAGTAGCCCCGCGTATTTTTTCCTGTTCCTGGAAGCTATGCACAAAGAAGCGATGGCAATGGGATTCTCCCGCCAGGACGCCAGAACTCTGGTTGAGCAGGCCATGCTTGGCGCTGCAGAAATGGTTTGTCACAATCAGCAGCTTGAATTGGACGAGCTTCGAGCCCAAGTTACATCAAAAGGTGGCACGACCTTCGAAGCCATCCGTCATTTTCAGGAAAATGGTCTCGAACAATTGGTCAGCGGCGCGATGCAATCAGCAGTGACACGCGCTGAAGCCATGGCGAAAGAGTTTTAATTAGCAGGAACACGCAATAATGAATGCGACACAGTTTTTAATTGGCACCCTGTTCGATTTGTATCTGATGGTTGTGCTTTTGCGTCTGTGGCTCCAGTTGGCGCAAGCGGATTTTTATAACCCGTTCAGTCAATTCGTTGTCAAGGCGACGCATCCACTGATAGGCCCTATGCGGCGTATCCTTCCGCCGATTGGCAGGTTTGACACCGCGACGCTTATTCTCGCGCTGTTGGTTGCCAGCTTGAAAATTGTGGTGTTGGGCGTTCTGATAGGCGGTATTACTATCAACCCTCTTTCCTTGTTCATTGGTGCTGCGCTGATTGTGCTCAAAGAAGCCTTCAGTATTGTTTTTTGGGTGTTGGTGATCCGGGCCATCCTCAGCTGGGTGAGCCAGGGAAGCAACCCGATTGAATATGTCCTGCAACAATTGACCGAACCCTTTCTGGCCCCCATTCGGCGGATCATTCCGCCTATGGGCGGATTGGATTTATCCATACTGATTGCGCTCATCGGTTTACAGTTTCTGCAAATTCTTATGCAGGACCTGCTTGGTCACTTCTGATTAAGTTAAGGGGTTAATGAGTATGTTGAAACATTTTGTGTGTCTATTTTTACTGATATTTTCAGCCAGCATCTGGGCTGAACAAAAACAGGTACTGGGTGACTGGGATGTGCATTACATGGTAGTGGGCACGACTTTTCTGACCCCTGAAGTGGCTCAGGGAGCAGGTATTGTGCGCAGTAAATTTAACGCTCTGGTCAATATTTCAGTGCTTGATTCTGCCACCCAGAAAGCGCAGTCGCTGATCGTTGAAGGCAATGCCAGGAACCTGATTGGTACCACCAAAGCGTTGACGTTTAAAGAGGTTCAGGACGGTGACGCCATATACTATCTGGCAGTGTTACCGTTCAGGGATCAGGAAACCTATCGCTTCGACATCACTATCCGAGACCATCAAACCAGCCAGACGCTGGCGTTCCAGCAAAAAATCTACGTGGATTAAACCAGACTCGACAAAACCGGACGTCAGTACAGTATGTCAATTGGCATATTTTGATACACTTTGAAACGGACGTTATTGACCTTGTTAACTAAACTTTAGACAGGTCAAAGACAATCTCAAAGGACGCACCATGGACTTTTTTTCTCGGCTGAAGCACTCACAAAGTGTCAGCGCACTTCGCACAGGCGTCGCATGCCTGCTGTTCTCGTCAGCGATATCACTAGGTGCACACGCCGCCGCACCGGGCTATGGCAAAATGGACGTATTCCCTGACGTACAGATCTCGCCAGACGGCGATCATCTGGCTATTGGTTTAATGAATAATGGCATGCGCCAAATGATCGTAGTTAAAACCGATTCATTTGAAACCGTAGGTGGCGCAAATTTTGGTAAAACACAAGAGGTAGGTAACTTTTACTGGTCGTGTAATAACCGCCTGCTCATTGAAGTACTGCAGCGCGATCCCTGGGATGATAAATCCAAATATTATGGCGAGCTTTATGCTGTAGATGCAGACGGAAAATACGGTGAAATGGTGTTCGGCTACCGTGCCGGTGAAGCACAGGTCGGCACCAAATTGCGTAAAAATAAAGATGTATTCGGCTGGGCGAAGCTGGTCAACCCGATGCTGGAGGACGATAAGCATGTGCTGATTTCGGCCACGCCGATGCCTGGTGGTAGCCGCGTTTTCCAGGATGACAAAGAGCGCAGCCAACTGGATATGCAAGAATATGAGAAACAGTATTCAACTGTACACAGGCTCAATATCCGCACCGGCCGTATGGGTCAGGCACTTGCCCGTGCGCCGGTCGCCAATGCTCGCTACATCACCAACGCAGATGATGAACTTATCTTTGCGTTTGGTAATGATTTTGGGCAGGCAGCGCAATTATTCCGCTATGTGAACGACGACTGGCAGCGTATCAGCGTGCCCGGTGGTGAATTCACACCGCTGACATTGGATGGTGAAAGCCAGCGCTTTTACTACCTGAGTCAAACCGGGGATGACACAGCATTGAACGTACTAGACCTGGCAAGCATGCAGGCCAACACCTTGCACAGTGCAAAAGGTTTGACGACAGATGATGTCGTGTTCTCTTCTGACTATACCAGAGTGTACGGGGTAAGAGACGCTAACGCCGAATTAGGGTATCAGGTGTTTGACGACGCCAATGACGCAGAAGCCGACCTCTTTAAACGCTTTGCAGCAACATTCGAACAGCAGAGCGTGAAAATTATCGGTCATAGCAATGATGAAAACCGCTGGATTGTCTACACCAATAAAGACGATACTTCCGGTTATTATCTATATTCAGCCTCTGGCAACGAACTGTCGCAAATTTTGTAGTCAGCAGTCCGCTCCGCTTTTCAACGCCCCGCTCTCTACGCGGGGCGTTTTAATTTGATACGTATCAATGTGTTGAAAAGAGATTGCAGTAAAGTCACCTTACCGCTTCACTTAGGCATATCAATATGGCAACGGTAAAATTTTTCGGCGCAGTTCAGGAGGTCACCGGCTCCTGCCACATGCTGCAAAGCTCCGCGTTTGGTTGTGTATTACTGGATTGCGGATTACATCAGGGTGGTGACAGAGACAAAGACGAAATGGCGTCACGGTTTCCATTTTCTCCACATCAGGTTGATGCTGTCATTTTATCCCACGCCCACCTTGATCACTCTGGACGCTTACCCAAACTGGTTCATGAAGGGTTTGACGGGCCGATATTCTGCACGCCAGCTACTGCTGACCTATTGCCTGTTATGTTGCTTGATGCTCTGGGATTATATGAACGTGATATAGAATGGGAAAACCGACGTCGCTTGCGCCGCGGAGATCAGCCTGTCTCTCCCAGTTATACCCGCGCTGACGTTGAAGCAGCCCTTAAACTATGTCATCCAATCGACTATGACAGCCCATTTGACTTCAATGATGGGCTGCAGATCACCCTTTTCGATGCTGGGCATATCCTTGGCTCCGCCATCGTATCAGTACAATTTAATGAAAAGGGTAAGACGAAAAAGCTAGTGTTCTCTGGCGATTTAGGTAAATCAGATACCGTATTGATGCGCGATCCCACTGTGGTTAAAGAAGCTAATGTGGTTTTGATGGAAGGCACTTACGGCGATCGCGACCACCGTAGTCTGGATGATTCATTTGAACAGTTGGAACACATTCTTCATGAGGCCTGGCAGCGTGGCGGCAACGTGCTGATACCGGCTTTTGCGGTTGGGCGATCGCAGGAATTGCTGCATTATCTGGCGCGTCTTGAAACCCAGGGCAAGCTGGATAACTGGCATATCTTCCTTGATAGCCCGATGGCCATTGAAGTGACCAAAGTATTCAACAAGTGGTTATCACTGCTTGAGCCTGAAGATCTCGACGCCTCCGCAAACGATGGCCACGAAATTGGCTCCGCCATCAGGCATAAGCTTAAATTTACCGTTACGCCTGAAGAATCTATGGCAATAAATACCATACGTAAAGGCGCTATCATCATTGCCGGCAGCGGAATGTGTACTGGTGGAAGAATTCAGCATCACTTTAAACAGCGTATCTGGGATAACCGCAATACTGTGCTGTTTGTTGGTTTTCAGGCCAAAGGCACATTGGGCAGGGCGATTGTCGACGGTGCCACGCACATACGTTTGTTCAAAGAGCAATTCATTGTCAAAGCCCAGATAGAAACTGTTGGCGGTTTTTCTGCCCATGCTGGTCAAAGTGAACTGATTGACTGGGCGGGTAATTTCACCTCACATCCACAAATGATACTGGTACATGGTGAGGCTGACGCGCTGGATACGTTGAGCGAGCAACTTTGGGACAAACATCAGATAGATGCAGAGATCCCTTTTCGAGGTCAGACGTTAACATTCTAGCGGGACACGTCCCGCTAACGCTGTTGCCACTCCTTTAATTTAGTTCTGTTCCTCGCGCAGAAAAACCAGTTCGTTTGCACTGCTTTGCGATTCATCGAATCGGTATCCGCCCATATCAAACTGGTATAAGTCAGATACCTGCTGGCAACGGTTCTGGATAATGTAGCGTGCCATCATGCCGCGGGCTTTTTTGGCAAAAAAGCTGATGACCTTGTACTTACCATTTTTACAGTCCTTGAATACCGGCGTAATGACTGAGGCGTCGAGTTGTTTCGGTTTCACGGCCTTAAAATATTCGTTTGAGGCCAGATTGATCAGAACATTATCACCCTGGGCATTGAGCGCCTCATTAAGCTTGTCAGTGATTGCTGAGTCCCAGAATTCGTATAGATTCTTGCCTTTGTCAGTGGCCAGTTTGGTACCCATTTCAAGTCGATATGGCTGCATCAGATCCAGTGGTTTTAACAGACCATACAGACCTGACAGGATGCGCATATGCTGTTGCGCAAACGCGAAGTCATCTTCACTGAAACTGCTCGCTTCCAGTCCGGCATACACATCGCCATTAAATGCCAGCACCGCAGCACGTGCGTTGTCCGGCGTAAATGGTGTGCTAAAGCTGTTAAACCGCTCTGCATTGAGCGTTCCTAGTTTATCGCTGATGCTCATTAACGAACTTAACTGTGCTGGCGTCAGCGTTTTACACACGTTTACCAGTTCCTGCGTGTGCTGCATCATTTCCGGTTGAGTGTAGGATTGGGTCGCCACAGCACTTTGATAATCGAGATTTTTCGCAGGAGAAACAACAACAAGCATAAGAGGTCCTGATTGGTAGTAAGTGGTTAATAAATCAAATCACGTCTAGTTATGGGGACTGCCCCTTAAAAGATCATCCCCTTATTACTTAACAATGTGAATTGAGCGGTCTACAGACTGGTTTCAGAATGCGATTCCGTTTACCCTACACGCCAGTATTCGTAACCCTTTTTTGCGCTTAAACGAGGCTTTTCACGTGAGTAACAAACTCGAATCTTTACGTAACGTCACTACCGTTGTCGCCGATACCGGTGATATAGAGGCCATCAAAATCTATCGTCCTGTTGATGCCACAACCAATCCATCTTTATTACTCAAAGCCGCGCAGTTGCCTCAATATCAGTCTTTGCTCAGCGAAGCGGCAGATTGGGCAAAGCAGCAAAGCAATGATACAGCGCAACAGGTAATAGATGCCGGCGACAAGCTGGCGGTAAGCATTGGCCGAGACATTTTATCTATCATCCCTGGGCGTATCTCTACAGAAGTGGATGCCAGATTATCGTTTGATACCAACGCCAGTATCGCTAAAGCAGAAAAGCTGGTACAGCTTTACGAACAGGCTGGCATTGGCAAAGAGCGTATCCTCATCAAAGTCGCCTCTACCTGGGAGGGTATACGGGCCGCTGAGTATCTCGAAAAACAAGGGATCAACTGTAATCTTACGCTGTTATTCAGTTTTGCTCAGGCTCGGGCATGCGCAGAAGCAGGCGTATTTCTGATCTCACCTTTTGTAGGACGTATTCTGGACTGGTACAAAGCGAATAGCGAACAAAGCGACTTCGACGGGGCCAATGATCCCGGCGTACAGTCGGTCACACGCATCTACAATTATTACAAGCAACATGGATTTAAGACCGTTGTAATGGGTGCCAGCTTCCGTAATACCGGCGAGATTCTGGAACTAGCCGGTTGCGACCGTTTGACTATCAGCCCCCAACTTCTGGAAGCGCTATCTGAAATGCCCGGAGATGTTGAAGTCAAACTGAACGATAGCGGCGCTACATCCAGCCCCGGTGAAGTCATGGATGAAGCGCAATTCCGCTGGGAAATGAATGAAGATGCAATGGCGACGGAAAAACTCGCTGAAGGCATTCGTAATTTCGCTGCGGACCAGCTAAAACTTGAAGCCTTATTGAAAACGCATCTATAACCAATCAAATCTAAGGAGAGAATATGTCCGGCAAACTGACGACATCTGCGCCATGGCAGAATCTGACGACACTGGCTGAAAGCATTTCGACCCAGCACATGCGCGATTGGTTTGCCGCGCAGCCGGACAGAGCGTCACGTTATACCATGAGTGCATGTGGGATAACGCTCGATTATTCAAAAAACTGGATTGAGCCAGATGTTATGCAGGCGCTAACAGAGCTTGCAGAGTACTGCGACGTTCCGAAAAAGCGTGATGGAATGTTTGCCGGGGACATTATCAACAATACCGAACACCGTGCCGTTCTGCATACCGCGTTGCGCAACTTTTCAGGTAACCCTGTGTATGTCGACGGACAGGACGTCATGCCGGAAGTGATGGCAACACTGGATAAAATCAAACAGTTTGTCATCGAAGTACACAGTGGCACGCGCACAGGGATGCGCGGTGACGCGTTTACCGACATAGTCAGCATTGGTATTGGCGGTTCGTTTCTTGGCCCCAAAATTATGACGGAGGCGCTCAAGCCTTACCAACATGATGGTCTCAACGTACATTTTGTTGCCAACGTCGATGGCTGTCATATTCAGGATGTGCTGGCCGGTTTAGATCCCGCCACTACGTTAATAGTGATGTCGTCCAAGTCATTTACCACTCAGGAAACGCTGCAAAACACCCTAACCGCTAAACAGTGGTTCTTATCATCTGGCGGCAGTCAGGCTGACATCGCTAAACACTTTGTTGCCGTGTCCTCAAATGTCCAGGCAGCGGTAGAATTCGGCATGGCTGAAGAAAATATTTTCCCAATGTGGGATTGGGTTGGCGGCCGCTATTCATTATGGTCCGCGATAGGCTTACCTATCGCTCTGTCCCTGGGTTATGAGCATTTTGAGGCGTTGCTTCGAGGTGCACACGAGATGGACAACCATTTTCGGTCCGCGCCTTTGCAGCAAAACATGCCGGTCATTTTGGCTTTGTTAGGCGTTTGGTATCGCAATTTTTTTGCCGCTCAAAGTCATGTTCTTTTACCGTACTATCATTACTTGCGAGGTTTCCCGGCCTATGTGCAGCAGCTTGATATGGAGAGTAACGGAAAGTCGACAACGTCCTCCGGCAATGCTGTTGATTATGCAACAGGTCCTATCATCTGGGGCAGTGAAGGTACCAATGGCCAGCACTCTTTCCACCAGCTTATTCACCAAAGCGGTACCCTGATCCCGGCTGACTTTATGCTGCCGCTGAGCGTACCAAACCAACATCATGAGCATCACGCCATGCTGGCTTCGAATTGTTTCGGCCAGACTCAGGCCCTTATGCAGGGGAAAACCTTCGAGCAATGCTATGAGGATCTGGCCAACAAAGGTCTGCCTGAAGACGAACGAAAAAAGTTGGCTGCCCACAAGACAATGCCCGGCAACAAACCCAGCAATACGCTGGTATTTGAACAGCTTGATCCTAAAACACTGGGTGCGCTGGTCGCACTGTATGAACATAAAGTGTTTGTGCAGGGCATCATTTGGGATCTTAATTCGTTCGACCAATGGGGTGTGGAGCTCGGTAAAGTGCTCGGTAATCAGGTTCTGGGTGCCATTCAGGACGGCGCAGGCAGCGAGCAATTCGATTCATCAACAGCTGCGTTAATTGCACGCTTTCGTCAGCAGCAGTCTGACTGAGCACAATAACGTTGGTTTCCCAGACTGAATGGATAGTGCCTAAACGACCGTTTAGAAAGCGCAATGGCTGGCTTATCCTGCTGTTTACCCTACTCAGTCTGGGACTTTACGCCCTGTATTGGTTATTCCGACTACATGAAGAACTGCCCCGTCGCCGCGGTATCGATCATACCGGCATAATGTGGATAACCCTGTTTGCGTTCTTGACGTTTTGCATGCTTGGATTGATGATAGCCAGTGGGATCCGCGGCGAGTGGCAGCTATGGCATGACGCCAGTACAGCTCAACAATTGCTATTTAGCAGTGGATTAACTGCCGGTGTGGCGCTTAACGTTTTGTTTGGCAGAGTGTCTGAGCGCCTCACCGACAGGGTCCAGCAGTTATTAAGTCCCACACCACCACCCATGCTGGGCACTACCAAAAAGGCGCTGCTGATCTTCGGGGTATGTTGCCAAATGCTGGCAATGCTATTGCCATTAGCACTGGAAGTCGCGCTCATTAGCCTGCCACAATCCATTGCTGCTAGCGTAGACATCATTGCCCGACTAGGTGGAGGCAGCCTGCTAGGCTGGTGCATCGTACTGCATCAGGATATACGAAAACTGGCGGAAAACGGGATTATAGATTTACCCAACAGCTGAATGGTCTTCGACGTGTTTCACGCACTCAAAAATAAACGCATCCATTTCAGATTCACAATGAAAAGGGGCATAACCTACCCCCATCTCTGTCGTGCTATTAATATGTTTAATATCCCCTTTTATCACACACTGCATTTTACTCATGGGTAACGTGAGGGTGATATGCACGTGTCCATCTCTCAATGAGTTAGGCAAGGCGTCGAGCAACTTGATACGTATCCCTGAATAACTCATATCCAGCATATATCCTTCAAGATAAATATGCTCGGATTGCTGGGGATGACTAAAATCGATAAGCGCGTGGACGCCTTTGGGAGAAAAACGATGGTGGTTTCGCTGTTCAGTATTCATTGGCTACTCAATGTAGTCACCGACACCTAAAGCGTAGTTATCGATTGTAATTTCATCAAATTGCAACGTTTTGTTAATACTAGGTTAATTTTGTTGTTTTAATTTTTCGAATCGTATGGTACATATCCAACTGAACTGACATTAAAGGGTTATAAAGTCAGTCATCCAGCGGTAAGCAGTAACTAAAAGGAGAGTTCCGTGGATAATTCAGATCTACTGTCTTTACTCGATGTGGAATCACGTCCCGCAAAAACAAAAAGCAAAAAGCGTAAGTGGAGAGAAATCGAAGCGATTCAAGACCGCTACAAATTGCGTAAAGAGCTGACCGACATGGACCTGTGTCTGGAAAGCGAACTAGACAAACTGGAGATGTAACCGCTGGAAAAGGCTTTGCTCACGCAAAGCCTTTTTTGGTTTTACAGCCAGTTATACCTGCCAGTTTATTGGAGTACTGTTATGTTGCTCCAGGTAATGGTTTGTCGCTGAAAAATGGCGGCAGCCGAAAAACCCTCTGTGCGCTGACAACGGTGACGGGTGAGGCGCTTTAAGCACGTGATGTCGTGAGGTATCAATCATTGCGCCTTTGCGCTGTGCATGGCTGCCCCAAAGCAGAAACACAATGCCACTGCGGTATTCATTTAACTGCGCGATTATCTTATCAGTAAAGGTCTCCCAGCCTATTTTCGCATGAGAATGGGCCTGACCATGTTCGACGGTCAGCACCGTATTCAGCAGCAGCACACCTTGCTCAGCCCATCCTTCCAGATTACCGTGGGATGGTATTGAAAAACCGTCAATATCGTTCGCCAGTTCTTTGTATATGTTGACCAGTGAAGGGGGGACCGCAATACCATGGGGTACCGAGAAGCATAAACCATGTGCCTGACCAGGCCCGTGATAAGGGTCCTGCCCGATAATCACCACCTTTACTTCATCAAACGGTGTTTTTTTCAGTGCATTAAACACCAACGGCGCAGGCGGATAAACCTCGATGCCCTCAGCACGGCGCTGCTGAACATACTCCATGGTTTTGATGAAGTATGCCTGCTGTTTTTCTGCGCCAAGCGCCTGTTGCCAGTCGCTGACATCACTCATCGCAAGATGCTGAACATGTGTTGTTTAAGCGCTTCATAGTCATTCGGCAAGGCAGCTGAAAGCACTTCCTTACCCGAGCAGTCAGCCAAAGGCTTTGGCAGGCTGATAGGCTGACCTAGCACATTCTCGACCGTCTCTCGAAACTTGGCAGGATGAGCAGTGCCGAGGAACACTCCCACTTCATCATCCTGCAGCGAACGCGCCAGAGCCTTGTAGGCGACAGCAGCATGCGGCTCACTGACGTAGCCTAGCTGCGCCAGCTGCTTCATGGCGACTTGCGTATATTCTTCATCCACTGTTGCGCCACTTAGCCACTCTGGCAGCACCTCGCCACGCTGTAACATTGCCTCGATACGCGGCCAGTTATTGGGTTGACTGACATCCATGGCGTTGGACAGCGTAGCAACGGTTGCTTTCGGATCCCATTTACCGGTCGCCAGATAACGGGGCACGGTATCATTCATATTGGTTGCGGCAATAAAACGTTTGATAGGCAAGCCCATGACTTTGCCAATCAGCCCCGCGGTGAGGTTGCCAAAATTGCCGCTGGGGACCGCGAATACCAGTTTATCGCGTATTTCTACCGGCGCTTGTGCGACAGCTTCAAAGTAGTAGCACACCTGCGCCAGCAAGCGAGAAATATTGATTGAGTTGGCTGAATTTAAGTGCAGACCATCGCGCACTTCAGGATCATCGAAAGCCGTTTTCACCAGCTGCTGGCAGGCGTCAAAATCACTTTCAACCGATACGGTATGGATATTCCCGCCCAGCGTGGTAAAAAGCTTTTCCTGCAACGGGCTGATTTTTCCCTTGGGATACAAAATCACCACATTGATATTATCAATACCATGGAAGGCGTGCGCTACCGCGGCCCCCGTATCGCCAGACGTGGCCGTCAGAATGGTGATAGGCTTTCCTTCAGAGATGCGCGATAACGTTTGCGCCATAAAGCGCCCGCCAAAATCTTTGAACGCCAGCGTAGGGCCGTGAAAAAGCTCCAGGCAATAAAGTGACTCCGTAACCTCGGCAAGTGGCGCAGGAAACGTGAAGGCCGTTTCAATAATCTCATCTAACTGCTCAGCCACATCTTCGTCACCAATCAGGGTGCGTAAAACAAATTGGCTACGTGCCACAAACGGCATTGCCAGTAAGTCATCAATATTGTCCAGCACTGGCAGCTTTTCAGGAAAATATAAGCCCTGATTGATGCCCAGGCCTTTTTTCACCGCATCGGCAAAATTCACTTTATCCGATGCTACTTTCAGATTTACCAATTCCACTGTATGTCCATCCGTTTATTCATTGTTCTGCACGCTTGCGCCCTGTTCTCGCAGGCGGCACACATGGCCAAAGCCATGATCATTCTGTATGTAGTGTTGCTTCAGCCAGGTCAGCATGGTCTCGGCACTGTGCTGGTTATCGGTGACGGCAAACACGGTCGGCCCCGAGCCTGAGATGCCAAAACTTAACGCTCCCTGCTGCATACAATAAACCCGTGATTCATCGAAATACGGTAGTAATGCCTTTCGGTGTGGTTCAGCAATCACATCGTTCATCATTGCCGCTGCCTGACTCGCATCGCCACGATGTAACGCATCAACAAACACGGCCAACTGCCGTCCAAAGGCCAGCGTGTCCTGAATATTATACTGTGTTGGCAGGATTTCCCGGGCCGCTGACGTTGACACACTGATGCCCGAATAGCACACCACCCAGTACCACTGTTTTATAACCGGCAGAGAAACCGCGACCGGTGATGACTGGCCGGTCATCAATGACAGACCACCCAAAAAGCAAGGTGCAACATTGTCGTAATGCACACTGCCACTGATCTGCCCCTCAAGAGCGCCCATCATGGTCAGCAAGGTATTGTCATCAAAAGGAGTGGCGTAAAAGTGATTAAGGGCCACGAACGCTGCCACAATAGAGCTGGCACTGCTACCCAGTCCGCTGCCTATTGGCAGGTTCTTGCTTAGATGCAACGCGCAAGGACGCGCTGACACACCTTTATCACGCAGGGCATTGATAAAATAATCATAACAATGTCTGACGATATTGTCGTCAACATTACCCGGTAGTTTGCTCGCAAAGGGGCCTGACACGGTCAGCGAAAAGCACTCTGCCTCTCTGGCACTCACTGTATCTCCGAGCGCATCGCCCGATACGGGTTCAAGCGCCGCACCCAGAATATCGAAGCCTAAACTGACATTACCAATTGAGGCTGGCGCGTACGCGGTCACATTCATATTGTTTTATTCTCATTATTTATATTTTTCGTGCTAAACCACACTGTTTTACACGTCCTGCTTCCAGGGCATGGTACGCAATACGTCAGCAAACACGCCGGCGGCCGTCACCGCTGCCCCTGCTCCATAGCCGCGAATAACGAAGGGGATAGGCGTGTAATAATGGCTATGAATTGCCAACGCATTTTCACCATCTTTAATGGCATACAGCGGATGCTCAGCGCCCACCGCCTGAATGGACACTTTACAGGTACCATTCTGTATCTGGCCTACATAGCGTAACACTTTACCTTGTTGTTTGGCTGCTGATACTTTTTGCTGATAAACATCATCCAACTCACCAAGTTTCGCCATAAACTCATCAACCGTGCCGGTGGCGTCAAAGTCATCAGGTAGCACCGATTCAATTTCAATATCTGATAATTCCAGATTGATGTTGGCTTCACGGGCCATGATAAGCAATTTTCGCGCAACGTCCATGCCACTGAGATCATCTCTGGGGTCTGGCTCTGTAAACCCGTTAGTTTTAGCTATGCTGGTTGCTTCTGACAGACTTAGTCCTTCATCAAGCTTGCCAAACACAAATGATAATGACCCGGATAGTATGCCCTCAAAGCGGATCAGCTCATCGCCGGCATCAATCAGTTTCTGCAGGTTGTCAATGACTGGCAACCCTGCCCCAACTGTCGTTTCGTACAAAAACTGACGTGACGTTTGCAGCGCGGTGTCGCGCAACTGCTGGTAATAAGCCAGATTACTGGTATTGGCCTTTTTATTTGGCGTTACTACGTGAAACCCGGCCGACATCATCTCAGCATACTGACTGGCAATGTAATCGTTACTGGTGCAGTCCACAATGACAGGATTGATAAGGCTGTTGGCATTGACAAAGTCTCGCAAAGCCTGCAACGACCAGTCCTGTTCAGCTTGCGCCAGTGCCTGTCGCCAATCGTTGGTAAGATCTATACCGCCCTGCTGCAGCAGCAACTTGCGGCTGTTAGCAATACCATACACCTTGAGGTTGATGTTACGTTCATTAAGCGCCGCCTGCTGTTTGGCCATTTGCGCCAACAACTCTCCGCCTACGGTGCCACAGCCTATCAGAAACACATCAATGCTGTGACGCTGGGAGAAAAAATTCTGGTGCACCACCTTCACCGCTTCTTTTGCTTTTCGACTTTCAATCACTGTAGAAATAGACCGCTCTGATGAACCTTGCGCAATGGCAACATTATTGACTCTGGCTTGTGCCAGAGAACTGAAAAACTTGGCTGCGAGGCCTTTATGATGGCGCATACCATCGCCCACCAGGGTAACAATTGCCAATTCATGGCGTACCTCGATCGGATCGAGTAACTGGTTAGCCAGTTCCAGCGCAAAAGCGTCCTCCAGAAGGACCTTTGCTCGGTTGGCATCGCGACTGTGGATACAAAAACTGATGCTGTACTCTGATGAGCTTTGCGTGATCAGACTGATCGAGATATTGGCGTTAGACATCACCTCAAACACGCGACTGGCCATCCCAACCATGCCTTTCATGCCTGGTCCCGCGACGTTGAACATCGTCATGTCATCAAGGTGTGAGATCCCTTTAACACTGGTCCACTTATCACTCTTCTCGTTACTGATGAGCGTGCCCGGCGCATCAGGGTTGAGAGTATTTCGAATAAGACAGGGAATATGATGTTGGGCAATGGGGCCAATCGTTTTGGGGTGTAACACTTTCGCCCCGAAGTAAGACAGTTCCATAGCCTCCTGGTAGGTCAGCTTATCAAGCAGCACCGCGCCTTCCACCTGATTCGGATCGGCATTATACACACCGTCAACGTCCGTCCAGATTTCACAACATTGCGCATCAATACAGGCTGCCAGAATCGCTGCTGAGTAGTCTGAACCATTGCGCCCCAGGGTGACTTTCTCGCCGTCGGCGTTTGCCGCCACAAAGCCCGGCATAATCAGCACCTGCTCGCCAGACACATCGACATCGGTAAAGCGCGACTTACTGACGGCAACGTCTGCAATACTGTCCAGATACTCACCTTCAGCTAACACATAATCGACCGGGTCGATAATTCGATTATTTACATCGCGGGCACTGAGCATCTGGCTGAAAATATTAACGCTGACATACTCACCCAAGCTAAGAATGCCGGCAGAAACGCCATCAGGCGCGGTACTCAGCAGCGCTATGCCCTCAAGTTGACGGGTTAACTCTGCTAGTTTGCTATCGACCAGCGCGGTTAACGCCTGGCTATCAAACCCCTCGAGTCGGGCGGCCAGATCGTCAACAATGCCGTGCAGCGTCATGCCCAGTTTGGCCAGAAGTTCACCAAAATCTTTACCAGATGCAGCCTGCTCGGTAAGCAATGAAAGTGCGTTGGTTACCCCTTTAGGGGCTGATAAAACCACTGCCGCACCATCGGTTTGATGGCTGGCCATACTGATTTCCATGACGCGCATGTAACGAGTTGCGTCGGCCAGGGAGGATCCACCAAACTTCATGACTTTCATTTCCAGCTCCTAGGTATTCATCTGTCTGACGCTGGTGCGTCGGTCCTTAAAAACAAAAAAGCCCGCTTGTTGAGGGCGGGCTTAGGTATCATTTGCGTTGCGCACTCTCTACCGGCCGCCCTCACTGAGGGTGGTCATAATCATGCCGGTGGTGCGAATCATCTTTTTCATGTCAGTCAATGTGCCGAATAGACGTCTAGATGTCAATATGAATTTTGGACTAATTACTTACGGGGCGCATTTTAATCAACATATCAGCCAGCTCGCTCGCAAACACGACTTGATATAAGTGAGCTGTGCTGTCGGTCCGAACATACTGACTTTGTGGATGCATGGCGGCAAGCTGGCGATAATACTGCTCGCCGTCTTCTTTCCATGCCTGCAAGCCGGCAGTCGTCTCAGGGTCATTACTGGCATTAATGTAACCCTGTTCAAAATCAGTATCGATCACGGTCACCGGTACGTTGGCTGGCCACTTTAGCTGCGCGGCAGCATTGAGATCATCGCCATAGCGAGCAATTTCTTTAAATAGGTTTTGCTGATTGACTACTTTCCGTCGAGCGCTAAGTAGCTTATCGAAATAGGCAATATCAAAGATCTGATCGTTGCCAAGTAAGCCTTCTACCAACTGTCTGTCCGCCGCGTTCTTTTGTTCTACTCTGCTGGTATATTTTCCTTCACCGATGTATTCAAGGTAAGCAGTAAGATTTTCCTTGAATGGGGCAGCATCTGATTTATATCTCGCGATTGAAAACGGACTTAACACATCCGGATCGATTAGCACGACCTGATTGATGCGCGAATGTGATTGTGGATGATTAAGCATGATTTGCATGGAGATGTTACTGCTTGCAAACGCCACCACCGTCGCATTAGAAATGTTGAGCTGAGTGAATAGTCCGGCCAGGTCCTCGGCAAATCTTGCGTAGCCCACCTGCGCGTCAGGCACTGCGTTGATAAGACCTGACCTGTCTACGGCAATGACCCGAAAATGTTGTGCCAGGCGTGGTGCCAGCGCGGCATACCATGCCGTATCTGAATGCCAGGTATCCACCGGCCCGGAAAGTAACACTAACCAGGGCAGCGAGCTTTGCGAGTCACCATCCATCCAGCTCGCAACGTGCAACTGTTGCCCATTTACTTCATATATTGATGATGTAGCCGTCGGATGTGCCGCGC
This sequence comes from Aestuariibacter salexigens DSM 15300, assembly GCF_000429145.1. Taxonomy (GTDB): domain Bacteria; phylum Pseudomonadota; class Gammaproteobacteria; order Enterobacterales; family Alteromonadaceae; genus Aestuariibacter; species Aestuariibacter salexigens. The sequence goes on from NZ_KE386852.1 coordinate 159,367, forward strand.
ATGCAAGGCTAACGCAGGCAAACAAACAGGCCAGCGCCTTGACCATTTTTAATACAGACCAAACTGTTTAAGTACCTGGGTCAGCCGAGACTCATCTACTGGTTTAGAAATAAAGTCGAGCGCCCCAAGTGCCATCACGCGTTCTCGCATCTGTGGTTGCACATCACCGGATATCACAATTACGAACACCTCAATACATTTCTGCTTAATGTGGTGCAAAACCTCCAGTCCGTCCATGACTGGCATGGTGAGATCCAGAAATAATAAGGCGAAATGCTGATTATTAAGTAAATCCAGTGCCTGTTGTCCATTATCGGCGGTGTGCAGCTCACAGGCAAAGTCTGAGGGTAAACTCTTTTTAACCATCCGTTGGGCCAGCGAAGAGTCATCGCAAATTAATACGGGAAATGTCACGCATCGTCCTTTTTTATTATTGTTATCAACCAAATTGTGTGAAGCTAATGCCATTCTGTTGAGCGTTGGAAGCATAACGTGGCTGAACATGACATTGCTCAAAAGGTAGCCTATCAGATAATCAGTGGCTTTGACAAAAGCTACCGCTGGTATAGCCGTATTACGCGAGGCGCGCAGGAGCGCTTTGAACAGGCACAGTGGGCTGCAACACATCAGGCTGTTAAAGAACGTATTGCCATCTATGAGCAAAGTTTGGCCGATGTGGTTGCTGAGATATATCAACAAATTTTCCCGCATCAGCAAGACATGGCGTTTTGGCAGTCACTCAAACAGCACTACGCTAAATTGCTTGATAACCATCCACAGTTTGAGCTTGCGGAAACCTTTCTTAATTCGGTCATCGGCAGAGTCTTCCGCCATCAGAAAATAGATGATTCAGTGATGTTTGTGCTGCCCAGTCGGTGTTTTTTACCCGGTCAGGATCGTGACAAAGTGATCTTCAGTTTCGACACTACCGGCACTGTTCGTGACATGTATGAGCAAATCTTTCACACCTACCGTTTCAATGTGCCATTCGAAGACAAACAACGCGATATTCAAAACCTTGATGCAAGGCTGCGCGAGCGACTTAATCGTGAACAGTTGGCCAGCGTTACTGCGGTGGAAATTCTTAAACCGGTTTTCTACCGTGGCAAAGCCGCTTACTTAATCGGGCATATTTGTATGCCCTGTGAGACCCTGCCGTTTGTCATCGCGTTGCAAATGTCTGAGCAGCGTCAGTTGTTTGTTGATGCACTACTTACCGACCGTAAAGACTTAAGCGTCATCTTTGGTTTTGCACGCTCCTATTTCATGGCGGATACCCAATATCCGGCGGAAATCGTGGCCTTTCTTCAAACGCTGCTGCCCAATAAAAAACACTTTGAACTGTATATGGCATTGGGCTTCTATAAACATGGTAAAACCGTTTTTTACCGAAATTTTCTGCAACACCTGCAGGAAAGCGACGATAAATTCGAGGCAGCGCCCGGAATCAGAGGCCTTGTCATGGCCGTCTTTCACCTGCCCTCTTACGGTGTGGTGTTCAAAATCATCAAGGATGAATTTGCCGAGAGTAAGAAAATCACTCGCGAGCACGTTAAGGAATGCTACAAGCTGGTAAAGATGTCGGACCGCGTTGGACGCATGGCCGACACCCATGAATATGTCAATTTTACCCTGCCCCGTGAACGTATATCCGACGATCTGCTCGACGAACTTCTCGCAACGTGCGCCAGTAGTATAGAGATTAACGGTGACGAGGTTGTCATTAAGCACCTGTATATTGAGCGCAAAATGACGCCTTTAAACCTTTATCTGCAGCAGGAGCAGGATGGGGAAAAAATTCGCCACGCACTCGATGAGCTGGGTCTATGTATCAAACAAATCGCGTTGGCCAACATATTTCCGGGCGACATGTTGCATAAGAATTTTGGTATCACAAAGCACGGTCGTGTGATTTTTTATGACTATGATGAAATTTGCTTTATGCACCAAAGAAACTTCCGTGAGTTACCAAAATCTGACGATCCCTATGCCTTAGACACCCTGTCGGTTGCGCCGGACGACGTATTTCCCGAGCAGTTTGAGCATTTTATTGTAGGTAAACGGGAGTTCAAAGACATACTCAAATCACTACATCCTGAGCTGATGCAGCCTGATTATTGGCGCGATATTCAGCGCCGCGTTGCGGCGGGGGAAATTCAGAACTTCACGCCTTATGCTTCTTGCAAACGTTTTGACCGCGGCGTTAGTGAGAAGGTTACAGCGTCACATGATTGATCGCCTGGATCAGCAGCGCCAGCGAACAGGCAAAACCGACTACCCACGCCAGGCTCCGAAGCTTGTCCTGGTCAATCCAGTAACACAGGCAATAACACAGCCTCGCCACCACAAAAATGATAGCAAGAGTGGCACTGGTATCGCTTACCGCATTGAGTGCCAACAATGCCAGTACTCCTGGCGTAAATAACGTAATCGCTTCAAAGCAATTTTCATGACACGCCTTGGCACGCGCACCAAACCCGGTTAAGGAGGCCTGCTGAGCACGCGGATGACGATTGTCATAGCCCCCTGCACGATGCATAGCGACGATCAGAGGCAACTTTGCCAACATGGGCATGACTACGGTAATCAATAAACAACTTAACAATACGCTCATATCAACACTCACTTCTGCCGACGCTTCAACACGCTTATTAATCCTTTATGCAACAGCCTGCCATACCAGTAACGATGAATAAACGACATTCCAAACAACACACCACCGACCACGATGGGAACCAGCCAATATGCCTTCTGCAGCAGCACGATACTGGATATCGTTATCAGAAATACGGTGATCAGCTCCAGCAACCAGAATACCGTGCTGTAAACATTTAATCCCAACACCACAAAGGCCTCATGACGTGCTTCATGCAGCAGTTCACGCTGCAGCTCATGCTCCAACGCTTTGATTTCCGTAAAGTAATCGAGATACGCTTCGATGCGCATGGTTATCACCGCTATGTTATTGTCAACCACCCTGAAATTATGCCAGTCTAAACCAGAATTTTTAACTTGCAGCTTGTTTGACTGTATTTGCTGGGAAAAATGATGGGGTTAAAGCGCGACATAGGCATGATTGGCGCATCAATGCTGGTGTTAAACGGATTGATAGGTGCCGGCATTTTTGCATTGCCAGCCAGAATGGCTGACGCATTGGGAGACTTCAGTCCTTATGTGTTTTTAATGTTTGGCGCGCTGATGCTGACTATCGTATGGTGTTTTGCCAGTCTGTCATCTCATTTCAGTCAGACTGGCGGTCCCGTGCTCTATGCCCAACAGGCATTCGGCAACGCCGTAGGTTTTCAAACCGGTTGGTTGTTTTATCTTGCCAGGGCAACCGCTATCGCAGCCAACGCACATGTGCTGTTTCTGTACGCGAGTTATTTGTTTCCAGAGGTGACTCAGGGGTATCAGGATGATGTGCTGATCATCGTTATTTGTCTGATCCTGACTTTAGTCAATCTGATAGGCGTAAAACGCTCCGTTGGTTTTCTGGATGGCCTGACCGTCCTCAAACTCACACCGCTGTTCGGTTTGGTGGGGTATGGCCTGCTGACGGCAGATGTAGATCCGACCATCACTGAAGTCCCGCAGCTTGATGCGCTTGGCGCAGGGGCGATTTTAACGCTGTATGCCCTGATTGGTTTCGAGACGGCAGTCGTGACCACAGGCGAAACAGAGAAGCCTAAACACACGCTTCCCATCGCACTAATGGCGACGGTAATTGCCACCTCTATTTTGTATTTTATTGTGCAACTTGCGTATATCAACGTGATGGAGACCTGGGTGGTCGATGGCACGCCGATGATTGCCTTTGCGCAAACACTTGCCGGAGAGTGGGGGGCGCTGATCATGGCACTGGCTGCGGTATTTTCAATTGCCGCAAACTTACTTGCCAATATGATTAGCACCTCAAGACTGACGTTTGCCATGGCGCAAGAAGGTTCACTGCCGGGTTGGTTTGGTCATGTCAGCGCCCGTTTTTCAACGCCTGATAACTCCATTATTACCTTAGGTGTTTTCGCCTGCGTATTGTCGCTGACCGGCGGATTTGTTTGGTTAGCCGTTGTGAGCGTGCTGGCCAGATTAACGGTTTATGCGGTGTGTATACTTGCATTGATGCGGTTACGTAAGGAGCGGCAGTGGTCTGCCCCGCGCAACACATTTATGCATCTGATGTGGCGTATCGTGCCCTGGATTGCACTGCTGGTATGTATTGGCGCAGCCAGCCAGTCATCCGCTCAGGCTATATTGATGTTGGTTGCTCTGCTTGTTGCCGGTATTTTGTTGTACTGGTTAAATAAGCGCTTTACGTCAGTGTCTCATCAAGAATAAGGAATATGATTAATGACTCAATCAGACAATGGAACCATAACTACCGCCAAAGTCATTTACGTGCTCTACCTCATCAGCATCGTGTCGGGGATAACCGGTGTAATTGGCGTAGTAATGGCTTATGTCTACAGAGATGACGCCCCTGCGTGGCTGCGCAGTCACTTTCGCTGGCAGATCCGCACCTTTTGGATAGGTGCAGGCATGCTGATTTTGGGCACTATATTTTCCATCGTGCTAATTGGCTGGCTACTCATCGCCTTCTGGGTGATCTGGCTGATCATTCGCTGTGTCAAAGGCTTGCGTGCCGTCGACCAGCAACAACCGTGTCAGGACGTAGAAACCTGGCTGTTCTGATAGAGACAGAAGCCGCCTGATGGCGGCCTCTGTGGCAGAAAGGCTTATCGTTTTACATCAATGGCGGACTGAATCTTGTCAAGCTCCTCCTGAGTGAACTGCCCACGCTCAATAAGCTTGACGATAGCGTCTGTGTGTCCGGTTAGCACGCCATCCTCATCTCCAACAATAATGTGTTTACGAATTTGATGGTCTCCGTTTACGAATTCAAATTCCATATCCACATCGCCATGCACCATGGTATTGACAGACTCTCCATCACCTTTATTTATCACCATGACTTTTTTGGCATTGTGTCCATTGAACTGTAGGTCTCCACTCAGCATGTGCCTGGTACCACTAAGTGCCTGCATCAGCGTTTCTCGGGTTTCCTCATCCAGACCACTCAATCTGGATTCAAGCAATACCGGATCGGCGACCTCATCCTGTGTGAGGGTCAGCACTTCCTCAATGCCATCATGCTCAACCATGACTTTAACATCTTGATCTTTCATTGAACGGATTTCGATGACCTTACGCTGAATGTCATCATCGGCGAGGACTGCCCCCGCGCCCATTAATGCAGCAAATACGGCACCCGCAAGTAAATTTTTGGCTAAACCTTGCATTATCTTTCTCCTGTTTGGGTTATTGAAGGTTCTCACGGTTACATTCCAAGAACCATACCAACTTATAAAGTTTTTATTTTTCAAGATGTTAAGTAAGACGCGGTTAATGATCTTCAAGCCAATATCCTGATATCAGGAAAACCATTTCCCGATATCAGGAAATCGTCACGGCACGTCATCACGCTATAGACGTGAATCACCATATATTTCAATGTGTTACCTAGTAATCCAGGTTGGTATGAAAGTTGGAAGACTCTATGTAGAAAAATCACTCAGACTCTACTCTGAACCTGATAAGCTAAGGAAACGTGAAACTCGATGTCATTTTTTGTCATACCCATGTCTCTCAAACATTATATTTTCTCGTTGCTTGCGTTCACATTGCTGCTGTTCGCTTTTGCCCAGTTTGTATTGTTTGAGGTCATTGAACAGCGTGTTGCTGACGAAATCACCGCTAAAAGTAATGCCATATCAGACGTTGCGTTACGCGTCGTCAATCAACAGCAGAGAATACAGCGAGTTCCGACGGAGGGCGTTCGTATTGTTCTGACAAAGACGCCCAATAAACGGGTCGACTTGGGGGACGGGCTGTACTTTGTGACCGGCGACCAAACCCTTACCGCAAATATAACGCCTTTGTACGATGGCGAGTCGTTAAGTAGTAATGACATCAGCGTTGACCGAGTAGGCAGTGGTTTTCAGTTTTTCAGCACTGACCAGATGAGTGGTGAGGTGAGTCAGCATGTGGTGCAATTCGATCAATCTGATTCAGCACTGCAGCAGTACTTTCAAACCATGTGGACCGTCACAGCTGGATTGTTGATCATCGTGCTGCTATTTGCCTACTGGTTGGCCAAACACCTTAGTCGACCGCTTAGCGATCTATCAAAGGGTTTTACTGCCCTGGAGCAGGGACAGTTGGGTACGCAGATTAATGAAAGTGGTGTGCGTGAGGTGCGCGCGATGTTATCCCGCTTTAATCACACCAGCCGTCAGTTGCATAAACTTCAATCTATGCAGCAAAAACTTCGCGAACAACAGCAGATGGCGGAACTAGGTGAAGTGGCCCGTGGACTGGCCCACAGTTTGCGCAACCCACTTAATACCATCGGACTGGCCGTTGAACAACTGTGCGAACGTAATAACGATGATGCACAGAGGAGCACATTAAGTGCCAGTATCCGCGCTAAGATCCAACAGATGGACAATAGTATTCAGTCCCTGATGCAGTTATCCAAGGGCGATGTTGACCGCAGCCACAAGGTTATTCTGGCGCATATTGTTGACGATCTGACCCTACAGTTTGCGACTGCCAGTAAGGTGCGCATGCAGCTTGAAGATAGGCATCATGCATGGATTCGTGGAGCTGAAGCAGAGTTACGCACTATGCTACAGGTTCTGCTAAGCAACGCCGTTGAAGCAAGTCACGACAAATCTGTCGTCACGGTGACACTATCCAGAGAGCGGCAACAGATCACCATCATGGTGATGGATGAAGGCTGCGGTATACCAACACCGTTACAGGATAAGCTATGTCAGCCACACGTCACGGGCAAAGCGGAAGGCGCCGGTATGGGATTATTTATTGTTAAACGATTAGCTGAATTGTATTACCAGGGCGGAATAGAGGTGGTAAATAATTCTGATAAGGGCGTGACTGCTACGCTGACCTTACATGATGTGCAGGATGCTGAGCCACATGACTAAACACACGCCCCACATACTTGTCGTTGAAGATGATTTGCAACAGCGTGAAGTCATTGCCCATATTCTTACTTCAGAAGGGTTTGAAGTAATAGCTGCTGACAGCGTAGAGCAGGCCATAGTAGAACTGAAGTCACAGCCTATCGATCTGGTATTCAGTGACTGGAAGCTTGGCAGTCTGAGCGGTATCGACCTGTTGCGCTACGTTAAAAAGCAATCCCCCCATATCGGTTTCGCCATGGCCACAGCATATGGCACCATAGAGCATGCCGTAAAAGCGATTGAAGCCGGTGCCGATGACTATCTGAGCAAGCCCTTCTCCCGACAGGCACTATTGCTTTGCATCGATAAAATTGATCGTGCACGTCAGCTACGGGAACAAAACCGTCAACTACAGGGTGCCTTGGGTGAACAGCAGCAGCTGGTCGATTTAATTGGTCAGGCCCCTTGCATGCAGACGTTATTCACTCGCCTTGAAAAAATGTCAGCAACGGATGCGACCGTGCTCATTCTCGGTGAATCAGGCACGGGCAAAGAGTTAGCGGCCAGAGCGCTACATAAGCTGTCGCCAAGAGCTGAGCAACCCTTTATTGCCATCAACTGTGGCGCCATTCCAGCCACGCTGGCTGAGGCTGAACTATTTGGTGCGATGAAAGGTGCCTACACCGGCGCAGATAGGGATAAACAAGGTAAGTTCCAGGCAGCCAGCGGAGGAAGTTTATTCCTGGACGAGGTCGGTGAGCTTCCCCTTGAATTGCAAACTCGGCTATTACGTTTTTTACAAGAGGGCACGGTGACACCACTTGGTAGTCATCAGGAAGTCTCTGTCGATGTGAGAGTATTGGCGGCAACCCATCGAAACCTCGAAGAAATGGTTACAAACGGGCAGTTCAGAGAAGACCTCTATTATCGGCTGAATATTTTGCCGGTGACGATGCCGCCTTTACGCGAAAGGCGCGAGGATATTCCGCTACTCGCCAAGTTTTTTATTCAAAAAAGCAGCAACCGCTACCACCGTGATCCACCCGCGATTAGTAAAGCAGGACTCAAGCAGTTAATGGAACATTCCTGGCCCGGCAACGTGAGAGAATTAGCCAACCGTATTGAACGTTTCGTGTTACTTGAAGATGAAACTGAGCTTGTCAGCCAGCGCTCAGATAATCAGTCATCGTCATTTTCCGGTTTTACCTTTCCTGCCCAGGGACTGGATTTTGACCAGCTGGAAAAGTATTTGTTAACCGAAGCGCTGGCGCGCTCTCAGGGTAATCGTACCGCGGCCGCCAAGCTGCTCAATATGAATTACAAAGCGTTTTTATATCGGCTGGAAAAGTTTGGTATCTGTTAAAGACTGCCATCAACGCTATCGGAACGTTATGGTATTACCACCCAGTTTCTTTGATTCATATAGGGCGCTGTCCGCACGGTTGAACAAACTTTCCAAATTGTCGCCGGGTTGCAACTGCGCTGCGCCAAAACTTGAAGACAATGGTTGTCCCTGCACGGTAATGGTGTGAATGCCTTCCCGCAATTCATCGACCAGCTGCGTCGACTTATCAATGCTCAGGGCTGGCAACAATAAGACAAACTCGTCCCCACCAAAGCGAGCAAAAATATCCGTTTTACGTAGAATGGAAAACGTCTTTTGCCCCACTTTTTTCAGCGCCTCATCACCTGCCATGTGACCCAGTTCATCATTAATCCGTTTGAACTTGTCGAGGTCGAACAAGACCAGAAAAAGGCTGCTGCCGGATTCATGGCTTTGTGCGATTTCGAGCTCTGCACGCTGTTCCATGTAGTCTCGAGTGTAAGCTTTGGTCAATTTGTCGATAAATACCAGACGTTTTAAATGACGATTGTCGGCCTGTAACTGAGGAATAGCGATGCCAAACAGCGCGTTTGCTGCAATGACATTCAGCGCGAACTGGTACACTTTGACGTCTTCCATCAGGCCTAATACATGCACCATCACAACAATAAACACACTGCTGATCACAAGGCTGATAATATTCGCTCTAGCGCTTTCCGTGCAGGCTATCCACATATGCGTGACGGTCAGGAAAAAGATAGCAAACACGCTATATTCTGAATCCGTGAGATACCCCATGGACATAATCACAACGATAAGGATGAGATTCAGTGCCACTTTTTTGATGGTAGTGGTTAATGATCCATACTGGCTATTGGTAAAGCTTTTAAGATCAATCAGACTGTCTGGGTAATAACGCACGAGCAAAGCGGTAAACAACGGGGTCAGAATCACAATACCCGCCATATCGCCAATCCAGAATGGTAAAACCGTATCCGCTGCGTCCTCTGCAGGCATTTGTCCGGAATACACTAAAGACAGGATAACAAGAACAGTAACAAGTAGTGCCGACACACAGCTGACCAGCAGGAATGCAACGATTAATTGTGGAGTATGCGTGCCGGGCTTACGGGCAATATTTCCGATCAGAGACGCGCCGGCCCAGTAAGGGAATATGTGTGCCAGTCCAAACAAAAACCCGCCCCACACAAATTCACTCAGCGTTAATGGCAGTTGGTAGTGATGACCATTCCAAATGGTGATGACAATCGCTGCCGTCAAAATGGGCAGCAATGCACGATAACCAGCCACCAAAAAACACGCGAACGTAAAGCCCGCTGCAGGGAACCATACGCTGGCATGCTCGGTATATTCCATGATTCTGCCCGCTTGCCACACCAGTAGCCAGGCAATAAAGATCGTGATACTACGCAGAATTACCACCGCATACGAGTTTGACGTCATTCTGTACTCTCGCATAAGTAATTTTAAAGTGGCGCAATGAAGCGCCAAGATGATCGGTTAAAGTCTTAATTGCTCCCAGTCCCAGCCATCTTTGGGCAAGCCGTGCTGATGAACAAAACTGCGATATTCTTCCACACCGAGCGCTTTAGCAACAGTTTTGAACTGACTTTTCGCTTTGATTGCGCGCGTTTGTAGCAAATCCAGACGCCTGTCAGCGCTATCCCCAAACTCATTTTCCTGAATATGTACAATTTTGTCGCGAGCCTGATAAAACTCCTGAACAAATTCAAGTAAGCGCACATATATTGCGAAAAGTTGTTTCGAACTTACCGGGTATTCCAGCGTTGAGGACGTGACTAACTGCGTAAACTCAAATTCAGAAAGCGGCTCAATGTCTTTCTGGAAAATTTTACATCGGGCCAGACATTGCTTGAGTATTTGCAAGTAGTCAGTACTTACTCCGTCGCTGGTGTCAGTTGGGTGGGTCACTGATTTTTCAGCGAGTTCTTGCTTGAGCATGTCAATCGCGATGATATCTCGCGTTAGTGATGACATTGCAAAGGCCCCTTACCGATAATTAACGGCGAAAGACTGGTAAGGCTATCACAATTGACTACATTTAGGTTAAAAAAACAACATGCATTGCAGCAAGGAGAGCAACGTGGATCGCCTCAGTTTGAAGGTCATTTTGGCCATCCTCGCCTTAGGTATCTCAAACATGGCAATCTCGCGGACCAACTCTGCTGCGCAGTCGATTAATGTCTGGTGCGCATCGGCAGACTTTATTCCCGCGCTTACCGAGTTCAGTGCCGCGTTCGAACGGGCCAATCCAGACATATCTGTTAATTTGTTATCACTGCCTAATGAAGAGATGAAAACCTCTGTCATACGCGCCGTACGTGCCGGTCGTGGGCCAGATATCGTTATCATAAGTTCAGACAATACTGCCTTACAGGAGGTTATGAAACTCTCTGAATTACCCAAAGATGAAGCCGTAAAAGATCTCGCTCCTGAATTACACGAAGCGCTACTGCACAAAGGGAGAAACTATGGCCTGCCGTTGTATCAACACAACAGATTGATGATGTTTTACAACAAACAGCTTGTAAATCAGCCTGTGAAATCACTGGAGGGACTGATGCAACAGGCTTCAGCCTGGCGTCAGCGAAATATTCTGCCATTAGGTATCCACCCTCAAGAGCCCTATTGGTTCATGCATTTTGTTACCTACTTCCAACCCGAATTAATTAACCAACAAGACATTAATGAAAGCCGACAAGCTATCACCGATGCGCTGGTATTGTATAAGCGTCTTATCGACCAGAATGTTATTGATGATGCCTGTACCTACGATTGTGTATTGACGCAATTTCTAGATAACCGGGTTGCCTATGCCATAAACGGCAATTGGGCATATCGACACATTGTCAATGAAATGGGTGATAAGGTGGGTGTGATACCGTTTCCAAGCTATCAGGGGAAGCCTATGCGGGCACTCTCATCCATCAGTGTGATGACGTTTCCCAACAACAGCTGGTTTGGGTCTAACCGCCAAAATGTGCGGGCGTTTAGTCGCTTTCTGAGAAGTGCTGAAGTACAGCAACAACTCTTCGAGGTAAGCTATCTGATACCTTTTCACCAGCGCGTAGTGGAGGGCTTAACAAACAATCGACTATTTACCCAACAGTGGGTCTTATCATCAGAAAATGTTGTCATGCAGCCTACCGCCACTTCAGTCACCATCTGGAACGGTGTTGAAAAAGCCGTCAATCTGTATCTTAATGGTCATGTTGATGCAAAGGAGGCAACGACGTATATGCTCAAGGTGGTAGAACGAGACAGAGACAAACTGATGCGGGGGCAATAGCGCATGCGCAACAAGCTATCCCTGCAGCTCACGCTGGTCGTACAGGCTATTTTTACCGCCCTGGCGCCGGTGATTATCGTCGCTATCTTGTTGCTGTTCAGCTTTCGTACCTTACTGATTGAACAGCAACAACAAACGCAGGCTGCGCAGGCCGACAAGGCGTTAAATCAAGTTGCCTTCGATCTCGAGAAACTCTACCTGGCGCTATCTAAAACCGCGGAAAACTCAAATGTTGCTCTCTCTGCACAATCAGGACTGTTTGGTTACAGTGCCAGAAATGCAATGCAGGAACTCCTCGCCACCCACTCCATGCTCAGTAGCGTAATGATTATAGATGCACAACAATTTGTGGTTGAGGCGAGTCCCGAATCATCATTGCTCATTGACCTCAGCCCGTTAGAAAATGATCTTCAACAGGTATTACAAGAGGGCTATGTCGATGGCCCTAAAAGCACGTTAATTAGTTCTCCAGACTTGGTATCACAATTACCAGGTTTCACGCCATCACAGGAAGATACTCGTGTGCTGTTGATGACATTCCCGCTCGTGCTCACGGAAACCAATCTTATTGACGCCAGAGCGAGTGTTACAGGCGTGATGCTGGCATTTGTGACCTGGAGCAGTATTCAGCAATCACTACAGACGGCTTCTCCTAATTTAACCGCATGGTCGGCAGCGCCTGATATGCCGGATAACCTGCAGCGCAATAATATGTTTACCAAAACAGCGTTGCCCATTCCCGGAGGTAACGATTCGGAGCCAATTTATTTTTACGCGCCGAATGAACAGGTAATCACACCGGTCAATGCGCTAATCAACGAATTCATTGGTTACACCCTTATTGTGGTCAGCGCTTTACTGCTGTTATTGTTTTATATCGTGCGCTGGCAATTAAAACCATTAAACGTACTGAATCGCACCGTCAAACACTATGCCAGCGGCGAGCTGCAGGGACAGCGTCAAGACTTACCTTTCAGGGAGTTTGACGATATTTCTGCCGTTCTTCATGAGATGGCAGAAAATTTATCCGAGCAGCAGTCGGAACTTGAAAAACGCGTTGTCGAGAGAACCCGAGAGCTCCAATTAGCACTGGATAACGTAAAGCGGGTCAATGAAGAACTTGTGAGCGCACAGAAGCAACTGGTGGAATCTGAAAAGCTATCGCAGTTGGGCGTGGTGGTAGCAGGCGTAGCACATGAGATTAATACACCGGTTGGTGTATGCGTTACGGCCACATCGTTACTCAAGGATAAACTGACAGTATTCAAGCAACAGTGTGACAGTAACCATCTGACCAAGTCGGCGCTGCACAGTTTTCTTGCCGACGCCGATAACTGTGTTGACATTCTGACCAAGAATACCGAGCGTGCAGCGGAGCTGATCCACAGTTTCAAAGCCATTTCCGTCGACCAGTCCAGTGAACAGCCCAGAGACTTCAGCGTACACGAATATATCGACCTGATCTTGCGTAGTGTTCGAAATAAGCTGGTGAAATCGGGTGTGGAGGTCAATCTCAGTGGCGATCCACAGCTATTTATTCAATCCTATCCGGGCTCGCTCAGTCAAATAATGACAAATCTGGTGCTCAACTCACTCAAGCATGCGTTTACCAGCAAAGAAGGCAATATAATTGAGATCCGTTTTTACCTTCATGACAAATCTCGTTTGGTGCTCAATTACAAAGATAACGGCGTGGGGGTAGCGAAACAGGATCTGCCCAAATTGTTTGATCCGTTCTTTACAACCAAACGCAACCAGGGCGGCAGCGGCTTAGGCCTGAACATTGTGCATAATATCGTTAATCAACAGCTAAAGGGGTCGATTAGCTGTGAAAGTGAACCCAACAAAGGCTTCACTGTTTCTATCGTCTATCCAGTTAAAAAAGTGGAGCGTCTGGCAGATTAGATATTTAAGTCCGATTTGCTTTTAAAGAATTCTAAACGTCCTCTTATTCGCAAGGCATTCACATGGAGATGGGGCTCTCTAGCGTCCTTTACCTAACTCGTTACACAGATGAAAATCGAGGTCTCCTTAGTACGGTGAGTTCAATGGCAAGAAAGGCGCTAAGCGGTCATTTATTCTAATGCCAATGGGTGGCGTATAATTTTAAAAAAATTTGCTCAATGAGGCCTTTTAATCTCTAGTCGAGGGGCAAATTTACTACCAAGATAACCTTCGTTTTTTTAGAAAACAGTATTGCGAATAAGAACAGGGGTCCTGAGCAAAATTGCTCAAGACCCCATAAGCGATACTAGCGCTTAAGATGCTTGCGTCGGGATAAACATAACAAGCCCATAGACCCCAAAAGCAATCCTAGCGTGGTCGGAGCGGACACCTCACTGACCTTATCACCTATATTTTCGACCTCTAGACGCCATCCGCTATCTGATAGCACTACATTCGGACCATCTACAGAAAAGCTAAACCATGAAGCTATGTCTGCAATACTGCTCCCAAAACCATCTCTCAATTCACCTGTTAGCTCGAAGAAGTCAAAGGTATGACCGACCAAATCTTCCCACGATAAACCATCTAAAAAACTAACGTTCAGGTTGATAGATGACATTAACGTGAGGCCACCATCAATGAAGATTTTGTCAAATAAGAAACCACCGTCAGGTGCAACCCCGAACTCAAGATTCAAGCTGACATTATCCCACAATGTATCCCCAAAAAAGCTGAGCGTTCCAGGACTATTGCCAGGTGACAGTGTGGCGTCCAGTAAATATGTATCTCCGTCAAACTGACCACTACCATATAGTTCGCCGGTCAGGGATAACAGCGCATCATTAGTGATGCGGATAATACCGTTATTAACAACAGTGCCGCCCAACGTTGACGAGCCAGCATACTCAATAACGCCACCATCGTTATCCAGCGTGCCACGATTATCGACATGAGCATCTGCGTTAATATTTAATTGACCTTCGTTGCTCAACAGATGATTGTTCTGTAGTTGGTCGGACAAGCTCAATATATGTTGATTTGTTATATTGCTCTCAGTATTGAACCCGCCGTTGATATGCATTTGTTCAAATTGCCCACTGCTGATAAGTTGCTCAGCACTTAAATTGAGATTAAACGTGCCATCTTGGGCTGTCAGATGTTCAATCGTTGCGCTATCTCCACCAAACTGATTTTCAATTAGCACGCTGCGACTTGATTGGTCAGCTATCTGTAAGTCAGCTTGCCCGGTTATCGTTGCGTGAAGCTGGCTTAAAAGCACGGAAGAGTTGTAGCGCAACGTATCATTCCCCGACACATCACGAATAGCATTTCGAGCAGAAAGGCTGTCACTCACATCGTAAACATCGTTACCCGTTCCGCCATCCAGCAGGTTTACACCATCACCGCCGATAAGCATATCGTTACCATCGCCGCCATTAAGTGTGTCATCGCCAGC
>NZ_KE386852.1:175572-241890 GCF_000429145.1 Aestuariibacter salexigens DSM 15300
GCCGCCTGAAGCAGAGGCATAGGAGGCGGTGTCGTTGCCGGCGCCACCAGAGAGGAAGTCATTCCCAAGCCCACCATCCAGGGTGTCATGGCCGTTTCCGCCATGAACAAAGTCATTTCCGAGCCCCCCATCCAGATTGTCATTGCCGCTTTTGCCATAAAGCGCGTCATTGCCAGCCCCACCATCTAGCGTATCATCGCCATCGCCATCGCCACCATCTAGCGTGTCATCGCCACCGCCACCATTAAGCGCGTCATTGCCATCCCCACCATAGAGGACATCATTTCCGCGACCTCCATCAAGATAGTCATCGCCATGTCCACCGCTTAAAACATTATTGCCAGCATTGCCGGTTAAGGTATCGTCGTAGTCAGAGCCGGTTAGGTTTTCTATTGAAATCAACCTATCGGAACCTGCTCCACCAGTATATTGATGATTAGTGATGTTTAAGTTTACCGCTACGCCGCTTGAAGCAGAAGCATAGCTGGCGGTGTCGTTGCCGGCGCCACCATCTAAAAAGTCATTTCCATAGCCACCATCTAGCGTGTCATCGCCACCGTCACCATTAAGCATGTCACTGCCCCACCCCCCATTAAGCGCGTCATTGCCATCCCCACCAAAAAGCCAGTCATCGCCATGTCCACCGCTTAAAATATTATTCTCAGCATTGCCAGTTAAGGTGTCGTTGTAGCGAGAGCCGGTTAGGTTTTCTATTGACTTCAAACTATCGAAACCTGATCCACCAGTATTTTGAAGATTAGTGTGATTTAAGTTTACCACTACGCCGCTTGAAGCATAGAAATAGGAGGCTGTGTCGTTGCCGTCGCCACCAGAGAGGAAGTCATTCCCAAGCCCGCCATTAAGCGTGTCATCGCCAGCCCCACCAACAAGGTAGTCATCGTCCCACCACCCAAAAAGGTTGTCATTTCCATCCTCACCATAAAGCGCGTTATTGCCAGGGCCGCCATCTAGCATGTCATTGCCGGAGCCACCATGAAGCGTGTCATCGCCAGCGCGACCATAAAGCGTGTCATGGCCATCCCCACCATAAAGCCAGTCTCGGTCATAGCCATCGCCACCATCTAACGTATCATTGCCAATCCCCCCATAAAGCCTGTCAATGCCCCCCCCCCCATGAAGCGCGTCATCGCCAGCGCCACCATCCAGATAGTCAAAGCCTTCGCCACCATCTAACGTGTCATTGCCAATTCCCCCATAAAGCGTGTCAATGCCCCACCCCCCATTAAGCGCGTCATCGCCAGCGCCACCATATAACGTATCATCGCCATCGCTACCATGCAGCGTGTCATCGCCATCGTCACCATAAATCCTGTCATGGCCATAGCCACCATAAATCCTGTCATGGCCAACCCACCCATGAAGCGTGTCATCGCCAGCGCGACCATAAAGCGTGTCATTGCCTTCGCCACCATTAAAGTAGTCATCGCCATCGCCACCATCTAACGTGTCATTGCCAATTCCCCCATAAAGCGTGTCTCTGCCATCGCCACCATTAAGCGCGTCATCGCCAGCCCCACCGCTTAAAACATTATTGCCAGCATTGCCGATTAGGGTATCGTTGTAGTCAGAGCCGATTAGGTTTTCTATTGAAAGCAAATAATCTAAACCTGATCCACCAGTATTTTGATAATAAGTGCGGTTTAAGTCTACCGCTACGCCGCCTGAAGCAGAAGCATAGCTGGCGGTGTCGTTGCCATCCGCCCCACTTAAAAAGTCATCGCCATCGCCACCATCCAGCGTGTCATCACCTCTGTTACCATATAACCTGTCATTGCCTGAGCCACCAGAGAGCACGTCATTCCCAAACCCCCCGTCCAGCGTGTCATTGCCGCCTTCGCCATAAAGCGCGTCATCGCCATCCCCACCGCGTAAAATATTATTCTCAGCATTGCCAGTTAAGGTGTCGTTGTAAATAGAGCCGGTTAGGTTTTCAATGCTTTTCAATGTATCTATCAGGGTAGTTGAGAAATATTTTTCCGTTACCCCTGTACTTAGGTTAGCATCTACTCTAAAGGCGCCATTATAGCTAAGAGTATCGTTCCCATCGCCACCAATTATGATGTCACTTCCATAACTTCCAAAAATTAAGTCATTACCACCCAATGCAAAAATTAGGTTGTTACAATCGTCTCCAACTATCCATTCTGAGGAAGGAGTTCCGTTGATGTATGTTGTACAAGCCTGAGCTTGATAAGCAGCGCTAGAGCCAATAAGGAGTAGAGCGACTTTTATACTTCTAGAGAGTTTACGATGATGCAAAATCATGTTCCTAAGTTTATAGACCTGTTAGCAACGGCTCAGGCAAACATGTTCAGCAGATTGGGCTGGCCGCGTTTTCAAAACAAAAAGTATCACTATGTTTCATGGTCGGTATGGCACGACCACCACACGTTTAGTGTCAAAGACAGCTAAACGCTTAACTGACAAAACATGTATTAATGTATTTGCTGCTGAAAAGGGCACTAGGAGCACAGTTGGCAAATCCAAATGCAAATTTAAGTGAAATTAACAGCCGCTACAGAAAAGCCATGTACACTCACATTGTTTGATCTGAAAATCTCTAATTGCTGTTTACCTGTTGAAACGTCTTTTTTTGTATATTTTCTAAGGCAAATGCAATAAAAGCATTTCTAGCAATGTTGTTGGGCTTAGGCGTTAGCAAAAAACGAACCACGATTCGCATGTGATTGTTTAAATTAGATAAAATGGATTTTATCGATTATTTATTCACGTCACATGTAAAAATAACCGACACTAATGCGCTTGTTTTTTGCACTATGTGTGTCCATTCCACACCGAACCTTAGCTTAGCGAATAATTAAGATCCGTTTCTTCGTTTAGTTAGCACGAGAGAGGGATAAAGCTATAGAAACAATGGAAGGCAAAAGTTTGATTTAATATGTTAGGTCTTACAATGAAACAAAATTTCTGCCTGTTCATTACTATTAATTGAACCACGCCAATGGGTTGCACCGGTGACTGAAGGCATTGCCTGTTTGTGACGTGTGTAGTTTGCGAGAAGTGGTAGTGCCTACTTTAAACATTGAGTATTTTGAAAGACCGCAATGTGGCGAAAACCTCATACCAAAATAATGTATCAAACAACGCCTTGAACGTTTGCTGCTTGTCTGTTGAAGTCAGTAGAGGCTTACTTTCGGCTGCGTACGTAAAGCCGCCGTTGAAGTATCTAAATACAAACAGCAGGATTGAGCGATTTGCTGTCTCTCCTTTTTCCTCTGTTTGGCGTCTGGTTCAACGAATGAGAAGACTATCAGGTTTTATTCCTTTCTATTTACGAACGTTTCAATTCAAGCCTAACCTAACCCAGTTTAAGAAATCATAACGCCCGCTTTTGAAGAAAGCCGTAACACTCGCATTTGCCTGCACCAACAAGTCAGCACATCGAAATGTTTAGTTGTTATGGGCACAGCGCTCGGTCACAAGCGTGTTTGCGGTAATTCAACCCAACCTCCTGAGCTTTAGTATTATTTCAGTTTCGATTAAACCATCGATTCTTACATCGTTTATGTAATGCTCCAACATGGGGAGGTTGTCGGGTTCAAAACGACTGTAGGGTAACCATTCACTGAATAAGTATTTTTGTGCGTGATTGACATCTTCAGACGTACCTTTTACATGGAGAAAAGCATAGCTTCCTTGAGGTAGATATGCTTCCGTAAAAGGCTCCGCAATCGATGTGTCATTATCCACTTCAATGGAGGCTTCATATCTGCATTTATCTAAGGGTGTAACCGCAGGGTTGTCGTAGCACCATGCCAATCTGAATTGCTTCTCAAGCGCGATATTCTGAAGCTCCCCCCATTTGGATAAATCATCCCAGGTTTGAAATAATGAATCGGATTGATATCCTCTAGTTGACTTCAGCTTCGCAAGTCGCATGGTGGCAAGCTCCTTCACTTCAACAATTATCGATGCATCATATGAAGTCTTAATGGCAGTCTTTTCACGATAAAAATCAGTTGGATCAAAAACTTTACCGTACTTATCAAAAATACGCCCTAGTCTTGATATGTCTTCGTTCTTGGGTTGCCGTATTTCTTTTGGCGTATAACCAAAGTACTGTTTTATCGCTCTAGAGAAATTAGCGCTAGAAGAAAAACCGCAGTCATAAGCAATTTCGGTAATACTCTTATCTCTTTTAAATACGAGAAAGTTAGCCGCCTTTTCCAGTCGTCTTCTAGCAATATAGTTGTTTAATGTTTCATTCATCGCACCACTAAAAATTCGATGGAAATGAAATGGTGAGAAGTGGCAGTGCTCTGAAATTATCTCTAAGCTCAGAGGGGTTGCCAATTGGGACTCTATGTATTCCAAAGCCTTTATAATTCGTCGTTTATATGCGGGATTCATTTAGAACCCCCGAGCTTGATAGCAACCAAAAAACGCTTAGGGGTAAACCCCACCTGCAATGCGCAGCAGTCCTCAAAACTAATGAGCAGGTTCACTCCAGCATTTGCCTCTTCACTCAAGAGCTTGTATTCCTCAGAACCGAATATCAATGAGAGTAAAAACAATAACCCGATAACGAAGCTTAAGGGCAACTTTTTAAATTTCACTTTGTACACCTTTTATGTAAACCGACCAAAGGCAAGCCTACCGTTAAGTGAGCGAGTGGAATTTTCCAATATTGCTTTTCAAGCGGCCTTATTAGCAAGAATTGAAAAGTTAAGTTCATAACGGATAAGTAAAGTTCACATTCATTATCTCTTCGAGGTAATTGAGTCACCAAGCTACCCAGTAGCACAACAGATTAGCCTGTATTCAAGTCAAAGAGAGAGCGCAAGCGATGAAAAGAGTTAATTCCGATTGTAAAACGTATCTATGCATACCGACGCAGCAAAATGTCAAAAAAATAGGCCAAGAGGGAGATTAAAGTGAATCCGCATTATCTTCATCCAACAGACGAGGCCGCGAGAACGTTATTTTCTCAATCTATGCAGAAAGAGATTGTAATGTTGAATCTACTTAGATTTAAGGAAACTGCTGACTATTCGAGCCATCCAGAGTTAGAGCCAACTAAACCTATATCGGGTAGAGAAGCCTATCGAATGTATATAGATGACACCCACCCTATTTTAAAAGAAAGTGGCGGTGAAGTGTTGTTATTGGGAAACGCCTCTCAATTCTTTATTGGTCCACAAGACGAAATTTGGGATATGGTAATGCTGGTTAAGCAGCATTCTTTGGCGGCATTTCTTTCTTTTGCGAGCAATCCAGATATTCGAAAAGCCGCGGGTCACAGAGAAGCAGCGCTGGTGGATTCAAGACTTTTACCTATAAGCTCGCTGTTGCAGCCATCGGCTGGACAACGTCAAAAAAGCTAGTTGGGCTTCAACAGCCCCTCTAATTTGCTGGCTCAATTTGGTTTGTGAATCTAAGTACAGCCTATTTCATGTTTCGGCCGGGGTGACCAAGTTCTCCTACAAACGACTATGGTGATGTTGTTCTCATCTATATCAAGCCAAATCGAGGTTCGAACGTCCACTAACCCCAAAAAAGCTCTTATTCAGAGCTTTGTTTACCACAGTCGCCAAATAGCACAAGCCTGTAGTACTAAACCGAAAATCTGTACGTCGGCTTGTTGTCTTTTTGAGATCCTCGATTTCTCGAGGGTGACGAGCATAAATTTGTCTGAAGCTGAATGCGATAGTTAAAGGCGTCTAGAGTAAAACCTGCGTTCAACATTTGGGCTATAGACTCAAGGTGAGCTATCTTTCAGTTGTAAGAGAAGCGATTTATGAACTTTTTATGGCAAATGGTCTTTCGAATGCTCGCTAACATCGAGATAAAGTCGGCGTATACTCGAGAATCAAAATGAAAGTAATCTTCTTCAGCACGATACTGTTTCTGCTGCTTTCTTGTGGAGGAGGTGGAGGAGACGACGTCTCTGCACCTCAGCCAGAACCCAATAGGGACAACACACCTCCTGTAATCACAATCGTAGGAGAAGCACTGGTGATCCACGAGCTGGGGACGGATTACATCGAGCAGGGAGCTAATGCATCAGACGATACCGATGGTCAAATAACCGTTGAGATATCTGGAATGGTTGATGCAGATAATCTGGGCACCTATCAAATAACTTACACAGCTACAGACAGCGCAGGCAACCGTTCTGTGGCAGGCCGTTCTGTAACCGTTGTGGGCTCCAGTATGGTCGACTTTTACACGTCAACCGCGAACCGAGCGTCACTTCCTGAGAGTTACAGCAAAGGTCTAGAAGCGCTAATTTATGGTCAGGATGCTTTGATCAATGACGATTTCCAGACAGCAAAAGAAATCGTCGAGGACATTTTCGCTCAGCAGCCACTTTCACAAAATAGCTGGACCAATGGATATGATTTGTTTGGTCTGAACGTCGGTTACCCTGTCGCCTATTATGGACTGCGCATGCTGGAAGATATCACTACGCAAGGCGACATTGTCACCATGCAAGAGCTCAGGTTAACCGCGGTCATGTCACTATGTGCGACGGTTGAGCGACTTACATTACCTGACTTTGAAGTTGAAGTTGTTGGCGTGAATATCGATCAGAGACTTCTGCAAAATGATTACCAAATATTGTTTGAGGCAACCGACCTGTTTCGTCGCTGGGTTAAAGCCATTACCCTCGGTAGCGAATTGACGTTGGAGGTTTATGAGTCTGATGATTGTTCGTATGTCAGCACAGCAGACGATGGTGATTTGGTATTCAGTTACCCAGATATTTATCAGGTCATTGGTTCTGTGCCAGATACGATAAGAAACCAGACGGACATGTGGATGGTCGTCGTGCCATCAGCTGTGCCAGGCGATGGTTCGGGATTCAACAAGGAGTTTATTACAGGTGGAATGGGACTGATTGGTGAAAAGCCTGTATTTATTTCTGATGATGCCTGGTTTATCCGTAAGCCAGAGCACCTTGGGTTTGGTCAATACTCGGTTGTTGAGCGTCGCGCCTATCATCCCCAGTGGTTTCAACATGAATTTATGCACCACCTTTATCGAACCTGGCCAGAATTCGGGTTGGAAGTGGAGTCACACCAGTGGTTTGACAGGAACAGTTGGCCAGACGACTTTGAAGGTCGTTATGAAGCGGACTATTACGCTGAATCAATTGAAAAGCGTCTTGTTAATGCGCAACCCACACTAGCTGAAGGACTTAAGAAGTCTATTTCAGGACAGTAACACTCTAGTTGTCATCAGTATTATAGGTTGTTGCTGGATGGAATAGCACTCACTTCCTGAAAGGACCAGTAAAAACTAAATACTGTAATTTACTCCAGTTCAGTTTCGTCATCTTGATTTACACTAATTGGCACAAAGCGTTTGCTGAGAAATCTCTTGCGACAATATCTGCAAATTGTCTTCAACAGACCACCGCCTTCGCGGTAGAGACGGGCTGGCTTCTTGTCTTTATGGGATCCTCGATTTCACGAGGATGACGGGCAGGTATTCGTCTTAAACAGACTGCCGCTGCATAAACAGCGTCACTTCGGCAAACGTGATACCGAACTTTTTGATGTATGACCGATTCATTAGCGTTTTGTCATCAAATGCCCACATCCAGTCTTCAAAGTTAACTCGGTAAGTGCTGCCACTCACAGGCAGGTCCATCTCGTATTGCCAATACAGCGCGTTGCCGAACACGCGTCCCTGAGCAGGGCCAGCTATATCAGACGCCTGACCTTCAAACGCATTGTCGCCCTTTGCAGTAATAGTCCAGATACGTTTTTCTGGCCCTTCACCTACTGCATAATCAAAGGTTTCATCTAGTACCAGCTTGCCGTCTTGCATAGAGCCAGCGATATCTACCGTAAAACGCTGAACCACGTTGCCAGACCTGTCCTGAACAATGCCCCACGCTTTTACATCACCGTTAAAAAACCCTTGTAAGTCAAATTTTGGGCCAATGTTCTGATATTGTTCACCTTCAATAGAGCCCGCACAGCCAGTCAGCCATAATGTAATCAACACGACAGTTATAAACTTCATTAGCTCACTCCTAATAGTTTCTTTCTGAGCGACGGCTCTGAGGTATTCTCACTTAGCCATATTCCAAAAAATCGGCGGGTAAATTCTGGATCAGGCACGCTACCAATCAACTCGTCATTGCGATAGAAATGGGTATGCTGGTTCTGATCCGCGATACCAACCAGAGTGACGCCTTTGTTAACGTCGGGGAAAATATTTCGCATCTGCTCCAGCCAGTCAGACAATATCGCGTTATCGTCAAAGCCTTGCTTGCGTATTTCTTCAACCGAGCGTTCCGCTATCGCCTCACCATCGAGGCTTCGAAGGTAGTGTAATTCAAGAACATAAGGCCCATCTTCCTGCCACTTACCCTGCGGCGCATACAAGCGGGCATCATAAACATCCCAAAAAAGATACGTCATCCGCCCTTCGCCAACTTTTTCGGCCTGTTCAAAATACTGTCCCACGATGTTGTTAATCGCAGACGCTGGTGCTGACATAGCGAGCCCCCCCATTGCAATGATGACCAGGGAAATTGTCAGCCATGGTTTTGATGTCATGCGCACTGCTCCCTCTGACCTGCCGCTTCATTAGCGTAAAATTTTATTGATAGATTGTTGGTTTTTACCCGCTCGGATATCGCTTTGATCACCTTCTGCTCGATTAATTCAGTAAAAAATTGTCGAGACGGCTGTCAAATCGTTATGATTTCTGCTCACAGAAGATCCACCCGCTGAGCGATACCATGTCTATACAGCGCCTCAAAGCCCTGCAAAAAATTATGCAAATCCCCAGTGCTGAGACCCCGCTTACATTTAAAGATATAGGGAACTGTAAGGTGGTATTGAAGCGCGATGATTTGATTCATCCGATTGTCTCTGGCAATAAATGGCGAAAACTGCAGCCCCAGCTTGAGTACGCCGTGCAAAACGGCGTAGCTCATGTCGTCAGTTTGGGGGGCGGGTACTCTAATCATTTGCATGCATTAGGTTATTGCTGTCGTGAATTGGATATCAATTGCACCGCGCTGATCCGCGGCGATTACACACAGCACCTCACCCCCATGCTCAGAGACCTGAATGAATGGGGGGTAAAACTGCACTACTTAACTAAACGAGAATTCGCCGAACGTAACACTTCAGCATTCGCCGATTGGGTAAAACACACTTATCCAGACAGCCATATGATCCCCGAAGGCGGCTCGCATCCCCTCGCGCTGGGTGGCGTCGCAGAAGCGATGCAAGAGCTCGAACAGCACTATGATTATATTATCCTCCCTGTAGCCAGCGGTGCTACCATGGCAGGCATCATTGCCGCCAGTCAACCGACAACCACTATAATCGGAATTGGTGTTCTGAAAGGTGAGGGTTACCTGGAGGGATTGGTAAAGCGCTTTATGGATGAGCAAAATATCACTGCTACAAACTGGACTATCCTACATGACTATCATTGCGGAGGTTATGCTCGGTCAACCCCTGAACTGACTGCATTCTGTCGTCAATTTTCAGAGCAAAATGAGATTGATATTGAGCCTGTTTATTCAGGAAAAACGCTGATGGCCCTGACCCATTTATTGCGCAATCATTATTTTCCCGACGGCTGCCGGATATTGTGTTGGCACACAGGCGGTTTACAGGGCGCGCGCATAGACTAGAATAAGCGAGTACGTTAATCCATTTTGCAATTGAACCCGTTAAATCAATATCGGTCTGGTTATTGATGGAGTGCGACGATGGCATTATCACGTAAATCGGTGACAACGCTTACCGACAGTCCTTTGATAAAGGCGTCCCTTGAACTGTGCACCTCTATGCTGCAACAGTGCGACCACTTTTTTCCATTTGCTGCCTATCAGGTTGATGAGCAGTATCGCAGCATCTTCGCTGAGGACACTCTTGATACCCGTAACGAATACCGGTTGATCGAACGATTGCAGCAGCGCCTTGTAAACATTCATGAGCACTGCGATGAGTTAACATCGGTACTGGTGTATGACGCAATGGTGACGGATGAGCGCGGTGACACGACCCATACGATCGTCATTACAGAGACGCTTGGCAAAAGCAGTCAGACACACCTGTTTCCCTATTCATTCAATAAGGGTGACTTGCGCATCGGCCTCCCGTATAAATTATTATCTGACTAATGCGAACCGGAGCGGTGCAAGATTTCACTAAGGCAGTGCAAAGACACCTCTCCATCATGCTTCAAACCTCCTCAACCAATTGAATTTATTATATTTTTAAAATTGGCCTGCAGCATGCTTTATCTAAGCGCGCTGTGGAAGGGGAATAATAATAACAACATGCTTGGGTGAGCCGTGCAGGGCTACAACTTTCACCCTCCACACGCATTTCAGGGAGAGCCCCCGGTTATCGCTTGATAACCCGGGGGCATTCACAGCGACCATTCCATTTCCAAGCTACTGACGTTAGCGCCATTTCAGACTATCCTTCTCTGTTCACAGATTGGTTACAGAATAAATTGGTGATAGCATGCGCCGGTTTATTTCTAAGAGGAATGGCTATGTCTCGAGTTCTTATTATTGGTGCAGGCGGCGTTGCTACTGTCACCATAAAAAAGTGTGCCCGTTTACCTGAACACTTTGATGAAATTTATCTGGCGAGTCGCACGGTATCCAAGTGCGAAGCGTTGCAGCAAGAAGTAGGAGCTGATCGGGTTAAAGCGGTATTTGCTGTTGATGCGGACGACGCATCACAGGTGCAGGCGTTGATTGAGAAAGTACAGCCAGATCTGCTTATCAACCTGGCTTTACCCTACCAGGACTTACCTATCATGGACGCCTGTCTGGCGACCGGTACAGACTATCTTGATACCGCTAACTATGAGCCAAAAGACGAGGCCAAATTTGAATATTCATGGCAGTGGGCTTATCAACAACGCTTCCAGGATAAAGGCATAATGGCATTGCTCGGAAGTGGTTTCGATCCCGGTGTTACCAACGTATTTACGGCCTATGCCGCGAAACACCATTTTGATGAAATCCACTATCTGGATATCGTTGATTGTAATGGCGGAGACCACGGTCAGGCGTTTGCCACCAACTTTAACCCTGAAATCAATATCCGTGAGATCACCCAGCGCGGTCGCTTCTGGGAAGATGGTCAGTGGAAAGAAACTGACCCATTGAGTGTGCGTGAAGATCTCGACTATCAGAATATTGGCGTGCGTGCCTCTTACCTGATGTTCCACGAGGAGTTAGAGTCGCTGGTTAAGCATTTCCCAACGCTCAAGCGCGCCCGCTTCTGGATGACTTTTGGTGACGCCTATCTTAACCATCTTCGTGTACTCGAAGGCATTGGCATGACCAGCATTGAGCCTGTTCAATTCCAGGGACAGGAAATTGTGCCTCTTGAATTCCTTAAAGCGGTACTGCCTAATCCGGGCTCGTTGGCCGAGGGCTATACGGGCATGACGTGCATCGGTACTTACATCACAGGGATAAAAGACGGCAAAGAGAAAACCATCTTTATCTACAACAACTGCGACCATGCAGTATGTAATGAAGAGGTAGGCGCACAGGCAGTGTCCTATACCACTGGCGTTCCAGCTATGATTGGCGCGGCACTGATGCTCAATGGAACCTGGAAGAAGCCTGGCGTGTGGAATATGGAACAATTCGACCCCGATCCATTTATGGACATGCTCAACCAACATGGTCTGCCGTGGCATGTTATTGAGTGCGATAGTCCTTTCAAAAAATAAGCATAAGGTGGGGCAACCTTTGCCCCACCATCTGAATGTGAATTTATTCGGAGCAGATAGATGACTGACCCAATTAACAGCGCTGCCATTCCTTCTCCCTGTTATGTACTGGAAGAATCCAGGCTGCGCGCCAATCTGGAACTGATGCAGCGTGTGCAACGACAGGCCGGTGTTGACATTATTCTGGCGCTAAAAGGTTTCTCTATGTGGTCAGCGTTTCCTCTCGTCGGCCAATATCTGAAAGGCTGTACGGCGAGTTCAGTGTGGGAAGCCAAACTAGCAAAATATGAAATGGGCAAGGAAGTCCACGCCTATTCACCTGCCTATAAAGATACAGATATTCAACAGCTTACCGAATTAGTGAGTCACCTGTCATTCAACAGTCTTAGCCAGTGGCAGCGCTATCAGCAAACCGTTCAACAGGCTGGGGTATCGGTCGGTCTACGTATTAATCCTGAGCATCGAGAGGCAACAACTGAACTCTATGACCCAAGTGCTCCGGGTTCACGCCTTGGCATTCGTGTCAGTCAACTGGAAGGCGTTGACCTATGCGGTGTAGATGGTTTTCATGTACATAACCTGTGCGAGTGTGATTCATTTGCAACAGAACGCACACTGCTTGCGGTAGAAAAGAAGTTTGCTCAATACCTGCCGCAATTGAAATGGCTCAACCTCGGCGGTGGACACCTTATGACCCGCGAAGGATACGATGTCGAACATCTGATCACGACTCTAAAGGCCTTTCGTGAACGTCATCCGCACCTGCATATTGTCATGGAGCCTGGCTCAGCAGTAGCCTGGCAGACCGGCCCGCTAGTCAGTGAAGTGGTAGATGTTGTTGAGAACGACGGACACATTGCCATTCTGGATATTTCCGCCACTGCGCATATGCCAGACGTGCTCGAAATGCCCTATCGTCCGACAGTGAGAAATGCCGGAGAAGCCGGAGAAAAAGCCTACACTTACAAACTGGGGGGCAACTCGTGTCTGGCGGGCGATGTGATTGACACCTACAGCTTTGATACACCGCTCAAGCCTGGCGACCGAGTCATTTTTGAAGATATGATGCACTACACCATGGTGAAAACGACGTTCTTTAATGGTGTTGAACATCCCGCCATTGGTATCCTCAAATCCAACGGTGAGTTCCAGCTGGTGCGTCAGTTCAGCTACGAAGACTTCAGATCCCGCCTCTCATAGACAAAAACCGCCGTTCGTGTAGGATGATAACCACCTTAAGTTAGTCCGAACCCGCTATCTTCTCTGATGTTAAGACTATCAGCCCTACTTTTTACAGCAATGTGCGTCTCCATGGCGAACGCACATGATGCTGCGTCTAAGGCTGTAAAGTTTGTTGATACGCCGTTTCCGCCCTTTGTACTGGGCAACCTGCAAACTGGAGAAATACAGGGAGGCAGTGCTGTTGCATTTATCCATAAGGTATTTAACCAGATAGAGGGCTATCACGCTGAATTCGAATTGATGCCCTGGCAGCGCGCACTTAAGGAACTGGAAGAGGGACGGGCCGATGCAGTGAGTCTGGTCGGTAAAGCAGACAATACGTCACCTTATTTGACTTTTTCTGACCCAGTGATCGAGACCCATGCCGTATTTTTTTACAATAAAGAACGGTTTCCGAGCGGATTCAACTGGAGAAGTCTGAAAGATTTAGTCAATCTGAGAATTGGTGTCATTAACGGCTACCTTGCTGAGCAGGCATTATCAAACGCGGTAGACGCTGGGATACCGCTTGAACTGATCAGAATTAATGGTCATGAAAGCCAGATGTTTGGCATGCTTGAGAGACAACGTATCGATCTGTTCGCTTTCAGTCTGGAATCAGGGTACTTCCTGCTAAAACAACTTGGCCTAAGCAGCCTTATCGGGCACAGTGACCAGGCATTACAAAGCGACTACTTTTATGTCGGAGTAGGAAATGCATCCCCTGCCCTCGAAATGCTCGACGACATAAACAATATAATCAAAAAAATGCGCAGCACGGGCGAATTAGCGTCAATATTTGAGATGCCTGCAGGATTATCAGTCACGCCTGCCCTGTCGCAATAACCACATCCCAGTCAGCACCAGTAGCAAGCCCGCCAGGTGGGTCCCGGTAACCGGTTCATCCAGCATGATGTTAGACACGACAACCGTAAATAGTGGCCCGACTGTGCCTACCACCCCAGCTCGACTAGCACCAATTCTGCGCACGCCAGCGCTGACCAGAAACGAAGGGATAAGTGTACAAAACAGCGCTAGCGCTGCCGCTCCCCAGTACACCTCGCCAGTGAACTGCGAGATAGTAACTGACTCAACGACAAACGCATGACAGAGTAAGGAAGCACAGGCGGCAAGCATGGCCAGACAGGTAAATCGCTGGCTGCCAAAGCGACGGGAATATTGCTGATTAGCGACCATATACCAGGCTGTCAGCACGCTTGCCGCGAATACTAGCAGACTGCCGAACAACAGCTGCTGCCCCCCGAACAGGCTATCTGCATAGAAAAATAAGATAATACCCGCATAACTTGCTGCAAGGGCATACCAGACATTGGATGGCAAAGATTCTTTTAAAAACCATTTACCGAACAAAATGGCAATCAACGGATAGCAAAACAGAATGATCCGCTCTAGTCCGGCAGAAATATAGACCAGGCCGACAAAATCGAGGTAGCTGGCAATATGGTAACAAGCAATGCCTGCCAAAGTGCATCCCAGTAATTCACGTTTACTGATAGCTGGCCAGCCGCTTTGCCATATCAACCAGCCCAAAATGAGTGCATAACACGGCGCAACCGCAAGCATGCGAAGGGCCTGCAACTCTAGCGGGGAAATGTCATAGTAGTAGAGGAATTTGATCAGAATGGCTTTACTGGAAAACAGCACCGTGCCCGCTATCACCAGTAAAAACCCCGACTGTGGTGGATTCTCCTGTAAACCAGACACTAAAGATGCTCAAGCGCATGTTTGTACAGCGCGTTCTTTTTTAATCCATAATGCTGCGCCACAATCGCAGCGGCCTTTTTCAATGCCAGTTCATTTTTAAGGAGGGCTAGCAGTGCCAATGCATCAGGCGGTAAATCCTCTAATTGCTGCGGTGCACCGCCGACCATCAGCACAAATTCGCCACGTTGATGGTTATCATCTTCTGCTAGCCAGTCTCGGCACTGGGCCGCTGTGCCACTAAAAAATGTCTCGAAGGCTTTGGTTAGCTCTTTTGCCAAAACCAACCTTCTGTCTTCACCCAGCTCACTGATGATAGCCTCAACGGTAGTCAGTATCCTTCGAGGCGATTCATAAAACACCACCGTTGCAGATTCACCTAACAGCTTACTAAGGGATTTGTCTCTGGCAGCGCTTTTAACCGGCAGAAATCCTTCGAAGATGAATCGATCGGTTGGCAGACCTGCCGCACTTAGCGCCGTAATCAGTGCACTTGGTCCAGGGATGGGCGTCACTCTGATATTATTTCTGGTACACAGGTTAACCAATTGGTAACCAGGATCGCTTATCAGTGGTGTCCCGGCATCGCTGATCAACGCAATTGACTGTCCCTGCTGCATTTTTGCAATAAGCTGTTCACTTCTTTGCTGTTCATTGTGTTCATGTAAGGACAGTAGCGGGGTAGAGATGCTGTAGTGGCTCAATAGTTTCTGACTGTGACGGGTATCTTCGGCGGCAATGACATCAACATGTGTAAGTACCTCAATAGCTCGCTTTGTCATATCATCGAGGTTACCAATAGGGGTGGCAACGACATATAGCCCACCTTGAATCAGCATAGTTATCCGCCTGTTATCGTTTCTTAATGCGCCAAGTGTACAGCAGGGCCCCTGAGGGATAGAAATTTATCTTGTTTACTATACACTTGGCGCATGTCCTTATTTCGTGTTGGTAGCTCTTCATTCATGCGTCGTCATGTTTATTTGGCTTTCCCTGTGGCACTGCTCCTCAGTGCCTGTAGTAGTGCGCCACCTAGCGTCAAGACTGCCCCCAAACCGGTGGAAGTGATCACTGAAGATGATGCCGTCCCTGAGCAGACTGCATACTCACTGATTGACGATGCCAGCCGGCTCGAGCAGTCAGGCGCATCTGAAAACGCTATTGTAGAAACGCTGTTGAATGCCACTCAGCTTTTTGCTGAGCAAGGTCAGTGCGTAGAAACACGCAAGATGCTGCAGTTACTCAGACCTGAGCTTACTTCAGCATTACACCGTGCCCGCGCGGTAATAAGTGAAGTGCAGTGTGAATTGCAGACTTCCCAGCCGGACTATCAGCATGTCGCGTCATTATTAGATGATATTGCAAACTATGGCGCTGTATTACCTGATATTGCACCGTTACAAGTAAGAGTCTTGATAAACCAACGACGCTGGCTTGAAGCCGCAGAGTTACTCAAACTTAGCAGCGATGGGAAATATGAGGATGCCCTGCAAATATGGCAGCTCGTACAACAGCTTTCAGACGCTGATATACTGCACGCGAGTCAGCGCAATGCCGCACTTCGCCCTGAACTCGAGCTGGCCATGCTGACCCGACGTTACGCGCTGGAACCGCAGGTGTTACAGTCCGAAATCGACGGCTGGCGAGTGTTATATCCGAGCCATCCTCTGCAACAGCTACCGCAGGAAGTCGTTAATGCATTGTCGATAACACCCCGTTCTCCGCAGAGAATAGCGGTACTTCTGCCTCTGACTGGCAGGCTCGGTAATCAGGGACAGGCAGTCCGTGATGGCATACTGGCGGCCTATTTCTCCACACATCAAAACAACACGTCCGTGGGTTCTGAGCAAACACCGCAAATTCACTTTTTCAATTCTGCACTTCGCTCAGCCCATGATCTCGCTGAACTGGTAAGCACCTATGACACCATCATTGGCCCGCTGGTCCGCGACAAAATCTCTGATTTATTACCATTGCTGCTGCCAGAGCAGCGTTTTGTCGCACTCAATCGCGTTGAGCCTTACATGATGCCAGAAAGCGCTGATGGGGTGTTCTTTGCGCTTGCTCCAGAAGATGAGGCGGTGCAGTTAGCTAATTACATTTTCCGGCAAGGTTATACATCACCGGTTATCATAGCCGGTGATGGCGGTGTACCCGCGCGAATGGTAGAAGCTTTCCAGCAAACATGGTCAGCGTTACACGGTCGTTATGCAGACAAGCGCTTGACCATCGCCACCTTCAATCAGAACGACGATATGCGCAGTACAGTGACCTCGGTTCTGGATGTCGAGCAAAGTGAACAGCGCATACGACAAATTGAAAATATGCTCAGTGAGCCCCTATATAATGTGCCTCGTAACCGCCGCGATATTGATGCCTTCATTGTATTTGCCACTCCCGACCAAACGGAACTGCTCAACCCTATTATTGAGGCAAGTTTAAGTCCGTTTAAACAGGAAGCGGTGCCCGTTTACGCAACCTCGCGCAGTTATAGCCAGGAGGTGTCGCCCAACACCTTACGAGACCTCCGTAATTTGATTTTTACCGATATGCCATGGATGCTGCCCGACAACGAGCAGAGCGACTTGTATCGTCTAAGCGAAGACCTATGGCCTCAACGCAACAGTGCATTAAAACGTTTGTTTGCAATGGGTTATGATGCCTTACTGTTAACATACAGTTCGCCCATGCTTGAAGCCCTGCCCTATAGTACTCAGCAGGGATTAAGCGGTGAGCTATCGATACCCTATCAACGCACGATTAAGCGCACCCTCGCGATGGGCAGAATAACCGAGAGCGGCGTACAGAAAGTGTCGCTGAATGAAGCACAGGGACCAACGGGACAATAACGGGATAACAAGATATGCACGGAGAGCTGTCTTTTAGTAAGGGGCGTGAGGGAGAACACGCTGCCCGCAAATACCTTGAGCAACAGGGACTGA
Organism: Aestuariibacter salexigens DSM 15300; assembly: GCF_000429145.1. GTDB lineage: Bacteria > Pseudomonadota > Gammaproteobacteria > Enterobacterales > Alteromonadaceae > Aestuariibacter > Aestuariibacter salexigens. The sequence continues at coordinate 193,179 of NZ_KE386852.1, forward strand.
CATTTGTCGCACAAAACTACCATTGCCGCCGAGGCGAGTTGGATTTGGTGATGCGCGATGGTGAACAATGGGTATTTGTTGAAGTCAAATTCAGGAAGAATACATACTTTGCTGATCCGGAAGCCTCTTTTCATGCCAGCAAAAGGCGCAAGATGGAAGCTGCCATCGCCATGTTTATGCAGGTCCATGAATTACATCCGGATTATACAGCGTGCAGAATAGATATGGTTGCCATCCGTAGTGATAGAATAGCCTGGTACCAGAACGTGTAAAACGATCTGTAGCAAAAACGTGGAAAACAGATGATAGAACAAATCAAAGCAAACTTTACCGAAAGTATTCAGACTAAAATTGCCGCTGCGGAGTTACTCCCAAACCATATTGAGCGCGCGGCGAACATGATGGTCGAAGCGCTAATTCGCGGCAACAAAATCCTGTGCTGCGGCAACGGAGGATCCGCTGGGGACTCACAGCATTTTTCATCCGAGCTGTTGAATCGATACGAGCGGGACAGACCGAGCTTGCCAGCTATCGCGCTTACTACTGATACCTCTACCCTGACATCGATTGCCAATGATTACAGCTATGATGAAGTGTTTTCAAAGCAGGTCCGTGCGTTAGGCCAACCGGGTGACATTTTATTAGCAATTTCTACCAGCGGAAATTCGCGCAACGTTATTCAGGCTATGGAGGCTGCGGTCAATCGTGATATGACAATCGTTGCGCTTACCGGTAAGGACGGCGGTGAAATGGCCGGTCTACTTAGCCAGAATGACGTTGAGATCCGTGTCCCTTCAAACCGCACTGCTCGCATTCAGGAGGTGCATCTGCTGGTGATCCATAACTTATGCGAATGCATTGATGACAGCCTGTTTCCGGAAACACCAGAGGACGTGTAGACATGCGCAGATGGATAGCTGTCACTGCAATATTTAGTGTTGTTATGCAGCTTCAAAGCTGCGCTGTCGTCGCCGTAGGAGCAGGCGCCGCCGCGGTCGTTTCATCGGCTAATGACAGACGCACATTAGGCACACAAGTAGACGATACCACGGCTGAAACACGTATTGCCTTCAAATTAGGCGAAAATGAGCAACTTAAAGCCTCAGCGAATATCGATGTCGAAGTACATAACGGTGTTGCATTACTCACAGGTCAAATTCCAACAGAGACGTTGCAACGTGAGGCCGGAAAAATCGCCCAAACCGTCAAAGGCGTACGTAAAGTCCACAACCAAATACGCGTTGCCGAACCGATTGGCGCGGGCCCTCAGGCCAATGATGTGTGGCTGGCCTCAAAAGTACGCACTCAAATTCTGACAGACTCTGATATTAGCAGCCTGCATATAAAAGTGACGGTGCAAGATTCAGAAGTGTTTCTGATGGGATTGGTCACCGAGGCGGAAGCGCAGAAAGCAGTCGATATTGCCCGCAATATTAACGGTGTCGCTAGAGTTGTTAAAGTATTTGAAATTCTTTGAGATAGATAGAGACTGTGCGTGCACAGTCTCTGACTTTATTTAATGACTTTGAGAGTGGGCTTGCCCTTTTTAGCAGGCTTTGGCGCCTGAGACGGCGTAGATGGTACGTCTTCCTGATCTAAGTCATGAGCAGCAGGCTCTGACATTTCCTCTTCGCCGGCAAAGACCGTTCCTGCGCCGTTTTCTCTGGCATAGATTGCCAACACCGCATAAATAGGCACCACCAGTTGTCGAGCGACGCCACCAAATCGAGCTTCGAACGTCACGTCAATGTTGCCAATCAACAAATTGGCACACGCGCTGGGTGATACGTTAAGTACTATCTGACCGTTGCGAATGTGCTCTTCAGGGACTTCTACCCCAGGTTTAGTGGCATCAACGACGATGTAAGGTGTCAGATTGTTATCAACAATCCATTCATAAAAAGCCCTAAGTAAATAGGGCTGATTAGATGTCATTCGCTCTGACATAATCACTTACAGCGGATCGTGGATCTCGCGTTCCTGATCGGTCAGCGAGGCTTTGAACGAGTTACGCGAGAAGATGCGGTTCATATACGCCAACACCTCTTTACTGCCCGCACCAGTCAGCTCAATATCTAGCGCTGGCAAACGCCATAAAAGCGGCGCCAGATAGCAATCAACTAAACTGAATTCTTCACTCATAAAGAATGGGGTCTCTGCAAACAGTGGCGCAATGCTTAAAATCGCCTCACGAAGTTCATTTCGTGCACTATTAACATCGCCTTCACCTTTCATGATCTGCTCTGCGAGTGAGTACCAGTCTTGCTGAATGCGATGCATCATCAAGCGGCTCTGACCACGAGAAACCGGGTAAACGGGCATCAGTGGCGGATGCGGAAAACGTTCATCCAGATATTCCATGATGATGTGTGATTGATACAACACCAGTTCGCGATCCACCAACGTTGGCACTGTACCGTAGGGGTTCAGATCCATCAGATCTTCCGGCAGATTGTTAGGGTCGGTAAAGCTGATTTCTACACCCACTCCCTTCTCTGCTAATACGATACGCACCTGATGACTGTATATGTCTGAGGTGTCTGAGAATAACGTCATAATTGAACGTTTATTCGTGGCTACAGCCATTAATGGTCCTCCAAAAAAACATGAACGCGCTTTTATACTACCGGCCAGAATAGGCTGCATTGAATGCTTGCCACTTTACGCTTCTCGCCGATCTTACAATGCCAAAAAGGGGGCGAGAACGCCCCCTTTGCGAAGTATACCTTAAATTAGTGCTAATTAATGCACGTCTCGCCAATATTCCTTCTTGGTCAGGTAAACAAAAATACCCAACACAACGATAAACACCAGCACCCAACGACCGATGCTTTCTGCTTCCAGTCTGGCAGGCTCGCCGGTATATACCAGATAATTGGTCAGATCGAGAATAGCCTGGTCGTATTCTTCAGCTGACAGCTTACCGCCCTCGGCTTTCAGGCCAACATAAACCTGCTTCATTTCGCCATCGATCATACGTTCTTCATACGTTTCTCTTGGCGTACCTTGCAGTGGCTGCAACACATGAGGCATACCCACGTTGGGGAATACCTTATTGTTCACACCAAAGGTTTTGCTTTCGTCTACATAGAAAGTGCGCAGATAAGTGTACAACCAGTCAGCACCACGAACACGGGCTACCAGCGTCAGGTCAGGTGGTGGTGCACCAAACCATTTGGCCGCGCCTTCTTGCGGCATCGCTGTCGTGATGTAGTCAGTCACCTTTTCACCGGTGAACTGCAGATACTCCTGACCCAGCTCATCCGGTACACCAATATCCTGAAAGGTACGCTGATAACGCTGATATTGCTGCTGGTGACATCCCAGACAATAGTTCATAAATAACTGTGCACCGCGTTGCAAAGACGCTTTGTCAGTCAGGTCATAGTTTGCTTTATCTAATGGTATGCCCGGACCTGCAGCCAACACCAGCCCAGGTACCAGGAACAATAGGGAAACAACTAGTTTTCTCATTTAGGGATCCTCGTAGGTACAGGCTTGGTCTTCTCATGCTTGCTGTAAAGGAACAGTGCGACAAAGAAGCCGAAATAAGCAACAGTGGCAAACTGAGAGGCAGTAATTTTCCAGTTTTCCTGAGGTGTACCACCAAGATATCCAAGGAAGATGAATACCAACGCAAAGATGATCAGGTTCCACTTGTGCAGGCCGCTGCGATAGCGCCATGAGCGCACGTTACTGCGGTCAAGCCAAGGTAGAACAAACAGAGCAGCAATAGCGGCAAACATCATAATGACACCAAACAGCTTGTCCGGTACTGCCTTCAAAATCGCGTAGAACGGCGTGAAATACCATACCGGGAAGATGTGCTCTGGCGTCTTCAGCGGGTTAGCAATTTCAAAATTTGGTCTCTCTAGGAAATAACCGCCCATCTCCGGCGCAAAGAACATGATGTAGCAGAACGCAAACAGGAACACTGAGAAAGCGATTAGATCTTTAAGCACGATATGCGGGAAGAACGGTACTACATCGTCAGCAATGTCATATTTGCTGGTGTAGTATTCATGGATTTCCCACTTAGTCTTTTCACTTTCCGGTAGCGAGCCTTTCTTGTGCTTGATAGCAATGCCATCCGGGTTGTTAGAACCCACTTCGTGCAGCGCAATAATGTGCAGGAACACCAGAATCACGATAACCAGTGGCAGTGCAATAACGTGCAGTGCGAAGAAACGGTTAAGCGTGGCGCCTGAAATTACATAGTCGCCCTGGATCCACACCACCAGGTCTGGTCCAATCACAGGAATTGCGCCAAACAGGGAGACGATAACCTGTGCACCCCAGTAAGACATCTGTCCCCAAGGCAGCACATACCCCATAAAGGCCTCTGCCATCAGGGCCAGATAAATCAGCATACCAAATACCCACAGCAACTCCCGCGGCTTTTGGTAAGAGCCGTAAATCATGCCCCTGAACATATGCAGATAAACGACGATAAAGAATGCCGATGCACCGGTCGAGTGCATATAGCGCAACAACCAGCCGTAATCGATTTCACGCATTATGTATTCAACAGAGGCGAACGCGCGCTCTGCAGAAGGTTCGAAGTTCATCGTTAACCAGATACCGGTAAGGATTTGGTTAACCAGTACGATGGTGGCCAGGAAGCCAAACACGTACCAGAAGTTCATATTGCGCGGTGCCGGATACTGAATGGCGTGCATATTCGCCACCCGCATCATAGGAATGCGCTGTTCTATCCAGTTAAGAAACCCTGACATATTATGCAGTCTCCGCTTCTGATCCGATTAACACCGTGGTGTCGTCTAAATACTGATAAGGCGGTACCACCAGATTTGACGGTGCTGGTACGCCCTGGAACACACGGCCAGCCATATCAAACTTGGAACCGTGGCAAGGGCAGAAGAAGCCCTCAGGAATACCCTCAGCGTACTGGGCGAAATCCCCGTCAGTAAGATGCTGTGGAGAGCAACCCAGGTGAGTACAGATACCGACCAGAATCAAGTACTCTTCTTTCAAAGAGCGATAGCGATTTTGTGCAAAGGCCGGCTGCTGCTCAACTTCAGAGTTGGGATCACGCAACTGGTCTTCATGATTAGCCAGTGACGCCAGCAGCTCTGGTGTGCGACGCACAATCCAGACTGGCTTACTACGCCACATCACGCGAATCAGCTGGCCCGGTTCAATTTTGCTGATATCGACTTCAACGTCCGCACCAGCAGCCTTGGCTTTGGCACTCGGATTCCAGGATGCGATAAACGGCACGGCTGCACCAACAGCACCTACACCACCAATCACAGACGTTGCAACGGTCAGGAAGCGACGACGGTTATTATTTTGTGGCTGGTCTTCATTGGCTTTAGACGAATCACTCGCATCTAACGATACATTGCTCATCCACTTCTCTCCAAGATCGGTATCGTATTAATACTGACTGGCGTAGAGACGCTCGTTATACCCACGTGTTAACGCAGCTAATATGAACTCACCAAGCGTCAGTTACGGATATCAGTAACGAACCGGTAATTTGTGTTCTATTCAACCGGAAATGATAAAAGATAACCCCTGCTAAAGACAAGGAATTACTCGAATAAAACCAAGTTATACAGGGTTTTAATAAAAAACGCAGTGAACGGAGTGTTTGCGAAATTTTACACTGTTCGAAAACTGAACAACCATTTTAACCGATTTGGCGGTGCTGCCAATGTACTAACAGATATTGAAGCGCGTTTGGGTATAAAAAAACCCGGCTGAGTAGCCGGGTTTTTGCATTGCATGAAAACGAATTAACGCTTCGAGAACTGCGGACGCTTACGAGCTTTGTGCAAGCCAACTTTCTTACGTTCAACGCGACGTGCGTCACGAGTAACGTAGCCAGCTTTGCGCAATGCTGGACGCAGCGCTTCGTCATATTCCATCAGCGCACGAGTGATTCCGTGACGGATTGCACCCGCTTGTCCACTGATACCACCACCGGTTACGGTGACGTACAAGTCGAATTTGTCAGTCATTTCGACCAGTTCCAATGGTTGACGAACGATCATACATGCCGTTTCACGGCCGAAGAACTCGTCAAGAGGACGTTTGTTTACAGTGATGTTACCGCTACCTGGACGAAGGAATACGCGAGCGGTAGAACTTTTGCGACGGCCAGTGCCGTAGTATTGAGTATCAGCCATTTATCTCGCTCCTTAAATGTCCAAAACCTGCGGCTGCTGGGCAGCATGATTATGCTCTGCACCCGCGTACACTTTCATCTTGCGGAACATTGCACGACCCAGAGGGCCTTTTGGCAACATACCTTTTACCGCTTTTTCGATGATCATTTCCGGCTTTTCAGCCTGCAGTTTTTCAAAGTTAGTCGTTTTCAGACCACCTGGATAACCGCTGTGCGCGTAGTACATTTTGTCCTTGGTCTTGTTACCAGTCACTACCACTTTTTCTGCATTGATGACTACGATGTAGTCACCAGTGTCTACGTGTGGCGTGTACTCTGGCTTATGCTTACCGCGTAAACGGCGCGCAATTTCAGTCGCAAGGCGACCCAGTGTTTTGTTTGTGGCGTCAACCACGAACCAGTCGCGCTGTACGCTTTCTGGCTTTGCAACAAAGGTTTTCATTGAAATTTACCTAATTCTGTTCGTTACGTTTTTTCTGACCAGGTTAGCAGTCAGAAAAGGCCTTAAATCAACACCTTGACCCCTTCGAGCCGGTTGATTCTTCCACTTTCCCAAAGTGGGTGTAACTGGGCAGGCCGCGCATTATACAGAACTTGAACAAAAACGCGAGCGTCTTGTATAAAAATGTTGCTGTAGTCTCAAAGGCGTGTGATTTATCAATCACGTTGTTTTAACTGGCTTTTTGCTTCGCACCAGTACGATTCCAATTGTTCAAGAGATAACGTTCGAAGATCAACGCTATCGTCTGATACAGACTGCTCCAGATGGCGAAAGCGACGTTCGAATTTGTTATTCGCTTTGCGCAGAGCTGTCTCAGCATCCACGCCAAGATGGCGAGAGAGGTTTACTACTGCAAACAGAAGGTCGCCGATTTCTTCTTCCACTTCATCATGCGTACCGGTTTGTGATTGAACTGCGTCCAGTACTTCTTCAATTTCTTCGTGGATTTTATCTACCACAGGTGCAGCATCAGGCCAGTCAAACCCCACTTTGGCGCATTTCTTTTGTAATTTTTGCGCCCTGATAAGCGGTGCCAGACCGACGGGAATATTTGCCAACACACTGTCATCCTGCTTGCCCTTAGCGGCACGCTCCTGCTGTTTTATGGCATCCCATTGAGCAGCGAGCTGTTCATCACTCTCGGCTTGTTGCTGCGCAAATACATGCGGGTGCCTGCGTATCAGTTTTTCGGCAATGGTTGCCGCCACTGCATTGAAGTCAAAGGCATCCTGCTCTTCTCCTAACTGTGCGTAAAACACCACCTGAAACAATAAGTCACCAAGCTCGTCCTTAATGTCTTCCATGCTGCCATGTTCAATGGCATCGGCAACCTCATAGGCCTCCTCGATAGTGTGTGGCACGATGCTGGCAAAGTCTTGCTTGAGATCCCAGGGACAGCCCGTGTGCGGGTCTCGCAACTGCTTCATGACCCACAATAGTTTGGCAACTGGCTGCGATGGCATGTCAGTTTTCCAGCCGGACGACATCCACCACTCCTTTCACTAACCGAAGTTTGCTCATGGTACGAGACAGGGCGTTAAGATCCTTTACCTCAATCGTCAGTTTGATTTTTGCGGTGTGGTATTGTGTGTCACTGAGGCTGTTAACGCCCAGCAGCGCCGCCTTTTCGTTCGCCAGCACAGTGGTAATATCGCGCAAAATACCGTCTCGGTCGGAACAGAATATATCCAGATCAGCACGAAAACTGGACTGCACATCCGATACCCAGTTTACCTCTATTTGCCGCTCCGGGTGCTGATTCAGCAGGTTAGCCAGCTGTTCACAGCTTTCTCGATGTACCGACACGCCTCGACCCTGAGTGATGTAGCCCATAATCGGCTCACCCGGCAATGGTCTGCAGCAATTCGCCAGTTGACTCATCAGGTGACCTACCCCTTCCACTTCTATACTGTCTTTATGCGACTTAGCACGAGACGGCTTTCTGGATTTAACGCGCGGGTCAATGGCCGGAGGTGGCTGATGCAGTTGCTGCAGGAAGTTGACCACCTGCATTAATCGCACGTCACCTGCACCTATCGCGGCGTGCAGATCGTCGACTGAATTGACATTAAAGCGTTCACAGGCTGAGCGCAGGTCTTTGCTATCGATATTGTTTTTCGATAACTCGCGTTCAAGCAGCTCTTTGCCGGCCTGAATATTTTTATCGCGATCCTGCTTTTTGAAAAACGTATGGATCTTGGCGCGGGCACGGGACGAGTGGACATAACCTAGTCCCGGATGCATCCAATCACGACTTGGATTCAGTTTCTTTCCTGTATGAATCTCTACCTGATCACCGGTTTGCAATTGGTAAGTAAATGGCACAATACGGCCGTTGATTTTAGCCCCGATACAGCGATGCCCGACGTTGCTGTGTATATAGTAGGCGAAGTCCAGCGGCGTTGACCCCACCGGTAAATCAATCACATCGCCTTTCGGCGTAAACACATAGACCCGGTCATCAAACACCTGGCTGCGCAACTCTTCCATAATGTCGCCGGAATCAGAAACTTCTTCCTGCCAGGCGAGGATCTTACGCAACCAGTTGATGCGCTCCTCATAACCTGATTCTTTGCCGGTGCTGCCTTCTTTATACTTCCAGTGGGCTGCCACGCCCAATTCAGCATCCTGATGCATTTGCTGGGTGCGGATCTGAATTTCCACCGACTTACCCTGCGGTCCCAGTACAACGGTGTGAATAGACTGGTAGCCATTGGGTTTGGGTGTAGCGATATAATCATCGAATTCATTTGGAATATGCTTCCACTGCGCATGCACGAGTCCAAGTGCTGCGTAGCAGTCTTGCAAACGTTCGGCAATAATACGCACCGCGCGGATGTCAAACAGCTCATCAAAGTCGAGCTGCTTCTTCTGCATTTTTTTCCAGATGCTGTAAATATGCTTCGGCCTGCCATACACCTCGGCTTTTATGCCCTCCCTGTCGAGCATTGCCTGCAGGCCGCTGACAAAACTTTCGATATATTCCTGACGGTCAGCCCGCCGTTCATCCAGCAGTTTAGCAATATGTTTGTACGTATCCGGATGCAGATAGCGAAACGCCAGGTCTTCCAGTTCCCACTTCAATTGACCGATACCCAGGCGGTTGGCCAGGGGCGCATATATTGTCGCGCATTCGCGCGCCAGCATTACGCGTTTTTCTTCGCTGTCTTTTTTGACCTGTTGAAGTGCACATATCCGCTCAGCCATTTTGATAACCACAGCCCGCACATCGTCAATCATGGCTAACAACATTCGTCTGACATTATCAATCTGGGATTCATTAGCCTTGCCAGCGTTGCGGGCCTGAAGGAAGCGGATCGCGTCCATTCGGCGTACACCGCTGATCAGATGCATGACCTTTTCGCCGAAGGTTTCCAGCACGTCATCATCGCTCAATTCATGCAACTGACAATACGGAAAAACCAGAGCTGCCTGCAGTGTCTCATCATCCATATTCAGCTCATGCAGAATTTCCACCATCTCCTGGCCCACCAGCAGCACTTCTGGCGTATCAGAGGTATCCCTGAGTTTCTGTTTGGTCCTGTCGCTTAGCTCAAGGCTGGCCAACCACTCATCGAAGGATGGACGCTCTGAGCGATGCACTTTGCGTATCGACACCATAGTTTCGTTACTTACCTTTATGCTTGTCTGAGGCGCGTGTAAAAAGTGCCATTAGTTCACAGTGTTCGGTGTAGGGGAACATATCCATCAGACCGATTTTAGCAAACTGATAGCCTGCCCCAAGCAGAATACCGGCATCACGCGCAAAACTGGTCGGGTTGCAAGAAACATACAACACTGTGTCACAGCCTCGTGCCGCAAGCGCTTTGGCCACCTGCTCAGCACCTTCTCGTGAGGGATCCAGCAATACTTTGTTGTACGTGTTCTGTAGCAATTCGGACACTGCTTTTGCATCATTTAAATCTACACAGCTGAACTCGGTGTTGTGTATGCCATTTTTTTGTGCATTGGCAGCGGCCCGTTGCACCATGCTGGCCACTCCTTCTGCGCCATGCAGGTGTTTCACCTGCCGTGCAGCAGGAAGACTGAAATTACCCACGCCACAAAACAAATCCAGAACGCGATCATCTTCGTTAAGGTCAAGCCACTCCATGGCTTGTTCTACCATTCGACGATTTATATTGTCGTTAACCTGCACAAAATCATTGGCCGAGACTTCCAGCTCAATTGCCTGCGCAGGAGAGAAGCATGCAGGCTGTTCGATGCCAAACACTTTGTGCAATCCATTCGATGTGCTTAACACCACCTGATAATTACCCAGCTGGGCCAATTGCTCACACAGCTCTGCGGCCCCGGCTCCCGGCTCTCGTCGGGCATGTAACAGCAGTTGTACAAAATCGTTGCCTTCAAACAAACCGATATGGCCAAGCCATCTGGCTTTCTGAGTGTCATTGAACACCTGCCGAACATCACTCAGAGCGTTCTGCAGCGATGGGGTAAGGACAGGACACTCACTGATATCAACCACGTCACTGGAGGACTTTTGCCTGAAGCCAATCCTGATTTCTTTGCGTCTGGCGTCGATCGCCAGCCTCGATTTACGTCGGTAATACAACGCAGAGTCCGTCAAGGGAGGATGCCACGGCAATACATCAGCCTCATCAGTTTGAGTAATATGCCTGTTCAGCAGCCCTTCAATAGCACGCTGCTTTTCGCGCAACATGGCATCAGCTTGCATATGCTGGGTCTGACAGCCTCCACATACAGAAAAGTGCTTACAGGGTGGGACTTGCCTCTGTTCTGAAGGCTCAACCACCCTCAGTAGGGTTGCCTGCCAATGGCGTTTTTTGCGTTCAGTGACCAGCACTTCACAGCGCTCACCGGGCAGGGCGCCTTGCACAAATACTACCGGCGCATGCTGCCGACTGACGCCGACACCGTGCACATCAAGTGTGTCAATATACAACTCTATACGTTTTGTTTGTTGCGACTGACGCTGTGGTTTAAATACTTTGACCATGGTTATTTACATCAAACTCAACTGTCAGACTGCAGCATGACAGTAGCGATGGCATAGTGCATTTCATCAGCAATACTCAACAGCGCCGATGTCACATTAAGCGCCTCGCAGCGCCGTGCAAACTCCCCTTCATACAGCAGTGTTGGCGCGCCACTTTGCAATGTCTGTATTTCAAGTTGTTGCCAGCCAACACCGTTGCCAATGCCACTGCCCAGTGCTTTGACGGCCGCTTCTTTCGCGGCAAAACGTTTGGCCAGATAACGGTGCGCATGAGGGTGACTTAAGAAACGCTGATACTCATTATCTGTCAGGACTCGCCGCGCCAGTTTTTCGGTACGCGACTGGTCTCCCTCAAATCGGGCTATTTCGACGATATCGGTGCCCAGTCCTATAATTGCCATGGTTGAGGCTACTATACTCTTGCTTCAAGCATCAGACGTCGCATGTCTGACACTGCCGTGTGCAGACCATCGAATGCGGCTCGGGCAATAATGGCATGACCGATATTGAGTTCGATCAGTTGCGGAATCGCAGCAATCGGTTTGACATTGTGATAGTGCAAGCCATGCCCCGCGTTTACTTTCAATCCCTTCGCATCGGCATATTCAATGCCTTTCACCAGCTTAGTCAGTTCTGTTTCCTGCTCTGCTTCGTTTCGCGCTTCGGCATACTGGCCTGTGTGAATTTCTATGTAGGGTGCCCCTGTTGCGCACGCTGCATCTATCTGTGTGGTCTCCGCATCGATAAATAATGACACCAGGATCCCCTGCTCGGCCAACTGCTGGCAGGCACTGCTGATACGCGACAGATTACCAGCTACGTCAAGCCCGCCCTCAGTGGTCAGCTCCTCGCGTTTTTCTGGTACCAGACAACAAAATGCCGGCTTGATTTGGCAGGCAATATTGAGCATTTCTTCGGTGACCGCCATTTCCAGATTCAGACGGGTATTGATGGTCTGGCTTAGTAATTCAACGTCACGATCTGTTATGTGACGGCGGTCTTCACGCAGATGCACGGTGATGCCATCAGCGCCGGCGCGTTCTGCAATATCAGCAGCATGCACAGGATCGGGGTAATGTGTGCCACGGGCATTTCTTAATGTGGCGATATGGTCGATATTGACGCCCAAAAGAATATCTTTCATGACCTTACTGTTTATGAATTAATTTGCCTGAGGATAATAACAGATCGTCGTGATAGTTCAGGCACTTATTATGAATTTGAGGTGCGAAAAGGGGCAAAGAGCTCTCTGCTTTTGAGGGGTTTATCGCCCAGCAGCGGCGCCAGAAGCTGACGGCTCAGACGCTTGGCGCATTGCATCGACTCGGGTCCCCATTGACGTGCATTGACCAACATTAATGCCTCGCCCCTGAAGCTGCGCTGATTATCCGCGCTCGCGACAAGTCCCTCATCCGCACTCAGCATGTAGTGTCCATCATGGCGCAGGACCTCACCATGAGAGTCCTCACATAAATCTGGCATATAACCGAGCTCAGACAATAACGCGAATTCGAATTCTCTTAGCAAAGGTTCAACCTCATTGAGCGAATCATCTAACTGGCGAAACTGCTGCAAGATACTAAGATAATGATTGAAGAGCTGCGGGCAGGGTTCCTCTTTCGGCAATACACGGTTCAACAACTCGTTCAGGTACATGGCGCAATAGAGCCTCAGTCCCTGTAGCTGCATCGCAGGTTGCAGCGCATCTACGCTGCCAAGATTTTTTAGCTCATGGCGGCCATAAAGGTGGCATTCTAGTAGCTGGAAGGGTTGCAACAGACTTTTTCTGTCACTTTTAGCAGACCTGACGCCTTTAGCGACGGCACTGATCTTTCCGCTTTCACGACAAAACAGATCGAGCAGAAAACTGGTTTCCCGATATGCTCGCCGATGCAGCACCACGCCTTCTACTCTTAACATATCACCTCGACTGTCACTATGGCGTCAGAGCGCCCGGATACGCACCACTTTCATAATTTCGAAATCTATCCCAGCGACATTCTCGGTATGCGGATAATAGGTCAGATTAACGCGCCGACCAACCAGTGACCGGTACTGCTGCTTGCGCCGGAATTTAAAGGGAACATCAATCCCTTCAAGCATTAACGTATGCAATATCCAGTCGTCATCATCACGTTGCACATGGGACGCGACTTTGACATTTTCAGAGTGGGTCAGCCCGGGATGCTGGGTGAGCAGCTTATCAACCTGTTTATTCATTGCGCTGCCAAAGCCTCAATAATCAGTTGCAGGTTTTCCTCTCCCCTGAATCGATTGACATCCATGCGGTAAACGGCATGAATGGTATGTACACTCTCGTCAGGCCAGATCTGCGGATCAATATTAAAGGCAATGGCATCGACTAACTCTCCCTGGCTCGTGCGCAACACCAGTTTTAAATGTTTCTCGCCAACCAGACGCTGCTGGACTATAGCAAACTCACCATCAAACATCGGTGCTTCAAATCCTTGCCCCCACGGACCAGCATCGGCAAGCAGCTTTGCCGTGTTAAGTGTCAACCACTGATCTTCCACTTCACCGTCACTTAACAATTCTCCGCTTAACGGTTTGCCTTGCAGCCATTCGTTGGCAATCGACGTCAGTGCCTTTTCAAAGTCGCTTAAGTGTTGACGGGCAATGCTTAGCCCGGCTGCCATGGCGTGCCCCCCAAACTTGGCCAACAGGCGGGGATGACGGGTATTGACCTCTTCCAATAGATCACGAATATGCACACCGGGAATCGATCGTGCAGACCCTTTTAAAAACTGCTCATCCTGCGCCGCCATAACAATGGTTGGACGGTAATATTTTTCCTTGATTCGCCCGGCGACGATACCAATTACGCCCTGATGGTAGGCTTCGTTAAATAACACCAGAGCTGGAGGCAGATCATCTGCGCTAAGGTTCAATTCCTGTATATGGGTCTCAGCCTCTTGCTGCATGGTGCTTTCAATATGCTTACGTTTTTTGTTCAACGCATCGAGACGGCGCGCAATATTCAGCGCGTCGTCATACGAGTCAGTTAACAGACATTCAATCCCCAACGACATGTCATCCAATCGTCCTGCGGCATTCAGTCGCGGCCCGAGAACAAAACCAAGGTCGCTGGAGGTGAGAAACTGCGCAGGGCGCTCTGCTACATCAAGCAGAGCGCGAATACCGGGCCGACAGCGACCCGCGCGTATCCTCTGCAAGCCCTGATATACCAAAATCCGATTATTGCCATCCAGTTTGACGACATCGGCAACCGTCCCCAGGGCAACGATATCCAACCATTGCGCCAACGTAGGGGGATTGTTGTGAAACTTTCCCAGTTTTTGCAATTCAGCACGCAGCGCTGACATCAGATAAAACGCTACGCCAACACCGGCCAGGTTTTTAGAAGGGAACGCGCAGCTACTGAGGTTCGGGTTCACAATTGCCGCCGCTTCGGGCAACGTTGTGCCAGGCAAGTGGTGATCGGTAATGATCACATCAATACCGAGTTCTTTTGCCCGTTGTGCTCCAGTAATACAGGCAATGCCGCTGTCTACTGTGACCAGTAACTGTGCTCCCTGCTGGTGAGCATGCTCGACAATTTCCGGACTTAAACCATAGCCGTAATCAAACCGGTTCGGCACCAGATAGTCTAGCTCGTTGGCACCAAACGCTCTTAGCGCCAGCATGCACAACGCGGTACTGGTGGCGCCATCGGCATCAAAGTCACCAATGATCACTATTCTCTGTTGCTGCTCTAGTGCCGTTATCAGCCTGGCCACCGCACGCTGAATGCCGTCCAGTGCCTGATAGTGATGTAATCCCTGCAACGAACGTTCAAGATCGTCGCTTAGTTTAACGCCTCTGCTGGCATACAGTCTGCGCAGTAAAGGATGAAGTTCTGCGGGTAACGCGCTGTCATCGCCGGGGGGCCGACGCACAATCGATAATGTCATGATGATAAGGTAACGGCGCCCTCTGGCGCCGTCTTGTGTTACATAACTTGTTTAAGTGCCTGCTCTAACTGATCTGCTGGCTGATATCCGGGAATTAAGGTTCCATCCGGCAAAATGATATTGGGGGTGCCTGTTACACCTACCCGCTGACCGAACTGGTATTGCTGGGCCACAGAGTTTTTGCACGACGCACTGGCAATCTCTTCATCCGCTTTGGCGGCCGTCATCGCTTCAAGCGGATCCTCAGCGCACCAAACCGACACCATATCATTGTAGGGTTTGCTATTTAAACCTGCGCGCGGGAACGCCAGGTAACGCACCGTAATGCCGCGATCATTGTAGTTTGCGATCTCACGGTGGAATTTACGGCAGTAGCCACAGGTGATATCGGTAAACACATTGACGACATATTTCTCGTCTTCTGCCTTAAATACCACGGCGCTGTCCTGAAACTGTTGCAACCCTTCCAAACGAATAGCGCCGAGTGCTTCTTCAGTCTCGTTACGCATCTCTTCATCTAAATTGAAAATGCGGGCCTGCAAAAAATATGTCCCATCTTTTGACGCGTAAAACATGCCACGATCGGTCATCACCTGAACCAGCCCAGGCACCGGTGAATCCGCCACAGACGATACCTGCAACCCCAATGTTGACTCAATTTTGTCTTTTACCGGGGATGCGCTCGGTTCAGCACATGCCATCAATGACATGACGAGTGACGTTGCTACCAAGGCCGACTTAAAAATATTTTTCATACTGCTTCCAATTTACACTTATGCTTTCAACGTATCGAAATGAGTGAACGCTAGATTTATTGCATTAGACAGGGTGTTGACGAAAATGTTTTCAAAAACTTGTCGTAGGACGTCCAGTTTACCTAACCAAACTCATTATTTATAGACTTTTGCTCTTTTACGACTAACTTTGGTGTAGGAAAGCGTTTAATTCGCTGCGCGAGAAGGTGCCCGTGATATTTGGTCAAAAAAATAAAATTATAGAGCAACTGACTTCTCAGTTGGCATTGAGCCACCGTCTTGAAAAAGAAAGTCAGGCAATGTTAGAGGCAATGAAGCAAAATGTCGGCTTCATTGAATTTACTCCAGATGGCACGGTGGTGGATGCCAATGACACGTTTGCCAGCATATTCAATTTTCAACCCTCAGAGCTGATAGGGCAGCACCACAGCGCGTTAGTAGATGAACAACAACAGCGCGGAAATGAGTATCAGCGTTTTTGGCCGGATTTGGCCAAAGGAAAACGTAAATTTGGCATTTTTAAACGTGTGGGAAAATCCGGCCAGACCATATATTTACGTGCAACCTACTTCCCGGTTAATGATTCTAAGGGTAAGGTCTCAAAGGTCTTTAAATTAGCCTACGACGTTACCGACACTCACGCAGACGCTCTTGACGATAGAGCAATACTCAATGCACTCGACGAATACATGGCGGTCATCAAGTTTACGCCTGATGGCTATGTCCTCGATGCGAATCAGAATTTTCTCAACACCATGGGCTACTCTCTTGATGAAATAAAGGGACAACATCACAAGATGTTCTGCTCAGATTCGTTTTACAAACGGCACCCTCATTTTTGGGAAGAGTTAGCCGCTGGCAAACGCTCGTCAGGAAAATTCTCAAGGCGCAACAAACATGGGGACAAAGTATTTTTAGAAGCGGTGTATTCTCCTGTTTATGATGAAGATGGTGAAGTAACGCGTATTGTGAAATTTGCGCAAGATATAACTGATGCTCAACGTCTTGCACTAGATGCAAAAAAAGAAACCAATGCGTTTAATACACATACCTCTCAGATAGCCAGCGAGGCTAAGCAGACCTTGTCTGAAACTGTTGAAACCTCCGGCAGAGCAGATAAGGAAATCGCTGGCGCAACTCAAATAAGTCTAGAATTAAACAAGCAAGCCGATGATATCAATCGAATATTGAGCCAGATTCAGGGCGTCGCTGAACAAACCAATTTGCTCGCGCTCAACGCGGCCATCGAAGCAGCCCGAGCAGGTGAACAAGGGAGAGGCTTCGCTGTGGTCGCAGATGAAGTGCGAACATTAGCGGGACAGACATCTGAATTCTCGAAGGAAATCAGTGAAGTTGTTAACCGCAATACTGATCTCATCATGCAATTGATGAAGAAAATGGAGGACGTTGGCGAACTCAGTAGCACATCAACAGAGAAAATTCGGTCACTATTTGAGAGTATTAAGGCTATCAGCGACCGCGTTGACGATCTAAAAGAGACAATCAACGATCTGGAAGATGAACTATAACTTAGCTGTGTTAAATTTATCAGCCACGAGGATGATGTTGCTCTACCAACTTCTGCAGTCGTTCCGTCGCCACATGGGTGTAGATCTGTGTGGTTGAAAGATCACTGTGCCCCAGCAGCATCTGCACGGCACGCAGGTCTGCACCATGATTAAGTAAATGGGTAGCGAAGGCGTGTCGCAACGTATGTGGCGACAATTCAACGTTAATACCCGCTACCGTGGCATAGTATTTTATTCGATGCCAGAACGTCTGACGGGTCATTTTTACCCCTCTTTTACTCGGAAAGAGGATATCAGATTCAGACTTCAGGAACAGACTGCGTCCCTTGCTAAGCCACAGCTGTAACCATTCCAGTGCTTCCTCGCCGAGCGGCACAAGGCGGTCTTTATTGCCTTTGCCCGTGACCCTGACAACGCCCTGCTGCATGCTCAGTTGTCCCAATCTCAAACCTACCAACTCAGACACCCTTAGCCCTGTCGCATACAGCACTTCCAGCATAGCCCTGTCGCGCAGCTGCATGGGTTCGTCGCAATCTGGTGCGTCAAGCAGTGCGTCGACTTCCTGTTCAGACAAAGACTTCGGTAAGGGTTTAGATAACTTAGGGTTGCTAACCAGACGGGAAGGATCATCATCACGGTGTTTTTCACGCATCATGTAACCACAAAACGCCCGCAAAGAACTCAAAAACCGTGAAGTGCTGCGCTCCGACAGCCCAGCGTCATAACGACTACCCAGATAGTGGTGGATATCATCAGCATGACACAGGGCAATCTGCCCATGCGCAGTATGCGCCTGTAAGTGACAGGCAAATTTAATCAGGTCGGTTCGATAGGCGCTTAAGGTATTGTCGCTAAGGCCCTTTTCGACCCACATGGCGTCAATAAAAGATTCGATTTTGCCTTGATTGTCAGCGGAAAGAGCAGGCAGCGCGGTGTCAGCCATGTTTTACTTGATGCCTCGGTTGGTCTTTATCATCTCGTAGGCAGCCTGAATATCCTGCGCCTTGGCTTTAGCAATTTCCATCGCCTGCTTGGGCAGACCTTTGGACACCAGTTTATCCGGGTGATGTTCACTCATTAATTTGCGATAGGCTTTTTTTACGCTGCGATCATCGGCGCTACTGGCGATGCCAAGAATGCGATAAGCGTCACTGAGTGTGGCGCCTGATTGCGCCTGCTGCTGGTGCCGCTGGCGATGTGAGTGCTGCCGGGAATGCCCCTGCCTGCCGCGCCCCTGAGCCTGCCTGAATCGTACTTCAGCCTCAAACATGGATTGCAGATAACGCAGCTCGTTTTGGCGGAACCCCAGATATTCAGCGACCTTGTCTAATACGCGCTGTTCGGCATTATCCAGCCGTCCATCGACATACGCGGTCTGGATAATGATTTCTAAAAACACCTGCATCACGTCACGACGCCCATGACATGATTCGCGAAACTCGGACAGGATCTGACGCAGTGGGAAATCAGCCGCCTTGCCTTCTCGAAATGCTTGCTGCGCTTCGCTTCTGGTATCACCCTGCAGACCCATTTCATCCATCAAGGCCGAGGCCATCTGAATTTCACGCTGAGTGACCTGACCGTCGGCTTTAGAGATATGACCAATGGTCGAAAACAGCGCATGAAAAAATACGGCCTGCTGCTGAAGATTGTCTGGATTGGAGAAGTAGCGCCCAAAACCACCGAGTTGATTGAAATTCTGACTGTAACCGCGATCGAACATGTGACCGACAATAAAACCCAGGATCGCGCCCGGGATTTTGCCGACCATAAAGCCAAACAGTGCACCTAAAATTTTACCCCAAACCGGCATTTGCTCCTCCCTGATTCAATGCAGCCAACCTGTCCGGGGTGCCAACATCATTCCACTCTCCCTGGTGGTGTTGCGCACTAACCCTGCGTTGTTCGATCGCGTCGATTAAAAGGGGTGCCAATGGCGCCCTGACCGGATGCAGATGGCTGAACATGGCAACGTGATATACGCCGATGCCACTATACGTCAGACGTGTGTGTCCATCAGTATTTAACCGACCTTGCGCATAATAAAAGTCGCCACGTGGGTGCTGCTCTGGATTATCCACCATCACCAGATGCGCCAGATCTTCGCCAAGGCTGTCTGGCAGCTGCGTAAAGTCCACATCAGAAAATACATCACCGTTGACAACAATAAACTCTCTGGCGTTATCTTTGGTCAAAGCGGGCAATGCTTTGACAATCCCACCAGCGGTCTCGAGCACCGGACTTTCAGCACTGAAAACGATATCCAACCCGGCAAATTCGCCACAGCGCACGTGATCTACAATTTGCTCACCAAGCCAGGCATGATTGATCACAACGCGCTCAATATTCGCGTTGGCGAGTTTCTCCAGATGATAGTCAATCAGCGCTTTGCCGCGCACTTGCAACAGTGGTTTGGGGGTGGTGTCAGTTAGTGGCCGCATCCGCTCACCACGGCCTGCCGCCAGTATCATTGCAGTTCTCATCGACCTAGTTTCGCCTCTACTGCAGGTAAGACAGTAGAGCTCACCCAATTTGCAAACGCGGCAAACTGGTCGTAACGATGCCCTACACGGATGAGATGCCTGAGTGTATTAGGTATGTCATGTAGATACGTTGATTTACCGTCACGGTGGCACAATCGGGCAAAAATCCCACTCGCTTTGACATGGCGCTGGATGCCGGTTAAATCAAACCAACGAGCAAACTCCTGCCAGCTGTATTGTCGATGGCATTGCTGCCAATGTTCACGTGTCAGCATTTCTACATCTGATTCTGGCCAGCACTGGTAGCAGTCCCGGAGCAGCGACACAGCGTCATAAGTAATGGGGCCCAGCACGGCATCCTGAAAATCGATAATCCGCAGCTGCTCATCACCATCAATCATGATGTTGCGCGAATGGTAATCACGATGCACGCCAGCCTGTGGCTGAGCAAAAAAATTATCCTGCAAGCGCTGTTCGATGTCGTTTAACATGCGGCGCTCTTCGCTATTGACAGACAGCCCTAAATGCTCCTCAAGTAGCCAGTGACGAAAAAGATGAAATTCTCGCGCCAGCAGGGCTTCATCAAACCGGGGCAACTCGCCTGCTGCAGTACGTGTGCATGCCTGGATCCCCGGCAATAGTGCCAATGCACGCCGGTATAACGAAATAAAATTGGTATCACTTAGCGTATCCGACAGCACGGTATTACCGAGATCTTCCAATAAATACATGCCCTGCTCGGCATCATGCGCATAAACTTCAGGCACGGGAACACCCTGTTGCCTTAAAGCTGACGCGACATCTACGAATACCTGACTGTCTTCGTCGGGCGGCGGTGCATCTACCGCTATCAACGCTGGCGACGTGAATGTGCGGAAATAGCGTCTGAAACTGGCGTCACCGGATACCATCACTATGTTGGAGGTTTGATACTCGGTGTGCTGGTTTATCCATGCAACCAGCTGCTGCTGTCGCACATCAGGCGGAGAAATCTGTTGTGACATGAACGGTTTGAAACCACCCCGGAAAAAGCTGTGTTGACGTCAATCATACCGTAGGTGCCGGATGTGTTTTAACTCCTGAAGAAGTTTTTTTGAGGATTTTCACGGCTTTAGTTGGTAAATCAGCACAAAACCCTTAAAATCACGCTCGCAACACCCGTAAATTAACTAGCTCTTCACGTCGGCTCATCTTCAATATAATGCAAATTGTTCTGATTTTACTTATTGCTTTGGCATCCCTGCATGCATCTGCCCAACAGGCGGATGATCAGCCAGAGCAATGCCTCGCGCCGCCGAGCAGATTTGATCCGGCGCTGCTGATGGCCAAAGGTGAAATCAAAGTCAATGCCCGACGCGCGACGATAATACAGGACGAATCGGCAGACTTTTCCGGCGATGTCAGCATAGTTAGTGACAGCGCGCAAATCTCTGCACAGCGCGCGCAGGTTGCTCAGGCGGGCAAGCAACTGGTTGCAGAGGGACAGGTATCCTATCGCGATGCGCAAATTCAGGTTAGCAGTGAATCGGTCAGGCTTGATTCTGAGGCTCAGTCACTGAACATGGAGCAAACCGAATATAGACTAACCGGCTTCACCGGACATGGTGCTGCCCAGCGCATCGTATTGAGTCGGGAGCAGGGATTATCTTTACAGGATGTGTCGTTTACCACCTGCCCAATTAACTCAACCGACTGGCAGATACAGGCCAGTGAGATATCTATTGAACCCGGTGAAATCTGGGGTAAAGCGCGCAATACGCGTTTTTATATCGCCGACGTGCCAGTATTTTACTTGCCTTATTTCGCATTCCCGGTCAGCCCGGTACGTCAGACAGGATTTCTGTTTCCGCAAGTGTCGAGTTCATCGGCAACAGGCATCGACTACGAGCAGCCTTTCTACTGGAACATAGCGCCCAATTATGACGCTACCATTTCGCCCAGAGTGATGACCAACCGGGGTATTCAGTTAAAAACCGAGTTCAGGTACCTGACTGAATCCCATCGCGGTACCATCAATCTGGAGTATCTGCCTGACGACCGTGATAGTGCAGACCGCAGCAATCGCTATTTTTATCGGTTTGAGCATCATGGTCAGCTATCCGATAACTGGGTGCTAAGCGCGGATATCAATGGTCTGAGTGACGATAACTACATCGTTGATTTAGGGTCTGATTTCTACAACCGTGCCGACACCCACCTGTATCAGACCGTCGCCATGAGCTATTACAGCAACAATCTGGACGTC
Source organism: Aestuariibacter salexigens DSM 15300 (assembly GCF_000429145.1). GTDB lineage: Bacteria > Pseudomonadota > Gammaproteobacteria > Enterobacterales > Alteromonadaceae > Aestuariibacter > Aestuariibacter salexigens. Next base: position 215,259 of record NZ_KE386852.1, read on the forward strand.
GTGATGCGGGTCCGCGATTTTGAAGTGATTGGTGAACACGCGGACACGTACCGCACCTTGCCAGAACTGCAATTGGACTATGTCACCAGCTTTGCTAACGGACTGGATTTCAGAGTCGATTCAGAGCTCGCCTATTTTGACAATCAGATAGACGGTAATCCTTCAGCCCTACGGATACATTTCGCCCCTTCACTGTCATTGCCGTATCAGCGTCAGTGGGGCGAGTTTTTGGCTGAAGCCAGTTTGTTGAGTACTTATTATCATCAACGTGACATTGAGGGCACCCCGTTAGCGGACGAAGTGGCCCGCAATCTTGGGCGCATAAAACTGTATGGTGGTCTGAATTTTGAGCGCGAGGCTGACTGGTTTGGCGAAGCATCGACCATGACGCTGGAGCCAAAGCTGCAGTATCTGTTTACCAGTTATGAAGACCAGACAGATATAGGACTTTACGATACCACCCGTCTGCTGAATGATTACACCGGTTTATTCAGAGGCCAGGAGTTTACCGGGCTTGATCGTATCAGCGATAACAATCAGGTTACGCTGGGTGTAACCTCGAGAATTTTAGATGCCGCCAGCAGGGAACAATTTGTCTTCAGCGTGGGTCAGATTTTCTACTTGTCTGACAACAAGGTACTGGCAGCCAATAAGGCAGACGACCGTTCTGCCCTGGCCGCTGAGCTAGACTGGCGATTGCACAGTAAGTGGTTTATGCACGCAGACATTCAGGTATCGACGCGCACGGATAAAGTCGAAAGAAGTAGTTTGTCATTAGAGTATCGTCGCGATGACAAGCGCCTGGTGCAGTTAAACCATCGATATGTGAGAGATCTCTCCGGCGAACAAATTGACCAGTTGGGGATCTCTGCCAGCTGGCCGATTGCCAAAAACTGGCAGTGGGTCGGGCGCTGGTATAAGGACCTGAGTCAACAACGTACCATTGAAAGTTACACTGGCATACAATATGAGTCCTGTTGCTGGGCACTGCGCTTTGTGGCGCAACGGCATCTTAGTAATCGATATGATGCAACAGGCTTACAGCGCACTGACGAATTTGATTCGGGAATCGCATTACAGTTTATTTTCAAAGGGATGGGCAGCAGCAGTAGTAAACGCGCCATGCTAGAAGATGGTATGTTTGGTTACCGCCAGCCCTATGTATTAAATTGATTGGCCAGTCTGGACCCTGTCCACTGGTAACACTAAGTCAAAAACGAAAAGAGAAGTAATGAAATTAGCAACGACATTTTTGCACGCAGTATTTGGCATAGGCCTGCTGATATCCACAACAGCGGCCGCACAGACCACCATGTTGGACAAAGTATCAGTGATCGTCGACCAGGGTGTGATCCTGGAAAGTGAAATTCAGGAGCTGTTGACCAACGTACGACGTAACGCAGTGGCCAATAATCAGGACCTGCCGTCAGACCGTGCTCTGCGCACACAGGCTATCGAGCGCCTCATCCTCACCAACCTGCAGATGCAGATGGCAGACCGCATGGGTATCCAAATCAGCGACCCGCAGCTTGAGCAAACGATAGCCAACATTGCTCAGCAAAACGGCACGAATATGGAACAGCTTAGACAGGCACTGATTGCAGAGAGCACACCCTATGAAACCTACCGCGAAGAGATACGCAAAGAGCTGATTCTGGGCGAGGTACGTCGCGCTAATGTACGCCGCCGGATTTACATTACACCACAGGAAATTGAAAACCTGGTCAAACTGATGGATGAACAAGGCGCGTCACAGGCCGAATATCGTCTTGGCCATATATTGATTGGTTTTCCACCTGAGCCGAACGATGAAGATGTAGCAGACGCCAGAGAGCGCGCTGAGCGCGTGATGTCATTGCTGGAGTCTGGTTCTGATTTCGCTAAAATTGCCATCGCCTCATCATCTGGCGCCAAAGCTCTCGACGGGGGTGATATGGGCTGGATGAATGTCAATTCGATGCCAACGCTGTTTGCCGAAGCAGTGCAGGGTAAGAAAAAAGATGAGTTAGTTGGCCCAATTCGCAGTGGCGCCGGCTTTCATATTCTGAAAGTGGCCGATACACGTGGAATTGAAGTTGCCGAGGTCGTTGAAGTCAATGCCCGTCACATTCTGATCAAACCCTCAATCATACTCAGTGATGAAAAAGCGGAAAACATGTTGCTTGAATTCAGAGAGCAGGTATTAGCAGGCGAGGCTGACTTTGCCGAACTGGCTAAGGAGCATTCAGAAGATCCGGGCTCAGCGCTACGCGGCGGAGAGCTGGGTTGGGCTGACCCTGAAATCTACGTGCCTGCTTTCAGGTTAGCTCTAAACAATATGGAAGTCAGCGAGCTTAGCCAGCCGATTCGTTCCGTACACGGCTGGCACCTCATCGAATTACTGGATCGCAGAGTCGGTGATGCGACTGAAAAACTGAAGGAAGAAAAGGCTTATCAACTGATATTCAGTCGTAAGTTCCAGGAAGAGACGGATGCCTGGTTGCGTGAAATGCGTGATGCAGCCTATATTGAACTGCTCGATAGTAGAGACGCATAGGCCGGATAACCATGCAACCGCTGAAAATTGCCATCACGCCGGGAGAGCCAGCCGGTATTGGCCCAGACCTCGTCATCGCACTGGCTAAAATGCAGTGGCCGGCACAGCTTGTGGTATTCGCCGACAAGTACATGATGCAGGAAAGGGCCAAGATGCTGGGGCATGAGATCGAGTGGCTGCCCTATCAACCTGATCAAAAAACTGTTCAGCAGCCCGGCCAACTATTCATTGAACACATTCCTCTGAGTAGCGACGTCGTTGCAGGTCAGTTAAACAGTGATAATGGCCATTATGTCGTTGAAACGCTGCGTCAGGCCTGCCAGAAAAACATGGATGGCGATTTTGATGCTGTGGTTACGGGACCGGTACACAAGGGCATCATTAATCAGGCAGGCGTGTCTTTCAGCGGCCACACTGAGTTTTTTGCTCACCAGTCAAATACCATGGACGTGGTGATGTTGCTGGCCACTGAAGGGCTTCGAGTGGCACTGGCAACCACCCATATCCCACTCGAGTTTGTCGCCAGAGCGATCACCCGTGAACGTTTACATAAGGTTATTCACATTATCCACACGGACCTATCGTTGAAATTTGGTATTCGTGACCCACAGATTTTCGTTTGTGGACTCAACCCACATGCTGGGGAAAACGGCCACATTGGCAAAGAAGAACAACTGGTTATTGAACCGGCGCTCGATGAATTACGTGCCGAGGGCTTGAATATCACAGGACCACTCCCGGCCGATACCATATTCCAGCCAAAGTACTTACAGCAGGCGGATGTGGTGCTGGCGATGTATCACGATCAGGGCCTGCCGGTGCTTAAATACAAAGGTTTCGGTGCATCGGTAAATATCACGCTAGGTCTGCCCTTTATTCGCACCTCAGTGGATCACGGCACGGCGCTTGATCTGGCAGGTAGCGGCCAGGCCGACGCGGGCAGCTTCACGCTAGCCGTTCAGCAAGCAATTAAACTGGCGCAAACCAGCAATGAGTAAAACCCATTTAGGACATACTGCGCGTAAACGATTCGGGCAGAACTTTTTGCACGACCCTTACGTTATCGATCAGATTGTACAGGCCATCGGCCCCGCAGCAGGTCAGCACCTTATCGAAATAGGCCCGGGTCTGGGAGCCCTCACAGAGCCTGTCTGTGAACTGGTGGACAGTCTTACCGTCGTTGAGCTCGATCGCGATCTTGCCCATCGGCTCAGACATCACCCGTTCATATCAGCCAAGCTGACGGTGATCGAGAAGGACGCGATGAAATTCGACTTTGCCTCCTTGTGCGACGGCGACAGCAAACTCAGAATTTTTGGCAACCTGCCCTACAACATTTCTACGCCGCTGATGTTTCATTTATTTAGCTTTAGTGAACATATTCAGGATATGCACTTTATGCTGCAAAAAGAGGTGGTGGACAGATTAGCCGCCACGCCGGGGCATAAAAACTTTGGCAGATTGTCGGTGATGGCACAGTACTACTGTTCGGTGATCCCCGTTCTTGCTGTTCCACCAGGCGCATTCAAGCCGGCACCGAAAGTTGACTCCGCGGTGGTGAGACTCGTCCCACATCAGAAACCTATCGTGCAGGTCGACGACATCAGCATGCTAAACAAAGTGTGTACCAGTGCATTCAATCAACGTCGTAAGACGCTGCGGAACAGCCTCAAAGATATACTCAGTGCTGAACAGATTGATGCGCTGGGCATTGATCCACAACGTCGCGCAGAAACGCTGTCTCTAGAGCAGTTTGCAGCGCTGGCGAACGCGGTGTCAAACGCCCCCAACATTTTAGAGTAGTCGCATGGCGGGTCCTGCATCACACAATATCCATATTCAGGTGTCGACAAAGTTTCTTCAGGATCGATTACCTAATGAACCAGACAAGTTCGCATTTGCCTACCGGGTTGCCATACATAATGGCGGACAACATCAGGTACAGTTACTCAACCGTTACTGGCTTATCACCGATGCGAATGGCAAGAAAACCGAGGTCCGTGGCCCCGGCGTGGTCGGCGAACAGCCCCACATTCCCGCCGGAGAAACCTTTGTATATACCAGCGGCGCGGTTTTGGATACACCTGTTGGCACCATGGAAGGGTATTATGAAATGGAAGACGAATTCGGCGTTCGGTTTGAAGCGCCGATCGACGTTTTTAGTCTGGCTATCCCTAACGTGATCAACTGAGGTCCGGCTTGGCAAACTTAATCATCGGCGATATACAAGGTTGTGCAGATGGCTTATTTGCGGTGCTTGAGAAAGCGGGATTTAACCCAGCAGTAGACAAACTCTGGTGTGTCGGCGACCTGGTTGCAAGAGGCGCAGACTCACTTCTGACATTACAATACCTATACGATTTAGGTGACCGATTCCACACTGTACTAGGTAACCATGACCTGCATTTTCTGGCAGTTGCCAATGGTATTAAACAGGCAAAAGCCAGTGATAAGCTGGGACCCTTATTGCGCGACAAGCAGCTGAAACGCTACGTTGAATGGCTACGTCATATGCCACTTGCCACCATGTGCACGCCCTCCATACTGTTAACGCATGCGGGACTCTATCCAAAGTGGTCGGTTGAAAAGGCCATCAGTCTTTCTGGGGAAATAGAGCAGAAACTGCAAGGGTCTTCATGGAAGGACCTATTACGGATGATGTATGGCAGTGAGCCAACACGATGGAAAGACTCATTAACTGATATAAAGCGAGCTCGTTTTATCATCAACGCCATGACGCGCATGCGATTCGTTGATATGGAGGGCAACCTTAACCTCTCACTGAAAAGCTCTCCTGCCGCAGCTCCCGCTCATCTGCAGCCATGGTTTCGTATCGACAATCCACAACTGCAGCCGGACCAACGTGTCATTTTCGGCCACTGGGCTGCGTTACAAGGACAAACTGACAGCCAGCAGTTTATCGGTCTGGACACAGGCTATGTCTGGGGCAATCAAATGACCGTATATATCGTCGAAGAAAACAGGCTCGTCCAGGCCAATGCGGTAAAGAAAAAGGCGTAAACGTCGATAATACCAATTGGACGGTGTCTCGAAAGGTTTTCCTGACGCAGCATAATAGCCATCAAGTTTGCCTGTTTGCGCCATCCTAATCTAATGTTAGTGAATACTCTTTTTTGCGCATAACATAGTGATTAAACGCAGTAAATTTGTCACACTACGCGATAATGGTGTAGTGGCGTCGTTTTACTGCATCGTTATGACAAAAAAATGCCAAGCAGCTTCGAGGAGCTCAGATGAAAATAACTGTCGCGATGCGGGTCATTGGTGGTTTTGCCATCATCACTTTCCTGCTACTTGTTATCAGCTTATCGTCGTATTTCACCCTCAATTCAATTGAAGATGCCACAAAGGAAGTGAACAACCTGGCTGTGCCTGCTATCTCTAGCACTGGCCGATTGGAATCTTCTTTTTTACGCATGGGTAAACTGACTTTTGAAGCCTATCTTGAGCAGGAACTCAGCGGTTTGGCGGAAAAGCAGGAACGTTTCAATGCCAACGAAGAGGACTTCGTACAGGAGCTGCGTCGCCTGAAAACAATTGTGGCAGAAGAACCAGGTCTGAGCCGTAGTCTGGTCAACATTGAAAATGTTTTTGAGCAATACCGCACCAACGTTACCAGCATGTATGACAATCATCGCATTGAGCTAGAGACCCGCGATGCAATTGCAGATAAATTTGGCGACATTGAAGATAATGCAGACGATGCCTCAACACTCATTCTGGATTTCGCAGACCTCGATGCAGTACAGTCTTCAAGTCAGCTGCGCAGCGCTGCAGAAATTGGCAGCCGTCTGGAAACCACGCTATTAACTTTATTAACCGTTACCGCTGACTATTCTAAAACCACGACGCTTCTGCGCGCTGAAACGATCGGCAATGAAGTCGAACTGACAATCAACACCATCAGCGACCAACTGGCCGAAATGCAGCAAGCCGCCGGGGGGCGTGATAGCAGCGGCACCATCGATGAAATCACTGACCTGGTCAACGACGTGAACACTGCATATACCTCAGCCGGCGGTATTTTGCAGATGCAGGTGACCAAACTTGAACGGGCAAATGACGCCGAAAGCGCGCTAGCCGCTTCCGAGAAAAATATCGACGAAGGTCTGGCGGCGTTAACCTCACTGAGCGGACTGGCGGATAGTAAAGCAAAAGATGCAGAGCAGCTGGTGAATAGCAAAATTACCGGCGGTGTCACACAGATGGTGCTGATCTTCCTGGTTGCCGCAGGCCTGGCAGGCGGTATTGCGTTCTGGACAGTCACCTCAATCACCCGTCCTCTGCACAAAGTAAACGACATCCTGAAAGTCGTTTCTTCGGGTGATCTCACTCGCAAACTGGATGACTCGTCTGATGATGAGTTTGGGGAATTGGCTAAAAACTGTAACGAATTAATAGACAGTCTCAAGCAGCTTATATCTGGCATCTCCACTCGTGCTGCACAGCTTGCCGCAGCATCAGAAGAGACGTCTACTGTTACATCACAGACAACCTTGTCGATTCAGGAACAAAAGTCGCAGATTGCCCAGGTTGCGACAGCAACAACCGAGATGCACAGTACGTCAATGAATGTATCGCAAAGTGCTGAAGATACCCTGAACCAGATCCGCCATGCCGACGCGGAAGCAGAAAAAGTGAAAGCCATCTCGGCGGAAAATCGTCGTACCATTGAAGTACTGGCCGTTGATGTTGAGCAAGCTGCTGAGGTGATTAATAAGCTGCATCAGGACAGCGCCAGCATCGGCGGTATTCTTGACGTGATCCGCGGTGTCGCGGACCAGACTAACCTGCTGGCATTGAATGCTGCGATTGAGGCAGCACGCGCTGGTGAGCAAGGCCGTGGGTTCGCAGTGGTAGCTGATGAAGTACGCACGCTGGCTAGCCGCACACAGGAATCAACACAAGAGATCAACAATATGATCGAAGTGTTGCAGGCAGGTGCAGAAAAAGCCGTAGCTGTTATGAATCAGGGTAAGGAGCAGACAACGGTGTGCGTAGATCAGACAGAAAAAGCCGCTCAGGCGCTAAACCTGATCACTGACGCCGTGCATCGCGCCCATGATGTCAGCTCGCAAATCGAGCAATCAGCCCGCGAGCAGAATGTGGTATCCCAGGAGATCAGTGAGAAGCTGGAAAACATCGTAGGTATTGCAGAAGAGACCGCTACCGGTGCTCAGCAAACCTCAGACTCCAGCCACGAAGTTGCTCGCCTGGCAGAGGAACTGCAAAACTCTATCCGGCAGTTCAAAGTCTAGGTTTCCGTTCTTTACTACTAAAAGCCGACGCCTTGAGGTGTCGGCTTTTTTGTCTTTGGTTCGGCATTAGTCTCAATATGTGAATATAAGTACATTCCCCCGAGTAGAAGCTTATAAAAAGCCTTTTCAAATCCGATAGCGACTTACTCATATATGCCTGCTGAAGACAAAAAGCCAGCCTGTCCCCACCGCGAAGGCGGTGGTCTGTTGAAGACAAATTTATGCTCGTCATGCTCGAGAAATCGAGGATCTCAAATAGACAAATAGAATACATTGGCACAAGCAGCAACATTTTTGCTGCTTGATGTTACTCAATGACATTTACCACACTTTCTTTTTGTCTCCGTACCGAGTTATCCATCCCATCACATACGCAAAAAGAAAAATAGCTGGCGTAATCGATGCATTAGGCTCAATAAAAACCCAGCTAATAAAACCAAGCAACACCATTGTTATCTCAGCCGATATGGCAGAACGTTTGGTACGAGCGCCTGCCAGAGACATCTTGAACCACCAAGGTAGAGCTTTCCAGTTTTCGGAATCTTTATCTATCACTATGATTTCCTCCGTTAGTCTTGAAATATCAACTTCAAAAACAGAGGCAAGGGACATCAATGTTTCAATGCTAGCTTTGTTTCCCGATTCAACTCGTTGAATCGTGCGCACGCTTAGCCCACAAAACTCCGCGAGCTGTTCCTGAGACCAATTACGTTCCATTCTCATCTTTTTGACAATCATTGAATTACCTCACCAATCTGCCAGAGAAAATCTTGCAGTAAATACATCACTGTCGGCCATGACAATGCTACGACATTGACATGACATCTATGATATTTAGCGATAATAACAGGTGAAAACGCTCAGGCTGACGAAATGATGCCCTATCGTAAAGTTGGAAATTCATTACTCAGCCAACGGTAAGCTTCCATTGACTTCAACAGACAATTTGCGGTCGCACGACTTGGAGTAGAAATCGAGTCAGCGAATGGTCATAGTGTACATGTTGGAGACGTTGAGTTATGTAAACTCCTCTAACGAGGTTGGTGCGTGTCTATCTAATTGGTGGCGAATCACTCCCTAGTTTTAATTTCCTCATCAAGCAAGCGCAATAAAGTGTCTGCCGCTTCATTTTGATCAGTTAAATTACCAATTGACTGCACATACCCTGTCCATTCAACTAGTGCTCGATGCACCTCCGGTTCATTTGCTATTGCCTCTAGTCCTTTTATTGCTATTTCATCCGTAATAGGCAAATCACAAGGCGAAATATATACTTCTTCACCGTTAACCAATTGAAAGCATGTGGACCAATACGGTTCATGTATAGGAAGGGGAATGAGTCCTCTTACTAAATTTCTGTAAGTAGGTGACTCTGAAAATGGTCCACTGTTCAGAGTGACACGTCGAATATAACCGTTTGCAGCAATGAATATTTCTCGATTTTGCGGCCATCCATTGCGCAACAACTCTTGGTATGTTGGTAAGCTAACTTCAATCTGCTGCCATTGGCTTGCATGAAAAAAGTCGACAATAATCTGAACACAATCTTGCTTACAAGAAGCATCTTCTTCGAGATAACTAACGGCTCGGATCCCAGACTCGGACACCTGCTTGTAAGCGTTTACAATAGTGTTAGTCTGACGAATACTGTCGATGAGTTCGACTTTTAAAGCCTTTAACAGGGTCAGTTCCCTTTGGTTGTCGGCTCGCTGTTCGTTCCAATTGGCAACTTGAATGCCGATAAACACACCAACAACTACTATAATGAAATCGAGAAACACAGCTGTCCAATTCTGTGTTCGAACATGCTCCATTACACGACGCAGTAGCATTCTTGTTCCTTTTTTTATTTTAGCTGCCTGTAAAAGTTACAATAACGTAGTTGTTGAGTTCTTGCCTATGTTTCTAATATGTCACGGTTGGAATCGCAGATGGAAGCAGGCAGAGAGGCATTTTTAGCGAAGCTCACCGCTGCCGAGGCCAACAAGCTCGTGGTTTATTCAAATCAAATGGGCGGATGGCACTCACTCCCAGACTATGGTTTATCACATCAGACAATAGTGCTGAATGCCGTCGGGTTCAGCCAATTTCACCACTTGGCAAACAACTTGCTGGAAGTCATTGACTACCACAGCCAAGAGGAACGTCCTAATGGAGAGCAGCACCACTTTTAACGTCGATCACGCCTTTGATGGCAAGCAGCTGTTGTTACTTGGCAGTACCGGGTTTCTGGGAAAAGTCGTACTTTACAACCTGTTATCGCTTCGCAGCAGCGTAGATATTGTGTTAATGATCCGCCACAGCAACAGACAAACAGCGACACAGCGATTTCACGCAGATATTCTGCAAACGCCCCTTTTTAGTCATTTAAAGGACCAACTTGGTGCAGCGGCGTTTAATCTGGCCCTGAGCAGGGTCAAGGTTATTGCCGGAGACATCACACTGCCAAAGTTTGGCCTCGATCACCTGCAATTCACCGAACTGGCAAATGATACGGATCTTGTCATTAACTCAGCAGCCAGTGTTAATTTCCAGGAGCCGTTGCATCACGCACTGAAAATCAATACCTATTCTATCGATAACATTTTGTCACTGTGCCGTCCAAGGAGCGTTCCCGTACTGCATGTGTCTACCTGCTATGTGAATGGCTATCGTAAGGGCAGGATCAAAGAAACACTGGACAAGCCACGCCATATGGATATCCCACAAACGCGATACGGACATTACCTGATTGATGGCATGCTTAGCAAAATGGAAGAGATCATCTCAAGCGTAAGACAGGCTCGAGAGGATAACGATAAAGCCTTTTGTCAGAAGATGACCGAGGTCGGTGAACAAGTCGCGCATCAGTGTGGGTTTAACGACAGCTACACACTGACTAAGTGGCTGGCAGAACAACGTCTGGTGAATCGTCGGTTTGGCTGCCCTGTCAGTATTGTGCGCCCTTCTATTATTGAAAGCAGCTGCGCACAGCCCTTCCCCGGCTGGCTGGAAGGCGTAAAAGTGGCAGACGCCGTAATTTATGCCTATGCAAAAAGTAAGTTGCACAGCTTTCCAGCACGAAAGAACCGAACTATAGACATAATCCCGGTCGATTTAGTTGCCAATAGCTGCATGCTGGCCGCCGCAGAACTGATTTCGGATTCAGCACCGTCTGAAGTAAATATCTATCAGTGTTGCAGTGGCAGCCGAAATCCTCTGAGCATTCAGACCCTGAAAGACGCCGTCGTAGACGTGGCCCAGCACCGTCATCACGCTTATACAAAGCTGTTTAGCGCAGCCCCTAAAAATGGCTTACGCATCATTCCTCCGTTTCTGTTTCATACGGTGATGAGCGCCTATCGCAGCTATGTGGGCCTGGCCAAGCTATTCAACCCGGAACGCTCCAGTAAAAAGCTCAATCGGCTTAAAACTGCAGAGAAGCTGGTCAAGCTGTTCGCCTTTTACGCAGCACCAGATTATCGATTCGATAACAGTAAGTTACGTGAATTGCATCAGCGAGTGAGTATCTCCGATCAAAACAGATACCCCGTGAGCCCTGATGAGTTGGACTGGCACCAATACATCAGCCAGGTGCATGTGCCTGGTCTGAACGACTATGCATTAGGTGGCGCGCAGAGCAATAAAGCGTCTGTTAATCAGGCGGCCTAATGCAGTAGCAAGAGAGGTTAGTATTAAAATGCAAGGACGCTTTAATCATTTATCACCGATAGAAGTTAGTGTAATTTAACTTCAACCGGATTAGGACCAAGGTTGGTGATGGATGGCTACCAGTTTACTCGCCCTGCTCGATGACATTGCCACTGTGATGGACGATGTCGCGATGATATCTAAAGTGGCTGCAAAGGAGACCGCTGGCGTGCTCGGTGATGACATCGCACTGAATGCGCAGCAGGTATCCGGCATGTCTGCTAACCGAGAGCTTCCCGTGGTGTGGGCGGTGGCAAAGGGCTCTGCAGTGAATAAGCTGATTCTGGTGCCCTCCGCATTACTTATTTCGGCTATCTATGCACCGCTGATAACCGTGCTGTTGGTGATTGGTGGACTTTATTTGTGTTTTGAAGGCTTTGAAAAAGTCTGGCATACGCTGCGCACCAGAAAGCAAGACCGTGAAGAGAAAGATGCCCTGCGAGATGCCTTGCTGGACCCTGAGCTGGATTTGAAAACCTTTGAAAAAGAAAAAATTAAAGGGGCGATCAAAACAGATTTCATTTTGTCTGCAGAGATCATTGTGATCATCATGGGCAGCGCTGCTGAACAACCGCTCACGCAGCAAATCATTACGCTTTCCTGGCTTTCTTTGGCGTTTACCATAGGTGTTTATGGTCTGGTGGCCGCGATTGTGAAACTCGATGACGTTGGATTACACCTGTTAAAACGTGACAAAGACACGTCTTCAGGGCTGGGGTTATATGTCGGTAAAGCGTTATTAGTTTTCGCGCCGTTCCTTATGAAAAGCCTGACCGTGGTGGGCACCCTTGCCATGTTTCTGGTTGGTGGCGGTATTCTGGTGCATGACACTCCGTTACTTCATCACCTATCAGAAACCATTCTTGGCCACACGCAGTCATTGCCGGGGCTTGTGAATGCTGTACTGCCCATTTTATTGTCGTTTATCGCAGGGCTTATCGCCGGCGCTGTAGTAATGCTGATTATCAGCATTCCATCCGCGCTAGGCATAAACGGCAAAGCACAGCACTAAGTCTGTTAGAGCGCGTTGATGGGTATCTTCAGATAGCGCGTGCCGTTATCATCCGCAGGGGGGAGATCGCCTGCGCGAATGTTGAGTTGGATAGCAGGTAATATCAGCCTCGGCATATCTAGCGTTGCATCACGGCTTTCCCGCATACTGATGAACTGATCGCGAGTTATCTCCTGCTTTACGTGAATATTATTCTCACGCTGCGCTTTAACTGTCGTTTTACACTCATGCTGCCGACCTTTTGGCGGGTAGTCATGACAGATATAAATGTCAGTGCTATCAGGCAGGCTCAACAGTTTTTGGATTGAATCATAAAGCTGGCCAGCACTGCCGCCCGGGAAGTCACAGCGCGCCGTGCCCACGTCTGGCATGAACATGGTATCACCAACAAACACCGCCTGTTCATTCAGTACGTACGCCAAGTCGGCTGGGGTGTGACCAGGCGTATGCACGACTCTAAAGGTCAGATTCCCAAGCGTCAGTTGATCATCATCTTTAAAAAGCCGGTCAAACTGGGCGCCATTGGGCAAAAACGCTTTTTCCAGATTGAACAGCGTTTTAAAGGTCTTCTGGACCTCGGTAATATGTTCCCCGATACCAATTTTGGCTGCGTACCTCTGCTTGAAAAAAGGGGCAGCAGAGAGGTGGTCTGCATGGGCGTGGGTCTCCAATACCCACTGTACAGATAGCTGTTCAGCATCGATATAATCAGCTATTTGCTGTGCGCTGTGCGACGAGGTGCGCCCGGACTTATAGTCAAAATCCAGCACCGGATCGATGACTGCAGCCTCGCGCGTTTCTATATCATGCACGACATAGGTGAAGGTTTCACTGTCATTATCCAGGAATGCTTCAACATGGAATGGCATAGTCATTTGCGTCTCCATACGTGTGTTATGTCGGACTTAATTGTTTTCAAAAAGTTGCTTATGCAGGTCGCGTACAACCTCCGTACTGTCTGCTTCATTCACCAGAAACGACATGTTGTGAGGGTTGGCACCAAAGCAGATCATACGCAGATTGTAGTTTGCCACTGCTGCAAAGATGCGGCTCGACACACCTTTTTCACTGTGCATGTTATTGCCTACCACCGTCACCAGATCAAAACCGTGTTCGACGCTGACTTCACAGATTTCTTTTAACTCATCGACCGTCTCGCGATTGAGTCGTTCGGCTACCGAGTTTGGCGGATTATCCAAAGTAAAAGATACCGAGATTTCTGACGTGGTCACCAAATCCACACTGAGTTTATGCTTGGCGATAATCGCAAACACGCGCTCGAGAAAGCCCTGCGCATACATCATTTCAGGAGTTTTAACGGTGACCATGACCTGTTCTTTGCGACGCGTTATCGCACGATAAGCAGGCTCAACTTCGCAATCCCTGACAATCCATGTACCGCCCTTTTCTGGCTCTTTGCTGGAGCCCACAAAAACTTTGATGTCTTGTCGGAGCGCCGGCTCCATCGTTGCGGGGTGCAATACTTTTGCACCAAAGGTTGCCATTTCTGCCGCTTCTTCAAAACTTAATTCCGGCAGTGGCCTGGCCTTGTCTGTGATGCGAGGGTCTGTGGTGTAAACGCCTATGACATCAGTCCATATTTCACAGGTCGCCGCGTCCAGCGCTTCGGCAAGTAATGCGGCCGTAAAATCTGAGCCGCCACGACCCAGCGTGGTCGTATTGCCATCAGAATCCGCCCCTACGAATCCTTGCGTAACAACGATATTGTCTGCAAGCTCTGGGGCCAGCAACTGTGCTGATAATTCCCGGATCTGCTCGAGCTGCGGTGTCCCCTGTCCAAACGTACTATCAGTACGTAACACTTTACGCACATCAAAATTCTGCGCCGCGCCACCTAGCTGCACGATAACCTCAGCGAACAACAGAGAGGACATTCGCTCACCAAGGGATAACAGCGCATCCTGCAAGTCAGGACGATGTAAAAGCTCCTCGTGGAATGCCATCTCTTTGAGAGATTGCAGCAGTTCCTGCAGTTTTTCGCCAACATCCTGCGGCTCGCCAAGCGCTTTAAAAATGGCCAGCTCGATAGCTTCTATTTGTTCAATGGTTTGCTCAATTTGCTGTTGTGTCATAGGCCGATGAGCCAGCTCGACCAGAAAATTAGTGACACCTGCAGAGGCGCTCACCACAACAACCTTAGTCTTCGGATTAGCTAACACGATTTTGGCGCAATTAAGCATGCTGGCGTGATTGGCTACGCTGGTGCCTCCAAATTTAGCGATATTCAGACCGGTATTTTGCATAGTGAGTACGAAATTAAGGAAACTAATAACGCGTAAACTACCATCATTTGCGCATAAGCAAAGTGATTAAATGTGATCTTCCTGAAATTTTCAGCATATGATATTTCGGCTGCGCAATTTGTGCGCGACACTGCTCAACAAGAAAAGAGAGATATGCTGTGAACTCTGTATCCATCCGCTCATTAACACTCCCAGCGTTGCTGGTACTGTGCCTTGGCCTTAGCCTTAATGCATTGGCAGTTATTCCCGATAATCTGTCGCTGAAACAGGTGCAAACGCACCTTGCTGATGGCGAGTACTCGATTGAACAACTTGCAGAACATTACCTGGCGCGCATTGCCAGATATGATGATCAGGGCATCAATATAAATGCGGTTGTACAAATCAATCCGCACTGGCGTTCCCGCGCTCAGACATTGGATAACCAGCGAAAAGAGGGTCAAAGCACGGGACCTCTGCACGGTGCCATCGTGCTGCTTAAGGATAATATCGATACCGGTGAGGGAATGGTGAATAGCGCAGGATCCTGGCTGTTGCGTGAACACCGTCCTGCCGATGACGCATTCTTAGTTCAACGATTACGGGATGCAGGCGCTTTGATATTGGGTAAAACCAATTTATCGGAATGGGCAAACTTTCGGTCTACCAAATCATCAAGCGGCTGGAGCAGCCTATATGGTCAGACGGTCAACCCACATGACACTACCCGCAGTCCATGTGGTTCCAGCTCTGGTTCAGGTGCAGCGATTGCAGCTGACTTTGCGCTGATGGCCGTGGGCACCGAAACAGATGGTTCCGTAGTCTGTCCATCGGCAGTGAATGGTATTGTCGGGATCAAGCCAAGCATTGGACGAGTCAGTCGTGACGGTATTATTCCGATCTCGCACTCACAGGACACCGCAGGGCCAATGGCACGTAGCGTGGCAGATGCCGTTATGCTGCTCAATACCATGCAGGGCAAGGATGCAGCAGATGACAGTACATTGGCGCCAATAGATTTAACTGTCGCACTCAATCCAGATGGCCTGCGTGGTAAACGCGTAGGGATTTTGCGAAACTTCTTAGGCTACCACCCGGACCTGGATAGGGTATTTGAACAGCAACTGGAGGTGTTGAAAGCCGCCGGAGCCGAGCTTGTCGATCCCGTTAGCATGGATACCCGAGGCCAGTGGGGGCGGGGCGAATATCAGGTGCTATTAAGTGAGTTTAAGGATGGGCTGAATCGTTACTTTGAAAGTAGCAATGCACCGATTAAAAACTTACAGGATGCCATCACACTAAATGAGGCGAACAGTGCTATCACCATGCCCTACTTTGGCCAGGAAATTTTCATGCAGGCTGCCGACTCACACCCACTGGATAGTGAGGAATACCAGTCAGCCAGACAGGATAGCCTGCGCGCAGCGGCTCAGGACGGCATTGACGCACTGATCGCAAAACATAATCTGGATGTCCTGATTGCACCAACCACGGCGCCAGCCTGGAAAATAGACCGAGTCAATGGCGATCACTACATGGGCTCTGCGTCAGGCGCACCGGCTGTCGCGGGCTATCCCCATGTCACCGTGCCGATGGGTTTTGTGGCGCACATGCCGGTAGGCTTAAGCTTTATCGGTGGTAATAAGCAGGACATCAAAACAATTGAAGCAGCCTACGCCTACGAACAGGTTAGTCAGGCGTTGCGCCCGCCTCGTTTGACTCAACATTGATCTGAACGGTGTCGCCAACCGCGACACCGTGTTTTGCAAACCACCCCTGATTCATTTCCAGTGCATAGCGCACCGGCCTGGATGCGCCTCTTGCGGTGAGGTCATGAGGCTTTAGCGCGAGAATATCAGTTATCCGCCCTTGCTTATCAATATAGGCAACGTCTAACGGGATGGATGTATTCTTCATCCACATAGCGGCATATTTCTCCTGATCGAATTTAAAAAACATGCCGCACTGCTGACACAATGTGTCGCGGTACATCAACCCCTGCGCACGGCGGCTGAAGGTGTCTGCGTATTCGACCGTGATAGCAATGTCGCCCACCACTAAATTAATAGAACCAAACTCAACGGCGAGCGCAGTTTTGAATGTGCCGCTAACATACAGCACAGATCCGAATAACATTAGCAGCACACTTTTCATCGTCACGCTCAACTTCATCATCATTGATTTACCTATTGCATGGCCTGAGCAATCGCAATACCCAACGGCGTTCCAACAATATAACCAGCAACCCCTACCAGCACACCGGGCGTCACCAGCCCCGGCCAACCACGGGCCATGGCCAGAGCAGGCGCTGTTGTCGCACCCAGGATTGCCGCATTCGATGCGGTGATTAATTCCGGCAGTGATAGTGCCAGGCCGTTATCTTTACGGCCTGTGACTGCAACGCTCAGCTTGGTGATCAGCATGCCGCCTACAAATACGACTAAACCATGCACCAGCAGCAGTATGGCCACAAACGCCAGTAAAATCGGCGCCAGCCCCAGCAGTTTCGCAATGTCTGCGCCTGCTGCAATAGCCGCAAAAAAGACAAAGGCAAGCACGAGACCAATCGTCTGTCCGCCGTGCATTTTCGCCATTGTAGCAGGCGCAAAAGTAGCCGGTATCACTGCATATAAGGTGATAAATACATAGCGCAGGCTGCCAAAATCAAAGTCGCTTTCCAATGTATTGAGCAAGGCAATGGTGCCGTCTGCCAGGGCCACCACGGCCAGAGCGAAAGTCAGCGACGCGGCAATAGAAAGTCCACTAATGGGTTTTTCCTGCTCGTCGTGCTGGAAGTCTGTCGTTTCACTATGATGCCGGACCGCAAATTGACGCATTAACCAGGCAGAGGCAGGCATAATCGCCAGTACCGCCAGAAACAGCGCACTCATAAGATTATCTACCGCGGTTGCGGCAGAGATAATGTTGGCATCATCGAAACCCGTGGCCTGTATGACCGCCGCGTAATTGACTGAACCACCGGTATAGGTGGCAGTAAAAATACCTGCCAGATCGGCCTCACGCGCGCCCAAATCGACAACATTGATGGCTAATATTGCGCCTGCTGCGGTGCCTATACAGGCGAGAATGAAGCCGATTCCCACCCGACCACTTTCACCAATAATACGGCGTACATCGGCCTGCATTAAAAACAACGGGATAAGTGCTGGCACCAGATAGCTGAAAACAAAACTGTAAGCGGGGGCACTTTTAGGAATTAAACCGACGTTTGAAGCGACAATCGCGCCAAGGATGGCCCAGACTGCGCCAGTAACTAATTTTCCCCAAGACTTGGACTCAGCCCAAAAGCCAAACAGAGCGATAGCGAACAGGGCTGCCAGTACGGCGAAATGCTGGTCGGCGGAAATAAGTGAAAAGGTGCTGTCATCCATTGCGTTATTCTTATCGTTTGATGTTGTGAAAGCAGTATCTCACTAGTGTAGGGAAAAGCCTGACACAGTGAAACACCGTAATTGCATTAATAATTGCTATTCGATGTAATCCAGCAATAGTATTATCGAAGCATACGCTACGCTAAATGGTAAAGCAGGTAACTGTTTATGTTTGCTGCACATGGGTATTTTGAAGTGACTGTTCAGGGCCGTATTTTACACGTTGTTATTGAGCGTGCGTGGAACCTGGAAACGGCACTCAAATATAGACAAGTAATACATGATGTCATAGCGCCTATTTCTGGCAAGCCATGGGCCGTTCTCACAGACGTGAGCGGTTGGGAACTGTTTACACCTGACTGCTATCCAGTGATCTCTGAATTAATTAACTACTGTGTTGAAAAAGGCATGTGCTATGAGGCGATTGTGAACTCAGGTCAAAGTATTAAGCTTCAGCCGTTTAAAACACGACAACCCCACGCAGATAATTTCGTGCGTGAATTCTTTACAGACCAACAGAGCGCTCTGGCATGGTTACAGCAACAGGGTTTTGAATAACGATTAGCGTTTACTGGCCGCCTGAAAACCTAACCATCCACACATTGCACTGACACTTGTCAGGAAAATCCCCCACATCCAGTCGATGGCCATAATGAACAACGAAAAGCCTTCGATGATGCTGTAGTTAGTCAGGTTATAGGCACCGTAACTCGCTAAACCAAGCAGTGCGCCGTCAATTCCTGCGTAGTACAAGGGTTTATCGCGGTTAGCGACCACAGCCAGAACGAATACCACGCCTCCATAGAGCAGATAAAATACCAGCCATGGCCAGGCAATGAACTGCTCTCGCAACAGTCCTGCCATTTCTGTCTGATACCAATCACTGGCGATCATACCCAACCAGATAAAATCCAACACCGCAAAACACAGGAATATCGCGGCAAGCGACGCAATGATGTTAACCGCAAAGCGTTTAATGTTGGCAAGCATGGCTTTGGTCCTTCAGTTCTTTCTGCTTATAGTCGCACGTTTTTATACACGCCAAAACGTAAAAAGGGCACCAGATGGTGCCCTCTTGTAGTGACTATCGACGTTATGCGATGTTCAGCGTAGGAATAATCTTCTCGCTGGCCTCCTGCTCGGCCTTCTTGAAGTCATCCATACGGTCAAAGTTCAGATAACGATAGATATCTGCACTCATTGAGTTGATGTTGCTGGCATAACGCATGTACTCGTCGGCACTTGGGATCTTACCGACAATTGCACCAACCGCTGCCAGTTCGGCAGAGCACAGGTATACATTCGCGCCATCACCCAGACGGTTCGGGAAGTTACGGGTAGAGGTAGACAATACTGTCGCACCAGCCAGAACGCGTGCCTGGTTACCCATACACAACGAACAGCCAGGCATCTCAGTACGCACACCGGCACGTCCATAGACGTTATAGTAACCTTCTTCCATCAGCTGAGCTTTATCCATCTTAGTCGGTGGTGACATCCACAGACGGGTGGGTAGCGTTTGATTGTATTGTTCAAGCAGTTTACCCGCAGCACGGAAGTGACCGATATTGGTCATACATGAACCGATGAACACTTCATCAACATTATCGCCAGCAACGTCTGACAATGTCTTCGCATCATCCGGGTCGTTCGGGCAGCACAAGATTGGCTCTTTGATTTCGCTCAGGTCAATCTCGATAACTTCTGAGTATTCCGCGTCGGCATCGGCTTCCATCAGCTCAGGATTCGCCAGCCACTCTTCCATCTTACGTGCGCGACGCTCAAGTGTGCGTGGATCGCCATAACCTTCGTTGATCATCCAGCGCAGCATGGTCACATTAGAGCGCAGATATTCAGCAATTGATTCTTCTGAAAGCTTGATAGTACAGCCAGCTGCAGAACGCTCGGCTGACGCGTCAGACAATTCAAACGCCTGCTCAACAGTAAGGTCTTCCAGACCTTCAATTTCAAGTACGCGACCAGAGAAGATATTTTTCTTACCTTTCTTCTCAACTGTCAGCAAACCTTTTTTGATGGCATACAGAGGAATAGCATGGACCAAATCACGCAGGGTGATACCAGGCTGTCGTTCACCTTTGAAACGTACCAGAACAGATTCAGGCATATCCAACGGCATGACGCCAGTGGCTGCAGCAAAGGCAACCAGACCAGAACCCGCCGGGAATGAGATACCAAGAGGGAAGCGGGTATGTGAATCGCCGCCCGTACCCACTGTATCAGGCAGAAGCATACGGTTCAGCCAGCTGTGGATAATACCGTCACCCGGACGCAGAGATACGCCGCCACGGTTCATAATGAAATCTGGCAACGTGTGCTGAGTATCGATGTCTACCGGCTTAGGATAAGCTGCCGTGTGACAGAATGACTGCATGGTCAGGTCAGCCGTGAAACCGAGACATGCCAGATCTTTCAGCTCGTCACGCGTCATTGGGCCAGTGGTGTCCTGAGAGCCAACGGTAGTCATCTTGGGTTCACAGTAAGTTCCTGGACGTACACCTTCCACGCCACACGCTTTACCGACCATTTTCTGTGCCAGCGTAAAGCCTTTACCAGTGTCTTTTGGCTGCTCTGGCTTACGGAACAGATCGGTATCGCCCAGTCCCAGTGATTCACGGGCTTTCTCAGTCAGGCCACGACCAATGATCAGGTTGATACGACCACCAGCGCGCACTTCATCCAGTAATACTTTCGACTTGTAGCTGTACTCAGCCAGAACTTCACCCGTCTCAGCATTCGTGATCTTGCCGTCCAGAGGCATAATATCGATCACGTCGCCCATGTTCATGTTGTCAACGTCAGCCTCGAATACCAACGCACCAGCATCTTCCATGGTATTAAAGAAAATAGGCGCCACTTTACCGCCAATACAGATACCGCCACCGCGCTTATTGGGCACGCCCGGCAAATCTTCACCGAAGAACCACAATACCGAGTTTGTAGCAGATTTACGTGAAGAACCTGTACCGACAACGTCACCAACGAACGCAACTGGGTGGCCTTTCGCTTTGATCTCTTCAATCTGTTTGAGAGGGCCGACTTCACCGTGTTTTTCAGGCTCCAGGCCGTCACGCGTCATTTTGTACATCGCTCGTGCGTGCAGAGGAATATCAGGACGTGACCATGCATCTGGCGCAGGAGATAAATCGTCAGTATTGGTCTCACCGGTTACTTTAAACACGGTAGCAGTGATTTTTTCCGGAATTTCCGGACGTGACGTGAACCACTCGCCTTCTGCCCACGAATGCATGACGTCAGTGGCATACTTGTTACCCGCTTTGTGCTTTTCTTCTACGTCGTGGAATGCATCGAACATCAGCAGCGTGTGCTTCAGCTCTTCGGCGGCGAGTTCAGCGAGGTCTGCATCTTCCAGCAAGTCGACCAATGTGGCGATGTTGTAACCACCGTGCATGTTGCCCAGCAACTGCACTGAAGCATCTCTGCTGATCAGCGGAGAGCTGGCTTCACCTTTTACAATCGCCGTCAGGAAGCCCGCTTTGACGTAAGCGGCTTCATCTACACCTGGAGGTACACGCTCTGAAATCAGTTCGAGCAGAAACGCTTCTTCACCTGCTGGAGGGTTCTTCAACAACTCAACCAGACCAGCGACTTGTTCAGCGTTCAATGGTTTTGGGGGTACCCCTTCAGCTTCACGCTCAGCGACGTGTTTACGATACGCTTCTAACACGATTTCTTCCTCTTGTTGATCTTTGCCCGCAGAGTTGCGGCAAAGCATGGATATGAAACCGGAGAAGTATAGCGATTTTCAGTAAAAATTTGAATGTATTGGTGTTTCAGCCGGGTTATGGCCACTATTCAGTTAAATAATGCCTATAAAAACAATCAGTTCAGAAGCTTCAACACGCTACTTCGCGACAATCAATCGGTACAGTGCGGCGTTTGCGCCGTCACTGAGCAGATAAATGCCACCGTCAGGACCGACGTCGATATCACGCCATCGGCGACGAACACCGAGGTCGAGAGCCATTGAGTCGATGACCTTGTCGCCGTCTAACGTCACATGCAGCACAGACTGGTCTTTTAACGTTGTGATCAGCAAGTTGCCGTCAAATTCCGGGTGAGCTTCTCCCCGATATAAAATCATCCCTGAGGGTGCGACAGAAGGGCTCCAGCCAAATAAGGGCTGACGCATACCTGGATAAGCAGTGAAAGGTGAAATATTCGCGCCGATGTAGTCCTTACCCTCAGTGATCACTGGCCAACCGTAATTTTCGCCCGCGCGAATAATGTTGATCTCATCACCGCCATCAGGGCCGTGTTCGTGGGACCAGATGCGGTTAGTCTGGGTATCAAAAATCAGCCCCTGATGATTACGATGCCCAATACTGAACATAGCGGCAGCCTGAGGCGAGGAATGACGAACAAAGGGGTTATCTTGTGGGATGCTGCCGTCCTTATTAACGCGCAGAATTTTTCCCAACTGACTGGTAAGCTTTTGTGCATCTTCACGATAATCCCAACCGTCGCCGCTTGTCACCAGCAATGAACCATCCGGCAGCTGTGCCAACCTTCCTCCATAATGTACCGGCGTATCTTTATCCGGGCTGACACTGAGTAATATCTTGCTATCCGTCAAGCTGTCATTGTTAAGTACTGTACTGATAACATTTAATCGACTGGCGCTGCTATCACCGCTTACATAACTGATAATAAGACGCTGCGTCTGTGCAAACTCGCTATCAACCAACACATCTAACAAGCCGCCCTGCCCCACTGAATAAATGTCACCCGGTAGCCCAGCAATGTCAGTTCTGGACTGTTCAGACAGCAACCACAAGCGACCCGATTTTTCCGTCACCAGCCAGGTGTTGTCACGCAGATGCTCTAGCGCCCATGGCGTATTAAGCCCCGTGTACTGCTCCTGAAGCGAGTACTTACTCGCAGCACCTGAACTAAAAGTAATGAAGATGGAAAACAGTGTCAGCCAGAAGCGATACATCGTTGCTCCGAGTTTAGTGAGGGTCTACACAAATACAGTCTGCCATGCCAAACTGCGTAAAATCCAGCGTTCCACAATTATATCGCTTTATATGTCTAAACAAATCGTCTATGCGTTTATCCTCTCGACGTTTATTACTTTCATGCTGGCGAGCGTTGCACATACACAGTTTGTGTTATTCAGGCTTTCGGAACTGGGCATCGACATTTCCTTATGGGACCGTCTGCGCACTACCGCTCAGGATATGGCCGGTATGTTGCCCAAATATGGTGCCGCGGTAGCCGCCGGATTGTTGATTGCCTTCTGGGTAACGACAGTACTGCGACGAAAGGGGATCATTACCCATTCGCTGTGGTTTGCCGTCGCGGGCGGCGTCGCCATGATGAGTATCTTACTGGCTATGCACCCATACATTGATGCGCATCTGTTAGTCGGTGCCCGAGGTCCTCTGGGATTTGCTGCACAGTGCGCTGCCGGCGTGGCCGGAGGCTGGGTATTTGGTCGATTGAGCAGATAAACCTCATTTAAAGTACGAATGGCGACTATGCGGTAATTGCCATTTAGACGGGTCGGCTTTATCCTGCCTGTGAGTCAATCACATGGCAAAGGGAACGGAATACATGAAGCGCGTGGTGTTTAACCAGAAAGGCGGTGTCGGCAAGTCCAGTATCAGTGTTAATCTCGCTGCTATCAGTGCCCGCCGGGGCCTAAAAACGCTGATCGTGGATTTGGACACGCAGGGTAATACCAGCCATTATCTGGTCGGAGATAATGCAAACATCAAACACACGGTGGCTGACTTATTCAAACAAACCGTTGGCTGGTTTCTGAAACCACTCCCCGCCATTGATTTTGTTCATGAAACCCCTTTCGAAAATCTCTACCTGATGGCGTCAGACCCGCAGTTGGCGAATGTCGAACGTGAGCTAGAATCCCGCTATAAAATGTACAAACTCAAGGAAGCGTTGACCGAGCTTTCAGCAACTTTTGACCGTATCTATATCGACACGCCGCCAAATTTCAATTTCTATTCAAAAGCTGCACTTATCGCCGCCGACTCAGTACTTATACCATTTGACTGCGACGGCTTTTCCAGTCAGGCCATCATGCATCTATTGGATAATATTATGGAGCTCAAGGGTGACCACAACCCGGAATTAGAGGTAGAGGGGATCATCGTTAATCAATTTAATGCACAGGCGAAGCTGCCGCAGTCACTGGTTGACGACCTGAAGGCAAAAGATTTACCTGTTTTGAATACCCATCTGAGTAGTTCAGTAAAGATGCGCGAGTCGCATTCCGCCAGCAAGCCACTGATTCATCTTGCCCCCAGACACAAATTAACACAGCAGTTTTGCGAGCTGTTTGATGAGTTAGAGCAGTTGTCCTGAATAGCTCGACAGGGTTCGAGCGTTTGTTATTATTCTGTTAGAAAAACGTAACGTATTGCTGATCCGAATCCCTACCTCGGCAATATTGATCGCAGAGTAAAACAACTATACAGGACTCGCTATGGATTATCCTCTGGTGCCTGCAAGCGCGAAAAGCCTTGCTGACTACATTGAACATATTTTCGCCCAGTTTCCCGACAACCGCGCCTACAGCGCACTAGGTCAGGAAATCACCTATGCTGAGGTCGAGCAAAAATCCCGTGCACTGGCCGCCTGGTTGCTGGCGGAAGGTGGATTAAACCCGGGGGACCGCATTGCTATTCAGTTACCAAACCTTAACCAGAACCCCATAGCCGTTTATGCCGCATTGCGAGCCGGGTTGGTGGTGGTAAACACCAACCCTTTGTATACACCGCGTGAAATGCAACATCAGTTTAAAGATTCAGGTGCCAAGGCGCTGATCATTCTTACCGACCTACTGCCAAAGTTCGAAGCCATCAAACAAGATACTGACGTCACCACGGTTGTCACGACGCAAGCGACAGACCTGTTAACGAACAACATGGATGACGCACCGGCAGGCTGTATTGCCATGAATCATGCCATTAAAGCGGGCATGGAACTTGATTTGCCGCCACGTCCAGATGTATCGCTTGATGATATTTGCATCTTGCAATACACCGGTGGGACTACTGGCGTATCAAAGGGCGCAGCCCTGAGCCATGGTAACGTGCTCAGTAACTGTATCCAGATGCTCGACCGTCTGCAGGATAACTTTGAAGAAGGTGCAGAGATCGTTATCTGTCCGTTGCCGCTCTATCACATCTATGCGTTTACGGTTTGTATGATGGCGTTCTTCGCCAAGGGCTGTTTGACCGTACTGATCCCCAACCCACGTGACCCGGATGCCTTTATCAAGGCCATCGAGCCGTACCAGTTTACGACCTTTGCCGGCATTAACACGCTGTTTGTCGGTCTCGGTCAGCATCCGGATTTTCAACAGCTGGATTTCAGCAAACTAAAATTGACCCTGTCTGGCGGCACCGCGCTGACGATGGCCGCTGTCGACATCTGGAAAAAGACCACAGGTTGTATGATCACCGAAGGGTATGGATTGTCAGAAACCTCTCCAGTACTAACCTTCAATACGCCTGGAGCAGAAAACCTGGGTAGCGTCGGCACGCCGCTTATCGATACCGATATTCAGCTGCTCGATGACGACGACCAACCGGTTGCCGATGGCCAGGAAGGGCAAATTGCAGCCAAAGGCCCACAGATTATGCAAGGTTACTGGCAGCGCCCGGATGAAACTGCCAAAGTCATGACATCAAATGGCTACTTTAAAACCGGCGATGTGGGCGTAAGATTACCCGATGGATGCATCAAAATTGTTGATCGTCTGAAAGATCTGATCATCGTGTCAGGCTTTAATGTCTATCCAAATGAAGTTGAAAATGTGCTGACCCAGCACCCTGCTGTGGTTGAAGCGGCCGTCATTGGCGAGCCTGATGACAAGACTGGCGAGAAGGTCAGTGCTTACATTTCGGTGAATACCGAAGTTGAAGAAGCTGATATCGTCGCGCACTGCCGCGAACAGCTTACCGCTTATAAGGTACCGAAGAAGATCACCATCATGGATGAACTGCCTAAATCTTCAGTCGGTAAAATTTTGCGCCGCGAGCTGCGTAAGTAGCGTTTTGTAGGTAGGCTAGGCCCCGGACATCGCTGCGCGATTCCGATGTATGGACTCCTCCTCCCTTGGGAGGTAGGTTGTTTTTGACACTAAACACCCGGAGTCCATACATGTACAAAGGTAACGTAATCGCTATCGATATAGCAAAATCTGTGTTCCAAGTGTGTGCTTTAGATAAGCACAACAACATTAAAGTTAATCGCGAGATACGTCGTCAGCACTTAGTAAAATGGCTGACTAATCAGCCACCTTCGCTAGTTGCTTTAGAAGCCTGCGGCAGTGCCCATTTCTGGGCGAAAGAAGCGATAGCACTAGGACATCAGGCCATCATTATCTCTGCAAGGTTCGCGAAGAATTTCTTGCATGGACACAAGACCGATAAAAATGACGCAGTAGCTATTGGCATTGCTGCACGTCA
>NZ_AUBH01000010.1 GCF_000429145.1 Aestuariibacter salexigens DSM 15300
TAGCAGCGACTGACGGCCCAATGCCTCAGACACGTGAGCACATCCTGCTGGGTCGCCAGGTAGGCGTACCTTACATCATCGTATTCATGAACAAGTGTGACATGGTAGATGATGAAGAGCTGCTTGAGCTGGTAGAAATGGAAGTACGTGAACTGCTTTCAGAATATGAATTCCCAGGTGACGACCTGCCAGTCATTCAGGGCTCAGCTCTGAAAGCACTGGAAGGTGACGCAGAATGGGAAAAGAAAATCATCGAGCTGGGTGAAGCACTGGATTCATACATTCCAGAGCCAGAGCGTGCAATCGACAAGCCGTTCATTCTGCCAATCGAAGATGTATTCTCAATCTCAGGCCGTGGTACGGTAGTAACTGGTCGTGTAGAGCAGGGTATCGTCAAGGTAGGTGAAGAAGTAGAAATCGTTGGTATCAAAGAGACCACGAAGACCACTTGTACTGGTGTAGAGATGTTCCGCAAGCTGCTTGACGAAGGTCGTGCAGGTGAGAACGTAGGTGTTCTGTTGCGTGGTACTAAGCGTGACGAAGTAGAGCGTGGACAAGTACTGGCGAAGCCAGGTTCAATCACGCCACACACCAAGTTCGAAGCAGAAGTTTACGTACTGAGCAAAGACGAAGGTGGCCGTCACACGCCATTCTTCAAAGGCTATCGTCCTCAGTTCTACTTCCGTACAACTGACGTAACAGGTGCGGTAGAGCTGCCAGAAGGCGTAGAAATGGTAATGCCAGGCGACAACCTGAAGTTTGTTGTTGAGCTGATTGCACCAATCGCGATGGACGAAGGTCTGCGCTTCGCAATCCGCGAAGGCGGAAGAACTGTAGGTGCGGGCGTAGTATCTAAGATTATCGAATAATCTACACTTTCCGTACTTGAAAAAGGTCACTTCGGTGGCCTTTTTTTATGCCCGCAGCTACAGGGCTTCCGGCGAAGGGTAATGAACGGTGAGCGAAGCGAGTGAGGAGTGACTTAACGTCACTCCGAGAGTGAAGCACGACGGTACAGGAAGTACCGGCTGGGTGAGATACCACGGATGGGTTAAAGCTCACGTTATCAAGCTGGTAGTAAAGTTGAATGAACTTCACTGTTGGCGCCGGTGTTGGCCGAAAACTGCTCCTGCTTTTTCGGCATTCCCACGTCCATGTGGGTCATATACAAAAATTATCGAATAATAATTTTTGACGCCAAGAAAATGAAAAGGCCGCAGATGCGGCATTTTTTGTTTTTGGAGATTCCCGCCAATAGCATGCGGGAATGACGTGGTGTCGAGCTCACTGGAATGACGAGGTTGTTCTGCGCGGGGAATGTCTAACTATCACCGTCATTCCGGAATTTGCGCAGCAAATGTCCGGAATCTCCTCAATTTTACTCAATCTCTATACTTGTACCCGGCTCTGAAAAGAACGCCTTACCACTATTCAGTAACCACTTTGGTGGCTCGGTCGGCACGTGTACACCGACATGGTTTTCAATATTCATGTATTCATCCAGAATCGCATTACCTTCCAAGTTGTAATAAAACCAGTAAGGCGGGAAAGCTATGTCTGTCCTTTTTTTCTGCCAGTGCTCTTTAACAGGTAGGTAGTGGTCAACGTCTGGGTCGGCGTCGCCTAAATGCATCACCGTCAGCTCCTGAGTTAACCCAATACGAAAAACCAGATTTTCGACATCAGCTCGCGATGGCCAGCCTGCATGAGGGATCCGCACTGCTTCTATGGCAAGCTCTCCCACCGACAATGAGATAGGGGTGTCACCGAATGCGAGTGATATGGGGTAAATTCTGTCTTTCATGACCTGAAAGCGTGGGTCTGTGACCAACTGCTCTATGGCCTGCTGTGGCGCAATCAAACTGACATCATGATGTTGTGCTAAATAGGCCAACACGTCGTCTGCGCTGAAATGATCTTCATGGGCGTGGCTGATAACAATGGCGTCAATATCATTATAGGGCGGCGTTTGCGCAAATACCGCCTGCCGTAGCCGCTCCGGTACAGCCTGATAAATTCCGAAGGTATTATGAAAAAAAGGATCAAACATCACTTTTATCTCGCCATGTGACGCGATCACGCCTTCGTTCCCAAGGTAGTGTACATCACTATGTTGGCCCTGCTGATGGGCGATGCTGCGCGTAGTGTTAACTGTCAACAGCAAGAAAAGAGTAACGGTGAGTGTTTTCATCTGGACTTTTTAAATAATCGAAAGTGGACGTCTATGGTCAGACGAATATTAGACATGGCCAGCAATTGCTCACGTTTTTCCCGCTTTGATTTGAAGAAATGCGGCGTCATGCTGACCAGATCCCGAAGCTGCATATTATCAAGCGGCTCGGAAACATAGGACAAGGACTCTTGGTTCGCCAGGGTCAACCCCTGCTCACCCGCTTGTGTATGTGCGGGAAACGTATGGGGTCTGATCTCATCATAGATGAGTCTGCGGATCTCAATAAGGTGGTCTGGGCCGGCCTCTGCCAGCAGCACGGCACCGCCAGCCTTTAATTTGCTGGCAAACTCTGCGAATACCGGAAAGCCAAACATACACAGTATGAGATCAAGACTGTTCTCCATCACAGGCAAATTACGATTTGTCGCCACTGCCCAGGCAATATCATTTTTTTCACGCTTGGCAGCCTGGAGCACTGCAGGTTTGGAAATATCGATACCGGCCAGTGACACTAGTGATGAACAGTGTGAGGCGGTTAGTGACCGTTGTAGTTGAGTCAGGTAGTAACCTTCCCCACAGCCCGCATCTAATACGAGCAAATCTGCGTGTTCACTCGAATCCAAATAGTGGGTGACAAGCGTATTCACTTTGTCGCTAACGCTTTTATACAACCCTGAATTCAGCAATCGGCTGCGAGCCTGCACCATGTCTTTGCTGTCGCCCGGTGCTTTAGAACGTTTATCCTGAATTGGCAAAAGGTGTACATAGCCCTGTTTGGCGATATCAAAGCTGTGCCCGTCGGAGCAGGTAAAGCGATTGTGATGCTGCTGTAGAGGCAGGGCATCAAGCGGGCAGGCGAATTTTTCAAAAGGTACTATTTTCATGACGTTGGGCGGAACTGTGATTGCCGCTACACTATGGTAAAGACTAACACGCACAAAGTGGAAAACCCTATGCAATATCATCAGCTTGGCAGCGCGCCGATCAAGGTTTCAGAAATATGTCTGGGTAGTATGACCTGGGGGATCCAGAATACCCAGCAAGATGCCGATGAGCAAATTGCTTATGCGCTTGCTAATGGTATTAACTTTATCGACTGTGCAGAAATGTATCCCGTGCCGCCGAATGCAGATACCTATGGTGACACCGAGCGAATTATCGGCAACTGGCTGGCGCGGCATCCCGAGAAACGAAAAGACCTCATCATCGCCAGTAAAATTGCCGGCAGTGGGCTGAAATACATACGTCAGGGCAGCCCTATAAGCGGCGCAACGGTAGCGTTGGCATTAGAGGATTCACTAAAGCGCCTGCAGACTGACGTGATCGATTTGTACCAGCTGCATTGGCCAAACCGATTCACCCCGCACTTCTCCAAGCACTGGCCGGGCATGATCAGCTTTACCAAGCAGGACGCAGAAAAGCAGACAGCACAAATGCTGGATATTCTGACTGCGCTCGATAATGCAATTAAGGCAGGAAAAATCCGCTACTGGGGGCTGTCTGACGATACGCCCTGGGGAATAAGCCAGTATGTTCGACTGGCTGAACAGCATGGCCTGGCAAAACCGGTATCCATTCAAAATGAGTTTAGTCTGCTGCATGCCAAAGACTGGCCCTATCTGATCGAAAACTGTGTTTACGAAAACATTGCTTATCTGCCGTGGTCTCCGCTTGCCGGTGGCGCGTTAAGCGGTAAGTATCTGGATGGCGCGAGACCAGAAGGCACTCGCTGGACACTGGTGCAGCGACAGGGACTGTTCAGAGATACTGATATCAGTAATGACGCCGTGCGACGCTATGTGCAGCTGGCCAGTGAATTTGATATGTCACCCACCACTCTGGCGCTGGCATGGTGCAGGCAGGTGGATGGTGTCACCTCAACCATAATCGGTGCCACATCGATGGCACAGCTTGAGGAGAACATTGCGGCGTTTTCAGTACGCTTAACTGATGAGCAACTCAAAGCAATCACCGAGGTTTTGAAACAGTATCCGATGCCGTTTTAATGCCGGAATCATAAAGGCCGCCAAATATCAGCGGCCTCGTTATCGAAGTGCAAGGTCAGTTAGAACGCGTACTGGGCCATAAACTGCAGGCGATTCATATCACCTTCGAGTCCCCCAGCAGTCTCACGCTCTGCATAAGTATATTCGGCACCGACGGTAATCGCCTTGGTCCATGAATGCTTGTAGTTGACTCTTACACTTTTGGTTGAGTCCGTAACGGCTGCTCCCGTCAATGCAACATCATTGTCTGCATCAAACGCGGAATAGATGATACTGCTGCGGGCTTTATCGTTCCACACGTGGCGGTAAGACACTGAGTATGCGGTAGTATCAATCGCGTCTAATTCACCGTTATTGTCTAGCACTGCACCATTGGATGCATTCAATGCGACATAGCGACCCAGACCAGAGCCGGTGTTAAAGGTAAATCGGATATCATCATGCTGACCGACCTTAAACTTACCTGACAGGGCTAAACCAAAGCCACTTTCAGTACTGTCAATGCTGGTGCCATTATCGTAGGCCAGCTGACGCATAATACCGGCCACTTTTACATGGCCCCAGTCACGCTTCATGGTGTAGGCAGCAATCAAATCTGGTACTGAATTATCATCTGTGACAATGCGGCCACCGCCGCCATTTGGGGTTACCGTTGTTTCCGGATTTTCCAATGCAATTTCGAATCCATTGCTGGCGTATCGCAGCATCACATGACGACCGAAGATAGTGCCGTCAGTGTTACCGATAAAGTCGACTGAATCTGGCAATGCACCGACATCCATCAGCGTTGTCCACGTCTGACCCACAAGCCACTTGTCATATTTGATGAAGGCATGTCTTATTCTCGGTGTATAGGAGTTACTAATGCGCTCATCGCCATTAGGGGTGACCAGCATGTCAAATTCCAGCACGCCTACCACGTCTTCGCCTGTTTCAGTAGAGGTGGAG
Source organism: Aestuariibacter salexigens DSM 15300 (assembly GCF_000429145.1). Taxonomy (GTDB): domain Bacteria; phylum Pseudomonadota; class Gammaproteobacteria; order Enterobacterales; family Alteromonadaceae; genus Aestuariibacter; species Aestuariibacter salexigens. The sequence goes on from NZ_AUBH01000010.1 coordinate 5,128, forward strand.
GATGTAAAGCGAAAACGAGATTGACGGGCGTGGGCATCGAATACCGCTCCTTCCTCGTCACCGCTTACCGGCGTCAGACTAGGAATGTAGAAGTCTCTGCCAATGTTTCCAGACGGTAAATTGCCTTCGCTGAAATCAGAGTACATCGCATCAACTTTGATATACCCGCTTAATGATATTTTAGTGTCGCCCAGGGTCGCGGCCTGTAGCCCAGTGCTTGCAACAGCGCCTGTTCCGAGTAGCAGGGACACAGCGAGTGCGGCTTTTTTTGCTCTGAAAATCATAATTCCATCCATCAATGTGTACGTGAATAAAGTGTTAAAAATGTTAACGAGACGGTGTCAATGTGGACTAGCTTAGCCGAATTGCCAATAAGCTCATGGTCTATAAGACCAAAGTCTTAGTTGTTGAAAAGTTTACTTTTATTGGCTTTTTGAAAGGCATCACGGTACGACCAAAGTCTCATTTTAGTTCTTGTCTTTCGGGCTAGAGTGTCGGGGTAGTTGATTGATTATCTCGTGCCTTGTCGATAAACACGGACAAGCGCCACAACAGGTGGAGACACAAGATGGAAGTTAAACAGTATACGGTTCCAGAAGCCGCCAGACAGCGCAGCCATCTCAGTGAAGATGGTTATCAAAAGATGTATCAGCAATCCGTGAACGATCCGGAAGGGTTCTGGGGTGAGCAGCTGTACCAACTGGACTGGTTTAAAACACCCAGTAGGATAAAGAACACCTCTTTCGCGCGCGACAATCTGACTATCAAGTGGTTTGAAGATGGCGCGTTGAATGCCAGTTACAACTGTATTGATCGGCACCTTAAAACGCGAGCGAAACAAACAGCGATTTTTTGGGAAGGGGACAATCCTGAGCACAGTGAACAGATCACCTATCAGCAACTGCATTATGAAGTATGTAAGCTGGCCAACGGGTTAAAAAAGCTAGGCGTTAAAAAGGGCGATCGCGTTGCGATATATATGCCGATGGTGCCGCAGGCAGCCTATGCTATGCAGGCCTGTGCGCGAATCGGTGCGGTGCATTCAGTGATCTTCGGGGGGTTTTCGCCCAATGCAATCGCCGACCGCATCAACAACTGTGACGCTAAAGTGGTGATCACCTGTGATGAGGGAAGACGTGCGGGGAAAAACGTTCCGTTGAAAAAGAACGTCGATATTGCTTTGGCTGACGGTGCCTGCCCTTCTATTACACATGTCGTTGTGCACAAGGTAACGGGCGGCGATGTTGAGTTTAACAACGACGTTGATGTGTGGTGGGACGAGCTTATCGAAGATTGTTCTGGCCAGTGTGAGCCTGAAATCATGAACGCCGAAGACCCGCTTTTTATCTTATACACATCGGGGTCGACCGGCGCGCCAAAAGGCGTGGTGCATACAACAGGTGGGTACCTGTTGTATACGGCGATGACCTTTAAATATGTGTTTGATTACCAGGATGGCGATATTTACTGGTGTTCAGCAGACGTTGGCTGGATCACCGGGCATAGCTATATGGCATATGGGCCACTGGCCAATGGTGCAACCCAGGTGTTTTTCGAAGGCGTTCCTATTTACCCTTCCATCAAACGCATGGCACAAATTGTCGAAAAATATAAGGTCAATATTTTATACACCGCGCCTACTGCTATTCGGGCGTTAATGGCACACGGCTCAGAGCCGGTATCGGGCTGCGATGTATCGTCATTGAATGTGCTCGGCTCTGTGGGTGAGCCAATCAATCCAGAGGCATGGGAATGGTATCACCGTGAGTTTGGCACCAATGTCTGCCCGATTGCCGATACCTGGTGGCAGACTGAAACCGGTGGGGTAATGATCACGCCACTGCCGGGTTGTACAACGCTGAAACCGGGCTCAGCCACACGCCCTTTCTTTGGCGTACAGCCTGCACTATTTGACGCTGATGGTAACGAACTGCAGGGGGCTACAGAAGGAAACCTGGTGATCAAGGACAGCTGGCCGAGTCAGGCGCGCACAGTATATGGCGATCACAACCGCTTTATTGACACGTATTTCAGTGCCTATAACGGCGTGTATTTTACCGGTGACGGTGCCCGTCGCGATGAAGATGGCTATTACTGGATAACGGGACGGGTTGATGACGTATTGAATGTCTCTGGCCATCGCCTTGGCACGGCAGAAATCGAGTCTGCTCTGGTCGCTCATGAGTTGGTAGCGGAGGCAGCAGTGGTCGGGTATCCACACGATATCAAAGGTCAGGGGATTTATGTCTATGTGACTGCCAATGAAGGCGTAGTCGCGGACGGTAGTCTAACCGCGGAGCTGAAAGCCTGGGTGCGAAAGGAGCTTAGTCCGATTGCTACCCCCGATCTGATCCAGTGGACCAAGGGATTACCCAAAACACGCTCAGGGAAAATTATGCGTCGCATCTTGCGTAAAATCGCGGCCAATGAACATCAGCAGTTAGGCGATACCTCAACGTTGGCAGATCCTTCCGTCGTTGATACACTCATCGAGGAGCGTTTGAATAAATAAATACGGAGAATAAATGACAACGCTGCTGATTGCTGACGATCATCCTCTATATCGTGATGCATTACGAGGCGCGTTGTCGCTCTCCTTGCCCGATCTTACTTTGCTTGAGGCGGGCGATCTGAATCAGACCGTTTCCCAGCTTGAAAAGCACGATGTCGACTTGCTTCTGCTGGATTTACATATGCCGGGCAGCAATGACCTGTTTGGTTTGTTGCATATTCGCAAGCTGTATCCTGATGTGCCTGTGGCGGTGGTGTCCGGCACCGAAGATCCTACTATCATTTCCAAAATCGTTGGTGTAGGTGCATTAGGGTTTATTCCTAAAACCACAGGCGCAGATGATATCGCCAAAGCCATTAATGCGATAATGGACGGTGATGTTTGGCTGCCCGAGGGGCTGTCAGACAAAATTGAAGAGGTTGACGATGCCTTTTCTGAGCTGGCCGATCAAGTTGCCAGCCTAACACCATCACAATACAAAGTTCTTTGTTACATGCGCGATGGTTTGCTGAATAAACAAATTGGATACAATCTGGATATTGCAGAGGCGACAGTAAAAGCCCACGTTACTGCGATTTTCAGAAAGCTGGGGATCAACAATCGTACCCAGGCGGTATTGATCGCGTCTCAACTGCAGCTAGAGCCGCCTGAAGCGAGCTGACCACCGCCTGCTACCTAACCCGTCATGCCCGTATTTGCGAGGATCTGTCATGCCCGCGGCGCTCCTAGGCGGGCATCTTTCAACAAATGAGTCGATTAGATACCCGCCTTCGCGGGCACGACAGAAATGGGCGTCGTCATGCCCGCAATGCTCTTGGGCGGGCATCTTTCAACAAATGATTCAATTAGATACCCGCCTTCGCGGGTAAGATGAAAGAGTTGGCGGGTACAACGAAAAGGGGCGTTGTCATGCCCGCGGTGCTCTTGGGCGGGCATCTATTTCGTCGGCAACTTCTTCACCTGTCGCGTCATACTTTGCAACAATGCCCTCAGCTTTGCGGGTTTTACCGGCTTATTCAGGTAGTTCACAGATTGTGCTTTACATTTTTCTATCAGTTCTTCTTCGCGGTTGGCAGTGACCAGTGCCGCTGGAATCCCGCTATCCAGCCGTTTTCGAATCGTGTCAATCAGGTCTAGACCGTTATGCTGTTCACTTAGCTGATAATCTATCAACAACACCTGTGGATCGCTTGAAGCTGCGAGCGACAGGGCCTCATCCCAGTTGTCAGTGACAGTCACATCAATGTGCCATTTTTCCAGTAAGGTTTGCATGGCATCCAGATTTTCCCGCTGATCGTCGACACAAAGGGCACGAAGGCCATCAAATGCTGCATCACTTTTACGCTTCTGCGGTGCGGCACTTAGCCCCGCTGGACACGCCGGTAATGAAACAGAAAAGCAGCTGCCTCTGCCGGGAACAGAGTCCACTTCCACTTTGCACCCCAGTTGACCAGCAAGTCTGGTAACGACCCCTAGCCCCAGCCCGACACCATGAGCCATACCTTGTTCAGCGCGATAAAAGTCGGCAAATACCTTTTTTTGTTGTTCCGGAGCAATGCCAATACCAGTATCGCGAACCTGAACGATGATCGTCTCATTCACTTTGCGCGCGGTCAGCAGAATTTTTCCTTCTGCCGTGTACTTCAGTGCATTTGACAGCAGGTTTTGTACGATGCGGTACACAAAGGTTCTGTCCGCTTTGATCCAGTAGTGGCGTAACCGAGCGTTGAGTTGCAACCCTTTGTCCTGTGCCTGCATGCTGAATTCATCAATAAGCGGGCCAAGCACGGCACTCAGGTCGAGCGATTCGATATTGGGACGCATCTCTCCCTGGTCGAGCCGGGAGATATCAAGCAAGGTGGCAATCAGCGCTTCCGTCGATGACACGCTGTCGTTAAGTTTACGCAGGATCTGTTTGTTGTTGTCACTCAACTCGGCTTCTTGAAGCGCCGTGGTATAGAGTTTGGCCGCATTGAGAGGTTGCAATATGTCATGGCTTGCCAAAGCTAAAAACCGTGTCTTACTGGCATTGGCTTCTTCAGCAGCTTGCCGAGCTCTTATCAGCTCTTTTTCTGCCTCGGCCCGTCGTTCAATTTCTAAACGCAGCTCAGCGTTGATGGAGTGCACTTCTTCGGTACGTTTTTTGATTCGGTGTTCAAGGTCAATGTTGGATTCTTCCAGTGCCTGCTGGATTTCTATATGGCCGGTAATGTCATTAAACGTAGTGACGAATCCACCGCCCGGTAAAGGGTTACCCGTCATCTCAATCACCTTGCCGTCACTGCGCTGACGAGTAAAACGATGCGGGTTGCTTTTTTGCAGGTGATCTAGTCGCTTTTGTACAATTTCTTCAAGCTCACCGGGCCCACACTCTCCCCGAGCAGCATTGTAGCGCACCAGTTTTTCTATCGGTGTGCCTACCTGCAACAGTTCTGGCGGATAATTGAAAAGCGATGCGTAACGTTTGTTCCAGGCGACCAGCTTGAGGTTTTTATCGATCACACTGATCCCCTGATCGATATTTTCCAGCGAGGTTAACAGCGCGGTCATGTTGAACTGCATGGCCTGTGTGGTGTCGTCGAAAAAGTTGATCACCTCGGCAAAATCTAATTTTTTGCCGCGGATCACGCTATCAATCAGCGCTTTAGCACTGGACGCACCGATAACACCGCCTAATGCACGTTCACAGAATGCCAGAAATTGTTGGTCAGGATGTTCGTTATCCTGCAGCTTTTTATCTGTACGAAGTTCAAACTCTTCGATGATTTGTTCACAGCGACTGCTGCCCATAAAGGTCGTAAGCAGGGTCAACAGGTCGCCCACTGTGACACTCTCATTGTGCTTTTTAATGGCGTTGCTGCGGGTTTCGGCAGGATAAACGAAGGCTTCGGCCTGGATCCTGTCTATCAATCGGGCCTGTGCCCATAAGGAAAATACTATGTACGCTACCGCATTAGCGACAAGACTGATGATGGCACCCTGCGTCAGAATATCGGTCTGGGCCTGCAAGGTCACGCCCTCGCCGAGCATGGGCAGAATCGAAAACAACACCCAGCTTATCAAGCCTACCAATAACCCCGCATACACGCCGTGGGCATGGCCACATTTCCAGTAAAGCCCGCCGACGATAGCGGGGATCAGTTGAATAACCAAAGAAAACGCGATCAGGCCTATCGATGCCAACGTCCGGCTATTCGCCATCTGGTGCTGATACAACAGAGCGAGCATAAGTATCAGGCCGATAATCACCCGCCGGATGATCAGAATTTTTCTGGTGTAGCTTGCTGTCTTATGTTCATGCTGTTTGAGTGCCAGCAACTTAGGCAACACCACGTCGTTGGTGAGCATTGTACTTAGGGTCAGTGTGGCAACGATGATCATGGCGGTCGCCGCCGATAGACCACCGAGAAATACCAGCATTTTCAGCAATGCCGACTCTGAGAAAATGGCGACACTGAGGACATAGTTATCTGGCTCTATCGATGTGCCGGCGAATAAGCCCGACCCAACCACGGCAATAATCGGGATCACTGATGCTGTGATGAACAAGTACAGGGGAAAGAGCCAGCGAGCTGTTTTTAAGTGCTCTGGGTTGACGTTGTCAACAAACCCAACATGAAACTGACGTGGCAGGCAGATTACCGCAAGTCCTGCCATCAAGGTCTGCGCCCAGAAAGGCACTGTCTGCAAAGTAGATATGGCCTCGGGCGTCGTGTAGGTGGCCATGATCGGCTGGTCATTCATGCTGTGCCAGGTAAAAAATGCCACGGCGGCAACTAATACCAGCGCACAGAGTTTCACCGTCGATTCGAACGCAATGGCCAGCATCAACCCGCGTCGATACTGGGTGACATCGGTTTGCTGCGTGCCGAAATAGATCGCGAAAATGGCAATAAAAAGGGTTGCCAGCACAACAATAAGGTCGCCGTGGGCCTGTTCTGAAACCAGTTGAAATGCCGAACCAATGGCTTTCAGCTGCAGCGCGATATAGGGCACGGTTGCAAGCAGCGCGATAAGCGTCACCAGCAGTGCAACAGCCTGGCGCTTGCCATAACGCGAAGCGATAAAATCGGCAATAGTATTGATGTGCTGCTTTTTACTGACCAGCAGTAGTTTGTATAAAAAGCGATAGCCAAATAGGTAGATAATGGCAGGCCCCAGCAGAATGGGCAGGTAGCCCCAAGGGTCTTGCACGGATGACCCTACCGCACCAAAAAATGTCCAGGCTGTACAGTAGATCGCCAGTGCCAGTGAATAAATGGCTGGGTGACTGGTCAGCCAGCGCGCTGAGTGCGAGTTTTTATCTCCCCAGCGAGCAATCCAAAACAAACCAAACAGATAGAGAAGGGCTAAAAAGACCCAGCCGAACGCCATGTTAAATCCTAACAACTTGTTTACAACCTCGACTCTATCACAGTCAGACCAAGGTCGTAGGGATGTACGACCATGGTCTCATTCCTAGTTATACCGTGCACGTCTACAGTATATCCAACCTCCCTGATTATGCGGCGATTTTGGGAAATTTTTACTACATCACGTTGCATATCGCTGGTCTGCTAAAGGGGCAAAATGCCGGCGTTAGGGAAATGTAAAAAACGTTACATCACAGATACCTGAACGAGGAACGAAAGATGGCATTTAAGAACGAGGAAGACAAGGTTGCGTATTGGCGAGAGAACATCTCGCTGGTGCTGACCCTATTGGCGGTATGGTTTGCCGTGTCCTTTGGCGCAGGGATCCTGCTGGTCGACGTGTTGAATTCAATTCAATTTTTCGGCTTCAAGCTCGGATTCTGGTTCGCTCAGCAGGGCTCCATATATGTATTCGTGGTGCTGATTTTTGTCTACATGGCAAAGATGAATGCACTGGATAAAAAATACGGCGTAGACGAGGAGTAATCACATGGACTTACAAATGATGACATTCCTGGTCGTCGGCGCGACATTTCTTCTCTACATCGGTATCGCGGTATGGGCGCGTGCTGGCTCGACTAACGACTTCTATGTCGCCGGTGGTGGAGTAAATCCGATTGCCAACGGTATGGCCACCGCAGCCGACTGGATGTCTGCAGCTTCTTTCATTTCTATGGCCGGTCTTATCTCGTTTATGGGCTACGACGGTGCAGTGTATCTGATGGGCTGGACAGGTGGTTACGTACTACTTGCGCTGTGTTTGGCACCTTACCTGCGTAAGTTCGGTAAATTCACCGTACCTGATTTTATCGGTGATCGTTATTACTCACAGACGGCCCGTACCGTGGCTGTTGTATGTGCCATATTCGTGTGCTTCACCTATGTGGCGGGTCAGATGCGTGGTGTTGGTGTGGTTTTCAGCCGCTTCCTTGAAGTGGATATCGTCACTGGCGTCGTGATTGGTATGGCTATCGTGTTCTTCTATACGGTATTGGGTGGCATGAAAGGGATCACTTACACGCAGGTTGCGCAGTACTGTGTATTGATCTTTGCGTATATCGTCCCTGCTGTATTTATTTCCATTATGGTAACAGGTCACGTGCTGCCACAGACAGGCTTTGGCGCCACGCTCGCCGACGGATCGGGGATGTACTTGTTAGAGAAACTCGACGGGCTATCGGTGGAACTCGGGTTTAATGAGTACACCAACGGCAGTAAGAGCATGATTGACGTGTTCTTTATTACCGCCGCGTTAATGGTGGGAACAGCTGGTTTGCCTCACGTAATCGTGCGTTTCTTTACGGTGCCAAAAGTACGCGATGCGCGTAAGAGTGCTGGCTGGGCGTTGATCTTTATTGCTGGTCTGTACACTACTGCGCCTTCGCTGGCTGCATTTGCCCGGGTCAATATGATTGAAACCATCAACGGCGTTGAGCAGCAGGGCACTCCATATGCATCAGCCCCCACCTGGATCAAAAACTGGGAGAAAACCGGATTGATCAGCTGGGATGACAAAAACGGTGACGGCAAGATGTTCTACTCGGGTGATGAGCGCAATGAGATGAAAGTTGACCGTGACATCATGGTACTGGCTAACCCTGAGATTGCTAACCTGCCAGCCTGGGTGATTGCCCTGGTAGCGGCCGGTGGTGTTGCCGCGGCGCTATCAACCTCAGCGGGTCTGTTACTGGTCATATCAACATCAGTCTCTCACGACCTGTTGAAACGAAATCTGGCGCCCAATATTACCGATAAGCAGGAGCTGTTTTATGCGCGATTGGCCGCAGCAGTTGCGATTGGTATCGCAGGCTACTTCGGTATTAACCCGCCCGGATTTGTCGCGCAGGTAGTGGCATTCGCCTTCGGTCTGGCAGCGTCCTCCTTCTTCCCGGCCATTATTATGGGTATCTTTATGAAGAAGATGAACAAGCAGGGTGCAATAGCCGGTATGGTCTCAGGTATCGCCTTTACTGCCGCGTATATCATTTACTTCAAGTTCGTCAATCCTGCCGCGAATGTGCCCGCCAACTGGTGGTTTGGGATCTCGCCAGAAGGGATTGGTACGCTGGGTATGTTGGTTAACTTTGGTGTTGCGTACGTGGTATATCGCGCTACCGGAGAGGCACCAGAAGAAATCCAGCAGCTGGTAGAAGATATCCGCTATCCTAAAGGTGCTGGCGAAGCGTCTGCCCACTAGGGATGCAAACTGTAAGATGTCAAGGCCCGGCGTTTGCCGGGCTTTTCGGTTAAGGCGAAGTAAAGGAGATCACCCCGCATGAATGCTGTAGCCCCACAACAAGCCCTGGAGTTCCTGCGAAGTTCAGCGCCGTTTGATGGTGTGGATGAAAAACACCGTATTAGTGCGGCGCAGCACACGCGGGTGATTTATTTAACTGAGGAAAATAAACAGGAATTGTTGGCTGAACAGCAGGGAAGATTGTTTTTAATCCATAGCGGCCAATATTCAGTGAAAGACTCTGATGGGGCACAGCGACATGTAAGCGAGGGCGACTACTTTGGTTTCAGTGGCCTATTGGACCGCATCGATTACCCCATCGAATTAAGCGTAGACAGCCCGGGGCTGGTGTACTGTATCGACGGTGAAACTTTCACGACATTAATCAAGCATTCCGCCAGTTTTAGCCAGTTTTTCAAAGGGGCCAGAGAAGAGGAATTGCAAAATCAGGCGGTATCAGATTCCAATTCAATGTGGTTATACAAACCGCTGGCTGAAGTCATAAGCGGGGATGCGGTATCGGCCGAGCACAACGTCACAATTCAACAGGCAGCCTCTGTCATGTCTGAGCGAGGTGTTTCATCCCTCCTTATCACCGAAAAGGGCGAGCTGGTGGGCATTGTCACTGACAGAGATTTGCGTAATCGCGTGGTTGCACTTGGAGCGGATATGGGCAAGCCAGTCAGTACTATCATGACTCGCGACCCTGCCCGCATACGACATAATCGCACCATGTTTAATGCGTTATCCATTATGAGTGAACGCAACATACATCACCTTCCCGTCATTGATGAGATGTCCCGACGTCCGCTAGGCATGATAACGGCCTCTGACATTGTGCGTCACCAGAAAAGCAATGTGCTATTTATTATTGGCGAGCTATCGAAAGCACAAAACCTGTACGAACTTACCCGCTGTTCGTGGCAAATGCCTCATTATCTTGCCACCCATGCCAAGCGACTTGGAGATTTCGATATTGCTGGCAAAGTGCTGTCGCAGGCTACGGATATAATGACCCGCAGACTGATCACATTTTTTCAGCAACAGCATGGCAGTGCGCCAATGTCGTATTGCTGGATAGTGTACGGTTCACAGGCCAGAGAAGACCAGACCATGGGCTCTGATCAGGACAATGCGTTGCTGTTGGCTGATAAACCAGATGAGCAACAGGCTGAGTACTTCAGGCAGATGTCCGAATATGTTTGTCAGGGCCTCGGAAAATGTGGCATCAAGCTTTGTGACGGCAACATTATGGCGTCCAATCCGGATTTGCGCCTGAGCATTGATGACGCTATCGCAGAAGCAAAGCGCTGGGTCAGACAGCCTACCAAAGAAGCCATTATGCACTTTAATATCTTCCTCGATGCGCGCGCGGTTGCGGGTGATATGTCGCTGTTTAATCGAATGCAGTCAGCCCGTGCACCGCTGCTAAAACAGAACATGTTTCTCGCTGCTTTGGCCCGCCATGCCAATGAAGCCAGTGTTCCGCTCTCCATGTTTCAGAAGTTTGTATATGCCAAAGGCCGTGATGTACAAGATAGTATTGATATTAAGAAGCAGGCGGTGGCGATAATTAATAACCTTGTGCGTTTATATGCCCTGGCGAACGAATTAAAAATGCCCGCAACGCTGGCCCGTCTTGCTAACCTGCCCGAGAATGCAGGGTTAAGTCCTCGTGATGCTGACAATCTGCGCGACATCTGGTTGTTTCTAAACCGACTGCGCTGGCGACATCAGTTGCAAAATAGCGTAACCGATAATTATGTGCGCGTCAGTGATCTGTCATCGATCGAAAAACACCAGTTAAAAGCGGCATTCAAAGCTATTGAAAGAGCGCAGCAGGCGGCAGTGATGAAGTTCAGTGGGGGAGTAAATTGAGTCTACTGTCACGAATTCAGCAATGGCTCAATCCGGCTTCGGCCATTCCTGTACAATGGCAGGACATAAAAATAAAAGAGCTCCCGCTCATTGGTATTGATCTGGAACTCACTTCTCTGGACATCAGTACATCAAACATTACCTCAATTGGCTGGGTAAAGGGGCAGGGCAACTGCCTCGATCTAGCCAGTTGTCATTATTCTGTTATTTGCACCACTGAAAGCCTGAACCAAAGTCCGGTTATTCATGGTCTGACCGCCGAGACCATTGCGCTTGGAGAAGACGTTAAGGACGCATTACAAATGCTAATACAGGAGGCTCATAACCATGTATGGGTGTTACATAACGTGACGTTGGACATGGGGGTGTTGTTCCGACTTATCAGACAATTTGGTCTGACAATGCCGCCTGTCGTGACCATAGATACGTTAAAACTGGCGGTATACCAGTTGCAAAAGCAGCATCAGATGATGCCGCCCAACAGCGCCACTTTGACAGTGTGCAGACAGCGACATGATTTGCCACTGGCGCCCGCTCACAACGCGCTGGACGATGCCGTCGCTACGCTGGAGCTGCTGTTTGCTCAACTTTATCAACTTGATGCAAAGGGACAAATAACCCTCGCCGATCTGATGCACAGCGGCGCTATTAACGTGCATCAGCTGAATAGTTAAGCAACTGCAAAAAAACTTAATTAGACCCCGCTATAATGTATTGACAAGCGCCCGGACAACACGTATCTTTCGCGTCCCAAGTCAAGCAGCGCTTGATTTGCACAGAATAGCAGCTAGTCACAGAGTGGCGCTGAAAGAATTCTGCCCAGGTGGTGAAATTGGTAGACACGCTAGCTTCAGGTGCTAGTGCTCGAAAGGGCGTGGCGGTTCAAGTCCGCCCCTGGGCACCATACAAAAGAAAAGGCCTCGTCAACGACGAGGCCTTTTCTTTTATGCGTCCGAGGCGGGTACCGCCCATGGGGTGAGGCTCCGGTCTTCGAAGAAGAATCCGAGTGAGTTAACCTCACTCGGATAGGAACGAACGGCTGACCAGGAAGGTCAGCCTGGTATGACCCACCAGGGACGGATTGCTAATTAACGCTATCTATTTGCGCCTCGTCATCGACGAGGCCTTTTCTTTTATGCGTCCGAGGCGGTCCCGCCCATAGGGTGAGGCTCCGGTCTTCGAAGAAGAATCCGAGTGAGTTAACCTCACTCGGATTGGAACGAGCGGCTGACCAGGAAGGTCAGCCTGGTATAGTCCACCAGGGACGGATTGCTAATTAACGCTATCTGTTCGCGCCTTTTCAAACACAAGGTCTTTACCGTTCATATAGTTGAGGCTTGAGTGAGCATAAAGCTCATTCTTTTAAACTCAATACGAAGTAATCTAACTCTCTTTATTGCTTGAAAAATAGTCACTCTGGTGTCGGCTTTTTTTACAGTTTCGTTGGAGTCACTTAGACTAAAGTCTAATAACTCTCTGAGCGCCTTGAAAAAAATAAAACTGGTTTATTTTTTGCTTATTCCTCACCGCAGAATGCGTTTAAAAAATAATAAAAATAATTTTGAGTAAACTTTTGTAGTAGAGGTAGTAATGAAGTTACTGAAAACGCATCCCTCGTGGATAGTGACATTTTTATTTTGCATAGTTATGAGCCATTCTGCTCATTCAACACTTATTTTTACGGAAGACTTTGATACTGAGCAGTCAGTACTGGAAGACCGAGGATGGTCTTTCTCTGGGAATACGCTTCTCTCTGATGATCCGTTAAACGGCTCAACGGCACTTCACATAGGAATAGGGAGTAATCCTGGGATCATTGAAACGCTAACGTTCGCACTTATAGGTTGGACTGATACATTATTTATCGATTTCGATTATGCAACTGTTGGCAACAGGGATCGTTGGAATACCCGTTGGTTTGATGTTCAGTATTTTGATGGCGTTGACTGGCAAAATATCGATGATGGGAGAATCCTAAGGAATGTGTCAGGCAGCTACACGTTAAGTGTCGTATACGACCCATCAGTACTCACCGAAACTCAGTTACGATTCATCGGGAAATCCGACTCCGGACTTAATTATGGAGCGCTTGATAATCTAACTGTTCGCGTGCCTGAGCCATCTTCACTTGCAATCTTGGCGCTGGGGTTAATAGGACTCGGGGCTCGCCGCTTCGCAAAATAAGCTCGTGGCCTAATTCTTATAAGGGAGCGTTTATGCTCCCTTTCTTACGCACTAATGAGCACTTTTATCTGAGTTTTAGATAACGACTCAAAACCCCACTCACAGTGATTGAATTTTCACAAACACTCATGTATTTTCCGCGCCGCCAACGTTAACAATAGAAAACACTTCTCAGGTTTCGATTGTCCGACTTCGGTTGAACCATCTGTACAGGAATGATACAGATCGTGTCTGTTGTGTGTATGAGCCTGGCACTATTAATCTTGGTTCAGAATGAACACACTGGTTTGAATTATATGGATCCAGTCTTGCCGCAAGGCTTGGCTGTTGTCGATATATGGTTTGCTTGTCGTTACAAGCACTTTTTTCAGTTGGAGAGTCAATGCTAGTCAACACCGATCTTTCAACAACCTGCGCACTGCGCCAGCAAATTCGCGATTTTTACCGTATTGAAGAAGAGCAGGTCATCGAGCATATCCTGCCTCTCGCCGAAGTAGGCTACTCAGCGCGTTCGCGGGCCTGGGACCGCGCACGTCGGATGGTATTAAAAATTCGTGAATTGGAAGAAGGAAAAGGCGGCGTTGATGCTCTGCTGAACGAGTACTCTCTCTCCTCAGAAGAAGGGGTAGTACTGATGTGTCTGGCCGAAGCCCTGCTCCGTGTGCCAGACAAAGCGACTCAGGATGCGCTGATCAGAGATAAGCTGACCAAGGGCGAGTGGAGCCATCACCTCGGTCAGAGTGATTCGTTGTTCGTCAATGCCTCAAGCTGGGGCCTGCTACTGACCGGTAAAGTGGTCAACTATTCCGATCGCAGTAAAGAAGAACATTTTGGTATCTTGAAGCGCACCATTGGTCGCCTTGGTGAGCCGGTTATCCGTTCGTCTGTCCATTACGCCATGAAAATAATGGGCAAGCAGTTTGTGATGGGCACCACCATCGATGAAGCGATAGAGCGAGCAAAAGATACAGAGACAAAAGGGTATGTTTACAGCTATGACATGCTCGGCGAGGGCGCGCGTACAATGCAGGATGCCGATCGCTATTTCAATGCGTATATGACGGCGATACATGCATTAGGCAAAGCGGCAAAAGGCAAAGGTCCGGTTAAAAGTGCAGGTATCTCTGTAAAGCTGTCTGCCATTCATCCTCGTTTTGAATTTACCCATCGTGATCGGGTGATGAATGAGCTGGTACCACGCCTGAAAGAATTAGCACTGGCGGCCAAAGAGTACGATATTGGCTTCACTGTTGACGCCGAAGAAGCAAACCGTCTCGACATTTCTCTTGATGTCATCGAAACCGTATATGCCGATGAAGATTTGGCCGGTTGGGAAGGCTTTGGTCTGGCCGTTCAAGCCTATCAAAAGCGTGCGATTTTCCTGATCGACTGGCTTGAAGCACTGGCGCGTCGCGTAGGCCGTAAATTGATGGTGCGCTTGGTAAAAGGCGCATACTGGGACAGTGAAATTAAAGATACTCAAGTAGACGGCCTGGACGATTTTCCGGTTTTCACGCGCAAAGCCACGACTGATGTCTGCTACAAAGCTTGTGCAATAAAGCTGATGGCAGCAAGGGATGTGATTTTCCCGCAGTTTGCTACGCATAATGCCTACACCGTTGCCAACATTCTGGAAATGGCCAATGGTGATAAGGACAGTTTTGAGTTCCAGCGCTTGCACGGCATGGGTGAGTCACTGTACGACCAGGTTGTCGAAGAAGAAGGCGTGCAATGCCGCGTGTATGCGCCGGTGGGACAACACGAAGATCTGCTTGCTTACCTGGTGCGCCGACTGCTTGAAAATGGCGCGAACTCGTCGTTTGTTAACGCTATTGTTGATGACAACAAACCTGTTGAAGAATTGCTACCCGATCCGGTAGAAAAACTGCAAGAGCTGCGTATCAAACGCAATACCAACATTACCTTGCCTAAAGACATTTATGGTGACGAGCGTGCTAACTCGAAAGGGTTGGATGTAACCGATATTAATCAGCTGCTGCCACTCAAAGAGAGCCTTGATAACTGGGCAAAAGACAATGTCAGGACGCTGGATAAAACCGAAGATGGCAAAGTGTATGTGCGCAACCCGGCTAATCATGACGAAGTGGTAGGGGAGCTGGAATATCATACCCCCGAACAGATGCGTACCATCGTCGATAATGCTGAAAAAGCGTTTGCAGAGTGGTCAACACTACCCGTGACGGAACGCGCTAATTTCCTTCGACGTGTTGCAGATATTCTGGAAAGGCACCGTGATGAGCTTATTGCGCTGTGTATTAAAGAAGCGGGCAAGCTGACGGCGGACAGTGTTGATGAAGTGCGCGAAGCGGTTGATTTTTGCCGT
Source organism: Aestuariibacter salexigens DSM 15300 (assembly GCF_000429145.1). Classification (GTDB taxonomy): domain Bacteria; phylum Pseudomonadota; class Gammaproteobacteria; order Enterobacterales; family Alteromonadaceae; genus Aestuariibacter; species Aestuariibacter salexigens. The sequence continues at coordinate 20,694 of NZ_AUBH01000010.1, forward strand.
TATTATGCGGCGCGTGCGGAAGAAGTCACGCAGGACCAGCGGCTGGAACCTCGCGGCGTTGTGCTGTGTATCAGTCCATGGAACTTCCCGCTGGCTATATTCCTCGGACAGGTGGTGGCAGCCGCAGTAACGGGTAATACCGTTGTTGCTAAACCGGCCGAACAAACCAGTTTGATCGCTATGCGTGCACTGACGTTAATGAAGGCTGTGGGTATGCCAGAGAATGTGGTGCAGCTGATTCTGTCACCCGGTAAAGAAGTGGGCGAACATGTGGTTACCGATGAGCGTATCCAGGCGGTAATGTTTACCGGCTCAACCGCGACGGGAACCTTGATTTCCCGATTGCTGGCAAAGCGCGGTGGACAGCAGGTGCCACTGATTGCCGAGACGGGCGGGCAAAACTGTATGATCGTCGATTCCACTGCTTTGCCTGAGCAGGTATGTGACGATGTTATCCGGTCTGGTTTCCAGAGTGCAGGCCAGCGCTGTTCCGCCCTGCGTGTATTGTTCCTGCAGGAAGACATTGCTGACGACGTCATTGAGATGGTCACAGGCGCCATGCACGAGTTAAGCGTTGGTGACCCGCAATACTTGTCCACAGATGTTGGTCCGGTCATCGATAAAAAAGCACTGGATACATTGAACGCTCACGTCGAATTTCTTAAGGACAAAGGTAAGCTGCTGTATGAGTGCCAATATTCAAGCATGCCGAACGACAAACATAATCTGTTTGCACCACGTCTGTATGAGATTGAAAGCCTCGATGTGCTCGAAAAAGAAGTGTTTGGTCCGGTTGTACACGTGATCCGCTTTAAAGCCTCTGAGCTAGATGATGTAGTGGAACAAATTAACAATACCGGGTACGGACTGACGGCCGGCATTCATACCCGCATTGAAGATCGCGCAGAAGATCTGTCGCGCCGCATCAATGCCGGTAACATCTACGTCAACCGCAACATGATTGGCGCTATCGTGGGTGTGCAGCCCTTTGGTGGACGTGGATTGTCCGGCACAGGGCCAAAAGCAGGTGGACCAAACTACTTAAGCCGCTTATTGAAAGAGAAGCACACGCCTGACGAGGATGAGATTGGCTATCAGACCAAATCCAACATCGACATGGTCGAGATGGATATGGCGCAGTCGCATATTGACGAAATCATGGATAAGTCACAGCGAGTCACTCGAATCTGGCGCACGACTGCGCTCAATGACCGTGTGTCATTAATGCGACAGCTGCTGGCAAAAATTGCCACCGTTGAGATTGTCGATGAACTGGCGGATGACTTGTCCAAATCGCTGGCTGATTCACGCGCCCAGCTAAACCGCATTGAGAAGATGTTGAGAAAGGTTACCGTACTGCCTGGTCCAACGGGTGAATCGAACCTCCTGTATCACGAGCCGCGCGGCATCGTCGTGTGTTACGCAGACCAGGACACCACGTTTAGTTATTGGTTGATGGCGATCGTATCGTCCATGGCTGTAGGTAATACGGTTATTAGCGCGGTATCAGACAAGTTCTTCGAAGAAGCCAAGGCTATCGAAGAAAAGCTGATCCAGTGCGGCGTGGCAGAAGGCGTGTTGCAGGTGGTCAAACATGACAAACTCAACGCCCTGTTACACCACGACGGCGTATCCGGTACGGTGGTAGACAGTAACTGTGCTCGTCTTGGTTACTTCTGTCAGCAGCTGGCTGAGCGCGACGGCCCTATTCTACCTGTGATTGCTGCCGAGTATCCGGATACGCTTATTACACGTTTGATGGTGGAAAAAACCGTCAGTATCGATACTACTGCGTCAGGCGGTAACACGACGCTGATGACCCTGTCTGAGGACGACGAATAATAAGTACAGCTCGATGCTGATAAAAAAATCCGATGCACCGTAAGGGCATCGGATTTTTTATAGGGTATGCCTTACATCGGCTTATTACCAGGCGTACGCCTCCGGTGCAGGGCCGCCAGGACCAGGGAACAGTTTGTCGAGCCTTGCCAATGCTTCCTCATCCAACCTTAATTCGGTCGCTGCGACGGCGTCTTCTAAATGCTTCATGGTTCTTGGACCAATGATAGGCGCAGTGACAATAGGGTTGTGGAATAACCACGCCATGGCGACAATGGCAGGGTCTGCGCCGATTTCGCGACACAGATCTTCATAGTCGGCAATGCGCTGCCTTTCTTCGATTACTGCGTCTTTTAACCATTCTCCACCGCGTCGTCCCTGTTTTTCTTTCTCCAGAGCCCCAGCCAGTAATCCCCCGGCCACAGGGCTGTATGGAATAAAGCCAAGACCATAGTTTTCACAGGCTGGCAGCACCTCAAGTTCAACATGGCGATTATTCAGGTTATAGACACTTTGTTCACTGACTAGCCCCTGTCGATGGCGCTGTTTGGCTTTTTCGCACGCAGAGGCAATCTGCCATGCCGGAAAGTTACTGGTGCCAATATAAATCGCTTTACCCTGGGTCTGCACATCATTAAAGGCATCCCAGGCTTCTTCCCATGAACACTGACGGTCAATATGGTGGACCTGATAAAGATCAATCACATCGGTTTGCAGTCGCTTCAGACTGGCTTCAAGATGCCGACGTATTTTCAGGCTGCTAAGATTGGTGCCTGAACGATTCGGTTCGGTGTCATTTTTATCTTTGTGAGCAGGGTTATACACCTTGGTTGCGAGAATGATATTTTCACGGCGCTGGCCACCCTGCGCAATCCATTCTCCAATTATTTCTTCAGTGTAACCGTGGTAGGTTTCCCAGCCGTAAACGTCAGCTGTATCAAAGAAATTGATGCCCAGCTCCAGCGCGCGATCCATGATCGCAAAGCTGTCTTTTTTGCTGGTGTGCCAGCCAAAGTTCATCGTGCCCAGGCACAAATTACTGACCAGCACACCTGATTTTCCGAGGCGTTTGTAGGTTACCGCCATACCATGCTCCTGACTTGCCTAAAACCTACAGGGTAACGTAAAACGTCTGAGATGCCATTATGAAAAGTAAAACATAACCAGTGCGAGGTAACTTCACTACTTACTCCATCATTTGATCGTAACTGTTGACTTTTTCATACACAGATTGAGTGATGTAAAAGAGATGATGCAGTGGTCATAGGTTTTTTTGATTTTATCAATCGATTTTTACATTCAAACGAATATCGCGTAATTAGAAATTTCGGTCTACCCTATTTGCGACGTTGCCATTATGTGTAACCAAGGAGAATAGAATGTTAAGAAAAACCCTACCCGCAATTGCCGTTGCTGTCGCATTGGCGTCATTCGGTGCGGTTGCTGATAACCACGGCCACAAAAAAGAAATGACGAAACCCGCTGGTGCGATGGGCTCTGGTACTGCGAAAGCATTCCAACCTAAGTCGAATAAATTCTGGTGGCCTGATCAAATTGATCTGTCGCCGCTGCGCGATCATGACGCGCGTTCAAACCCGTACGGCGCTGACTTTGATTACTCTGAAGCGTTCCAGAACCTGGATGTAGAGGCGGTATACGCTGATGTTAAAGAAACACTGACTACGTCTCAGGACTGGTGGCCGGCTGACTGGGGGCACTATGGCCCATTGATGATCCGTCTGGCATGGCACAGCTCAGGTACCTACCGTACGCTTGATGGCCGCGGTGGCGGTGACGGTGGTCAAATCCGTTTCGACCCGCTGAACAGCTGGCCGGATAACGGTAACCTTGATAAAGCCAAGCGTTTGCTTTGGCCAGTGAAGCAAAAATACGGTGAAGCACTGTCATGGTCTGACTTGATCATGCTGGGGGCGCATATCGGTATGCAGGACATGGGCTTTAAGACCTATGGCTTTGCATTCGGTCGTGCAGATGACTGGGAGCCAGATCTGGTTTATTGGGGTCCGGAAGTGGAAATGCTGGCCAGCGATCGTGAAACACGCGATGGTAAATTACAGCGTCCACTCGGTGCCACACACATGGGTCTGATTTATGTCAACCCAGAAGGTCCAAAAGGCGTGCCTGATCCGGTCGGCTCAGCCAAAAATATTCGTGTAGCCTTCGGCCGTATGGCGATGAGTGATGAAGAAACGGTAGCGCTGATTGCCGGTGGTCACACCTTTGGTAAGATGCACGGCGCGCACAAGCCAGGTGAGTGCGTGGGTAAAGAGCCAGGTGGTGCGCCAATTGAAGAGCAAGGTCTGGGGTGGATTAATAAGTGTGGTAAAGGTCACTCTGAAGATACTGTAACAAGTGGATTGGAAGGTGCATGGACACAGGCACCTACTCGCTGGACTAGTTTGTATCTGTCTAACCTGCTCAACAACGAGTGGGAGCAGACCCGCAGCCCGGCTGGCGCAATTCAATGGGTGCCTAAAAACAAAGAGCTACACACGTCAGTACCTGATGCACACGTAGAAGGTAAGAAAAACCCTCCAGTGATGACCACGGCTGACCTGGCGCTCAAATATGACCCAGCATACAAGGCAATTGCCGAGCGCTTCCTTGCAGACCCGGAAGAATATCGCATTGCATTCGGTAAAGCATGGTACAAGCTGACACACCGTGACATGGGTCCTCGCGCCCGTTATTTGGGTAATGATGTACCGGATGAAATGCTGATCTGGCAGGACCCTGTGCCAGAAGTTGACTTTAAGCTGGTCGACAGTGATGACGTCGCCACCCTAAAGAAAGAAGTGCTGGATTCAGGTCTGAGCGTAACTGAGCTGGTTCACACTGCGTGGTCTGCAGCGGCAAGCTTCCGTGCCTCTGACATGCGCGGCGGTGCTAACGGTGCACGTATTATGCTTGCGCCACAGAATAGTTGGGAAGTAAACAATCCTGATGTGGTCAGCAAAGTGACGGCGAAGCTGAAAGAAATTCAGGAAGATTTCAACGGTCGTTTCATGGGCTCTACTAAGATCTCTATGGCCGATATGATTGTTCTCGCAGGTGCTGCTGCGGTTGAAAAAGCTGCTGCTGACGCTGGCTTCGATGTTGACGTGCCGTTCGTACCAGGTCGTACTGACGCAACGCAGGAAATGACCGACGTTAACTCGTTCTCACTGCTTGAGCCGTCAGCTGATGCGTTCCGCAACTACTACAACATGGAAACTAGCTATGAGTCTCCGATTGAGATGCTGGTTGAACGTGCTGACCAACTGCATCTGACTGTACCAGAAACGGTAGTACTGCTGGGTGGTATGCGAGTGCTGGGTGCCAACTACGATGGTAACTCGCACGGCGTATTCACTGAAAATCCAGGCGTACTAAGCAACGATTACTTCGTTAACCTGCTGGACATGTCCACCAAATGGCAGAAGTCAGGCACTGACGGTATGTATGTTGGAGTGGACCGCGCGACTGGTGAGCAGAAGTATACAGCTACGCCTGTAGACCTGATTGCGGGTTCAAGCTCTGAGCTGCGTGCGGTGGCAGAAGTATATGCTTACGACACATCCAAGCAGAAGTTTGTTGAAGACTTCGTCGATGCATGGGTGAAAGTGATGCAGCTGGACCGTTTCGATCTCAAACATTCGCTGTAACCGCTACTGTCGGTCAAACGAGAAGCCGCGATCCATTCGCGGCTTTTTTACTTATTTTGTGTGGCCAATCAGTTGTCACTGTGTAGAAACGATTGTAAGAGTCTATATTACATTTAGAAAGCAGACTTTGATGACTTGAAATATAGGTAACCAAATACTATTTACCGCACATCGGTTTTAATGTGGAGTTTGTTAGCGTGGAGTCCGTAGGCCAACTGGTAACATTTGCGAAAGAGCTATTCGATGAATCATTCTTGCCTGTTATTGCCACCGACAACAAGGCGGAGGGATTCTACAAGACGGTTTATGTTAATCCCGCGTTTTGTCATATAACGGGATTTTCCGAGGATGAACTTCTAGGACAATCCCCTTCAATACTTCAAGGGCCGCGAAGTAATCCGCGTACGCTTCGACAACTGGCAAAAAGCCTCCAGAAAGGCGAAGGCTTTACCGGTGTCTCTTTCAATTATAGAAAAGATAAAACCACTTATCCTGTGCGATGGAACATTACGCCATTTAAAAATGACGCCAATCAGGTTATTGGATTCTTTTCAGTTCAAAGGGATTTAAGTCATGCTTGGGCTATACTCAATAACCTTACCAAAGAAAATAAAGCGCTTAAGAAAAAGATGGCTCGGTTGGAAGCCAATTCATTGTCAAGCGTCTCAAAAAATAGCAGTGATGACATTTTCTTTGACTTCGATGACGCAGTAAATGACATCGTTCCAACGTTAAATAGACCTGCGCTCAGTGCAAGAGAATACCTTCTGGACTCACCGATTGATAAAGATGACTTGGCTGCCATCGAAGATACCCTGTATGAATTACAGTCATTGATCATTCTTCATGTAGAGAGTTTGGATGATATTGCCGAATGTCAAAAGATAGTGAGTCTAATAAACGAGTTTTCCAAACAAATCAGTTTTCTGATTGAGTTTATAGACGTGTCTGATGCTATAGAGAAACTATCCGTTGCGTTTGATGAACTTAAGAGTAAAAAAATAAGTGGCATTGCGCTGCAGTCGCTCCGAGAACTCGTAGAAGAATTATGCACCTGGTTTGTGAATATATTCGTCGATCAAACCTCAGACGATATCCATTCCCTTGATGCTTCAATAATTGCAAGTGCACGACAAATTATTGTTTTCCTTAAAATGGGTTAAGTAGATGTGAAGTAACACACGTAACTCACCGCCTCCTTGATAGTTAATACCTCTTTTCTCGAACAACTATCGTATACGAATATGATTTCTGCGCATTACACTGAAGCGTCAACATGACTATGTTGTTCAGTAAAAGCAGGTCACCCGCACCGGCTTCACTTTAAGTATCGAGCTTACTACTTCACTTCGAAAATTGTCGTATATTGAGAGGCCGGTAAATATTTTGGGAGGCTTTAAATGTTGCGGGTAGTATCTGCCTCAGCACATTATGAGCTACATAAAAGTATGCCGGTGCTCGGCTTTAAATGTGACAAACTACAAAAAAGTAGTGACTTCATTCACTTGAGGGGATAAGAATTAGTGATTGTTGAGGTGGGATCAGGAATTCTGCACCATCGTCGGTGATCACAACCATGTCTTCTACCGATATCGTTTTAAACGTGCCGTCATCACGCAGCCAGCTATGAAAGCCATCAAAGGCAAAGGTCATTCCCGCGCGTAGTTTTCGCTGCGAAGCGGGCCGCACTTCAGGGCTTTGAGAACCGCCTAAGTTGGGCCCCGTATCATGAGCCACATAGCCGACGGGATGCCCGGTACTCCACATCACATGCTCAGAGCCTGTACGCTGCATAACGGCTCTTTGTGCTGAATCAACGTCGACACCTCTAACGCCGGGGCGCATCGCCGCGAAAGCAGCGTTTCTGCCTTCTACTGCACTTTGCCAATAGTGTTGAATATTCTCCGGCGGGTCTGTCTCACCGGGTTTTAGTACATAAGCGAATCGCTGGATATCAGTGACCCAGCGATGATGGACGCGAATGCCAAAATCGGTCTGGATCACATCACCGGGCATGATCACTTTGTCGGTCGCGTGAGAATGTCCGCGATCCTGACCGGAATTCACGTTGGGGTTTTGGTCCGGCGCCCAGGCATCAGTGACCCCATGTTCTGCCATTTTCATTTTCAAAAACTGGGCGACATCGGCATCCGTTGTTTTACCCGGAATAACCGTAGCGTATGCCTCTCGCTGCCATTTTTCAGTCAGTTCGGCGGCTTGGCGCATAATCTCAACTTCTTCCGGAAGCTTAATTGCGAGCCACTGATACACCAGTTCTTCTGAGCTGACGAGACGTTTCGCCAGCGAAGCCCCCAGTGTTTGCTCGAGCGCGATGTGCTGGGAGTGAGTCAAGCCATCTGCCTGCGCGTTTGTTGATGATGTATTGACGGCGATGCGTGTAAATTTCGCTGATTTAATAAATTGACTCGCGACATCCAGCGCTGACTCTCCGCGGGGGACCGATATCACATTATTAACGATGCCCATCTCCGCCAGTGCTGTCGCTTCGCCTATCGGGCTGAATGCGATGGAATCAAACCCATTGTCAGCGAAGAAAAACATAAACACCGCCAATGAGCCTGCATTTTCGCAGCCGATATGGTCAGCAAGTGGATCATTGTTATTTTCACGACAAAGGATTAACCATGCATCAATGTCGGCACGCTGCATGGCGTCAGGAAGAAGTTGTTGAATACGCTGTTTTCTGATGTCAAACCAGGGTGAAGGGTCACTCCAGTTAGAAGCGACAGCGGAGTTAACGAGTAATGAAAGTATAAATAGGATTCTGAGCATAATAGTTGGCACGTGTTTTTTTCTCAGATTAATTGCCGGCTTAGCGACATTCAAGTGATGGTTTGTGGTGAATGAAGATTGAATTAATTCGTCATTTTTGCGTCAAAAACAGAGGGTGCTGCTATTCGTTGAATAGGCATTTTTTTGTGATGAGCAGCCTGGCAAGTCCTGCAGCCAGGCACTACGCTTAAAGCAGTTGCATAGGGGGTGATATGAAGTATGTATTCCCGGTGATGGGGTTAATTGGCCTGTTGTTACTCGGTGGTTGTCAAAGTACTACCGAGGTAGTCAATGCACAACAGCCTGCACCCCACGACACATTAGATGACAAGGCGTTCAAAGACTACGTGCTGTACCGTCTGGAAACGCCAGAACAGATATTTGCGCTGGATGATGATGCCAAAGCATTTGTCAAAGATGTAATCCGCGAAATTGACGAACCTTCCGAGCGAATGGAAGCGCTGGTCGACAGTATCTTTGACCGATCAGAATTCAACTTGCTGTACAAAAATGCGGCCAATACCACCGCCACTGATACATTCCATAATCGCGCTGCAAACTGCTTATCCATGTCAATTATGACCTATGCCATGGCGAGGGAGGCGGGCTTTGAGGTGCGTTTTCAGGACATCAAGATCCCCGAGTACTGGACCCGTCGCGAGGGGTTCAGTCTGTTGAACGGGCACATTAACCTGGTTATTTATCCGCAGGATGAGCCTAACATGGTGCGCCTGCTAAACACGGGGCTGGTGGTCGACTTTGACCCGCAAACCACACGCAATCACTTCCCAAAACAGATTGCTCGCAAGAAAACCATTATCTCTATGTTTTATAACAATAAGGGCGCAGATGCCTTGTTGGATGGCTCGTACAGTAAAGCCTATGCCTACTTCAGAGAAGCGATCAAAGTCGATCCCAGCTTTGACTCACCGTTTGTAAACCTCGGGTTCCTGTACCGATTAAATGAACATTATGAATTAGCTGAAAAAGCCTACAAGCAGGCAATCAGTATCGATGAGGATAATCTCACCGCCTGGGAAAATTTGGCTATGTTGTATGAATACACGGGAGATATGCAGCTGGCCAATCAAATAAAAGAACGTGTGCATCACAAACGGGATGATAATCCGTTTTACCACTTTATTTTGGGCGAACAAGAACTCGATACGGGCCATGTTGAAGATGCAATTCGTCACTACAGGCGTGCGTTAGCACTGGACAGTTCCAGACACGAAATTTACTTTGGAATGGCCAAAGCGTTTATGGCGCTGGGTGATGAAGAGCGCAGTCGGTACTATATTGAAATCGCTAAGCGCCGTGCCAAAACGGATCAGGATCAGGAACGCTATCAGGGCAAACTCGACCTGCTCAGCCAGCTAAACAGGGGTACTGCATCAAGTACCTGATTGTTTTTATCCTGATGATAGTCAGCCTGTCCGCGCACTCACAGTGCGCGGATGTCAGCCCTCGTGGTCTAATTAATGATGACTCTCTGATGAGCGACCTGTACGCCCTGGCTGATGATATGATGCAGGGACGACGAACCGGAACTCGGGGCGCTGCAATGGCCAGGCAGTATGTCGCTGCGCGCTTCACAGAGATAGGTCTGCAACCTGTCGCCAGGGATGACTACTTTCATCCATTCGACTACCCAAAGGTGGGAAGTGATATATCGGGAGTCAACGTGCTAGGCGTGGTACCCGGTGATGGTTTTTCTGGCAGGTTTATTGTCGTTACCGCCCATTATGACCATCTCGGCAAGCAGGGGGGACGGGTGTTCAACGGCGCCGACGATAACGCATCGGGCGTTGCCGCGATGTTGGCTCTGGCAGCAAGTATCAAGCAGCAGCCTTTGCCGTACAGTGTGCTTTTCCTGGCCACCGATGCCGAGGAGAAGGGCCTGTATGGTGCGAAAGCGTTCGTTGAGTCGCCGCCAGTGTCTCTTGACCAGATAGTGGCGAATCTCAATCTGGATATGCTTGGACAAGGCAAGCATCGATATAAGCTGTATATCTCTGGTGCAGGCAGTCACCCCGCCTTTGAACAATTGATTGATGACACAGAAGCACTAGGAACGCTTTGCATTATCAAAGGTCATCGGGACGTTAGACGAGGGTATGTGAATCGGCGTAATAATTATCGGCAGGCAAGCGATCACGGCGCATTCTTGCGCCACGACATACCCTATCTTTTCGTTGGTGTGGCAGAGCATGGGACGTATCACACTGATGAAGATTCGGCTGAGTCTATCCCGCCGGCGTTTTATCAGGCGGCCACCGAGGCCAGCCTGATATTGCTGCGAAAAATGGCAAATATAACGTTTACGCCACGCCAAGTTCGCGAAGACGTTCCTTGAGATAGCTGTCTGCTGTATAGCGGTCTGACAGCACCACATCAGGTCGGGGATGCAGGAACAGAGGCAGTGATATACGTGAACGCGTCACATCCATACCTTGTGGGTTGATCACGCGGTGCGTCGTTGACGGGAACCAGCCACCGCTGGCTTCCTGTAACATGTCACCGATATTCACGATTAAATTTCCGAAGTCGCAGGGCACATCCAGCCAGTTTCCGTCTTTTCCTTTTACCTGTAGACCCGGCTCGTTGGCAGCCGGCAGGACGGTCAACAGATTGATATCCTCATGGGCCGCGGCGCGAATCGCGTCTGGCTCCTCGTCACCTGTCAGCGGCGGGTAGTGTAAAACGCGCAGCAGCGTTTGCTCGCTGTCTTTGATCATATGCGACAAAGGTTCACGATAGTTAGCTGCAACCTCAGCAGGTGAATGGGCTTCAACCCAATTGAGCAGTTCTGCGGCCAGGCCAGTTGCGGCTTGGTAATAATCAGCAAGCTGCTGTTTTAGTGCAGTCGGACATTTTCCCCACGGGTAATAGTGGAAGTATTCTTTAATATCTTTCTTTTTAAAACCTTTGGCGACCTCAGACACTTCTATCGGGAAAAAGCCGTCCTGTGTGTCTTTATTAAACAGAAAGTCATGTTTTTCTTCGCTGTCGAAGAAAGCTTGCCAACTGGTGTAGATATCATCGACCTGCTGTTGCTTGATAGGATGATTTTTCAATACACCAAACCCGGTTTCCCGTAGTGACTCAACAAACTTTTTGTCAGCGTCAGGCGCCAGATAATCAACTGCTTCTAGTTTCATAAAATCTCTCTACTTAGCTTTGCGGCACATTATAGTGACTAAACCCATCGCGCCAAGCGCGGGCCGCATTATTTATGTCTTTCTGCTGTCAAGGTTGATGCAGGTCAAGCTTATCCAAGACTGACGAAAAATCCGGCCAGCGCAGCACTCATGAGGTTGGCCAGCGTCGCAGCCAGAACAGCCTTCAGTCCCAGGCGAGCAATTTCCTGACGACGGTTAGGCGCCAGAACGCCAATGCCGCCCATCAGAATGGCAATAGACGAAAAGTTGGCAAAGCCGCACAGGGCGAAGGTCACAGTTGCCTGAGTTTGTGCTGATAGCTGCTCTTTGTAGTTCATGAAGTCCAGATAGGCGACGAATTCGTTAACCACCACTTTCTGACCAATGAAGCTGCCCGCCAGCTGGGCTTCCTGCCACGGCACGCCAATCAAAAATGCCAGCGGCTGGAACACGTATCCCAGCAGCAGCTGGAAGGTGACGTCTTCAAATCCAAACAGGGCGCCGACCCAGCCGATCATGCCATTTAACAGTGCGATCAGAGCAATAAAGGCCAATAGCATAGCGCCGACGTTGAAGGCAAGCTGCATGCCCGAAGTGGCGCCGTGCGCGGCAGCATCAAATATATTGGCGTAGCTTTCAGTGTCTGATTTAACTTCTTCCAGCTCATTCTTTGCCTGTTCAGTCTCCGGCATCATCAGTTTGGCCATCAGCAACCCGCCAGGGGCCGCCATGAAACTTGCTGCTAGCAGGTACTTAAGCTCGACGCCCAATCCTGCATAGCCTGCCATCACTGAACCGGCAATTGACGCCAGTCCGCCTACCATAATCGCGAACAGCTCTGAACTGGTCATACGCGGGATAAAAGGTTTTACCACCAGAGGGGCTTCAGTCTGGCCAACAAATATGTTTGCTGCTGCTGACATTGATTCCGGACGACTGGTACGCAACACCAGTTGTAGAAAACCACCAATGATACGGATGACCCAGGACATCACCCCAAGGTGATAAAGCACCGTGATCAGTGACGAGAAGAACACAATGATGGGCAGTACGTTAAAGGCAAAAATAAACGCCAGCGACTTGTCACCAATGGGGCCGAACAAAAACGTGATCCCTTCATTACCATAGGCAATGATGTTGGCCACGAATTCGGTCATGGCCAGTAGCATTTGAATGCCGGGCTCAAAGTACAACACGAAAGCACCTAACAAGGCCTGGATAGCGAAGGCACCACTCACTGTTCGCCACTTGATATGACGTTTGTGAGATGAAAGTAAGAAGGCAACGCCAAGAAGAAATGCAATTCCAAGAAGACTGATCATTATTATTTTTATTCCTGTGATCTAACTGCGAGCAGATTAAAGCAACGCTTGTTGAATATGCGAGCGTATTACATCCAGTGCAATTAAGTTCTCGCCGCCCTGAGTAACAATGACATCAGCGGTAAAGCGGCTTGGCTCAATGAACTGATGATACATGGGCTTTACCGTACTTTCATACTGAATTGCTACCGATTCCAGAGAACGGCCACGTTCTTTTACGTCACGCATCATTCTGCGCATCAGACAGATATCCAACGGCGTATCGATGAATATTTTCACATCATACAAGGGTAAAAGCTCAGGAGTCGCCAACAGCATTATGCCTTCGAGAATAATGACCGGTGCTGGTTCAAGTTTTTCAGTGTGGGGCAAGCGCGTATGGGTTTTGAAACAATAAAACGGATAGTCAATCGCCTGTCCTGATTTGAGCTGTTGCAAGTGCTCACACAGCAATTCATGCTCAAAAGCATTGGGATGATCGTAGTTATTACGCTCACGTTCCTCCATTGGCAGGTGGTCTTGTGCCCGGTAATAATGGTCTTCTCGCAGGATTTGTACCGGTCTTCCTTCAATGCTAAACATGTTCAGCAGGTTTTCTGTAAACAGTGATTTTCCTGACCCTGATGCGCCGGAAATGGCGATAATAAGTGGCGATTGCATGCGAGTAATATGTGAGCTGGCTAAATCTGTGCGCAAAGATACTAATTAACGAGCTAAAAGTCAGGTGAAAAGTGCGCAGATAATGATCTCTTTAGTGATTTTTCGCCGTTTTTGGTGTAGTGTACGCGCCGGCAAAACAGAAGCTTGTGTATAGTTTTTGCTGCGCCAAATCATGTGAAAAAAGTACGACGACTGGTTAGACCAGGTAGGCTGCGGGCTGTAGCGACACAGCATGTTTTTTCATCATGTTTTGGCAGTGGACATCAGAGATTGCTTGGTCAATACTTGAGCAATAGCAGTAATAAAACTGCAATATTTCTCAATAAGAATATATACACACACAACTACTAGGAAATACAACATGTTCAAATCAGCGAAACTCAATCGCGTTGCGATTGCGGTTGCTGTGTCTGTGGGCTTATCTGGCCCAGCTCTGGCACAGGAAACCACTGCGGGTATCGGCGGTACGGTTATTACCTCATCCGGCGAACTGGCAGCTGGCGCCACAATCACCATCACTGACACTCGTACTGGCAACACTCGTGTTATCACTGCCAACGACACTGGCCGTTATAACCTGCGTGGTCTGTCGGTCGGCGGTCCTTACACTGTAGTGGTAACGGACTCTCGCGGTAGCAAGACGGTCAATGATGTTTACCTGACGCTGGGTGAAAACCTGGCCTTGAATATCGGTCTTGAGTCTCAGGCCGCTGTTGAGAAAATCGTTGTAACCGGCTCTGTGGTTAACTCAGCATACGGTGCCGATGGCCCAGTTGCTAACTTCGGTCTGGAAGACCTGGAGTATGCACCAGCGATTAACCGTGACATCAAAGACGTTATCGCCATCGACCCTCGTGTTTATATCGACGAAGGTTTCAACGATGCGGTTCAGTGTGCGGGTTCAAACTCTCGCTTCAACAGCCTGACGGTTGACGGTATCCGTACCAACGATAACTTCGGTCTGAACAGCAACGGTTATCCGACTGTTCGTATCCCATTCTCTTATGACTCAATCAGCCAGGTAGCTGTAGAGTTGGCACCTTTCGACGTTCAGTACGGTGGTTTCACTGCCTGTACCATCAACGCGGTAACCAAATCTGGTACCAACGAGCTGAAAGGTAGTGTGTTCTATGACTACACCAGCGACTCACTGCGTGGTGACAAGCTGCAAGGCAACGACGTAAACGTCGGTGACTTTGACGAAGACCGTTACGGTTTCAACGTCGGCTTCCCAATTCTGAAAGACAAATTGTTCTTCTTCGGTAGCTACGAAAAGCTGGAAGGTTCACAGCTATTCGATCGTGGCGCTGCTGATTCTAATGCCGCAGTACCTGTTCTAGGTGTGTCTCAGGCTCAGTTAGACCGTATCGAGCAGATCGCCCGTGACCTGTATGGCTACGATCCAGGCCCATTCGTATCCAGCCTGCCGGTTGAAGACGAAAAGATCATGGCTAAAATCGACTGGAACATCAGCGATAATCACCGCTTCGCGTTAGTGTATAACTACAACGACGGTGACACAGTTCGTGAATCAGATGGCGATTCAAACGAGTTTGAATTCTCCAACCACTACTACCGTCAGCGCGGTGAGTGGGAGTCATACGTTGGTTCACTGTACTCAGACTGGACAGATAACTTCTCTACTGAACTGCGTATCGGTACGTCAGATTTTGAAGCATTCGTCGATCCGCTGGGCGGCACTGACTTCGGTGAAGTGCAGATTCGTACCTCTAACAACGGCTCACGCGCCACAGTTTACCTTGGAGCGGACGATTCTCGTCATGCTAACAAGCTTAAGTATTCAACAGATACTCTCAAGCTGACCGGTACGTATATCGCTGGTGACCACGTTATCTCTGCTGGTTTCGAGCATGAGTCTCTGGACGTATTCAACCTGTTCATCCAGGAAGCACAGGGTGAGTATCGCTTTAGCTCAATCGACGATTTCGAAGCGGGTACACCTAACCGCATTACTTACGAAAACGCGGCGGGTTCAAATAACCCGAATGATGCAGCAGCAAGCTTCTCTTACGACATCAGCACATTATATGTGCAGGATGAGTACTACTGGCTTGACCAGGACATGACTATCACTTTCGGTCTTCGTTATGACTGGTACTCAAGTGATGATGTTCCTCCTTTGAACCCAATCGTAGAAGACCTTTATGGTTTCTCTAACCAGCAAAACCTGGACGGTCTTGATCTGCTGCAGCCTCGTTTAGGTGTTAACTGGCAGTATGATGAGAACTGGGAAATCCGTGGTGGTATCGGTCTTTACTCTGGTGGTAACCCGAACGTTTGGATTTCAAACAACTACTCAAACAACGGCGTGATCCAGCTGGAAAACCAGGACCGTTCTGGTACCTCAGTATTCGACATGGCATTCACCGGTCAGGGACGTCCAATCTACGACATCCCACAAGAGCTGTTTGATGCCGTGGCAAATGGTCAGGGTCGTAATGGTGGTATCAACTTCCAGGATCCTAACTTCGAAATCCCGTCAGAGTGGAAATATGCGTTGGGTGCCACTTACACCTTTGACAACGACATGATCCTGATGATGGATTACCTGTATAGCAAGAAGCAGGACGCAGCCATTATCAGCGATGCAACCCGCTTATTGGTAGGTAGTGCACCTGACGGTCGTCCTGTATATGACAGCGTAAACGGTCGTTCACAGGACTTCATGCTGACAAATGTTAAGGGCGATTCTGGTGAGTCGACTACTGTGTCATTTGCTCTGCAGCAGTCAATGGATAACGGTGTAGACTGGTCCGTGTCTTATGCTTACGTAGATGCAACCGACGTTAGCCCAATGACCAGCTCTGTAGCGTTTTCTAACTATATCAGCCCAGCTGTATATGATGCAGAAAACCCAGGCGCTGCGACGTCAAACTACGAGATCCCACACCGCTTTACGTTCCGTCTGAGCTACTCTCACGAGTTCTTCGACGGTTACGACACGCGCATCACTGTTTTCGGCCGTGCCAACCAGGGTCGTCCGTACAGCTTTGCGTTTGACGGTGACCCAGGCTTTGGTAGTTCTGTGGGCTTCATCAGCCACAACCTGGTATATATCCCAGAAGTTAACGATGCAAACGTCGTATATGGTGAAGATTTCGATCTGGCTGCATTCAACCAGTTCATCGAAGACCAAGGGCTTGCTCGCGGCGAAATTATGGCCCGTAACAGCAAGAACAGCGACTGGTGGACCAAGTTCGACCTGCGCGTAAGCCAGGAGTTCAAAGGCTTCATGGACGGTCATAAAGGTGAAGCGTTCTTCGTGATCGAGAACTTCGGCAACTTCCTGAACGATGACTGGGGCGTACTAGAGGAAGCAAGCTTCCCACGTACACAGCCAATCGTCGATGCGTCAATCAACGGCAACGGCCAGTTCGTGTACAACGAATTTATCACGCCTGGACTTGAGTCTGTTGTATCTGATGCGTCTCTGTACGAAATCCGTCTGGGTGTTCGTTACAGATTCTAATCAGGCTATCTGATATGAAAAAAAACCGGCTCACACTGAGCCGGTTTTTTTACGTCTGGAACTTACTTCAAGACAGATGGACTAGTTTTATTTAACGCTCACACATTTTCGAAAAGTGCTTCAACGCGTTTACGTAGTGCCTCTATCTCATTAATGTCGGCTGGTGCAATAAAGATAGTATCGTCACCGGCAATCGTACCCAATACACCGTCCTGTTTTCCCAGTGAATCGAGTAAGCGGGCGATAAGCTGTGCAGCGCCGGGGCTAGTACGAATGATCACCATCACATTATTATGCACGGTATCCAGTACCAGCTGCTTTAATGGACTTTTCGCCGTTGGCATGCCTAATTCTGGCGGCAGGCAGTACACCATGTCACCCCGTGCGTTGCGGGTTCTTACCGCGCCAAATTTGCTCAGCATACGGCTGACCTTGGACTGACTGATATTGTCATGTCCCTGCTCTTTCAGGGCATCAACAATGTCGCCTTGAGAGCCATAACTTTCCGCGTTGAGAATGGTTTTGAATGCCTTGATCAGTTCTTCTTGTTTTTGGTTGGCCATACCGCCTCCACAGCTGTCAGACCGACAATTCTGCCGTATTGTCCGTTCACAGGCAATTTATCTACTATTTAGATCACTTACAGACCATGGTGTGATTGAGTTTTTACCACTTTTACAGTACTGTTTCGGCCCCAATCTGTTCTTGAATCCAAACAGGAGATAACTATGAAAGTTGCCGTCTTAGGTGCTGCCGGTGGTATTGGTCAGGCCCTGTCTTTGTTACTGAAAACCCAGTTACCAGCAGGTTCCGAGTTGGCCCTGTATGATGTTGCCCCTGTGGTACCTGGTGTAGCTGTGGATCTGAGCCATATCCCTACCGACGTAAAAGTTGAAGGGTTTGGTAAAGATGACCTGGCTGCAGCGTTGCAAGGCTGCAATATTGTCCTGATCCCGGCGGGTGTGCCGCGCAAGCCTGGAATGGACCGCTCTGACCTGTTCAATGTGAATGCGGGCATTGTAAAGAACCTGGTCGAGGCGATCGCTGATAACTGTCCAGACGCATGCGTCGGTATTATTACCAACCCGGTCAATACGACTGTCGCAATCGCAGCGGAAACGCTGAAAGCGAAGGGCGTGTACAACAAGAACAAACTGTTCGGTGTGACCACGCTGGATGTGATCCGTGCAGAAACCTTCGTTGCTGAACTGAAAGGTTTGAGCACCGAAAATGTGCACGTACCGGTGATAGGTGGTCACTCAGGTACCACTATCCTGCCGCTACTGTCTCAGGTAGAGGGCGTGAGCTTCACTGACGAAGAAGTCGCAGCGCTAACCAAGCGTATCCAAAACGCTGGCACCGAAGTGGTTGAAGCGAAAGCGGGTGGCGGATCAGCGACCCTGTCAATGGGCCAGGCGGCAGCGCGTTTCTGTTTGTCTCTGGTTGCCGCAATGAAAGGTGACAACGTGGTTGAGTACACTTACGTTGAAGTCAACAGCGACGACGCAACGTTCTTCGCCCACCCTGTCCGTCTGGGTAAAGATGGCGTGGAAGAAATTCTGCCTTACGGCAAGCTGAGCAGCTTTGAACAGGAAGCTAAAGAATCGATGCTGGAAGGTCTGCGTGGTGACATTCAGATGGGCGTAGATTTCGCTAACGGCTAATTCGCCAAATATGTGTGAAAAACCCGTCCTTGAGACGGGTTTTTTATGCTGAATGAATATGCTCGGTGAGCCAGCTTTTTGCCTCGTCTTCGGTTTCAAAAAACGCGAAGTTCTCCTCTGCTTCAGTGTAGATCGCCGACAGATGCTGACGACAAAACACCGGCTTTGCACAGTCCTTCAATACGATAGCGGTGCACTGCCGTCCCTTGTGTTTTTCGCGCCGGATCAGCTTAACCAGGCTTTCTGCCGCTTCTGGGATGTAAACAGCGTCACCGCGCATCACGGTCATCACGCCCCACGGTTTGCCATACAGCGCTTCTAACGTGCTGCGTGCATCGCGAGTGGTTTTTTCCAGCTGTTCGCTGTTCCATGGCCCTTCGCCTTCTACGACCAGAATATTGTCGTCGACGTATGCATGCAGTTTTCCATGTTCGCTAAATGACCAGGCCACCGCGTTACTCTCGTATTAACTTTTGCGTACATTATTACTTATTCACGCGGTAACGTGTGCATTCATTGCATTGATGGTGACCGTTTTTAGCCTGTATTACGCATACCAATAGCAATACCTGCGATGGTGACCATCATTGCCCGCTCCAACGTCGCGTGGGCCTGATCTTCCTGCTGACGGATCCGTTTCAACAGCTCAATTTGCAAGTAATGCAGCGGTTGAAGGTAGCCGGCACGAATATTCATGGACTCCTTACCACTGGGATCATCCTGCATAATTTCAGTCTGGCCGGTCAATGTGAGTAACACGTCAATCGACTCACTGAGTTCCGTACGCAGGGCTTCGCCAAAGTGCTGGAGGTCTGCCGGGACCAGCTCTTTGTCATATTCGGCGCTGATCCTTGGGGCCGCTTTCTGGAATACCATGTCCAGCATGGATAGACGAGAACGGAAGAATGGCCAGTTATCCAGCATATCGGTGATGACTTTATCGTCCTGCTCTGCGCTGACGGTTTTCACTGCTCTCATCACTCCCAGCCACGACGGTAAAACCAACCGGGTTTGTGCCCAGGCAAAAATCCATGGGATGGCGCGCAGGCTCTCAATGCCGCCAGTGGGTTTGCGTTTCGCCGGTCGAGAGCCCAGCGGTAATTTGCCAAGCTCCTGTTCAGGGGTGGCAACCCGGAAATAGGGCACGAAATCTTTGTTGTGACGCACAATCGCACGGTAGTTATCACGCCCGTGAGCAGCCATGTCAGTAATCACATCGCGCCAGCTTTGCTTAGGTGCTGGTGGCGGAAACAGCATGGCTTCGAGAATCGCACTGGCATAAATGCCCAGCGAACGACGGGCTAATTTCGGCATGCCAAACTTATATCGAATAGTCTCGCCCTGCTCGGTGACTCTGAAGCCGCCATCAAGGGAACCTGGAGGTTGAGAATGTATGGCCTGGTGCGCGGGTAAACCGCCCCGGCCTATGGTGCCGCCGCGTCCGTGGAACAAGGTCAGAGTGATGTTGAACTCCTCTGCGAGTTCGACCAGTGCCTCCTGCGCTTCATATTGCGCCCAGCCAGCTGCCAGCGCACCCGCATCTTTAGCAGAGTCTGAGTAGCCAATCATGACAAACTGACGTCCCTGGATGTAGCCACGATACCAGTCAACGTTGAGTAGCTTGCGCATTACCGTTGGCGAGTGATTCAGATCGTCCAGCGTTTCAAACAGTGGCGCGACGGGCATTGGCCAACTGACATCCATTTCTTTCAATAACAGCTGCACAGCCAGCACGTCAGACGGCTCGCTGGCCATCGAAATAATATAGATGCCAAACCCTTCCTGACTGTGTCGGGCAATGGTTTTGCAGGTGTCTAGCACTTCTTTTACATCAGCAGACGGTGCCCAGTTATGTGGAAACAGAGGACGCTTTGACGCCAGTTCACGCAGCAAAAACGCCTGCTTGTCTTCTTCACTCCACTGACAGTAGTCACCGAGGCCAAAGTGTCGGGTCAGTTCACCGAATACATCCGCATGACGGCCCGAATCCTGACGAATATCCAGTTTTAGTAAGGTAGGACCAAAACAGTGTACCCGGCGGATAGTGTCCAGCAATGCGCCGTTGGCAGTGACTGACATGCCGCAGTCACACAGGGACTGATAGCATGCCATTAACGGCTCAAGTAATTCCTGTTTGCTGGTTATCCATTTTGACTGGTCGACTGGCTGACCCGCCAGCATCTCAGTAATTCCGTCTCGGGTCGCTAATATACGTTGTAGTAAAGGACGCAACAGCGCGCGATAGGGTTCGCGGGCATCACCGACCTGTTCTCTGAGACTGTTATTACAATCTGACATTGACAGTTCAATCTGTAACTTATCGATATCGACCGCGAACAGCTTGGCGGCGCGGCGTCTGGCCAGATAGAGGACTCGTTCTGTGACCTCAGCGGTCACAAACGGATTGCCATCACGGTCGCCACCCATCCATGAACTAAACTGCACTGGCGAGGCGTCAAGGGGCAGGCTTATGCCGTGTTTACTGTTGAGACGCTGGTCCAACTCTCTCAAGAAGTCGGGGACCGCATCCCACAAAGAGTTTTCGATAACAGAGAAGCCCCAGGTTGCCTCATCAACTGGCGTGGGGCGTATTGAACGGATCTCTTCGGTATGCCAGGCCTGACTGATCAAGTCAGCGATACGTGACTCCAGGCGTTGTCGGTCGTTGGGCTGTAAGTTTGCCTGGTGGACTTCTCTTAAGCAGCGCGCCAGCTCACCATGTTTGTGGATCAGAGTGCGACGCGTCACCTCCGTCGGGTGGGCGGTGAGCACCAGATCGATATTCAACTTATTAATGGCCTGTTTGATTTCTTCAACAGAGGTCTGCGCCCGGTCAAAGTGGTCAAGCACATCAGCCAGCGACTGATCGATTTCAGTGCTGCTGTTATATTCCTGCTCGGCGATATTGGCCAGATTAAGAAACTGCGCAAAGGCCCTGCCAACGGTGAGCAGATCCTGATCTGACATGTCAGCAAACAGAGCCTTAAGATGCGCGGCGCTGTTATCATCGCCTTGGTGTGACGCGCGTCCGTTCAAGCGGATATCTTCGATCTTTTGCAGCCATTCCTCACCTAACTGGGCCTTAATCGTCTCTCCTAGCACCGTACCCAAGTAGCGAACCGTTTCTTTGAATTCAGCATCCAGGTTGTCTGCCATTGCATGTTCCTCGTTTAGAGATGTGATGTCCTGAAATTTATCCTACAGGCTACTGGATCAGGGCGCGCTTTGTCTAAATCAGTTTGCTATAAATCATTCAATGGGTTTCCTAAAGAGTTAAAACGGAGTGATGCGGCTGTGCTATACTCGCCGGCCACCATAACGACAGAAATGAGAGTGAAGTGACTAAAAAGTTTTCCACAATCGAGCAACAGGCCAGCTACGGCATCGGCATGCAAATGGGCCAGCAACTGGCCTCAAACCCTTTTGATGGGCTTGATATTGACGCGGTATTGGACGGTATTACCGATGCCTTCACCGGGCAGGCGCCGCAGGTGACCAATGACGAACTGCGCACGGCGTTTAATGAAATTCACCAGCGCATGCAGGCTGCTAAAGCAGAGCAGCATAAAGAAACAATCGAGCAGGGCATGGCATTTTTACAGGACAATGCCAAACGTGATGAAGTGACTGTTACGGAATCAGGCCTGCAATATGAAGTATTACAAGCTGGTGATGGTGAAAAACCAGGTGCGACGTCAACAGTACGTACTCACTATCATGGTACCCTGATTGATGGACAGGTGTTCGATAGTTCCTATCAGCGAGGAGAGCCTGCTGAATTTCCGGTTAACGGCGTGATCAAGGGCTGGACTGAAGCGCTGCAAATGATGCCTGTTGGCTCAAAGTGGCGTCTCTATGTGCCTCACCAACTTGCGTATGGCGAGCAGGGCGCGGGCGCGGCCATTGGTCCTTACAGCACGCTGGTGTTTGATGTTGAGTTGCTTGACATATTGTAAACAAAGCGAGTTTAGAAAGCCCCGCGAAGTCGGGGCTTTTTATTACCTGTGGGCCGGAATCGGTTTTCAATTGTAACGTTTTTGTGAATAATTCAGCCCACAACAAGAAAACCAAGTCCTGGTCGGTGTCTTACTATGCCCATCGCGTCCATTATTCATTCGATCAATGACGGTCTGTCGAAGCTCGTCAGTATGTTCACACTGTTGATGGTGTTGATCATGTTTACCATAGTGGTGCTCCGCTATGGCTTTAATCTAGGCTGGATCGCCATGCAGGAATCTGTCATGTATTTGCATGCCATGGTGTTTTTACTAGGTGCGGCGCATACATTAAAAGTGGATGAGCATGTGCGAGTGGATATCTTTTATCGCCGTTTCAGTGCCAAACGCAAGGCGCTGGTGAATATCGCAGGCACCGTACTATTTTTACTGCCACTGAATGCCGTGATTATCTTTCTTAGCTGGGATTATGTGGCAACATCATGGTCGCTTCTGGAGTCTTCGCAGGAAGCAGGAGGTTTGCCTTTAGTCTTCATCCTGAAAAGTCTGATCCCATTATTTGCAATAAGCATGTTTTTGCAGGGTGTTGCTGAAATCATTACTCAAGCTATCCAGTATCGTAGCAACGGGGAGCAGGGCTGATGGAATACATCTCACTGGTCATGTTCGCCGCCGTATGCATTGTGCTGCTGGCAGGCTACCCTGTTGCGCTGTCTCTGGCCGGCACCGCACTGCTATTTGCCGGAGCCGGTATTCTGAGTGGGCATTTTGAAGCTGCTTATTTATACGCTTTACCCAGTCGCCTGTATGGCATCATCACCAATCAGACGTTGATTGCCGTGCCGCTATTTGTATTTATGGGAGTGATGCTGGAGAAGTCGCGAGTAGCAGAAGACCTGCTCACTGCCATGGCGCAGGTGTTCGGTCGTTTTCGCGCCGGACTGGCCATATCGGTTATCGTTGTGGGTATGCTGCTTGCAGCAAGTACGGGCATCGTTGGCGCGACGGTCGTCACTATGGGCTTATTATCTTTACCCACTATGCTAAAACGTGGCTATGCGCCCTCTTTAGCAACGGGTTCAATATGTGCGACCGGTACCCTGGGACAGATTATTCCGCCTTCTATCGCATTGGTTTTGCTGGGCGATGTGCTGTCGAGTGCGTACCAAAAAGCACAGCTGAGTATGGGGATTTTTTCACCTGAGTCCGTGTCTGTAGGCGATCTTTTTGTCGGCGCCATTGTGCCGGGTATGCTACTGGTTGCCCTTTATCTGATGTATGTCCTTGTTCTTTCGAAAGTGAAACCATCGCTATTTCCTGAGCGCGCAGATACTGCCGATAACATCGCATTATCAGCATTGTTGACCGCACTGGCTCCGCCATTGTTATTAATTATTGTGGTGTTAGGCTCAATTCTGGCAGGTTTCGCGACTCCGACGGAGGCAGCCGGAGTGGGCGCGATGGGCGCTATTCTGATTGCGTTAAGTCGAAAGCAGCTGGATTGGTCACGCCTTTCGGATGTAATGGGCAATACCATGAAGGTCACATCCATGGTGTTCCTCATCCTTATTGGTGCTTCGGTATTTTCGCTGGTATTTCGAGGCTATGGCGGCGAGGAGTTGATCGCAGAGCTGTTTGCGAATTTACCGGGTGGCGTATTTGGTGCCATGCTGGTTGTCATGGTGGTCATTTTCCTGCTCGGTTTCATCCTCGACTTTATCGAAATCACCTTCGTGGTGGTGCCGCTGGTTGCCCCAGTACTGCTGGCGATGGGCGTCGATCCAATTTGGTTAGGCATTATGATTGCCGTCAACCTGCAAACCTCATTTTTAACCCCACCATTCGGCTTTGCCCTGTTTTATTTGCGCGGTGTTGCACCATCATCGGTGCATACCTCACATATCTATAAAGGTGTTATACCGTTTATCGTCATCCAGGCCATGTTATTGATTGCGTTAGCAATATGGCCTAACTTGGTGACATGGCTTCCTACAACGCTATATGGTTGAGAGTTTTATTATGATGACTTCGTTTTCTCGTATTGTGACGCGCATTGCGCTCGCTGTGATGATTCTGCTGGTGTCTGCCTGCGGCGGTCAGCCACAAAGCACGTCTGATGACACTGCGCCAGTCGCTCAACAAACCTATAAATGGAAACTGGTCACCTCGTGGCCGAAAAATTTCCCCGGACTAGGTCGTGGACCTGAAGTCTTCGCTGAAATGGTTCAGCGCATGTCCAATGGCCGTTTGCAGGTTAAAGTGTATGGCGCTGGCGAGTTGGTACCCGGATTTGAAGTATTCGATGCCGTGTCACAAGGCACGGTACAAATGGGCCACGCTGGCTCTTACTACTGGAAAGGCAAAATGCCAGCAGCGCCAATCTTTTCCGCCATTCCATTTGGCATGAACTCGACGGAAATGAATGCCTGGTTACATTATGGAGATGGCCTGAAATTATGGCGTGAGCTGTATCAACCTTTTGGCGTTATCCCTTTTGCCGGTGGCAATACCGGTGTGCAAATGGCCGGATGGTTTAAAAAGCGTATTGATACTGTTGATGATTTACAGGGCCTGAAAATGCGCATACCTGGCCTCGGTGGCGAAGTACTGGAAAAAGTAGGTGGACTTCCAGTGGCGCTGACTGGCGGAGAAATCTTCACCGCCCTGCAAACCGGTGCGATTGACGCCACAGAGTGGGTTGGACCATACAATGATGTGGCGTTTGGGTTGGATAAAGCCGCGCAATATTACTATTATTCCGGCTGGCACGAGCCTGCCACTCAGCTTGAGTTCATCGTCAATGAAGAGGCTTATAACAGCTTGCCGGATGACTTAAAGGCGATTGTTGAAGTGGCAACACGGGCAGTGAATCAGGATATGCATAACGAGTACACCGCACGCAATTTTACGGCGATGCAAAAGCTTATCGACAACCCGCAGATAGAGGTGCTGCCTTTGCCTGATGATGTGATGGCAGCGCTCAGAGTGGCAACGGAAGAGGTGCTGGCGGAAGAGTCTGCAGCCGACCCCATGTTTGCCAAGATCTACAAGTCATACATGAAGTTTTACACCGGCGTAAAAGAATACCATCGACTTTCCGAACAGGAATATTTCAAAAATCGCTAGGGATGTTGTCTACATCATCCGACCTTCAGGCAGCTGCTCAGAGTTGTTATCTGGCAGCTGCTCACTACAATAAGGGCAATTTATCTAAACAATTGAGAGTCCTATGGTTATCAAGCCGAAAGTACGAGGCTTTATCTGCACCAATGCCCATCCAATGGGGTGTGCTGCGTCAGTATCAGAACAAATTCAGTACGTAAAACAGCAAGGTGGCTACGACAGCGGCCCGAAAAATGTGCTGGTACTCGGCTGCTCAACCGGCTATGGCCTGGCATCGCGAATTGTCAGTGCGTTTGGCTATGGTGCGAGCACGCTGGGCGTGTGTTTCGAAAAAGCACCGACAGAGCGTAAGACTGCGACGGCAGGCTGGTATAATACAGCGGCGTTCCATCAGCAAGCTCAGGAACAAGGTCTGTATGCCAGGACGTTGAATGGGGACGCTTTCTCGACCGAGATGAAACAGCAGGTGATTGACGTCATCAAGCAGGATCTCGGGCAGGTAGATTTGGTGATCTACAGTCTGGCAGCCCCGCGCCGCACCGATCCTGAAACCGGTGAAGTGTATAAATCTACCCTGAAACCAGTAGGCCAGGCATATAAAACGAAAACCTATGATACGGATAAAGATCTTGTCCATGAGGTAGAGCTTGAACCTGCCAACGATGAAGAGATCTTTAACACCGTCAAAGTCATGGGCGGCGAAGACTGGGAACTGTGGATGGACGCACTCGGTGAGGCTGGCGTACTTGCTGATGACTGCAAAACCACTGCCTACACGTATATTGGCAAAGAGCTGACCTGGCCTATTTACGGTCATGCCACCATCGGTAAAGCGAAAGAGGATTTGGATAGAGCCGCACAGGCTATCCGCACTAAACACAAGGACAAGCGCGCTGAAGCCTATGTCTCATCACTTAAAGCACTGGTCACTCAGGCAAGTTCGGCTATTCCGGTCATGCCGCTTTATATCTCGCTCATCTACAAAGTAATGAAGCAGGAGGGCACCCACGAAGGGTGTATTGAGCAAATCCACGGCTTGTTTACGTCGAGACTGTTCGCCGAGCAGCCAGAGTTGGATGAAGCCGGCAGATTGCGTATGGATGGTAAAGAGACCAACGACGCCACTCAGGCCAAGATTAAAGCGCTGTGGGACCAGGTAACACAAGAAAACTTCCACGAGCTTAGCGACTATGCCGGATACCACCATGAGTTCCTTAAGCTATTCGGGTTTGATATCGACGGTGTCGACTATGACGCTGACGTTGACCCACAGGTTGGTTGGTAAATAACCTGAGCTGGCGGCGCCGATGCCGTCAGCTGACCTATTCTCGGCCTGCACTGTAAAGTGCAGCTGTCACCCTGTCGTAAAAAATTTTGCAAATAATGAATAAAAAAAGGGGTTTAGCGTCCTTTGGCGTGGAACAGAGCTGGCGGTTAATGCTAAAATCCCGAAGTTAGGTGAGCGCGTTTTGTGCCGCCGGCAGGCATACTCGACATAATTCCGATAATAAAGACCGAGAAACACAGCATCACAAGCGGTCAATCAGTATGTTTTCGCGGGCATTAATTATAATTTGAGTGATATCACGGCTATGTGTTTAGACAGCGTTTAGCTGTCTTTTAGCATATGCGAGACAGCGTCCGAGCGTACAGCCGTGATCTGACTTAGTCTTTAAGAGTAGTGCAATAGCGTATGATAAAAATCAAGAAAGGTCTTGACCTCCCCATAGCGGGAGCGCCGCAGCAGCAAATCCACGATGGAGCTGCTGTCACCCGTGTTGCCGTTCTCGGTGAAGAGTACGTTGGTATGCGACCTACCATGCATGTTCAGGTAGAGGACACAGTGAAAAAGGGCCAGATTCTTTTTGAAGACAAAAAGAACCCTGGTGTGAAATTCACTGCGCCTGCTGCCGGAAAAGTAGTTGAGGTAAATCGTGGTGCCAAACGTGTTCTGCAATCAGTCGTAATTGAAGTGTCAGGTGACGAACAGGTCACCTTCGATAAATTCGATGCTGCTGAGCTGTCATCACTGGATCGCGACAAAGTACAACATAACCTCGTTGAGTCTGGTATGTGGGTGGCATTAAGAACCCGCCCTTACAGCAAAGCGCCAGCGCTGGACAGTAAGCCGCACAGCATATTTGTGAACGCAATGGATACCAATCCGTTAGCGGCGGACCCTGCGATGATTATTGCCGAGCGTGGTGATGACTTCATCAATGGTCTGAAGGTGCTGAAACGTCTGACTGATGGCAAACTTTTCGTCTGTAAAGCACCTGACGCAGTGGTTGCGACAGGCGACTCGGGCGCAGAAGTCCACGACTTCGCCGGTCCACACCCTGCAGGTTTGGTGGGTACTCATATTCATCATCTGGACCCAGTGGGTGCAACTAAGAAGGTGTGGCACATCGGCGCGCAGGATGTCATTGCGATCGGCGCGTTGTTCACCACCGGTGAGCTCGATAACCGCCGTGTTATCTCACTTGCAGGCCCTGCGGCCAAAAATCCTCGTCTGTTGCGCACTGTCTTAGGCGCTAGCATAGAGCAATTGACCGAAGGTGAATTGAAAGACGGCGAAGTGCGTACTGTGTCGGGTTCGGTGTTAAACGGAACCAACGCTCACGGTGTTCATGGTTATCTGGGACGTTTCCACACCCAGGTATCAGTGCTGCTGGAAGGTCGCGAGAAGAAATTCTTTGGCTGGCTGACACCTGGCTCTGACAAGCACTCGGTGACGCGCGCTTATCTGGGACACCTAAGCCCTAAAAAGCTATTTGATATGACCACAACGACCAACGGTTCTGATCGCTCAATGGTGCCAATCGGTAACTATGAACGCATCATGCCGCTGGATATCCTGCCAACGCTATTGCTGCGAGATATCCTGTCAGGCGACACCGACAGCGCGCAGACCTTAGGGTGTCTGGAGCTGGATGAAGAAGATTTGGCGTTGTGCACTTACGTATGTCCTGGCAAATATAACTATGGTCCAGTGCTACGTGAGTGTCTGACCAAGATTGAGCAAGAGGGGTAAAATCATGGGCTTAAAAGCGTATCTCGAAAAAATCGAACCTGATTTTGAACCGGGTGGCAAATACGAAAAGTGGTATGCGCTGTATGAAGCAGCGGCAACCATTTTTTATACCCCTGGCAAGGTCAACAAATCTACCACCCATGTGAAAGACAGCATCGATCTGAAACGCATCATGATCATGGTGTGGATGGCTACTTTTCCAGCCATGTTTTACGGTATGTACAACATAGGCGCACAGGCGCACGAAGCGATTCTGGCTGGCGCTGGTACGTTGCCTGACATGTGGCAGGCAGGCCTGTTTACGGCGTTAGGCGGTCAACTTGGCGTAGAAGGCATTGGCTGGGGCACATTGATGCTTTACGGTGCTTGTTTCTGGTTACCAATCTATGCCACAACGTTCGTTGTTGGTGGTTTCTGGGAAGTCTTGTTCGCGTCTGTGCGTAAGCACGAGGTAAACGAAGGCTTCTTCGTGACGTCGGTGTTATTTGCACTGACACTGCCAGCGACTATTCCGTTATGGCAGGTTGCCCTGGGTATTACCTTCGGTGTCGTGATTGCTAAAGAGATCTTTGGTGGCACAGGTCGTAACTTCCTCAACCCAGCATTGTCTGGACGAGCGTTCCTTTACTTTGCTTACCCTGCGCAAATTTCAGGTGATCAGGTGTGGGTAGCCGCCGATGGTTACTCGGGTGCGACCTGGCTGAGTCAGGCTGCAGCCGGCAACATGGATTACTCGGACATGACCCTGTGGATGAACTCATTCCTGGGTAACATTCCAGGCTCTGCAGGTGAAGTCTCAACGCTAGCCATTCTTATCGGTGGTTTGTTCATTATCTATTTAGGTATCGCGTCGTGGCGAATTGTTGCTGGTGTGATCCTCGGCGTAGCATTCTTCAGTCTGCTGCTGAATATGATCGGTAGCGATACTAACCCAATGTTTGCTATGCCGTGGTACTGGCACATGGTAATTGGTGGTCTGGCATTTGGTGCCTTCTTTATGGCAACCGATCCTGTATCTGCGTCATTTACCAATCAAGGCAAGTGGGCTTATGGCTTCCTCATCGGTCTGATGACAGTGATGATTCGTGTGGTCAATCCGGCGTTCCCGGAGGGCATCATGCTGGCCATCCTGTTCGCGAACCTTTGGGCACCGCTGTTCGATTATTTCGTTGCGCAGAGCAATATTAAGAGGAGGGTCGCCCGTGTCGGCTAAGAAGGAAACCCTAGGCAAAACGGTAGGTATCGTCGTTGCGGTATGTTTGGTGTGCTCTATTGTTGTGTCTACAGCGGCCGTTGGCCTGCGTTCACAGCAAAACGCCAATGCTCTGCTCGATAAACAGACCAATATTCTGCAAGCTGCAGGTATGCTGGATGCGGGTGCTACGCCTAACCAGATCCGCGAAAAGTACAATACGTTTGTTGAGCAGCGCTTTGTCGACCTGGAATCAGGTCAATATGTTGAACGCGATGCTGACTACGATATGTACAGGGCAGCTCGCGATCCGGAGCAGAGCATCAAACCTCAGCCTGACTCTGCAGGCATCCAGCGTCGTGCAAATGTCGCCAGCGTTTATCTCATAAAAGATGATGCTGGTGAAGTCAGCCGTATTATTTTGCCAGTTCATGGCTCTGGACTGTGGAATCTGATGTACGCCTTCTTGGCAGTAGACTCAGATGGCAATACGGTCAGAGAACTGGTCTATTACGACCACAAAGAGACTCCCGGGTTAGGTGGCGAAGTGCAGAACCCTCAGTGGCAGGCTCTGTGGGACGGTAAAAAGTTATATGACGATGGCGAAGTTGCCATCCAGGTAACCAAGAATGCTTCTGCAAGCAATCCTTACACGGTAGATGCCCTGTCTGGTGCGACGCTAACTAGCAATGGTGTGCAAGCAACATTGGAGTACTGGTTAGGGCAGGAAGGCTTTGGGCCATACCTGCAAAAGCAACCGTGGAAATCGTAAAAGGACCAAACAATGGCAGATACTAAAGAAATGAAAAAGGTGTTGTTTGGTCCGATTCTGGACAGCAACCCGATTGCATTGCATGTATTGGGCATTTGCTCAGCACTTGCGGTAACAACCAAACTGGAAACCGCGTTGGTAATGTCACTGGCATTAACCTTCGTAGTGTCGTTCTCCAACCTGTTTATCTCGACGATTCGCAATCATATTCCGTCGAGCGTGCGGATCATCATTCAGATGACCATTATCGCTTCGCTGGTTATCGTGGTAGACCAGGTGTTAAAAGCCTATTCCTACGAAATCTCAAAACAGCTATCTGTTTTCGTGGGTCTGATCATTACAAACTGTATCGTAATGGGACGCGCAGAAGCCTATGCGATGAAGAGTCCGCCAATGATGAGCTTCCTGGACGGTATTGGTAATGGTTTAGGGTACTCATTCGTATTGATCGTTATCGGCACCATCAAAGAACTAGGTGGTTTCGGGACCATCCTTGGATTTGAGATCCTGCCTTTGGTGCAGAACGGTGGCTGGTATCAGGGTAACGGCCTGTTAATTTTGCCATTCAGCTCATTCTTCCTGATCGGTGGTTTGATTTGGTATATCCGTACCATTCGCCCTGAGCAAGTAGAGCCTAAGGAGTAAGACACGTGGAACATTTTCTGAATATTTTTGTTCGTTCTGTATTCCTGGAGAATATGGCACTGTTTTACTTCTTTGGTATGTGTACCTTCCTGGCCGTATCGAAGAAAGTCAAAACAGCGATGGGTCTGGGTGTTGCAGTAATCGTGGTACTGGGTATCTCGGTTCCGGTAAACCAGTTGGTGTATGCCAACGTATTAGCACCTGGTGCGCTCGGTTGGGCAGGCTTTCCGGAGTCAGATCTGAGCTTCCTGAGCTTCCTGACGTTTATCGGTGTTATCGCAGCACTGGTACAGATTCTGGAAATGACGCTGGATAAGTTTTTCCCGGCACTTTACAACGCATTGGGGATCTTCCTGCCGCTGATTACGGTGAACTGTGCCATCTTTGGTGGTGTCGCGTTTGCCGTACAGCGTAACTATAACTTCTCCGAGAGTATCTTCTATGGAGTGGGTTCAGGTGTAGGCTGGGCAATAGCAATCGTATTGCTTGCTGCAGTGCGTGAGAAACTCAAGTATGCAGACATGCCTGATGGCGTACGCGGTTTGGGTTCAGTATTTATGATTGCTGGTTTGATGGCGCTGGGCTTCCAGTCCTTCTCCGGTGTCGCACTTTAAATTTGGTTAAGGTAGGAGTTAAAGAATGACTGACATTTACCTTGGCGTAGGCATGTTTATCATCATCGTTTTGGCGCTGGTGTTTATCATTATGTTTGCCAAGTCAAAACTGGTGCCAAGTGGCGACGTTAAAATCACTATTAACGGTAATCCAGAGAAAGCAATTACGGCATCACCAGGTGGTAAGTTACTTGGCGCATTGGCTGACTCGGGTATTTTCGTATCCTCTGCGTGCGGTGGAGGCGGCTCATGCGGCCAGTGTCGCGTTGACATCAAATCTGGTGGCGGTGAAATCTTGCCAACAGAGCTGGATCACATTACTAAACGTGAAGCGAAGCAGGGTTGTCGCTTATCCTGTCAGGTTGCTATCAAGCAGGACATGGATATCGAGCTGCCTGAAGAGGTGTTCGGCATCAAGAAGTGGGATTGCGAAGTTATCTCTAACGATAATAAAGCCACCTTCATTAAAGAACTGAAGCTGAGAATTCCAGACGGCGAGAGCGTACCGTTCCGTGCCGGTGGTTATATTCAGATTGAGGCACCGCCTCACCATGTGAAGTATAAAGACTTCATTATGGACGATGAATACAAGCCAGATTGGGAGCGCTTTGGATTCTTTGACATTGAGTCAAAAGTGGATGAAGAAACCATCCGAGCCTATTCAATGGCAAACTATCCGGAAGAAGAAGGCATCATCATGCTCAACGTGCGGATCGCAACGCCTCCGCCAAATAACCTGAGCCTGCCAGCCGGTAAGATGTCTTCATACATCTGGAGCCTGAAAGAAGGTGACAAGGTGACGATCTCTGGTCCGTTTGGTGAATTTTTCGCGAAAGATACCGATGCCGAGATGGTTTTCGTTGGTGGTGGTGCAGGTATGGCGCCTATGCGTTCACACATCTTCGACCAGCTCCGTCGTATCAAAACCGATCGTAAGATCACCTTCTGGTACGGTGCCCGTTCACTGCGTGAAATGTTCTACGAAGAAGACTTCAACGAACTGCAGGAAGAGAATGAAAACTTCAACTGGTACGTCGCGCTTTCTGATCCTCAGCCAGAGGATAACTGGGAAGGCTACACAGGGTTTATTCACCAGGTACTGCTAGAGAACTACCTGAAAGATCACCCGGCACCAGAAGACTGTGAGTTCTACATGTGTGGACCACCGATGATGAATGCCGCGGTTATCAATATGCTCAAGGATTTGGGTGTAGAAGATGACAATATTATGCTGGATGATTTCGGCGGCTAATTTTTAGGGTCTCTTTGGCCCGCTGGCGGCGTTATAATGTGTGTTTAAGTGCTCATGTACTGCTTGTACACTCCGCGCTTAAACACACGTAAAGCCTTGTCAGCGAGCCAACTAACCACTTAGAAATATACGTAACCAGATTTTCAAAAAGGGCTTCGGCCCTTTTTTTGTAGGTGATGAAAGAGAGTGAATGTGAAGCGATTTTGGCAATATGTAACCGTGAGTGTGGTCTTTTTCGTGCTGGTTGGCTGCGTGCCACAGCCTGCAGGGGAGCTGCATCTGACAGGCCGAACGATGGGCACGACCTACAATGTTAAGGTTAATCCGGCTGGAACCATTGACCCGCAGGCGTTGCAGGCTGAAATCGATGCATTGCTGGTGCATATCAATGATCTGATGTCGACCTATCAGGCAGATTCCGAGCTCTCACGATTTAATCAGCACCAAAGCTCTGATCCCTTTCCGCTATCTGCGCAGACGCTCGACGTGATGCGCGAGGCTATCCGCTTAGGAGAGTTAAGCGAAGGCGCATTGGATGTCACCATCGGACCGTTAGTTAATCTGTGGGGCTTTGGTCCGCAAGGACGGCCTAAACGGGTGCCAACGGCAGTCGAGATAGATAACGCGATGGCCAGGACCGGATTACATGCACTTGAGCTTGGTCCGGAAAGCGCTGTGAAGCATATTCCTTCGCTGTATGTCGATTTGTCGACTATCGCCAAGGGCTACGCTGTAGATGAGATTGCAGAACTGCTTGAGTCCCGCGGAGAGAACAATTATCTGGTTGAGATTGGTGGCGAAATGCGTTTGTCAGGCATCAAAACTAACGGAGACGATTGGCGCATTGCCATTGAAAAGCCCGTGACGAACGAAAGAGCGATTCAGAGAGTGGTCACGGTCGGTAACAACGCCATTGCGACGTCAGGGGATTATCGCAATTACTATGAAGAAGACGGTGTGCGTTATTCACATCTTATAGATCCGCAAAGCGGGCAGCCTATTCAACACAACCTGGTTGCGGTGACCGTCGTGCACCCGTCTTCGATGACGGCTGATGGATTGGCGACAGCATTTATAGTGATGGGGAAAGAGAAAGCGATGCAGATCGCGCAGCAAAATAACCTGGCAATATTGCTGATTACCCGCGAAAACGATGACTTTAAAGAGTATACTAGCGACGCATTCACGCGCACGGTTAACGTATTAAATTAGGTGATAAACGGTGGAAACGTTTTTACTGGCATTTTTATTTTTCCTGGTCATGGTCGCAGCCATGGCGGTGGGCTATCTGGTGCAGCGCAAAACCATTTCTGGCAGCTGCGGCGGTCTGGGCGCATTAGGCATTGAAAAAGCCTGTGATTGTCCTGAACCTTGTGACCGTAAAAAAGCTCGTTTGGAACGGGAGCAGGCGAGACAAGAAAAGTTGAAGGAGTGGCAGCAGGACAGGATCCTGTAGTTACTCTTTGTCGGATTTCACGGTGCGGGGCTCAAAGGCCCCCATTTCCTTACTCAAACGGGAAATTCTGTCTACAATCTGCGACTGTCTTTCCTGAAGTGTGCTCAGCATATCCGATAAACGGATGATGCGGTGGGCTAGATGCTTCGAACGTTCGTCGGCCTCCAGACCTTCACCACTCACAATGGCACTGGCCTGTTCCAGACTGTCATTGAAGTGCATCTCATTACTCACCACATGCTCGCTCTTCTGAGGGTTGAGCTTGCCTCTCGGCACACGACTGGCTTCATCGATCTCTTTGAGTTTCAGACAAAATCGTGGGAGGTTCTCACGTTCGACGGGTAGGTTTACAGAAGAGCATTCTGTAAAAATAGCATCAACGTCATCGTATTGATGTCGCCTGATAATATTTTTGACTTGCTCCACCTGAAGCTG
The DNA here is from genome assembly GCF_000429145.1 of Aestuariibacter salexigens DSM 15300. Classification (GTDB taxonomy): domain Bacteria; phylum Pseudomonadota; class Gammaproteobacteria; order Enterobacterales; family Alteromonadaceae; genus Aestuariibacter; species Aestuariibacter salexigens. Next base: position 55,767 of record NZ_AUBH01000010.1, read on the forward strand.
CTTTTTATTGAGAACCTGCATAATCGGTCCAGTGTCTCTAACTCGCTTAAGCTAACAGAAATTTAACAAAGTGCAAAATAAACACGCGTTTTAAGGAGTGACAGGCCGCTTCATTGCTTGATTTATTGAACGATAGGGATAAGATAACTGTATCTTTACACAGTATTCTGTCACATGGCCCGTAAATTCATCCATATTGACATGGACTGCTTCTATGCCGCTGTGGAAATGCGAGACAATCCTGCCTATCGGAATGTGCCTATCGCTATTGGTGGACGGTCCGAATATAGGGGGGTGGTGTCCACCTGTAACTATATCGCACGGAAGTACGGTGTTCGCTCTGCGATGCCGACGGCTCATGCAAAAAGACTGTGTCCTGAGTTAGTGTTGGTACCAGGACGAATGCCAGTCTATGCAGACATTTCTAAGCAAATTCGGGGTATATTTGCACGCTATACCGACAAAATCGAACCCCTTTCTCTAGATGAAGCCTATCTGGACGTTTCAGACAGCGACATGATGCATGGTAGTGCCACGCTGATCGCAAACGATATCCGTAAAGCGATTTTCAATGAGACCGGTCTTACAGCTTCTGCGGGTGTAGCACCCTGTAAATTTGTCGCAAAAATTGCCAGCGATGAAAATAAACCTAATGGCTTGTGCGTGGTTTCCCCACAGCACCTTGATGAATTTGTACGTGAGCTTCCTCTTGGCAAGATCCCCGGCGTTGGGAAAGTGACGCTGCAGAAGCTTAATCATCTTGGCTTATTTACCTGTGACGACGTACGTCGCTACCCATTCGATCAACTAGTGAAGCGTTTTGGTAAGTTCGGTCCGGTCATCTGGGACCGCAGCCATGCTATAGACCCACGCTCATTAAACCTTACCCGAGAGCGTAAGTCGGTAGGGGTAGAGCGAACGCTATCGCAAGACATTCAAACACCTGATGAATGCCTCAGTATGATTGACTCATTGTTTCCCAAACTTCAGGAGCGGCTACGCAAAGCCTCGCCATCGCAGCGTATCCACACTCAGGGGATAAAGTTAAAGTTTAGCGACTTTCAGTTGACCACTGTTGAGCACCGGTTCCCATTGCTGGATAAGCACTACTTCCAGCAGCTACTAGACGAGGCGATGGCCCGTCGTAACAACAGAGGTATTCGTCTGATTGGGCTACATGTAGGGTTGCCAACCCAGCGTGACACCGAACAACTGTCACTTCCTTTTCCAGAGCTTGAGTCAAGCTGCTAAACGTGGGCACAATACACAACACTTAAAACAATAACGAGACAGTTATGTCATACCCTATACCTACACATTACGCATCATTAGATGTTGCCTTACAGGATGATGCCTGGGATGCGCTGATTGTGATCAGCGACAGCGACACCGGTATTCATCCTCAACTGGATACGCTGTTTGCCGACTATCAGGCCGTAGATGCACGCTTTAATCAGCACACCTTACTGCTTGCGGCCCCTTCACTATCATGTAAACGGATTATTCACGCGCCCTGCGGCGATCTTAGCAACGACGTGGACGATGTACGTCGCATCTATGATGCCGCCCGTGACGGTGCCGATATGGCCAAACAGGCCGGGGCAACCCGCATCCTGATTATGACGTCGGTCAATAATAGCGATGATGCCTATATGTACGCCGACGAAGTGGCTTATTTAGGCGCCTGTCAGGCGCTTTGGCAGCCGCTGGAAGCAAGAGAAGTTATTGGCGAAGAAAAAACCGAGCCAGTGGTTGCGATAGGGCTTATCAGCGAGAGAAATGTAGATACGGACTGGCTGAGTGCGCTTGAGGCCGGGCGCAGGGTAGCCCGTGATTTATGCGGCACTGAGCCTGAACGAATGGCGCCGCCTGGATTTGCTGATTATTGTGCAACCGCGTTTGCCGGCAGTGCGGTCAGTGTTGAAATTATCGAGGACAATCAGACTATCCTGAATGATTATCCGCTGCTGCATGCAGTTGCCCGCGCCTCGGTGCCGGTTAAGCGTCACAATGCCAGGGTTATCAAGCTTGAATATTGTGGTGAGGGTGAGGTTGAACGCACGCTGTTTTTCGCTGGTAAGGGCATTACCTTTGATACCGGTGGGGCCGACCTGAAAGTCGGCGGACACATGGCCGGAATGAGTCGTGATAAAGGTGGCGCTGCTGCCGTGGCCGGTCTGATGAAGACCCTGGCTGAGTATCAGCCGAAGGGGATCCGTGTGGTGGCTATGCTCGGAGCGGTTCGCAACAGCATTGGTTCAGAAGCTTTTGTGCCAGATGAAATCATTACTGGACATGCTGGGCAGCGAGTACGAATTGGTAATACCGACGCCGAGGGCAGGCTGGTACTGGCTGATCTGCTATCGCATTTGCGGGAAGAGGCGGTAAATGCGGTTAATCCGGAAATCTTTTCCGTTGCGACGTTAACCGGTCACGCGGCGATTGCCTTTGGTCCGTACACGGCACTGGTCGAGAATGGGCCGGCGTTATCTCGTGATACGGCCACGCACCTGGTTGCCGCTGGTGAAAAATGGGCGGACCCGGCTGAGCAGTCACGCTCCAGAAGAGAAGATTTTGATTTTGTGAAGCCTCGCACTCAGGCCGATGACGTGTTGTCATCAAACAATGCGCCATCGGTAGGTACTGTGCGCGGCCATCAGTTCCCGATGGCATTTTTAGCCATCGCGTCAGGACTAGACCAACACGGCAATAACTCGGACAAGCCTCTGCCTTATACCCATGTGGACATTGCCGGCAGTGGCGTTGAAAAAGGAGACTGGCAACACGGCAAGCCTACTGCTGCTCCTGTTGTGGCATTCGCTGCACGCTATTTTTTACGATAACAGACAGTGCCCAAAAATGTTTGGCTCCTGACCGCTATCATGGCATTGGCAATGAGTGCCAGTGCAATGATGGTGCTGGTCGGTGGCGTGCTTGGCGCACAGCTGGCACCTAAATCACAGTTGGCTACCTTGCCCGTAGCGATGATGATTGTTGGCACCGCCAGCAGCATCTATCTCATTACCGCGTACATGCGTAAAGTGGGACGTCGACGGGTATTTCGTATGGCGTCTCTGGCGGCAGTGGGAATTGCCGCGTTGGCCGGTTGGGCAGCAATTCAGGAATCGTTTTTCCTGTTTGTGTTTGCCAGTTTTCTGCTTGGCGGTTGTGTGGCGACTTTTCAGCAGATCCGGTTTGCGGCGATGGAATCGGTACCTATTGAGAAAGCCCCGCAGGCAGCATCAACTGTATTGCTTGGCGGGTTGGTCGCAGCCATTTTAGGACCTGAGCTGGCGACTCGCGGACGGGATTTGTTTGAGGCCGATTATGTTGGCAGTTTCCTGTTACTCGCTGCCGTGGCGATGATGTGCTTTTTCCTTTTCTCATTCATTCAAGATACTGTCGCCAATCAGGTGGAACATAGCGAACCGCAAAGGCCGATAGCAGCCATTGTCAAACAGCCTCTTTTTATTATTGCAGTGAGCTGCGCAGTGGTCGGTTATGCCCTTATGAGTTTCATTATGACGGCCACTCCCATCCACATGCACGTCATTGAGCAGTTTTCACTGGAACATACCAAATGGGTCATTCAGAGCCATATCATCGCCATGTTTGCGCCGTCATTATTCAGTGGCTTATTGATTGCACGCTTCGGCGTGAATCGCATCATAGTGCTCGGATTGGGCGCCTATGCACTGACCATTGCGCTGGCTATCAGCGGCTCAGAATGGCTAAATTACTGGTCAGCGCTTGTACTGTTAGGGCTCGGCTGGAATCTGTTGTTTTTAAGCGGCACTGTGCTTTTGCCACAATCTCACAGACCAGAAGAGCGGTTTCGCGTACAGGGTATGAATGAACTGGCAGTTTTTGGCTCGCAGGCGGTTGCTGCACTTTCCGCAGGTGTCGCCCTGTATTATCTGGGCTGGCGAGGACTGATGATGGTTAGTATGGTGATCCTTATCGGACAAGTATTGCTGCTTATCAGTCAGGGATATCGTGCCAGACAGAATGTGACCTGAAAGGGTCAAATTTGAGTAACATAATTGAAGCTTCAACAATAACAGGAAACAAGCATGAAATCGGGAATCAAATTATTACCACTTTGTTTTGTTATGGCAGCGTCGTTCTCTTCGCTCTCTCTGGCTCATGAGCATGGTCACAAAGGGATGGATAATTCTCATCGTAGTGAAGCCAACCAACAGCGTGACGAGTTCAGACAGCCATACCGAACCCTCGAATTTTTTGGCGTTAAACCAGAGCACAAGGTTGTCGAAATTATGCCTGGTGGCGGCTGGTACACAGAAGTTCTGGCGCCAATGTTACATGACAAAGGACAGCTGGTCGCAGCCCATTACCCTAAGGATGATGCCTCTGACTACCGTAAACGCTCGCGTGCTAATTTTGATAAAAAAATGGCAGATAACAGCCCAGTATATGGCAATGTTGTGGTTGCGGACTTTGATCCTAACGGCGCAGTAGATGAGGCAACCAAAGACGCTGACGTGGTGCTGACATTCCGAGGCCTGCACGGCCTGCAAAATGGTGGTGATTTGGCTGCCGCGTTCAACCAGTTTAATCACATGCTGAAAAAAGGTGGTTCGTTGGGTGTGGTACAGCACCAAGCACCCGAAGGATATGACCCCGCGCAAACAGCACGTAAAGGCTACTTGCCCAAGTCATATGTGATTGCCGTTGCTAAGGCTGCCGGTTTTGATTTGGTCGCAGAAGCATACTTCCACAATAATCCTAACGACACCATTATCCGCGATAACGTTGATGGTGGCGTGTGGAACCTGCCTCCAGGATTACGTACTGACGATAAAGAAAAATACAGCAAAATCGGTGAATCAAACCGAATGACGCTGTTGTTCCAGAAGCGTTAAGTTAATAATGTAGCGCGCCCGCGTGGCGCGCTTCCATTCCTCTAGCCTAGCGAAGTGTTATAGACACTTACGTCTCCGATGAACCCTCGTCACTCCTATTTCATGGGTTTACAACATAGATAAAATCTCGCGCATTATCATTACGCCCAGTGCCAGCCAGGATAGTGAGAACAGGGTAAATCTCAGCATTACCTTATCGATGGTCGCCTGTACCAGAGAGTGAAAGACTCTCAACATGACATAAATCCACGCGCAATAGATATGCACAGTGTCAGTGTGTTCCATCAGTACAATAGCAATACAAACCACATAAAACACAGTGGGCTGTTCAAACAGATGATTGTAATTGTTGGCAACGCGCGATACTTCCTTTGGTAAAAGCTGCGCTAATTCCCGGGTATCTTGTCCCTTTTGTGGGTGTATCTTGAGCTTCATCATGGCCGGTAGGCGAGTGGCATACATCCATACCATCATGACGAATGTCCATCCTGCCATTGCAAAAACGGGCTGTAAGAGAAGGTCTACTGGCATAGTTAGTTTGTCCCTATTTGAAGTTGTTCGATTATTGCCAACGCCACACCGGCTGAAGATAAATAATTCTGACCGGTGATAACTCTGTCATCTATTTCAACATGTGGGGTATTTCTTGGGCTATACAAAAACCTTCCACCCCGAGATTCAATTGTTTCAGTAATAAGAAATGGAAACTCCTTGAAATAAGGTTTTTGCGGATTTTCATACTCATCCGGGTAGCCACTGATACGCTTGTCCTTGACCAAATACTCACCGTTACTCAGGCGCAAATGTACAATGCCTGCGGTCCCATGGCAAACCGAGGAGATAATGCCATTGTACTTTTCGTATATGGTCATGCTGATACGCTGTAATTCAGTATTATCTGCAACACCATACATGGCATTAGTGCCACCCACATAGTGCACAGCTGCATAATGCTCAGGGCTAATTTGCTCTGGCCTGAGTGTATTACCTATGGCATACATAAAATCAGCATCATAAAGATACTTTTTATGCATGGGTTCTGATGTATTGATATAGGCAAGCGGCAGGGCGCCACCATCGGGACTGACGAAGTCGACCCGATAACCGTGTGCAATGAATACATCATACGCGTTGACTATCTCAGAGAAGCTGACGCCTGTGGGCAGGTTAGTCTCGCCGTGAAAATGCGCATTGGACACAATAAACAGAATGCGTTTCTGTTGCCATGACGGCTGTTGAGAAATTGCTGATTTACTGATGATCTTCCAACCTGCATCTAGCTTCTTCAAAAGAAACATATCGATATAGCGTTGCCCTTTTGACGGCACGGTGATTTCTGCCTTAGCTGTAGCAATATCGCCGGCGATGTCGATAGCCAGAACACGTGACTCACGGCCATTAAAGCTTCCTCGGTTTTCCTGCTTGTGCCAGCTGATATAGTCAGATGCACTGACCTTCCAATAAGGCTTATCGGGGTGGTCCAGAAAAAGTGGCGCGTCTGCATGAAAGGCATTCGTTAATCGAGCCTGGTCGCTATGGGAGGAGCCATAAAAGTAATCTTCCAGCACCATGCGGATATCTTCCTGACCGCCAGCGGTAGCGATGTGGGAGACTGGGAAAAGCATCATAATGATCAGATTGATGACCAGATTTTTCATTATCATTCTCTGTAACGTTTTCGTTTGATTAGCTAGCTAAAAGTGCCGTTAGCGCTGTGACCTGCTCATGCTCTGGATAACGCTGTTTAAACACACGTAATGCCTGTCGGGCGCGCTCCGCGCTGCCCTGTTCATGCAAGTTCCTGATCAGAGCACTGTCAAACATAGGGTGTTGAAAGTGCTTGCCAATGGTTTGCATGAGCTGCAGTTCTGTTGATTTGTCTTCCTCATGGGCGAGCCGATAGGCGTAAAAACCGTATAACGCCAGATAGTTGAGGTCGTATTTGTCTGCATCGGTTGCCAGAGCAAGGTCAATCGTTACTGAACCTGTACTGCGTGCTGTTGAAATCAGTTTCAGAGTTGCTTCATCTTTAAATGGCTCGCGCGCAACAGGCGATTGCCCTAGCGCCACGACAACAGCCTCAGCCGCGCTTGCTACTGAGCCGGGGTTCTGCGCAGTAATCAGGTTCTCGTCGACCGACACAAAAGGCAGCATTGGAGCGTTGGCAACAAAAATACCGCCGTTCTGACGAATTTTGTCTTCAATAAGAAAAGGAAACTGCTCGATATTTTCAGCACTGAACGCCTGTTCTTCGCGATTGGTAAAACTATTAACGCGTTTACCGGCAATAAAGTGGCGCCCATCACTCAGTGTCAGGTTAACTATTGCTGCCGGTCCATGGCACACCGCTGCAATAGTGGCATTGGCGTTGGCAAATTGGGTAAGAAAACGCTGCGTGTCTGCATCTGTTGGCAAATCCATCATGGCGCCGCCACCGCCAATTATGAACACGCCGTCGTAGTCGCTGTAGCGGGCATCAGCGACGCTGGTAGTGTTATGAAGCTTATCCAGTGCCAATGACTTAAAGCGTTGAATATAGACAAGATTGTCCTTGTTGTTTTTGACCAGCACAGGGCCCCCTTTGGGGCTGATGATGTCCAGAGAAGTGCTATTGTCGTGTAAAACCAGGTAAGCCTGAGCCAGCTCTTCCAGATCGTAGCTAAGTTCAGGGCTGGCTTCGCTAGCATAGCTGGAAATCAGCAAAGCGATGCGTTTCTGTGTGTCTTTGGCAGACGCAGTTAATGACAATAAGATGAGTAAAAGTGAGATAAAGATTCTCATGATGTGACTCCTGAATGTTAATCGCCGGCAGAGTAGAACTTTCTATGTCGAAGTTTTGTGAAGACCGTTGTTTTTTCCCTCGACATTTTCTTCACATTTGCTGCATTACTATGCAGGCGTTATTCAGGAGGTAAGATTATGAAACACCGTCATTGGCTAATCCTTTGCTGCTTAGCGCTGTTGTCTGCATGTAGCCGTCCACATCTGGAGATATTTCCTCCGTTATCAAACGAAGCGCTGCTTACAAAAAAGATCCCTGTTGCGCAGTTAAAAGAAGACGTGGATGCATTCATTGCTGGCGTGCTGGAGCGTCACCCAGCACCAGAGCGCTATACTGAGATTGCTGCTATCAGAGCGCAAGCTGAGCAGCTGAAAAGTGCATTGACAGAGCCTCTAACCCGCGTTGAATTCTTTCGTCAGGTTGGTCAGCTGTCTCATGCATTTAACGATGGTCATACGTTCTTAATTTGGCCCTATCAGGAGTTTACTGTTCTAAAAGAGCAGGGCGCCGTTGCCTTTCCATTTGAAGTGCAAAGCAACCCCGAAGGATTATTCATTAAGGGCGACTACACTGATGGCTCGGCTCGTTTGGCAGCAGGCACACAGATTATGTCGATTAATGGCGTGTCGGCAGAGCATATTATCGAGTATGCACAGCGGTACGTTGGTGGTGAAACACGTATCTTGCGAGAACAAACTGTAGCGGCGCGGTTTGCACCCATGTCATGGGCAGTTTTTGGTGTTATGGATGCGTTCTCAATGGAAGTGCTTGTTAATGGTAAGCGCGAGGTTATGGAAATGGAAAGACCGGAAAGTTGGCAGCGCCAGCAGACCCAGTTGCAGGAGCAGACTGACTTTTACTACCGCAAACTTAATGACAGTGTAGGGTATCTTTATGTAGGCCATTTCGACGTTGAGCCAGACTGGTTTGAAGATTTTATCGATGATACCTTTGCTGAGATAAAAGCCAGCAGTGTGACCTCTCTGATTATCGATATACGGGATAATACAGGCGGTAATACCGACACGGTTACTTACTTAAGCCGGCATATTGCCAATAAGCCTTTTCAACTGGTTTCCCGAGTAACTGAAAAACTAAACCATGACAATCGCGGACTATTCAACTATCGGGGTGAAGTGGGGCAGTTGCTTAATGAGAAGTGGGATGAGTGGGAAACACCGGTTGACGAATCTGTGAGGTTCACGGGAGATACCTACCTGCTGATCAGTCCGGTGAGTTATTCTTCTGCCATTGTATTTGCTACCACGCTAAAAGATAACGGCTTTGCTACCTTGATTGGCCAACCTACCGGTGGATTCGCCAACCAGACAGCTCAGGGCAATCTGTTCAATTTGCCGCATTCAGAACTTCGTGTCTATGTAGCCACTAAGCTGTTGGTGCGACCCAGTGGTGACACCGCAGTGCAGGGGGTTCAGCCCCATGTCATCATACCTCAGGACCAGAAAAGTCTGGCATCAGGCAAGGACACCGGGATTGAGGCAGTGTTAACCTTGATAAATGCGCGGTAGCATCACATTGCCGGTAAGGCTCAGGAGTCAGGCTAATGCACCATACATCCATACTACTGATCGAAGATACTCAGGCTATTGCAACACAGGTCTATGACTTTTTGGAAAATGCCGGCTTTATTGTCGACTACGCGTCGACCGGTAGGCAGGGAGTCGAAATGGCCACTATCAGTGCATATGACGTCGTTGTGCTGGATCTGATGCTACCGGATATCAGTGGCATTGATGTATGCAAACAGCTCAAACAGCGTTGCGACCCGGCGCCTTCGATTATTATGCTGACCGCCAGAGACAGTCTTGATGATAAATCAGAAGGTTTTACGGCGGGTGCAGATGATTATCTGACCAAACCCTTTGAGCTGGTTGAGTTGCAGTTGCGTTGTCAGGCGTTAAGTAAACGACAGCATGTGCAGCAGCGAAGTGAAATTGTGATCGGTGATTTAGTCATCAATACTCATACCAAACAGGCGTTTCGCGATACGCAGCCTTTGACATTAAGTGCCACAGATTTCGCTATATTGATGCTACTGGTAGATGCTTATCCAGCTGCGGTGAGCCGCCAGCAGGTCATACAAAAAATATGGGGCGAGGACTTTCCGGATAGCGATGTTCTGCGCTCTCACATCTATACCCTCAGGAAAGTATTGGATAAGCCGTTTGCCAGCAATATGCTGGTGACTATTCACGGGATCGGGTTCCGATTACAGGTATAAGTAATGAGGCAGACCAGTATCAAAGACACTACTCGCTGGCTATTGCTGGGTTTCACACTGGCGGTCAGTGTACTGTTTTGTTTGATGATCCTGGGTTATTCCTGGATTGTTGAAGACAATATTTTCAATCGCATGGTTCAAAATGAGGCGCACTATATTGAGCAATCCTTTGCAGAACGCGGCGAGGTTGTCACCCCCAGACATCCGTTTATGACTCTTTATTCGTCATGGTCTGCGCTGCCAGAATCTGTGCAGCTAATGAGACAGCAATCTCCGAATAGGATTGAGTTTCCTTTACCCAGTGACGAGACAATACATACTACAATGGTGCAGCTTAGCGAACAGACCTGGGTATTGGCGGCCAACGTCACTCAATATGAAATCTCCAGGGAGTATTTACCTAAACTGTTGCCCTGGATGCTGGCGGTTGTTGCGCTGGTATGTGTGATTGCGCTCCTGCTTGCGCTATTTCTTTCTAATTCATTGGTCAAGCCACTGCAATACATCACCCAAACCCTTAAAAAGACGAATAGCGATAGGCCTTTGTATTTCGAGCGCCGCTTCAAACCCAACGAGATTGGCTATCTTGCACAGGTGCTGCAGGACAATGTTAATCAGCTGCAGCTGGCACTGCGTCGAGAAACCGATTTTACCCGTGATGTCAGCCACGAACTGCGCACACCGGTTTCCGTGCTAAAAATGACAGTTTCAAACCTGACAACCGAAAAACGACTGGACGAGACATCTATCAACCATTTGCAAAACAGTTGTGCACAAATGGAACAAATCATAGATATCTTACTAACACTTGCCAGAAACGAATCTGCACAGCGTGATGAACTCCCCTTATTGGCACTGATAGAGGACTGTCTGGTAAACCATGGTGCTTTTTCCAGGCTACAGGAATCGGCGCTGACGTTATCGGTGCCGTCAGATTATCGGGTGACAGCTAATCGAAATCTATTGACCCTAGTATTCAGAAACCTGCTCGACAATGTTACACGGCACGCTAGTAAGGTGTCACTGACTATTGAGTTGCAGGGCGATACCCTGCTGATCAGCAATCCAGTCTCTGACGGTGTCGACAACGACATCATTGCACCGGGTGTAAAACGACAAGATAGCCCAGGTATCGGTCAGGGGCTGCATCTGATTCAGCGAATATGCTACCAGTCCGGCTGGGGTATGCGAGTAACAAAGGCTGATGGTGAGTTCAGACTCTTGATAGCGTTTAAAGAGTAGAAGGTTTTACAACAGTGACGATGTGTGTCTATAGAGTACTTTCACCAGTTGATCACTCTGGTAAGTGTGGCCGCCCGTCATCCTGATGAATATCAGGATCTCCTTGGTACGTGTAGCAGACACCCGGCCTCATCTTACATGACGGGTGAAATCCATTGATTGATGAAGAACTCTGATAACTCTGATGCCATAGTCGAACTTTCTGAAGATAATTATGTGCCTGTTTACAGAAGAGGAAAAACAGCCAGCTTTGATATCGTCTCTTGGTCTGGCTAATGCTGACGAAGTGTTGCTTGCTAGCTCAATAAATCTTTGCTCGAGGGAATCCAGATATTCATTCCGTTTATCTCTACCCCATTCGGCTTCAGTATACAGACCAATCTGAAACAAGTCTTTCGATGCTGCCTTCGATATTCGATACTCTGACATTATCTATCGTCTAGCTGCTTTTTGAGTGAAGACATGGAAAAGTTCACATCATCTGGACTTTCATCTCCTTCATCAATTAGTAGCCTCAATTGATTTAACTTTGAAGAAGCATTTTGTTCTTGCAGTAACCTTAGAGCGGCTCTAATCACTTCACTCTGGTTGTTGTAATCGCCGGAATTTACCATTCCTTCGATGAAATCACTCATGTTGCGACTTGGTTGAAACGTAATTGTTCGTGCCATTTCTCAGCTCGTGTAAGTAAATTTCTTACAATATAGATAATCTCTTAGAACAGTGCAAGATGGTGTGGTTCAAGTGCACGTAGAACCGCAGTGCTCGGTATTAGTCTGATCTGCTGATTACATGAACGAGTCACTGGTGGTCAACTCAACTGATTTCAAAACTTGGTTTATGTTGACTAGCAGGTTTCTGATAAATATTTGGATCGTATATGGACAGGCTAAAAAGTGTTAAGCCATCTTGATACAACAAGGCTCCCAATCCAAGTTGGTTCATCTCCATCGTATGTGAATACATTACCCCACAATCCGTTTACAGCGTTTCTGTGCAAAACCAGAGTAGTAGTGAGACTTCGATATCGTGCATTAATGATATCCGCATTACCCAGTTTATTTTTTTCATCTAAGTTGAAGGTTGCCTGATACTTTCCCCATTGGCCCAACTGATAAACGGAAAAACGAGACGACTCTTTCTCGTTAATATCAATGAAAACTAAGTCTGGCCCGTCTCGACCATCTATATTTATTATTCCGAACCAGAATCCAAGTAAGCTTTCCTCATCGTCATGGCGACCACCAGGTGGTGAGCCTAAGCCTTCCATCAACTCCCTTATCGTTGATTTTCCTGACTTTGCATGGAGAGTATATTGATAAGAGTTAGTAGCAGTATCTTCAGCATCAAATAAGGTTTCGATAATGTGAATTTTCCTCGCACCGAGGACCGTTGATGCCGTCAATTCAGTTGTAGTATTTTGAGCGGGAAGGGCGATGCGTATTTTGCAAGTCCCTCGATTGCACCTTACGTCCTTATCTGTGAATTCATATTGCTCTACCGTGTCTGAGGCTAGAAAAAACCTGTGAAGTATATGAACTCCCGTGTCCTTAATCTCCAGTACATTGTAGTGGAAATCATTCTCATTAATACCTTCCCAAAGACCTCTGGGGAATTCCAACGAGTCAGCATATGAGGTTAAAGACAATAGCAAACTTGTTAGGAAAAGCGTTTTAACAACCTTGTTTATTAGAAATGTCATAGATAAGAGAGACTCACATACGTAATTAGCGCCATCAGCTTCTGCCATCTGGCCAGTAGACTTATTGTTAAAGCAGACGGCGATTCAAGTTATTACCGTAAAAAGCTTGCCTTTTTATATAACTCAAGATAAGCGGTGCGCTTTAATGATTCCTCTCAGCACGAGAGTTCGGCGCGTATTGTTGGATGGCACTGTATGTCATTTACCAGCTTTCTCAACTCAATGAACTGAACTGCCGCTTATTGTCTAAACACCACGTCTATAAGCTTTGAAAGCATTCCGACTATGATGGCAAAGAAGAGTTATTTCTCTACATAGTTTTTCAACTTCTCTAGAAGAGATTCGTTGGCTGGTATGAAGTAGTTCATTAATTCTAAATATTCAGGTAAGTTTCTGTAGCCGACCCCATAAGAATTAATTTTAACTCTGTCATTACTCAGTTCCTCAAATACGATCAAATTCATCAGATTTTCAGCATCTTCTTTCATTATATTTGGCCAGTGCTCTGACAGTTGAGCCTGCAAAGTGAGTGCTTTGAAAGGCACATAATTAACAATGTTTAAAGTTATTGTGCCAGGGTCACCAATTGACTTATCAGGCCCATAATGTGTCTTAATGGTGCCAGCTACCTTTAATTCAATTTCGGCCTTTGGTGCCGCCCATGATTGCCAGCCTGAAGAAGTCGTATATGCTTCCCAAACTTTTTCAATATTAGAATTGACAACTAGCGTCTGAGACAAAATCAGTTCCCCTGCTTCAGTTTCAATCATCTTACTTGCAACATTTTCAGAGGCGGAAATTGGCATTGCCGCAAAAAAAAGTAAGGCGTTAAGGAGAACCATAATTTGGAAATAAGTATTCTGGCGCACGTAAATTCGACCCTATAAGTAACCGGTGAATGTTGAGTATAGCGCAATCTCCATCCACCTTATCTCCGCCGAATTTCTAGCAGTTTCCTAGTTTCGAAACTTCGGTTTGAATGTCAGCAAATTGTCTTTTGATGCCCCTCAGTGCTCGCTGTCAGGAAGCTCCGTAGGTGTTGCTGATCTTGGCAAAATTCAAAACCTATTTCACTAATGAGCGATACGCCTATACTGCAGTGCCTTGTAAAATCACTAATCAAATTGTCTATTTGAGCCAGTAAATGCTGAATGTGAGACAACAAAGGACGTTCAGCAGCAAGTCAACTGGACCTTCAGTTCGTGAATGGGGGCGCATTGCCGACATTGGAGTGGGTACCGATGACCTAATAAGAAAATGCGATGTAGATCGCCGAGTTTATTGACCTTGTCAGAGCTTGGACGCAGACTGATAACAATATGTCCAATCTAAGTATTTAAGCTTGAAGTTAAGCGCTTTTTTAAACCAAGAGAATTCTTCATGAAAATCCAGTTTTTTTTAGCAGTCGTGTTGCTCACGGCATCTACTTTTGCTTTTAGTGATTCTAGTCAACGGCATAACAAAGAGCATCCAAAGTATTCGGCTGAATTGACAATTAATTCAAACGGTAGTCGTTTACCAGCAATATTTTATGGAGCAGAGGGAAAGGGCCCTCACCCAACCATTTTGTTGTTGCATGGCTATCCAGGGAATGAAAAAAACCTAGACATTGCACAAGGAATGAGGGATGCAGGATGGAACGTTCTGTTTTTTCACTACCGAGGGGCTTGGGGGGCTGAGGGAGAGTTTTCGTTCATAAACGCTGAAAATGACGTAAGCTCAGCGACCAAGTTTCTTCAGCGAGAGGAAATTATTAGTACCTACCGAGTAGATCCAGAACATATTTCATACGTTGGTCACAGTATGGGAGGGCATATGGCTATTTCTGGGCTGTTTGAGAACCCAGAAGTTAAATGTGGTGTGGTTTATGATAATGCAAATATTGCTGTCTCGTTCCAAAATCCAGACAAAAAAATAAAAGAAATGTGGGATTCGTATGCCGATACCTTATATATGTTGAGGGGATGGTCACGCGAGCGAGCTACTGAAGAATTAGCCTCTAAAGGGGAGCGATTAAATTTGATTAACCGCGTCCATAAAATTGGTCAACGGCCTATTTTATTTATTCCAGCTGACAGCGAAGTGATCCCAATTAGAGAAATTAACGCGCTCGCTAATGCCATGCGAAAAATAGAAGGGAACAAGGTGCACTACACCTTGGTCAAGGATGACCATAGCTTCAATAATCAAAGAGATAAAATTTTGAGCATTACCAGAGACTTTTTAAATTCAGAATGCCGCTAGTTTAACCAACTTTTAGCGCTATTTTGATTGTGTTATGAACGTCAGCTCCTTGTCTGAAGCAGACCACCGCTATCGCGCGAGTGACGGACTAGTTTTCCGTTCAAACCACACCACCACTGACAAGTTGATTGCGGCTTCTTGTCGCTTAAATGAAACGCTGTCATTGCCATATTTTGCATATTTGATTTAACCTCCTCCCATTGCATCTGTAAGAACTATTAAAGGACAAACGCCCGTGAACCTGACAGTGAAACCCGGAAAGTACCGTCATTACAAAGGTAATGAGTATGAGGTAATAGGTGTAGCCAGACACTCTGAAGACGAGTCTGAACTGGTGGTTTATCGACCTTGCTATGGCGAGCGAGGACTATGGGCACGTCCCCTAGAGATGTTCGTGGAGCAGGTGATCGTTGATGGTCAATCTGTACCGCGATTTGCCTACCTGGGTTAAAAAAATGGGACTCAAATGAGTCCCATTTTTGCAAGTAGTAATGAATTAGAACGTCATCTGAATTCCCGCTTTGTAGAAGCGGCCCAGAGGGTCGAAGTTACTTGGGAACGTGTTACCGGAGTTTGAACTGGTATCACCAATATCGTTACCCAATACCGGTGGATCTTTATCAAACAGGTTATCAATACCCAGCGTGAACTTAATGTTGTCCGTTACCACATAACTGGCGTACAGGTCGAAGTAGTCGTAGCTGTCAATCGTGCGGAATTCTTCGAAGCGCAGGGAGGCCTCACCAGGCTCTACATCCACTGAGCTGATGTGACGCCAAAGCAGTGATACGGTCAAATCATCGTAGTTCCATGTGGTACGCTGTATCCAGCGAAGGTCAGACAGCGGATCACAACTGGTTCCGAAGTAGCCTTTACAATCAAGCACCGGCACCGTATCCGAACTCTGTGATTCCTGAGTCAGATATTTGTTAATTGTCGCACTGAGCTCCAAATCACCGCTATCACCCAGGTCGAAGCCGAGGTTAGCAGTAATTTCAACGCCTTCTGCCTGTAGATACTTCAGGTTAGTCGTAAAGCGCTGCACACCCGCTGATGAGCCTGTCAAATCGCCGCCTACACGGACAATCTTGGCACACTCTGTGGTATCGCCACGTTGATAACAGGCATCCAGGATCTCTTGAGCTGAGAACTGGCCGATGATGTCCTGAATATCAATGTCATAATAATCTACTGACAACATCGCGTTACTGGCCCAGCTGAATTCCGGCGTCCATACAACACCTGCGGTGAAGGTATCTGCTTGCTCCGGACCAGGAGGATTTTGCGGATCACTCCCGCTGAATGTGTTGATCTGGCCAGAGATAATATCTGGGATCACGCCCACCTGAGCATCACGCATGCCGGTGGAGATACATAGCTGACGCAGATTCTCATCAATATTGCCGGCATTGGCGACAGAACAGGGGTCGATAACCGCATTGTCCAACCCTGTCGTAACCGGTGATGCCAGTTCACCTACATTTGGAGCTCGGTTTGCACGCTGTTGCATGACGCGCAGCAGGACTGACTCAACCGGACGCCAGTTCATACCGATTTTCCATGAGTCTGCACTGCCCACGGTGTCATAATCTGAGGTACGGAATCCAAACTCAATATCCATGGTTTCAGCAAATGCCTGACCGTCAAATATCGGCAAGATCCCTTCGAAGAAGAACTCATCAACCTTATAGCCACCGTTAATGGGCAGCAGGTTACCGCCTGCGCCGCCCTGACAGCTGGCTGGAGATTCTTTTAGACACTCATCTGGCTCCAGCAAACCTTTCTCTGAACGGTGCTCATAACCAAAGCTCATTGATAAAGGCAGACCAGCGGTTGGTAATTCGATAAACTCGACCGGACCGTCGACAATTAGCTGAATGATTTCCTGCTCATATTTTTGCTGTTGCAGTGCAATGGCTCGCGAATAGGCAGCCATCTCGTCGGAAATTGTGCCGAATCCACCAAACAGATCGATTGGCACACAGGTACCACCGACTGCACAGGTGACGCCATCACGGGTATCCAAGGCATTTTGTATGTTGCCCAGGTTGGTGTATCCGTCGCGCACGGTTGTGCGGTTGGCTTCACCATATTGATAGGACACATCATAATTCCAGTCTTGCCACAGTTGCCCACGTACGCCGGTCAGTATTTGCCAGATTTCCGAATCGTAGCGCTCTGAACGGGTACCAAGTTCAAGCGTTCGACGTCTGAGGCGCACTTCCAAAGAGTCTTCGCTATCGACCACGCCGTTACCATTGACATCATCCCAGCTACCGCCGTCGAGCAGCGACCCGTCAGCTACGGCGCCGTTGGCACCATCAAGGATAAATTGCAGCGCCTGATCACCGATGAACGGATTATATAAAGGCAGTGTGAACTGCGAGCCGAAGGTGCCAGATGGCGCAACCTGTTGAACCACAGTGGTATTGGTAAAGTTAAACGTCGAATAGACTTCTGCATGCTCGTTCACTTCATAATGTGCCATGGCGGTGGCCCCCCAGCGGTTTGATGGGGTCTGGTAGTAGTTAAACGGATTAAAGTTGAAAAGTGAACAGTTGCTGCCTAATGTGCCATCCTCACGGAACTGGCCACTGACTCCCGTACCAATAAGTTCAAAGCGTGTCGGAATGGCCGTGGTTGAACCACTACCCGAAAGGTCAACGACATTCGGGCCACCACATCCTGCGGGGGGAGCCAATGCTTCCTCACCGGCTCTGAATTCGGCCAGCCCTGAGCCGGTATTTGAATTGATACCGAATTGGCCAAGCGGACGGTCGCCCAGAAGTACAGGCTTTCGGTCCATCCATGACAAAGAGAGCACTGCGTTACCGCGGCCTTCATCAAAGCCCGAACCAATGGTCACCGACATATTACTTTGCTCGCCATCGCTCTCGTCACTTTGCTGATGGTTTAAATCAACCTGAACACCTTCAAAGTTGTTTTTCAGGATCACGTTCACTGCGCCCGAAACGGCATCAGAGCCATACACTGCAGAGGCTCCGCCGGTGACAACATCAATCCGGTCAATTAGTGCGGTTGGAATATTAGAAGTGTCGACCTGTCCATTAAAGTTAAATGGCACCATGCGGCGTCCATTCAGCAGAACCAGGTTACGCTGAGCACCCAGACCGCGAAGGTCAATGGTGGCAGCCCCAGCAGTGCCGTTGTTGACGTTGCCACCGTCAGCAGGAATGGTCGATGGTAGTGAACGGATCACTCGTTCAAATTCTGGCTGTTGTAAATAGCCAATTTCTTCCGCACCAAGCGAAAAAATCGGGCTAGTAGATTCTACACCCGGCGCACGAACCCGGCTGCCGGTAATAGAAATGACTTCCACATTGGCGGTGTCTTCATCTGCAGCTTCCTGCGCATTGGCATGCAAGCCAAATAGTGAAACAGCTGCACCGCACACGCAGGCGAGCTTCACACTTCTGGCAATTTTAGAACTCGTAAACATGTTGTTTCTCCCAGAACAATACAAGACAGCGGGTCAGGTATTGCGCGTTGTTGGTTTTATCGATAACGCGAGTTATCTGACGCTAATCTATGCCGCGGCTATGCTGGCCACTACCAGTGAGCCACTAGGAGAGGTAAGTAAGTGATGGACGGCTAGAAATTCAGGGTAAAGTGGGACGGTTCGAATAAAAAGTTGGATAAGTGGCACGTTTTACGGGATGAACCTGCTTGTCGACAAGCACTTGTCGACGCTACTCTTTTTTGCAGACGAGACGCACCAGATTTGTTACGAAATGTTTTGTACGAAAAAAAAACGTAGAAAGATGGTGGATAATGGTCAACACTGTCTTATGGGACGAAACAACATTTGGCTTATGTCGATGGAGGATGGGTGACGGAGTATTTTCCTAAGCGGTTTTTCTGGGCAACCAACATTTTATTCTGGCTGGCTGCGCTAACCGTTGTGTCATATATGCAGAGTCGCGTAGCGTCTGAAGTAGGTAGCGAGTATCAGTGGTCCAGGTTATGGACCATGATGAGTCCATGGTTTTTGAATTACATCTGGATCTCGGGTGTGGTGTTTGCCTTGAGCGCCTATCATTTCAGGCAACGTATTAAGACCAGTGTACAGATACTCAACCATGTCGTTGCAATGGTATTGTTGCTACTGGCGTATTGGATCGTGTCCTTGCTGATGCAATATGTTATTCGTGGCACGCCAATCGGCGAATACCCTGCTCACTTAGTGCAGGTCATACGCGGCACATCAATTATCGACCTACTGATGTATATGGGCATTGTCGCCATGAGTCTGGCGGTCTCTTATTACCATAAAAGCGTGGATGAACGCATACAACTGAGACGTCTGCAAAGTGAACTGGTGCATGAACAGCTTAAATCGCTGCGCTCACAACTCAACCCTCACTTTTTATTTAACGCCCTGAATACCATTGCCAGTCTGGTCAGACTGAAGCGGGAAAAAGAAGCGGTAACTGCCCTGTCTGAACTGAGTCTAATGTTGCGTAAAACATTGGAATCAAAGAATGCCGAAGACATTAAATTGAAAGATGAGATTTCATTTATTAATAGCTATCTTGCCCTACAAAAAATGCGCTTTGCGGATAAATTGAATACTCGAATCAGTATCGATGAAGACTGCCTCGACGTCGAAATCCCCAATATGCTGCTGCATCCCTTGGTGGAAAATGCAGTGCAGCATGGCTCGCAGCTAGAGTCGAACATGAACAGGCTGGACTTGGAGGTCACACGCCATTTTGACGAGCTACGCATCAAACTGACTAACCAGGTGGCAGTGAACGATCAGCATGAGGGGTATGGCATTGGTCTGAACAATACCCGTGAGCGCCTTGCCCGCCTGTACCGACATTTTACTTTGGAATTAAGACCGCTAAACGGGGGATTGTTTGAAACCTTGTTAGCGCTGCCGATAGGAGAGCGACATGTTAAAAGTTTTGATCGCTGATGATGAACCATTGGCTCGCGAGACTATCATGATGCTGTTAGCCGATGTGGATGATATCAGCGAGGTGCGTCAGGCACAGGATGGCAACGCGGCGATTCGTGAGGCTGCTCAGTTTTCACCTGATATCGTCTTTCTGGATATCGAGATGCCAGGACTATCCGGATTAGAGGTTGCCAAGGCGTTGCCCGCATCCTGTACCGTTATTTTTGTGACGGCCTACAACGAACATGCAGTAAGAGCGTTTGAACTCAATGCGATTGACTATCTGCTTAAGCCTTTTGACGATCACCGATTTTATCGTGCACTAGAGAAGGTCAGGCAACGCCGCACTAGCGACAGCATACAAGGCGGGGATTTAAAACAGATAAGCTCCTTACTGGCAACACTGGGGCAAAAGTCGCTGTATCGGGAGCGACTGGTGATCAGGGAACCGGGCAGAATTCGCCTGATTGATGTCGATCAGATTATGTATATTACCGGAGCCGGCAACTATGCCGAGCTGCACCTGTCTGATGGCAAAGTGGTACTGCATCGCGAGACGCTGTCGGTTTTGGACGAACAATTAGATCCTGAGCACTTTGTACGTATCCACCGCTCGTCTATCGTCAGACGCAATATGGTCACAGAGTTAAGACCGAACGATAAGGGCGACTATCAGGTCATTTTAAGTAATGGTGAGCAGCTGACGTTATCGCGACGCAATCGGGCCAAGCTAGAGGTGCTAACCTGCTAAGTGAACAATGATCTTCTGATGCCTTATGTGCATACTAGATAAGTCATTTAACACTTTGGAATTTTCATGATGCTCAAGAAACTTGCTATTGCCTGTTCGTTTATTGCGCTGACAGCCGCTGCCGACGATCGCTTTGCGAATGTTGAAATCAAAACAACACCGATTAAAGGCTCGGTGTATATGTTGGAAGGCTCAGGTGGAAACATTGGTGTATCAGCAGGAGAAGATGGGATCCTGATTATTGATGATCAGTATGCGCCCCTTGCTGAACGCATCGCCGCGGCCTTAGCTGAGATAAGTCCGGCGCCTACCCGTTATGTAGTGAACACTCACTATCATGGCGATCACACCGGGTCTAATGCATTCTTCCATGAGCATAAAGACGCAACCATATTTGCCCATGAAAATGTGCGGGTCCGATTGGCGTCCGATGATAAAACTGCACCAGCGACGCTGCCCGTGGTCACCTACGAAGACGGTGTAAAGTTCCACTTTAATGGTGAAACCATCCATGTATTCCACTTGCCTGAAGCCCATACTGATGGCGACAGTGCGGTATGGTTTGAACAGCAAAACGTGCTGCACACAGGAGATTTATTCTTTAACGGCCGTTTCCCATATATTGACCTTGGGGCGGGTGGCACAGTGAAAGGCTACATCGCCGCGATTGAAACACTGCTGGATAAGGTGACCGATGACACCATCATCATTCCTGGCCATGGTGGTCTTGCAACGCCTCAGGATTACGCTAAAACGCTGGACATGATCAAGCAAACCAATGCGTACGTGCAGGATCTTAAGCGTCAGGGCATGGGCGTTGAACAAATTATCGAAAAGGGACTGCCAGAAGAGTGGGCAGATTGGAGCTGGCGATTTATCAATGAAGAACGTTGGATAAAAACACTTTACTGATCAAAAAGCCCGATACGGCCGATTGGTGTGAGCTGCTGTCCTGGTTTACTAACCAGGAGCAGTTCACACAGTGGGCTGGACCTAACCTTTCCATACCCCAATCAGCGACACAGCTTAAATCGCAATTAACAGCCAATAACGTCGTTAACTGTGCCTTTACCTACAATGATAAATTGGCTGGTTTCGGCCAATTCACGACAAAACCGACGCATATTCATTTATCCCGGCTTGCCGTATCACCATCGTTACGTGGAAAAGGGCTGGGTAAAGCATTAGTCATGGCGTTGCTAACGCAGGCTAATCGCACTTTTCGGGCTAAGCCGGCATCCCTATTTGTGTATCAGAACAATAAGGCTGCTTTGCGATGTTATGAAGCGCTGGGATTCACACAGACGGCGTTACCTGACTGGGCGAGCGCCGCACCCGGTTGTTTGTTCATGGTGCGGCCATATAATTGCTAACTGAATTTACCGCGAAAAGCGTCGTTCTCCAGCGATCCAGGTTTGCAGTACCTGTATCCGCCAAATCTGCTCTGCAGGAATGCTGAACAGGTCCCGATCAACGACAATAAAGTCAGCCCACTTACCCACTTCAAGAGTGCCAATGACATCGTCCTGATGGGCGCTGTATGCAGCGTCCAGCGTAAAGCCTCTGAATGCCTGCTGTAGCGTAACGGCTTCTTCCGCTATCCAACCGCCCTGAGGCATGTTATCGCGATTTTGGCGTGTAACTGCGGCGTGTAGACCGTAAAACGGATTGGCGAGCTCGACCGGGAAATCTGAGCCGAAAGCAACAGGGGAGCCCTGCTGCAAGAAGGTTTGCCACGCATAAGCGCCTGCCAGTCGTGCTTTGCCGACGCGGTCCTCGGCCATGTTCATATCGCTGGTAGCATGGGTGGGTTGCATGGAAGGAATGATGTTGAGCGCCTTGAAGCGTAGGATATCGTCAACGTTAATCACCTGCGCATGCTCTACGCGATGGCGCAGTTCACGTCCACCCACTACGGAGAAGGTATTAGCGAACTGATCCAGCGCCAGACGATTCGCTTTATCTCCGATAGCGTGGTAATTGAGCTGGAAATTGGCGCCAATAACCGTATCGAACAGTGGCTTAAGATCTTTCTCTGCAGTGACCAGCAGGCCGTGATTGTGTGGCGCGTCTGAATAGGGTTCCAGCATGGCCGCGCCGCGACTGCCGAGGGCCCCGTCCCCGTATACCTTCACACTCCTGATCGACAGCATGTCATCATCACGTTCGATGTAGCCTGCCTTGAGCATGTCTTGTAGCGCCGGATCAGTCGCCGATAGCATGGCGTAGACGCGGAACGGCAGCGCTTCCTGCTTAACCTGACTCTGGTAAAAATCATATTCCGCTTTAGAAATACCGGCGTCATGTGCCGAGGTAATACCCAAGCTAAGCAAGTGACTGCCAACGGCATCAAGCTGAGCCTGATAGCGGCTCTCGTCCTTTTTCGGCAGCAATTCATCAACGGGCTTCATGGCATTGTCAATCAATATGCCTGTGGGGTTGCCATTGTCGTCTCGTATAATTTTTCCACCGGGTGGATCCAGGGTGTCTTTGGTAATACCCGCCATTTCAAGCGCTTTGCTGTTTGCCCATCCGGCGTGCCCGTCGACCCTTTCAAGCCAGACCGGTTTATCCGCAATAAATTCATCAAGCTGCGTCGCGGTGGGATAGGCTTTGCCTGGCCATAACACTTGATTCCAGCCTCTTCCCGTAATCCAGGTTTGTTGTGGGTGCTTGCGGGCATACTCGGCAACCGCTTCGACCGTGGCCGTGGCACTTGGTAAATCGCGTACGTCGACCTGCAGAAGGGTCTCACCCAACCTAAGGATGTGGCCGTGCGCGTCAATCAAACCCGGTAGAACATGTTTACCCTGTCCGTCTATTTTTTTCAGCTGCATTTCAGCAAGCTGTTCATCAGATACGTTAAGCATGGCTACTTTGCCTTGCTCCACTACCATATTCGTGAAGCTGATCAGTTCGCCTTTATTATTCAGCGTCTGGCCCTGAACGTTATGTAGGATAAAATCCTGACCAAATGATAAAAAACTTGTCAGTGTCAACAGGGTCAAGAGAAGCGCTTGACGCAATTTATTCATGAGTGTGCCTCGTTATTTATTCACTAAGTGACGGTGGAGTGTGTAACTGATCATTTTGCCAGACCCTGGACATAGAGCGCTGGTCAATGTTTCCACCTGACAGGATGACTAATACGGTCTTGGGGCCATTCTGGGTTTTCAACCACTGCACAATGGCTTCCATTGTCATGCAGCACGTTGGTTCAATGTGCAGTTTAAGCAGATGATGTAGCCACTGCGTCCAGTATACGATGCGCTGCTCGCTCACTTCATACAGGCCGTCCAAACGCTGTAAGTAGGGGAAAGTATGTTCACCGACGCTTGGTGTGGCAGCACCATCGGCCAATGTGTCTGGCGGGCCGTCGAGCGACACAATATTTCCCTCTCGTAACGAGCGGGCGGCATCATTGGCATTCAGCGGTTCCGCGGCGAACACGCTGGCAGCTGGACACATTTCCCGCGTTGCAACCAGTGCACCTGACACCAGTCCACCACCACCACAAGGTGCAAATACTGCATCAACCGGACCGGTTTGATTAAGTGCTTCCAGCGTCGCCGTACCCTGACCCGCAATAATATCCGGATGATTAAATGGAGGGATCCACTCAACCCCGTCATGCCTTGCTGCTTCAGCGACGGCTTCATCTGCCTCAGGTCTGGTACCGAACATGTTTATTTCGGCACCATAGGCACGCGTTGCGGCCGCCTTTACGGTAGAGATTCGGCTGGTGGTGTAAATGGTCGCGGGTATCTTAAAATGTCTAGCCGCATAGGCAACTGCCTGAGCGTGATTGCCTGAGCTGTTCGCGACGATGGCTGCAGGTAAAGCGTCGCGTTGCGCCATCGAGGCAATATAGTTGGTTGCCCCGCGCAGCTTAAATGCGCCGGTGCGCTGCAAGCACTCCGCTTTGAAAACCACGCGGTGACCCAGCCAGTGGTTGAGCAGTCTGGATTCAAATACGGGCGTTTTTTTTATGTACTTATCAATGCGCGCAGCGGCGGCCTGAATATCAGCAAGAGTAAGCATAATAAAGTGGCTGTTTAATCAGAAAAACTGCTGGCAAGACTGGCATAAATTAATTGTTGACTCTAGCCTTTTTCATCGGCGGATTTTTTATGCCATAGTTACCGCGTCAATCACTAATTTTTAGGAAAAAATTATGGGCCTTCTTGATGCTTTGATGGGCAATGCCTCGGAAGTCAACATCGATGACGTGCGCGAAGAGCTGGCGCCAATACTGGCTGACTCGGAACAGATCAGTCAGGTGTTAAAGTTAGTCAGGGATATGTTTGTGTTTACCGATAAGCGCCTGATCCTTATCGACAAACAGGGACTGACGGGCAAAAAAGTCGACTATCACAGCGTGCCGTATCGCGCGATTACTCAGTTCAAGATTGAGACGGCGGGGCATTTTGATATGGATGCAGAGCTTAAAATTTGGATCTCAGGTCAGTCGGAACCGCTGGAAGTTGAATTGAACAAGGATACCGTGGTGGCATTCCAGAAAACCCTGGCGAACCAGATGTTTGGATAAGCGCTATCAATCAATTGCGTTTTTTCTGTTTCCACGTACCGCCATATTGATATGTGGAGGTGTGTTGTTTGAGGTTTCTCTGGCAGCTGCTGCACATTAGCTGCCAGTCATCGACGGCACTGCCCCGGACGCGATACAGGATGCTGGCCGTTGATGAGCATGCAGCACACTGGCGTGGTGGTCTGGTTCTGTTACGACTTCCCATATCTGCTCTGGTCAGAGTCGCTTTGCCAGAGAGACAGCAGTCTTTGAACCCAATTCTACAAGATCCCCCCATAATTGCATTGCCCTGGTAGGCGTTCTTTGCATCGCCTAAAGTGCTTCATCCTTATGTGCAATCTCATCTGCATTGCAATGTTGCAACATCATAATAAGTTGGTGATTAGCTTCACTGCCATTCATCTCTAACAGTGTGATTTGCTTGCGATAGTGGATGTCGACAAACCGTTCAACACGATAGACCGTGTAATATACCCAGTCCGCGCCGAGCATCGCTGGTATCGACCCGGTGAGATAACCTGCCAACATCCAAAACGGCAACAAGAGGCTGCCGCGAAAGCTGTGAATAATCGCCTCGAACTCGCATAAGTGCTGCTTCTCTGTATCCAGATGGTGCGAGGCAAATCGCCGGACATCTCGATCCAATCGGAATCGTTGTACAAACAGGATACCACGATAGATCCACACGGCCCCTGTTTCACCCGCATGGCTTGAGCGCAATTCCCCCCGAACACGAGTGCTAAGCTCAGTGGCCGAAACGCTATCCATTAACGTTGTCTTTCCGTTTGTTTGGCGCTTTTTTTAGCACGTGTTGACTGGCCAATGCCAAGAGAAATAAGCACTGTCGTAGCTAACCAAACGACAGTAATTGCAATAAACATAGCGGACATAAGTTTCTCTTATATTTGAAATCGTGCTACGCCATTACGTTATGTGAAAATGTTAGATCACCTCAGTATTACCGAACCGGATGCCTTGATGCGCCATAGAAAAAGGTTCACTATCAAGCGCAGGACTATAAGGATGACAATCTAATGACAACAAATGTGTATGTCATTTTTGGCGCTGCCGTGCGCGAGAATGGCAGTCCCAGTGGCACCCTTGAACGCCGCACGACGGGCGCATGGCAATTCGCAGCTTCTCAACCGGGCGTGCATATCTTTGTGCTAAGCGGAGCGGTAGGAAAGTACCCGCCCTCAGAAGCACAGGTGATGCAGAATATATTAATGCAACTTGGTGCCATGCCGGACCAGCTGATTAAAGATGAAAAGTCGACTGATACGCTGGATACCATTATCAATACCCAAAACCTGATGCATACCCTCCCGGCTATTGATAACGTATTTGTTTGTACCAGTCCCTACCATAGTTGGCGATGTCGACTATTATTTCAGTTAAGGGGCATTCCGGCCAAGCGAGCCAGAATGCCCGGAGATTTAAAGTTTCTCGGCCTACGTAAGTGGTTGTTTTATTGTTTTAAAGAGTGCGTGGCGACGCCGTGGGATGCTTTGCTGATTTCTCTGAGACGATAGAAACACAATCACTGATAAAGAGGGCAAGGAATGAAACCCCAGTATCTCGCCGCCGCTATCGGCGTTATTTTAATCGCCGTTGTCATATTTTTCATGATAGACCCCGAGCCAAACGATTTAACCGAAGATCAACTTAAAGGTTGGCAGCTTATGAAAGTCGCACAAAACTTGTGCCTTTCGGGCGAGTCCAGTATGGCCGGTTTTAACCTGCAGACAATGTGGTCTAACCAAATTGAAGTACAGGCAGGAGGAAAAGCGGAGAAACAGAAAGGCGCTGTTGCCTATCTTGATGAACAGATCAGAAGTATACAGGATGAACAAATCCGGGCCTGTCTGGCTGATTTTTCAGAACGTATTAAAAACTGCATGTTAGATAACTGTAATGCTGCCTTACTGCCTAAAACCATCGACTTTGAATTTAAATTTGAACCAGAGACTGATTTGGCTTTTGTGGACGATAAAGAGGTCTTTTTTGGTCTGCAGCAACGAAGCAACAATCGTAAACTGGTGAGACAACAAGCAGGTAACTTCGTTGACACCATTGCGTTTCCCGCCAAGAATGAGGTCGTTACAGCATGGATAAGCCCGGCCACACTGGACAGTTTTATGGGCAATGAAAAAGTAAAATTCTACTTTACCCAAGCGTTAAAAATGCCAGAAGGACGTAAGGACTTTACCCGATATTCTTGTACAAGCTCGTCGGGATGTATCTGGGATGATGAGACTCCACATATTCTTCGCGTTGCCAAAACGCCAGACTTTACAAACACGGTATCCCGTTACTGGATAGCTCATGCTGTCGCCCAGCAAACTGGCTCAGATAGCTGGTCTATCCCTGATGTGGAGTATCTGAAGCAACATGCTGATGCGCGTAAGATTGGCTATACCCATTTCGTGATTCAGGCTAATGAAGCATTGCCCGATGAGGCGAATGGCTATTACGTCGATATCTCGGTAAATGGCGTTAACGCGCTGATTGACGGGGCGCCGGGAGAGTTTCACGTGCAGGACCTGCCTGCAGGTGGCAGCGTAAAATATGAGTTTGGTTTGCAGAATCTGAATTTTACCGGTGTCAACAGTGGCTGTGACACCATTCAGGTGCTGATTCAGGGAATGCGTGATGGACGAAAAGCAGGACAGCCGGTCACGTTAACACGCTCGTATGTGGCCCTCAGAGACGCAGCGATGGAGACCATCGAAGCGGGAGGTCAACAGTGGCAATGGCATGGGCGGTATGTGCGCGCGAATACCGACTATGATTACGAAGTATTTATTGCATCCCGCAAAGTCTCTGACGATTTGGTGTTTGAACGCCATATAGATGCCATCAGTAACACCGTCGATACCATGAACAATGCCAAACGGATATTTGATGCGGCGGGCCTGAAATATGAAGACACGCCTCTTGTTGCGGTCATCCGCCCGCCATTAACTAAAATTTCCTATGGACTCGCAGTGGGCATTGTTGAGCCCAACGGGCAGGTAAGATTCACTCTCGAAAAAAAGTTGGCCTATGACATCGCCGATTACTTGCTAACTGCAAGAAACCAGAGCAGGGAATTACGGCAAGTCATCAACAAAGATAAATATATCTACAAAGTCCGCGGGGATAGCGACCATGCTGCGTCGCCGAGGATATGTCCGGGCCAGGGAGTTGTGTAACTTTTTATCGTGTGCCCGCAGTGCTCCAAGCTGCTGTTAAGCCGATGCCCGCCTGCGCGGGCATGACTAAAGAGTTCCGCGTCTTGCCCGCAAGCTCTTGGGCGGGCATCCCTCATCGTCTTGCCCGCAATGCTTTTGGGCGGGCATCTAAGCCCTCCAAACAAGCATACCAAAGTTATTATTCCCTATACCTATGTATCACCTTTAGGATTTTTCCACATACGTTTCTGCGGTGTAATGCTCCTCGTTGAACGGCGACAGCCGAAATTAAAATACCATGTTGAGGATTACCCCATGAAAAAGTTCACTAAAGCGTCACTTGCCCTTGTTTCTCTGTCTTTCCTGTTTGCAGGCTCTGCCAATGCCAGCATCGAAGATGCACTGTCAAACATCTGTGCCATCGTACAGGCCGATGACAAAGGCGAACTGCGTAAGAAAATGCGTAAAGTCCAGTCTGACTATCGCCTTAAGCTGCAGGATTACTACAGCGGCGTAACCTGCGGTGGCAACAGCCTTATCCGCACAGCAATGCTGAACAACGCGGTTGAAGCAGGAGAGCTGTTGGTGAAGAAAATGCCTAAGTCTGCCCTGGATGAGCCAGAGCAGGATGGAAAAACACTGCAAGCGTGGATTTCAGAGCAGGGTCTTGAAGGCTCACCTATCCACGCAGTTATTCAGGAGCGTATCTAAGCAGATACCGCCCTGGCAACGAACGGAGACTCGTTGCACACACTTTGAACGTCATGTTGCTAGACGGACACACAGTTCAACATGGTAGGCGGGCTTCAACACCCCGCCATTGAGATACGGCCTCCATTGAGGCCGTTTCTTATTTTTCTACCACCGTAAATGTGCCGGGCTGGGCTTGGACAACGGTACCATCACTAAAGGTTACGTTGCGTTCCGTCTCCTCAAAGTTGTATACGACATAGTGCATATTAGTTGCGCTTCTAAACACCACAGCAGAAGGATAGTCGGCGGTAAGCTGACCGGTACCCATTGCCACATGCCCCAACTTTTTGAATGTATGCAGCCAGTGGTACGTGTGGGCCTTCGATTCTCCGGCTTCAGGCGTGTACGTACTGACCGTCTCGTAATCTTCTATACTGGCAAGCGCATCCGTCATGGCCCAGATATTCCACCATATGTCGCGCCATTGATCGGCAATCAATCCGGATGGCTTGCCATTATCAGATTCACTGAGTCCGAGCGTAACGTAATCAGTCAGATAGTCTGCGTGAACACCAATATGCAGATTGAGAGCATTGGTCGGCAATCCCTGTATACCAAGAATATGCGCCGTCGCTGCGCTAAACCAGGTGGAAAAGACAGCACCGTCGCCCCATACGATTGACGTGGTGATTCTGTCGTATCCGCTAGGGAAATTATTATTTTCATCGTCATTACCCCGATAGCCATCAATATTATTCCAGTATTGCCAATACGCGGCGGCTGTGGAGGCATGTAGATATGTGCCTCTGTCTATCATTTCCTGATCGCCAGTAATTTGTCCAAACAGGATCATTGCACCATACGCATTGGCAGCTTCAGAGGTCGACTCATTATTATTGCCGCGTACAAAGTTCACATTACCCGATGCCCAGGAGAAACCATTGGCGGGATCGAAATGTCGCAAATAGGGAAAAAGCGGATCGTCCCGTCCGCCTGCATAGTCGCGGATCAACAGTTTTATCATCTGGCCATATTGGTCATCAGAACACCATTGGGCCTCGTGTCGACAAATTTCAGCGGCCGCCCGCACAAAGTACCCATAATGAAAGTGGTGATCATTCAGCTGTTGATGAGCGGCGAAGGATTCTTCCATACCCAGCAACGTGTTCCATGTTTGGTCGTAAACAAAATATTTTTCTGTATCGAGCTGCTCATCGGTCTCGGCAGTAAACCAGTTCTCCAGTTCCGCTTTCAGCCAGCTCAACAGCTGCTGCTTCTGCTCATCCAAATTGACTGCATCTGCAATAGCAATAAGCTCAGCCACTTTTCCATACTGCTTGCCGCTCCAGTAGGTATCAGTGTAGGTATTCCACTGTGTTGAGGACGTTGCGGTAAATTCATTAATCAGCTCAGTCAATACCTCAGTATCCAGCGAATCAGTGAATGTTGGCAGGGCAGGTAATACACCGACATGTGGCAACTGATAGCTGAATTCACTTGCTACCATGAATTTACTGATGCCCCGAGCACTACGCACTGAATAGCCCGTGTCGTTAAGCGTGCCTGTGACATGCTTCCAGTGCAACGGTTGTAGTCCTGCCAGGGTCTCAGCCGGACTGCCATCTGCTTTAAGGTAACGGTGGGTGATGTTGACGGCATAGCTGTCTTTATCGACGGTGTAATCTATCTGCACATCCGCAACTTTTGTCTGCGCGTGTTCTGCAAATAGCGCGATCATGTCCTGTGAAGGCGTGGAAACAGCGGGCATCAGAGCAATGGTATAAGAATTCGAGGAATCAGAAACCGAGATGCGGTTGCCTGACACGTTGTCAAATTGGGTGTCGCCCTGTCCCGTCACCAAATAATAATTCGTATTGCCTGCCACGCTGGTCCATATTCCAAGGCTGCGATCATCCTGGTAATAAACGCCTTTTTCGCCGCCATCTTCGCGCAGCGTTTTGAGCAGCAAATTACCCTGCAGCACATCGACAAATACATACGGCGAACCGTGTACAAAGGTTGCCCGCATGACAGTCTCATTCTGAGCCTGCCATTCCACTGTTATGCTGCCATCGCTGGTACGAGATGCGAAGGCCCGCAGGTCGGCATACTCTGTGTTGGCAATTGCCATACCGTCAAAGACTTCGGCAAACGGATCTGGAATGCGGTAGCCGTAGTCGATACCGTAGACATTCAGTCCTCCTGGGATCCCCATCATTCTGAAGCCTGCATTGGTCACCCTCGCCGTAATGGGATCGGGTGTAATGTAAGCGGCATCATTAGGATCGCCAATGGTCATTTCGCCATTGAACGAGACAGATCCCCACCATCGGTGCGCGGCAACTGGCTGTGTAGCGGCTTCACCGCTTACATGTGGAAATAAAGGGTTAGGCTCACCGATGGGGGTACCCGTTGACGTATCGCAGTCCGCAATTCCGGGTGACACGACACCGGCGTTATAGATCCAGCTTCCATAATCATACACACAGCGGTAGCTGGCAGGATTTATCGTATCTGAAAAGCTCCCCGCCCCAAGGCGAGTAAGGTTATATTCAACATTTGCCGGTGGGGGAGTATCCGGGGAAATTGAAGAGGGGTCAGAATAGGTTTGGCTAAATCTGATGTTATCGAGTCGATAACGGTTACCTGTGTGAGCGGTCGCCCAGATAACCAGGCCAGTATCAACCTGAGAAAGGTTTAGCCCTGCCTGTTCAAGTTGCAGTAACGGCACAGTGATAGCAGTCCAGTTTTCGTCTACCGCGAAGCTGATGAACTGGTCTCCTGAGGTGCAAGGGTATACACAGTCAAGCTTCAGGGTGTATTGGCCATCACCTGACAGGGTTTTGATATCAAATAACAGCGCACCATCTCGAAAATCTGCAAGGTTAACCGGTGACGAGGACTTGATGAAAAAACCTGCAAATGCACCGCTACTGGCGTGCTCAATCTCAAGCACGTCACCCCTTTCCTGATCATTTATGGTTGTCCAACTGATGCTTGGACAGGCTGCACCACCGTCGTTATTACATTCACCATAGCCAATGGCTTCATCGAAGGCGTTGAGTCCTGCGTCCCAGGTATCGGAGACGATGCCCTGACTCAGCACAGACAATTCATCACTATTGGAGGCCTCTGTAACACGCACTGTGCGAATCGCTGTGGCAGTGTTACCTGCGCTGTCAATTGCCGAGTAGGTGAGAGAATAATCATTGGCAAGCGCAGTATTAACGGTGCCTGAGATATTTACACTGACTTCACCATCAACAAGGTCTACTGCAGTAGCACCCTGTTCGACGTAGATATCATCAACGTCAATCGACACCAGTGCATCACCGTTCAGCGTTATTGTCGGCGCTGTCGTATCGGCAACAATAACGGTGCGGGTTATGCTGGCTGTATTTCCCGCACTGTCAGATGCGCTGTAGGTGAGTGTGTATGTTCCTGCAGCACTGCCCACCGAGCCCGAGACAGACACGGTCACGCTGCCATCTCTGTCATCCGAGGCGGTGGCACCAGGATCGCTAAATGCGGTGCCCTGCTCGTGATTGATTACTGTTTCACCATTTAACGTGATCACGGGGGCGGTAGTATCCGCTGCAGGTGGTTGGGGTGTAGGGCTATCTGAGCCAGAACCGCCACATGCACACAGTGCTAGTGCCAGAATAAAAGGAAAAGTATGACGCACAGAAGTGCTCCTGAGAGAGGAAACATTCATCAGACATGTGTAGCCTGATGATTACAAGTCAGATGGGGTAGAGCGGACTAGAGGGCTGCTAAGGTGGCGACGTCGTTAATAAGATACCCGCCTGCGCGGGCATGACAAGCAGGGGGGCATGCATCTAAGCCTTCCAAACAAGCACACTAAAGTTATCACTTACTATACCTATGTATCACCTTAAGGATTTTTCCGCATACGTTTCTGCGGTGTATTGCTCCTCGTTGAACGGCGACAGCCGAAATTAAAATACCATGTTGAGGATTACCCCATGAAAAAGTTCACTAAAGCGTCACTTGCCCTTGTTTCTCTGTCTTTCCTGTTTGCAGGCTCTGCCAATGCCAGCATCGAAGATGCACTGTCAAACATCTGTGCCATCGTACAGGCCGATGACAAAGGCGAACTGCGTAAGAAAATGCGTAAAGTCCAGTCTGACTATCGCCTTAAGCTGCAGGATTACTACAGCGGCGTAACCTGCGGTGGCAACAGCCTTATCCGCACAGCAATGCTGAACAACGCGGTTGAAGCAGGAGAGCTGTTGGTGAAGAAAATGCCTAAGTCTGCCCTGGACGAGCCAGAGCAGGATGGAAAAACACTGCAAGCGTGGATTTCAGAGCAAGGTCTTGAAGGCTCACCTATCCACGCAGTTATTCAGGAGCGAATCTAAGCAGATACCGCCCTGGCAACGAACGGAGACTCGTTGCACACACTTTGAACGTCATGTTGCTAGACGGACACACAGTTCAACATGGTAGGCGGGCTTCAACACCCCGCCATTGAGATACGGCCTCCCTTGAGGCCGTTTCTTATTTTTACCGTCCACAATTTTTCTACTGCACCAGCTCTTGCTTGATAGCGATCAAGTCTTTCGGCTCGTATCGTTGATATGCTGCCGTCTCGCTCAATCAACAGAATGGAACGGCTTTGAATGTAGAGTCTCACGCAGGTGCGGCGCTCAATATGACCTCAAGCTGGGTCGGAATTGCGTCTCTCGGGATATTCCTGATTGCCTATGTGTTTATTATCCTTGAAGATAAAATTCATCTGCGCAAATCAAAGCCCATCATGATCGGTGCCAGCCTGGTCTGGTTGTTAATCGCGATTTATGCCCACTCGAAAGGGCAAATCGCGTTGGTAGCGCCGGCCATGAACGGCTATTTTCTGGAATACGCGCAGCTGTTCTTTTTCTTGCTGGTCGCCATGACTTATGTCAATTCGATGCTCGAGCGTGGTGTGTTCGATTCCCTGAGATACTATCTGGTATCTAGAGGGTCAACCTTTAGAAGTCTTTTCTGGACCACTGGTGTTCTGGCTTTTTGTATCTCCCCCATTGCAGATAATCTGACAACAGCGCTGATCCTGTGTGCCGTGGTCATGGCTGTTGCTAATGGCCATGCGAGATTTGTCAGCCTGTGCTGCATCAATATTGTGGTTGCGGCAAATGCTGGCGGTGCATTTAGCCCGTTTGGTGATATCACCACATTAATGGTGTGGCAGGCAGGTGTGGTCGAGTTTATAGAATTTTTCGACCTGCTGATTCCATCACTGATCAACTTTCTGCTCCCTGCCGCGGTCATGCATTTTTTTGTACCACGGGGCGTGCCAGCTCGTACGACGATTGAAGCGCCGGATATTTTGCATGGCGGAATACAAATTGTCGGACTCTTTCTACTGACGATCATGACTGCAATCTGCCTGCACTTTTTCCTTGAAATCCCCCCTGTGTACGGAATGCTACTTGGCTTGGGATATCTGAAACTGTATGGATTCTATTTGCGGACCCGATCTCATGGCTGGACCCACGGTACAGAAAACCCACCGGGCTCAACGGATGATCCTTACGATTTTGATGTGTTTTCAAAAATTGCCCACGCCGAGTGGGATACGTTGTTTTTCTTTTACGGCGTGATCTTGGCCGTTGGTGGACTGAGTTTTATTGGTTATCTGGATATCGTCTCACACGCCATGTATGGCAATCTGGATGCGACCACAGCCAATGTGCTGGTAGGGATTCTGTCGGCATTCGTGGATAACATCCCCGTCATGTTCGCCGTGCTGACCATGCAGCCCGACATGCCTCATGTTCAATGGTTATTAGTCACATTAACCGCCGGCGTCGGCGGTAGTTTGTTATCCATTGGTTCCGCAGCAGGCGTGGCATTGATGGGGCAGGCCAGAGGTTACTATACCTTTGCTAAACATCTGATCTGGACCCCAGTCATTGCACTGGGCTATGGCGCGAGTATTTGGGTGCATTTACTGATTAATGGATAAAAAGAAAGGCGCATAAAAGCGCCTTTGAATGTGATCCTGCATTACGGCTGTAAGTGCCGATCGAAGAAATTGGTAATGGTATGATAAAGATGTATACCGGTTTGCTTACCGCGAATGCTGTGTTTTTTACCGGGATAGTCCATTACTTCAAACGGCAATGCCAGATCCTGCAAGTGCTTGTACAACTTGGTACTGTGAGTGAACAAGACATTGTCATCGGCCATTCCGTGATATATCAGCAAGTCGCCTTTTAAGTCTTTGGCATAAGGAAAGACTGAGGCATCGGTGTAGGCTTTGTCGACTTCATTGGGGTTACCCATATAACGTTCGGTATAGTGGGTATCGTACAAACGCCAGTCCGTCACAGGAGCTCCCGCCACGCCTGCCTGAAAATACTCATTGGCACGGAACATGGTCATCAGTGCCATATACCCGCCATAGCTATGGCCGTATACGCCAATCCGCTGGGCATCAACATAGGGTAATGTGCGCAGGAATTTCACCCCAGCAACCTGATCGTCCACTTCGACATGCCCCATTTTCTGATACAGCGGATCTTCAAACGCTTTACCGCGTGCTTCGGAACCGCGATTGTCCAGGGTAAAAACAACGTAACCTTTACTCACCCAGTGCTGAACCAGCAAACCGCGTCGTCCCCAACCGTTGGTGACCATCTGTGCCCCCGGGCCTCCGTAAAGATATACAATCACCGGGCGCTTGCTACTGATATCCATTGGCGTGTAGAGACGGTAGTACAAATCCGTGCCATCGTCGGCCTTGATTGAGCCAAACGTTGGTGCAACCCACTCGTCCTGATACTTGTGTAAAGGGTGCGCGTCGTCGATAGCATTCTGCTCCAGCCACGTCAGCATGCTGCCATCGGCGCTGTGCA
Source organism: Aestuariibacter salexigens DSM 15300 (assembly GCF_000429145.1). Classification (GTDB taxonomy): domain Bacteria; phylum Pseudomonadota; class Gammaproteobacteria; order Enterobacterales; family Alteromonadaceae; genus Aestuariibacter; species Aestuariibacter salexigens. Next base: position 91,833 of record NZ_AUBH01000010.1, read on the forward strand.
GGCTAACTTGCGGTGGTGTATTCGCTGTCGAGAAGCGGTCAACATAGACGCTGGCGTCTTTACTGAAGCTTACCCCATGCATGCCTGAGCGACTGCTGATCCTGTCGATTTCGCCGCCGTCGAAGCTGACAGCGTAAAGGTGGCGTTCAAGCGGAGTATCTTTACGGCCGCTGAAATATACTAGTCTACGCGTATTATCGACCGCTTCTATGCTATCGACTATCCAACTGCCCGCAGTCAGTTGCTTTTGCAGTGTACCGTCGAGTTGATATAAGTAGAGATGCTTGTAACCATCTCGCTCAGACGCCCAGATAAAATGTTTGTTGTCTTTTAAAAATACCAAATCATCATGCAGGTTAATCCATGTGGGGCTGTTTTCTTTGACCAGTATAGACTGCGTCATATCCTTCACTGATACTGCACGTAATTCTAATTGCTGCTGGTTTCGACTTTGCCACTGATAGGTCAGCATTGACCCATCGTTATTCCACGCCACCCTGGCGAGGTAGATATCTTTGTTTTCACCTAGGTCAAGCCAGCGAGTTTTGCCGCTTTGCACCGACATGATACCTAAATCAATCAGTACATTTGGTGTTCCTGCCTTGGGATATCTTTGCGTGATTGTTTTAATTTCATCGGCGTAGATTTCAGAACGGGTGATTTCCAGTACTGGTGACTCATCAACCCGGGTGAGCGCAATATGACTCTCATCGGGTGACCACCAATAACCCGTCATGCGGCTCATTTCTTCCTGAGCAACAAACTCCGCCATGGCGAATTTAATGTTACCGCCACCCTCTTGGGTCAGTTGCCGCTCTTCACCACTGGCAATATCCAGAATAAACAGGTTCTGATTGCGAATAAATGACAGATAATTGCCTTTCGGAGAGAGTTTTACGTCTGTTTCAAACTCTGGTGTATCCAACAGTTGACGGGCTTTTTTATCACCAAGCTTGTAATAGTAGGCGTCGCCACCGAGCGGAAACAACAGCGCTGTGCCGTCCTGTGACCATTGATAGCTCAGGATCCCGCTACCATATACTCGCATGCGCTCTCGCCGTGCTTTTTCTTCGTCAGACAGCTGTTCATCACCGCTATGTAAATCATCGGCGTCAAACAGCAAGCGGGTTTCACCGCTTTCAATGTGATATTCCCACAGGTCATAGCGTTCATAATCATTTTGCTTGCCCTGAATAAAGGTAACGCGCTTTCCGTCTGGAGCTACTTGTAGCTCTCTAGGTGCCTTCCCATCCAGTGCAGGGGAAGCCATGATGCGCTCTATGCTGAGCTTTTCTGCGCCTGCGCTAAACGAAAGTCCAGCGAGCATGCATATAAAATATTTCTTCATCATATTATTTTTGTTGGCTAGTGATCGGATCGCGGGCCAGTGTAATATGAATCTCGTTATCGTGGTACCTGCGGAGATCGTGGTGTGGTAGAAGTATACAATGCTGGACAAGACAAAACCTATACGGCCGTTGTATTAGGGGCAACTGGTCTGGTGGGCTCGGCGCTGGTGCAGCAATTGTTGCTCGATTCCCGTTATACCCAGGTGACGTGTCTGCTCAGAAAGCCGGTCAAGCACAGCCAGTGGCATGACCCAATGAAAAAGCTGCACCCGCTGGTCATCGATTTTGAGCAGTTGCAGGATTATCAGGGATACTTTGGCGTTAACCATGTATATGTATGCCTTGGCACGACGATGAAAAAAGCCGGCTCAAAGTCAGCCTTCCGCAGGGTTGATTTTGAGTTTGTGCATATCGCTGCGCAGCTTGCCAGAGGCCAGCGTGCAGAAAGTTTCGTATGGATCTCTTCGGTCGGAGCCGATGCCAAAAGTAGTAACTTTTATCTGCGCGTCAAGGGAGAGTTGGAGAATGCGATTCTGTCGATGCCCGGCCTGCGTAACCCTTCCGCAGTGCGACCATCATTACTTCTGGGCGAAAGAAATGATTCCCGTCCAGCAGAGCTATTTGGCATTCATTTCTCCCGTCTGTTAGCGCCTCTGATGTTCGGTCCATTGGCAAAATACAAGCCGGTATCTGCTGCAACTGTAGCGGCCAATATGATCCGTTTGCAGGTTTTTTGATGATGCTTGCATAGAAACGCTATCGTGGGGTTCACATTTAAGCAGTTTCATATTGACGACGACCTGTGTGCGATGAAAGTTGGCACCGATGCCATTATGCTTGGTAGCTGGGTACATAAATCCGACGCCCGAAACGCATTAGATATTGGCTGCGGAAGCGGCGTGCTCACGCTGATGGTGGCGCAACGTTGTTCGAATGAGAGTCACATCATTGCGCTGGATATCGATAAGAACGCCGTAGCGCAGACGCAGCGTAATGCACTCGCCAGTCGTTGGTCAGCATCCATTTCGGTGTTGCACGACAGCATTATCGATTTCAGCTCGAACACGTCCGAGCGCTTCGATCTGATTGTCAGTAATCCTCCTTTTTTTGATATTCCCAACAGAAAAACCCGCGCTTATCATGGGCTTGATGAAACCAGGAAGCGAGCACGCACCCAGCAAACATTGACGCTTGCTGAACTTAGCGAAAGCGTAAGCAAACTGCTTACTGATGAGGGCGAGTTTTATTGTGTGTTACCGATTGCACAGGCTGATGAACTGACTCATCTGGCCACTCAGCAACACCTTTATCTTACAAGAGAATTACAGGTGAGTAGCCGGGCGGGTAAACCACCCATTCGAAAGCTCCTGAACTTTTCCCATCAATACAGACCCTGTCAATCTGCTAGCCTCGTTATCCATCAGACAGATGGCGGATATAGTGATGCGTATAAAAGACTATGCCGGAATTTTTACCTTAATTTCTGAGCATCAAGCATAACTTGACAGTGGGAGTACCAGTGAGCCATTCTTGAGGTAAGCCTATTGCCGTGAGACTGTACAAATATGGCTGAGTTTGCATTACCTGATTCAATCCAGTCTTTGACGTCCTCCCTGTACCTGGTCAACTTTGACTTGCACGGGGTCGCTTTCACGGTACCTAAATTCGCCATCTACGCGATCATTCCCAGTCCAGTTTTTCAGCGGTTGGTTAAACACAATGGTAAAACCATAGCAATGATGCGTCTGGGTCGTTATGATGTGCCGGTTGTCGACCCTATCAGTCAGGACATCGATCCTGCACCCAAGTATGTGGTTATCGTCAGCATGTTTAAAGAAGGACGTTTTGGACTCTACGGACATCCGGCTGATCATTACAGCGACGACATTCAACTGCCCTTAACGCATAACGCTGTTAGTCGACTGCGCAACGAGTTCGGCTGACCTTCAGACAGGACAATACAGATATGCCATTTATTGCTGAGGCCTTTGGCGCGTTAGCTGTGGTACTCAATTTTATTGGCTACCGACAGAACGACGTCAACCGCTATCGGTTTATATCTGCGCTGGCGCTGGCCAGTGTCAGTACCCATTTCTTTTTGCTTGGCGCCATGGCGGCCGGAATAGGCTGCTTGTTGGCCAGTGTCAGAAATATTATTGCCATGCGCTATCGCAGCTACGGCGTTCTGTGGTTTTTTGTTGCGGCAAACCTGGCTTTTCTTGCCTATGAATGGTTTGCATTACAGCACGGCTGGCTGATTTTGGTGGCTTATGCCTCTTCGCTCATCTTCACAGTAGGATCTATCGTACTGCAGGATGCCACGCGTATTCGGCAGTGGTTTATTGTGGCCGAAGTGCTGGGCTTAATTTACGCCGTTATGGTAGGCAGTATATTCGGCAGCGTATTTAATATCAGTAACCTGGCCAGCATCGTGATCAAACTGAGACAAGACCGTGGTACGCCCCGCGTAGCCCGTGGGCCCACGTCATCATCTGACTAAATTATTGCTTTAGTGATTGCTGCGCCATCTCAGCGCGGCGCATCGGCATTCGGTCGATGACAGCAAACAATACATTCAGGTTGAGTGAGTTGTCGGTTTTTTTAACCCCACCATCTTTGCCGATGAGTACCACAGCAGATGCCTCCCGTTTGATAAGCGCGTGAAGTAGCTGTTTCAGCGAGGCGGATATTGCAAATGGGGCATTGGATATCAATTCGTCGTTGTCGATGACAAACCATAGAATGTCTCGCTCTTCTATTGCTGCCTTATTGGATGTTAGCAGCATGTGCGCTTTAGTCATGTTATCAATGACCAAAACACGGTGTTGCCACATGAGTTCGGCCAGTGAATTAACCTGTGCCGTACTGCATGACGCAAACAGCAGCAGTGCCATTATCATATTGCGATAGACCATTATGCTTTATGAGTGTAGTGATCTGATATGCTGTTGTACGCGAATAAGCGACAAACAGTTGTATTCATGTCACAACCTCAGGAAACATTGCATGTCAGCACCATGGAAACAGCGTCTAACCAGAAGTCTGCATTTATCACGCAGTAAGCCGGAAGCCAAATATTTTCAGCTCGCAACGGTTGGTCTGGACGGCATGCCGGACAATCGTACTGTAGTATTCCGTGGATTCAGTGACGAATCCGACGGATTGCTGGTTGTGACAGATACCCGCAGTGAAAAATTCACTCAACTACAGCGTAACCCGGCTGCCTGCGTGGTGTGGTACTTTACGAAAAGTCGGGAGCAATACCGCTTTAAAGGTAACACTGCCATTTTGATTGATGCACAGACGGATACCACAAACGTGGTTGATACTCATAATGAGGTGATAACGAAAACAGCACTGACACCTTTCTGGAGTAGCTTATCTGCTGGTACTCGCAGCCAGTTTTACTGGCCTCATCCTGGCCGTGAGGTCACCGAGGATGAACCGAGCAACGCGGATATCGATGTACTGTCTCCGTACTTTAGCGTGCTGCGGATTGTGCCAACTGAGGTGCAGTTTTTGGATTTGAAAGCCTCACCTCAACAGCGAGAGAGTTATACATGGCAAGAGGCCAACTGGCACGTGAAACAGATAAATCCCTGACATAAAAAAACCGACGCTAAGGCGTCGGTTTTTATTGTCTTTCAATCGTGCTCTACTGAACGAGTACAGAAACCTGCTGTATACCAGCTTCTTTCGCCTGGTTCATTACTTCAACCACAACACCATGCTCGGTGTTTTTGTGCGCCAGAATCGCTGCAGCGTCAGTGTTATTTTCAGCAAGATAACTCTGAATGTTTGCCACGATGCGACGAATGTCAACCACGCGGTTATCCATCTGTATCTCACCGGTTTCGCTAATCCGGATAGACAAAGCCTTACTTGGCTTGGTGGACTGCTGATTTTCTTTCGGGCGATTTGCCTCCAGTCCTTTCTCTTTGACAAACGATGTTGTCACGATAAAGAAGATCAACATGATGAACACGATATCCAGCATAGGAGTCATGTCGATTTGTGCGTCGTCATCGGCAGAGGTATGCTTTTTTCTTTTCATCTCGATACTGTTTAGTTACATCAGACGACGTAGTATATCGCCTCAATAAAAAATAGGTAGGGGGGATGTAAACGAATTTGCCAATTTTTTAACAGGTCGGATGTTTTTTAATTGGTTAGGTTAAAAAATTACCCGTCTTGTCGTTCCAATGCAGTACCCAATAACGAGAAATAACGCATAAAGTAATGGCCAATGCGTTTTCTGTGAGCATCTTCTGGATAAATTCCAACCTGAGCCTCGGCAGATTGCTTGGTACCTTGGACCAGAAATGCGTTTTTCAAAGGCTGATCCTGAATAAAGGCTTCAAACGCTCTGGCGCAAACCTCCTGTGGCTGAGCATAATAAAATGTCCCCATCGCCCGGTCGGCAGCACTGCTTCTGACAAACAGATCGCTGGGTTGGTCGCTATCTGGTTGTAAAAAAATATGCTGATAGCATGCTTCAAGTCGTTGATTGAGTGGGTGCTCTTTTACCTGAGCGTTTTTTAGCCAAAGCGCAGAAGCGAAGTCGTGATGGCTGGCCGACGTAAAAAAGCGGGTGCTGATAAAATGATCGAAGGCGTGAAACCACTCATGGGCCAGTGCGCCACCACCGGCATTTTTTGCTAAGGCCAGGGTGCGTGTCGCAGCATTGTAATGCGCAGAGCTAAATTTTTGCCCACCTTTTCCAAACGCCAGCGACAAGGTGCCATTTAGCGAAATAACACGCTCTGGCACACATAAGATAGACATCAGATCGCACAGCGCGTCAAAAAACAGGTTAGCGGCGATTTGTTGTTCGTGGGCGGTGACCCACCTGCCAATATTTACGGTTCTGAATGCGAAAATCTTCACGATGTCGCCAAAGGTCACATCAGCGCCGTCGCGATGACTTGGACCATTTCTATAAAAATGGCGATGCAGTCGAGATTTGGGATAAGAAGACGTCATGGTCACCCATCAATTAAATTAAAAACCTTAAGGTTCCTCTCAGTTTTGGCTGGTAACGGATAAACATTATCAGTGGAAGTCGTGTATTAATCCGTTTACGTTCTATGATCATCTATTAACCTAAAGGTAGTTTCAATTACAGGGAGCAAGATTGATGCGTAAACAACCCCATGGACTATTGAATCGCGGCAAACGCTTTACTCATGATGTCATTCTTCACACGCCAATCATTAAGTCGTCATTATTGTTAATTGTGTTGTGGCTGTTATTTGCGGCAGGTCTATACGTTGCCGAGCAGGAAGCGCAGGGCAGCAGCATCACATCCTATGGACGCGCGCTGTACTGGGGAATCGCCGCCTTTTCAACTGCAGGGATTGCAGATATGCCGAAAACTGGCGCAGCAGTATTTATCGGGGGAGCCTGGATTGTTATTGGTTCACTGGTGTTTTTTGGGGCGATTATGGCGACGGTAACTGCCTACTTCATGCGCCCCATGCAACGGCCATATAAACAAATCATCAATACCATTGAGTACAATCTTGAACAGCTAGACGATTTATCGCTGGAAGAGTTGGAGCTGCTCAAGAACACCACCGACTCGCTGATAGAGCATGTTGAACGACTCAAAACGGCCAAAGCGAAAGCTGCACAGCAGCGATTTAAAGGCGCGTGATCAGTCTTCCAGTTCAGTCAAAAGTTGGGTGCACCACTGCTGAATACGCTCGTCGGTGACATCAAACTGGTTCTCATCATCCAGTGACAGGCCAACAAATTGGGTCTTATCTTCTGTAAGTGCTTTTGAGGCGGCAAACTCATAGCCTTCATTTGGCCAGTAACCAATAAAATGACATCCTAAAACGGCAAGTTCGTCATGCAGCATGCCAAGTGCATCCTGAAACCAGTCTGCATAGCCAATTTGATCCCCCAGGCCGTACAGCGCAACCACCTTATCCTGCAGATTCAGTGATTTGATATCGTCCCAGTGGGACTCCCAGTCTTCCTGTAATTCACCAAAGTCCCAGGTTGAAATACCAAAAATCAGAATGTCATAAGCCTCGGCGCGGGTAAGCGGGGTGTCTTTGATGTTAAACAGTTCGACAACGTGAGCATCAAACAACTGATTCAGCTCGGCCTGAATTTTTTCGGCAGCCATCTCTGTATAACAGGTCGTCGAGCCGTAAAATAAGCCAATGTGAAACGCTGGATCTGACATTTTTGCTCCATGGGTGGTCAAAGGGCGTGTATTTTGCGTAACCTTGTTGCCGGATTCAACGTTAATGACTCAGATTTCGATCAATGGAAGCGCGATGAGCTTGGTTTGGTTACTCGTACCATTCAGTATTTTTACATCTGTTGTGGCCGCGATTATGGGCATTGGCGGCGGGTTGATGTTGATTGCGGTGATGCCGTTCGTATTACCTGCAGCAGCGGTTGTACCTGTGCACAGCATCGCGCAGATGGCCAGCAATGCATCACGGGCAGGGTTTGCCTGGCGGGCAGTGCAATGGCGTTTCTTGTTCCCCTTTGTAGTGGGCTCTATCGCCGGCGTGGCGGTGTTTACGCTGATCTGGACGCTACTGCCTGAACGCTGGTTACCGCTGATTATTGGCTCCTACATTCTGCTAACGCTATGGAACGAGCCTTTTAGTGCCATGCTGCGGCGCGCAGAGACTTTTTATTCTGCGGGCTTTTTGCAAACCGGATTAGGTATCGTAGTAGGTGCTACCGGGCCACTTACACTTACCCTACTTTCCAAACAACTGAGCAGTCGGGACCAAATCGTGGCAACCAGCGCGATGATGATGCTGGTTACTCATATTCTGAAAACGGCGGCTTTTGTGGTAGCGGGTTTTGTCTATACCCCTTATTTATGGTTGATGGTAGCGCTGATTATCGCTGCTATCGTGGGTTCATGGCTTGGCACGGTAATCAGGCGTAAAGTAGAAGATAAGGTTTTTCAACGCTTCTTGAAGGGCATACTCAGCGTGTTGGCGGTGGCCATGATTACAAAATCGTTGATGGGTTAGTCGTCTGCCAAAAATGTGGTGCGATGGCCTTTCGCATCGATTACTGAGCAGTTGACCGTTTTTTGGTCATTGGAGATTTCCAGTAGTCCCAGCCCCGGCTGGTTCAGTAATGAGGTATTTTCATGGCCCTCTGGATAGCGGTGGCTGATACGCATGTAGCGACGTCGCGTAAACCAGTTTAACGGTGATTTTTCTGCGAATAACAGTTGATTAAGGCGATCCAGCCAGCGCAGTAGGGTGTTTGGGAAGCAATTTTTAATGCCGCTACAGGTAAATTGAACGACGCGAGGACTGTTGCGTCGAAAGCGCAGCGACACGTCATACACAAATGAGTAATGCACATCACCGGACAGGATCACAAACAGTGGCGGCGTGCGAATATGCCTGAATATGTTAAGAATAACGCTGGCCGTACCCTTGTGCGCCATCCAGTTTTCGGCATCCACCATCAATGCCTTACCAAAGAAGGTAAACACTTTCTGAATAGCCTCAATAAGCTTCACGCCATAAATCGGCGCTGCTGAAACCATAATCACCGACTGTTGACCTATCATATTCTGCTGCAGTTCACACAAGGCTTCCCAGTCCATCAAACCAGACGGCTTATTGCCATTTGATTCAGACCTCCATCGCTGAGTGCGGGTATCCAGTACCAGCACGACAGGAGAGGTGTCGAGTTTATAGTCCCAATGTGGCCATTCATATAGTTCATCGAGCAGCGCGTCGTGTTCAGCTATCCCCTGTTTGCTGAAATGAGCGCTAATGCGCTCGGCCAGAGGGGCGAGCGTCTCTGGGTCATTACCCCAGCCCTGAAAAAGAGAGTAGGCGAGTAATGCATTGCCGATAATGCGCTTTGAGAAGGGGTGGCCATATACGGCCTCTTCCCAGCTACGCGTCAGGTTCCAGTCATCGGTAACGTCATGATCGTCAAAAATCATATACGTTGGCATATGTGCGAAAACGCGCTGCGCAGACTCGAGCTGCTTAATGAACGTTTCCAGTACTGCCTTCTCACGGGCGAATCTCTGCTTGTATTTCTGTGCTACGCAGTCATCCGTTATCTCGATATAACGCCAAAGCTGCGGTGACCACACCAGCAAATACATCGCTATCATTTCCGCCGCACTGATCAAATGGTTCTGCGCGTTGACTGAGGTGAAAACCGGTTTTCGTTTGGCAGCAAAGAACGTGCTTGCTACGCCTTCATTTGCCTCAAGGCCTGGAAGTAATTGTTCACGTTGGTAGAACGAGAGTGGATGACAAAACAGCTCGCTGGCGTTGTTTACGACAGCGCCTTCTAATTTTTCATCATGCAGACCCAATAGTTGTACAGTCTGATGAATAGCCTGAAGCAGGGGACCACATACATCATCGGTATAGACCTGATCGCCGGTCATGATCAACAGGTCGGGACGCTTTTTGCCGCCTTGTAGTTCTTCAGCCATCAATCCATCCAGGCCAGCCAGTGCATCATCGCCGTCATAATGTGGTTTGCGGCAAGAGCCATGCATCACGTTGGTAAGCGAGGTCTGGTAAAAAAAGTGACAGTCGCTGTGCTCTTCATATAACAATGTCGGAACCAGTTCGCGTAACGACGCAGGGTGTCGATCCTCGATGGAAAATGACAGGTCGTAGTGAATTTTTGTGTCAACAGGCAAAGGTGAGTCAAGTGTCACCTGTATCCAATGCAGGTAAGCCCTCTGCCCTAATGGGATGCAGCGGTGTTGTCCAGAATCAAGCTGTTGCGAAAATAGCACCCCCTGCTGGGAATACTCGGTCAGTGACAGGGTGATCTGGCACGGCTGAGATGTCGCACACTGCAGGACCACCTGCTGCGAATCCACCCGTCTGAGCATGGGACCCAGAATTAATAAGGGCAGCTCTGCTTGATTCGGATCTGTCACGTTCCCCCACCGGATAGTATGTAAAGTCTCCAGTCTGCCCTACAAGTGGTTGAGCAATCAACGTGTTAGCATGAAAAACCCACCTTTGTCCTTGACCATGACGAAACAGATCATTTAGATTCACCCATCCTTTTACACTACTGAGATGTTTGCATGGTTGTTCGCATCGCTGCGCTCTTTTTGATTGGCTTTGTGCTGTCAGCGTGTTCCGACGCGCCGGACGTTAACGAGCCGTCACAGCCTGAAAACCCCCAATACACCCTGCAGGGACAATGGATCGTCGATGCTGATGGGGAAGTGATGCTGGATCCGCAAACATCGGGCCTGATCTTCTGGCGTAACACTCTGATGTCAGTTTCGGACGGTTCTGCTGTAGAGCAACAACGGCTCAGGTTACATCAAATAAGCCCGCCCGCGCAGGGTGCTCAGGTTGCAAAACTCCTACCAGATAGTGGCCCGATGCGCATCGCCAGCGGCGTGCGACGCAGCTGCTTTGGCCCATACCTTAGAGATGAACCCGATTTTGAGGCGCTGGTGGTCGATCCTGATGATGACTCAGTGTTTATTCTTGTTACTGAGGATGCCACCCGCACTGGCGCATTGACGACGAGGTGTCAGAAACGTTTTCAGAATACCGGCTCTACCGACTATCCGACCTTATTGGTCAGGGTTAAGCGTAACCGTGAAGGGGTGCTGACCATGACCCATGTCAGACCGCTGCAATTTGCCGCCGAGATGGAAGTAGGGGACTTTCCTAATGATGGTATCGAGGGAATGACCTTTGCTATCAATGGTTCGGATAAATTGTCTACGTCGCGAACTCTCTATCTGGGTCTGGAAAAAGATGCTCATGGCCAGCCTCGCATATTCAGCGTTGATATTGATGCTGACTTTTGGGATTCCAGTGATTTTGTTCAAGTGCAGGCACCAGAATTACACACCCCTGTATTTGAACAGGGCAATCACCCCATTAATGGATTGAGTGCGTATTACCACGCGCCAACACAGGTGCATTATCTGGTTGCTGCTGCGCGCAACGATAACCAGCTTTGGTTTATTGATGCTGCCGGTGTTCAGCCAACCATCTTCGTTGACTTGGCGTTTGAGGCACCTACGTTAAGCGAACAGTGTCCGGCATTCGAATTGATGGACAACGCGTCACTGGAAGGTATTGCCATCGATAAGCAGCGTATTTGGCTGATAAACGACCCGTGGAAACGCAATTACGAAAAGAATATTGCGTGTGCATCCAATGAACAAAGATACAAGGCGATGGCGCCGCTATTATTTTGGCTGGATATCAATCCAGCCTGGTTCGCGACACCACACGTGAAGGACGTTACTTAAGTCTGGCTGCAAAGGTCTTCTTAAATTTCGCCAGCTTCGGTGCCACGACCATGTTGCAATACTGGTTTTGCGGATTGTTACTGAAATAGTCCTGATGATAATCTTCAGCCTGATAGTAATTATGTAGTGCTTCTACCTGGGTAACGATAGGCGCTTCCCAGATTTGCTGTTCGGTCATTTCCTGAATGATTTTTTCCGCTTCCTGTCGCTGCGCCTCGTCGTGATAAAACACCGCACTGCGGTATTGAGTGCCGATGTCATTGCCCTGCCGATTTAGCTGCGTTGGGTCATGTAATGCAAAGAAAATTTCCAGAATTTCCCTAAAAGAGATGCTATCTGCATCGAAATTCACGCGAACGACTTCTGCATGCCCAGTGTCGCCTGTGCATACCTGTTCATAGGTTGGATTGTCTGTGTTTCCGCCCGCATAACCGGAAAAGGCGCTTATCACGCCGTCGACAGAGTTGAATGCTGATTCAATACACCAAAAGCAGCCGCCTGCCAGGGTAGCCTGTTGAATAGTTGCCATAAGGGCCTCGTATTGCGAAAAAGAATTGTCCAGTACTTGGTAACATTCTGACATGTTATCAAGTCATCCGGTTGGCTTTTTTTAGCGTAATACTTATTACTATGAATAATTATCAACACACTCTGACAATTTTCTATGATGGCCAATGTCCGCTGTGTATGAAAGAAATGTCACACCTAATGAAGCTAAATAGGGATGGGTGTTTGCGTTTCGAAGACATCATGGCGGATGACTTTTCGCAGCGCTTTCCGGATCTGAATTGGCAGCATCTTAATGATCGTATCCATGGGCAATGGCAGGACGGCTCAGTTATACAGGGGCTGGACGTGACCTATCACGCCTGGCGTCTGGTCGGCAAAGGGTGGGTTTATGGCTGGATGCGCTGGCCCGTTATACGATGGTTTGCTGATAAGGCGTATCTTCTGTTTGCCAAACATCGCTATCGGATTTCTTATTGGCTGACCGGTCAAAAACGCTGTCCACGCTGTGAGCTCAAGGGGCAATCATGAGCACGGTAAACGTTGTTGTTGGTGCGTCGGGAGGCATTGGTGCAGCGCTGGTCAACGCCCTGGCAAGCGCTTCGCCGTCGTCGCTGGTCATTGCTGTGGGCAGACAGCAGTGTAAGGCAACAGCAGGTAATATTAGGCCCTATGCTATCGAGGATTACAGCGAACCCTCGATTCAGATATGCCTCAACCACATCATCTCTGAATATGGCAAACTGACAACGCTGATTTGCTGTGTAGGGACCTTGCATGATGATACAAAAGGCATCAAACCAGAAAAGCGATTAGAGGATATAAACGCCAATCAACTCAGCCACTATTTTGCGGTTAACACCATCATACCTTCTCTGTGGGTCAAACACGCGGCAGAACATTTCTCTGATCAGGGGCCAGCGCACTGCGTGGTGCTCAGTGCGAGAGTGGGCAGTATCAGCGATAACCGGGTAGGCGGATGGTATGGATACAGAGCCAGCAAAGCCGCCCTGAACATGTTTATCAAAACTGCCCAGGTTGAATATCAGCGGCGCGCTAAAAATGTGGCATTGGTGGCCTATCATCCAGGCACAGTGGATACAGCGTTGTCCAAACCGTTCCAGCGCAACGTCAAACCCGAAAAGCTTTTCACTCCGGCCTTTACTGCACAGCAGTTGTTGTCATTTTTACCCGATCTGGACCCACAGCAGGGACCTTTTTATCTTGACTGGCAGGGACAGGCTATAGACTGGTAAGCAATTGTTCCTTTGGTGCGAAAATCTGTGTTCCGAGACAGAGACTTTTTTTTGTGTGGCTGTTAACATTCCGCTCACAAAAAAGGGCGCACAGCCCACAGATATAATAATGATAACGACATAGGAACAAGTGTATGAGCGCTTCGCGCGAACAATTTGGCTCACGATTGGGCTTTATCCTCGCCGCAGCCGGTTCGGCTGTAGGTATCGGCAACCTGGTTGGTTTTCCCGTCGGTGCCGCAAAGAATGGTGGCGGTGCGTTTCTATTGATGTATGCCATCTTTGTTTTTCTGATTTGTTTGCCCGTGATGATGGCTGAAATGTCGGTAGGGCGTAAAACCCATAAAGATCCGCTGGGTGCGTATTCCACGCTGTCTAGCGGGGCCGGTCATTGGAAGCTGGCAGGATGGTTGTCGATCATCACCCCCTTTATGATTGCGGTGTTTTATTTGGTTATTACCGTATGGTTATTCGGCTATCTGTTTCAGTCTGCTACGGGTAACTTAACGTATCTTGCTGACCCCAATACCTTCGGTGAATTTGTCAACGCGCCTTGGATCTTTGTGTATATGGTGGCAGTACTCGCCGTGGTGTATCTGATCCTGCAAGGCGGTGTTAAACAGGGTATTGAAAAGGCAGCCAAGCTGCTTATGCCGACGCTGTTTGTGATGCTCATTATCCTGGTCGTATTTGTGTTGACGCAGGATAACGCGATGGAAGGGGTCAAGTTCTACCTGGTTCCTGATATCAGTAAAATTGACGCTGCCGTGGTCAATGGTGCGCTGTCTCAGGCGTTCTTCTCGCTGTCACTAGGGATGGGCATCATGATCACCTATGGTAGTTACATCAGTGATCAAGACGACGTGCCTGGGTCAGCAAAGTTGGTGGCATTGACCGATACGGCAGTGGCATTTATCGCCGGATTGATGATCCTGCCGGCGATTTTCTCATTTAATCCTGCTACCAATCCTGATGAATTGAGTGAATCCTCAGTCGGCATGATTTTCACCTTCTTGCCTAAGATCTTCCTCGCACTGCAAGCCACAATTGGCTACGTTGGTGCCAGCTTTGTCGCCTCTTTCTTCTTCCTGTTAGTGTTTTTTGCGGCGATTACCTCGCTCGTGTCTATATTTGAAGTGCCGGTTGCAGCCTACATGGATGAGCGTAAGGTCAGCCGTAAAAAAGCGCTGGTGGTATTGGGTATTATGTTAGTGGTGATGGCGTCGCTGGCGGCCCTATCTTTCGGTATTAGTCCAATGCTGACAGAATTTGTCAGCTATGCAGGACAGTCTAAGTCATTGTTCGATGTGATTTACGACGTGTTTTACGATACCGTGCTGCCATTGAACGGTCTGCTGATCTGCATCTTCGTAATTTATCGTTGGAAGAAAGCTAATTTTAACGCTGAACTCGACAAGGGCTCCCCAAAATACCGCGGTAGCTGGTTTGAAAAGTATGTGGATTTTTCCGTCGGTACCTTTATTCCGCTAATTTTGTTGGTGATCTTTGTAAATACGGTGGCACTGAAGTATTTCGGCACCGCCCTCATAGGGTAAAGCGTGCTAATGCAGACCTGATTTAATCAGGTCTGCTAATCATATCGTAGGGGCTTGGGTAGTTAAGCTCCAACTCTAGTGTACGCAGACTCTCACCCGCATCGACTAATTTCCCAGTTACATCACTCGATTGTTCGTCTGTGAATGCCGGTCTGGGTAACCCTAACTGTGTTGCCGCCCAGGTGTAGTAATCCTTACGGGAAGGATGTTCATGACTGCACAACACATAGGTTTTACCAAACTTGTTAGCTGTAATGATCGCGTCAATAGCGGCAATGACATCGTGTTGATGAACCAGATTTACGCATTGATTGGGGTTGGGAATGTCTACGCGACCAGATAAAAACTTCACCGGATGTCGCGTCTCATTTACCAGACCGGCAAGCCTTATCACCGCCCCGTGCTCTGCAAAAACCTCAAACAGGTGTTTTTCGAGCGCAACGTGAGCCCTGCCTGAAGCGGTATCTGGAGAAACGGCGGAATGCTCATTGACCTTGCCTTCCGCGCTGCCATACACAGACGTTGTGCTGACGAAAAGCAGGTTTTTGCAGCCCCTCTCATGACTGATATCGATGAATTGTTGCATGTGTTCGGTGAACCACTGCTCGTCCATGGTTCTTCGCCCGGGCGGCAGATTAAGGACTAATGCGTCAACGCAAAACAGCGAGTCGAGTGTTTTGTCAGACAGGTCGTCACCCAAAGTGAACTGATAGGCAGTAATATTGGCACGACGAAGTGCTGATGATTTTTCAGTACTTCGTGTTGTGCCACTGACGATATGGCCATTTGAAATGAAATGACTGGCGAGGGGCAACCCAAGCCAGCCACAGCCGACGATGCTAATTTTCATACTGCCCGAACATGTCGTTAAATGTCGGGCAAGAATATCACATCCGGTGAGAGTCGCGGGTGACTTCTAGCAGGTTCAAGTCTGATAGCTCACTGAACTCCCTGTTTAAATCAGCCTCTGCAATATCGGCGATGTGTAGCACATCACATAATTGCTCTGCTTTAAACTCCAGACCATCAGCTTGGTTTTCGATCCTCTGTTCCAGATCTTCTGCAAAATTTTCCATGCGTGCTTCGAACGCGTTTCCATCACCGCCGCTGAATAGCATTTCTGTGCCAACGGCGATCAATAGCTTTCCCATTGATGAAAATACAGCTTTCTCGATTGCCTGTTCGAGTTCTGCTTCCCAGTGATCTTCAAACACGCCATTGTCGAAATCCGAAGACCGAATGTGCAGACTGCCGTCTTCAGCGTAAAAACTGTTATTGACGTCTTCGCCGATGCGAGACAGCGCTTCATTTAACTCTAGTACTGCATCATCGTTGTAACCTATCAGTTCACCGAATACTTCGTTGAGCGCTGTAGTAGCGAGCTGAACACCTTCAACGGCAATATCTGCAGTCATTGGCAAGGCTTTCGACATACTGTTGTAGTAATCCTCAACGGCGCGCTGCTGGTCAGCATTAGTGCTGTAGGCCTGCCCATCTATAAGCAGAGTATAATCAGGGGTGATAGTCATTTTTGCTGAGCCTGGACTGCTGACGGTAAGGACACCTTTTTCAAATGTCAGTGACCCGTCAAGGTCGATATTACAATCATTAGCCTGAGCAACGCCGGCGGTCAGTAAAATGGAAGCAGCAATCAATGTACGTTTCATAATTTCCTCAACAGTATTTACGCGAACATATGACCCGTTGCAACCTCCTTGCCAGTTATTAAAAGTTATTAAAAACAGTATGTTAACGATCCTTATTAGAGAGTGAGAGTAATAATTGAATCAATGAGTTAATTATTTGCCTAACAATTGGTGAGTATGACCACTTAATCATTCTGTTCTTTTAGGGAGAAATGATGTCGAACAAAGCAACACTGTATCGAATGGAAATGGACGACCATGTATGCCCGTTTGGTTTACGTGCCAAAGATCTGCTTACTCGTAAAGGATATGAAGTGGACGACCGCACGCTTACTTCCCGACAGGAAGTGGACAACTTAAAAGAAAAGTTGGGCGTAAAAACTACACCACAGGTGTTTATTGGGAGTGAACGCATTGGTGGATTTGACGCATTGGAAGCGCATTTTGGTAAGGGGGAGTCAGATGAGACCAGCTACTTCCCGGTACTGTCTTTGTTTACGGTTGCCGCATTATTGACTGCCGGACTTGCTTTCAATGCCACGCAGGTCTTGTGGTCAAACATGATTATGCAATTTATCGGCTTCTCTATGTGTATGCTTGGGCTATTAAAATTGCAGGATGTAGACAGTTTTGCGAACAGCTTTCTAGGCTATGACCTACTTGCCAAAAAATATGTGCCGTATGCGTTTGTGTATCCGTTTGCAGAAACGCTGGGCGGAGTGTTGATGGTAAGCGGACTATGGCCAGCCCTGTCGATGATCATCATGCTATTTATTGGTGGGATAGGCGGAGTGTCTGTATTTAAAGCGGTCTACATTGATAAACGGGAACTTAAATGTGCGTGCGTCGGAGGCGACTCCAATGTGCCATTAGGCGCGGTATCCTTTCTTGAAAATGCCGTAATGTTTGCGGCAGGAGCGTGGATGTTTGTGCAATTTCTCACGTAAAACCCTCTACAGGAGACTGCACTTAGTGATGTGATAACAGGGAAATTGTTTGATGATGATCAAAATGTCCACATCTGGGCAGAAAACAGGCGTTTGCGGCATTCACAGTGACCGCCATCTTCGGCATAATACGCGCGTTTTAGATAATTAACGGTTGGAGCGAAAATGAGTCTGTGGGGAGATGCGATTTTATTCGGATTTGCGTTAGTCGCGTTTGTGCTGGGTATGACCAGCATTATTATGGGCTTTATGCCTCAGCCTGAGGCCGGTCTGAAGGAAAAAATCGAATACGGTTTCTTTGGTGTGACAGGCCTGGTTGGCTGTTTATTGCTCGCGATAGCCATATAAAATAGTGCCAACGGCGCGATCAGTGAGTTCGGTCACTGACGCGCTGATAGGCTCGCAAATCGAACACTGGCAGCATTGCCAGAGCATGATCAAAGATGTCAGCCTGGATCCCTTCATACGCGACCCAGTTCTTATTTGCACTAAAGCAGTAGAGTTCTAGTGATACACCGGTTTCACTCGGTGGCAGCTGTC
The DNA here is from genome assembly GCF_000429145.1 of Aestuariibacter salexigens DSM 15300. Taxonomy (GTDB): domain Bacteria; phylum Pseudomonadota; class Gammaproteobacteria; order Enterobacterales; family Alteromonadaceae; genus Aestuariibacter; species Aestuariibacter salexigens. The sequence goes on from NZ_AUBH01000010.1 coordinate 109,895, forward strand.
GCACCATCAACGTCATTTCCTTGTTGATACTGGGATGATGCTTCAGGTATTCGGTCAAATATGCCCTGAACGTGCCTAAATTCGTTAAGCGACGACTGTTTACCAGGTCGCTTTCATCAATGCTTTGTTGTTGGCGGTACTCGGCCAGTTCCTGCACTTTTCTGTCAATGTATTCACTGATAAAACGTATACGTTTAAAGCGGTCTAGCATATCCTGATCGCAAAACGTCACGCTCTGAATATCAATTTTAATGGCGCGCTTTATCCGTCGACCACCTGACTGGGACATGCCACGCCAGTTTTTCACTGAATCGGATGTTAGGGTGTAGGTAGGTAAGGTTGATATGGTTTTGTCCCAGTTCTGTATTTTTACTACGGTCAGACCGACTTCAAGCACCTCACCATCGACCCCGTATTTTGGCATTTCCAGCCAGTCTCCTGTGTTTACCATACGGTTTGCTGCAATCTGGATCCCTGCTACAAAGCCTAATATGGTATCCCTGAATATCAATAATAATACCGCTGCTACTGCTGTCAGGCCGGAAAGCAGCAAAAGGGGACTCTTTTCCATCAGTAGTGAAATAGATAACAGCCCAACAATAATCACCAACACCAATTTTGTTACCTGGATGAAGCCGGTGATCGGTGCTTTTTGCGACAAGTGAGATTCGTTATACAAATCTTCGATAGTGTTAAGTAACGCACTGGCTGCATAGAGCGAGGCAAGTAACATGTAGAGCACTGACATCTTTTGGATGTTAGTCAGAAGTGTTTCATCCTGGTGCAGTAGTGGTGACGCTAACAGATAAATGACCAATGCTGGTACAAGGTGGCCGAGGCGAATGAAAAAGCCGTGGCTGTGCAGCTCATCATCCCAATGCGGCGACGTTTTGCTCACCACTTTGATGATCTTATAATGCAGCAGCAAGCGAAAAACCTTGGCACAACACCAGCTAATCAGCCCCATCGTCAGCAATGCGCCTATTTTATATAAGGTGTGTTCTGGCGAGATATCGAGACCGACAGCCGATAGGCCTTGAAGCAGCCACTCTTGAGGGGTTGTTAAATCTATCATCCTTGGTTCTCCAGCAACTGTTCAATCACCGTATCTTTATCGTGCCATTTATTATTCAGCCAGCCCTGGAATGCCTGCTTGAAATGTTCATCGTTAAAGTAATCGCCGATAACGTTGTTATCAACTTCAACAATGTTCACGTCCAGACATATGCGACGCATCGCTCCACTTAGCATCGCCAGCATTGGGTGGGCTGTATTGTCAGGATAGTAAAGCGTGACATCCAAAATGTTGGTAAACAGTTCACCCATTGCGGCCAGCGTAAAGGCTATTCCTCCAGCCTTAGGCGGCAACAAAAACTGGTAAGGACTTCGTTTGCTGCGGTGCTTGTGGTATGTAAAGCGGGTGCCTTCAACAAAATTGATCACCGTTGTTGGGTGTGCTTTGAATTTCTCACAATAGCGTCGGGTTGTCTCAATGTCCTTGCCTTTCAGGTGAGGATTCTTGGTGACATAAGCGCTACTGTAACGGCGCATGAATGGCATATCCAGCGCCCACGCGCCAAGCCCAACAAAAGGCAGCCAGATAAGCTCTTTTTTCAGGAAAAATTTAGGCGCAGGAATACGCCCTGAAGAAAACTCAATCAGCAAAATGATATCCAGATAGCTGAGATGGTTGGCCATCATCAAATACCATCCGCGACGACGAATTTCGCCATGTACCCTATAGTCGAATGTAACGGGATTGAACAGACGGATGAAAAACACACTACATTTTCCAAATGCCAGCATGCAGAAATTCATCACAGTATTTAATACGCGGGTTAAAGGCTTAAACGGAATAATCAGCTTTATCAGTCCGAAAGAAATGACCAGTATGGCCCACAATGCAAGATTTACTAATTGCAGCGCTAAATGCACAGGGAAAACAAACAGACCCTTTAAATACATCATGTCGGGGATTATCTCGTGATAAGTTGTTCGATGAGCTGATCTTTGATGAGCCAGCGCTGATTAAGCCACGCCTGAAATTTTATGCGTTGCTCTGGATGATCAAAGTATTCCATTGAAAATGTGCCGGAGGAAAACAGCTCCTCTATCGGCAGTACGTTCACTCTTACCTGCACGTTACGCACTTTTCCACACACAAAGTCCCAAAACGACGGTGCGCCCTGCGGGTAATGGATTGTCACATCGACCAGTTTATGCAGTTGCTCTCCCATCGCACTGAGTACAAATGCGACACCTCCCGCCTTCGGTTTGAGCAGATGCTTGTAGGGGGATGACTGCGCATCATGCTTGCTTTGCGTAAATCGCGTGCCCTCAACGAAATTCATCACGCTAACGGGTTTAAAGCGAAATTTCTGGCAAGCCTTACGCGTTGTTTCCAAGTCTTTACCCTTAAGATGTGGATTCTTGGCTAAAAACGAATTGCTGTAGCGACGCATGAATGGGAAATCCAAAGCCCACCAGGCGAGCCCAAGAAAAGGCACCCAGATCAGCTCTTTCTTGAGGAAAAATTTTAGAAATGGCAGGCGATGATTGAAAATGCGTTGTAATACAACGATGTCGACCCAGGATTGATGGTTTGATATGACCAGATACCAATCATTGGGGCGCAAGTCCTGGGTTCCTTGTACATCCCACCGTGTGCGGCTGGTCACACGTTGATTGAAATTATTGACCGAGATCCAACAGGTGGCGCAGCCATCTATTAAGTGCGAGATGGCTTTGCGAAATCCCTGAATGGGAATGATCAGTTTAAAAAACGAAAAAATTAATAGCGGGATAACCCAGAACAGCGTATTGATCCCGTAACCAAGAATCGACAATACGCCGATGATGTTGCTGAACAGATGTCGCATCAACTGGAATTCCCTACCAAACCCGAAGGTCGCGTAGTGTACCTAACCATTGCTTTAAGAAAAAGTATTCGTAGCGTCAGCACAGAAGGTATCTGACCTTAAGAGTAAAGCTGACTGGAGCTGTATCGGTAGTTGAGCTAAAATGCGCCGCCTTGTTCATCAATTCACCGGGTAGTCATTTGAACCGCGCTATTTCCGTTGCCCCAATGCTGGATTGGACCGACCGTCATTGCCGGTACTTCATGCGTTTGCTCACTCAACACTCGGTGTTATACACAGAGATGGTGACGACGGGGGCGCTGATCTTTGGGAAAGGAGACTACCTTAGATTTCATCAGCAGGAGCACCCTGTCGCGTTGCAGCTGGGAGGCAGTGATGTCAGTGATATGAGGCGTTGTGCCGAGATGGCTCAGCACCGAGGTTATGATGAGGTAAACATCAACGTAGGGTGTCCGTCTGATCGCGTGCAGAATGGTCGTTTTGGTGCGTGTCTGATGGCCGAACCACAGACGGTTGCCGATTGCGTCTCCTCAATGCAGGCTGCAGTTGACATTCCAGTCACGGTGAAATCTCGTATTGGTATTGATGATATGGATGAATATGAGGATCTTAGTCGCTTTATCGACACCGTTGCCTCCGCTGGTTGTACGACCTTTATTGTGCATGCTCGTAAGGCGTGGCTACAGGGATTAAGTCCAAAGCAAAATCGTGAGATCCCTCCTTTGATGTATGACAGGGTTTACCAGCTCAAATCCGAGTTTCCAGACCTGCATATCTCGATTAACGGTGGTATCAAGACGCTGGAGGAGGCCAAAGCACATCTGCAACATGTTGATGGCGTGATGATTGGCCGCGAGGCCTATGCCAACCCCTTTATGCTTTCTGAGGTCGATCATGTTATTTATGGTGAACAACCGTCGGTGCTCGGTAGAGAGCAGGTTGTTGAGCAAATGATTGACTATGCTAAACAAGAAATCGCCGCATCGGATTGCCGCATCTGGCATATTGCCCGCCACATGCTGGGACTTTTTCAGGGACAGCCGGGAGGCAGACATTGGCGTCGTCATCTGAGCCAGCATGGCACCAAGCGCGACGCAGATCATACTCTACTGAAGGATGCATTGAATGCGGTGTTGCAGGCGCAAGCAGCAGCCGAATCCTTTACCCAGTCTCGCAGTAGTGAATTTAGCTAACTGGGTGGCGAAAAATACCATCTTTTGCAGTGTTGGCGTTTTTTCTACATTATTCAATCATTCTTAAAAATCAAAAAAATCATTAAATAACAATAAGATAAAAGTTTTTTCCTGATCTGGCACAACTATCGCAATAGTGTCTGCGACTTAAGCAGTAACGCTATTAAATATAAAGCCAAAAGGAAATTACCATGTTTAGTAAAAAATCACTTCTCGCCACCACACTTGTCGCTGGCCTAATTGCAGCGCCGACGGTAAGTGCACAGGAAATTAGTCTGGAAAAATTTGTTGGACTCATGCTGTCAAATGCCGTAGCGCAGGCACAGTATGAAATTCACAATAACGTGCAGGCTGCAGTCTTAACGGCGGGACTGACGTTTGATATCGAAGAGAGTGAAGAGTTTTATGTTGCTGATGTTCAGATCAAAGACCTGAACGAATCAGAGTCTCAGGACGACGGCGCGGAATAAGTGGGTGAATATCATGATTGACCAAATCATCTTACTCACCATTATCCTAGCGCCCTGTGTCGCTTTTACCGTTGGCGCAATGCTCTTTTCGCTGGTGAATGCGCTGCGCACGACAACCCTGTCTCATGCGCATCATTCATCAGCAAAATCGTCATACCTTTCGTTTCAGGCATCGTTTCGTCTCCCCAGATAATCGGCTCTGACATTTTCAGTGCTGATTATCTTTTTCTTTTTTCTCCCGCGACATCGTTTATTCCACTATTCATCTGACGCTGCGTATTATTTGTAGCGAGATAGCAGTCCGCCGTTCTACCTCGTGGGTAAATTCAATAATGAGTTGATAAAACCGGCAATCAAATCATCAGATTCGATATGTTCGCTTTGATGACTGCTTTTTGCCTGGCGTCGCTCAGCATGCTCAGCAGCATTGATCGCAGTCTGCGCAATAAGTCCATCCTGCTGCGGTGTCGAGGCACATCCACTCAGTGAGCCAAGTAATAACGCTGTGACAGCTATGTCTCTCAAGTACGAGCGTCGTTTTGCTTTTGTTCCTTTCATACACCTCCCTTAATTATTCAGCACGTTTACGTTGCAGGTCGGCATAGTACTTCCAGATTGCTGAACCGACAATGAATAATGGGGCTGAAAAGTACATGCAAAGCGGGATGGTCAGATTCACTAATTTAGTTAGTCAAACAGACTAAATGCTACCTAAAGAATTCTTTCTTATTAACATTATAAATGCAGAAACTATTAAAAACCCAATAAATACAATGGGATAGTGTTTTTTAAAGCGTTGGCACAGGTTTTGAAAGACTGTAAGTGCAAGGGTTGAAGTGACGTGAAACGGCATGTCCTGATTGACCCGGACCATTAACCGAAACTGTGGAGAATGAATAATGGGCATGTTTTCAAGAATGAACGATATCGTGCAGGCCAACATTAATGCGATGTTAGATAAGGCTGAAGATCCTAAAAAAGTGATTCGATTGATTATCCAGGAAATGGAAGAAACCCTGGTTGAATTGCGCAGTGTAGCAGCACGCAATCTAGCGCAGCAGAAACACCTTGATCGTAAACAGATGACATATAAGAAGGAACTCAAAAACTGGCAAAGCAAGGCTGAGCTGGCTATGCAAAAAGGCCGCGAGGAGCTGGCGCGAGCAGCGCTTGCAGAGAAGCATGCCATACAAGCCAAATTGGACGCGATTGCCACCGAACATCAGGCCGTAAATGAAGCATTGTCAAAACTACAGGACGACACGGCGCGCTTACAAGCCAAGCTTACCGAAGCGCGCAATAAACAGCGTGCAATGGAAGTTCGACACCAATCAGCCACTGTCAGACTGAAAGCAAAAGATAAGCAGTCTGAAGTAAAAATCGACGATGCCATGGCACGATTCGATGCCTTCGAGCAACGTATCGATTATCTCGAAGCGCAAGTTGATGCCTATGACGTGGTATCGCCACAAGGACAGGACTTAAATGCGCAGTTTGCAGCGCTTGAAGCGCAGGACGATATTGAAAAAGAGCTGGAAAGTCTGCGTAAAAAGGTTGCCTGATTAGGTGGATTATCTCGGTCCGGGCCCTCTTGCCCGGATTGAATTGAGAGGAGATTGAGATGAAGCATTCAATAGATGTACAACGTTTATATCGAGACAATTCGCGTGCTCTGGTCTCCGGAGTGTGTGCCGGACTAGCAAGATATTGGGACTGTCCGACCTGGGTAGTGAGGGCAGGGGCCATTGCTGCTTTCCTGTTCATGCCGGTTCCGGTGGCGATTGCTTACCTGATGGCCATCGTGTTAATTCGACCGCGTTAGACCCTGTTACGTGGAGGCAAAGAGATGAAAAATCTGATTATTGCAGTGCTGGTTGCGATTATTCTGGTCAACGGTTTTGGCCACCTGGCTGATGACTGGTTTGGTATGCATATCGTCTGGGAAAACGAGACGCTCACACCGTTTGCCTCCATGCTGATTGTCGGCGCACTTGCCGTGGTTATGGCAATCGTTGGGTTCATTGTCGCTTGTAGTGTGTTCGGTGTACTCGCACTCACGTTTGTCGGCGTGTTGATTGGATTGCTGGTGGCGGGTATCACTGCTTTCTGGCCGATGCTATTGATAGCAGCGTTGATCATCTGGATGGTTAAACAAAAAAATACATCGTACTCCAACACCTGACGTCGCTGCTCATGCCCCTCTTTGCTGACGCGGAAATATTCAGTTCGGGTTGGCGCAGTTTAAACGAGTGTTTACACTGTAAAAGAAATCTGTAAAGCACATCACGATTGCCAACGCGCGTGTAATCAAATAGGAATGTATTAATGAAGCAATATTTGACCCCGAAGTGGATAGCCATTGCGGTTGTCGGTGTTTTTTTGCTGCTGTGGTTAATTGCCATTTATTGGAGCAGTGAGCCAGATGTAGTAGACGTGGTCCAACTTGCTGAGCAACAGGCATCTGAAACTGGTAAACAGGCCGTCGTCGGTTACGCGACAACAACCGCGATGATAACGGTTGCGGAAACCTTGCTGGATAAACCGGGTGGATACTTATCTAATGACTTACTGCCGCCCAGCGTGATGATGGACAACATGCCTGCCTGGGAGTTTGGCGCTCTGGAGATGCTACGGGATCTGGCACGCAGCATGCGGCAGGATTTTAGTCGTTCGCAATCGCAGTCGGCAGAGAATGTGAATCTGGCCAAGGCACAACCGAAATTCAACTTTGACCATCGCCGTTGGATCCTGCCATCTGCCGAATCTGAATATCGAGACGGTATCGAATTTCTTTATGCCTATAGAGATGAGGTGGCTGACCCTCAACGGTTTGAAGGTCAGTTTTTTGCCAGAGCTGATAATCTCAGAGATTGGTTGAAGCAGGTCGAAAAACGTCTTGGCAGCTTGTCGCAGCGTCTCAGTGCCAGTGTCGGAAAAGAAAGTCTTAACACTGATCTTGCGGGAGACAGCAGTGCCCGTCAGTCGACGCCAAATGCCATCAACATTGCGAACAAAACCAGCTGGTGGAAATTAGATGACAATTTTTATGAAGCGCGTGGCGCATGTTGGGCTCTGTTGCACTTCCTCAAAGCCGTAGACCGCGACTTTGCCGACGTACTTGAGAAGAAAAACGCGCGTATCAGCTTGTTGCAAATCATCCGGGAACTGGAGGAGACACAGCAATCGATTTGGAGTCCCATGGTTCTGAATGGCAGCGGCTTTGGTATGTTAGCTAATCACTCGTTAGTGATGGCGAACTATATTTCGCGTTCGAATGCTGCTCTAATAGAGTTATCTGAACTACTTAATCAAGGATAAACTCATATGAAACAAAGAGTTGCAGTAGGTTTGTTGGGCGCCATGATGCTCGGTTCGCCGGCGTATGCCGATACAGTGCTGGGTGTGTATGCAGGTGCGCAAGCCTGGAACATGGACACAGAGGGGCAATTTGGCACCACGAGTGATACGGAGTCCTTCTCGTTTGACACCGAAACCAAGGGGACGCTCTATCTTGCACTGGAACATCCAGTACCCTTGATTCCGAATATTAAAATCAGTCGCACCAATATGGACAGCAGTGGCGACACAACGCTCAGCAAAGCGTTTGAATTTGGCGATGAGCTATTTGCAGTGGATGCCGATTTGAGCGGCGAGTTCGATTTGACGACTACCGACTTCATCCTTTATTACGAGTTATTCGATAACGATCTGGTCAGTTTCGACTTTGGCATCAATGGTAAATACGTTGATGGTACGCTACTCGTTGCTGAAACGGGTGGTACTGGGTTGCAATCAGACGTTGAGTTCAGCGGCGTGGTACCCATGCTGTATAGCCGCGCACAGTTTGGTCTGCCCTTTACCGGGTGGGGTGTCTATGCCGAAGGCAGTTATTTATCCATCGATGATAACACCCTGAGCGACTATCAAGTCGCGATTGTTTACAACATGATTGAAAGCCTGGCGATAGATATGACGCTGCAGGCCGGCTATCGCGCGACCAATCTTGAGCTAGACGATTTGGACGACGTGTATACCGATATTGAGTTCAGTGGCGTGTTCGCAGGCGTCGAACTGCATTTTTAATGTGCATTTTGGTGCTACGCATCCTGATTTGCTTTTCGTAAGCTCATTAGGTAATAAAAAATTTAAATTTATTCTTTCCAGTTATGCATAAACCTCGTTAGCCTTGACGGTGAAATCTGTCGAGGTTAACGAATTTATGTCTTCTTCAAACAAGCCAGCCCAACCAGCTACTGCGACGCTCAGCGATGCTCAGTTAAATGCGATATCGCAGGCATTTGCATCATTGAGCAGTGAACAGCTGATCTGGGTAAGCGGTTATGCTGCGGGCCTTGCTCAACAGACAACGGGCAACGTCCCCGGGCTTTCAGCCGTGCCAACGCCCAATGCGCAATTAACCATCTTGTATGGCTCACAGACTGGCAATGCAAAAGGCGTTGCAGAGCAATACAAAACCCAGCTTGATGGCGCAGGTGTGCCAGCTAGAGTGATAAGCATGGCTGACTATAAGCCGCGTCAGTTGAAAAGCGAATCGCACGTGGTAATTATTGTCAGTACGCACGGCGAAGGCGACGCGCCTGATGATGCAGTCGAATTGCATGAATTCCTGGCGAGCAAAAAGGCGCCCAAACTGCCATCTCTTAAATATTCCGTGCTAGGGTTAGGCGACAGTAGCTACGAGTTTTTCTGCCAGACGGCCAAAGATTTTGATACCAGGCTGGCGGCGCTAGGTGCTAAATCGGTAGTGACTCGGGTTGATTGCGATGTTGACTACGAACAGCCCGCAAATGACTGGGGAGAAGCGGTAAAGCAGGCAATGCAAGATGACCTTAAAAGCTCAGCCTCATCTCAGGTAGTGCAACTGCCTGGCGCGGTAAGTGCGCCCGCAACCCTGCAGTACAACAAGAAAAATCCCTATCAGGCGAGTCTGATCGAGAGCCTCAAAATTACTGGCCGTGATTCGGTTAAAGATATCAGACATATCGAAATATCCCTCGAAGACTCTGGCATACAGTACCGACCTGGTGATGCGTTGGGTGTATGGTTTGACAATGATCCTGCACTGGTCAATGAGGTGCTATCTTTATTGTCACTGGATGCCGATTGCTCGGTAACGGTTGCGGAAGAATCAATGACGCTTCGCGAAGCATTAAGTAGCAAACTCGAGTTAACCCTCAGCTATCCGGGGTTTGTCAAGGCCTATCAGGCGGCCTCAAATAGTGACAAACTGGCAGCGTTAATGGAGGACAGAAAAGCGCTGCGAGAATTCCTTGCCAGCAGGCAAATCGTCGACATTATCAGAGCCTATCCAGAGTCCATTTCTGCGCAGCAGCTGGTTGATGCCCTTCGTCCCATTACGCCTCGTTTGTACTCAATTGCCTCGGCACAGGCGGAGGTTGAAGATGAAGTGCACTTAACGGTCGCTATGGTGGATTTTGACGTAGATGGCATAGCTCGCTCAGGTGGTGCATCGAGCTTCCTGGGTAAGCGATTAGAGGAAGGCGCGCCAGTGCGCGTTTACGTTGAAAATAACGATAACTTCCGACTGCCGTCCGACCCAACCACACCAGTGATAATGGTTGGTCCGGGCACGGGTATTGCGCCATTTAGAGCGTTTATGCAGCAGCGCGATGCTGAACAGGCGACCGGTAAAAACTGGTTATTTTTTGGTAATCCTCACTTTACTCAAGACTTTTTGTATCAAACTGAATGGCAGGGCTATGTAAAGCAAGGCCTGCTAACAAATATTTCACTGGCGTTCTCCAGAGATCAGGCGCAAAAGCGCTACGTGCAGCATCGATTGCTTGAAGAGGCAAAAGAAGTGTTTGAGTGGCTTGAAAATGGCGCGCATTTTTATGTTTGCGGTGATGCCAATCAAATGGCCAAAGATGTCGAGCAGGCACTACTGACGATTATTGAACAGCAGGGCGGTAAAACCCCTCAGGAGGCAAAGCAATACTTGCTGTCATTGCGTAAAGCCAAACGTTATCAGAAGGATGTGTACTGATGAGCGAAAAACACAATGAATATGTTGTATCAGGCAAGCTCTCAGAAAATGAGCGCATCAAAAAAGACAGTAACTTTTTGCGCGGGACTATTGCTGAATATCTCAAAGATGACCTGACAGGTGGTTTTACTGCCGATAACTTCCAGCTGATTCGCTTTCATGGCATGTATCAGCAAGACGATCGTGACATTCGTGCAGAACGCACAAAGCAGAAATTAGAGCCTCTGCATAACGTCATGCTCAGAGCAAGACTGCCAGGCGGCGTAATAACGCCTGAGCAATGGTTAGTGATAGATCAGTTTGCCCAGGATTATTCTTTGTATGGCAGCATACGTCTGACTACACGCCAGACATTTCAATTCCACGGTGTACTGAAGCCGCACATTAAGCTAATGCATCAGACTCTCAATGAGGCAGGCATTGATTCCATTGCGACGGCCGGAGACGTAAACCGCAATGTGCTCTGCACTTCTAATCCAGTAGAGTCTGTGGTTCACCAGCAGGCCTGGGAATGGGCCAAAAAGATAAGTGAGCATTTACTTCCAAAGACTCGTGCCTATGCAGAAATATGGTTGGATGGAGAAAAGCTGGCGACGACCGACGAAGAACCCATTTTGGGCAGCAATTATTTACCCCGCAAATTTAAAACGACCGTTGTTATTCCTCCGCAGAACGACGTGGATGTCCATGCCAATGATTTGAACTTTGTCGCTATCGCCGAAGACGGCAAGCTTGTTGGCTTTAATGTGCTTGTTGGTGGCGGACTGGCAATGACGCATGGCGATACCTCAACCTATCCACGCAAAGCGACAGAATTCGGATATATCCCGTTAGATGACACTCTGGCGATTGCCGAGGCCGTAGTCACTACTCAGAGGGATTGGGGGAATCGGGTTAACCGTAAGAACGCAAAAACCAAATATACCCTCGAACGTGTCGGTGTTGATAACTTCAAAGCGGAAGTGGAAAGACGCGCCGGCGTCACCTTTGCACCGGTAAAACCTTATGAGTTTACCGGTCGGGGAGATAGATTCGGTTGGGTCGAAGGCATCGATGGAAAACACCATCTGACCCTGTTCATCGAGAACGGTCGAATCATTGATAGCCCTGAGCGTTCCCTGAAAACAGGCTGTGCGGAAATAGCCAAGGTCCACAAAGGCGATTTTAGACTCACTGCCAATCAGAATTTAATCATCGCGGGCGTGGCCACAGAAGATAAACAGCAGATTGAAGCATTGGCCAGACAACATGGATTGCTGCGTGATGATGTGTCTGCACAGCGTCTTGATTCGATGGCGTGCGTGTCGCTGCCAACCTGTCCATTGGCCATGGCGGAGGCAGAACGCTATCTACCCGATGCCGTAACGGAGCTGGAAGGCATTTTGGCTAAGCACGGTTTGCAACAAGACAGCATCATATACCGCATCACGGGATGCCCGAATGGTTGTGGAAGAGCCATGCTGGCCGAAGTGGGTTTGGTCGGCAAAGGGCCTGGCAAGTATAACCTCCATCTTGGCGGTAATCGCGAGGGCACCCGCATTCCTCGTATGTATCGGGAAAATATCAGTGACACAGATATTATGGCTGAGCTGGATACCCTGATTGGTCGCTGGGCGAAAGAGAGGGAGACCGGTGAAGCCTTTGGTGACTTTGTGATCCGTACGAATATCGTTAAGCCTGTCATCGATTCGGCTAGGGACTTTTATGACTAGCAGCGCACAGATCCTCGATTGGTCGGCCACAACGTCACTTGCGCTAGATGCAGACTCGGCTGAGATTGCTCTTGTAAATCAGCAGCTTGAATCCTTGAGTGCGCAACAGCGGGTTGAATGGGCCATGCAACATCTGCCCGGTCAACACATCATGTCATCGAGTTTTGGTGCGCAGTCTGCCGTCATGTTGCATATGGTAAATCAGGTCTCTCCGGGCATACCGGTGGTGCTGACTGACACAGGTTACTTGTTCCCGGAAACTTATCGTTTTATCGATGATATGACCGCGAGGCTGGGGCTTAATCTTAAGGTCTTTAGGGCTGAACTGTCTTCGGCCTGGCAAGAAGCACGGCACGGTAAGCTATGGGAACACGGTGTTGACGGTATTGAACAGTACAACAAAGTGAATAAAGTAGAACCCATGCAGCGTGCTCTTAGTGAGCTTGAGGCTGGTACCTGGTTTGCAGGCTTGCGACGCACACAGTCAGATAGCAGAGAAAAATTACCGGTGTTACAGCGAGTGGCAAAGCAGTTCAAGGTGTACCCGATCATCGATTGGAATAACAAACAGCTGCACGACTATCTCAAAGAGCATGGGTTGCCATATCATCCATTATGGGAAAAAGGCTATGTGTCGATTGGTGACTGGCATACCACCCGAGCACTTGAAGATGGCATGGATGAGCAGGATACGCGCTTTTTCGGTCTTAAACGTGAATGCGGTTTGCATGAACACGGCGATGGTATATAACGCCGCTACATACCTAGGTAATTTCAAATCCGGACTTCATTGTCGCCAGCAGCGCGTCAACATATCCAGCGTGGTGTTTTACACCGAACAAGCGCGCTAATTCAGCCCCGACGGGGGTAAACTTATAATATTTAAGCGCGATACCCGGGCGGCGCGCTGCGAGATAAAAGGTCCGTTCGCCGCAACGCCACTGGCTGCTGCTCTCTGTAGATAACTCACCGGATTCTAATTCACTGTTGTAGATCAGCTTCATATCTATCAGTGACAACAAGTCCGGATAGGCGAGCCCAAATTCAGACAGGTTCAATTGATGCGTTTTGGATAAGGTAAACAACTTCCACAACGCCGGGCGTTGATTAAAGCCTACTAGTATTCTCGGCGTGCTTTCGAATTTGCGTTTACTCGACAGGTTGACCGCGGTCGTAAACATTTTCGCTTCGCGATGGGTTAGCTGCTTTAACACTTGCAACGTGTTCAGCGAAAAGCTGCCCGGACGACTGGTTTCGACCGCAAAAATCTTGCCCCATACATCCTGCATGTGCGGAGAATGAATATTTTCTGCCAAATCTATAAAGCTGAAAAACCAATCTGCGTCGATGTGTTCTGGCCGACCCGAGTCAATATTGACAGTGAGTGCGACATTTAGCACTGCCTCGAGGTTCTTCAATTTACGCGCCGCCATCATTTGTTGACGACGCCTCGCTCTGCGATCTATGTCTGATTGCAAGATGGCGTCTGTAGATGGCGAAACACCGACTTGCGCAAACCATTGACTCATACGCGAATGCAGTTGCTGACGATCCACCTTATCGGCTTTGTTATCTGCTTCCCGCGTTTTACTGGCTTTATTGTCTTGTCGCTTTGGAACAGGAGTAATAGAAGCCGAAGTCGGAGTTTGAATCTTCATAGCATAAAAAGATGAACCAGATAGATCTATCTTCCCACCCCGAAAAGCGTTTGTCACCTGCACAAACCGGTGACTTAAAGTTTCCCTTTTCCCGTGTTTGGGATATGGTTAAGACTCACTGTGTTTATCTATTTGATTTTTTATGTCCGGCACCTCGTACGATAACGATGAACTGGTCTTTCTAAAAGAAGACGATGCCAGCACGGTTGCCCCTCAGACCTATGGGCACTGGAATATTTTGATCGTGGATGATGACGAGGAAATCCACTCAGTAACGCGTCTGGCCCTTTCCGACCTTATCCTCAATGATAAAAAGTTAAACTTTTTGCATGCCTACTCTGGTGAACAGGCTCTGGAGACACTACGCGAGTATGGTGGCGATATCGCCATTATTTTACTTGATGTAGTGATGGAGACAGATGACGCAGGCCTGATGGTCGCTAAAAAGATGCGTGAGGAGATGCAAATTGTTGAGCCGCGCATCATTTTACGTACCGGGCAGCCAGGCTATGCACCCGAAGAGAGTGTCATAAAAGAATATGACATCAATGATTACAAGACCAAAACCGAATTAACTCGCAGTAAATTAGTGACGACAGTTATCGCGTCATTACGCTCTTATCAACAAATTCTGACGATTAATCAAAGCCGGGTGGGCTTAGAAAAAATAATCAGTTCTTCGGCCAGCTTATTAGAGGAGCATTCGGTCAAGGAGTTCTGCGAGGGCGTTGTTACACAAATTTGTTCAATGATTGGCATTGATGCAGGTGGTATTGTCTGTGCCAGAGCCGGCTCTGTGCTCGATAAGGATGACAATGGCGTCTACGTGTTGGGCGCGGCAGGCGAATATGCGACTTATATCAATCAGCCGCTGGAGAGTATTCACGACGCTATGATCGTTGAGCACGTAAACCGTTGTTTGCGTTTGCAGCGGCATATATTTGATGAAGAGCTGACCGTCCTTTACATGAACAGCTCTGGCTACGAGGCCGCGGTTTACATGCGTATTTCCGGTCCAATTAGCCGGGTCAATCAACAGTTGATTGAAGTGTTTTTGTCCAGTATTTCTGTTGGTTATGAAAACGTGAATTTATTTCATCAACTAAGAAATGCGGCATTTAGAGATTGGCTGACGAAGCTCCCCAACCGTAATGAATTCATTAATATGCTGGACGCGCCAGCCTGCCTCGGGAAATGTAAAGACAAAGTGGTGGCGCTGATAGATATCAAACATTTTTCTGATGTTAATGATGGGCTTGGGCAGGAGACCGGGAATAAGCTGCTACGAGCAGTAGCAGACCGGTTGGTTCATACTTTTGGCGATGCGGTTAAAAAAGGCCGGATTGCGGCTGACGTTTTTGGGTTGATGGGCTCTGCTGAAAAAATTAACCCTGTGGCCCTCAATATGCTCTTTCAGAAGTCCTTTCATGCCGGCGAGCATACCCTGCCGGTCAATGTCACCATTGGTTTTTGTCGACTGAGTGATGAGAGCGGTCACGGTAACACCAGTCTCAAACGCGCTAATATTGCGCTCAACAACGCAAAGAAAAATATTACAGATAACTTTGAGTATTACGCGCCAGAAATGGAAGAGAAGACCACCTGGCGTCTGGGCATGATACGTCAATTACGAAATGACTTTGCTGAGCGCAAGTTAGAGTTGTGGTATCAGCCCCAGATTGACCTGGTCAGTGAAAACATCGTTGGTATGGAAGCGCTATTACGCTGGCCATCAGAAGACGGCGGTTATATATCACCTGCTGTGTTTGTGCCGCTGGCCGAATATTCCGGGTTGATTGTCGACATTGGTGAATGGGTACTACAGGAATCTTGCAGCAAGCTTCGCTTGTTATGTGACAAGGGTTATCAGAACCTGCGTGTTGCGGTCAATATCTCGATACCGCAGTTCCGCGATCCAAGATTTGTCGATGTGGTAAAAGAAACGCTGACAAAATATGACCTGAGTCCCGAGCTTTTAGAGCTCGAAATCACCGAGAGTGTGGTGATGGATGAGCCGCAGATAGTCATTGATGCGTTGAAAGAGTTGAAGGAATTTGGTGTAAAAATTGCCATCGATGACTTTGGCACCGGTTTCTCTTCGATGAGTTATTTACAGCAGCTGCCTCTGGACAGACTGAAAGTGGATCGCTCATTTGTCAGTGAGGTTAAGCCAGGCAGCAGCGCATTTATCGCCGAAACCATTGTGACATTGGGCAACAAGCTCGGCTTGCAAACCATTGCGGAAGGGGTGGAAAAGAAAGAGCAGGCCAGTTACATGCTGAAGCTGGGTTGTGATGAGGCCCAGGGCTATTTATATGCCAAGCCCATGCCGTATGATGAACTACTTAGCTTTTTGGCCGATAAAATCAGCCAAGAAAACGACTGATACGCTCGCGTAGTGCGGGCAATACATCCCGTTCAAACCAGTCATTTCTTTTTAGCCAGATATTGTTGCGTGGAGATGGGTGAGGCAACGGGAAGTGCCTCGGTTGATAATCCTGCCAATGCATCACTCTCTGGGTCAAAGAGCGCTTGTCGTTTAAATAGTATGATTGAGCATACTGGCCGACAAGAAGGATCATCGGTGATTGGATGTGGGCAGTGATTTTACTGTGCCACGTCGTTGCGCATACAGCTGGCGGGGGTAAGTCACCGGTTTTGCCGCGTCCCAGATAGCAAAATGCCATTGGTAATAGTGCAATGTACTGACTGTTGTAAAACGTCTCATCGTCTATTCCCATCCAGGCTCGTAGTCGTTCTCCAGACGGATCGTTCCATGGCGTATGGGTAGCATGGGCTTTTGCGCCCGGAGCCTGTCCCACGATCATCAACCTGGCACTGGCGGAGACCTGTAGAACGGGGCGCGGATGATAAGGTAATGATGCTTTACACAGTGTGCATTGATTCACCTGGGTAAGTAACGAAGACAACACTGTGTTTGCGTCTCCTGCCTTACAAAATGATGTATTACTCACTGCTAATCAGATAGACCATTACCGAAGCGCCCTTCCACTCAGAAAAGCCTGTTTAGTCCATTCAATGCCGCTACCCGATAAGCCTCCGCCATGGTCGGATAGTTAAACGTGTTAGCGACAAAATATTCGATAGTATTGGCCTCGCCTTTTTGTTGCATGATCGCCTGGCCGATATGCACAATTTCCGACGCACGCTCTCCGAAACAATGTATCCCCAGTACTTCTTTCGTTTCGCGATGGAACAAGATCTTTAAACTGCCTACCTGTGTTGATGCAATCTGCGCTCGGGCAAGGTGCTTAAATTGAGCACGGCCCACCTCATAGGGGATTTTCTGTTGCGTGAGTTCCTGCTCGGTTTTGCCTACTGAGCTAATTTCAGGAATGGTGTAAATACCGGTAGGAATGTCTTCTACAAGACTCTTATGAGTCTCTCCATCCAGCATTGCTTCGGCGGCAAAACGGCCCTGGTTATAAGCTGCCGAGGCCAGACTTGGATAACCAATGACATCTCCGACAGCATAAATGTTGTCGGCCTGGGTTTTATAGTTTCGGTCAACCTGCAGCTGTCCTCGTGAATCTGACTTCAGTCCAACCGCATCGAGATTGAGCATGTCGGTGTTGCCGGTTCTACCGTTTGCAAAAAGCATACAGTCAGCCTTCATGCGTTTACCGGATTGAAGGTTGAGGATCACGCAATCATCATGACCTTCTACAGATGCATACTCTTCCATATGGCGGATCACAACGCCGTTATTCCATAAGTGATAACTGAGTGAGTCTGACACTTCAGCATCCAAAAATGAAAGCAATCGGTCACGCATGTTCACCAAATCGACTTTGACGCCCATACCCCGGAAAATAGAGGCATATTCGGTACCGATGACCCCTGCACCATAGATGATGATAGATTGGGGATCATGGTCGAGTGACAGAATAGAGTCGGAGTTATAGATCCGCGGGTGATCAAAGTCGATATCGCCAGGTGTGTAAGGGCGGGAACCGGTTGCAATAGCGAACTTTTCTGCGGTTACCGTATCGATAGAGCCATCAGGTTTTTTGACCTGAATAGTGTTTTGGTCGATAAACGATGCTTCGCCAAAGACCAGCGTCACTTTGTTACGTTCATAAAACGTTGAACGTAACTTGGACTGTTTTCTTATCACGCCACTCGCATGCTGCAGGATCTGCGCAAATGTCAGGTGATGAGCACGGTTATTCTCAGTAAAGAATGGCGTATTGTTGTACTCAATAAGACGGCTGACAGAGTGTCGCAGGGCCTTGGACGGAATCGTTCCCCAATGCGTGCAGCCACCGCCTACAGAATCGTGGCGCTCGATTACGGCGACCCGTTTGCCAGCCTTGGCAAGCTGCATGGCCACGCCTTCACCGCCCGGACCTGTGCCAATGACCACGGCGTCGAATTGATACTGAGGTAGGGTGGGCTTCTTTTGGGCTTTGGTGGATTTTGACGCTGAGCTCACGACTCACTCCAAGTGATTGATATGAAATGAGTTAACTACAAAAACAAGAAAGGGGCAAGTTAAGCCCCTTTTGTCGTCAGTTGTTATGACTACGCGGTAACAAAGTCGAGCTGATATAACTGTAGCCATTTCTCTCTTTGTAGCGCTAACGATTGCTTTAATTCCTTGTATTTAAAGTCAAGTTCCAGTCGCTCATAGCTTCTAAGAACCTGGCGCTTTTTAAGCTCCATCAGGCGCTTTTTAGTCGCGTAATAGTCGCCAATACGCTGTACCAAGAGGTCGTATTCACTCTGTAGCTTTTGTTTTATCTCATCTGCATTGGGCAATGTTGATATTTTTTCGCTGGCGCGCTGAAGCTGCATCGCTGCTCTCGCTTTTTCTATGCGCTCTTCTGGCGTCCTGCGTAAATTTTTTGTCAGGCCGACAAAAGACAGGCCACGGATTAACCATTTCGTCGGGTCGAATTGATACCAGCGGATTCCGTTACGATAGTCATATTCAAAAATATGATGGAAGTTGTGATAGCCCTCGCCAAATGTGAACAGGGCAAGAAATCCGTTGTCTCGGGCGGTATTTTTGTCGGTGTAAGGTTGGCGACCCCAGATATGGGCCAGCGAGTTTATGAAAAACGTCACATGATGCACCATCACCAGACGAAATACGCCAGCCAACAGTACCATGCTAAGCACATCACCATTCATCCAGCCCAGCAGGGCGGCAATGCCAAAGTTCGATACCAACACGATAGGTAAGTAGTATTTATGCTGCCACATGACAATCTTGTCTTTCTGCAAATCCCTGCAATTTGCATAGTCGTCATATCGATGAGCCTGATATTCGCGCAGCATCCAGCCAATGTGTGAATACCAAAATCCGCGCTTTGCTGAATAGGGGTCTTTATCATTGTCATCAACGTGTCGGTGATGAATACGGTGATCTGACGCCCAGTGCAGGATGCTGTTCTGTAACGCCATGGCGCCACCGACAGCAAGAATTGCTCTGACCACGACATTGGCATCATAGGTTTTATGTGACCATAGCCTATGGTAGCCAGCGGTAATCGACATACCAGTAAAGAAGAACAGGAAGATGGTCGCGCCAATTTCAACAGCGTCAAAACCAAATGATACAGCCCATAGCGGCACCACGATAAACGCTATGATACTGGTTATCAGAAACACCAGCACGTTGGTGAGAATGAGTCGAGGAGGAGATTCTTTTGCTTGCATTTAAACTACGAATATTTCAGCTTACACTTGTACGCTAATTTAACTTTTAGTGTTACGGTTAGCAAGCAAATTCGTCTGTCATTCATCGCGACTTATGATGACTTTGTAGTAATATTACGAGCTCATCTGCCAGGCCAAGAAATCCGTTATGAGTCGACAGGAACAAAAGCGTAAAACTCGGGAAAATATAATCAATGCTGCGTTCAGTTTGCTCGATGAGCAGCGGAGTCTGTCGGCGATCAGCCTGCGTGAAGTGGCGCGGGCTGCAGGTATAGCACCAACGTCCTTTTATCGACATTTTAAAGACATAGACGAACTCGGTCTGACGTTAGTAGATGAGGCAGGACTCGCTCTGCGTCAGCTAATGCGTCAGGCAAGATTGCGTATTGAATCAGGCGGAAGAGTAATTGATACATCCGTAGATACGTTTATGGAATTTATTACCGCCAATGCTAATGAGTTCCGTCTTCTCCTGCGTGAACATACAGGCACCTCGATGGCATTTCGAAAAGCAGTATTGCGAGAGATCCAGCATTTTACCGAGGAGTTGACCCACTATATCCTGACGCGTCAGAAACTCAGCACATCGTTGGCAAATCTGCAGGCCGAGGCAATGGTGAAATTGGTATTTAGTGCCGGTGCCGAAGCGTTGGAATCCGATGCACACAAGCGCCAACAAATTGGTGCTCGGGTAAAACAGCAGCTACGTTTCATTCAACGCGGTGCGCAGTTCTATGCTGAACCTTAACGTTTACTCAGGTAGACACCACACTCAGCGTGATGGGTATAAGGAAACTGATCGAATAAGGCAAAACGCTTGATATCGTGGGTCTGTGTCAAACTGTCCAGATTATCAGCGAGTGTCTCCGGGTTACACGAGATGTAAATGATGTTGTCGTATTCAGACACCAGATTGAGCGTTGTATGATCAAGGCCACTGCGTGGGGGGTCGACAAGTACCGTGTTGCATTGGTATGTCGCGAGGTCCACGCCTTCTAATCGCTTAAATTGTCTTTCTCCACGCATAGCCTGCACAAATTCTTCACTGGAAAGACGAATGATGCTGACGTTGTCGACATTGTTTTCTTTGATATTGAACTGCGCAGCTGCAACTGACGTCTTGGATATCTCGGTGGCCAGCACGTTGTCAAAATAACCGGCAAGCGGAATACTGAAATTACCCGCGCCACAGTAGAGCTCAAGCAAATCACCACTGAGATCCTGGCAGATACTCTGTGTCCAGCAGATCATGCGAATGTTCACTTGTGCATTTGGCTGAGTGAAACTGTTTTCAGCCTGCTTGAACATATATTGTCGGTCATTGACGGTAAGGTTTTCGACCACATAGTCTCTGTGCAGAATACATTTTTGCTTGCGTGCGCGCCCGACAATATCGATACGATACTGCTGTCTCAGCTCAGTTAACAATGCTTCAGCAGCTTGCTGCCATTCGTCATCAAGTGGCTTGTGATACAACAACGACACGACTATCTCGCCGCTAAGTGTACTCAGGTAGTCTATCTGGAAAAGCTTGCGCCGTAGTACAGGGATCATCCTGACACGGTCCAGTAGCGAGCTCATCACCTGATTGATTAACGTGCTGGCGATCGGAAACTGGTCAACGCGATATTTTTGCTTCGTGTTCTGGTCAAACATGATGTGATAAAGGTCATCGCCATCGTGCCAGACGCGAAATTCCGCGCGCATTCTGAAATGCTCAACAGGCGAGGCATACACCTCGATCTCTGGCACAGAGAAGCGTGCAAACTGCTGTTGCAAAACCAGTTTCTTATTATCAAGCTGAGCCTGATAAGTGCTCACATCAATGTCGTTCAAGCGCATATTTAACACAGAGAATGGTACAAAGCGCCGGATTGTATCTATTCTAGACTAGAGTGCAATGACAACTAACGTTAACGACAGATTAAATAATCAGCATTCTCTGCCGATAATAATAGACGAGGTAAAGTGGGAGAAAAGTCATGAGCATTGATCCGGTCAATGTCAGGCCTAGTGATGCGTCGTCAGCGCCAGCAGGTAAAGATCCATTAAAGCAAAAGACAGATGCTCAGTTACAAAAGATGGGGCTGGAGCAGGCTCGTAATGGTATTAACGTGCCCGCAAAGGGCGATACAGCAAGCGTTTCTGCACAGAATACGGTTGGGCTACGAATAGTCAGTTACTCTTATAGCGAATCTGTAGTCGTTGACGAGCGTAAGCCGCGTCTACCCGATGTTGACAAGGAAAAGAAGGATACATCGCTATTCGACTTTGAAGAAGTGGCGAAAAACGTGATGAATTTTGTTGGCGGCGTCATTAAAGGCGCCGCACAAAGCGGTGCTGATCAGGACAAACTGGAAAGCCTTTTTGAGCAAGCTCGTCGAGGTGTAGGGATGGGGGTGGAAATGGCACGCCGTGATTTGGGCGGGATGGTCAACGATACCATTGACACCGGAATCAAACGCAGTCAGGAACTCATTGAGCAAGGCATTGGTGCGCTAGAACAGGAATTGTTAACCGATAAACAAGCCCAGCAGGCGTCAGAGACACAGGTTGCTAATAGCAGTGAGCAACAGGCAGGACTGGTAATACGCACCAAAGATGGTGACGAAGTGTCTGTTTACTTTGGTCGCGCTGAATCCCAGTCATTGAACACACAATCTCGCGTGGCCAGTGCCGATGGTCAGATAACGCGCACTGAACAAAGCCAGTTTGAATATAGCAGGCAACAGCAGTTTTCAATTGCTGTCTCAGGTGATATCGACAAACAGGAACTCGATGCAATAGGTAACTTGATAAATGATATTACTGACCTCGCCGATACGTTTTTCAATAAGGACATTGAATCCGCATTTGAGCAGGCAAAAGAATTAGGATACAACCGTGACGAGCTGGCAGGGTTTGCATTGCAGCTAAAACGTAGCGAATCAGTGTCTATCTCAAATGCGTACAGCGAAATTCAAAACCTGGATAAGAAACAGCAGAGCAACAAACCTTCAGAAGAACAAGGCGCTATCAGACGCGTAGTAGATTATATGGAGAAGCTCGAGGAAAGAATGGAAAGAGTTAATCAGCGCCTACAACCGCAAAACGGATTTGATCGTTTGGTCAGCGGCATCATTAATGAACTAGGGGTGGTTGGTACGCGTGACCTGGTTGATGCGATTAATCGCTTCCACACTGTCAATCAGCAACTGATCACTAATTATCCGATAAAGAGTGAGGGTGCAGCACAATGAGCCTGTGCTGCACTATAATTCAAGAGCGTCGCTTATGCGGCGCTTGATTTCTCTCTGGCCAGGCGAACTTTTAAGGTCCTGTCCTGAAATTCGGTGTCATTAAATTTCTCAATCGCTTTATCAGCATCTGCAGCGGCCATTTCCACGAATCCATAGCCTTTGCGCTTACCCGTACGACGGTCTTTCATCAGTCTTACTGAATGTACCTGAAACGATGTTGCAAAATGTTCCATCACTGCATCTTCATTCGCACGATAAGGAAGATTGCCGACATACAGCGTAGTAGTTTTGGTGGAGGATTTGGCTGGCGAATCGTCTGCCGGGGTTTTATTCCCTGACAATAAAGGAACAATAATCCCTCCAATCAATATACCGATAGCCAGACCGAATTCAGCGCTCGTACTGAACCCAGTTAATGGCAAAAGAATGTACGCGGCGACTGCTAAAATAACAGAGAATAAAAGATTAAAAACGAAGGATGACTTCATGTGCTACCTTTACTTTATATTTATTTGTTTATAGGCAAGAAAATCATCGGTCATGTTACCGATTTATTTTCGAAGAGCCAACTTAATACCATATTGCCGCGCAAACCATCATTTTTGAATTTATTTTCAAATATGTGTTGACCTGACCAGTCAGGTCTGTAGAATGCGCGCTCGCTTCAACGCACTGGTCCTAATCAGCCAACTGTGCAAAAAGGCTGCAAAGCCCGTTTGAAGCGGTTTTCAGCGATGTCGATTGAAAAATATTTCAAACAAAATCGTTGACAAACAAAAGGGAAAGCGTAGAATGCGCGTCCCGCTTGAGGAGACTCAAGCAGCCTTCGAAGAAGGCAACGTTCTTTAAAAATTAGATACAAGACAATCTGTGTGGGCACTCGTGAAGATGAGTGTCACAACGAACCAAAATTCATATTTCGATATTTAATTGAAGAGTTTGATCATGGCTCAGATTGAACGCTGGCGGCAGGCCTAACACATGCAAGTCGAACGGTAACAGGAAGTGCTTGCACTTC
>NZ_AUBH01000011.1 GCF_000429145.1 Aestuariibacter salexigens DSM 15300
CAGCTTTCATTTTCGTGTCGGCCAACTGTTGTTCGAGCTGTTTAATACGTTGTTCCGGCGTCAACTCTGTTTCTTGCTCGCTCATGGTTGCTCCCCGTTTAAAAAACCTGGGTGTGCCTAAGGACCAATCTAGACGACCATGCCTGCGAAGCCAAACTAAAACTGTCGAACTACCCTGAATACCATACTTGTATTGAGCTTGTTGATACGTCAACTCTCCCTTTTCTACCTGATCAACAACTGCCAATTTAAAAGCGAGGGAATAATCACGCTGAGTTCGTCTATTTATTGAATGCATTACACTCTCCAAAAAAGGTTGGAAAAGTGTCAACGCTATTTAGGACGGGTCACGACTATATGCTAAGCCGTCTTTTGACTCTTCTTTTTGTCATTATTCCCTTTCTTTCTCGGGCAGAGTTCGACCAAACCAAGATTTTAGATGGTGAAGCAACCGGAATGATTCACGCGATTAAATATCATGAGGGACAGATCTGGGTTGGCAGTGAGGGAGGCTTGTTCAGAATAACTGGTAATGATATCCACCATATTCCCAGTAGCAGTATTTTTAACTTTGATCGAATTGTTCAAATCGAAGTTGATAATAAAGAGCAGCTCTGGATAACAACTTACAACAATGGAGTCTATGTATTTTCCGATACAGGAGTCATTAAGCATATCGACTCGCAGAATGGACTTCCCTCAAATTCAACTTGGGCGTTATCTTTACTTGGTAACTCAAAAATGGTGGTAAGTCTCCCGGACTCGCTAGCTGTAGTAGACATAGAGTCTTTTAATATTGACCATATAATCGACAGTGACAGTTTTTCAGATCTTGAGTTTAATATCATCCAAAGCATCACAACCTCATCATCAGACACCCTTTGGGTGGCTGATAATTCGAACAGGATCTTGCGGATTAAATTCAGAGATCAGATCGAACTAACTGAACTTCCACTGAATACGACTGCACCTGCAACTTCAATATATAGGAAACAAAATGGGGATTTACTTGCAGGCACTATGGACGGTTTGTTTGTAAAAGATAAAGCTGATGATGCTTTCGTGATGTCGTATCCATTTGCTGATAATGCAAGCACAAATGAAATATTTGATATATCAGTCAACTCTTCGGGTACGACGTTAATAGCAGCTTCTCAACTTTATTATATCGACAATCTAACTGGGAATATTGAGGCCGTAGAAAAAAGCATACAGCGATACTCAGCACACACT
The DNA here is from genome assembly GCF_000429145.1 of Aestuariibacter salexigens DSM 15300. GTDB lineage: Bacteria > Pseudomonadota > Gammaproteobacteria > Enterobacterales > Alteromonadaceae > Aestuariibacter > Aestuariibacter salexigens. The sequence continues at coordinate 1,234 of NZ_AUBH01000011.1, forward strand.
GCTGCTTATGTCTCTCAAGTAGAATCATTGGAGAATGGAGATTTTTTAGTTGGTCATTCAGTGCTTGGACTAATGAGCTTCACCAAAGAGCTAACAGCTATCGATATAGCACATACAGGTAACGAAAAAATAACGGGACTAGTGAGTTTAAATGAAAAAAATGACGAAGCAATTATCCTTACATCAAAAGGCATCACTAAAAATAATTTAACTGGCAGTATTAATCCGCTTTTGATCGCTGACAATGCCAGAGTGATTGATGCAGATGAAAATGACTCCCGAATCTTCTTCACGTCTGGTATCGACCTTATTGAATACTCAGAAAGTTCTATGGAGTTGTCTTCCACAAGCTTAAACCTTTTAAATTCAACCATAAAAATAGAAAGTGTTACGGGTGCCTCTATCTTGGAAGACGGCCAATATCTGATATCTGCAAATGGCCTGAACGACTACGGTATTTTTATTGGTAGCGAGGAGCTCGGATATAAAAAGGTTTTAGAGAATACTTACACTACTAAATTGTATAAAAGTAGGACTCACGGCTTCTTGTTAGCGACTGCATATAACGGCTTGTTAGAGTCTGGGGACGGTTACGAATGGCATCCGGTAAAAAGCGCTTCTCATTTAAGTGATAAAAACATATCCGGTATCTTTGAAGACCGTTTAGGTAGAGTGTGGTATTTCGCTGATGGAGATGGGTTAAGTTTTCTGGATGAGAACTTGCAAGCCGATAACACAGTTCCTTTAGAATTAATAGGCAATTCACGTCATGTCAGGTCAGTTTCAGAGGATTCCGAGTCTAATATTTGGTTCACGACTACCAATGGATTATTTCGATTAGATAAGAGTCTGGAGTACTCAATTTCTATTGGAACTGAATCAGGTATATTCGAGCAAGATTTTGAATACAATGGCATTTATAAATATGGGGAGGATTCGCTTATAGTCGTTGGCGATAAATATTCCTATCTGATAAACACACGATTGCTTAATACATTTTTAAACCAACGTCAAAGTAGCGCAACTTCAGTAAGGATTACCGACGTTAATAGTTACGATCATTCGGTTAAGACCTTGGTGAAGAACGAACGTCAATTAGGAAAGATTGATAAGAGAGGTATTTCATTTCCATACTCTGACTTCCTCATATCCCTAACCTTCGCGGCAACAAACTACGCGGAAAGAAAGAATCTCGATTTTGAATACAGGTTGTTGGGCTTGAATGATGCCTGGATGAGGTCAAACGCACTAGACGGAACGGCGACATATTCGACGCTACCTCCCGGAGACTATGAGTTTCAGGTCAGGGTGTCAGATTCGAGAAGCTATGCCGAGCAGCCTATTACGTCTCTGAATATCAATGTGTTACCTCCCTGGTGGCGGACATGGCAAGCATATTTTATTTATGCGTTGTGCATTGCGTTGGGGATTGTTGGGTTTTATAAATCCAGATTGCGTCACGTTAAGTTTGAAAACAATGAATTGAATTTGCTGGTCGATGCGAGGACGAAAGACGTGCAAGCAAGTAGAGATCGTATTCAACGTTTGCTTGACCAAAAGAAAGCACTGTTTTCCAATGTTAGTCATGAGTTCCGCACGCCACTTACACTCATAGCTGGGCCCGCGGCTCAGCTTCTGGAGGATGAGCATGATGATAAAAAGCAATCCTCTCTCAATACCATTGTCAGCAACGCATCCCGGTTGACTCACCTTGTCGACCAGTTACTCGAATTAGAAGCGATAGACTCTACAACGGATTTGCCGGTGGCAAATTACTTGGTCAACGACACAGTGGCATTTGTCGTGTCTTCATTAAAGCCTTTGGCCGATGAAAAAAATCAAACGATTAATGTGGAGTATTCCAGTCAACCTCAGGCGGCACTGATTGAGGACTCCCTGGAAAAAATTATTGCGAATCTCTTGTCCAATGCAATTAAGTACACACCTCGTAACGGCAGGATAGACATTTCGGTGTCTGAGTTGGACGATGAGATTAATATCTCTATTGCAGATACAGGAGACGGTATCGCTGAATCAGATCTAGATAGAATATTTCAACGCTTTACGCGTCTTGAACAATCCATGGATAAACAAGGGAGTGGTGTTGGCCTGGCTGTGGTAAAGGAACTTGTTGAAGCAAATAAAGGTACGATTAACGTTGTTTCGCATTTGGATGAGGGTACTGAATTCAGTATTGTGTTGCCCTTAGGCTATTTCTCCGAGGCCTCTAGTGCGAAAAGCGTTATGTCACAAGCTTATGTTGATCAGGTCTACGACAATACTAAGGAAACTAACGAAGACTTTACGCAAACAACTGATACCAACGAAAAGCAAAAAACCATTTTACTCGTAGAAGATAACTCGGGACTGCTCGAGCACTTGGTTAGCGGACTTGAAGAGGATTATCATTGCATCGCTGCATCTGATGGTAAACGGGGCTTTGTAAAGGCGAGGGATATCATCCCAGACATCATCATCTCCGACGTAATGATGCCACATATGGATGGCTTTCAAATGGTTGACTATCTGAAAAGCGAACCATTAACTAACCACATTCCCGTTATTTTCTTGACTGCAAAGGGAGATAAGCAAACCCGTCTACAGAGCATTGAATATGGTATAGACGACTGCATTTCCAAACCGTTTTCATTCTGTGAATTAAGGCTAAGGATAGAACAACTGCTTGATGTAAGAGAGCTTCTCAAAAAACGCTACGCTGCTGATATAAAAGATGTATTAACAAATGAAAAATCCTCTGAAAGAAAAATAAAATTTAGCAATGAACGAGAGCAAATGTTCTTTGATAAATTTACTCTCACAATAGAGCAAAATTTTGCAAAGGAAGGGTTTAATCGAACTGCTGCTGCGAAGATGCTAGCGGTAAGTGTGCGTCAGTTAAATCGAAAACTTGGCGCCATGATTGACCATAACTTTAATGATTATCTGAAAAAGTACAGATTAACAAAGGCTCGCGAGTTGTTGCGTGCTGGTGCCCAGATTACCGAAGTGTCCTACGACGTTGGATTTTCGACGCCCTCCTACTTTTCCAATTGCTTTAAAAACGAATACGGTATTTCTCCTAAACAATATTGTGAGAAATACCGCACAGGTTAAAAGACGATAGGCGTTATGTCGTTCTGCTCCTGATCACAAGCACTGTCTTTGTACAGCGTGCGCTTAAACTGCTTTAGCGCGATAGCTAACTCGTCAGCCAAATGGCTGTGTTGCTCGCCGATATAGTGGTATACCGGCATTTCCGTGTGGGCAATCGGATAAACAGCAATCCCGTCGTCGCTTAAGCAAGGTGCTTTCACGTGGGGTGAACGCTGCATCATGTGTACATCAGCTAACCCTTCTTTTAGTGCCTTTTGGGCTAAGCCAGGTGTCGAAACAGTGAGGCAATCGAGCGCCAAAGATTCACAGAATTCGAGTGCTAAAAGCACGTCACTAACGACTACGAAGCGTGCCTCTTTCGTAAAGTTGCAGTGGGTTGCCTTCAGGCAGCCTGCTGAAAGACTTATCGTAGACATAGACTCGGGCACACGTATAACGGATGCTGCACCTTCTTCCTGGCTTCTTAACTGATATGCCAAAGCGTCCAGCTTTCCTTCTTCCGTTAATACTAACATCCGTTTATAGGGCAAGTAACTGTAGGTGATGTGCAGACCAAGAGGGGAGTACATTTTATCAAATGCGGTTTCCAACTGGGCTTGATAGATCGTACCTTGAACGAATTCTGGCACACCTATTGTGAATCCATTCGCTTGTAATGTACTGATCATTGTCCCTATGAAAAGCGCTACTCGATATAACACCAACCCTGCCTCTGTGATAAATGGGGCGCGAATTATAAAGATAACTGGTCGGATGACCAAGTAAGAAGCAGAGGGAAACGGTCAAAAAACAAGCTTGTTATGACCTTTTATACCTAACCGGTTAAGAGGTGGTGATGCGTTAACCTTTTGATTAAATTTGAAATATATCGCTTTTTAACAATGTTTAATCGTTAAAAATGTGGCCTTGCGATCCGGTTAATAAGCAAATAATGATATAAGTAAACCCTATGTTTTAACTGGTACCGCTGATAATCTGCACCTGAGCGATATCAGTATCACCCTTGATAACTTTATAGATGCCATCCTGGGTCAATGTACGCATACCATCTTTCATTGCTTGCGCTTTCATCTCAGAGACGGATGCTTCCTTGTAAACAAGACCGCGTAATTCTGGTGTCATGCCAAGCAATTCGTGTACCCCAGTACGGCCCTTATAGCCAGTCTCGCCACACTCTTCGCACCCTTTGGGGCGGTAAAGCTGTAATGGCTCCTGAATATTGAGTTCGCCCAAATGCTCTTCACCATACTGTCGATGAATAAAGCCCATATCGGCCTCAGTGGCGGTGTATTTCTCTTTACAGTTAGGACATAAGGTTCTTATCAGACGCTGCGCAAGTATACCGACACAGGCGTCGGAAAAGTTAACCGGATCCAGTCCTAAATCAAGCAAACGAGTGATCGTTTCGGGTGCTGAGTTAGTGTGTAGAGTAGACAAAACAAGGTGACCAGTCAGTGAGGCTTCAATACCGGCGTGCGCAGTTTCTTTATCACGCATCTCACCAATAAGAATGATATCCGGGTCAGCACGTAAAAACGCACGTAGAGCATTGGCAAAAGTGAAACCAATCTTGGGACTCACCTGCACCTGCTGCAGGCCTGCCTGTGTGATCTCGACCGGATCTTCTGCGGTCCAAATTTTCTTGTCTGGCGTATTCAAATATCCCAACACAGCATGCAACGTCGTCGTTTTACCAGAACCAGTGGGACCTACCACAAGCAGAATACCGTGAGGCTTTTTAATCATTTCCTCCAGACGTGTTCTGTTGCCTGGTGCCATATTAAGCTTATCTATTGGCAGAGCGCCGCCAGATGCCAGAATACGCATCACAACACCTTCACCGCCGACAGTGGGAATAGTGGCAACCCGCACCTCAACGAGTTGGCCGCCCATTTTGAAGGCGAGCTTGCCGTCTTGCGGCACCCGCTTTTCGGCAATATTGAGGTTTGACATGATTTTGATACGAGCAATCACAGCACTATGGTGTGATGCGGGTACTTGGTTCATGTCTCGACAGACACCATCAACACGCATACGAACACGTGTTGGGCCATTTTTTTCAGGGTCAATGTGAATATCAGACGCATTAAGACGTTTGGCATCGTGCAAGATTCTGGAAACCAATCGCACCACAGCTGGCGCATCATCAGACAAATCGTCAACCGATTCCTCTGATTCTTCCGAGCTGGTGCCAATCTCGTCGAGAATTTCATCCATCTCACCTGGCGCACCACCACCAGAACCTTCCCCAAGATATTGCAATATCTGGTTTGGTAGCCCGACGAAAATATCGTAGCTGTCGATACCCATGGCGCTTTCAATTTCCATCAAAAGGGCAGCGTTATTGGGCTCCGCCATCAAGACAATGGGATTCTCTTTTACATCAGCTATAACAGCAACGAAATTGCGTTTCAGATATGAAAGATTGAGCTTACTGTCGCTCCGATAGAGATGGTATTTGTCCGGGTCATAATTAACAAAGGGCACTTGATAGTGAACCGACAATGCATTGCCAATCTCTTTCTCGGGAATGCGAAGTTCTGAAATAAGGCGCTGTATTAATTGGCGCGTATCGCTGCTGCTATCGGTCAGCTCTTTGAGCTGCTTTTCTTTTACTCGGCCTTTATGAACCAAGTAGTCGAAAGGTTGGCTGGTTCCGCCAAGTTCATAACGGAATTTCTGGCCCAAAATTGCCGTAAGCTTTTTCGCTATATCCAGGTCTGTATCTGTAAACGAGCCACTTTGCTTATTGATGATTTGCAACACGCCCATCATTACGCCTGCGTTAAGAATGGGTAAGCAAAGGATGTTATTGGTTCTGAAAGAACTGGTTTTATCGAACTTGTCAGCAAACCTCAGGCGCGGATGGATATCCTGCAGTTCTTGTGCATTGTAAGGGTCTGAAATGATTAAAGGTAGCTGCGAGAGAGCGACATAACCGGCTATTGACTGCGGGCTGATTTGGACGTTGATTTCGCGCGTTTCTTTGCCCGTTTTAAATCGGGCCACCAGATCCTGATGCTGACGTCGGCGCTGAAAGATACTCATGCGTTCTGCGCCAAACAGGCTCAGTATCATGGGTTCAATTTTCTGATACGCATCCATGAGCGACGGATGCGCTTCGAGCACCCGGTCAATGCTTTCTAATTTTTGTTCAGGCCCTTGTTGGGAAATCACAGCGTCGCTATCGAACATTCTCTCGTAACTACATTATAGGCATAGGCTGACTATACGCGCAGGTAAGTTAATTTGCACCTGTACATCATGAATCAGATAGTAATACGTAGACTATTCAAAGGGAATCAAGAGTGAGGATATTTCTGGCTGTCAATAAAAGGGAATAAAAGCGCTAATTTCGTTGCATCAATACTAAATATCTGTATAATTCGCGCCCACTTGCCTGACTGGATACCGCCATCAGGACAATAAATCAGCGCCTAAGGCTTTACTGAAAGCGTTTGATTATAGAACAGGACCTCAATTGGAGGTCAACGGTTTACGCACATCCTTTCAACCCAGATATGGGGGTGGAAGGGTGAATTTTTTTGTTCTTTCGATTGGAGCTTAATCGATGGCTAATCAAAGAATTCGCATTCGTTTGAAAGCGTTTGATCACAAGTTGATCGACCAGTCAACGGCAGAGATCGTTGAAACAGCGAAACGCACAGGTGCTCAGGTTAGCGGTCCGATTCCTCTACCTACCCGCAAAGAACGCTACACCGTTCTGATTTCACCACACGTGAACAAAGATGCACGTGACCAGTATGAAATCCGCACGCACAAGCGTTTGGTAGACATCATCGAGCCTACGGATAAAACCGTAGACGCGCTGATGAGATTGGACTTGGCTGCCGGCGTTGATGTTCAAATCAGCCTGGGCTAACAAGAGAGGGTTTTAACAATGGCGATTGGTCTAGTCGGTCGTAAAGTGGGTATGACTCGCATCTTCACTGAAGATGGCGTATCTATCCCCGTGACTGTTATTGAAGCGACCCCCAACCGTGTCACTCAACTTCGTACAGAAGAAACTGACGGGTATCGCGCGCTGCAGGTAACTGCGGGCACTAAAAAAGCAAACCGCGTTAATAAGGCTGCTGCTGGTCACTTTGCGAAAGCGGGTGTAGAAGCAGGTCGTGGTCTGTGGGAGTTCCGTCTGGAAAACAACGAAGGTGAAGGCATTGAAGTCGGCAGTGAAATCACTGTTGAAATCTTCAACGACACCAAATTGATTGACGTTACCGGAACCTCTAAAGGTAAAGGTTTCCAGGGTGCGATTAAGCGTTGGAATTTTAGTTCACAGCGTATGACGCATGGTAACTCATTGTCTCACCGTGCGCCGGGTTCAATTGGTCAAAACCAAACTCCTGGTCGCGTTTTCAAAGGCAAGAAGATGGCCGGTCAGCTTGGTAACAAGCAGGTCACTACTCAGTCTTTGGAAGTAGTACGTGTTGACGTTGAGAACAACCTGATCCTGGTTAAAGGTGCCGTACCCGGCGCAACAGGCGGCGACGTTGTCGTTAAGCCTGCGGTCAAAGCATAACGTCTGGGGAGTTAAGTGATGGAATTGACATTGAAAGATGCGCAAAGCGCTCTTGAAGTATCCGAAGCTACCTTTGGACGTGAATTCAACGAAGCCCTGGTTCACCAGGTCGTTGTTGCTTTTGGCGCTGGCGCTCGTCAGGGCTCTAAAGCACAAAAAACACGTTCTGAAGTACGCGGCGGTGGTAAAAAGCCTTGGCGTCAAAAGGGTACAGGTCGTGCCCGTGCCGGTACAATTCGTAGCCCAATCTGGGTTGGCGGTGGCCGCGCGTTTGCTGCTAAGCCTCGTGACTTCGAACAGAAGGTCAACAAAAAGATGTACCGTGGTGCGATCAAAAGCATCCTGTCTGAACTGGTACGTCAGGACCGTCTGGTTGTAGTAGAGAAGTTTGGTGTTGAGCAGCCTAAAACGAAAGAGCTGCTGGCTAAACTTAAAGAACTGGAATTAAACGATGTGCTGATCGTGACTCCGGAAGTTGACGAGAACCTGTTCTTGTCCGCACGTAACCTTTACAAGGTTGACGTACGTGACGTTCAGGGTGTTGACCCGGTTAGTCTGATTGCATTCGAAAAAGTGTTGATGACTGCTGATGCAGTTAAGCAACTGGAGGAGGCGTTAGCATGATCAACGAACAACGTCTGCTGAAGGTGCTCGTTGCACCACATATTTCTGAGAAGTCAACACTGGCTGCTGAAGGCAACAATACCGTTGTATTCAAAGTGGTAAAAGACGCGAACAAAGAAGAGATCAAAGCGGCAGTTGAGAAACTGTTCGAAGTTGAAGTTAACTCTGTTCGCACTGTGAACGTAAAGGGTAAAACCAAGCGTCACGGTCTTCGTGTAGGCAAGCGTAGCGATTGGAAAAAAGCATACGTGACGCTGAAAGAAGGTCAGGATATCGACTTTGTCGGCGGCGCAGAGTAAGAGGGGAAGTAGACATGCCATTAATGAAAGCTAAACCAACTTCTGCGGGTCGTCGTCACGTTGTTCAGGTCGTTAATCCTGAACTGCACAAAGGCGCCCCTCACGCTCCATTGTTGGAAAAGAACAGCAAGAGCGGTGGTCGTAACAACAACGGTCGTATCACAGTTCGTCACATCGGTGGTGGTCACAAGCAGCACTACCGTCTGATTGACTTTAAACGTAACAAAGATGGTATTCCCGGCAAGATCGAACGCCTTGAATACGATCCAAACCGTTCTGCAAACATCGCTTTGGTGTTGTACGCGGACGGTGAGCGTCGCTACATCCTTGCACCTAAAGGTGCGAAGTCTGGTGATGCAGTTCAGTCAGGTTCTGACGCACCTATCAAAGCAGGTAATGCATTGCCGATGCGGAACATCCCAGTAGGTACTACTGTTCACGCTATCGAAATGAAGCCTGGTAAGGGCGCGCAAATTGCACGTTCTGCAGGTGCGTATGCACAGATTCTGGCCCGTGACGGAGCTTATGTCACTCTGCGTCTTCGCTCTGGCGAAATGCGTAAAGTACTGGCGGATTGCCGCGCCACTATTGGTGAAGTAGGCAACGCCGAGCACATGCTGCGTTCATTGGGTAAAGCCGGTGCAAGCCGCTGGCGTGGTGTTCGTCCTACCGTTCGTGGTGTTGCCATGAACCCGGTAGATCACCCGCATGGTGGTGGTGAAGGTCGTACTTCTGGTGGCCGTCACCCAGTTACCCCATGGGGTACACCGACTAAGGGTAAGAAAACCCGTAGCAACAAGCGTACCGATAAGCTTATCGTACGTCGTCGTAATAAGTAACAGCGAGGATTCACCATGCCACGTTCTCTCAAGAAAGGTCCTTTTATTGACCTGCACTTGTTGAAGAAGGTAGAGGCTGCAGTGGAAAAGGGCGACAAGAAGCCAATTAAAACTTGGTCACGTCGCTCCATGATCATCCCAGATATGATTGGGTTGACCATTGCGGTCCATAACGGTCGCCAGCACGTTCCTGTATTTGTCAGTGACGAAATGGTTGGCCACAAGTTGGGCGAATTTGCGCCAACGCGTACTTACCGCGGTCATATCGCGGATAAGAAAGCCAAACGATAAGGAGTCGGAAATGGAAGCTTTAGCTAAACACCGTTTTGCCCGCACTTCTGCTCAAAAGGCACGCTTGGTTGCGGATCAGATTCGCGGTTTGCACGTTGAAAAGGCGTTGGAAGTATTAACTTACAGCCCTAAGAAAAGTGCAGCGCTGGTCAAAAAAGTGCTTGAATCAGCCATTGCCAATGCTGAGCACAACGAAGGTGCTGACATTGACGAGCTGAAAGTAGCCAAAGTCTTTGTAGATGAAGGCCCAACGATGAAGCGTATCAAGCCACGTGCCAAAGGCCGTGCTGATCGTATCTTCAAGCGCAGCAGTCACATCACTGTTGTAGTAGCAGACTAGGAGTAGACAATGGGACAGAAGGTACATCCTACGGGCATACGCCTGGGTATCAGCAAACCATGGACATCTACCTGGTACGCGAATACTGCAGAGTATGCTGACAATTTGTATAACGATCATGAGGTACGCAAGTACCTGACTAAGCAGCTGAAAAATGCTTCTTTGTCTAAAATTGTTATCGAGCGTCCTGCCAAGAGCATCCGTGTGACTATTCACACTGCACGCCCTGGTGTCGTTATCGGTAAGAAAGGCGAAGACGTAGAAAAGCTGCGTAACCACGTATCTAAAATGGCCGGTGTGCCTGCGCAAATCAACATTGCTGAAGTGCGCAAGCCTGAGCTGGATGCACAATTAGTTGCAGACAGCATTTCAAGCCAGCTGGAGCGTCGTGTTATGTTCCGTCGTGCGATGAAGCGCGCGGTACAGAACGCTATGCGTCTGGGTGCTAAAGGTATCAAGGTAGAAGTTAGCGGCCGTCTTGGCGGCGCTGAGATTGCTCGTACTGAATGGTATCGTGAAGGCCGTGTGCCACTTCACACATTCCGTGCAGACATTGATTACGCAACTTCAGAAGCGCTGACCACCTACGGTATCATCGGTACCAAAGTTTGGATCTTCAAAGGTGAAGTATTGGGCGGATTGCCTGCAGCCAATGCTGAGCAGCCCGCTGCCGCACCTAAGAAGAAAGGCCGCAACGCTAAGCGAGAGGGCTAATCATGTTACAACCAAAGCGTACGAAATTTCGTAAACAGCAAAAAGGTCGTAACCGTGGTCTTGCCATTGCGGGTAGCAAGGTAAGCTTCGGCACTTACGGACTGAAGTCTGTTGGTCGCGGTCGTATGACGGCTCGCCAAATCGAAGCGGCTCGTCGTGCCATGACTCGTCACGTCAAGCGTCAAGGTAAAATCTGGATCCGTGTATTCCCGGACAAGCCAATTACTGAAAAGCCTCTGGAAGTTCGTCAGGGTAAAGGTAAGGGTAACGTTGAGTACTGGATTTGTCAGATCCAACCGGGTCGCGTGCTATATGAAATGGAAGGTGTTCCAGAATCATTGGCTCGCGAAGCGTTTGAATTGGCAGCTGCAAAACTGCCATTTAAGACAACCTTTGTAACTCGGACGGTGATGTAATGAAAGCGACAGAACTGAAAGAAAAAAGCGTAGAAGAGCTGAATGCTGAGCTGACTAATCTGCTCCGCGAACAGTTCAACCTGCGCATGCAGCATGCAACAGGTCAGCTTGAAAAATCTGACCAGCTGAAAAAAGTGCGTCGCAACATCGCGCGTGTTAAAACCATTCTGACTCAAAAGGCTGATGCGTAATGACTGAACAGAAAATTCGCACCGTACAGGGTCGTGTGGTTAGCAACAAAATGGATAAAACCATTACTGTTGCCGTAGCTCGCTTTGTTAAACACCCAATTTACGGGAAGTTCATCAAGCGCACTACCAAGCTACATGCCCATGACGAAAACAATCAGTGCAACATCGGCGATACAGTCACAGTACGTGAATGCCGCCCGTTGTCTAAGTCCAAAAACTGGATGCTGGTTGACATCGTTAACAAATCTGTAGATTAATCAGGTTTGTCATTAAATTAAAAACGCCGCTCAATTGAGCGGCGTTTTTGTTTGTTCATTTCCCGTTAATCAACGCTTTGTTATATCATCCTGCATAGAATATTTATGGAGAATGTAATGAATAAATCGGTTGTTGCGATATCGCTGGGATTAGTATTACTTTCAGGCTGTGCCAGCAACGCTACCAATACACAAAAAGGAGCCGGTATTGGTGCGGTGGTAGGTGCCGTTGCCGGTAAAGCAACCGGCGATAATGCCAAGTCCAGGTACGTGTGGGGCGCGGTGTTAGGCGCTCTGGCCGGTTCAGCGATTGGCGCGTACATGGATAATCAGGAAGCTGAACTACGCGAAGAGCTGGCGGATACGGGGGTGAAAATTGTCCGAGAGGGTGACGTCATTCGTTTGCAGATGCCAGGCAATATTACCTTCGATACCGGGCAGGCAATGACTGCTACAGGCTTTTATCTCGTCCTCGACGACGTGGCCACCGTGCTTAAGAAGTACGATAAAACCAAATTAAGCATTGAAGGCCACACCGACAGTGTCGGAGACGCTGCTTATAACCAGCAGCTTTCAATGAATAGAGCGAATAGCGTGGCCGACTATCTGGCGAGATCTGGCATTGCCTTCGCTCGCCTTCAGACGACGGGGTATGGTGAAAGTAAACCCATTGCCAGCAACGATGATGCGATGGGACGTCAACAAAACCGACGTGTAGAGCTAAGCATCGTGCCTGTGAGTTAACGCCGCTATGGTATACTTTACGCGGTATTTGAGTATTAAAGGATAGACTGTTTGTTTTTTAAAGAGCCTTTTTTAGCTCGTTTGACGCGCTGCATTTACAGTTTATTGCTCATACTTTTATTGCCGCTCATTTTCATCGGGTTGCTAATCAAAGCCCGTAAAGTGAGTGAGCAACCGCTATTCAATCAGTTACAGCGCTTTGGCCTGAACAAACAGGCGCTCACACAAGTAAAAACGGACGGCGTGTGGTTTCACTGCGCGTCCGTCGGTGAAGTGGTGACCGCGACACCGCTCATCAGAGCGTTAATGAAGTCTAAACCCGATCTGCAAATCACCGTTACAACAATGACAACTACTGGCTCAGATAGGGCTAAAGCGGAATTTGGCGACACGGTTGCGCACTGTTATCTGCCATTTGATTTACCCATTTTTGTCACTCCTTTGTTGCGTCGGCTTAAACCTCGGCGATTAGTGATCATTGAAGTCGAGTTATGGCCAAATCTGATCCGCAGTTGTGTATGCCATGGGATTGCTGTCGACATCGTTAACGCCCGCATGACCGAAAGGTCAGCGGCTCGCTACACAAAATTCGCATTGCTTTACACGCCTATGCTACACGCACTAAGTCATGTCTATGCGCAGGGCAAACGAGACGCCGAAGGTTATCTAAAGCTCGGTCTTGATCCCGCAAAGTTAACCTTGTCCAACAATCTTAAGTTTGATCGTGACCTGTCTGCACATAATCAGCAAACCGCGTGGCTCGGCTGGCATGACGTTGGAGAGCGGAGTGTCGTTGTTGGCGGTAGTACTCATTCTCCTGAAGAAGCGTTGCTGCTAAAAGCAGTGTCGAAGTTATCTGACGTGCTGCTTGTTCTTGTTCCCAGGTATCCTGAACGATTTGACGAAGTTGAAGAGCTTATAAAAACATCCGGTTTGAAATGGCAGAAATTAAGCGAGTCTCAGCATTTGCAAGCCAACACACAGGTATTGCTGGTTGATGAGATGGGTCGTCTCATGGAGTGTTATGCCCATAGTGCCATCGCATTTGTTGGCGGCTCCATTGCAGAACGAGGTGGTCATAACGCGCTTGAACCCGCTTCTCTCGGACTACCGATTCTCATGGGGCCCAGTCGTTTCAATAATCCGGGCATCTGTCAGGTACTAAGTGACGTGGGCGCTATCAAAGACGTCAGTGATGATGCAGACGTGACGCGCCATTTGACGCAGTGGTTGCAATTCCCAGATAGAGCGAAAGAACTGGGTAATAAGGGACTGTCGGTGATAAAGGAAAATCAGGGTGCGCTCAACATCACGCTTACTTCAATGCTCAATGAGCTCGATTAAGTTTACTTATCTTCATAACGCGACATTATTGACGACACTGTCCCGTCTTCATGAAGACTACGCAAAGCACTATCTAAATCGTTTACCTGTGACAAATTCATAGAAGCTTTACTGTACATCAGGTAAGCGTCACTCTCGACCGCTCCCGGTAACAACAATTTCAGTGTGACCTTATCACTTATCTCACTTTGATTGATTAAATAGCGCGTGCTTATTAAACCGCCGAGCATCGCATCTACTCTGTGGGCTTTGAGTAAATCCAGTGTCGTCTCCTCATTACTGACCCAAAGTAACTGACGGTGGAAGGTATTCTCGTCGAGCAAACGTGCATATTCACTGGAGTAGATATTGCCCCGTACTACGGCAATCAGCACATTAAAATCGTTGAGGTCGGAAAGACGGGTGATAGTGGCATCAGCCAGCGGGGAATCAGTATGAACAAACAGGCCATTGTAGCCGGGTCTGAAGGGTACGGCTGAAAACATAGCAAAAGATTCTCGCTCAGGCAGATAGGTGGCCGCCATCAGAACGTCAAGCTCGCCGCGCTGCAAATTGATTAACGATCGTTTCCACGGATACTTTTGAAATTGCACGCTGTATCCAGCCCGCTCTGCAACTGCTCTGAATAATTCTATATCCAAACCAGTTGGAGGTTGCCCTTGTAGAATGATCTGAAAGGGTGGCCAGTGCTCAATACCGACACGCAGTGTCTTATCTGCGGCCAAGACCGAAGGTACTAACACGCATGAAAACAAAAAGAATAAAAAGCGCATATACAACAAGACTGCTCACTATTCGAGCTGGTCAATATACCCTTGCGAACGAATAACGACAATATCAGCGGTTATTCAGATGCTGCTTAATCTGCTCTACAACCTTTTGCCCTTCGGTGTAGCCTTTTTCGATCACTTCATCTGCGCGCGTAAATGCAAGCATGCCAAACTCTTCTACATCAGGTTTGATGTAGCAGTCAGCCTGTTGACTTACCCGGTTACGCCGACTATCACTGGCCAGCATGGTCGACCTAAGCAGGGTTTCAAGAATTGAAGGCACTTTTAACTGCTCGCGACCGACCCATTTTCGCCATGCCAGCGCCCAGGGACTCGGTAACGCATTCAACTCGGTCAAAAATGAATTTTTGTCACTGACATCAATAGCGATAACGGTACCGTTAATTTGTTGCCGCATGACATCGACTGGCAGGTTGTTGAGTAAGCCTCCGTCCACTAAAAAGTGTCCATCCTCTATCTGCGGCTTAATGACGCCAGGAATCGAAAGGCTGGCGCGAATCGCCCGCCAGACCAGACCTTGCTGATGACAGACCTCTCTTGCCACGCTCAAATCTGATGACATGCAGTAAAACGGGATGGGCAAATCTTCGATGCATAACGCTTTAAATGAATGCTGTAGCAACGTATCTAGGCGTTCGCTGCGAGACAGAGAGATAAGTGGCAGGGTGTAGTCACCTAACGGATTAGCTTGCACGAAATAGTGATTGATGGCTTTGCGTGCTTGCTCACTGTTCCAGCCCCGCGCCAGCCACCCTCCCATCACGGCGCCTATACTGGTACCTCCAATGGCATCGATCTCGATTTGTGCTTCTTCCAGCGCCTGCATGACTCCTACGTGAGCGAATCCCTTGGCGCCGCCACCTCCGAGCACCAGACCAACTGTAGTGTCAGTCAGGTAACGGCTCATACGCCGTGTTGATTTACCATCGTCGTTGAATAGATGCAGATGGGTATCGATACCCAGAGTGTCGAGCCACGTTCGCGTTTTAGATGGCAAGTCATGCTGGTGACAAAGCACTAATGTTTTATCGGTGTGTTGCCAGCTTGGCGTTGCCATGATATTCGCAAGCTGCTGTTTCAGTGCGGCTGGTGACTGACTACTGTCAGCAAATATCCAAAGCTCATCAGCACGCTGCAAGCATGCCTGAAGCCAGTCCTTATCGGTTAGGCGGCAGTGATATAAATTTAGATCATGGTTGAGTTCCTGCTCCTCCAGCCACTCGGCCAAGACATCATTATCGGTGACCATACCGCTATCGGTACGCAATGCCAACTGTGCAAGCTGGTGATTAAAAAAGCCTGTATTGGCTTTCTCGCAAAGTGTTAAGACTGGATCAAGTCCGTCTTCCGTCACCCCATTGCAGGATAAAATCAGTCTGTTACGGGCCGCAGAATTGCGTGACAAACGTTCATTCTGTGCCTGCAGTCGCCGGATCAAGGTATTAATCATAAACTGCCCAAGCTCAGGAAATGCCTTGAACAGCCTTTGAAATGACGCCGCAGGTAATCTGGCCAGATGGCAATGTCTGGCGGCGGTGAGGGTGGCTGAGCGGGGTTCGCCGGTTAACAAGCCCATTTCGCCAAATAGTTCACCGCGAGTAATTTGTCCCACTTCTGTAGCGCTACTACCTATTGTGACTTCCAGCCTGCCGCTCAGCAACAAGTAGGCAGCATTGGCATTCTCACCTTGTTTGAACAGTGTCTGGCCAGCGTCAAGCTCCACTTCATCACAATAGCGCATTAGCTTTTGTACAAAGCGAGCCGTAACCTCAACGCTCAGGTGATTCAATGCATTGAGCATGGCCTGGCAGAAATGAAACTTTTGCAGCACGGGCGCAAACAAATCGAGCAACAAAATATTCGCTCTTTCCTTGTGTTTGACGTCTTTCCAATCATACTTCTCCGCTAAGCAAGGCGTCATCGACTTTGCATCAAGCAGGTGTGAGCTCATTTGGTTATGCGGTAACTCGCCTAGCCACTGTCCTTCGCTTACTGTTAACAGGGCGATGCTGCCGTCTCGATAGCGCATAGAAACTGAGAGCTGTCCTTGCACAACGCGATAGAATGACGTGTTGACCTCTCCAGCAGTAAATAGATGCTGGTTTTGGTCGATACTTACTTTATCGGATTTTGCGCCAAGAATAATTTGCTGGCCGTCCATGTCGAATTGCTTACTGCCGGATGCTGGGGTTCTTTTACTATAGAACAATTCTTATGAATGTCGGCTTACTTATATTTTTAAACGATGGGAAAATAGACAGCATATGATAGGCTTGTTGCATGATAATTTTGAACTCCAACCATGCTGTTCAATAGTCTTCGTTCGTCGTTGACCGCAATCATCGTGCTGGCCATTGTGTCCGTCAGCACGGCGATATTGTGGTTCACGGTTGGCATGTATGAGTCTTTTTATCGTGATTCCGCGACGGACGATCTGAATGGTCTGTCGGAGAACATGGCCAGTGATATGATCCCTTCATTGGCCGATGGCCCGGATCCCTTCCAAATTACTACGCTGCTGTTACGCCTCGACCAGTACGAAAACGTCAAGTACGCTGCCGTTTACGACAGCGATAAAAACCTTATACAGCCTTACATAGGTAATGCGACGACGGCGAATAAGACGGCTGAACAATTGGCATCACTTGCTGAGCCCGACTATGCACAACTGATTGCCCGTTCAATCGGAATGGGTGTTGAGCAGGGCAATATCATTGCGGTCAAACGCATAGGAGACATATCCCTACCACTTGGCTATCTGGTTATCGTCAATGACCTAGCCGGGCCACTTGCACGCGCCAAAGCACTGTTGTTTAGTCGTGCCTTGCCGGTGGTCGGCAGTATCCTGTTGGTTGTCGTACTGCTGATGATCGCACTACAAAATCAGGTCCTGAATCCACTTTTCGCACTGGCCAGCTTTACTCACAAAATCAAGCAGACCAAGGATTACGGGCTCACCACCAAGGTTGATGGCAAGCGTGAAATTGCTGAACTTACTCGAGATTTTAACAGCATGATGCAAGACATTAATGATGAGATGGAAAAAAACAAACAGCAGACCCAGCTGTTGCTTGAACAGCAAGAACAGATGGAAAAGCTGGCTAACTTCGATGCCTTAACCGGTCTGCCTAACCGACAGTTTTTTATGGAGAGCCTGCGCCTCGAGCTAGCCCGTGCCAAACGAGAAGGCAGCGATCTGGCGCTGATGTTTTTCGATCTAGATGGTTTTAAGCTAGTCAATGATTCTTTCGGTCATGACGTCGGCGATAAACTCCTGATAAGCATTGCACGAGATGTCAAAAAACTGATCCGTGAAGGCGATTTGCTTGCCCGGCTGGGGGGCGATGAATTTCTGATTTTGTTGCATGACAATCCCGAGTTAGACACTTTGGTTGCGATCGCAGGCAGATTGATTGATCACCTGGGCAAGCCGATGATGGTTGAACAATGGGAAGTCCAGGTTGGCGTCAGTATCGGTATTGCCAGAGCGAGCGATGCGGATTTCCAGCTATCCGACCTGATTAGTAATGCCGATGTGGCGATGTACCGCTCAAAAATGTCAGGTCGTGGACAGTTTACCGTGTTTGCCACAGATATGATGGAGAACAACAAGCGTAAGGTGTTGATAGCCAACTCCATTGCCCATGCGCTACTGCATGATGAATTCCGTCTGCACTATCAACCTAAGGTAGACCTACATAAAAACGTCTGTGGCTACGAGGCCCTTGTCCGTTGGCATCACCCCGAGCTGGGTGAAATATCGCCCGCTGAGTTTATCCCCATCGCTGAGCAAAGCGGTAAAGTATCGAGCATCACCAAGTGGGTGGTGAAACGTGCTTGTCTTGATTTGCCTGATTTGGAAAAAATTCATACAAACCACATCACAGTGGCGATCAACCTGTCTGTTCACGACCTGAAAGACGATGGATTAGCCACCGACCTTGCCTCAGTATTTGCTGAATATGGGATAAATCCAAGCAGCATTGAATTTGAAATTACCGAGTCGGCCTATCTTGAAAATCTCAATATCGCGAATGTGTTCTTTAAGAATATCCGTCGCATGGGCAGTCTTATCGCACTGGATGACTTTGGCACGGGCTATTCATCGCTGGGCTACCTGACCCAGATACGTATTGATAGTCTGAAAATCGACAAGCAATTTGTCGATAGAGTTGGGCTATCTGAACGCAGCAGTCTGATTACCCGAACCATCATTCAAATGGCCAAGCATCTTGACCTCACCATCTGTGCTGAGGGGGTCGAAACCCGGGAACAGGCCGAGTTCTTAATTGAACATGGCTGTGACTTGCTGCAGGGGTACTTATATGGCCGACCCGAGCCGCTGGAAAAGCTGTCAGCCCCCAAAGCGGTTAACGATTAACCTTACTCACTGTCGTAAATCACCCTGAGATTATCAGGCAAAGGTGTCCCAGCTGGCACATATCCAACGCTGCCCTGATGATGCTGAAGGTAAACCAGTAAGGCTTCCACTGAGGCGATTTCATTAGGTGGTTTACTGCGCCCACTGAAACGCATCTGCGCCCAATAGGATTGTATCCTTGCTTCTGTCAGGCCAACTACTTTTGTATTGAACAATACCCTTGTGGGATCGCCAGGCGGCAGCGCTATGGGAGTAAGGTTGTCGCGATTAACACCGCCCATAAACAAATCCCGAACCTGTTTTTTGCTCAGCGTCGCAGATGTGTTATCAACATTGGCTACCACTATAACCTCGCCGTCCTGAGCGAACAGGCATGCTGAAAATGCGATGGAGGTTAACAACGTGAGGAGGCGCTTCATCAGAATACCCACTCCAGAGCCACCTGATAAAGGTTTGCATTGCGACTGAAGTCGGCGCGTTCTATGGTCTCATAAAAACTGCGTTCGCCACGATTACCGTTAAGCGCTGTCCATTCAAATTTCATGGCTAAAGAGGCACTGATATCCCAGCGAGCACCAAAAGATAGACTTTCCAGATTATCAACTGGTCTGGCGTCGAGCAAAAAATCGTACGCACCGCGCAGCTGGTCAAGCTCAGGTACAAGTCTTACGGGGATTTCATTAACGCCCGCGCGATATGATATGTCAGAGTTAGCAAAGGTCGCGTAAAACTGAAAAGGATAATAATGAAAACCGGCAGTAATGTAGTAACTATCTACTTCGGGCGACAGTAACACGTCGGTAGCAATGCGCATCCACTCTACTGAGCCAAAATAGGATAAATCGTTGTAACTGGCGCTGAGCTGGAAAACCTGTACGCCCGCATCGAATGCAAGTGAATCGGCTGTGCGTTCAAAACCCGCACCGCGAATGATATTTTCGAGATCGCCCAATTCAGCAAAGTTGACGTCCAGATCGCTGGTTTGGTGGTAAGAGCCTCGGAAATTCAGATTGGCACCTTGTAAATTTAATACCAATCCATTCAGCCGTTTGATATCAGTATACACACGGGTGCCGGTCAGCAATAATTCATCTTCAAAGGTGCCATAGTAGCCTTCCAGGCTGGCTGAGAAATATTCAAGAGGAAATCTGAGCGTAGCGCTGACACCTTCATAGGTGCTAAATAAAAAGCTGCTATAGGTTTGCTGAGGCGGCGTGATCCACGGATAGGCAAAGCCTACATCAAGTACGTCGCTGTAGTTAAAAAATGGGGTGCGTAATTTACCGGCCTTAAGCTGAACATGCTGGCTAGGTTCAAAATTAAGATACAGCCACTCAATGCCTGAATCTCTCTCCTCCCCAGAGTGCAGCAATCCTTGCGCCACCAGGGTAAGCTTGTCAGTGACACTAAATTCAGCCTGAAGACCCAGTAACGACTGTTCAGACAGACTGAAGGAGTCATGATAGCCCTCATAGCTGGCTAGATCTGTGTCGAGATATCCACCCACAATGCGAGCAAAGCCTGACACTTCGAGGCGTTCACTAACCTGTACCTGCGCCTGGCCCACTTTGCAGCAAACCAACAGTGCGGCATGCAATATAAATCGTTTCATTACGCTGTTCACGATTACCCGTTGTTTAAGCATAGCAGAGAGTTCCAGATACAAAAAAGGGCCTTGAAATAAGGCCCTTTATCATGTCAACGTGCTTACTCAGTTTCACCACTGGTGACCGGGAATCCCCTGTCACGCATCAGCGCTTCCACTCTCGCGTCACGTCCACGGAAGGCGCGATACGCCTCTTCGGGATCCATGGCATTGCGTACGGAGAATAGGTACTTCACTAGGCGCTCTCCGACCTCTTTATCGTAGAAACCACCGGGTGCTTCCGCGAATGCTTCGGCCGCGTCAGATGTCAGTACTTCTGCCCACATATAGCCATAGTAGCCTGTTGCATAGCCCTCTGATGAGAACACGTGACCAAATTGTGTACTGCGATGTCGCATTACTACCTCTTCTGGCATGTTGTATTTTGCCAGCTGCTCTCGTTCGAACTGCTGAGGCTCGATGGTGTCAGGGTCGGTCGTGTGATACAGCAGGTCCATAATGGCAGAGGCCATGTATTCAGTGGTCTTAAAGCCTTCGTTGAAGGTTGCCGCATTTTTAATTTTGGCCACCAGCTCCTGTGGAATAGGCTCGCCCGTTTCATAGTGGACCAGGAATTGATTGATGACTTCGTCGGTCGTTAACCAGCGCTCTAATAACTGAGACTGGAACTCGGTGTAGTCGCGCACGCCTGAGTGAGAGGTTGGGTAGGCAACATTTGCAGACAGGAAATGTAACGCGTGACCAAACTCGTGGAAATAGGTCTCAGCATCATCCCAGGAAATCAACGTAGGCTGACCCTCTGGTCCTTTTACAAAGTTAGAGTTGTTAGATGACAGTACAGATTCTTCACCGCGGAAGGTGGTGTAGCTGCGGTATGTGGTTGCCCACGCGCCAGAGCGCTTGCCGGTTCTGGCAAACGGATCCAGATACCAAAGTCCGATAAACTTACCGCTGTCTTTGTCTTTCACTTCCCATACTTTCACATCCGGATGGAATACAGGAACCGTGCCTTCTGGTACCGGCGAGAAGTCGAAATTAAACAGACGGCCTGCTACGTAGAACATGGCATCACGCAGTTTGTCCAATTGCAGATACTGCTTCACTTCATCTGAATCAAGGTCATATTTCTGCTTACGCACTTTCTCTGCGTAGAAGCGATAATCCCACGGCTCGATAGTAATGTTAACGCCCTCGGCATCGGCAATCGCCTGCATATCCGCGACTTCTTCTTCCACCCGTGCAATCGCTGCTGGCCAAACCTTGTTCATTAATGCCATGGCATTTTCCGGGTTCTTGGCCATACGGTCTTCGAGACGCCACTGGGCATAGTTGTCATAACCCAGCAGCTGCACACGCTCATGACGCAGCTTCAGAATCTTTTTAATGATTTCGTTATTATCAAATTCATCACCGTTGTTGCCACGGTTGTAGTATGTACGCCACACTTTTTCACGCATTTCGCGGTTAGTAGAGTAGGTTAAGAAGGGGTCCATTGATGAGCGAGTGTTAGTGATTGCATACATACCCTCATGACCCCGCTCTTCGGCAGCTGTTTTGGCTGCTGACACCACTGAGTCGGGAAGTCCATCGAGCTGCTCTTTGGTTAGCAAGGTAACGTAGGCTTCTTCATCATTCAGCACGTTGCTGGAGAACTGGGTCTGTAATGTTGCCAGCTCCTGATTAATTTCGGCATAGCGCGCTTTGGCTTCACCTTCTAACGTAGCGCCGTTACGGGCAAACTGGTTGTAAACCAGCCAGGTTACACGCTGCTGCTCCGGGGTCAGTGATTGCATTTCATCACTTTCATACACGGCTTTTACGCGCTGGAACAGGTCGTCATTCTGAGTGATCTTTGAGAAAAATGCAGATAGCTTGGGTGACCACTCTTTGCGGATCTCGCGAAACTCAGGGCTGGACATGTTTGAGCTCCAGATCCCCCAATAGGTAAATACGTTACCAAGGGCGTCACCAGTGGCTTCCAGCGCTGCGATAGTATTTTCGAAATTCGGCGCTTCAGGATTGTTAACGATGGCTTCAACTTCTGCCAGATTCATTTCCATGCCTTTTTCTAACGCAGGCACGAGGTCATCTAAATCCATCTTATCAAACGCGGGGACGCCACCGTATGGACCGGTGTAGTCAGCAAGCAAGACATTTTCAGTCTGGCTCTGTTCAGGCGCAGTTTGCGCTGTCGGCGCTGATGCACTTTCAACTTGTGTGGTTTTTGTATCAGAGCAGGCACTGAGGGCCAGAGCAACCGCGGCGCTGGTCAGTGTCAGAAGGGCTTTGTTCATAGGTGTTCCCGTCTATTTTAATTATAATGATGGCGGCGTGAAAACACGTGCCGTGTAAGCTAAAACCCTTGAGTGTACAGCAGGCTTTTGGGGTGTCAAAGGCAGCTGGTCGCTAGGATCTGGTCAGTGGTCGTCTTTACGGTGGGTTCTATTGATGTGATGCACTTTCTGGACTAGTCTACGAAGTGTTACGTATTCAGGGTGCCTGTTATGATGTTTCGTCGCTTGCTTATCATGAAGCGCTTCCGGGTCACCATATGCCGATAGCTCTGGCGCAGGAAACCGACTTGCCGCTTTTTCGCCGCCAACTTGTGGTGACTGGATTTGTGGAGGGATGGGTACTGTATGCTGAGCGGCTGGCGGGCGAGTATGGCTGGTATGAAGAGGATATTTACGGTGATATTGGCCGATTATTTTATGAAGGGCTGTGCGCTGCGCGGTTAGTGGTGGATACCGGTATCCATGCCTTTGGCTGGTCGTTTGAACAAGCCAGTGAGTATTTTTCCGAGAATGTTGGTACCAGCTATGGTCTGGCACAATCAAACATTGCGCGCTATTCCGTATACACGGGTCAGGCGACTGCCTACATGGTTGGGATGCTAAAAATTGTTGAGCTACGGGAGCGTGTGCGTGATGCACTTGGAGACGAGTTTGATATCGTGGCCTTTCACACCTTAGTGCTTGATGCAGGTGCAGTGCCTTTGACGGTGTTGGAAAAGCTCGTCGATCAGGAAATTGAAAGGCTCACTCAATAGTCAGGGCTGCCGGATGACAACGCGGTCTTCATCAGTTAGCTGGCTAGAAGGATATTCGACAATGACATCTCCCGCGCTTACGCCGGTGAGGATCTGTGCGTAACGCTCACTTTTTTTGCCCAAGGTTACGGGTTGCAACCTTGCCCGGTTTTCCTCAACGACAAAAAGCATCCATTCTTTTCCTTGTCGAAAAAGCGCAGTGATTGGCACGCTTAACACCTCATCCTGTTGCCAAAGAATGATAGACGCGTCTACCTGATAACCATGTCCGAGGCGCTGCCAATGCTCGTAGGGACTGACAATATCAATAATCACATTAACCCGTTGCTCTTCAATGCCAAGTGCAGAATATTTGGTAAAGCCAAATGGTTCGACGCGGGTAACCTGACCCTTTAATGTCCCATCGCCACCCCAATTGTCGATTATCACCTCCATGCCGGGCGACACTTTTACTGCATCAACGGACAACAGCTCAACGACCAGCTCCACATCTCTTGGATCGCCAATGTCGATCAGAGGCGTGCCAGCCGACACGACGCCCTCACTTCTGGTATGAATATTTAATACGGTACCGCTGATTGGCGCGATAACCGTCATGCACTCACATTGGCCTGCCTGAGGCCGGTTTTGGGTGGGAGATTGCAATAGTGCCTGAACCTGCTGCATTTCAAAATTTTTCATTTGTAGCGCAGCGTGGGCGGTGGCCAGCGTGGCGCGAGAGGTTTTAAAGTTGCGCTGTGCATTATCAAGTTCACGTTGAGAGACCGTACCCTGGACGCGTAATTCCTGAATTCTGGATAGTTCAGCGTCAGCGAACTCAAGTTCAGCCTCGGCCTGTTTGACCGTTTCTTCTGCCAGTGCGCGGGCCGATGTCGCTGCTTGCAGCTGTGCACGAGCCTGGGCCTCACTGCGTGAGTCTAAAAATGCGGCGTCGACCGGCTCAATTTCGGCTATTCGCGTTTCTCCGGCAACGACCTGATCGCCGACGTCGTAATCGATACGTCGCAGGTGTCCCGTTATAGGGGCAGATAAGGTATACACATCATGAATGCGAGTATCGCCTTCTTCAGTGACCACAATTTGCAGCATACGCTGTTGGACTGTAGTGACATCAACCAGCTTGGGCCTTGGCCAAAACGCAACTAGCAGCCCGACGACAAGCGCCCCCAGTATGACAAGCCAGAAAAGAATGCGTTGTAGTATGGCCTTATTCACAGGCTGATTTCTCCATGTTATTCGCGGGTTTTCAGTACCCGTATCAGGTCCAGTTTGTCTACCCGTCGCCTGACCAGCGCGGCAGAGAGTAATGTCGCAATGAAAATAATCACTACTGCCTTCCCGTATGTGGAAGGCTCAATAAGGTATGGAATTCTGAAAAGCTCCGTATCAAACAAGGTAATGATAAACCACACCAGTCCGTAACCGAGTGCACACCCTAATCCGAGTCCTGCCAGGATCAGCAGCATTACTTCACCCAGTAATACGTAGGATATTTCGCCCCGGGTAAAGCCTAGCACACGCAGCGTAGCCAACTCCCTGCCGCGTTCGGACAGTGCAATGCGCGTACTGTTGTAGGCGACACCAAAGCCGAGCATGGCTGCCAGCAGACTAAACATAGACACGAATACCATGAGGTGATCTACCAGCGTACGTTGAAATGCATCCTGTGCCGCACTTTTTATAGTAATGGCGGCAACGATAGGCGTCTGTTTCAGTTCGCTGAATAGCTGTGGTTGCTGCGCCTCATCAATCAGCAGGTTAACAAAGTTCATATTGGGTGCTTCCATCAACAACCGATTGATATACGCCAGGTTGACGTAGGCCGGCATGCCGATGTACGTCTCAATCATCGCCGTCACGGTTAACGACAATGTAGGACGCCTGCCACTTAACACATTGACGGTGATGATGTCGCCGACCTTTACATTGAGTTTTCTGGCCAATCGGTGGGCGATCACCAGGCCTGACTCGGGCACGGCCACAGTGATGTCATTGGCATCATCATAAATTGGCTGCAGGCTGGCATGCTGTTGAATAGCCGTTAGCGTGCCGCGATGTGTCACATTACCAACGGACAAATCAGCACTGATGTAACGCATCGGCTCGGCTCTCAATACACCCGGCAGGTGAGTGAAATCCTGTACAGCGTGAATTGCCCTTGGCTGCGACATGCCCACTACTACATCCTGACGCTGGGCCTGCTCGAAATAAACGCGAGCCATGTGATTGAGCGCATCGTCCCACTGAAATGTCATGATCACCAGGGCGACAGAAAATCCGATGCCTGTGCTCGTCATGATTGAGCGTAAGGGCCACCGCTCAATCTGCCTGATGGCGATCCGAGTGGACTGATCTAATTTACGTTGTAATGCGCCACTGGAAATTATGCTGTGTCGATACGCCGGTGGAGAGGGAGGTGCCATGGCCTGTGCTGGAGGCAACGTCGCGGCCCGTGTGACGGCGCCAAGCGCGCCCAGCACGGATGCCAGCACACCGGCCAGGACAGCGAGTACATAGTTGTGCACACCGGGCTGAAAAATCAGCACTGGAAAGCGGAACATCTGCGCATACATGTCAATGTTGTAATGACCGAATAAAACGCCCACCGCACAGCCAATCAGTGTGCCAGTGGCGCCGATAACCAGCATCATGCGGACGTAATGCCACGCTATCTGCGTGCCGCTGTAGCCAAATGCTTTGAGCAATCCGATTTCAGTGCGTTCAGTGGCAATTAAACGACTTAGCACCATATTGGCCAGAAAAATGGCCACGGAGATAAAGATCACGGGAAGCACCATTGCCATACTTTTTTGCTGCGCAATTTCGTTCTGAATAAACCAGTTCGACATTTGCTCAGAGCGTGGGATAGCACTGATTCCACCGTAGGGCTTGAGCAGCGTATCCAATTCGGTCATGACTGCTCGTGCATCTGCTCCATGGTGTAAAGACAAGGCCACATCGTTGAATGCATCCTTCAAATCGAACGCTGAGGCCAGCACCTCTCGAGACATCCATAAAATACCAAAACGTTGGTCATCTGGTAGCAAGGCGCCGGGCCCCAGTGCATAGATAAATTCCGGGCATAGTGCGATGCCAACGACGGTAAGTGAGCGTTTACTACCTTGTAAAATCGCAGCGAGATTGTCGCCAATATCCAACTGGTGAGCATCAGCAAAGTTCTCGCTGACTATAACTTCATCCTCGGCACGGCCAGAGATCCAACGGCCTTTGCGTAATACCAACTGGTTCAATGTTGGCTGTTGATGCTCAGGAATAGACAGCAGACGGCCCGTTACGGGCTCATTAAAGTCAGGTACATCAAGTGTGACGTACTGCGAGATGCGGGTCTCTACACTCATCACACCGTCCAGCTCGGCAATACGATGGGTAAGAAAATCAGGTGCTCGCGTCAGCCCGGCAAACACATCGGCAAAACGATAGCGTTGATAGTAGGTATCCGTGGTGTCCTCCAGCGCTTCAATGGTGGTCAGTGACATCACCAATGTGGCAATACCGGACGCGATCACCAATGCCACGGCCAGTACTTGCCCACGTAATTTGACAAGATCACGCCAGCGCTTTTTATCCAGTGGCGAGAAATGAACGATGGCCATTACCAGTCAAGCTCTGCTGCTGAGACACGCTGACGGTTGTGCTCAATGCCTGCTATGCGGCCATCTGAAATAGAGACAATTCTGTCTGCCATGCCGCCGACTACCGTGTTATGTGTGATGACGGCGGTAGAGGTGCCGAGTTCTCTATTAATGGTGGCAATGGCATCCATTACCAGAATGCCTGTCTGTTTATCCAAAGCGCCGGTGGGTTCATCACACAGCAGAATATCCGGCTGTTTAGCGATCGCCCGGGCGATGGCCACCCGCTGTTGTTCGCCGCCGGACAGTTGGGCGGGGAAATGATCGAGACGGTTTTCCAGCTTTACCAGCTCCAAAGCCTGTTCGGGAGAGAGAGGATGTTGGGCAATTTCGGTCACCAGAGCCACGTTCTCGCGCGCGGTCAAACTGGGGATCAGGTTGTAAAACTGGAACACAAAACCGACGTGATCGCGTCGAAACAGGGTTAGGTCGTGCTCAGACATCCGGCTCAGATCAGCGTTGTCGAACAGCACACTGCCTGTCGTGGGTCTATCCAGACCGCCAAGAATGTTCAGCAAGGTCGACTTGCCACTGCCGGAGGCCCCAAGTAGCACCACCATTTCACCCCGGTACAGCTCAAAAGACACGCCGTCCAACGCGCGCACCTCAACTTCACCGGTCTGATAGACTTTGGTGATGTCTTTAGCAACAAGTGTGGGCAGCGTGTTGTCGGGCATACAGCTAAGTTTTGTTGATTTGCTGTCTGGCACCATAAGAAAGTTTGCTTACTGACGCCTTGATCCGCATCATACAAGCCATAACAAAAAGCTCGACCAGACAAGACGCCCTTATGAGTACACCGCAATCAACCGTCACGCCAGTGCCTGACAACACCATCATTGCTTATGCCATGCCCGGTTCACCGCCCGGCAGTGAACAACTTATCCGGCCTTGTAAAGTGACCCGTGAATGGATGGATGATACCCCTGCACGCTATGCGTATCGGTGCATCCCATTAACCGCAGCAAACTCGATGGGTTGGGAGTTGCTAAATCCGGTGGATGCACACATTACCTGGACCGGCAAAGAGGGAGGTGATCAGCTTAATTTTAAAGTGTCCGCTCGCCATCCGTTTGCGCCGGTGCCGCATTTCGGCGGCGGTACGGTGACCTGGTACCTGCCATTTTTGTTCCGTACCCCGCCTGAGTATGGCTTGCTCATCAGTGGTCCGGCAAATCACGATAAGCAACATGCGACACCGCTGGACGCGCTGGTCAGAACCGATTGGGTGCCTTTTCCGTTCACCATGAACTGGCGTCTAACCACGCCTAATGAACCAGTGATCTTCAGGGCGGGAGAACCGATTTGTCGAATCATGCCCTATCCGCTGGCGCTGCTAAATGAAATGCAAATGGAGATCCATGATATTGGAGAAGATCCGGTATTTTTAGAACGGGTCAACCAGTGGCAACAAGAACGCCAGCGTAATTACCAGAAGCAAAAAGAAGCGGAGGCCAAATGGGCCAAAGAAGGTCACAAACCGGAAATGAAAGAGCTGTGGAACTCGCAATACGCCAAGGGACAGGGCAGTGATATTGCTGAGGTAAAACACCAGAATATCTTTAAATGCGCAGAGCCGGTGGATAAGCGTAATGTCAAAAAATAATATGTATCAAGCAAATACCACGGTTTTATTCTTGTGGATGATCACGCGATCTTCCAGGTGATAGCGTACACCGTTGGCGAGTGCTGTCTTTTCACAATCTTTGCCTTTTCTGACCATATCCGCAGCACTGTCTGAGTGGCTGATACGGATCACTTCCTGCTCGATAATGGGGCCCTCGTCGAGATCTTTGGTGACATAGTGACAGGTTGCACCGATCAGTTTTACGCCCCTGTCATAAGCTTGCTGGTAGGGTCTGGCGCCCGCAAATGAGGGCAGGAAGCTGTGATGAATATTGATTGCCTTGCCAGCCAACTGTTCACAAAGGCTATTGGGCAGGATTTGCATAAAGCGGGCAAGCACAGTCAGATCAATCTTGTATTCATCCAGCAACAGGGCAATTTGGTCAAATGCTTTGGTTTTATCCTGCTGCTTAAAATCGACCCAGTGGAACGGCACCTTATACCAGTCTGCAAACTGCTTCATTTGCGGGTGATTGGCAATGATGCAGGGAATATCACAGCTCAACTCTCCAGTGTGCCAGCGATGCAGGATATCGTTCAGGCAGTGTGACTCCAGACTGGCTAATAATGCCACTCTCGGCTTTTGCAGCGAGTCGGTGATACGCCAGTTCATATTGAATTTCTCTGCCAGCGGTGAAAACCCCTTGCTGAATTCATCAATACCCAGCTTTATTGAGTCCGCCCGGATTTCATGCCGCATGAAGAAGCGACCTGTAGACAGGTCTGTATGATGGTTAGCCTCGATAATATTAGCCTGATGATCGGCTAAAAACTGACTGACCGTGGCGACCAGACCCACCTGATCCGGGCAGTCGATCACTAATCTGAATGTTTGCTGCATGTTTGTATCCTTGCCATTGCTTGCGACATTAAAGCGTGAAGTGCTGTGAGGGTAAACAGGAAATCATGCTTACTTAGTTTGTAATGGACTAAGCGGCCAGGTATGTCGGATGGGATAGGTCACGCCATGTGCGGTGGACAGCGACTCAAATAAATGAAACTGACCAAAATGACACTGTACCGACGGGGTAAACAAAGCAGCGGGCGGCTCTTTGACTTTGTGTGCAAGGGTCACATGAGGCGTATAAGTATCTGTACGCACCTGAATACTACTCGCACGGGCAGCAGATGCCGTGCTTGCTGCCAACTTTGCTAGCTGCTCAGGGATATGTTCACAGCCAATCCACAGCACCTGGGGCTTTTTAAACCATCCGGTAATGTCCAGTTCGAGCGAAAAGGTTTTCTCTATCAACGAATCCAGGTTACTGATCAACGTTTCCTGCTGACGAGCGTCAATATTACCCAAAAAAGCCAGCGTGATATGAAAATTGGCGGCGGGTACCGCTTTGGGTAACGCGGGTAAGGCCTTTTGTCGCCACGCGTCAATCGCCAACTTTTGTGGTGCCGAAATGTCCAGTCCGATAAAAGCGCGCATGCTTATCCGTGTCACAAAGGTCGTTGACGGGTATCATACGCGACAGATTAACCATTGTAGAGCCGCTGTGTTACCCATTGAGTCCGCCGTACCTGATGCAATAGCCGCATTAAAAAAGCAAAATCTGGTGTTTATCGCACCCCCCGGTGCCGGTAAATCCACAGTGTTGCCTCTTGCATTAATGAAGGACTGGCTGAAGAGCGGGCGGCGCATGATTATGCTTCAGCCCCGCCGCGTTGTGGTAAGGGCTCTGGCTGCTTATCTTGCTAAACAGCTCAATGAAAAAGTAGGAGAGTCGGTTGGTTATCAGGTGCGTGGCGAGAGAAAAATCTCCGCTAACACGCGGCTGGAGATTGTGACAGAAGGTATTCTGACCCGCAGGATACAGGCCGATCCGGAGCTGTCCGGCGTTGATTTGATCCTGTTCGATGAATTCCACGAACGTAGCCTGCACGCCGACATTGGCCTGGCTCTGGCTATTGATGTGCAACAGTCTTTGCGTGATGACCTGCGTCTGTTGGTCATGTCGGCAACGCTGGAAGGCGCGTCCGTTAAAGACCTATTGCCAGATGCTATGCAACTGCAGGTCGAAGGACGTCAGTATCCGATTGATTACCGCTATCTGCCAATCAACGCGCAACGAGATTTAACGACGCAAGTTGTCAACGCGATACAACTGGCGCTTAGCGAACAACAGGGTAGCATGCTGGTGTTTTTACCCGGCAGCGCTGACATTAAACGCGTAGCTGAGCGCCTGCAAGACGCGCTGCCTTCGCACTGTGAATTGTTTCCGCTGTATGGTGACTTGGATAAACAGACACAAATGCGTGCCATCGCGCCTGCCCCCTCTGGTCAGCGAAAAATTGTGCTGGCGACCAATATTGCTGAAACCAGTCTGACCATAGAAGGCATTGATACCGTTGTGGACTCGGGACTGGAGAAGGTCGCACAATACGACTTATCAAGAGGCGTTAATCAGCTCACCACGCAGGCCATATCTATTGCCTCCGCTACACAGCGAGCGGGCCGTGCCGGGCGCACCGGACCCGGGACATGTTATCGATTGTGGAGTGAAGAGCAACATCATCGCAAAGCCAAACAGGCAGTGCCGGCTATATTGCGGGAGGAGCTGTCCTCAGTGTTGCTGGATATTTCCGTATGGGGCACGGAATTTGCTCTACTTGAACTGCTCGATTACCCAACTACAGCACAGCTAAACGCCGCCAACCAGTTGTTGCAATCACTTGGTGTCTTTGATGCACAGCAGCGTTTAACAGCCCATGGACGTAAAGTTGCGGAGCTGGGTTTGCACCCGAGGCTTGGCAGTATGTTAGTGAAGGCCCAACAGCAGGGAGAGCAGGCCTTGCAGTTGGGATGCCTGTTAGCTGCGCTGCTTGAAGACGGACGACAACGTGAAGTCGACATTGAACTGGCACTTCAGCACGCTCTGAATAATCCTCACCAGCTTTTGGTGAAACACGCGCAGCGTTTGGCCAAGCGTTTTAGAACGTCACTGTCGCTGAGGGTAGGCAAAGACCATAACGGATGCCTGTCAGCTTTACTGTTTGCGGCGTTTCCAGACCGCGTTGGTAAAGCGCGCGGACAAGGCCGTTTTCAGCTTTCCGGTGGCACTGGCGGCTGGCTACCCGAGGATTCTCCCCTAGCTGATGAAGCATGGATAGTGGCTGCCGATCTGCAGCTTGCTGGGCGGGCTGATGCTCGCATAACCTCGGCAATGGCAGTCACGTTAGATGATATTAAAACCCATGGTAGCGCTTTGATCACCCATGAGCAGCGGTGTCAGTGGACCCCCACTGATAACGACAAGGTACTGCGCTTTACCGAAAATACGATGCTCGGGTCCTTAGTGCTTAACTCCAGGGTATCTGGCGATAAAGCTGATCTTGAGCAGGTGACCGAGGCATGGCGAGAAGAAATCATCAAATCAGGATTCTCGGCCTTACCGTTAAGTGATGCGGCACATCATTTGAGAAAACGTATTGCGCTTGCCAAACGATTAATACCTGATGAGAATTGGCCGAATTTGACAGCAGAGCATCTTATGGCAACGCTGGATGAGTGGCTATTGCCCTTTCTGGCAACACATCGTAAATGGTCTGCACTATCCGGTTTGGATTGGCAGGCATTGATCAAACAGCAGATGGACTGGCATACCCAACAGTTACTCGATAAAACGCTGCCGGTGAAGTTCACGGCACCAACGGGAACGTCTGTTACCATTGACTATCGTGATGATGGCAGTGCACATGTTGAAATCAAACTAACGGAAATGTACGGGCTGAGTGTGCATCCGGCAGTGGCCAATGGGCGGCTGCCTCTGACACTGTCACTGTTGTCACCGGCAATGCGACCGGTGCAGACCACCCAGGACATTGTTGGCTTCTGGCAAGGCAGCTATCAGGCAGTGCAAAAAGATATGAAAGCCCGTTATCCCAAGCATTTCTGGCCAGATGACCCGGCCAATGCAACGCCTACCGCTCGTACCAAACGGGCGATGAAGTAACAGCGCATAACTACTACTGCGTTTGCACGTCCATGATTGCGTTAAAAACCTGTGTATCAGGGAAGCCATCTGCAATCATATTATTTGCTAGCTCGAACTGACGCACGCCACGTCGGGTCATGGGGCCCAGAATACCGTCTGCCTCACCGACATCGATACCCAGGGTATTAAGTTTTGTTTGCAGCAGCTTCATTTGCTCAAGACTGTAGGTGGGCAAATCCGGCAATGCTGCCGCAAGCGCTGCAGCGCCCACCAGTCTATCGGCAAGGTGTCCGACCGAGATGGCGTAAAACTCAGAATTATTCCAGCGTAGGATCACATCGAAGTTGTCATATACCAGGAATGCCGGACCCTGATGACCGGCCGGAATTAACAGCGAGGCATCAATATCCACATTGCCAAGCGACGTGTCGTTTGTTTTCCGCACTCCAGCCTGATGCCAGAATGTGAGGGGTTTAGCATGGTGTTTACCTGCCAGTGAATAATCAAAACCTTCTGGCAGGGAGACTTCCCGACCCCAGCGCAGTCCCGGTTGCCAGCCCAGCTCACTGAGGAAATTGGCAGCAGAGGCTAAGGCATCCAGCTCGCTGTTCCACAAGTCAATACGTCCGTCCCCATCGCCGTCGATGGCATATTGCATATAGGCCGAAGGCATGAA
Source organism: Aestuariibacter salexigens DSM 15300 (assembly GCF_000429145.1). Classification (GTDB taxonomy): domain Bacteria; phylum Pseudomonadota; class Gammaproteobacteria; order Enterobacterales; family Alteromonadaceae; genus Aestuariibacter; species Aestuariibacter salexigens. The sequence goes on from NZ_AUBH01000011.1 coordinate 34,670, forward strand.
CTGTGTGTGTCCCATCGCACCGGCCCATGAACCAAGCATGGTGTCTACGTCAAAGGATTCCCGGTCCATCAGTTTTAATGCTGTCATTAATTCAGTGGTGAAAAATGCACTGCGGCGTTCATCACAGGCCAGCGTTGCCAGTGAGTCGATGATCGGCATCTTGCCCTTGTAACTGCCGAAGTTTGTTTCCAGCCCCCAGAATGAAATCAGATAGTGTGAGGGTACGCCATATGTGCGGGTGAGTTCGGCGAGAAAATCTTTGTGTTTGGCGAGCATTTCCCGTCCACGATTAACGCGCCAGTCGTTCACGCGCTTGGTAAAGTAGCCGGGAAAGGTCTGAATAAACTCGGGCTGACTTCTATCGTAACCAATCACCTGTTTGAGGAACCGGGCATTGCCCAATACCTCATCTGTCTGCCGGGCAGAAATACCTTCACTGCGGGCTTTGTTTTGTAAATTCGCAATACACTCTTGAAAAGGGACCTCTGACGTGGAACTAGCAAAAGCGTGACAGGTGAATACAACTAATGAAAAGAATAAAAATAGCGGGCGGAACATAACACCAAATACAAGCAAACAAACTTCATGCTTCATAGTACGCAAAGCCTATCAAACATACTATTCTTTTCATCCGTGTAGTAAGGTGAAAAAAACAAAAAGGAATGCCAGATGAATCAATCAGGATACCCGCGCGCGTTAATCGTACTTTTATTGCCACTGTTAAGCTTTTGCAGTTTTGCCTCCAAGGCAGACGATACCCGTTTGCTGCGTCAGCCTAGCATCAGCAAAAACCACATTACCTTTGTTTATGGTGCTGATGTCTGGGTGGCTGATATTAATGGCCGCAATGTTCTGCGACTGACCAGTACGCCGGCGGTAGAAACTGAGCCGCACTTGTCGCCAGACGGTAAACACATCGCGTTTAGTTCAAATCGCACCGGTAGCTATGCCGTCTATGTCATTCCGACTGAAGGCGGACAGCCGCAGCGCCTGACCTGGCATGCTGATAACGCGATGGTGCGCGGCTGGTCACCAGATGGGGAATCCGTGCTGTATGCCTCAGGCCGTGATACTGCGCCCCGTCCGATAAATCGGCTTTGGACTGTACCAGTCAGCGGCGGTCCTGCCACGCTGGTGAATAAACAATGGGCCCATAATGGTGCGTTTTCTGCAGATGGCGAAAAAATGGTCATCGACCGCATGCAGCGCTGGGACGTGGAGTGGCGTCATTACCGGGGTGGGCAGAACACGCCGCTGGTGATCCTGGACCTTGATACCAATCTGGAAACCTTCATTCCCAACGAACGCACCACAGATATTGAACCTGTTTGGGTGGGGGATCGGATATTTTTCATCTCCGACCGTGACTGGATAGCCAATATCTGGGCCTATGACCCCAAAAAAGGTGAACTCGAGCAAATCACCTTTTATGAGCAAAACGATGTTAAGCAGCTAAGCAGCAATGGCGAGTTATTAGCGTTTGAACATAACGGCTACTTACACACCTTAGATCCGAAAACCAAACGCAGCACGCGGCTTGCCATTGAGGTAAAAGGCGACTTCCCCTTGGCGGATACGCAATGGACGGACGTGAGTGAGTCCGCCACTGCAGCAACATTGTCTCCTACCGGTAAAAGAGCATTGTTTCAGGCACGTGGTGACGTCTTCACTGTGCCTGTGGAAAATGGTGATGTTCGCAATCTGAGTGAGAGCTCAGGCGCGGCCGATCGCAAACCCATCTGGTCACCAAAGGGCGACGTCATTGCCTGGTTTTCTGATATGGGCGGCGAAGGCTACAAGCTGGTATTGCAACAGCAGGACGGTCTTTCTCCCCCTAGGACTTTGAGTATCGGTGAGTCAAAAATGGCCTGGGAGCCGACGTTTTCACCCGATGGAAGCTACATTGCCTTTGTCGATGATGATGTCAGGATCAGGGTGATTAATCTGCAATCGGGTGAGTTGCAAACGGTTGATACTGGCGGCAGTAATCTGGAACGCGGTTATAACGGCATTACCTGGTCGACGGATTCCAACTGGCTTGCGTACTCCAAGGCGGCCAGTAACAGCTTCAGACAGATTTGGGTGTGGTCAAATGAAACAAAGCAAAAGACCGCATTAACAAACCGCTTTGCCGATGCCTTTGCTCCGGCCTGGGATCGGAATGGTCAACATCTGTATTTTCTGGCCAGCACTGATTACGGCTTGAACTCCGGCTGGGCGAATACCAGTTCAATGGGCGCGGAAGCAGAATATGCGGCTTATGTGGTTAATCTCCAGCAGGATGCAGCATCGCCGTTTGCACCAAAAAGTGACGAAGAGCCTGTCGAAAGCGAAGATGATGCATCGGATGCAGAATCAGACGAGGCAAAGCAGGAAGAGGAAGCTGAAAGCGATAACGGGGTCGTGATCGACTTGCAGAATATTGAGCGGCGCACTCTGGCACTTTCAGTACCTGCCGCCAATTATGCGTACACCATCAGCGGCCCAGAGGGAACGCTGTTTATTGCCGAACGTGCACCGGAAGGGCCAGTGGTTTCCTTGCACAAATTTACTCTCGAAGAGGGCAAAGCGACGCCATTCGTTGCAGGTATCACCTCGGCGAGCATTTCCCATGATGGCAAGCATCTGTTAGTCAAAAGCGGTAAAAGCTGGAAGGTGCTGGACACGGGCAAACCAAAAGCCGACGACGGTAAAACCCTCAACGTGGCACTGCAGATGAAACTCGATCGGGCACAGGAATGGCAGCAAATGTTCCACGAGGCCTGGCGTTATCAGCGTGATTATTTTTATGACCCGGATATGCATGGACGGGACTGGGATCAGGTACTGGAACGTTATGCTCCACTGGTACCCTATATTAAGCATCGTGCGGATTTAAGTTATGTGCTGGACATGGTAAATGGTGAGCTGTCAGTCGGCCATAGCTTCGTGTTTGGCGGCGATTTTCCTGAGGTTGCGAAATCAAAAGCGGGTCTGTTAGGGGCGGATTTGTCCACCGCAGATGGCTACTGGAAGATCGAGCGAATTTATACGTCAGAGAGCTGGAATCCCGGACTGAAAGGGCCACTTGATCAGCCCGGTATGGATGTGTCTGCCGGTGATTTCATTGTTGCCGTTAATGGCAAGGATGTGACCGCATCAGACAATATTTATCAGTGGTTGGATGGCACCGCTGACGTACAAACCGTGCTGCATATCAACTCCGAACCAAATAGAGACGGAGCCCGTCAGGTAGTGGTGAAACCCATTGCCAGCGAGCGTAACCTGCGTCAGCGCAACTGGATAGAGGATAATCGTCGCAAAGTCGACGAGCTGTCTGATGGCAAACTGGCGTATGTATGGGTACCAAATACCAGTAATGCAGGTTTCACCTCCTTTACACGTTATTTCTTTGCCCAGCAGGATAAGCTAGGTGCGGTGATTGATGAGCGCTTTAATGGTGGTGGTTTCCTTGACGACTACATGGTTGATTTAATGTCACGGGAGCTTCGTGCAGCCATTACCAATGAAGTGCCTGATGGCAAACCCATTCAGCTGCCCGCAGGGTTAAAAGGACCCAAAGCCTTGCTTGTTAATGAATTGGCTGGCTCCGGTGGAGATTTCTTCCCCTGGGTATTCAGACAACAGCAGATTGGTCCTTTGATTGGTGCCAGAACCTGGGGCGGACTGGTTAAATCTTCGGTGCACTATCGACTGGTCGACGGCGGTGCGCTGACGGCACCGGATAATGCCGTGTTTGACCCAATAAATAACCGGTGGATAGGCGAGAACGTCGGTATTGCGCCTGACATTGATGTGTATCAGGATGCCAGGGCGCTCAACAGCGACAGGGACCCCCAGTTGGAACGAGGCGTGCAGGAAGTACTTAAGATGCTGAATGAACGTCAGCTTGTGGAGGTGGTACCGCCTGCCTATCCCGCGCCGACCAAACGGTAAGTGTGATTATTCGCCAGAGACGCTGCTGTCTGCCAGCGTCTCTGCGGGTGGCAGGGTTGTCTTGACAGTTCAGCATGACTCAAAGATGATGGCAACCGCGCGGTTCCGCGCACTCACAAGTGTCGAGCAGTAAACGAGACCGTGGCACACGCATGACAAAAAATACCAGTACCGCAAACAAAACCAGCCGCTGGCGCAGCATAATGCGGTTTGCCTATAAACTATTTATCGTTGGCCTGGTGGTGCTGGGTGCCTATATGTTTTACCTGGATGCCACTATCAGACAACAGTTCTCGGGCAATAAATGGCAGGTCCCAGCGCAAATCTATGCTCGACCACTATCACTGTCTAATGGTCAGGAGATCACCCACAAAGAGGTGCTGGATGAACTGGATTTACTGGGCTATCGCAAAGTGGCGAAGCCAGACTCCAGTGGCGAGTACAGTTATCTGGGCAATACCATCGAATTTGTGCGACGCAGCTTTCAATTCCCCGAAGGCGAGCAGCCACAGCGGCACATCCGATTAACCTGGAAAGGCGCACGTATTCATCAAATAAGCGATCTGACCAGAAAACGGGATGTCAGCAGTGTGCAACTGGAGCCATGGTTAGTCACCCGCCTGTTAAGCAGTAATGCCGAAGACCGCATGCTGGTGAACCTGGATGACGTCCCGGAAACGCTGGTCCAGGCCCTGATCACTACCGAAGATCGCAAGTTTTTTGAGCACCATGGCGTTAATCCGCTTGCCATTGCCAGGGCATTGGTTGCGAATATCAGTGCCGGGCGCACGGTGCAGGGTGGCAGCACTCTGACGCAGCAGTTGGTTAAAAATCTTTACTTAAGTCGTGAACGCTCCATCATTCGTAAAATCCGCGAAGCATTAATGGCGTTGATTATTGATGCCCGTTACAGCAAGGAAGAGATCTTGCAAGCGTACCTCAATGAGGTATTTCTGGGCCAAAATGGTGCGGTGGGCGTGCATGGCTTCGGTTTGGCCAGCCATTTTTACTTCGACCGGCCATTAAATGAACTGGATGACGCGGAAATGGCGACCCTGGTTGGCATGATAAAAGGCCCCTCGTTTTATAATCCGCGTCGCTATCCAGAGCGCACGCTGGAAAGAAGGAATCTTGTACTTCGTTTGTTATTTGAGGACAACTACCTGTCTGCCGACGCGTATCAACGCGCCATCCAACAGCCTCTGCGAATAGCCAGCGGCGCCAGCCTGGCCAGCGGCAAACATCCGGCATTTATGGACAAAGTGAAACGCGAGCTATCACTGGTTCTGGCCGATCCGGATATTCGCCAGTCCGGTGTCAAAGTATTCACCACGCTGGATATCAATGCCCAGCGTCGTGCCGAGCGGGCAGTAAGAGATCGCGTTGCGCGCTTGGCAACTGACAGAAACATTGACGAGCTTGAGGCAGCACTGCTGGTCAGTGATATCAAAAGCGGCGAAATACGAGCGATTGTTGGCAGCGTGAATACTGATTATGCCGGATTCAACCGGGCTCTGGACGCCTCTCGCTCAATTGGCTCATTGGTTAAGCCAGCGGTATATTTATCGGCCCTTGAACAGGCTGCGACATACACCTTAGCCAGTCCGCTGAAAGATGAGCCGATTCGTATGAAGAGCAGCCACGGTAATATGTGGGAGCCTCAGAACGCTGATAAAACGTTTCGCGGGCAAGTACCGCTGGTGACGGCGTTAACTAAATCACTTAACGTGCCGACGGTATCGTTGGGTATGGAATTGGGGCTTGATACCGTTGTCGATACGCTGCATCGACTCGGTGTCGAGCAAAATATTGATGCCTATCCGGCGTTGACGCTTGGTGCACTGAATTTGTCCCTATTACAGGTCAATCAGCTGTATCAGACCATTGCCAACAATGGCTTTTATCAGCCTCTGCACGCCGTGCTAGCCGTCATGTCGCCGGAAAATGATTTGCTCTGGCAATACCGCCGGCAAGGCGAGCAGCGTATTGATGAAAAGGCCACCTACCTGCTCAATTACGCGTTACATAAGGTCACCCTCGAAGGCACCGCCAGTCAGCTTAAACAGCGCTTCGGGAACATCAATATGGCGGGCAAGACAGGCACTACCGATGATTATCGGGACAGCTGGTTTGCTGGCTTTGACCGCAATATTCTGATCACGTCCTGGCTCGGTAAAGATGACAACTCCCCCACAGGACTGACAGGTACCAGCGGCGCCATGCAGGTGTTTATGGCCTATCAGTCATTGCAAGAGCCAAAATCGCTGTCGCGACGTTTTCCGGACGGACTGGGTATTGCCCATTTCGATATCGATACGGGCAGACCCGTCACCGCCGGATGCCAAAACAGCATGAGTGTGCCTGCTATCCTTGATGCTCTGCCGGTCAACATCTACAACTGTGACGGCAGCATTAAACCGCCGAAAGAAAAATCATTCTGGGAAAAATTGTTCGGCGGTTAATCGTACGGTTTCGATGCCAGTGGGTCGTTGGGCAGCTTGTTGACCCTGGCGTCGATAAACCTGTCAATGTCGGCATATTCCCTGCAGCGCACGGTGCCTCCGACAAGCCCGGAAAACATAGCCAGTGCCTGCTTGCCCGCATTTCCGCAGTCTACCTCTTTGATGTCAGGGCCTATCAGGTGCTGTTCCTCGGCGCTCCTTACCGATGATTCCGGAAGACGTAACGTATTTTTACGTTGTTTGTATTGCTGGGATTCTCGGTTGGACAGCGCGTTGAGTGCCTGCTTGTTCTGCCGACTGAAATAGTTGGCAGACGCCTGAGAAGGGTCGATTACGGGCGCTACAGGTTGAGCCTGTCGCTCTGCAGACTGCAATGCGATCTCTTGATTAACAGCCGGAGGCGGCGTTAACTCCTCGATAATGTCACTCTTCTGCTCCACTATTGGTGTGGAGCTGTCGGGTGTAGGCACTGGCTGCGCGGGTGCTTGATACAAGTACGAGCGGATTGTTTGCAACTGACCATCCGGCTTGTGTGTTTTTCGCTCACCGTCGTGTAACCACAACACCACTCCTAGTAATACATGCGCAGTAATTGAAAACGCAAGCGCCGGACCAGACAGGTTGCGCCGATGACGCCTGGGCTCTGCACGTTGATGTAGGGCAGGAATGGTCATTGTCATTAGCATGCAACATAGAGTCAGCAGGCGGCCATTAAGTTCAAATCACCAAAACGGTGCAATGATTGACTCATGCATTAAAATAGTGCAAGTAATCGTCATCTGAAACGCTATGAAATTCTTAAGTTATTGATAAATAATAATTAATATTTGTGGCACGGCTCTTGTTGTTGTCTACCCACCTAGCATAAACACATTACACAACACTGGGAGCATCACAATGAAACTAGTCACTGCAATCATTAAGCCGTTCAAGCTTGATGATGTTCGTGAAGCGATTTCAGAGATCGGTATCGATGGATTGACAGTCACCGAAGTCAAAGGCTTTGGTCGTCAGAAAGGTCATACCGAGCTGTATCGCGGAGCAGAATATCAGGTTGACTTCCTGCCTAAGGTGAAACTGGAAATCGCCGTTCAGGATGATCATGTTGACCGTCTGGTCGAAGCAATCGCTGAAGCTGCGAAAACCGGCAAAATAGGCGATGGCAAGATCTTCGTTTATGACCTTCAACATGCCGTACGAATCCGTACCGGTGAAACAGACGGTGACGCCATCTAGGCGCCGCACTCTAACCCTCACATTCAGTTTCGGAGACGATAACAATGGAAACAACATTTGAACTAGGGTATGCACTCGATACCTTTTACTTCCTGATTTGCGGTGCGTTGGTTATGTGGATGGCAGCTGGTTTTGCCATGCTCGAGGCCGGTTTGGTGCGTGCCAAAAACACCACAGAAATTCTGACCAAAAACGTTGCGCTATACGCAGTGGCCTGCACCATGTACATGATCTGCGGCTACGGCATCATGTACGGTGGCGGCGACTTCTCGCTGTTCTTGTCGGGCATCACTGGCGACGGCGCGACTGGGATCACTGAAGAGCCAGCGACCTATGCGCCTTCAGCGGACTTCTTCTTCCAGGTGGTATTCGTTGCAACGGCAATGTCTATCGTATCTGGTGCAGTTGCAGAGCGTATGAAGCTTTGGGCATTCCTGACGTTTGCTGTTGTCATGACAGGCTTCATCTATCCAATGGAAGGCGCCTGGACATGGGGCGGCGAAGCCGTATTTGGCATGTACACGCTGGGCGACTTAGGCTTCTCAGACTTTGCAGGTTCAGGCATTGTACACATGGCTGGTGCAGCCGCAGCGCTCGCTGGCGTGCTGGTTCTTGGTGCGCGTAAAGGCAAATATACTGCAGACGGTAAAGTGAATGCGATACCTGGTGCAAACCTGCCATTGGCAACTTTAGGAACCTTCATCCTGTGGATGGGATGGTTCGGTTTCAACGGTGGTTCAGTACTTGCCACGGCGACGGTGGAAAGCGCAAACTCTGTAGCGGTCGTATTTATGAACACCAACGCTGCCGCAGCGGGTGGTCTGATTGCCGCTCTTTTACTGGCTCGCATCATGTTCGGTAAAGCCGACCTGACTATGGCGTTGAACGGTGCACTGGCCGGTCTCGTTGCTATCACTGCAGAGCCTTCTACACCAACGCCATTAATGGCGACTATTTTCGGCGCGATTGGCGGAGTGTTGGTCGTGTTCAGCATCGTAGGTCTGGATAAGATGAAGATTGATGATCCGGTAGGTGCGATTTCTGTGCACGGTGTGGTAGGTCTGCTTGGCCTACTGTTGGTGCCTGTGACGAACAGCGGCTCATCATTATCAGGCCAGATTATTGGTGCATTGACTATCTTCGTATGGGTATTTGTTACTAGTCTGGTGGTATGGCTGGCAATCAAAGCCATCATGGGCGTACGTGTCAGCGAAGAAGAAGAATACGACGGTGTGGATATGTCCGAGTGTGGTCTGGAAGCTTACCCAGATTTCACTGGTGGCCGTCAATAAATCCTCTGACCAGGGATATTAGCCGTAAACCAATAATAATAACGCGCTAAAAAACCTAAACATTGGCCCCACTGCTGACCACAGTGGGGCTTTTTTCTATGTCAGACAATGAAATCGGTGTCAGATATCTTTACACATTGTGCAGTGGGTTTTTCTAACTAACTGTTAAATATGGTTATTTTTTATTGGCAAGAAGTTTGCATCACCGGATGCGATGTAATTAATACAAGAATTGAGTGTGTAGTATGAAATTGTTGTCTGTATTAATGTTACTTTTAAGTAGCTTTATCGCCAATGCAAGTCTGATATCAATCGATATTGAAAACGCTTCGTTTGAACAAGCAAATCCATTCAACTACGTCCATCCCAACAGGAATGGCACGGGTGTAGACGCGCAATACAATCGGTCAGTCATTGGATGGACAGGGTTCGGGTGGGGTACCATGGATAGCGTAGACTTTATGTATACGGCTGTCGATGGGAATAATAACGTATGGTCCAATGGCGGTTATATCGAACAAATTCTGACATCTGCATTGAATGCGGGCACCTACACTTTCTCTCTGTGGTTTGGAGAGCGAGACGATACGCAAGGGTTGCCAACCAGCTCTGCCCAGTTATTCGCAGGAAATGTGTTGATCGGTGAAATCATTGCTACAGCAAATGATGTTAATGACGGCTGGGCGTTCTTCTCTGCATCTTTTGATGTATCCGAAGACAATGCGGCGCTCGGTGAGTCGCTTAGAATTCGCATCAACAGCGGTGGCACTCAGGTTTTGGTTGATGATGTGCGTCTTAGTCTGACCCAAGTTCCTGAGCCTTCTGCGCTATTTTTGCTATCTCTGGGCCTTCTTGGCCTCGGCGCCAGACGCGTGCATAAGTAAATTTAAAAATAACTCGGATATAAGGCACCTTTATAGGGTGCCTTTTTCATATGGGCTTTCAACTTGGCTAAATGGGGTTTACCCAGTATCCTCGTAGGTTGTGCTGAGCTGTACAGACAGGTCTACCATGAAAAAAATCACCTCTGCCCTATTTTTAATTATCGCCACTTTGGTCAGTGGGCCGGCTACTGCCTATGATCGGATCACCGGTCAGCATTTCGCTAGTCGCTCCGAAATAATCGCTGAAAATGGCATGGTCGCGACCAGCCAGCCTCTCGCTACCCAAGTGGGACTTGAGGTGCTGCGTAAAGGTGGCAATGCCATTGACGCTGCCATTGCCGCCAATGCCATGTTGGGACTGGTTGAACCCACCGGCTGCGGCATCGGTGGCGACTTGTTCGCTATCGTATGGGATGCTGAAACCAAACAGCTGTACGGATTAAATGCCTCTGGACGTTCACCCGCTACTCTTAACAGAGAAGTGTTTGCCGAGAAGGGACTCGATAAAATCCCGCCGTTTGGCCCTCTACCGGTATCGGTACCGGGTGCCGTAGATGGCTGGTTTATGCTGCACGACCGCTTTGGTAGCGTGCCAATGAGCGAAATCCTGACCCCTGCTATCGAATATGCCAAGAATGGTTTTCCTGTATCAGAGCTTATTGCTTACTATTTCGAGATGAATCGTAAGCGCATTGGCCAGTATCCGGGCTTTGCTGAAACCTTTCTGCTGAATGGCAGGACCCCAAGAAAAGGTGAAATCTTTAAAAATCCGAACCTCGCTGCGACCTATGAAAAAATTGCGACAGGGGGGCGTGATGCTTTTTATAAGGGTGACATTGCCCGAGTGATTGGAGCCTTTATGCAGGAGCAAGGCGGGTATCTGAGCTATGAAGACCTGGCAGCCCACACTTCAAACTGGGTCGAGCCTGTATCTACCAATTATCGCGGCTACGATGTCTGGGAACTGCCGCCTAATGGTCAGGGTATCGCCGCGCTGCAAATCCTGAATATTTTAGAGCAATACGATATCCAGGGCATGGGACTGGATTCCGCTGACTATATCCATACTTTTGTCGAAGCCAAGAAACTGGCATTTGAAGACAGAGCCAAGTATTACGCCGATCCTGCCTTCAACGACATACCAGTTGACTGGCTAATCTCCAAAGAATACGCGCAGCAAAGACGCAAGTTGATTGACCCTGAACAGGCGGCCAAGCGTTATGACGCCGGTTTAATTGATGGAGATACCATTTATCTCACGGTTGCTGACAAAGCCGGTAACATGGTCAGCCTTATCCAGAGTAACTATCGTGGTATGGGCTCAGGCATGATCCCCACCGATCTTGGATTTGTGCTGCAAAACCGTGGTGAAATGTTTCAGCTGGAAGAAGGCCATTTCAATACGCTGGAGCCGGGCAAACGTCCGTTCCATACCATTATTCCTGCATTTGTGACCCGTAATAACAAACCCTGGTTGAGTTTTGGCGTGATGGGCGGCGCTACGCAGCCGCAAATGCATGCGCAGATCGTCGTCAACCTGATTGATTTTGGTATGAATTTGCAAGAGGCCGGTGATGCGCCTCGCATTCTGCACAGTGGCTCCAGCGAGCCAACCGGCGAGACGATGACAGATGGTGGGTACGTGAGTCTGGAAAACGGCTTCTCTGCGCAAACGCGCCGTAAGCTGCTGCATATGGGGCATGTACTCAGAGAAGTCTCCGGTCACTATGGCGGTTATCAGGCCATCATGCGCGATCCGATAAGCGGTGTGTATTTCGGCGCCTCTGAAAGTCGTAAAGACGGTCAGGCTGCGGGGTTCTGATCGCTTATGGGGCAGGCGCAGAAAGGCGTATGTGCGGAGCCAAATTTACACGCGCAGTATCTGCTGTATAACGTCGTCGAAGATGATGCAGAAGTGATCCGAGCGAAGCTCGTGCGGCTGCTGGATATTTTTGACCACTTTGACAACGAGCATTATGAGGCCATGGTATCCGGCATGGTAGCAGTCGGTAGCCACTACTGGAGTGAGCTATACCCCGGTACACGGCCCGTAGAGTTGGCGCCTTTCCCCGATATGCAAAGCGAAGACCGCTGTGCCCCTGTCACGCCTGTGGATTTATTTATTCAGATCCGCGCCGACCGTCTGGATATCTGCCACGCTATTGGTGCCGAAGTGCATGAGCTATTGAAAATGCATGTTGAGCTGGTTGAGCAGGTTCGTGGCTTTCGTTATCTGGACGGACGTGACCTGACCGGATTTGTAAATGGCACCGCCAATGCTCGGGGCATGCGCAAGCTAGAGGTGGCATTGGTAGGCGATGATGATCCGGAATTCAGCGGCGGCAGCTATGTGCACGTGCAGCGTTATCGACATGATATGACGCGCTGGCAATATCTGGATCAAAAGCGTCAGGAGCACATTATCGGGCGCACCAAACAGGAGAATCTGGCCCTACCGCACGGCGATCTGCCAGCATTTTCACATAGCCGCCGGACCCGAATGAAAGACCCTGAAGGCAAACCGCTAGAGTTGCTCCGGCAAGGTATGCCCTATGGCGATATTACCGTGCAGGGACTATTTTTCGTGTCTTGCGCAAACAGTCCCAGCGTATTCAGGAAAATGCTCGAAAGCATGATCTACGGTGATGAACACGGTGACTACGATAAGCTGCTGGATTTCACCAGTGCGGAGACGGGGGCGGCATTTTTCGCGCCCGCTACTGATTTTATCAAGCAACGAGCGACGTCTTAAGCGTTAGAGCTTGCTCAGCACCTTATCCGCGCTATCAATGGTGCGCTGAATAATGTCATCAGAGTGGACGGCTGACACAAAGCCCGCTTCGTACGAGGCCGGTGCCAGGTACACACCTTCTTCAAGCATGCCGTGATAAAACTTATTAAAGTGTTCCTGATTACAGCTGATCACCTGCTGGTAATTGGTCACACGTTCTACTTCGGTAAAGAACAGTCCAAACATACTGCCTGCGGTATTCACCGTCATTGGGATACCATGGGCTGTGGCGACTTCTCTGATGCCATGTGCAAGGCGTTCAGTACTGGCGGTTAACTGTTGGTACAGCCCTTCCTGTTGTACCAGTTTCATGGCAGCCAGTCCTGCGGCCATGGCAACAGGGTTGCCAGACAGAGTACCTGCCTGATAGATAGGACCAGTTGGCGCAATTTTTTCCATGATTTCCCGTTTGCCACCAAACGCACCGACTGGCATACCGCCGCCAATCACTTTACCCAGGCAGGTCATGTCAGGCGTAATCCCGTAAAATTCCTGGGCACCGCCACGGGCAACCCTGAAACCGGTCATCACTTCATCAAAAATCAGCACTGCACCGTAGTGGTCGCAAATCTCCCGTAGCCCCTGTAGAAAGCCGTCAACAGGCAAAATACAGTTCATATTGCCGGTGACAGGCTCGATGATTACGCAGGCAATGTCCTCACCATGTTGTTCAAATGCATCGATAACGCTTTGCAAATTGTTATATTCAACGGTCAGGGTATGTTGCGCGAAGTCAGCGGGGACGCCTGGTGAACTCGGCACACCAAAGGTCAGCGCGCCGGAGCCCGCTTTGACTAACAGCGCATCGGCATGGCCATGATAGCAGCCCTCAAACTTGAGGATTTTATCGCGGCCGGTATAGCCCCTGGCCAGGCGAATGGCGCTCATGGTGGCTTCCGTACCGGAGTTGACCATTCTGAGCATTTCCATTGAGGGCACCAGCTTTGAGACTACCTCAGCCATCTGTATCTCTGCTTCAGTTGGGGCACCATAACTTAACCCACGGCCCGCGGCGTCTATCACGGCGTCACGGATAGCCGGGTGATTATGACCCATGACCATCGGCCCCCAGGACAGCACGTAGTCTATGTAAGATTTACCATCGGCATCGTAAATGTACGGGCCATCGGCGCGGGATATGAAGCGTGGCGTACCGCCAACGGCTTTAAATGCACGTACTGGAGAATTTACGCCACCGGGAATAATGTGCTGGGCGCGTTCAAAAAGTTGCGAAGATTTACTATCAGACATGACTACATAGTTTCCTGATGTTTATTGGTGTACCACACGACGTCTTTTTCGTATCGGCTAACGAGATCCTCTACGCCGAGGGTCAGGGCGAACAGCGCCATTCTGACCAGAACGCCGTTATCGGTTTGACGAAAAATAGCGAGGTTGGGGTGCATATTCAGATCGTTATCAAGCTCGTTGGCTTCGGCACGAGAGTCGCGGGGAAGCGGATGCATGATGACAGTCTTGGATTGAAAATGTTTAGTGTAGATTTCGGTATTAAGTCGGAAGCGTCCGCGATATTTGTTGGCCTCTTCCGGGGATGGGAAGCGTTCTTCCTGGATCCGGGTCTGGTAGCAGATGTCAGCATCCAAACTGCCTTCTAACTGCTCGGTAATGCGGATCTGATGTCCGGCATCTTCCAACACTGAAATAACGCTGTCGGGCATTCTCAGCTCATTGGGTGAAACCAGTGTGAAACGTAGATTTTTAAACTTGCTTAGTAGCTTCGATAGTGAATGCACGGTACGGCCGAATTTAAGATCGCCAATCATGGCGATGTGTAAACCGTCGATACCGCCGCCGTGGTATTCACACTCCTTTTGGATGGTATACAGATCAAGCAGTGCCTGCGTTGGATGTTCATTCGGACCATCGCCACCGTTTAGCACCGGCACCCGGCTGCCTTCTGCAAACTCGGCTACAGAGCCGGGCGCAGGGTGGCGCATGGCGATGATGTCTGAGTAACCACTTAACACTCTGGCAGTATCATATAGTGACTCACCTTTGGCTAACGCCGAGCTGCTCATCCCGGTCGTCTCTCGAACTTCACCACCAAGCAGATTAAATGCTGTACCGAAACTGACTCTGGTGCGCGTGCTTGGCTCGAAAAACAAGTTTCCAAGAATCGCCCCATCCAGCACGGTGGTGCGTTTTTCCCGCATGGCGTAGGGACGCATTTTATCTGCCACATCAAACACTTGTTGGATAGCATCGCGATCAAAATCATTGACAGAAAGGATATGCTGGCCGGTGAACGTGCTTATGCTCATAAGTGAAGCGCTCGACTCTGGTTAACGGTCTGTAAGTGCCATAAGTGTATCAAATATTGGCGTTCTGATAGTGCTTATTACTCGCACCTTTTACCAGTTGGATGCAGGATGGCTGTCTAATTGATAGTAACGTAGCCAGTCATACTGGGTTTTCATTGGATAGACGTTATCGCGCTTGTTACCGCCAAACTCATTCTGGATGACATCGTTGGGGATCCAGAAATTCATGATCACCGCCGTCGGGTTATCGGGAATAGGAGTAGGGCTTTTTTGTGGTCCAACACACTCTGGCTGACAGTCAATGTCCTCCTGACTGAGTGTCTTGACCAGCTTTCCGTCCACATACCAGCGGATGGCACCGGGCACCCACTCGATGGCGAATACGCGCCATTCGTCCACAGGCCCCACGTCAATTTTATCCTCCCAGGCCCCAAACTCACGGGTTCTCCACCATTCCCAGGTGTTGCGGCCATAGATAAGGTTGGCCTGGAACTTGTCAGGTCGCCCGCCCTCGAGCTCAATATCGATTTCTTCCCATTCCTGCTTACCAGCGTTGGGCGCATCAGCATCAAAATCGTTGGTATAGGTAAATAATGAGGAAATATAGCCGGAGGCCTGCTGCCTGGCAGGCGCTTTCATTCGTGTTTCGATGCGGCCGTAACGAATGGTTTTACTTTCCTGCGTACGAAGTTCGCCGCATGAGAAGTCATAGGGGCCTTTGTGCTGCTGATGGTCAAAAGAATAGCTGTCGGCGACGGGTTCTTCTCTTATTACCAGTTCCAGTATTCCATCGACTATCTGAACACCCTGAGGCTGAAAGCGGCAGAATGCCTCACCACCAACCGCACCATCACCTTTACGCCAGATCCTGTCATTGAATTCATCAAAACGCTCATCCAATACCAGCGTGAAGCCAGGATAGTGGCCGGTATAGTCGGGATAGGCGTCAATGTTCTGCGTGTGATCTTTTGTCACTGAACAAGATGCAAGCGTGATGCTTACACTGGCGATACAGGCGGTTTTGAAGGCGAAATTCATGGCTTTGCAAACGGCTCTATTGTTGTTCACTGGCGAGGTGTATCAATGCCAGTGTTTTTCTAACAGTGGAATTTATAAGGTGGTCACGCTGCTTTTGGTTCAATGCAAACGGCATCTCAAGAATACTGCGCATATGAAACTCACTCTTCAGCAGGTTGAAAAAGTCTATTGCCGCTTCTCTGGCCTGTTCATTGGTTAACGGGACCGTTTGTTGTTTTGCAAGATAATGGGTCAGGGCGTGCACGCTTTGCTGTGGACCTGCGTCATAAAACAGTTCGGCAACATGGGGATTGGCCCGCGCTTCGCCAATCACGACACGATACATGGCAATCACCTTTTCATCGTGCATCAGGGCCACCACCTGTGTTGCGACTTGTTTGAGAGCATCGGGCAGGGGCCCTAAATCCTGAGTGTGTCCAAAGTCGAGCTGATACTCATTACATTTCCAGTCGATGACGGCGGTATACAACTTATCTTTGTTTTTAAAATGCGAATAGACTGTCTGTTTGGATACCCCTGACTGTGCGGCAACCAGATCCATTGAGGTATTGGTAAAGCCGTGTTCGAGAAACAAATCGCTGGCCGCCGTTAATATCTGGTTACGTTTTTCCTGACTTTTTGGGCGACCGGCTCTACCCGGCTCAGACGGCGTATTTTTTGGGCAAATTGATGATCC
Organism: Aestuariibacter salexigens DSM 15300; assembly: GCF_000429145.1. Taxonomy (GTDB): domain Bacteria; phylum Pseudomonadota; class Gammaproteobacteria; order Enterobacterales; family Alteromonadaceae; genus Aestuariibacter; species Aestuariibacter salexigens. The sequence continues at coordinate 51,267 of NZ_AUBH01000011.1, forward strand.
CATTACTTCATTCATACGTTCAACAGTTATAAAATATTAATTATCATACTAGACGGTCTAGTATTTATAATCTAGCATAGTATGCAAATAAGGCTAACTCGTTGCCTGATACTACCAAACTATGGAGCTTTTATGACATCGCATGTCAATAAATTCGCAAGCAAGCATGCCGGACTTATTCTCATGAGCGTTTCTGCTGCTGCGTTTATCTGTTTGGCGGTATTGATGTCTATGGCTGGCTCTGGTCAGGCAAACTCAGCGCCGGTGCAGACCGATCTACAAAGTGTTGAAGTGATGCCGGTGTCACTGCAGTCACAATATTTGCAGCAGCATAGTGCTGTTGGACGCATCGAATCTCAGCAGCAGGCGGTGATTGGTTTTGAGCTCGCCGGTACGCTGGCGCGTTTACTGGTCGACGAAGGAGAAGCGGTAGAGGCTGGTCAGCTGTTAGCTGAACTTGATACTGCCAGGATCCAGGCGCAGCTGCAGGAAACCGATGCTGCGGTGCTCAGAGCGAGAGCCGATGCCAGACTTGCGTTGCTCTCTGAACAGCGCATCGCCGCATTGGTAAAAGATGGTCTTGAATCGCAACAACGGTTGGATGAAGCGCGCGAGTCAACAGCGGCTGCACAGGCTTTTGTCAGTGAAACGCTTGCCCGTCAACAACGTATCAAGGTGATGCTCGAACAATCGTCGCTTATCGCCCCGTTCGACGGCATGGTACTGGCGCGATTTACGGATAAAGGCGCTGTTGTGAATCCCGGCCAGGCAGTATTCGAGTTGACCGCTAATCAGCAATTGGAAGCGCGTATTGCCTTGTCAGCCGATGATGCATTTGACCTCAATGTCAGTCAGCGCTATCAACTGCAACATGGTAATGGGCAGCTTGAGGCGAGATTAAAATCAGTAGCTAAACGTCGTCGTCTCGACACGCGGACCATTGATGCCATGTTTGCGCTGGAGGCTAAAACCGAAGAGGTGTTACCCGGCGATCTGGTCGTGCTTAAATTTGACCGCACTGTTGCAGAATCCGGAAGCTGGGTACCTAATCAGGCGTTGACCAATGGTGCCAGAGGCTTGTGGAACGTTTTTACCGTCGTCGGTGAACAACAGCAGCGCATCCAGCTTCGCTCCGTGCAGGTACTGTACACCGATGGTGTGCAGTCGTATGTCAGTGGCGCACTTCAACAGGGTGACCTTTTGGTCATTAACGGTACACAGAGACTGGTGCCGGAACAATTGGTGAATGCCCGGGTGACCACTAAATCAGACGTGGTAAGGAAATAAGCATGCAGCATCGCGCGCCGCTACCCTGGTACTCGCTGTTTTTCCGCCGCGGTCACCTGCTGGTGTTAAGCATCATCATTATTCTTGTAGCAGGACTTTCAGCGGTTAAAAACCTGCCACGTCTTGAAGACCCTCGGATCGACACCCGAAATGCGCTGGTATTAACTAGCTATCCGGGCGCCTCAGCTGAACGTGTTGAAGCACTGGTGACCGACGTGCTTGAAGATGAACTGCGTCAACTGTTCGAGATTAAAGAAATCAAATCAACCTCGCGTTCAGGGATATCTATTCTGCGCATCGAACTGCAAGACTGGATAGACAACAGCAGCAACGAGCAGGTGTTCTCTAAAATACGCGACAGTCTTGGCGATGCGGCACAGCGCTTTCCGGCAGGTGCAGGCGAGCCTGAGCTGGATGAAAAACGTGGGGCAACCGCATTTACCATGCTGTTATCGGTTAAACCATACGGTCAGGCGCCGACAGATCTCACCATTATGTCGCGCATGGCAGACGAGCTGGCAGACCGATTGCGTAATGTACCGGGTACTGAACTAGTTAGGATGTATGGCGATCCGGAAGAGGAAATTATTGTTACCGTTGACCAGCAGGAGCTGGCGATTGCCGGATTAACCATCCAGCAGGTAAGCGCTGCCATTAACGCCGCCGATCCTAAACTGCCTGCCGGTATCCTGCACACTGGCAAACAGGATATTCGTATTCAGGTTGCCCAGGAACTGGATAGCCTGGACGTGATCCGCAATATTCCGCTGCGCGGTACCAACGCCAGTTACTTAAGGCTTGGCGATATTGCCAGCGTGACACGAGGCTGGCGTGAGCCGGTCAGCGATATCGCGCTGCTGGATGGCGAAAGAGTGGTATTCGTGGGCGCGCGAATGCAGCCTACAGTGCGAGTTGATAAGTGGACTGAGAATGCCTTGCGCACTGTCGAACTGTTCAATCATGACTTTCATGGCACCGTCACCGCAGAGGTGTCATTTGAGCAAAATCGCTACACCCACGAACGGCTCGTCGATTTGACCGAGAATTTACTGATGGGATCGCTGGTTGTGATGCTGGTGATCCTGGTATTTATGGGGTTGAAGGCATCATTCATCGTAGGACTGGCGCTACCGCTTTGTGCCGCATTTGCCGTGTTCTCACTCAGCTTCTTCAATGAACAAATTCACCAGATGTCGATATTTGGCATCATCATTGCGATTGGCCTGTTGATAGACAACGCCATCGTGATCACCGATGAAATCAGAATCAATCTGCTCGACAGCGCCTATAATCGACTTGAAGCCATGGTAGTCAGTGTGCGTCATCTGTTTGCTCCATTACTGGCCTCTACGCTGACCACGATCCTTGGGTTTATGCCTATCTTTCTGCTTGATGGCAACATTGGCGATTTTATCGGCCCGATCGCGATCAGTGTCGTGATGGCGCTGATTGGATCGCTGTTTATCTCACTGACAATCATTGCTGCTCTGGCTGCACGGTTTCTACCTCGTCACGATGACGTGCGTTCGGGCTGGCTTATTCACGGCGTGCAAATGCCAGATATCACCTCACGATTTGCCCGTTTTCTGGGTTCAGCGATCCGGCGACCCCTTCTCGTGTTACCGCTTTGTATCGTGCTGCCGGTGGCAGGTTTCGTACTGTCGGGACAACTTGGAAACGTGTTCTTCCCCAGTGCGGACCGCGATCAGTTCGAAGTTTATGTGTGGCTGCCACAGGGCAGCACTATCCAGCAGACATATGGATTGGTACAGGAGATTGACGGTCATATAAGTGACCAAGAGGCGGTGACTCAGGTAACCTGGCTGGTAGGAGGGTCTGCCCCGTCTGTCTACTACAATCAAGTGATGACCCGCGACAACAGTCCTCACTTTGCCAATGCGGTGATCTCAACCCTGACAGTCAAAGCGGCATCTGTACTGATTACCGAACTTCAGTCTGAGCTGCAGGAGCAGTTTCCTGAGGCCAAAATTGTGGTCAGACCGTTTGGACAGGGTCCTCCTATTTCTGCGCCCGTGGCGGTAGATATTTATGGCCCAGATTTGACCGTGTTAAATGAGTTAGGTGAGCAAGTGCGACTGGCTATGTCAGACGTGCCAGGCATTACACAATCAACTGCATCAATTACGCTCGGTGAGCCTGAACTGATTGTGCAGGCTCAGCGGGATACTGCCTTATTGTCGCAGTTAAGTTTACAAGATATCGCTTCACAACTGCAGACCGCACTGACCGGGCAGCTCGGTGGGTCAATACTGGAAAGTACAGAGGAAGTCCCGGTGCGGGTTCGTCTGTCCAACCAGCAGCGCGGTGACTTGAATCAGGTGTCTTCTGTATCGCTGCTCAGCCCGGAACTTGCTGCACAGCAAAGCTGGCTGCCGCTTGATGCGCTGGGCGAATTTTCGTTGCAACCGGCGTTAAGCGGTATTACCCGCACTAATGGTGAGCGCGTCAATCAAATCGAGGCGTATCTTCTGCCCAGCATGCCCGCAGTTGATGCCAGTAATATACTGCGCGACAAGATCGAGCAGGCAAGTATCTTCCTGCCGGAAGGCTATCGCATCAAAATGGCGGGCGATGCTGATGAACAGCAAAAAGCGCTCGGCAAGCTCGGTACCTATGCGCCAGTGCTGCTAGTATTGATGGTCTCCACTTTGGTTTTGACATTCAGTAGTGTCAAGCTGGCTACTGTGATCGTTACCGTGGCGGGCTTGTCTGTCGGGCTAGGCATGCTGAGTCTGTGGTTTTCGGGACTGCCGATAGGTTTCAATCCGTTACTCGGATGCGCTGGCCTGATTGGTGTGGCAATCAACGGCTCTATTGTGGTTATCGCTGCAATTAATGCCAATCCTCAAGCACAGGCGGGCAATACCAAAGAGATCGTCAAAGAAACCATGGGCTGTTCGCGGCATATTCTGTCGACGACGTTTACCACGGTAGGTGGCCTGATCCCATTATTGCTCTTTAGCGAAGGGACATTCTGGCCGCCATTGGCAGTGGTGCTGGCCGGTGGAGTCGGCTTCTCAGTGCTGCTATCGCTGGTATTTACACCAACGATTGTGGCGATGTTAGGTCGCCGGTCCAGACGTAAAGAGCCGCAGCTACAGGGTAATCCCATCACCGCATAATGTTGTATACTGCGACCAAATAGCAGCAAGTACAGCGGCGTTATGGGCTCTGAATTAGATCGCGATCAAAACCATAGTCAATCCCGTAGTAAGGACAAACCGGTGTGCATGCTGTGTTTGCGAATGCGTGCCATGCTGATTTGGTTTGTCATTATGTTGGTGGTGTATTTGTATGTCTGGGGATAATGCTTTAGCGATTCAGCGCGTCGATGGCGAGGACGTCATTCGCATCCGTGCCACGGCCAAGCGTAATGGCTTGACCACATTGCTGGTGGGATTAGCCGGCTTTTTCGTTGCTTATGCAGTGATCGGATTGCTGCCAGAGTCCTTTTTCCTGTTCGGTATTATGATCACCAGCGCATCCATTGTGGCGCTGCTCATAGGTTATTTTAAAATCCGTGAGCCGGCGCATAGCATGGAGCTGGATAAACAGCAGATGATTTACAAACACCGTCATGGTCAATGGACGGTCGACTGGGACAATATCCAGCGTATTGATGTCCCCAGAGTGTTTGAAGGGCTTGAGCATAAAGACCTGAATATTATTGGCATTCGCCTAAAAGACTACGCGCCGTTACTCGACAGTATTTCACCACGTCTTGCAACTAACATACTGATGGAACAGCGTCCGCTATTGTTACAAAATCGCGATCCCAACTGTGCATCGGGTACCTGTTTCGGTGATGATCTTATCGAAAGCGATCGCTTTAAACTGTCTGATGGCACAGCAATTCGAGGCATAAAGGCAATGCTTGCTAATCGAATGACCAAGCTGCGAGAACAGCTCGGTTATGACTTATATATTTCTGCGTCTGAACTCGATCGGCAGGCAGGCGAATTTGTGCAATTGCTCAGAGACTGCCAGAACCGCGTTCAGCAGGAATCAGTGCAGCAACAGGACAGTTAATCAGATTAACTGTGTAAGGCGGCCTGACCGAGTAATTGATGCCCTTCTGTAATAACGACGTTACTCTCCTGCACCAAGGCTGGGAGGTATTCAGCGGCAGTTTCGATATCATCCCTTTTTAGCGCGCTTTCAATCTCACCGCACAAATGCTGTAGTTTTGGCACACCGGTGTAGCAACACGCACCATGTAACTTATGTACCGTCGCCTGTGTGCCGATCACATCTTTGCTGTACCAGAGCATCTCAATTTCTGTAATTAATCCAGGCAGCTGCCGAACAAATTCAGTCAGTAGCTCATACGCGGCATGGCTGTCCTGATGCGCACGTCGTAACGCTTCTTGCCAGTCCAGCGTTGGCAACACGGTCAGAGCAGGTTGTTGGGGCTGGCACCAACGCTGTATTAATTCCACCAGATCCGACAAATCGATAGGTTTGGGTAGGTAGTCATCCATGCCCGATGACAACAACCGCTCCTGCTCTTCTTTAAACGCATGGGCTGTGACTGCAATGATAGGGGTGCCGAGGTTATAGTCTGTGCGCCGGATTAACTTTGACGCTTGCAATCCATCCATGTTTGGCATCTGCACATCCATCAGGATCAAGTCAAACTCTTGTTTTTCGCACAGTGAAACCGCTTCCTGACCACTGTACGCCAGAGTCAGATTAAGAGGTGAACGGCTAAGCCAGGTTTTCAGCAGGCGCAGGTTCATATCCATGTCGTCAACGGCAAGAACTTCGGCAGTGGGCAGGTTTTCCAGCCTGCGACGCAACTCATCCTGACTACTCTGGCGGGGCGCGCGTAATAACCCGGCAATTTTATGCGGGGTGAGCGGCATGCGCATTTGCGCACTGAAATACTGCTCATAATGTGGAGATTGACTAAACGGTTCGGGGCCGGAGTACAACATGATGCGTTTCTTGGCAGGGAAGCGACTGATGACCTGCAGGGTATCCTCACGCTGTGCAAGTTGGCTGACGGGCAGGGTGGCAAACAGGAAATCGAACTCTTTATCCAGCGTTTGCAGGTATTGCAGACTGTCGACGGATGTCACATTGGCACCTAATAGCGTCAGCATTGTGGCAGTGGTTTTACGCGTAAATGGATAGGGATCGTAAATGACAATCTGCTTATCTTGCCAGTCAGGCTGAGGACTCAGATAGCGTTTATTACTCAACAAATTGGTTCTCAGGCTGATGCTAAAGCGACTGCCCTGACCCGGCGCGCTGTGCAACTGCAACCGGCCGCGCATCAGCTTGACCAGCTCCTGACAGATCACCAGTCCCAGCCCGGTGCCCTGATAGGAACGGCTGAGCGCGTCATCTACCTGCGAGAATGCACTGAACAGTTTTTTACGGTCTTTATCACTGATGCCAATCCCTGTGTCTTCAACATCCAGAACCAGCTCATACATTCCATGTTCCAGTTCTCTGCCACTGGCATGCAGACAAATATGTCCACTTGGTGTGAACTTGATAGCGTTACTCAACAGATTGTTGAGTACTTGTTTTATACGGAAGATATCACCGATCAACTTATCGGGCAGCGGCTCAAGATCAAAAATGAACTCAAGTTGCTTAAGGTGTGCTGATTTGGACATCAATGTGACCAGTTCCTCAAGCAGCTTATTGGGCGAAAAAGGCTGATTATTTACCTGCAGCTTGCCCGCTTCAATTTTTGAAAAGTCCAGCACATCATTGACGATGGTCAGCAGGTTGTCGGCCGCGGCATTAATAATGCGAATCTGCTCCTGTTTTTCTGGAGGCAGCGACAGCTGTGTAAGTTCTTTACTGAATCCGAGAATGGCATTTAAAGGCGTGCGGATCTCATGACTCATATTGGCCAGAAATTGCGATTTAACATTACTGGCTTTAATGGCATCTTTGCGGGCGATATCGAGTCTGGCATTCTGCTCTTCTATCAGTTCCATATTGTTGCGCAGGTCGTTAGTAGCTTGTTCTATTTCTATCTCAAGCTGGCCTCGCGTCTTGTCCATCAATGCTAATGAAAATAATCCAGACTCCAGAAACACACCGACCTGGAAACAATAAGTGGTAAATCCGTTTGATGGCAGGATACCGAGCAGGCTGAACATGCCAATCAACGCGCCCAATGCCAGCATGCCCCACGCAAAAATAAAATATCGAGCAGCATGAAAGCGGTTCAGATAGCTTTCAAAACCGGCCCATATATAGCTGCTGATGGCAAGGATACCCGCTACGTAGACCAGGCCGTTTTGCCACATCGACGGCAGTAGCTCTGATACAGACAACAGACCTAGTAATGCAAGTGCAGCAATGAAGGTCTTAATAAATGGGTAGGCGTTGGGCGCGGTTTGTCGGGCATCCAGAAAACTTAATGTGAATATGCCCGAACCAATTCCTATCAGCACGAATATCAGATCAATGTGGCTACCAAGCCAGACCGCTGCGCTGGCAGGCAGCATTAACGGCATATGTCCGCCCCACACAAATTGCCAGAACACCACGGTGATAATGTAGCCAACGTAGGCCAGCAGACTCTTTTCTTTGACACCGAAATACAGCACCAGATTGTATATGGCCAGAATGATCAGTCCGCCATAGAACAATCCCCACATCAGGTTATCAAATAGCACGGCCCGGGTATGGCTATCTTCAGGTTGTAAATCGACCGGTGCGACCAGACTGGATGATGAACTCTGGATACGAATAAACAGTTCAAGGCTACTGGCAAAAGGGAGCTCTGCCTGCATGGCAGGTAAGCGAGAACTACGTTTATTACTGTATTTACCCTGTTCGCTGAAGGCGATCACCTCACCGTCGCTCAGCAAATAAAAGTCGACCTCATCAAGTTGGCTGAAGCCGATATCGAATACCCAGTATTGTTCATTCGTCAGATTGGTAAAACTGGTATACAGCCATAGCCCATTTTCACTGAATCCATAATTAGGATTGCTACCTCTTGCCCAGGTAAATTGCTCCTTGGCGGCAATCACATCTTTCAAAGAGAGTCGCTGACCATCTTCATATAACAACCTGAAATGATCGGAAAGACGAATAACCGAGCTATCGTCTGTCACCTGGAGACGGTGTTGGGCATGGATCTGCAGTGACAACATTATTGTAACTAAGCCAATAATGCAGCGTAGAACAGGGGTCATAGTCTTGTTATTATCACGCTATGGTTATCGGTATTTAACCACTGCGCATGGGCGAATGGCAAACGCACTCAGCTCGCTACGACAATAACAACGATAAGTGAAGCATCAAAACACATGAGTAATGACATTACGATCAGCCGTGAAGGTGTAGAACAGCTCCCGATCAGGAATTTTGCTGAAGACGCCTATCTGAACTATTCCATGTACGTCATCATGGACCGTGCACTGCCGCATATCGGTGACGGGCTTAAACCTGTGCAACGCCGTATTATATACGCTATGTCGGACCTGGGACTGAGCGCAAACGCTAAGTATAAGAAGTCGGCACGTACCGTGGGTGACGTATTGGGTAAGTTCCATCCGCATGGTGACAGTGCCTGCTATGAGGCAATGGTGTTGATGGCGCAGCCGTTTTCCTACCGCTATCCACTGGTTGATGGACAGGGAAACTGGGGCGCACCGGATGACCCTAAATCCTTCGCCGCCATGCGTTATACCGAGGCCAGACTGTCCCGTTTCAGTGAAGTGTTGCTGACAGAGCTGGGGCAGGGCACCGCAGACTGGATCCCCAACTTTGATGGCACATTGCAGGAGCCCAAGGTATTACCCGCTCGCCTGCCACATATTTTATTGAATGGTGTCACCGGTATTGCCGTGGGTATGGCAACGGATATTCCTCCCCATAACGTACGCGAGCTGGCCAACGCCTGCGCCCATTTGTTGGACAATAGTCGCGCTGAGCTTGGCGAATTACTGGAGTTTGTCAAAGGCCCTGATTATCCCACTGAAGCAGAAATCATTACCCCTACCGAAGATATCCAGAAAATATATGAAAGCGGTCGCGGCAGTATAAAAATGCGCGCGGTGTTCCAGCAGGAAGGTGGAGAAATTATCGTTACCGCGCTTCCACATCAGGCCTCAGGTGCAAAAATCCTCGAGCAGATAGCAGGTCAGATGCAGGCCAAAAAATTACCGATGGTCAGTGACCTGCGCGATGAGTCCGACCATGAAAACCCGACCAGGCTGGTCATTACGCCGCGTTCCAACCGGGTCGATACGGAACAATTGATGCAGCACCTGTTTGCGACCACCGACCTTGAGAAAAACTACCGCGTTAATCTTAATATGATCGGTCTGGATGGTCGTCCACAGGTTAAAGACCTGCGCATGATCCTCAACGAGTGGTTGCAGTATCGCAAGCAGACCGTTACTCGACGACTGCAGTATCGTTTAGACAAAGTGCTGGCGCGACTGCATATCCTCGAAGGCTTACTGATTGCCTATCTGAATATTGACGAGGTTATCGCCATTATTCGCAATGAAGATGAGCCTAAAAAGGAATTGATGTCCCGTTTTGGTCTGTCAGACAAACAGGCTGAAGCGATCCTTGAACTGAAGTTACGCCACCTTGCTAAGCTGGAAGAAATCAAAATTCGCGGTGAACAGGATGAACTCAGTAAAGAGCGTGATGAACTGCAGCTTATTCTGGGCTCTGACAGACGTTTGAAAACACTGGTCAAAAAAGAAATCCTCGCTGATGCTGAAACCTATGGCGACGACAGACGCTCACCACTGGTGCAGCGTAGCGAAGCCAAGGCGTTGTCTGAGAAAGAATTGGTGCCTTCAGAGCCGGTTACAGTTGTGCTATCTGAAAAAGGTTGGGCACGCTGTGCCAAAGGCCATGATGTCGATTCGCCGGGATTGAGTTATAAGTCGGGCGATGCGTACCTGGCCAGCGCAAAGGGCAGGAGTAACCAGCAGGCGGTGTTTATGGACACCTCAGGCAGAACATTCGCCTGTGACGCGCATAGCTTGCCATCAGCTCGCAGTCAGGGTGAACCGCTAACGGGACGCTTCAATATTGTTGGTGGCGAGCACTTTGCCCACGTGATCATGGGCGCTGAAGAGCAAAATTATCTGATTGCGTCAGACGCCGGGTATGGCTTTGTTGGTAAGTACACTGACATGATCAGTAAGAACAAAGCGGGTAAGGCGTATCTTACCCTGCCTACCGGCGCCAAGGTGATGACACCCAAACCAGTGTTTCATGTCGAAAGCGACTGGTGTCTATGTATTTCCAACGAAGGCAGGATGCTGATGTTCCCGTTGCGGGATTTACCTATGCTTGGCAAAGGCAAGGGTAACAAGTTAATCAATATCCCGTCAGCCAAGGCGCAGAGCCGTGAAGAGTACGTCAAAGTTATTGCTGTAGTGCCGCAGGGCGCTGCAGTGAAAGTGATGGCTGGCAAGCGGGGTATGACACTCAGCGCGGCTGATCTGGAACACTATAAAGGTGAGCGTGGACGTCGCGGTAATAAACTACCCCGAGGCCTGCAACGTGTTGATGGAATTGAAATTGAGTTGCCACAACAGCACACGGGGCCCGCAGAGGAAAGCGAAACGCCTCCTGAAGAATAAGCGGCTCCGCAACATCCGTTATCCCGGCTCCGTAACTTTCGTCATCCCGGCTCCGCAGCATCCGTCACCCCGGCCACCGAGCCGGGGTTCTTCATTTTTGCGCAATGATCTCTCTTCAAGGTTGCAAATGATAATAATTCGCATTAACATTGTTGTTATCGAACGCTAATGAGGTGTTTACCACCTCCCCCTGAGTAATGGAGAGTGTGTCTTGAAATTTAAGATAAGTAGCATTGCCGTCGCAGTAATGCTGGGCAATACCGCTGTTGCAGAAGAAATGGCCGACATTGAGCGTGTTACCGTAACGGGCCAGTATTTATCCATTAATGAATCAAATTCTGTCAAAACACCTACCCCTGTTATCGACGTACCGCAGAGTCTTTCCATTATCAGTGCCGAGGAAATGACGCTGCGCAATATCAATAGTGTAGGACAGATTATTGACTACACGCCGGGTGTGAATACCACTCAGGGCGAGGGGCATCGTGATGCCGTTGTATTCCGTGGTGTGCGCTCTACTGCCGATTTTTACCTCGATGGTAATCGCGACGACGTGCAGTACTACCGCTCTTTGTACAATATTGAGCAGGTAGAAATTCTGCGCGGTCCGAACGCGTTATTATTCGGTCGCGGGGGGACAGGCGGTATTTTAAATCGCGTATCGAAAAAGGCTGAACTCAATCAGGCTTTCACCGGGTTCCAAACGTCCTTGAACTCGTTCGGCGGCTACGATGGTCAGATTGATACAAACTTCACTACAGGCGATGACTCAGCAGTTCGGATCAACGCCATGATCGAGCATCTTGAAAACCATCGCGACTTTTACGATGGCGACCGCTACGGCTTTAATCCCACAGCGCGCTTTTCACTGTCTGACAAGACGCTGCTCGATGTCTCTTATGAGTATATTAATCATGAGCGGTTTATCGACAGGGGTATTCCGACCGGTACAGACGGTCGACCCGTTGAAGCCTTGGAAGATATCGTCTTCGGTGATCCCGAAAATAACTATCACGAGCTTGAAGCCCATGTGTTCCGTGCCAACTTACAACATCAGTTTACGGACGGTGTGAAGGGCAACTTCAATGCCTTTTATGGTGACTACGATAAAGTGTACTCCAATTTTTATGCGACAGACTATAACAAGGGCAGTCGCACGGTCGAACTGGACGGATATATCGACTCAACGGTGCGCGACAACCTTATTTTGTCTGGCAATCTGATCGCAGAGTTTGACAGCGGTAGCATTGGTCATACTGTCATTATTGGCAGTGAATACATTGCTACAAACTCTGATCAGAATCGCTTTAACCCGCTGTTTAGCACCACTGGTAACGACAGAGAGCGTTTCCTGGTTGAAGATACGCTGAATTTCCGTGGTATGTCTGGTGTGAACCGAGACGGTCTTAACTTCACTGTTGGCTTTGATAGCATCAACGACGACACGCGCGTCGATCTGGATGTGTTGTCAATTTATGTTCAGGATGAAATTGAAATATCAGAGCACCTTGATGTTGTCATCGGTGCCCGTTTCGACCGCTTTGATATTGAAGTGTTTAACGCCGTTGCGATGGATACGCGTTCCAGAACAGATAACGAAATCTCACCGCGTGCTGGCGTCATTTTCAAACCACGTGAAAACTTGTCTCTGTATGCAAGCTACAGCGAGTCATTCCTGCCCCGAAGTGGCGAGCAATTCACTGATATCAATGGCAGTAAAAACCAATTGGAGCCTGATACCTACTCTAATCAGGAGGTTGGCATAAAATGGGATATTAATGATGCCATAAGCTTTACTGCCGCCGTGTTTGAGAACGAGCAGAGCTCTCCTCAGGTAGCCGATAACGACCCCGCTACCCTTGATGTGATCGATCAGGAGATCTCTGGCTTTGAAGTGCAGTTGAATGGTTATCTGACGGATGACTGGCTGATGACGGTGAATTACAGCAACCTGGATGGTGAAATTGTTGACCGTACCGGGCCGACCGGTCGCACACCGCGAGAGCTGCCAGAAAATACCTTCTCTGTATGGAGTACCTATCAGGTTAACGATGTATTTGGCTTTGGCATCGGTGCAACCTATCAGGGCGAGAGCTTTATTGATAATGGTAACAACGCGGTGCTACCAAGCTATACGCGAGTCGATGCAGGGCTGTTCTACGATATTTCAGACACTATGCGTGTACAACTGAATGTAGAGAATCTCACCGACGAGTTGTATTTCCCTAACTCACACTCGACGCATCAGGCAACTGTGGCTGCGCCGCTAAATGCAACGCTGACATTGGTTGGAAACTTCTGATAGAAATAAGTAGGCCGCTTAAAGCGGCCTTATTTTTTAGTGAATAACATGCCATTGGGTTTGTCGTCCGGCCAGATACCACACGCTCTCACCATCAAATACCGCACTTTGTTCCAGTTTGATCTGTACCCATTGATCATTCCATTCGGGAACCTGTGCTTTGATATTACCCTCAATCGCATAGGCCGTATTTGGATACAACAACCAGTCACCCTGCACCGGAGTTGGTCCCTGATTATCCCACATGCCAATGGTGGGTCCGGAAGCGTGACCCACGAAGCCTAGCGGATGCGTATAGGTACTGCTGAGAATACCCTCAGACTCACTCTGTTTAATGGTGTTGGCCAGGATAGTGTTCCCGCTGTCACCCGTGGTGAACTGCTCGGTGAGGATATCCTGCCAGCGATTCCCTTTCGCCAAAGCTTGTTTTAATCCTGGCGGGGCGTCGGTCTCACCTAGCTTAAGTACATAGCCCATCTCCTGCGTGTCAGTACACAGATTGAGGTAGCAAATACCAACGTCAGTATGCAGAACGTCACCACGCAAAATCGTGCGCTTGTCTTTACCCATAAACACGTCGTCTTCGCTGGTGTCGTCGCCCTGTCGCTGGATATTTACATAGGGCTGAAACCAGGGACGTAATTGCAAATCTTCAAACCGCTGTCGGATAAACCAGGCAACGTCATCGGTCGTCGTCGCGCCGGGTGTGATCACTTTATTAGAAAATGCCTCAGCGATAACACCCCGTGCTAGCGCAACGATGTGTGGGTAAACCTGTAACTCTTTTTCACTGCGTGTTTCCATCCAGCGCACCACCAGATTTTCGGCACTGGTTAGTCGCTGCTGATATTTCTGGGGCAAGTATTCGAGTAGTTTTTGATGTAAACCGACGCTCAGGCCATCCGCTAGCGCCCAGTTCTGACTGACATTAATACCAATACGAGTGGGATCCCGTTCTTCAATCACCTGTGCAAGCCTTTGCCACTGTTCCTCAGCTGTTCCACCCTGCCAAACAGTAGGATAAAAATCGCCAATCGGGTAACGACTCACGCTGAAACGTTCCACGCTACCGTCATCTTTACGATAAAAGACCAACAAGGTCGTGCGTCTGGCGGCAAATGTAGGCTGTGGCACAAGCGTATAGAACAATCTGTCCTCGCCATACTCGCGATTTATCACCAGCCACATATCCAAATCGGCTTCAGCCATCAATGTTGGCAGCAGGTTATCCAGTCGGTCTTTCACCATGTCATTGATGGGGGCGACACGGTCTTTAAATGGCAGGACATCGGGAAGCGCAGTGATCATTTTTCCCTGAGTGAAACTGTTGGCCGCAGCAGACACGCTAAAAAGGCAGCAGACAAGTAAAAGCATTTTACGCAACATATTGATCTCTCGTGCTTAATTTGAATTCAGTATGCCACCGATTATGGTGAATTACAGTAGGGGAAGATGCCCGCCGGTGCGCGGGCATGACAGAACCTTAACGCGGGCATGTCGGATGCTGGTGACGGGTCTTAACGCAGGCGATGATGACAAGGTAATCTTGTGTTTCTAGGCTTCGCCCACTTCCTGAATCACGTCTTTTAACACCTTATTCAGTTCATCAATGACCGATACCACATCTTCAATCATGGTCATGGCCTGTTCTGATTCAGTCTGTGTCGACGCAATGCTCTGCGTCACGCCTTTGGTCAGATTTTCATTCTCGTTGACTACGTCAGTGATTTCCGACGTTGAATTGCTGGTTCTACCGGCAAGTTGACGCACTTCATCCGCAACCACCGCAAACCCTCGCCCCTGGTCGCCAGCCCTGGCTGCTTCTATCGCTGCATTCAATGCCAACAGGTTAGTCTGGTCGGCGATAGAGGCGATGGTGCTAACCATGCTATTGATCTTTGCAGATTGCGTATTCAGGTTGCTCATTTGTCCCGATACTGACGTAACTTGCTCTGTAACCCGTCGCATCAGGTCAACCATGTCAGAGAGGACATGATTGGCTCTGCCGGACACCTCTTCGGCACGCTCTGACGCTTCTTTCACGCGTTGCGCTGATGCCTGCTCAGCTAACACTCGAGGCGTCACATTTTGTCCGAACTGAACAATCTTATAAAAGTGACCTGACGCGTCTTTTATCGGATTATAGTTACCGCCAACAAATACCGGGTCGCCACTCCTGGACATGCGAGGAAAAAGTCCTGGCACAAAATCCCCATTCTGTAATTTTTGCCAAAACCCCCTGTATTCGGCGCTATTAGCGAAACTCTCTGCACAAAGACTTTTGTGATTGACCTTACCCAGATCGTTACTGCTTAGTCCAAACGTGTTGAGGAAGTTGTCGTTCGCTTCAATGAGCGTACCGTTCATATCATATTCGGCGACTGCCATGGCCCTGTGCAGGGCGCTAATCAGTCTGCCTTGTTCATCGCTGTGATGTGCGTCTGCACTGATATCCTGGAACAACACAATATGCTGTTCATGAAATGCAAACACCTGTGCATCAAATACCTTGGCACTGCCATTATTCAAGTGATTGTGTAACTTAACTGAAGTCGCTTGATCAGAGGCACGGTTAAATAATGTATCCACTGACAGTTCTTCAGGTGCATAGACGCCAAATATATCAGCAAAACGCTTGCCAATCATGGACGTAGCGTCAGCGCTGACGCTTTGCATCGCTGCGGAGACTTCCTGAATAACACCTGTTTTATCGCAAATGGTCACGGGCACTGCATTTTTTAGCGCGTGCAGGAAATCAAGCTCGTGTTGCTTAGCATCCGTCAACAGTAAACTTGGATCGACGTTAGATTGTGATCGGTTAAAAAATGACAGCATGAAAAGGTAATCAATTGTTGTTGAAATTACCCTTAAGCGTAGTCTCGTTTTCGCGTTTGTTAGGTCGCTTTACTTTTATGTGCCAGTTTATGTGCATTTTTTTCCCAGTTGCTGCCATCAAAGGCGGTAACTGTCATATCCGCAATAGGGGTATCGATGCAATTCACGTTAATATCAATACCATCCGGATTAGACCGAGGGGTATAAAATGGCTTTACGCCGCAATGACGACAGAACGTGTGCCTGGCGATGCCGGAGTTAAAGGTGTAAGTCTCTAGCGCGTCTTCACCGCGTAGCAGCGTAAATCTTTGCAGTGGCACAATCAGATGCAAATACCCGCTTTTACGACAAATTGAACAATTACATTGGTCTACGTCTAAATGCTCAGGTGCTTCGACGCTGAATGTGACCCGACCACAGTGACAGCTTCCCTCGTATTTCATGTTCTATTCTCCTCGCGACGGTGGTGGAAATTTTTCCAGGATAGTGCGTATCAGTTCCAGCTGCGCATGCTGCGCCGCCTGTGCAGATTGCGTATCGAGTTTTAGCTGGTGGCGGCCCTGCCAGATAATCTTACTGTCTGCGACAACACGCACTTCTGCCCATTGATAATCCAGCCACTGTTGGCCAACTGGCACGCTAACGGAGCCTCCAATGCCTATACCTCCTGAACGTCCCCAGCTGCCACTGCCCAGTCCTATCGAAAAACGTGACTCATTGGCCTGCTGGGTTTGGCCGCTGACAATGTCGACCAGAAAATCACTGCTTCCTTCACTACGCTCAAACCCTTTGCCAATCAAATTGTCTATCACCGCCTGTCTCATGCGCTGCGTCTCCAGACCGAGTGGCTCTGATGCAGGTTCGGAAAGTTGGAAACTACGCAGCGATGAAAAATCAAATGCGGCGTTATAATCGATGGTAACTGAATGATTGGCACAGCCGCTAAGGGCAATGAAAAGTGTAAAAAAGATGAAGGGTTTGAACATGATGAATGGCGTGTAGACTTTTACTCAGTCTACACGCCACCGCCATAGTTTAGAAGTGCAGGCCCGGGCTCAGGGTGGCAGGCATAGAAACCTGTTCGAGTTCTACAGATGCTACCGGATAGGCGCAGTAATCCGCTGCGTAGTAGGCACTGGCACGATGGTTACCACTGTCTCCGATACCGCCGAATGGCGCCGCGCTGCTCGCACCGGTAATTGGACGGTTCCAGTTTACAATACCGGCACGAATACGAGCGAAGAAGTAGTGGTAATCAGCCTCACTGTCTGCCAATAAACCCGCTGACAATCCGAAGCTGGTATTGTTAGCTTGTTCTATTGCCTGGTCAAAGTCGCTATAGCGGATGACCTTAAGCAGCGGACCAAAGTGTTCTTCATCCGGCATGCTATCGACAATTGCTGTGACGTCCACGATCCCTGGTGAGACAAAGCCGGTCTCAGGATCAAGGTGCTCAAGCTCAAGCAAACTGGTTGCACCCATTTCTAACAATTGCTCCTGCGCAGCTGCCATCATTGCTGCCGCACGGGCTGAAATCATCGCACCCATGAAAGGTTGCTCTTCGTCATCATAGTGACCGACTTTGATTTTGCCGGCGACATCCAGCAATCTTGCTAAAATGGCATCGCCTGCTTCACCTTCCTGAATGAACAGGCGACGAGCGCAGGTGCAGCGCTGACCAGAAGTGACAAATGCAGACTGCACGATATCGTGTACTGCGGCATCGACATCGGTGACATCCTTAACGATGAGCGGGTTATTACCGCCCATCTCCAGGGCCAGAATTTTACCTGGATGGCCAGCGAACTGTTCATGCAGCACTTTGCCGGTGCGTGAGCTACCAGTAAAGAACAAGCCGTCAATATTGGCATGCGATGCCAACGCCTTACCAGTTTCGACCTCACCCTGTACCAGATTCAGTACGCCATCCGGCAGGCCAGCCTGTTGCCATAGTCTGACCGTTTCTTCGGCGACCAGCGGGGTCAGTTCACTTGGTTTGAAAACGATAGTGTTACCCGCAATCAAGGCTGGGACGATATGTCCATTTGGCAGGTGGCCGGGAAAGTTGTAAGGGCCAAACACGGCTACCACACCATGCGGCTTGTGACGGATGAATGCTTTACCCTGAGGCATCGGGTTTTCGACGATGCCGGTACGCTCGTTATAGGCACGCTCTGAAATCGAAATTTTGCCAATCATGGCTGCCACCTCGGTAGCGGTTTCCCATTCTGGCTTGCCGGTTTCCCTGGCGATCACTTTGGCCAGGGCTGGCTTGTTTTCTTCCAGCAGTGCGGCGAATCGCTTAATGATCTCAAGGCGTTGCTCAACGGTCAGTGCAGCCCACGCTGGAAATGCCTGACGTGCCGCGTTAACTGCCTCATTCACTTGCTCGCTGGTGGCACTGTGACCGTGCCAGATTACGGCTTTTTTGGCCGGATCTACCGACTCTACTGCGTGTCCCTGACCTGTCTGCCAGGTACCGTTAATAAAGTGTATTGTCTGATGTTGCATTACATACCTCGCAATGACACTGGGGCAAATCGAACTGCATCGCCCTGTTTAACATTGAGGGCTTCGGCGGTGCGCGGTGAAATAAGTGCGGTCTTATTGTCTTCATCAACCGCCAGTGGCGCAGCAACACCTCTAAAGCCTTCGATTTGCGTATTAATAATAAATTGTTCTGTGCCGACAGAGTCGGCATGTTCCACTATGGTTACAGGCAGTCGTCTGCTGGCCCGTGCCGTCTGGATATTGTGCAGATTCGCCTCAACGGTTGGGCCTGCATCGAATATGTCGACGTAGCCCCGACAGCTAAAGCCTTCCTGTTCCAGCAATCTCAGTGCAGGTTTGGTCTTCTCATGTACCTGACCAATCACTGCCTGCGCTTCAGGACTGAGCAGGCTGACGTAAATCGGATATTTTGGCATCAGCTCTGCGATGAACACTTTATTGCCTATGCCGGTCAGATAATCTGCGGTGGGGAAGTCCATCGAAAAGAAGTGCTCTTCAAGCCATGCCCAAAAAGGAGACTTGCCGTTCTCATCGCTGACGCCGCGCATTTCAGCAATGACGGTTTCGGCAAAACGTTGCTGATGCTCCATCATGAACAAGAATCTGACTTTTGACAGGAAACGTCCATTCAGTCCGCCTCTGGCCTGCTCTCGCAGGAACAGCGTGCAAAGCTCAGTGACGCCGGTGTAGTCATTACAGAAGGTCAGGATATCTACCGCATTGTGGATATCCAGCTCCCGTGACGCGTGCACCACTTTACCAATATGGTAGTGATAGAATGCGTCGTCCAGACCGACTGCCGCTTCGATACCGGTAGTGCCTACCACCTGCCCGGTATCAGTGTTTTCCATGACGAAAAGGTAGCTTTCACAGCCGGGTGCAGTCACCTCTTTGCTGAAAGATTCTTCCGAACGGACAATCTTGTTAGTTAGCAGCTCCTGATTGACCGGCAGTGAAGTAAAACCTATTCCGGATTCTTCAGCAATGTCGTGCAGTGCTGGGTAATCAGCCTGCCGGATCGGGCGAATGACAAACATGTTCGCTTACCCCCAGTGAGGTTGATATCAGGCGTTTACAACGCTGCTAATGGCTTTTTCAAAGCGCTTTAAACCTTCCAGAATATCTTCATCCGGGATCACCAGTGACGGTGCAAATCGAATAACGTTAGCGCCCGCTACCAGACACATCAGATGCTGCTCAGTCGCTGCCATCATAAAGTCACGAGCACGGCCTTTGTAATCTTCATTGAGCGCACAACCAAGCAGCATGCCTTTACCGCGGATTTCACTGAATACGTGATACTTCTGGTTGATTTCTCCCAGTTTTTCACGGAATAGCTGCTCTTTGGCAAGTACGCCTGATAGCACTTCAGGACTGTTGACGATATCCAATACCCGTTCTGCTACAGCACAGGCTAGCGGATTTCCGCCATAGGTACTGCCGTGGGTGCCGGGCTTGAGGCTGGCGGCAATTGTTTCGGTAGTCAGCATCGCGCCAATGGGGAACCCGCCACCCAACGATTTCGCAGTGGTAAGAATATCCGGCGTTACGCCAAGGCCCATGTATGCATAAAGGTGACCAGTACGCCCAACTCCGGCCTGCACTTCGTCAAAAATCAGCAGCGCATTGTGTTTGTCACACAGTTCTCTGACGCCCTGTACGAACTCCATGGTTGGGCTGATAATACCGCCTTCACCCTGCAACGGCTCCATCATCACTGCACAGGTGCGGTCTGAAATCAGCTCTGCCAGTGCATCAAGGTCATTATAATCAACGTGATCGACAGCACCTGGCTTGGGACCAAAGCCATCGGAATAAGCTGCCTGGCCGCCAACCGTAACGGTGAAGAATGTACGGCCGTGGAAACCTTGTTTAAAAGAGATAATCTGATCTTTGTGCTCACCATAATGGTCCAGAGCGTAACGACGGGCCAGCTTGAGTGCCGCCTCGTTTGCTTCTGCGCCTGAGTTAGCAAAATATACACGGTCGGCGAAGGTCAGGTCGGTCAGCTTCTTGGCCAGTCTGATGGCCGGTTCGTTGGTAAACACATTACTCAAATGCCAGAGCTTACCGCCCTGTTCGTTAAGCGCTGCGACCAGCTCAGGGTGGCAGTGGCCAAGCGCATTAACAGCAATACCGCCCGCGAAGTCGATATACTCGTTGCCGTCCTGATCCCATACGCGAGAGCCTTCACCCTTAACCGGGATCATTTGCGCTGGATTGTAGTTAGGTACCATTACCTGGTCGAATAATTCACGAGTTACTTTCATCGAAACACCCTCTGGTCACTGGTCAGTTTATGCATCGGCTGACCAAACTTGCGACGGAAACACGTTCTTCCATCATGAAATTTGCTCACTATTATTCCAGAAAATAGCCGGTTTGTCTCCCATCAAACCAAGCTGTAGCCCTTTAAAATTAAGGGTTTACGTAGATTTGCAAGAAAAATGAATAACTATTTACTGTTATTTATCAAGGGTTGGAATAGCTTACCACTGCTCCCTGAGTATAGACGCAGATAGCGGTGAAAATTCGGGTTTGCATGAATATCTGTAAAAACAGATAAAAAATTACTGGCTGTCGTCCATATCCAGATGCATGTGGCGCAGATCAACGGTCTTGAGCGTACTTAGCGCACCGTTAGGCATTCTTAATGGTACTAAAAAGGCTTTTGCTTCTTCGACGTTGATCAGTCGATAAGCTTTCAACATGCGGTATTTGGTGTAATTAACGCCTTGTAATAACACGCGGGACAGTGGGGTCATTTCAGTCACGGGGACGTTTTGCGCGTATTCCTGCATGGCAGTGGAAATAAATACCCGCTTCAGATCCATCATCGATACCATTTTTGCGCTTAGCGATGCCCCGAGTTCGTTAATCAACTCCAGCAGGTAGTCACCGCTAGGGGCGATCTTTGTTAACGCGTCATGCTCGTCATGCTTCTTGTCGCGTTGTGCCTCCACCAATGCCGCACGTTGCGTTTTATCGAACAGTCTGAAGTACAGTTTCGTAACAATGTTACGGCCCAAATCGTGAAATAACCCGAGGGTATATGCGTGGCTTGGGTCCACTTTGCACAACGGTGCGATAGCCTGGCAGCTCAATGCAGTACCCAGTGCAAACTCCCAGATGCGAGTTTTCAATTGCGGGTAAGGGTCGGTAATTTGCGGAATGGTGCGTCTGAAGGAGAGGCTGGGAACCACAATTTTCAGGTTATCGATACCCACAAAACTCAACGCCGTGCGCAAGGTATCTACAGTCACGACGTTGCCTTTGGCATCCAGACGACGGTATTTAGGACTGTTGACGAATTTGGTCAGATCATCGAACAACCAGGGTATGGCGACTGCCGCAGACTCGATGCGAGGGATAGTCGCCGCTTTTACTGTCAGTAGATCTAAAAGTGGCGCAAGTTCATTGTCTAGGCCGAGCACTTTTCGAAACAGGAAATCCGTATCTTTGAGGACGTCATCAAGCTCTTCACGCAGGGCGACGTGCACCATGTCGCGCATACTATCAATGTAGCTTTGTTCAGATTTTGCATTGAGCTCTTTATCGCGGATCGCCAGTTTTTCCACACGCAATAATTCGCGACGTGCATTGGCCTGCTCTGTTTGCTCAAAATTGACTTTGCCGGCCAGAGAAACACCCAATTTCTCCTGTACATTATCGAGCCCTAAAAACAGCTGATCAAAGCGATAATTGATGGTTTCTTGTACTGACGGTTGCTGGCTCACACTGCTCTCTCTGAAGGTGCCAGTTCAGTTACTTGCTGGCGATTTGCTCTGCATATTATAGTTTTCGGCAAACCCCAAGAATATTGCAGGGCTAGGCGCATAATTCAACCTTTATCCGCTATTTTCAGGAAGTTCTGCAATATTTGATGGCCACAGCTGGTGAGAAGTGACTCTGGGTGAAATTGCACGCCCATAATGGGCAATTCACGGTGTTCAATAGCCATCACTTCATTTTGTCCATTTTCTGTCGTCCACGCGGTGACAGTAAACTCTTCACTAATGGTATCTTCAGCCAACAACAACGAGTGGTATCGGGTAGCTTCAAATGGATTACTGATATCCGAAAATAGCGCGCTGTTGTTATGCATAACCTGTGAGGTTTTGCCATGCATGATATTTGCTGCGCGCACTACTTGCGCGCCAAACACCTGTCCCAATGCCTGATGACCCAGGCATACACCCAAAATGGGTAAACTGTTAGCGAAGGTTTCAATGGCGCGCAGCGAGATACCTGACTGCTCTGGCGTACACGGACCCGGTGAAATCACCAGATGGTCAGGATCCATTTGTCGAATTTGGTCAATGGTGATGGCGTCATTTCTGACCACGTTCACCTGCTCACCAAGCTCAACAAAATAGCGCGCCAAATTGTGAGTGAATGAATCGTAGTTATCAATCAGTAACAGCATGAAGTTACGGTTTGGCCACAAACCCCAGTGCCTGATAAGCATTGGCCAGTGTTTTTGCGGCTCTCTGGCTGGCTTTGTCAGCACCGTCACGCATTATCTGGTCAAGGGTCGGGCGATCGTGTCGAAGCTGCTGATAGCGCTGTTGAATGGGTTCAAGCAATGCAACAACTGCGTCGGCGACATCGCCTTTCAAGTGCCCGTACATCTTATCTTCATAATCCGGTATCAGTGACTCAACGCTTTTGCCTGTCGCGCACGAGAGCAGCGTTAGCAGGTTAGAAACGCCAGGTTTTTCTTCTGTGTCGAAGTAAATACGCGCCTGTTCATCGGAGTCGGTAACCGCACGCTTAATTTTTTTGGCGATCTTTTTAGGGTCTTCAAGCAGGCCAACAAAGTTATTCGGGTTGTCGTCCGACTTCGACATTTTTTTGGCCGGATCTTGCAGGCTCATGATGCGAGCGCCGAATTCAGGAATATAGGGATCGGGTATTGTGAACACATCGCCGTATAAATTATTGAAACGCGTCGCGATATCCCGGGTAAGCTCAAGATGTTGTTTCTGATCCTCGCCCACAGGTACGTGGTTAGCCTGATAGAGAAGAATGTCAGCTGCCTGAAGAACGGGATAGCCGTACAGACCGACGTTAATGTTGCTGACATTTTTGGCTGACTTGTCTTTGAACTGGGTCATACGATTCAGCTCTCCCATCTGCGTGTAGCAGTTGAGTATCCATGCCAACTGGGCATGCTCTGGGACGTGAGACTGAACAAATATGGTACTTTTTTGTGGGTCAATACCGCATGCCAGATACAGTGCCAGTCCGTCCAGACAGGCTTCGTACAACGCCTTAGGGTCCTGGCGCACGGTAATGGCATGCAAATCCACCAACATGTACAGGCAATCGTGATCCTGTTGCATGTTTACCCACTGACGCAATGCCCCCATGTAGTTGCCGATAGTCAATTGTCCGGATGGCTGGCAGCCGCTTAGTACGATGGGTTGTGTGGTCATGGGCGTTTTTCAGTTCAGTTTGTCGGTTAAAAGAAACGTGATGTAAATATTAGACGTTGGCGTTGGCCAGTTCGCTGCGCATTTCACTGATCACCTGTGCATAATCTTGCTGATTGAATATGGCTGACCCGGCAACGAACATATCGGCTCCCGCTTCCGCGATGGCGCGAATATTATCGACTTTTACGCCGCCGTCAATTTCTAGCCGGATATCTCTGCCACTGGCGTTAATCAGGGCGCGAACCTGACGCAGTTTATCCAGTGTCTGCGGAATAAATGACTGACCACCAAAGCCGGGATTTACTGACATCAGCAACACATAGTCCAGCATATGCAGGGTATGATCCAGGTAGTGCAGTGGCGTAGCGGGATTAAATACCAATCCTGCCTTTAGGCCTCGGGACTTAATGAGCTGGAGACTGCGGTCAATATGCTCGGAGGCTTCCGGATGAAAGCTAATATAGCTGGCACCTGCATCCGCAAACATCTCAATCAGTGGGTCGACTGGCTTAACCATTAGGTGCACATCAATATCAGCGTTAATCCCATAGTCCCTGAGCGCTTTGCAGACCATAGGGCCAATGGTTAGATTAGGTACGTAATGATTGTCCATCACGTCGAAGTGCACTACATCGGCCCCCGCCGCGAGTACAGCGTCCACCTCTTCACCCAACCGTGCGAAATCAGCGGATAATATTGAAGGCGCAATAAGATAGGACGGCATGACAGTGATCCGTAAAAAATTTGCGACACTTTACCGAAAAAGCCAATTGATAAAAAGGCGTGACCTTGCCCAAAATTGGGGCTAATGTATCAACGTGGTGCAACCCAACGTAGTGCAATGGGACGGCACGAATTCTTTCTGTTATGAAGGTGCGTAAATATCCTATATAAAACAATGGGATATATAAGCTTTGCTGAAAAAAATAGAGAGTTGGCTGATACGGCATCATCTTTGCTCAACTCCTGTACGCAATAATAAAAAGTTCAGACAGAAACGTAATAATTCCAAAAGGTTACTTTTAATAACGGAGAACACACACATGAAAACTTTCAAGCATGCGTCAATCGCAGCGGCTGTATTGGCAGCAGCGTCATTCAGCCAAACAGCATCAGCGGCATGGACGGCCAATCTTGGGTTAATGTCTGACTACCACTTCCGTGGCGTTCAGCAGGCAGAGTCTGCGTCTGCGATGGGCGGCGTTGACTACGAAAATGAAGGCTTTTATTTCGGCACTTGGGCTGCTGAAGTTGAGGATGGTCTCGAAGTTGACATTTATGGTGGCTACGGACTCGAACTGGAAAGCGGCGTAGGTCTTGGCATTGGCTATACGACCTATCAGTACACCGGCGATTTCGACAGCGCCTACAACGAGGTCAACCTCAGCGCGTCTTACGGTATGCTGAGTGTTGGTTATAGCATCGGTTCATGGGACGGCGTAGTAGGAAACGAAGCGGCAACAGAGTCTGACTACACGTTCCTTGAGGTGACCCTTTCACACAATGGCTTCTATGGCACCTTTGGTTCATGGGGCGATGAGTTTGAAGGCGAGTATGGTGAAATTGGCTATGGTACTGACGTCGCTGGATTCGACGTTGGTGTAGCACTCGTAGTCAGTGGTAACGACCTGGATAACAGCGAATCACTGTACTTCAGCATCAGCAAGACATTCGATCTGTAATCACCTCATACAGACGTAAAAACGCCCCTTTGTGGGCGTTTTTTTGTATCTGCAGGAACTAATTTGTCACAAACCGTGTCCATTGCGGTAGAATTCACGAAATTTGCGCTTAGTTGACGTCCGAAAGCGCCAACATCGCGTATACTTTATCAACAGTTTCAAATACGAGTGACAACGAAATGAACAGGAAGTCCATTTTTAAAACCTCTGCGTTAGCCGCTGTGCTGGTTGGCGTTGTAACAATTGGCCAGGTAGCCGAGAGTGAAGAGGATAACGCACTATGCCAGGCATCAGGCTCTTTCGCATTTGACCATTCATTACCAATGAGTCACCCGGTTAACCGCTGCGCGGCACAGCAGGAAAATGGTATTAGCTGGCTGACGTGGTTCAGCGGTCGCTCGTCATCTTATCAATTTCATTTTTTGGATCTGCTAGAGCTATTGTCCAGAAATACGGCATCAACCTCTTCACATGGTGGCAATGCCCCTACCGATGGCGGACAATAAGCCACAGCCTGGTAAACAACAGAGCTGGAAGGATGTGCTGAAAAGCGTCGCCGCCAGCGCTTTCGGCGTGCAGAGCTATCGAAATTATCAGCAGGATTTTGCACAAACGTCCGTTGCACCGTTTGTGATTGTAGGTGTGCTTTTTGTCATTGTGCTGGTGGTTGGTTTGACGTTGCTTGTCTCTCTTATCGTATGAACAGAGCCTAACACCGGTAAAGTGCCAGTAGTTCGCCTACCTTTACCCGTTTCTCACCTTTTTGACTTATCGAGCGTCGCACCTGTAGTTCGGTCAGCCTGGCATGCCGGTAAATTTCACGGGTGAAAGGCGTATCGTGATTGCTGATTAACACCGGAATGTTGCGTTTGTGACCAGCGCGCATGGCCAGCCTGGCCAGTTCTATTTGATCCTGGGCACTGAAGCCGCCTTTGGCATAGTGGGTAAAATGGGCAGTATCGCTTATCGGTGCGTAGGGAGGATCGCAATAGATCACGGCATTCTGACGGGCCTTGCTGAATACTTTCTGAAAAGGTAAGCAGGTAAATTCAGCGCGCTGGGCCTTTTCGGCGAAAAAGTACAACTCATCGCGCGGAAAATAGGGCGCCCGGTATCTTCCGAATGGCACATTGAAATAGCCACTGGCATTGTATCGACACAGGCCATTGTAGCCGTGTCGGTTTAGGTAAAGAAACAATACTGAGCGGCTATAGCTATCCTGACTTTGATTAAACTCTTTGCGAAGGGCTTCATACCGTTCACGCTGATTATTGGCGGCACAAAAAAGTTGCTGTGCATCGCTAATAAACTGCTCGGTATTATGCTTGAGAGTATTGTAGAGATTGATCAGGTCGGGGTTGATATCGTTCAGTAAGTATTGCTTGTAAGACGTGTTCAAAAATACTGAACCCGCTCCGACAAAAGGCTCGATGAGCTTGTTGGCAGAGGGCAACTGTTCATTAATTTCTGAGACAAGCGAATACTTACCTCCAGCCCACTTCAGGAATGCGCGTTTTTTCTTATTATTTGATTTCATTCTTGTGCGACTAGGTAGCGCCACTCCATGTGGATGATTCAAGCGCAATACTGCGTGGCTGGTCACATTGTACGAACTGTCGCTGTAAACAACAATGCTTTACTGCGATACCAGAGACAGCTCCTGCTGAATGGCTGACAGACGTTTCACAAACGCTGAAGGAGCCTGCCTTGAACCGCTTTCTATAGCGGCACGCGCCTCTTCCAGAGTCGCGTAAGCCTTTGCATCCAGCACGACATACCAGTCCCCGCCATAGCGCCTGGTGTGGTAGACGAGCGAATCCTTAGCAGCTGTGTAAGATGAGAGGAACGACTGTAATACTTCCTGTGACGACATCGCGGAGCGCTGGATAAAGAACTTCTCGCCACTCATAGCCATCAACGTTTGGTTAGACAAATTCAGTGTTGCGTCGTCCTGTGGCGCTGCAGACATGGGTTGTTCCAGTTCTGTATCCTCCTGAACGGGAATATCAATCTCTGGTTCGACAGGCGGCTGTTCCTGAACAGGTGTTGTGATGTCGGATAACCCTTTATCCGCAGCCGCTATGCCTTGTTGTTCTGTGGTATCTGATTGCTGCGCGGGTGGCAATGACTGAATTGCTGTCTGCCAATCAGTGACACGCGGCTCGATACTCCCAGACGTATCGACGACAGGCTGTGCTAATTCATCGACGACAGCCTCCTCAACAGTTGGTACAGCGGACTGGAGTTGTTCAGCTGCTATCTCTGCAGCGGGCTGTTGTGGGTCCTGCGGCGAGACCATCGCTGTTAGATCATCTCGATATACCCAGGCCAGAATGGCCGAAAATAACACCAGAAATAACGCCACGATGGTGATTTTTGCCCACCAGTTGGCCAACAATGAAGGTGGAACCTGTGGGTTGGCACGTGCGATTCGTCTGGCTTCCAACTGAGCACGTTTAGCTGCCATCATCTGTTCTAAATCAGATTGTTCGCGCTGTGGGGAGACGACTGACTGACTGCTAAGCAGCAGGGGTTTGTCGCTGTTGCGAGCTGGTAGCCACGCTTTAGCTTTTTCAGTCCAGCTTGTCTCGCCAAATAGCAACACATTAAGGTGTTGCTTGTTACTTTTAAAACGGCTTTGTAAAACTAGATCCCAAAGCTCCTGAACAAATGCATCGGGGAGCAGCTCTGAACGAGAAATACAAAGTAATACGGGACCCTCATGATGATTCAGCGAAGCAAGCAGCTCATTGAGGGGACGCATAAACGCGCCGACTGACTGACCGAGTAGCTGACGACAGATCTGGCGGCGCAGGTCACTGATATCGCCGTCCTGCTCTGCGATGACATAGGCGACTTCGGCTGTTTCGCTTTGTTGACTTAGAAAGGCCTGTACGGTGCGATTCTGCAGGGCAATAGTATCCCCGCTGACAAAAATCAGTTGTGATGAATAGTTGACCAGATGTTCAAGTCTGCTCTGAAATTCTGTGTGCACGTGACCCTCACGCTACCGATTATCCCAGTACGTTTGCAAGCAGAGTGTCATCTACGTCATCAGTCACGACAGCCTGCCCAATGGATTTTGGCAGGATAAAACGTATTTTGCCACGCAGTACTTTTTTATCATGGCGCATGTGGCGAATGTAATCGTCACTCGACATATCAACTGGCCCCTCTACAGGGAGATTAAACTGCGCTAGCAAAGTGCTCACTCGTCGGGTTTCTGACGCTGATAACCACGCTTTTTGCTCTGCTACCTGACAAGCAATAACCATGCCTGCGGCCACGGCTTCGCCGTGCAGCCATTCTCCGTAGCCCTGTTCCGCTTCGATCGCGTGACCAAATGTGTGCCCTAAATTTAACAGCGCACGCTGACCCTGCTCGCGCTCATCATTTGCAACGATCTCAGCCTTTATTTCACAGCAGCGTTTTATGGCGTAGACCAGGGCATCGGTATGTTTGCTTTGCAATGCGTCGATGTTTTGTTCCAGCCAGGCAAAGAAGTCAGCGTCATAAATGATGCCGTACTTTATGACTTCAGCCATACCGGCCGCAAACTCTCGCGCCGGCAGGGTATGTAGTGTATCGGTAT
Organism: Aestuariibacter salexigens DSM 15300; assembly: GCF_000429145.1. Classification (GTDB taxonomy): domain Bacteria; phylum Pseudomonadota; class Gammaproteobacteria; order Enterobacterales; family Alteromonadaceae; genus Aestuariibacter; species Aestuariibacter salexigens. Next base: position 80,522 of record NZ_AUBH01000011.1, read on the forward strand.
CGATGACAACTGCCTGCGGTTGGTAAAACGCGCCAATCATATTCTTGCCGAGTGGATGGTTGACCGCCGTCTTGCCACCTACTGATGAATCAACCTGAGAAAGCAGCGTTGTGGGGATTTGCACGAATGGTACGCCACGCTGGTAGCACGCTGCAGCGAAACCGGTCAAGTCACCAATTACGCCACCTCCCAGCGCTATAATAAGGGTGTCACGGGCTGCATGTTGCTCGAGCAGGGCGGTCTGAATATTTGCAAACCACTCCAGGCTTTTGTTGGCTTCTCCATCAGGAACAATAATGGTGTTTACCGAGTCTGCCGCGAGGCTACGTTGGCACGCATCAAGATACAATGGGGCGATAACATCATTGGTAATGATGGTCACTTTTTGCAGAGATAATGCGTTTTGCAGAAGTGTATGCAATGCGCGGGGCGTAGTCAGGGTTCCCTGACCAATGTGGATAGGATAGCTGCGCTCTCCCAATTCAACACGAACGATGGTCATGAGCACAGCCTCCGAAATGTAGGATTAGATACCTATTTTGTCGATAATCTGGTTAGCTACCGCACGCGCGCTCTGGTCATCGGTATCGACAACATAGTCGGCCACTTCTTCATACATTGGATTACGTTCTTCCGCCAGTTGACGCAATACCTTTTCAGGGTCGTCATTTTGCAGAAGTGGACGTCGCTTGTCTCGCTGAGTGCGCGCGACCTGTTTGTCGATAGTGGTCTGTAAATACACAACGATGCCGCGTGCTGATAACCTGTTGCGAACGGCTTTATTTACCACTGAGCCACCGCCAGTCGCAAGCACGATGCCTTGCTTGTCAGTCAGCTCGTAAATCATATCTTCTTCGCGCTTGCGAAAGCCTTCTTCACCTTCAAGGTCAAAGATCCATGAAATATCAGCACCAGTGCGGCGTTCAATTTCCTGGTCTGAGTCGAAAAATTCAAGATGCAATTCGTCGGCAAGGTGTCTGCCAATGGTACTTTTACCGGCGCCCATTGGGCCTACAAGGAAAATATTTCGTTTTTCAGCCATGTCTGCTTATTTCACTACTTTGAATGCTATCGGGCAGGAAAAATAACGCTAGCACCGCCCACACAAATGCTTATGGCACGGGCCAAACAAGCACACTTAAATACCTCGTCAAAATTTCGAGGGCGGGATTATCTCAGTTTTGCGCGTCAAGATGCAAGTTTTGTCTGCCGGCAGCCTGTAATAGGAGGGATTAAGGGCTAAAGGGGAGATAGGCAGTATGGTGTCAGCATACTGCCTTGCACAATTTACAGTGAGTCAGTCAGTATTTTGGGCGTCACGAAGATTAACAATTCCCGTTTTTGATCCAACACTTGCTTGTTTCTAAACAGAGCGCCAACAACGGGCAGGTCGCCGAACAGTGGCACTTTTGACTCTGCCTGGGTGCTCTGCTGTTGGAAAATACCGCCTAACACGATGGTTTCGCCATTGTTGACCAATACCTGCGTGCTGATTTCCTGAGTATCAATCGCTACTGCAGGACCGGTTGATGTCTGCAGTGTTTCACCACGCGTATCCTGTGTTACAACCAGATTCAGAATGATTCGGTTATCCGGTGTGATATGCGGTGTCACTTTGAGACTCAATACAGCCTTTTTGAATTCAACAGAGGTGGCACCGCTTGATGTCGCCTGAACGTAAGGAATTTCAGTACCTTGTTCAATGTAGGCTTCCTGCTGATTAGCCACAGTAATGCGCGGACTGGCAATGATTTCACCTTTATTCTCTGACTCCAGAGCGGAAAGCTCGAGATCAAGAATGGTGCCGTCAACCAGACTGGCGACCTGGAAGCCGATGCGGCCCGCCGCACTGGTCACTGGCAGGTTCACATTGAGTCGGTCAGAAAGTGCAGGGATCACACCACCGGCGACGGTTTCTGCACCCTGCAGTGAGCCTGATACGCCATCATCATTTTGCTGGTCTGTGAATCCCCAGCGCACACCTAACTGTTCATCAACGTTATCGCGAACGGTCACCATCCGAGATTCAATCAGTACCTGTCTGACTGGGATATCTAACGCTTCAATCAGCGCACGGGCTTCATCAATTGATTCCTGTGTGTCACGGATCAGCAGGGTGTTGGTGCGCTCGTCAACGCTGACAGTACCACGTGCTGACAGAATGCCGCCTTCTGCATTGCGCAACAGCGTTGCCATCTCTTCGGCTTTGGCATAGTTAACGGTTACATTAGCGATACGCAGTGGCGCAAGTTCCTGCACCTGCTGCTGCGATTGCAGCTCCTGAGTCTCTCTTGCGGATAGCTCTTCACTAGGCGCGATAAGTAATATATTGCCTTCCAGGCGCTTCCCTAACCCTTTGATTTTCAGAATCATGTCTAGAGCCTGGTCCCACGGCACACTGTTCAGATTGATGGTCACATTGCCTGAAACTGTATCTGTCGTGACCAAATTAAAGCCATTAACCTGGGCGATGATCTGTAACACCTGTCTGACGGGCACGTCTTGGAAATCCAGAGAAATAGGCTTGCCCGAGTATAGGCTGTCGGTCTGTTGTTGCTGTTGCTCTTGTTCACTGACTGGTTGAATTTCAACGATAAGGCTGTTGCCATCGCGCTGTTGAGTAAAGCGCGTGGCGCCAGTGGTCAACATTTCGATGCGACCGTCTTTATCTTCCTGGAACGTTTCGATAAGCGTAATCGGGGTGCCAAATTCCACTACGTCGAGTTGGAATAACTGGTCGTCAGCAATCGCAGTGGCTGGCATTTGAATAAACAGCTTATTCTGCGCTTCAACAAAGTTTGATTTGAAGTCGTCGTTATCGAAAGTAAACACCGTGCGACCAGCGCCGTCCGATGTTCTGGTGAATGCCACGTCAATCAGCGTTGCCGCAAAATCTTGCTGCGTTTCGGCATAGGGATCCAATAACGGTGGAGGCGTGTTCTGCTGGGCAACCGATGAAAAGGCGACGGCTATCATTGCCAGCAACGCCAGCATCATCCACAGTTTGTGGTGTGATCTGTTCAGTTTTTTATTAAAAATATATCGCTCAGACATTATTAGATTCTCCTGCCGTCGACGACATGGTCAGCGTGGTTTGCTTCTTCTGCCAGCACCCTGCACCATCGGGCAGCATTTCAGTAATAGCTACCTTGCCATTTTGAATTGACGTGATTTCACCAAAGAACAAACCGATATGGTTGCCCACCGTTGCTTTATATAACGAACCATCATTGGCTTTGACCAGGATCCATTGTGTGCCCTGACTGGTAAACATGCCCGCCATAGACAGTGCATCAATACCATATTGCTCAAGTGGCTCTTTTTGACGGCTAAAGTCGGGTTGCAAACAATTGGCTTGCTGTCCGGTGACTTGTTCTACCTGTTGATTGCGAGGACGTGTAAACGGACTGCGCAATTCCTGTGCGGCATATTCAAACGCCGGCATGGTTTTAAATTCTGGGTAAGGTTCAATAGACACCTGCGTGTTGGCCTTAACCTGTTCGGTGTACTGACGTAAATCTTCGGTACCGCCCTTACATCCGGCCAGCAGCAAAACCGTAGCGATGATCAGCCACTTTTTCATTGCTTAACCTCCGCTGCCGTAGATGTGCGATAGGTTTTTGCCTGCATATTCAAACTCAGCTCACCTGTGCTTTGGGTGATATCAAAATCATGCAACGTGACGATACGGGATAGATTCGCTACCGCAGAAGAAAACTCGCCAATCTCATGGTAGGTGCCACTGACCTGCAATTGTATAGGCAGCTCAGTGTAAAACTCTTTCGGCACTTCCTGCTGCCAGTTAAGTAGGCGGAAGTTAAGTCCGGCCGTTGTGCCGACACGCGTCACGTCGTCCAACAGGCCCGGCGTTTCATTGCTGGTTGGCAATGACTTGAGCATTGAAGAAAAGTCTTCTTCGATTCGGGCAAGTTGTTCCTCATAGGCAGCAAGATTGACGGCGATACGATACTTAGCGGCGTACTGCTGCTTGAGGTCTATTTCCTGCGCCTCAGCTTTTTCAAGCACCGGGATTTTATCACTGACAACGGTGTAATAACCGAGTACGCCCACCAATATGGCAACTACTGTGGCGACAACGATTTTAACTTCGGCAGGCCAGACCGGGATTTGCTCGAAATCCAGGTCATTCATTTCCTTTAATTTTGTGACATCAAATTTCATTTGGCCTTCTCCTGCTCAACCACCGACACAATGGGGGCAATTGACGGACTTATGCTAAAGGTCAACTTGAAGTCGCTTACGGCATCAGTGCCCTCTGTATCGGCAACAATTGAAGATAGTACGCCTTGGGTGAACACCTTGGAGTCTTCCAATTCGCGCATAAATCTGGACAGGCGATTATTTGATTCGCTGATGCCTAGTATTTCAATCTTGTTACCGGTGCGTTTCATGGTTTTGAACGCAATGCCCGGCGGCAAAATCCTGGCCAGTTCGTCGAACACGATGGGCGCAATGTTACGACTAGCCTGAAGCTGCTCAATCAGTGCCATACGCTGTTCGATAGCGGCTTTATTGTCTTTAATGTCGCGGATTTTAGCGACCTGCGCATCGAGGATGGCAATCTCATCCTGCAGATAGCGGTTACGCTTGTTCTGCTGATCTATCAGTGCGTTGAAGCCCTGCCCGATGAACCAAAATAGCAAAAACGTGATTATCGCGGTGGCAAGCAATGCCATCATGTATTGCTGCTTTTTATGTTGACGCTGAGCATCGCGCCACGGCAGTAAATTTATATGTGCCATGGTGTAAAGCTCCTGCTTGCAAGCCCAGCTGCAATAGCCAACTGAGGGGCGAAGTCAGTCAGTGTCTCAGAATTGACTTTGTCACTCGTTGCCATATCAGCAAAAGGATTGAATACACTGACACCAATACCCAGATCCTGACTCAGGTCGTCAGCAATGCCGGTGATACACGCACCGCCGCCGCATATGACAATGGAGGCAGGGCGTTGCGCATGTGTGGAGGACGTATATAACTGAATGGCACGATTAATTTGTTGCTGTAAATTGGCCAGAAACACCGGATAAGTGTCGGTGCGCCAGTTGGCAGGCAAGGTACCCTCAAGCAGCTGCTGTTCAGCCTCATCTTTCTCGAGTGAGTGCACCAGTGCCAGGTCCTGAATCAAATTATCCAGTCCGAACGTATGCTCTTTGGTGTATTTCACATTGCCTTCTTCATCTAATACGCACATTTGCATAAGCGATGCGCCGATATTGAAGCAACAGGTTTCCTCACCAGCCCCGGAAGGATTGAAGAATTTCAGCGCGTTCGCTAACGCGTTGCTTTCGACATCCATCACTTTAGGCTCAAAAGGTGCCTCTCTGAGCAATAACATTCTGGAATCAATCAAGTCTTTATGTGCAGCAGTCAGCAATACTTCTACTTTGCTGTTATGTGATGCACTTGGCCCAAGTTCTTCAAAGTCGAGATACACTTCATCAAGCGGGTAAGGGATCAGACTATCCGCCTCTATCTCAATCTGACCCTCTAACTCATAGTCAGTTTGCTCAGGCTCCATAAACACAATTTTGCTGATCACTGAAGGGCCCGCGACAGCTGTCGCAATAGCTTTATTCTTGATTTTCAGGCTCTTCTTAACTTTCGCCAACGCCTTGCTGACGGTGTCAAAATCCTTGATTGCTCGGTCATCGAAAGCGTTGCCACCAATAGATTCACATACGGCTTGTTGAATCTTATAGCCATCGCCATCTTTTTCCAGCAATACAGCTTTAATGAAACGGGTCCCGATATCCAGGCCGATCATCTGCGGTATTTGTTTCTGAAAAAGCGCTTTAATCACAATAATTTCCAATCATAACGATAGCGTTGAAACGACATTATTACCGAATTTTTTCATAAGTATGGTTCTAATAACGGTACATAGGTATAAAATATAAGCCATTTCAACGATTTTGCCTTGGTATTATAGTCTTTGTGAAGTACATAAAGCCTTTGTTTTACACAATTTCTGTTGCAGCACTGGTCGGGCTGGTAACAATTACAGGTATTTATTTTTATATCAAACCTGAGTTACCGAGCGTCGACGTTCTCAAAGATGTGCGTTTACAGACACCCATGCGCATCTATACCAGCGACGGTAAACTGATCTCGCAATTCGGTGTAAAACGGCGTATCCCGTTGACTCTGGACGACGTACCAGAGCAGCTTATACAGGCTGTTCTGGCCACAGAGGACAGTCGCTTCTATGAGCATCCTGGTATTGATCCTATCGGCATCGTGAGAGCTGCCATTAATCTAATTATTACCGGTGAGAAACAACAGGGTGCCAGTACGCTGACAATGCAGCTTGCGCGCGGCTTTTTTCTGACTCGTGATAAAACTTACATCCGTAAAATAAAAGAAATTTTTATCGCCTGGCATATGGAGCAGCTGTTATCCAAGCGTGAAATTCTTGAGCTGTACCTCAATAAGATTGAACTTGGTCATCGGGCGTTCGGATTTGGTGCAGCCGCGCAGGTGTATTACGGCAAAGATATAAAAGACCTGACGCTTGCTCAGCTTGCCACTATTGCTGGCTTACCGAAGGCGCCTTCCACCATGAATCCCATCAGCCGCCCAGACCGTTCGATTGAACGTCGCAGAGTGGTGCTGCTGCGTATGCTCGACGAAGGTTATATAGACCGGGCGCAATTTGAGCAGGCTGCCAATGCGCCGGTGACCGCCCGCAAGCATGGCGCTGAGATTGAGCTGGACGCTCCCTATTTGGCCGATCTTATCTATAACGAAATGGTCGAGCTGTATGGCAAGGAAGAAGCAGAAACTGGCGGATATAAAGTCTATGCAACCGTACCGTCGCACTTGCAGCAAGCGGCGCAAAGAGCGGTGGTTCAGAATCTCCATGATTATGATGAACGGCATGGCTATCGCGGGCCGATTAGGCAGCTATGGCAACCGATTGATTATGAAAATCTGGATGAGCCAGATATTACCGAAGGTCCGATAGACGACCCTGCCTGGAGTGAACAGCAAATGCTTGAGGCATTAGCCGACGTCAATGCTATTGATCCGCTGGTGCCGGCTATCGTGACACGCGTCGACCATCAAAATATCGAAGTGTTTGATGCCAGCGGTCAATATATCGACATTGGCTGGGACGGGCTGATGTGGGCTCGCCCATACATTGCTGACAATCGCCAGGGGGACGACCCCAAGGTCGCCGCAGACGTGGCTCAGCAGGGACAGCTGGTGTGGATAAGAAAACGTTTTGATGACGGTCGTTGGCAGCTTTCGCAAATGCCGGAAGTGAGCGGAGCCTTTATTGCCTTGGACCCGCACAACGGTGCCGCGCAGGCAGTGGTTGGCGGCTACAGCTTTTATGAGAGTCAGTTTAACCGGGCGACGCAGGCTAAGCGTCAGGTTGGCTCAAATATTAAGCCTTTCGTTTATTCTTCCGCGCTGGAAAACGGTTACACGATCGCCAGTATCATCAACGACGCGCCAATCAATCAGTGGGATAAGAGTTCAGGCGTTGCGTGGCGTCCACAAAACTCACCTGCTGAGTATGACGGCCCAATCAGAATGCGCGTTGCACTGGGCAAATCCAAAAACGTAGTGTCGGTACGCTTACTTCGCGGTGTGGGGCTAGACAATGCTATCGATCATTTGACTCGATTTGGATTCCAACGCGACGAAATCCCTCGTGATGAGACCGTATCTCTTGGTTCCGGCTCACATACGCCGTTAGAAGTGGCCAGAGCCATGGCGGTGATCGCCAATGGCGGCTTCCTTGTGGAACCCCATTTCATTCAACGTATTGCTGATGATCAGGACAACACCCTGTGGGCGGCTAACCCTCCGGTAGCGTGTGAAGACTGTGAGCTCACTGCGCAGGTTAACCAGCCGGTAGACGATACTGACGTGGAATCCTTGCTGGAAGCCGAGTTGTCAATCCTGACCAGTGAGCCTATGAGAAAGGAACCTGTTATTCCTGCGCCAAGGGTAATTTCCGAACAAAACGCATTTTTAGTCGCAGAGATGTTGCGCACTGCGGTGCGTGCAAACGGTAACTGGAGCAAGAAAACCTACTGGATGGGCACCGGATGGCGGGCCAGAAATATTCTTGAGCGTGAAGATATTGCCGGCAAAACAGGAACGACCAACGATTCCAGAGACACCTGGTTTACTGGCTTTACCCGGGATCTGGTTGCAACCAGTTGGGTCGGTTTCGATGATATGAATCGTCAGCTTGGAAGAACGACCCGCAATCAGAATCTGGTCAATCTCAATCCGGAAAAATTCAATTGGATTGGCAATGCGTTAATTGGCGCTGAAGATGGTGCAAAAGCGGCGCAACCGGCTTGGATCCGCTTCATGCAGGTGGCGCTGGAAGATGTGCCGGAATCTTTCATGCCCATACCGGATGATATCGTCACCGTGCGAATCGACCGCAATAGCGGCAAGTTAACGCGACGCACTGATCATACTGCGATGTTTGAATATTTCATGAAAGGAACTGAACCTCAGGTCTATGTATTAGACGAGGAACTGGTCGATCCACTTGAATCTGAAGACGAAGATCGCCCAGAACCGGTAGAAATATTTTAAACTTCGCGCACAACAACAGACTAACTTGATTATCACACCCTGATTTCACGTATGTGCTCGGGGCTTGGGATACACCATGACACAACAACAAAACTACCTGTATATACCACATGCCGGACCGTCTCTGCTTGAGACGCCGCTGCTGAATAAAGGCAGTGCATTCAGCGCCCAGGAGCGCGTCACATTCAACCTGATGGGGTTGCTTCCGCCTCGGTATGAAACGATCGACGAGCAGGCCGAACGCGCCTATATGCAGTACCGCAGCTTTTCAGAAACCATCAATAAGCATATTTACCTGCGCTCTATTCAGGACACCAATGAGACGCTGTATTACAAGCTGATCCAGGATCATATCGACGAGATGATGCCGATCATCTATACGCCGACGGTGGGCGATGCCTGCGAGCAATTCTCAGACATCTATCGCAGTTCACGAGGATTATTTATTTCCTATTCTGAGCGCCACCAGATTGATGACATCTTACGAAATGCGACTAAACGCAAAGTGAAGGTTATCGTAGTGACAGACGGCGAACGTATTCTGGGACTTGGCGATCAGGGTATTGGCGGTATGGGGATCCCAATCGGTAAACTGTCTCTGTATACCGCGTGCGGCGGTATTAGCCCTGCCTATACGCTGCCAGTGATGCTGGACGTGGGTACCAATAATGAAAAGCTGCTGAATGATCCTATGTACATGGGGGCACGGCACAAGCGTATCGAACAGGATGAATATAACGAATTCGTCGATATGTTTATGCAGGCCGTGTATCGCCGCTGGCCAGAGGTGATGGTGCAATTTGAAGACTTCGCCCAGCCCAATGCGATGCCACTTCTGACTCGCTACCGAGATAAAGTATGCTGTTTCAATGACGATATTCAAGGTACCGCGGCCGTCACGGTGGGTACCATTCTGGCTGCCTGTCGTATTAAAAACGCTAAGCTTAGCGAACAGAAAGTGGTATTCGTGGGTGCAGGCTCGGCAGGGTGTGGCATTGCCGAGATGATCATTGCGCGCATGGTACAGGAAGGCATTAGCGATGCGCAGGCCCGTAAACAGGTGTTTATGGTTGACCGCTACGGCTTGCTGACGGAAGGCATGCAGGGCTTGCGGGACTTCCAGCAGAAATTGCAGCAGTCGCAGGACGATTTGGCATCATGGCAATACAGCGGCGAATGGCCAACCCTGATGGATGTTATTCACTGTGCCAAGCCGGATATTCTCATTGGCGTATCTGGTCAGGCTGGATTATTCACCGAACAGGTTATCCGCACCATGAAACAGCAGTGTGAGCTGCCAATCATCTTCCCGCTGAGTAATCCATCACGACAGGTTGAAGCGCGACCTGAGCAGGTGATCGAGTGGACTGATGGTAATGTTATCATTGCTACCGGCAGCCCGTTTACGCCAGTGAGTTACGGTGACAAGGTGTATCCGATTGCGCAGTGCAACAACAGCTATATTTTCCCGGGGATTGGGCTTGGTGTGGTGGCTTCAAAAGCAAGGCTCATTAGCGATGCTATGCTGATGGCCGCCAGTGAGGCTCTTGCCGATGCCTCACCGCTGGCGAATACCGGCGAGGGCGAGTTATTGCCCTCACTGCGTGATATTGCTGCACTGAGCCGCAAGATTGCCTTTGCAGTCGGTAAAGTAGCGCAGCAGGAAGGACTGGCGCTGGAAACCTCTGATGATCAGTTGCAAAGCAGAATTGAACGGAACTTTTGGACGCCGGAATATCGTCCGTACAAGCGGGTGAGTATCTAACCTTATGCAACAACGCGCTGCGCAAATATGGGTCGATGCGGATGCCTGTCCGGTTCCGATTAAAGAGATCCTGTTTCGCGCAGCCGAGCGACAGCAAGTGCAGTGTACATTGGTGGCCAACCAATCTATGCGCACGCCAGCGACGAAGTTCGTCAATTTATTGGTGGTAAGTCATGGGTTTGACGAGGCCGACAATGAAATCGTGCGCCGTGCCGGAGAAGGTGATCTGGTGGTGACCAGTGATATCCCGCTAGCGGCTGACGCATTGGCGAAAGGTGCACAGGTCGTCAGTGCCAGAGGTGACGAATTCAGCCGTGAGAACATACGCTCGCGTCTGAATATGCGTGATTTTATGGATACTATGCGCGCCAGTGGCGTGCATACCGGAGGCCCGCCGCCGCTCAGTCAATCCGAAAAACAGGCATTCGCTAACTACCTGGACCGTTGGCTCACTAGACGACGCATATCATAGCGCTATTTGCTGCGGACGATCAAAACAAGCCCGCCGATGATGCCGAAGGCTGCCATACCGCCGGCGATTATCAATGTACCTCTGTACCCTTCAGGATCTTCACTAGCCTGCACCGCACCGTGTGTACGTACATAACGAAACTGTTTATCATTCACCAGGCGGTAGGTACCGTAGGCAGCAAATAAGCCAATGGCAAGTAACATGATGCCGAGCTTTTTCATGGTGTTTTCCATTTAACGTCATCGCAATGACAGTCTGTCATACCGGCGAACCTGTGTGTAAATCCAACGTGAAGACCTTCGAATTGCGCTGATAGTTGTACAGCGACTTCTTGGACTCAGGCAATGCATCAGGCGTAGACGGTGCAAAACCTTGTTCGAGGAACCAGTGCGCGGTCGTTGTAGTGAGTACGAACACATAGTCCAAGCCGAGCTCAAGAGCACGTTGTTTGAGTGCCTCCATCATCCGTTCGCCACGATTTTTGCCACGATAATCCGGATGCGTGGCGACGCATGCGATCTCTCCGCAACGATCGTCGATGTAGGGATACAGCGCTGCGCAGCCAACAATAGCGCCATCGCGCACCAGTACGGTGAAACGTTCAATCTCATTTTCTAACAACTCGCGAGAACGTTTTACCAGCACCCCCGACTCTTCCATCGGCTTGATCAGCTTTAGGATCCCACCGACATCTTCGATCACCGCGTTGCGTAGCTGTTCATAATGCTTTTTCATCACCAGTGAACCGGTACCATCGCGGGTAAAGAGCTCCTGCAACAGTGCCCCATCCTGACGGTAACTAATATAGTGACAGCGAGGCACACCGGCCTCTACGGACTTGGCAAGCGCGTCCACGATCCCGTGCTCTTTCTGCAAATGCGGATGACCGGCCAGTTCAATGAGTTGTTCCAGCTCAATGGTGCGCTTTAACTGGCCTTCGTCTGTCATGATCCCCTGACTGGGACCAAAAATGATGAGCTTATCTGCCTTGAGCGTGATAGCCGTTTGGGTGGCAACATCTTCATGAGACAGATTGAATACCTCGCCTGTCGGAGAGTATCCCATAGGTGACAGCAATACGATGGAACCGTCATTGAGGTGATCATTAATGCCCTCTGCATCGACACGCCTGACCAAACCTGTATTTTCAAAGTCTACGCCATCACGCACCCCAATCGGTTTGGCGACCACTAAGTTACCCGAGCACACTCTGATCTGTGAGCCATGCATGGGTGAATTAGCCAATCCCATGGTCAGCAGCGCTTCGACCTGCGCCCGCACTGAGCCAGCCGCATCCTTGACGCACTCCAGCGTTTCTTTGTCGGTAATGCGGATATCCTGATGAAAACGTGCGTCGAGCCGTCTTAGTGCTACACGCTCGTCAATTTGTGGTCTGGCACCGTGCACCAGCACAAGGCGCACGCCGAGGCTATTCAACAGCGCGATGTCATGAATAATATTGGCGAAATTACTGTCTTCGATCGCTTCGCCGCCAAACATTAGCACGAAGGTTTTGCCGCGATGCGCGTTAATATAGGGCGCTGAATGCCTGAACAGCCTGACGCTATCACGTTGTGAAACCATTAACCTCTGTCCTTTTCGGCTGCTGCCATGAGTGCTTTCAGATGCGCTTTCTCGCGTGCAAGAGCCTGCTGAACCGGCTTTTGTCCTGTGCCACCAAGGATATTGCGCTTATCAACCAGATAATCGAGCTCCAGAATGGCATACACATCGTGATCAATTTTGTCACTGAACTGTTTGAGGACATCGAGCGGTAGCGACTCTATCGCCACACCCTTGTCTAATGCAGCCAGCACAACCTGCCCTGATATATCGTGGGCGGTGCGAAACGGAATGCCTTTATCGACCAGATAATCAGCCAACTCCGTGGCGTTGGCATAGCCAGCCTGGGCGGCTTTTGTCATGACATCAGTGTTAAGCTCCAGACTATCCAGTACTTCACTGCTAATGCGCAGGCAAATATGCCATTGGTTGACACTGTCAAACGCACCTTCCTTGTCTTCCTGCATATCTTTATTGTAAGCCAATGGCAGGCCTTTCATGGTGACTAACAGCGCCTGCAGGTGACCAAATACCCGTCCGCACTTGCCTCTGACTAGCTCCATTGCATCGGGGTTTTTCTTTTGGGGCATCAGTGATGAGCCGGAGGTCACCGCGTCTCCCATGCGAATAAACCCCGCTTCACCGCTGTTGTAGAAAATCAGATCCTCAGCCATACGCGACAGATGCATCATGCTGGTGCTGGCAACAAACATCAGTTCCAGTACAAAATCTCTGTCCGATACCGCATCCAGGCTATTCTGACAGGGAGCGTCAAAGCCCAACTGGGCGGCAATGTCTTCGCGGTCGACAGGATAGGTCGTGCCTGCTAATGCGCCGCAGCCCAGTGGACACTGATTAAGGCGCTTGCGTAGATCATCCAGGCGTGACAAATCTCGCTTGAGCATTTCGACATACGCCAGACACCAGTGCGGGAAGCGCACTGGCTGGGCACGCTGCAAATGAGTATAGCCGGGCAGGATAGCGTGCTGATGACGAGTGGCGCTATTCAGCAAAGACTGAATGGTGGACAAGACGTCCAGACGAAGCTGGTCTATATGTTCACGACACCAGAGTCTGAAATCCGTCGCCACCTGATCATTGCGACTGCGTCCGGTATGCAGCTTCCTGCCAATATCGCCAAGTTTGTCGATCAGGGCAGCTTCTACAAAACTGTGAATATCCTCCTCGCCGCTGCTGGCAAAATCGAGCTCATTGCGTTTTGCACTGTCCAGCAGCTCACTTAACACCTGCTCTATTTTTTGCTGTTCATCACTGCTTAGCACACCGGCCTTGGCAATCGCTCTGGACCAGACAATGGAGCCAAAAATATCCTGTGCGGCCATGATCTGATCAAACGGCAAAGAGTCATTGACCTGCCTGAACATGTCACTGCTATCAGATTGGAAGCGTCCTCCCCAAAGCGCCATGATTATTTTCCTTTATCCAAATCGTGTAAGGCTTTGATGCGACTGGACAAGCTGAACAGACGAATAAAGCCTTCTGCGTGACGCTGGTCATATACATCGTCAGCACCAAAGGTGGCAAAGTCCTCCGAGTACAGACTGTTCGGAGAGCGACGCTGGATCACTGTGGCCTGACCTTTATAAAGCTTGACCACAATATCGCCGGTGACCAGTTTGGCGAAGCTAGCCGCGCCAGCGAGCAGAGCATCGCTTAAGGCCGTAAACCAGCGCCCGTCATACATCACGTGAGAAAACTCCAGGCCGAGCTGCTCTCGATGTTTCAACGCTGCCTTATCCAGCACCAGCGTTTCCAGTGCTTTGTAGGCCTTGAGTAAGACGGTGCCGCCGGGCGTTTCATAACAGCCCCGTGATTTCATACCGACCAGGCGGTTTTCGACGATATCGATGCGGCCGACCCCATGCGCACCGGCAATGGCATTGAGGGTGACCAGCGCATCATAAGGACTCAGTGGTTGATTATTCACCGCAGTCAGGCGCCCCTCTGAAAAGCTTAAGGTTACCTTTTCCGGCGTATCGGGCGCATCTTCGGGATCCACCGTCATAGTCCAAACCTGTTTGGTTGGCTCACACCAGGGATCTTCCAGTTCTCCACCTTCATGACTGATGTGCCATGCATTGGCATCACGGCTGTAAATTTTGGTCGCTGACGCCGAGGTTTTTATGTCTCGGGCAGCGAGGTACTCGAGCAGATCTTCGCGGGACACCATATCCCATTCGCGCCATGGAGCAATCACCGTGAGGTCGGGCGCCAATGCCGCAAAGGTGCTTTCAAAACGCACCTGATCATTGCCTTTTCCGGTACAGCCGTGGCTAAGCGCATCGGCACCAACTTTACGAGCGATCTCAACCTGTGCCTTGGCAATAACGGGGCGTGCCATCGAGGTACCTAGTAAGTACTCACCTTCATATACCGCGCCGGTGGTGATGGTCGGGAAGATATAATCAGCAACGAATTCCTGTTTTAAATCGACGATATGACATTCACTGGCACCAGAGCTAATCGCTTTTTGCTCAAGGCCTTCAAGCTCTTCGTCTCCCTGTCCAACATCGGCTGCAAACGCGATCACTTCACAGTCATAGTTTTCTTTTAACCAGGGAATGATGGCTGAGGTGTCTAATCCCCCAGAATAGGCCAGCACCACTTTATTAATATTTTTCGAGGGCATTGATTACTCCACGTTAGGCTCAGCAAGCAGGTTGACCAAAATGGCATTCTGGCCATGCATACGGTTTTCTGCTTGCTGCATTAGCAATGAATATTGACTATCGATCAGACTGCCGGTTATTTCCAGATCGCGATGTGCCGGCTGACAGTGCATCACATATTGTGCACCGGTTGCAGCCATTAACTGATCGTTGATTTGATAAGGCATAAAGGTGTCTTTGATTTGTTCAAGCGGCGTTGTATCTCCCATAGACAGCCAGGTGTCCGTATACAACACTTGTGCGCCCTGTGCAGCCTGCAGATCATTACTTACTGTCAGCGTTGTCTGATTGTGCTCAGCCAGTTGAGCCGCCAGGTGCGTGATCTGCACATCGGTTTCATAGCCTTTGGGCGTGACCACGGTGACATTACAACCGGCCAGTGCCGATGCGATCATCAGCGAGTGGGTGACATTATTGCCATCGCCAATGTAAGCCACGGTCACGTCTTTAAGGTCACCATACACCTCAGTTAAGGTGAGTAGGTCAGCCAGTGCCTGACAGGGGTGGAAACGATCACACAGGGCATTAATCACCGGTACCTTGCTGGCTTGGGCGAACATTTGCAGCGTTTCATGCTGATAAACCCGGGCAACAATGGCATCCGCCCAGCAGGCAAGATTGGCCGCTACGTCCACATTGTCCTCACGACCGGATAAATTATTGGCCTGGCTATCCAGGTACACCAGATGTCCACCAAGCTTGTTGATCCCGACGTCAAAGCTGACCCGGGTGCGCAACGACGGTTTTTCAAACAGCGCAACGACTGACTTTCCTGCCAGAGCATCGCGGTACGCTAATGGCGTTGTTTTAATAGTTTGTGCCAGCGAAATAAGAGCCTTAAATGACTCACTGTGCCAATCGCTGAAGGTTAATAAGTCACGTTTCATGGCGTTGCTCCTGCAGCCTTATTTGAAGGTAAAATACGTGTCCCGGGTAAATCTCCTGACAATAATCCCAGTAACTGTGAGGGTTGTTGCCAACTAGCAATGGTCACCGCCTGATTTAATGTGTTTGCAGCATCCTGTGCTGCTTTGACTTTGACCAGCATGCCGTCTGCGATAACCCCGTCGGCAACCATTTTGTCGACTTGTTGCGGGTCGAGTTGCTCGCACAGCTGTTGTTCACTATCGAGCACGCCGGTGACGTTTGATAATAAAAATAGTCTTGCGTGCAATAAGGTGGCCAGTGCCGTTGCAGCCTGATCGGCATTCACGTTAAGTAGCCGGCCACTGCCATCAGCCCCAATAGAACTGACGACAGGCAGATAACCTTGCTGCAGTAATAATTTGGGTAAGGCATCATTCGCGGGCGTAGCATCGCCCACTGCACCCAGGTGCTCCGATAAGGGATGGCTCACAATCATGCCGCCATCGGCCAGACATAGCCCCACGGTGTTAAGCCCAGCTCGTTGAGCCAGTGCACAAAGCTGTTTATTTGCGGTGCCACCGAGAGCTCCGGCAATATATTTCATATGCTCGTCGGGCGTGATACGAAGACCCTGATATTTTTCACTGGGCAAATTCAGGCTTTGCATCAACTCTTCAACCAGTGCACCCCCGCCGTGCACCAGCACGATGAGAAAGCGCTGCTGGAGCTGCTCAAGGACATGTAGAAAATCGATAGCAATATCGGGTTTTTGCAGCAGTTCACCGCCAACTTTTATGACCAGGGTGTTGCTACTCATAGCGCACCATCCTGCTTGCTGGAGACTAATCCCTGATGTGAGGGCAATCCAGCCACAATATTGGCACACTGCATTGCCTGGGACGCCGCGCCTTTAAGCAAATTATCAATCGCTGACGTTACTACCAGATATCTCGACTGTGGATCGTACTTCCAGTGTAAATCGCAATACGGTGATCCCACTACATCATCGAGTTTGGGAAATTGCGTGCGCATTCTGACAATAGGCGTCTTTGCATAGGCTTCATAGTACGCATCATTGACCTGTTTAGCACTGATACCTGCCGCCAGCTTGGCGGTGATAGTGGCGAGTATGCCGCGTTTGAAGTTACCAAGGTGGGGCGTGAAGATAACCGGACATCCCAGATACGCTTCGATTTCAGGAGTGTGACGATGCTGCAATACACCGTAGGCCTGTAGGCTGACTTCACAGAAGCTGTTACTCAGTGCTGCTTTGCGCCCGGCACCGCTGACACCCGATACTGCATTGATAATCGGCCTGACACTGTCATCCAGCAAGCCGTTTTGAAATAAGGGTTTAAGCGCTGTCAGAGCGGCAGTCGGATAGCAGCCGGGTACAGCAATGAGTCTGGCATCTGCAATCTGTGCGGCGTGCCAGTCTGCCAGTCCATACACTGCACTGGATAAAAGCTCGGTATACATGTGGTCAAAGCCATAAAATGCCTTGAACGTTTCTGTATGCTTGATTCGAAACGCACCGGATAAATCCAGTATCTTCGCCTTCCCCGAGGTCAGAACGGGCATCCAGTCATGGCTGGCCTCGTGAGGTGTAGCCAGGAAAATCAGGTCCATGTCATTGGCAAGCGAGGCAAGCGCTTCATCCTCCAACGGCTGCAGGGGAAGATCAACCGTGCCTGCAAGCTGACCGTGTAAATCACTTAGCAATTTGTGTGCATCAGCACTGCCAGACGATACGTACACGTCAGATAATTCAAATAAAGGATGGTTGGCGAGCAGTCGACACAGCTCTGCACCGGTATAGCCACTGGCCCCAATAACACAGGTTTTCATAAGCACTTTTATAACGTAAAAAAGAAAAAATCGCCCTTCTCTGGAAAGATACGCTGTCGTACCTAGGCAACACCAGAAAAGGACGGGCTATGCATGCGTCAAGTTATTCATCGTCGCATGATGTGATGCGCATAGCCAGGCTGGGAGAAATCTTCAATGTGGCAACAATTCATACTGTGTAAATCTTCAAAACACGCTACTGTTAATGGAATAACTCCATGCAGACGTGCTGTTAATAGTTAAGTTGCTTGCTAGTATCCTTTAATGTGGATATATATGCAATAAATTAGAATAAATATATTTAAAGATTTTATGCGGATCCCTGATTTCATAGAACGTTACCGTCAAATTATTAGTGTCCCAAGCATTAGTGCTTTCGACCAAAAAATTGATCTTTCCAATCGGCCTATGCTGGATCTCCTAGCAACCTGGTTTGCTGATGCAGGATTCGACATAACTATTCAACCTGTGCCGTCGGCACAAGGTAAATACAATATGCTGGCCAGGCTTGGTAGTGGGGAAGGCGGATTATTGCTAGCCGGACACAGCGACACGGTACCGTTCGACGAAGGACGATGGCAGCAAGACCCATTTACCCTGCGACAGGCCGACAACCGGCTTTACGGCCTGGGCAGTTGCGATATGAAAGGCTTTTTTGCGTTTATTCTCGAAGCGGTAAAAGACATTCCCGTAGACGCATTGAAAAAACCGCTGTATGTGTTGGCCACTGCAGATGAAGAAACGTCCATGGCTGGCGCCCGCTTTTTTGTTGAACAACAGCTGATAAAACCCGACCTGGCCATTATTGGTGAGCCCACCGAATTAAAGCCGATATATAAACACAAGGGCCATATGGCCCACACCATTAACGTGGAAGGCAAAGCCGGACACTCTTCTGATCCGGAACGCGGTGTCAATGCCATCGAAATTATTCATCAGGCTATTACTCAGTTACTAAAAGTAAAGCAGCAACTTAGCCACTATCGGGATGACGCGTTCAGCGTGCCACAGTCAACGCTGAACCTTGGGCATATTCACGGCGGTGACGGTGAAAACAGAATATGTGGCCACTGTTGTCTGAATTTTGATGTGCGCACTATTCCTGGCCTGTCAGACAGTGAGGCACTGGCTCTGATCGACGATGCATTATCTGAAGTGCAGATCCGCTATCCAAATCGTTTGACCCGCGAGTTTATGTATCCGTCAGCGCCTTCTTTTGCGTGCAAGAATGAACACGGCATTGTTGAGCTGGCAGAACAATTGACCGGATTTACCGCCACGTCTGCAAATTACAGCACTGAAGCGCCCTATATTAATGAACTGGGATGTGACACGCTGGTGCTTGGACCGGGCAGTATCAATCAGGCTCATCAGCCAGATGAGTATATTTCACTGGATTATGTTGCACCGACAACCAGTATGTTGCAGGGTTTCATTAAACGTGTCTGTCTGTAGTGGTCCGAGAGTAAGCAATGTCTGTGACATCCAAGCAATGGCAACTGACAACGGAGTCAGAGCTGCCGACAAAATATCAGGCTGAGATTGAGCCTTTCTGGCAGCAGCACGTGAATCATGGGCATTTCAATGGCCGTGACGATGTGCAAATCTACTATGCCAGCGCAATACATCCTAATTCACGCGGCGATATTGTGATCTCGAACGGGCGCATCGAATCTCTGCTCAAATATAAAGAAGTGATCTTCGACCTATACCAAAACGGCTTTTCTGTATTTGCGCTCGACCATCGAGGTCAGGGTAAGTCAGGCAGGATGCATAGTGATCCACATCGAGGCTTCGTCCGGCACTTTGATGATTATGTTGCTGATCTTGATCACTTTGTGCGTCATGTCGTGAAGGACATGAGTCAGCACCCTCTGAATTTATTGTGTCATTCGATGGGCAGTGCGATTGGCGCAATGTATCTTACTCAACATCCCAACATGTTTTGCAAAGCTGCCTTTTGTGCGCCGATGTTCGGTATTCAGCCGGTACTGCCGCCTTGGTTGAGCAGAGCGATGGGGCATACTCTGATTGGTATCAATCGTTTGCTATCATCCACGCCCTGGTATTTCCCCGGACAAAGTGGCTATAGGGCATTGTCTTTTGAGCAAAACGTCCTGACCCGAAGTCAGGTCAGATACCAGATTTTCCGCGACGAATATCAGCGTTCACCCGACATCCAATTAGGCGGCGTGACGTCACATTGGTTGCTGGCGGCTGTGAACGCCATGCAGCACATCCTTACCAACGCTCAGCACATCACACTGCCAACTATGCTACTGCAGGCAAAAGCAGATCAGGTGGTGCACAATATCAGTCAGAATGCGGTATTGGCGGCGATGCCTAATGCGCACAAGTATATTTACGATGACAGTGAGCATGAAATTCTGATGGAACGTGACGAGATAAAGAATAAGGCGCTGGGAGACATCATGACATTTTTCACTGTCAACGTGCCGTAACAACAAACCACAGTTATTTTTACTGCTATTCTTCATACAAAGGTTGTCACGATTACGTTATTTGTTTCGTATCAAAAAATATGGCTAGCGAGTATTACTATTGAACCGAATTAAAGGTAATGAACAGCATCGCTTATATCTCGAATTAAGAGAATTATTAAGAAGCGACGATCGTATTTTTGACTTTATTGAACACTCCTCTTTAGATGGTTTGTGGTTTTGGGATTTGGAAAATCCTGAACACGAATGGATGAGTGCCAAGTTCTGGACCACCCTGGGTTATGACCCTTCCTCGAAGCAGCATCTTGCATCTGAATGGCAAGAGATTATCAATCAGGATGACCTCAAACTCGCGGTCGAAAACTTTGAAAAACACTGCGCTGATCCAACATATCCTTATGACCAAATTGTCAGGTATACACATAGTTCGGGGAGAACCGTGTGGATACGTTGTCGGGGTATGGCAATCAGGGATGAAAATGGTAAACCTATTCGGATGCTAGGAGCACACACTGATGTTTCGGCATTGAAAGAGCAAGAACTAGAACGTGTAGATAAAGAGACACAGCAGAAATTAGCATTTAAGAAGCAAGCATTATTATTAGATGACCTGGAGAGAACCGCCAATATTGGTACTTGGGAAGTTGATCTGATCGCACAAACAGTAACATGGAGCCCTGAGACAAAACGCATTCATGAGGTCCCTAACGACTATCAGCCGACTCTGGAAACTGGGATTAATTTCTATAAAGAAGGAGAAAGCCGCAGACGTATAACTGAAGCAGTTGAGTTAGGCATCAGTAATGGAACGCCCTGGGACTTAGAGCTGGAGCTTGTCACCGCGACGGGTCGCGAAATATGGGTAAGAGCGCTCGGCAAACCTGAGTTCGTTGACGGTGAGTGTGTTCGATTATTTGGTGTGTTTCAAGATATATCCCGACAGAAAGAGGTTGAGCATCAACTTACTGTCGCGCGAGAAAATGCGGAGGCGGGCTCAGTGCGCCTGCAACTCGCCCATGATTCCATCGGTATGGGTGTATGGGAATGGGACTTAGTAACGAATGACTTGATATGGGATAAATGGATGTATCTCCTCTATGGTGTTTCTGAAGGCCAGTTTTCAGGTGCCTTCGAAGCATGGGAAGCTAGTATACATCCCGAAGACATCGAAAAAGCAAAGTCATTGTTAAATCTAGCGATTGCAGAGAAGAGTTCTTACGATACTGATTTCCGCGTAATAGGACCTGATGGTGCTATTAAAAATATAAAGGCCAATGCAACTGTCATTACGGACAAAGCAGGTGCAGTTGTAAAGGTAATCGGTGTGAATTACGATATCACCGATAGAGTCAGAAATTTGGAAGTCCTCAGACAGGCGAAACTAAGAGCAGAAGCTTTAACAAAGGCGAAAGGTGATTTCTTGGCAAATATGAGTCACGAAATTCGGACACCTATGAACGCCATATTGGGAGGACTGCAACTGCTCAAAAACGCTGAGCTAGATGAGAATCTTAGAACCATTCTTAATAACGCAGTTTTCTCTGCGCAAAGTTTGCTCACTATCCTCAACGATATCCTGGATTATTCAAAAATTGAATCAAATAAGCTCAGCCTTGAATCTGCAGCATTCTCCTTAACCGAGATAGTCAATTCTGTGGAATATGACTTGAACGCATTAGTTAACAATAAAGGAATAAGCTTCAGTACGGTAATCGCGGATGACTTCGTTGATGGGTTTATCGGGGATATTGTTCGAGTCAAACAAATACTCCTCAATCTGGCATCTAATGCAGTCAAGTTTACTAATAAAGGCGGGGTAACAATTGAGGTGGGTTTCCACGAGCAAAATGATAGTAGAGCGATCTGTATCAGGGTCATTGATTCTGGCATTGGCATGAGCGAGGAAGCACAAAGACGAATATTTGAAAGGTTTTCACAGGCGGATACGTCAACGACTCGCAAATATGGTGGTACAGGCTTGGGAATGTCGATTACCTACAGCTTGGTGGAGATGATGAAGGGGCAATTGCATTTGCATAGCGTTGAGGGCAAAGGCACGACGATAACGGTCATATTGCCTCTGGAACAAACGCCTGTTAGTCCAAAGCACGATATAAATGCTGGATTGTCTGCACCCATTATGCGCGGTAAAAAAATACTTATTGCGGAAGATAATCACATCAATCAAGTGGTCATACAAAGCATGCTAGAGCCCACGCAGGCCAACATCACACTAGTAGACAACGGTAAGCATGCAGTCGATGCTATCAGCAAAGAAGACTTCGATTTAATTTTAATGGATATCCATATGCCTGAAATGGACGGCGTGCAGGCGCAGCAACAAATTAAGATGATGAAAAAGCATATACCCGTAATAGCGCTCACAGCCAATGTTATGCCAGAAGACATTGCTGAGTATGTGAAACAAGGATTCGCGAGCCATTTAGGCAAACCCGTAGATATGAATATGCTTTATAGCTTGCTGAATCAATACAGTAACTAAATGATTAACTGGTCACATTGTCTGTCCTTTCATCTAGAACGCTATATAAACATTGATTCACGAACGCACTTATCAGTACACTCTGGCGCCTTTCAATGTCACGACACCGCCATGCTGGATATCGTTTTATATCAACCTGAAATCCCGCCAAATACAGGCAATATTATCCGCCTTTGTGCGAATACCGGGTTTACATTGCATTTGATTGAGCCCTTAGGGTTTGACTGGGATGATAAAAAAGTGCGCCGTGCCGGACTGGATTATCATGAGTTCGCCAACGTTCAGCGCCACGCGTCGCTGGATGACTATATTGATGCAGCAAAGCCTGCGCGATTATTTATGTGCGAAACGTCAGGACAGAACAACTATACTCAGGCGGGCTTTCAGGCAGGAGATGCCTTGTTGTTTGGACCCGAGACTCGCGGTTTACCGGATAATGTGATGAAAACCGTGCCATCCTCACAGTGGCTGCGCATCCCGATGAAACCTGGCTCAAGAAGCATGAATTTGTCCAATGCTGTTTCAGTGTTTGTCTACGAAGCGTGGCGTCAGTTGAATTTTGACGGGGCGGTGTAAACCCAGCGAGGCTTAGTTGAAGCTTTTGACTAAGTTCCGACCTGATTCTTTGGCCATGTACAGTGCTTTGTCGGCCTGTTTGAAAAGTTGTTCGTACTGCAGATCGTCATACTGGGTTGCCACACCGAAGCTGGCTGTGAAGCTGATGATATGTTTATCAAATTCGACCGTTAACGTAGCGATTTCAGCACGCAATCTCTCCGCTATCGCCAGCGCTTCCTGATGCTCCGTATTCGGCAGCAGCACAATAAACTCTTCACCACCTAGTCGACAACATGCGTCGCTCGCTCTGGCCAGCGATTGCATAAGTTGTGCAATCCTGATGAGAACGACATCGCCGCCATCATGCCCATACTGATCGTTTAAGGCTTTGAAATGGTCGATATCAATTGCGATGGCACTGAGCGGCTGCTTGTTTCGTTTGAGTGAGGGCACAATCAATGCCAGAGACTGGTCAAGACCACGACGGTTAAACAGTTCAGTCAGGGGATCACGGGTCGATAACAGGGCCAGCTTCCTATGCTCACTGATCATGATAGTGGTCATAAAACCAATACCCACGACGATAAAGCCGGCCGATGAGGCGATAAACAAAACGCCTAAGGCATTACTCGCATCGCGTTGGTTTATTAACAAAAGCAATGCTATGAAGCCACATAACGCTTCGATGACGGCAGCAATACCAATTATCCCATCCCCTTTATTATGCGAACGGCGTTCCCGCTTTAGGCAAATGATGGCGATAGAAACATAGATAATTACTGTGAAAAGCGATGCGACAGTAAGCTGGGTCAGTTCATCTTGAAAAAATAACGTTAACAGTGCCGCCACGATGTAGAGCAAAATCGCATAAAACCCAGAGGCAGAACGCCAGTGCGCATTAGAGGTGGCGAAAAATAACAGTATGCTGGAAAAATAAAATGCCGGAGCATTGATGGATAAAAAGATATTGTCGGTCAGATTTTGTGTCAGCCAAAGAAACACCCAACCGGCCACACCCGTCACAAAATACAGGTAATACACGGACGTATTGATTGCTACCGTGCCGACTTTACGCAATGAAAATATCGCGTATACGAAAAGGGAGATGGACACGATGATGGTTAAGTACACACCGTGCATATAAAACGAATCTGGGATGTTCATACTACATACACCAGCAAAACCTTATCGCTTATCTGCGTTTTATATACAACATAGCGCAAAATGGTTTGCGTCTTAAACCGCACTAATAAAAAAGATTATTCAGATTCGTCTTTCTGTTCTCTGCCAAGCAATGCATAGGCAGCATCGACAGCGGCTTTACCTTCGTAAAGTACTTGGTAAATTTGCTCGCAAATAGGCATCTCAACGTGTGCACGCTGCGCGAGCAGATGAACCTCTTCGGTATTGCGATACCCTTCTACAACCTGCCCGATACTTTGCATGGCTTCTTCAACGTCCATGCCTTCGCCAAGTGCCAGACCAAAGCGTCGGTTTCGGGACTGATTATCGGTGCAAGTAAGAACCAGATCGCCAAGTCCGGCCATGCCCATAAAGGTGTCCTTAACAGCGCCCATTTGCACACCGAGCCGCGTCATTTCTGCCAGACCTCGAGTGATCAGCGCGGTGCGTGCATTGGCTCCGAATCCAAGTCCATCTGCCAAGCCTGCGCCGATGGCAATCACGTTTTTAATCGCGCCACCTAACTGTACGCCAATGAAATCGTTATTGCGGTAAACACGGAACGAGCGAGCGCAATGCAGCTTATCGGCAAATTCAGACGCCAGATTTTCATCGGTTGATGACAGTGAAATAGCAGTAGGCAATCCCGCGACCATTTCTTTGGCAAAAGTAGGTCCTGATAGCACTGCCATCGGGATGTTGTCGCCCAGGATCTCTCTGGCGACTTCATATAACAAGCGGCCGGTTCCTGGCTCCAGTCCTTTGGTCGCCCATATCAGACGATGTTGCTCTGTTAACAGAGGCTTGATGGATTCGAGCGTAGGACGAAATGCGTGGCTAGGGACTACGACTAAAATATCAGTGCTGCGCGATATGGCATCGGGCAGAGAGGCCTCGACATGTAAATCGTCAGGGAAGTAAGCGCCAGGCAGATAACGGGTGTTTTGCCGGCTATCTGCAAGCTGCTTCATGTGCGAGGCATCACGCCCCCATAAATACGTCGCTATGCCGTTTCGCGCCAGACAAAATGCTAAAGCGGTGCCATACGACCCCGCTCCCAGAACCGTTACCGACCTGGCCATTTAGCTTACGCGTCCAGCTGTGGTGCACTTTGCTGCTGGTTTTGCTCTGCTTCAGCGCGCTTCTGCACGTAAGCCGCATAGATGGCATCAAAGTTAACTGGCGCCAGATTCAGCGGCGGGAATGTACCACGATTGACCAGACTGGCCACGGTTTCACGGGCGTAAGGGAAAAGCGTATTAGGGCAGAATGAACCTAACATGTGAGCTTTATTCTGCTCTGGCATCTCACCGATTGCAAAGATACCGGCTTGCTGTACCTCACACAGGAACGCCGTCTCATCACCGAGTTTAGCTGTTACGGTAATCGATAAAATCACTTCGTACAGGTTGGGTTCTAAGGTGTTAGTGCGCGTATCGATATCCAGCTTAACTTCAGGCTTCCATTCTTTAGTGAAAACGGCCGGTGAATTAGGCGTTTCAAATGAAATGTCTTTAGTGTAAATACGCTGAATAGCAAACGGAGTTTTAGTCTGCGCCTGCTGCTCGGCACCTGCTGCGCCGTTTGCCTGATTTTCTTCTGCCATGATTTTTCCTAGATCTATTTAATTAATGTTTTACAGTTGCGCGAATCTGATGCTGAATGGCCTAATTGTTCGCGTTCAATAATGGGTCTAACTTGCCCTGAGCCTCGAGCGCGTACATATCATCACAGCCACCGATATGTTGGCCGTCGATGAATATTTGGGGAACGGTGTATCCGCCGTTAGCACGTTGGATCATCTCTTCACGCAGTGCCGGCTGTTGGTCGACAGGGTATTCGTCGAAGCTGATGCCTTTTTTCTGTAACAACGCTTTTGCGCGATGACAGTAGGGACAGTATCCCGTCGTGTAGATTTCAACTTGGCTCATGTTGTATTGACCTGGCTATTTCTTTTTAACTGGCAGTCCCGCGCCCGTCCAGGCACCCATTCCGCCTTGCAGCACTGACACATTGCTAAAACCCGCTTTGAGCATCTGCAAGGCTGTGCGTTTGGCATTCATGCCCATCGCACATACCACGATAATGGGTGTGGATTTGAATTTTTCAAGCTTTTGAAAATCACCTTGATTCAATTGCTCAGCGGGGATCTGACGAGCGCCCAGGATATGACCTTTATTAAAATCTGCTAAGGGGCGCGTATCAAGTACGACGGCGTCCTCCCGATTCATTAACAGAGTAGCATCCTGTGTGCTTAGCATCTTAACTGGCGAAAAGGTGGCGTTCACAAAGCTGTAAACCAGCATAACGAACAATGCCATCCAGATGCCTGAAAGGATGTAATGATTGCCGATAAATTCGACCAGCTGATCCATGTAACAACGCCTCGACAGTGGTGGACAAGTTAAAAACGACCGCAAAGTATATAGAAATTTTGTGCAGAAACCAGCGCTAGGCTTGGCTGGATGCCGAACAATTGCATAACTTATTGTTTTTTCGCCACTGGTTCTTACACCTGTGACACGATAAAATCAAAACCATTGTTCACAAAATATTCAGTTCTGGTCGCTAGCTGTATGACGCTGAAATAGCGCGTCACGGCATGGCGAGACTTCACCAGAAAGCAAATCTACTACGGAGCTACTATGAGCGAGGCTAAGACACCGCTAGCGTTAATTATTCTTGATGGTTGGGGATATCGGGAAGACACCAAAAATAACGCCATTGCCAACGCAAACACGCCTGTGTTAGACGAACTGGTTAAGCATTATCCCAACACACTGATATCTGGCTCAGGCGCCGACGTTGGTTTACCAGACGGACAAATGGGTAACTCTGAAGTGGGTCATGTGAACCTCGGTGCAGGTCGAGTGGTATATCAGGACTTCACCCGCATTACCAAATCTATAAAAGACGGCGACTTTTTTGATAATCAGGTGCTGGCAGACAATATCGATAACGCCGTTGCCAAAGATGGCGCCGTTCATGTGATGGGGCTGATGTCGCCGGGCGGTGTACATAGCCATGAGGAACATATCTTTGCCGCATTGAAAATGGCTGCGCAACGAGGTGCAAAAAGCGTCTATCTTCACGCATTTTTAGATGGACGGGATACACCTCCACGCAGCGCGGAGGACTCGCTCAAAAAAGCCGATGAGCTGTTTGCCGAGTTGGGTGTGGGTAAAATCGCCTCGCTGGTAGGGCGCTATTTTGCCATGGACAGAGATAAGCGCTGGGACAGGGTCCAGCAAGCGTACGACCTGCTGACGCAAGGCAAAGCCGACTTCACTGCTGAGTCTGCACTTGAGGGACTGCATGCAGCCTATGAGCGGGACGAGAACGATGAGTTTGTTAAACCAACGGTGATTGGTGAACCCGGTGTGATTAAGGATAATGACACTGTGATCTTTATGAATTTCCGTGCTGATCGCGCCAGAGAGCTGAGTCAGGCATTTACTGACAAAAACTTTGATGGCTTTAGCCGCAGCAGCCAGCCTGAACTGAGTGGCTTTGTGATGCTGACGGAATTTTCGGCCGACATCGACGCACCTGTTGCCTTTCCGCCCGAAGCCTTACATAACGTGATGGGCGAGTGGCTGGCTAAACATAACAAAACGCAGTTACGCATCTCCGAGACTGAGAAATATGCCCACGTGACCTTCTTTTACAGCGGTGGCCGAGAGCAGGAATTTGAAGGTGAAAAGCGCGTTTTAGTGCCGTCGCCAGATGTGGCGACCTATGATTTACAGCCGGAAATGAATTCCGAGCAACTGACTGATGAGTTAGTGAAGGCAATAAAGTCAGGCGAGTTTGATGTCATCATCTGCAATTATCCAAACGGCGACATGGTTGGACATACCGGTAATTACGATGCCGCGGTGAAGGCTTGCGAAGCCGTCGATCGCTCAATCGGGCGTGTGATTGACGCATTAAAAGAAGTAGGGGGCGAATGTCTGATCACCGCCGATCATGGTAATGCTGAAAAGATGGTCGATGAACAGTCAGGTCAGGCGCATACTGCCCATACCAGCGATCCGGTGCCATTTATCTATTTTGGTCGCGATGCCACAGCTCGCTCCGGCGGCGTGCTCAGTGATGTCGCGCCCACCATGTTGCATCTGCTGGGTATGCCCCAGCCTGAAGAAATGACAGGTAAACCCATAATGACGTTGAAGTAATGCGTTGAGACGTATGATGCGACAAGGTTTTTTCCCTGCCATAGCGGGCTTTATGCTCGCCATCTTGCTTGCGCCTGCAGGCATGGCTCAACAATCTGAACAAGATCGTCTGGAGCAATTACAGCAGCAGATCAGGGCCAAGCAGCAGGAAATTGCCAATCAACAGTCGACGGCTAATGAACTGGAACAGCAGTTAAAACAAGCCGAACTTGATATCGCGCGCATCGTCACAGCATTAAACAAAACAAGGGAGTCACTGAGCAGTAATCAGCAGCAGCTTGACAGCTTGCAAAAACAGCAGCAGGAGCTTATCGAGCTACAACGCGCACAGCAGGGCGCACTGGCAAGTCAGCTGCGCAGTGCTTACATAAATGGACGACACGATTACGCGAAAATGCTTCTTAATCAGGAACAAGCCGGAAAGTTTGAGCGTCTTATTACCTATTATCAATATCTCAACCAGGCCCGTGCAGAAGAGATAGCAAAGCATCGCCAATTAGTCACGCAAATCCAGAATGTTGCCGATTCGCTCGCCAAAAAGCAGCTTGAACTGGCTGAACTTGAAGCGCAGCAGCGACAGCAGCAAAACGCGTTGCAACAGCAGCAAGTCACCAGGCAAGCCACCCTGAACCAGTTAAATAGTAAAATTGCCTCAGCGACATCGCAGGTAGAGAGGCTACAAGCCAACGAACAGGCGTTGATCAGTGCAATCGAAGAAGCACAGCGTCAGGCTGAACTGGCAGATGCGTCGACGCAACCACTGGATGGCCTGGCGAGTGTTAAAGGTGACTTGATCAACCCGACTGACGGACGTATGCAACGTCTTTTCGGCAAGCGCCGGCAAGGACAAGTGCGCTGGAAAGGCGTATTAATCAGTGGCCGTGAAGGGAGTCCGGTGCGTGCTGTGCATCAGGGACGGGTATTATATGCTGACTGGGTAAAAGGCTTTGGACTGGTTACCGTACTGGACCACGGTGAGGGGTATATGAGCTTATATGGACATAATCAGGCACTGCTTAAGTCGGCAGGAGACGTTGTCCGTGGTGGTGAAACCATTGCACTGGTTGGTCAGAGCGGCGGGCAGGATGGTCCAAGCTTATATTTTGAGATCCGTCATAAAGGTAAAGCGCTCAACCCCAGCAGCTGGATTGGTCGATAGAAAATTCTTGGGATTTTTGCGTACCTCAACGTATAACATTGTGTGCCAGAAAACACTGCCATTCAGCCTCTGCTGTTGATATCCTCTCGTACAAATAACAAGAACCCCGTTAACATGGTTGTTATCCATATTGCACGTTTAATCCTGCTCGTCTGTCTTCTGGTCGCCCCCTTGCGTGCTGCTGAAGTCGCGATCATCATTGATGATATGGGTAATGGTCTGGAAGACCACAAGGCCTTCTCACTGCCAGTCGAGATTACTTTTTCTATCCTTCCTCACGCCCCATATTCAACGCGATTTGCCCGTGAAGCCGCGATGCAGAACCGTGAGGTCATGCTGCATATGCCGATGGAATCACTGCGTGGAAGACGTCTAGGACCAGGAGCGTTAACCGCAGAGATGGATGCCGAGCATGTGCAAATGACCATTGAGTCAGCGCTGGCCAGTGTGCCTAATGCTATTGGCCTGAACAACCATATGGGCAGCAAACTTACGCAGCTCACGCTGCCCATGTCCATTACGATGGATGTGCTAAAGCGAAACGGACTGGTGTTTGTTGACAGCCGCACTACCCGCTACACCAAAGCACAGTCAATTGCGGATGCCTATGGCGTGCCTAATGCGCGTCGCCATGTGTTTCTGGACCACCACAGAGATGAAGCACGTATTCGCGAGCAGGTTAGAACCCTGGTTAACAGAGCGAAGAAATACGGCTCTGCGTTGGGCATTGGTCATCCCTATCCGCAGACGGTGAACATTCTTATGGAAGAATTGGCATCATTGTCAGATCAGAACGTCACTCTGGTGAACATCAGCGACTACCTTGATTTACAGGATGACGTTACTCGTCCCTATCAGGTGGCAAATCAATCCAGACTTTCTGCACCACAATAAATTACCGTTCAATTTCTCGGCAATAACATCACTTTGCGCTTGCGTCGCACGTTAAATGTTATATTATAACGTTCCTTTTCGTGGCGGCATAGACATGAGCAATCAAACCGACAACAACCTGATTGATCGTATCGGCATCTGGACCTCTGGTCTGTGCGCCGTGCATTGCCTTGCGCTGCCCGTTTTGCTGCCAATAATGCCTATCATTGGCGCCTCAGTGTTTGCTCAGGACTGGTTTGAACGCACGATTCTCAGTCTGTCCATGCTAATAGGTTTCTGGGCACTATTCGTCGGGTTTTTCAAATACCACCGTCAGCTTTATCCTGTTTATTCTCTCGCCCTTGGGGGACTGGTGTACTGGAACAAAGATATTTTTGGTGAAGCCTACGAACCGTTCACCATCGCTGCAGGTGCATTTTTGATTATTGCAGCACACGTCATGAATATCCGGCTTTGCCAGTCTTGCCACGGCTGCAATGAGGCCTGCCAGAGCGCATAGCCTGCCAAGCTACACGAGCTGAGAATCCAGATAGGCGCGCGCCTGCAGTGGGTTGTTACTGAATACGCCATCAACGCCCCAGCTTGCCAACTGACGTAAGGTTTCGGCCCTGTCTACCGTATAAACCAATACACCCATGTTGCGCCGATGCGCATCTTCAACAAGAGCATGGTCGACGACGTTGATGTCAATGTGAATATTCTGCGCGCCAAGACGCTGTGCCTCGGCAGTGAAATCAAGTGGGTAATGGGCGATCAAAGCCGCGATCCGGGTCTGCGGTCGGTGTTGCTTGATCCTGAATAACCAGTGATGGTTAAACGACGACACCAGTAACTGTTTTTCAGTAAAGCCCTGGGTCAATGCCCAGTCCAGTAATGTGCAAAATTGCCGGTGATCATGCAGACCCTTCAGTTCGAAATTCAATTCACAGCGGCCGCCAACCAGCCCAACGAGCTGTTCGACGTAGGGGATGTCCTGTCCCTCACCCGCATCCAGCTTCTTAAGCTGTTGTGGAGATAGCTGGTAGATACTTCCAGTGCCCGTTGTCGTTCTCTCCAGCCATTGGTCATGGATCACAATGAAATCGCTAGCATGTTGAAAAACGTCAAACTCAATGCCGTCGGCACCGTGATCCAGCGCAAGCTGGAATGCTTTCATGGTATTTTCAGGAGCCAGTGCACTGACGCCTCTGTGCGCAAAGATTTTCATGACTGCGGACGCTGCCGGTGTGCGTTAATCGTCTCATAGACGGCAGCGGAAACGACCAGCACGCCGCCTACCAGGGTCTGCCAGGTCGGCGATTCATTCAACAGTATGACCGCAAAGATAACACCGTAAAATGGCTGCATGCAGGCAACCAGAGAAAAGGTTTTTACTCTTAAGTATTTCAGACTGGTAGCGATCAACGCGTGAGGTAATGCGGTGAATAAAGTACCAAGCAGACACAACATCCATAGTGTTGAGGTCGACGCGCCTTTTAGATCATCGGAGATAAACAATACCAGACAAACGCTTATCACTAATGTCTGATAAGCCATGGCTTTTGCACCACCATGGTGAGAGAAAAGCTTGCGGTGTAGCAGATTGCGTACTGAGTACAAAAATGCCGAGCCAACCCCAATAAGTACACCAAGAGTGACGTCGTTTTGTAGGGATGTACTTGGAACAATCAGATAAATGCCTATCAACACAGTGATGGCACTGGCGATATCCTGCCAGTGCAGTGTGATCTTTTCGAAAAACGGCTCCAGAAACACGGTAATAACGGGGAAGGTAAACAGCGCAATCATGCCGACTGACACCCCCGCATACTGCATGCCGGCAAAATAAGTGATCCAGTGCACCGCCATGATCACGCCCAGCAGCAAGGCTACCCCATAGTCTTTAGTGCTTTGTAATCGTAACGAGCCGCCCGTCAGTTTAACGAAGATGATCAGGCAAACACAGGCAAACACCGAACGAGCAAAGGTGATATCGGTGGCAGAAAGTGGAATGAGAATAGAAAACAGCCCGGTTGCGCCCAGTAGCATCATGGTGATGTGCAGGGATACCAGGCTGCGCTTTACAGGATCCAAGGTCGCTGACAGCCTAGTCGTTAGCCATCGTTTGGAAAGTAGCCAGGTGTTCACCTAATCTGGTGGTCATACCGGCCTCAACATCATTGAAGTCGATCATGCCAGGCTCGAAGCACAAAATGACGGTTGAGCCTAACTTAAACATACCCATCTCCTCTGCACGCTTTAGGGTGACAGCGTTTTCACCGTCGCGTGGATAGGTCCAGTGTTGTACTGATTTTCCAACTGGTGGCGTTACCGTACCTTCCCAGGCGGTAACGATACTGGCTACGATGGTTGCGCCTACCAGGACCATGGCCATCTTGCCATGTTGCGTTTCAAATATGGCGACGACGCGCTCATTGCGGGCGAACAGGCCTGGCACGTTCTTGGTGGTTAGCGGGTTGACTGAAAATAACTCACCGGGCACGTACAGCATATCAGTCAGGGTGGCGTCACACGGAATGTGAATACGATGATAGTCACGAGGGGACAGATAAATGGTGGCAAATTTGCCGTCCTTAAATGGCTCGGCGATATCGGGTCTACCGCCCAGCAATGCGGTTAGACTGTAGTCATGTCCCTTGGCCTGGAAGACGGAATCATAGCGGATGTCGCCCGCCTGGCTGACCGTACCGTCAACCGGATGCGCGAGTTGCTCTGGGGGCACCACAACAGGGCGAATACCGGGCTTGAGTTCGCGGGTAAAAAAGTCATTAAACGTGGCGAAATCTTCTGGTTTTTCCAGTACCGCTTCGGACATATCGACATCAAAATGCTTGATAAATACCTTAATCAAGCTGGTTGTCAGCCAACCTGCCTGCGCAGAAGCCAGTCCGCCTACGGCTCGGGAAAGCAAATGTTTAGGCAGAATGTACTGGGTTTTTACCTTTAACCAATCAATCAATGTAAGCTCCGGAAAAATAGTGTCGGCGCGGATTGTACCCTAAACCATGCTCAGGTGAATAACGCCTGTTCATGTCGGTTTGGAATATGCTGGTCTTTTTTCGTCCATACTTTCCACAATGCGCAGATAGCTGAAGTAACGCTGCTCGTCGACATCACCGTTTTCTACCGCTTCGCGGATAATACAGCCGGGGTCGTCGATATGTTTACAGTCGCGGAATTTACAGCCGCCAAGGTAGTCTCTGAACTCTTTGAAACACCAGGTCACTCGTTCTTTGGATAAATGCCAAAGACTAAATTCGCGGATCCCAGGCGAATCGATTAAATCGCCGCCCTTGGCGAAATGTAGCAGTTTGGCACTGGTCGTGGTGTGCTGCCCCAGCCCTGAGTTGGCAGAAATTTCTCCCACAGCTTCTTCTGCTTCTGGCAGTAATTGATTCACCAAGCTGGATTTTCCGACGCCTGACTGGCCAACGAAGATACTGATATTGTCCTTAAGCTGGGCACTTAGTTCATTGATACCTTCACCACTCTTACAACTGGTGTAAATCACCTTATAGCCTATATCCTGATAGACCTGTAGTGCCTGCTCGACGTATGTGCGAGCATCGCTATCCAATAATTCCACTTTGTTTAACACCAGAATAGGCTGGATTTCGACATCTTCGGCAGCAACCAGATAGCGGTCGATGATATTGGTTGACAGTTCTGGTACCACAGCGCTGACAACAATGATTTGATCAATATTTGCTGCGATGGGTTTAATGCCATCATAAAAGTCAGGACGGGTTAATACGGAATTGCGGTCGTGCACTGCCTCGATGACGCCGCCGGTCTGTTCGTCGGTGATGCCGGGTCTGAATTGTACGTGGTCGCCGCACACGACTGAATCGATTGTACGACGAATAAAACAACGGTGCACAGTGCCTTCCTGGCTCTCCACATCAGCGTGTTTGCCGAACCTGCCGACTACCGTTCCATTCTGCATATCGCCGAGCTGAGAATCTTTTAGCTCGTCTTGTTTTGCACTTAATCGTTTGGCACGGTTTTCTGATACTTTGCGCCGCTGATTTTTTGTCAGTTTAGGTCGTTTCGCCACGAGTTTTGGTTGTCTTTTGCGTATTGGCGTGTGAATGACTTACATGGTACCTTCTCAAGCACATATTGGCGAATTGAAACGGCAAATAAAACTAGCTTATGCGCTGTCAGGAGAGCGATAAATGGCCATAGATAATGAAAATCTTGTGTGGATAGATATGGAGATGACCGGGCTGGATCCAGAAACCTGCGTGGTACTCGAAATCGCCAGCATAGTGACGGACAAAAATCTTAATGTTTTGGCTGAAGGTCCGGTGTTAGCTATTTATCAGCCAGACGAGATTCTCGACAATATGGACGAGTGGTGTATTAAAACCCATGGCGCAAGTGGTTTAACTGCGCGCTGCAGAGAAAGTGAGGAAACGCTGGAAAGTGCAACACAGAAAACCATCGCCTTCTTGTCACAATATGTGGAAGCAGGTAAGTCACCGCTGTGTGGCAATACCATCGGTCAGGACAGACGATTCTTGGTCAAGTATATGCCAGAACTTGAAGCGTTCTTTCACTACCGCAATGTCGATGTGAGTACCATAAAAGAGATGGCGAAGCGTTGGAAACCGGAGGTATTGAACGGCTTCACTAAAAAAGGCGTGCATCTGGCTCTTGATGATATTCGTGAATCTATTCAGGAAATGCAGTATTACCGTGAGCACGTGTTTAAAATTTGATGGCCCCATTAGTTTGTCATTGCCGCTTGTTTAGTTTTGTAATTGCCGCGGAGGCGGCAATCTGCACCAATCTTCATAAAAATCAAAAATAGCGCTTGCGCATCAACGATATTTTTGTAAAATGCGCACCCGCTTCAGTTGAAGCGTGCAAGACCGAGCTGGGTGCCGATCATCATGGACGGGTCAACAAACACCCACAAAAAAGAAAGTACGCGGGAATAGCTCAGTTGGTAGAGCACAACCTTGCCAAGGTTGGGGTCGCGAGTTCGAGTCTCGTTTCCCGCTCCAAACGTTCACTTAAAAATTCGAGAACAGGCTGCGCAGCAGCAACTGCTTCAATTTTTACAGTGAATGAGCTCTTAAATGAAAGAGCAACCAAACACCACACAATGCGGGAATAGCTCAGTTGGTAGAGCACAACCTTGCCAAGGTTGGGGTCGCGAGTTCGAGTCTCGTTTCCCGCTCCAAACGTTCACTTAAAAATTCAAGAACAGGCTGCGCAGCAGCAACCGCTTCAATTTTTACAGTGAATGCGCTCTAAATGTTTACTAAGACCCCAAGGGGTCGCGACCGGAGCGCCGGCCGGTTACGAGTCTCGTTTCCCGCTCCAAATCTAATCAACTTTTAACGGCGAATAGAGGCCGTGCAGCAGCAACAGCTTCAATTTTTACAGTGAGTGCGCCCTTCTTCATGCGCCAAAAACCTCATTGCCCCTCCATCTTCCAAAAATATCTAAATTTTTTGCATTCAAAATTTAAGTGAATAAATATTCAGCCTCGGAAGGGTGCAAAATCGACATGTGTTGCACCACAAGTGATCAAAGGTTGTCTTGAAGGGGCTAAAAGCGGTCATTCTGTGATGAATGGGAATGGCTAAATGCATGATCAACTTTATAAAGTCTCTCTTTTTTACAGTTAAACGCGGATAAACTGCATGGATATTCACTAAAATTAGTCAAACTGTCCTAATTTCTCGTATTTTTGCCTTGATAACGGCACAAAATGTGCTGAGTATTATGATGTGAGGAAAGCACACATCATTCTCAGGAGCACATATGAATAAATATAAACCCCATGCTTGGAAGCTCTCAGCCATTGGTCTGGCTGTCGCTTCGACTTTTGCTGCAGGCCCCCTGCAGGCACAGGAACAAGCAGCTGAAGAAGAAAGCGTAGAGCGTGTCGTTGTTACAGGTTCGCGCATCGCACGTGACGCAAACCTGGCCGCACCCTCTCCGGTACAGTCGGTTAGCGCTGAAGATATTCAGGCGTCCGGTGAGTTTTCAATTACCGACGTGGTAAACGATATTCCTGCCTTGTTCTCTTCTACGACGGCGGAAAGCTCCGTGGATGATGGCGCAGCTGTGGGAACCAACGTATTAAACCTGCGTGGATTAGGCGCCGCACGTACCCTGACTTTGGTAAACGGTCGTCGTCACGTTGGCGGGGTTCAAGGCTCTGCTGCAGTTGATGTAGGCTCCATTCCACTCAAACTGATCAAGTCAGTTGAAGTGCTCACCGGTGGTGCATCAGCCGTTTATGGTGCAGACGCTGTAACCGGTGTGGTTAACTTCATTATGAAAGATGACTTTGAGGGTTTCGAATTCGATGCGATGGTCGGCTCGTCTTCAGAAGGTGATGCCGAACAGTACACTCTGTCTGCTGTGTATGGCGTGAACTTCGACGATGACAAGGGCAATATCGCTATCGCTGCTGAGTACCAAAAGGATGAGGGGCTGCAGGTTTATGAGCGTGAAAATGGATTAGCGATCGGCTCTGCTCGTGACTGGACTAACCCGGCGCTTCGTTTTCAGCAGGGTGATATAGGTGCATCAACACCGAACCTTTCGCAGTTCTACAATTACGGTAATACCGGGCTGTTTAACTTCGGCTTGTCGATCCCAAGCGTAGATGATTTCATTGCCGACTACACGGCAACCTTTGGTACCGCGCCGAACCTGACCGCAGAAGAGCTGGCGTTATTCGAACGTGCTGCAACAGCGGCACCAAGTGCGGTACTGCCATACAGAACCTTCCCATTTACGTCAGGGTACGGTTATATCATTCCCGGTAACCCATATTCGTTTGCAGGCTTTGATCCTGAGACAAACATCGACCTTGATGGCAACGGCGTGCCAGACTGTCTGGATTCCTTCTCCGGCTATAACTCAGTATTTGGTGCCGCCTCTTTCGGTGTTTTGGGTGGCTGCTGGAACGTAACCGAAAATGGTACCTATCGTCCTATTCGCGATGGTCTGGTGTCAGGTAACTTCCAGGGCTTCGGCGGTGATTCATACAATACACTGCAGCAGCAGAATGGCTACATCATTCAGCCTAATGAAAAGCTGGCGCTAAACCTGATCAGTAGCTATGACGTGACTGACAGCATGACGGCGTTTGCTGAATTTAAGTGGGTAATGCAGGAAGCACAGAACGAATCTCAACCTACTTCGTACTGGGACCTCCTGTTTGGTGCAGCAGACAACCCGTTCCTGCCTGCGTTCATCCAGCCGCTGGCAA
The DNA here is from genome assembly GCF_000429145.1 of Aestuariibacter salexigens DSM 15300. Lineage (GTDB taxonomy): Bacteria > Pseudomonadota > Gammaproteobacteria > Enterobacterales > Alteromonadaceae > Aestuariibacter > Aestuariibacter salexigens. The sequence goes on from NZ_AUBH01000011.1 coordinate 118,489, forward strand.
ACCAGATTGGCGGTGTTGCGATCACGGTAGACCCGATTGGCATCGGTGCAGGTACGATAAAGCAAGAACGTGAAACCATTCGCGGCGTTGTCGGTATTGAGGGATATCTGGATAACGACTGGGAATATGAACTGAGCGTTAACTACGGTCGGTTTGTGCGTGAAGGTAAAGGTAATGAAAACCTGATTATCGCCGACCGTTTCTTCTCTGCCATCGATGCTGTCGTTAATCCTTCAACAGGTGCGGCAGACTGTCGTGTTAACGTTGACCCTACTGTTGGCCAGATCACGACGCCGTTCGATATTCCGGTTTATGACCCAGGTTACTACTCATTTACACCGGGTGACGGCAGCTGTGTTCCATTAAACATCTGGGCAGGAAAAACCGGTATCACTCAGGAAGCGGTAGATTGGGTCACGGCTGACAGCCGCTCCAAGATTGAGATAGAACAGTTCGTGATCAGTGGCTCTATTGCCGGTGATACGGCAGATTGGTTTGAACTGCCATATGGTCCAATCCTGTTTGCGTTTGGTGGTGAGTATCGTGATGAATCTTCAGACGCGACCTTCGATGACTGGCAGTTAGGCGTTATCCCAGACGGTGCAGCAGTACCTGCCGGCACACTGGTTTCTGATCACTCAGCAAACAATTCACTGGTATTCCAGCCTATCATCAAGACTGCGAATGAGACCGGTAGCTTTGATGTTATGGAAGCGTTTGTTGAAGCATCTGTGCCACTCATCGAGGGAGAAACCATGGCAGAGGAGCTCACCCTCGATTTGGCCGCGCGTTTCTCTGATTACTCGACGGTTGGTGATACTACAACCTGGCGTGCCAACGTGATCTACGCGCCGTTCGAAGACCTGCGTTTCCGTTACTCAGTGTCGCAAGCCGTGCGTGCACCTAACGTCAACGAGCTGTTTGGTCCTCAGGTAGGTACCACATTCCGCCCGATCGACCCTTGTAACGTGAGCGTGATCAACGGTATCGCCCAGAATGACCCCAGTGCAGCTGCCCAGCAGCAGGCTAACTGTGTGGCAGACTTCCAGTCGTTTGGGCTGGATCCGTTTGATGCGGAAGGTAACTATGTCTACACCGACCCCCTGTCTGCTGCTTTCCCAGGTGTGACAGGTGGTAACCCAGATCTGATCGAAGAAACGGCAGATACTACTACCATAGGTTTCGTCTGGACACCGGGTGGTTTTGACGGCTTCAATCTGACTATCGACTACTGGAGCATTGAAATCGAAGATGCGATTTCAACCGTATCTTCGGATGACATTGTAAACGGCTGTTATAGCGGTCCAACGCTGAATGAAAACTTCTGTCAGTTGTTTACGCGTAACACCAACTCAAGCTCTGCACAGTTCGGTGGCCTTAACTTCCTACGTTCAACAGACGTTAACTTCGCACGTCTGGAAACCACGGGTTATGACTTCTCTGCCAGCTATGACTTCAGCATTGAAGCCCATGATTTCAGTGTGGAAGTGTCTGGTACTAAGGTGAATGAAATTGACCAGTTCACCAACCCACTGGATCCGACAGATCTGAACCCAGAGCTTAAAGAAGTGAACCGTCCGGAGTGGGCAGGTAACATCTTCCTGACCTGGTCATTCGAAGACATTCGTATCGGTTGGCAGTCTCAATATATGAGCGAACAGCTTGTATCGTTTGTTGAGATTGAAGAATTCAACCGTGGTGAATTCGACGACAGCGTGATGATGGATGCATTCTGGCAGCACGATTTGAACCTGAGCTACACCATCGATGAAAATACATCAGTGTATGCGGGTATCAATAACGTGACAGATGAAGAACCCTTCATCACCAACTTTGCGTATCCAGCAAGTCCGCGCGGCCGCTTTATTTTCGCCGGCGTAGACATGCGCTTCTAAGTATTTTCGTAAGTTAAGCAAAGCCCCGATATTCTCGGGGCTTTTTTGTTGCTTCAACGGCACTGATCCTCTACAGTAATCTGGTCTAACCAGTTGGGGGTGAATTGATGGCAAATCCGCTACGCCGTTTTGTAGATAAAGTGAATGGCTATCCGCCGTGGCTAAGCTCTCGTTTGATCACGTGGGTGTTCAGAAGCAAAGTCAAACTTACCGGCACGGTGGGGATTGAGATCCTTGGCACTGACGGCAAGCGTGTGACTTTTCGCCAGAAAAACCGCAAAAAAGTACAAAACCACATTGGTAGCGTGCACGCAGCTGGCATGGCGTTGCTAGCAGAATCTGCGACAGGTTTCATCGTCGGCATCAATCTGCCCGGAGATAAGCTGCCGCTGATGAAAACCATGAAGCTTGACTACGTAAAGCGTGCAACCGGTGATATGCAGGCAGAGGCGTGGCTTACGGATGAACAGATTGCGCAGATGCAAACGAGCGACAAAGGCGAAGTGGAAGTGCAGGTAAAAGTCACGGATAGCGCAGGTGTCGAGCCTGTCATTTGCTCCATGATTTGGGCGTGGATCCCTCATCAGAAAAAAGCTGATTAAAAATCCATCACTTAACCTTTGACATTGGTGTGTTTTCCTTCTACAAAAGCACCATGAAGGGTTTGCGTTAACCTTCAACCGTTTGTTAGTGTCAGTGTGAATAGGTGATCGCGATGGCAAAAGTAGATCGGGAAGCGTTATATCGGAGAATGTTTGCAGACCCTAAGAATTATCCGTATGGATTTGCCAGGTCAGGCGACTTTTCCATTAACGAAAGTAAAGCACTTAGTCAGTTTGGATGTGTTATCGCAGCTCTGGTTGATGGGCAGCTTCAGCCGAGTACCGATGAGGAACACGGTTTTCTGGCCGCCGCGTTTGAACAACGCCCACCAGAGACACCTGCTGAAAGAGCATGGCTGAAGTATCAAAAACGCATCAATCGCCCAAAACTTGGCAGTATTTATGGAACCAAGTCGGCAGTCATTGATGATGACGGTGATGCAGGTATCAGTGACGATAGCGACCTCGAAATCGTTGTCGACGACTAGCTTGCTGGGCCAGTTCGGACTATTGCTGTTAATCAAATGTTAACAGTGGCGAGTAGTTATTCCGTCATTTCCATTTCAAAAAGATATTTATCCTAATTATTCCCATTATTGGGATAAATCTCTCACTTTTGTTGATTTTGGTGTTTTTAATCGGCATGTCACGCGATATAGTCGCATTAAATTAGGATAAAGATCCCCTTTGTTAATGTAGGAGAATACCCGTGAAAATGATGTCGGGCGCAGCCATGGTGGTGCAGGCGTTAAAAGATGTAGGAGTAGAACATGTATTCGGCTACCCGGGCGGTGCCGTTCTGGACATTTATGATGCGCTATTCGCGCAAGACGATGTCAAACATGTCCTCGTGCGTCACGAGCAAGCTGCTGCGCATATGGCCGATGGCTACGCGCGTTCGACCGGCAAAACGGGTACGGTATTGGTGACCTCTGGTCCAGGTGCAACCAATACCCTGACAGGTATTGCCACGGCTTATATGGACTCTATCCCTATGGTCGTGCTGTCTGGTCAGGTGCCATCACAGCATATTGGTGAAGATGCTTTTCAGGAAACGGATATGGTTGGCTGTTCCCGCCCTGTGGTAAAGCACAGCTTTTTGGTCAAGCGTGCAGTGGATATTCCCGAGGCGATTGCCAAAGCATATTACATAGCGGGTAGCGGCAGACCCGGACCCGTTGTGGTCGATTTGCCAAAAGACATTGTTAACGTGCAGGAATCTCATCCTTATGTATTCCCGGAAAGCGTCGCGATGCGTTCCTACAATCCGACACGTAAAGGTCACCCGAAGCAGATTAAAACTGCTGTGAAGGCATTGGTGGCCGCAAAACGACCAGTGTTGTACGTGGGCGGCGGCGCAATTGCGGCCAATGCTGATGCACTGGTGACCAAATTAGCGGAGCGTCTCAATGCGCCGGTTACCTGCACCTTAATGGGATTGGGGGCATTTCCTGGCACGCATCCACAATTTATCGGCATGCTGGGTATGCATGGCACGCTGGAAGCCAATAAGACGATGCATAACTCAGATTGCATACTCGCCTTAGGCGCGAGGTTTGACGATCGGGTCACCAATAATGTTGATAAGTTCTGTCCGCACGCCAACATCATTCATGTGGATATCGACCCTACGTCAATTTCAAAGACCGTGAACGCGCACATTCCGGTTGTTGGGTCTGTCGACACCGTGGTTGAGCAAATATTCTCTGTATTGGATAAACAAGATGTGTCGGATCAGAAAGAAAAGCTCGAGGACTGGTGGAAGCAGATTGACCAGTGGCGAAGTCGTAAATGTCTGAACTACGAGCAGCCTGAGGATGTCATCAAACCGCAGCGCGTCATTGAGTCCCTATATCGTCATACCAAGGGCGAAGCGTTTGTTAGTTCAGACGTGGGCCAGCATCAAATGTTTGCAGCACTGTATTACCCGTATTTGAAGCCGCGTCAGTGGATCAATTCTGGGGGACTGGGCACCATGGGCTTTGGTCTGCCGGCTGCAATGGGCGTGCAGTTTGCCCACCCTGGCGCAACCTCTGTGGTTGTGACCGGAGATGGCAGTATTCAGATGAATATTCAGGAGCTGTCGACCTGTCTGCAATACAATCTGCCAATCAAGATCATTTCACTGAACAACCGCGCGTTGGGTATGGTCAGGCAATGGCAGGACATGATTTATAAAGGTCGTCATTCCCATTCCTACATGGAATCGATGCCAGACTTTGTTAAGTTAGCAGAAGCTTATGGCCATGTTGGCATTCAGGTAAATCACCTGGATGAGCTTGAAGATGCGATGGCGCGCTGTTTTGCTGAAAAAGATCGGCTGGTGTTTATGGACATTAATGTTGACCAGAATGAACACGTTTACCCCATGCAAATTAAGTATGGCGCGATGGATGATATGAGATTGAGTAAGACGGAGCGTACCTGATGAAAAGAATACTTTCAGTGTTAATGGAAAATGCGCCGGGTGCTTTATCTCGTATCGTCGGGCTGTTCTCGCAGCGCGGATATAACGTTGACTCGTTATGCGTTGCGCCAACGGATGATCCCAGCTTGTCAAGGCTGACCATAGTGTCCCATGGCGATGACAAGGTGATTGAGCAAATCACTAAACAGGTCAATAAACTGGTAGACGTGCTCAAAGTAACAGATCTCACCGATGGCTCTCACGTGGAACGCGAGCTGATGCTGATTAAAGTAGCCACCCGCAATGAATTAGCAAGGGCCGAGGTGAAACGCAACGTGGATATCTTCCGCGCACGAATTGTGGATGTTCACTCCAGCAACTACACCATCGAGATCACTGGTACTTCCGATAAGCTTGATGCGTTTTCACAAACCATTGCGCAGTCTACGGAGATTATTGAGTCGTCCAGAACCGGCGTATGTGGACTGGCCAGGGGCGAGAAGGCACTAAGGCCATAATACATTCTCGTCGTGCCCGCGAATTGGCGGGCACCTTAATAGACTGCCGCCTGCGCGATGTATGGACTCCTCCACTCCCTGAGGAGTAATTTGGTTTTTGCGAAATCAAAATAAGGAGTCCATACATGTCTGAAAATACCGTAATCGCAATCGACCTGGCAAAACATTCTTTCCACGTCTGTGTGCTTAGCACTGATAACAAAGTACTGACAGATAAAACCTTTACCCGCTCATCTTTAAAAACATGGTTGCTTAAACAGAAACCATCACTGGTTGCCATTGAAGCCTGTGGCAGCGCCCACTACTGGGCAAAGCTGTCTGAGCAATACGGTCATACAACAATGCTAATCTCTCCTCGCTTCGTTAAACGATTCTTGTCAGGTCATAAGACTGATAAGAACGATGCTTTGGCTATTGCCATTGCGTCAAGACAACCTGATGTCAAACCTATTCAGGTAAAGACTGACGAACAACTGGCACTACAAGCCAGTGAGCGTATCAGGGAGCACTATGTAGATGAGCAAATCGCCACGAACAATCTATTAAAAAGTATCCTGTATGAGTTTGGTATCACCGTAGCGAAAGGCAAACGCTCCCTGGTAAAAGCCATACCGGATATCCTGGAAGATGCTGAGAATGGCTTACCGGATGTGTTAAGAGGTGAGATACACCGGCTGTATCAGTTCTGGCTCGAGCTGGATGAGTTAATACAGACCTCAAGTAAACGTCAGCAGCAATCTATCAATGCACACCCCAAGTGTTCAATGCTGAAAGCGCTGGACGGTGTTGGCGATGTCAATGCTCTGGGACTGTATCTGGCATTAGGTGACACAGGCGCCTCATTCAAGAACGGGCGGGAGGCAGCAGCGTGCATTGGCTTAACGCCCAAGCAACACAGTACAGGTGGAAAAACTGTCATGCTGGGTATCAGTAAATACATCGCCAATAAAAAACTCAGGTCGAATCTGA
>NZ_AUBH01000012.1 GCF_000429145.1 Aestuariibacter salexigens DSM 15300
TATTTTTCAATCGACATCGCTGAAAACCGCTTCAAACGGGCTTTGCAGCCTTTTTGCACAGTTGGCAGTTTAGGGCCAGTGCGTTGAAGCGAGCGCGCATTCTACAGACCTGGTTATCAACGTCAACAACAAAATCGCGCGTTAATGTTCGAACGGCTAATTTTCAACCAGATATGCTAAATATTCCGCATAACCGGGCTAGTTATGATGATCTTTGATGTCTTCTGGTTTCGAATTGTCGGCAAAATCAGCATCATCTTCTTCGTGATCGCCGACGACATGTTCAAGCGTTACTTTATCTACGCTTCTAAATGTATTAATTGGGCCAGCACACGCATATAAAGCGAATACAACAAACAACACCAAAGCGGGTTCCGTCGCAACAACGACAAATACCAACATAATGATAAGTAGCGCAACAAATGGCACCTTGCCGTGCCAGTTCACCTCTTTAAAGGAGTTGTATTTAAAGTTGCTCACCATCAGCAGACCCGCCAAGCCGGTCACGATAGCAACGATGAGTCCATAATCACTGCCGTTAACGTCGTATTCTACGCCGACCCATACTAGCCCTGCCGTAACACCTGCAGCAGCGGGACTTGCCAGGCCCTGAAAAAAGCGCTTATCCACTACCGCAATGTTGGTATTAAAGCGAGCCAGCCGCAATGCAGCACCAGCGACGTATATAAAGGCAGCCAACCAGCCGAGTTTGCCAAGTTCAGTGAGGCCCCAGTTGTAAGCGACCAGAGCAGGAGCGACACCAAAAGACACCATGTCTGCCATCGAGTCGTATTCCGCACCGAAGTCGCTTTGGGTATTGGTGATTCTGGCGACACGACCGTCCAAGCCATCAAATATCATCGCAACAAAAATCGCGACGGCTGCGGCTTCAAATCGACCATTCATGGAGGAAACAACGGCAAAAAAGCCGGAAAATAGTCCTGCGGTCGTCAAAAGGTTAGGTAATAGGTATATACCTTTGCGTTTCGGTTCGGTCATAAATTGCCGTTCAACTTACTGCTTTAACTACGCTTAAGTGTATCATTTACTAATTTACGCGTCATGGCCAAAGCTCTATAGATGGACATTTCGTCATATAGTTTGAACTGATGCTTTTTCATCCTTTCGCAATTCGTTACACTCAGCCTCGTACATCGGACAGTAGTAGTAGACATGGTATTAGATGCAATTCGTATAATCACGTTGTTCATAGCGTTGAGCCTTGCAGTTACGAGTTATGATTCAGAAGCTCAAGCGGCGGCTGAATATGAGCAGGCACTACAAAGCTTTTATAGTGGCAACTTGGACATCACATACGAGCTATTGCAAATCGCATTGGAAAAGAACGATTCCCATCTCCCTTCCAAGATATTGATGGGACAAACTTTGCTGGCCAGAGGCGACACAAAAGATGCTGCCGATGAATTCGAAGAAGCCATTTCATATGGAGCTGACTTAAATCTCACGGTCATTCCGCTAGCCAAGGCTTACTTTCGCCTCAAACAATACGACGATTTATTATCATTAAGTGAAAATCAATTAGACAATATAAACCGTTATGAGCTGGCGCTTATCAAAGCCGATGCATATCAAAACCTTGGTAACACATCTGCTGCATTGACGTCTTATGAGCAGGCACTAGCACACAAGCCCAATGATGTTGCAGCCCTACTTCGTCTTTCTTCCTTTTACTTAATCAATGAACAATACAGCAATAGTGAATCGCTGATAAAAAAAGCACTTGGTACTGACGAGAATAACGCCGACACTCTGCATGTAGCAGGACAACTTGCACAAGTTCAAGGCAATGCAGCACTGGCTAAGTCTTACCTCAAGCGCGCTATGAATATCAATCCACAGGATGTGGATATTAAAAGTTCGCTTGCTACAGTTCTTGTCACAACAGGCGATTCGAGCAATGCTCTGAGGCTCATTGCCGACGTTCTTACATCAAAACCACAAGACTCTCTAACATTGCTTCTCAAAGCAAAATTGACCAACGTTAATGAAGATGCGTCTGATGTCATCTCAACTGCGTTTGAACGAGTCGCCTTGAAACTCTCATTACCCAGAGGTGATATTGAAGCCAGCAACAAATTGGTGAACTTTGCCGATGCACTCATCGCGTTTTATGAAAAGAACTATGATGCCTCCGAGTCAAAACTACTCGCTTATTTGGATGAGGAACAGAATGATTTAGACGCAGTAGGTATGTTGGCGACCACTTATCTGTTGCTGGACAAGGCCAACCAGGCAGAGCGGATTCTTGAGCGTCACGCCAGAGCAGTCAGTGAAGACTTAGAGCTTGGTCTCATCCTTTGCAAGCTTTATTTAAACGCGAATAAAGCATACAAGTGCGAGAGCATGCTGGATAAGCTTTCTCGGCAGTACGGTGATTCAGAGGGTTTGATATACACTCGTGTTTTATCTCTCAACAGCAGACAGCGTTTCGAAGAAGCGCTGCAGCTTTTTGAAAGCAAGTTTGCCGATGCTACAGATGAACATCTTCTGTTTACTGCAGTCGATTTGTACTTACAAAATGGTTTGCACGACAGAGCACTCAATAAAATTAACGTACTTTCTGAAAAGCAACCAGCATCACTCACTATTGAACTGTTAAAATCCAATGTACTGATTGCTCTTGAGAGATATCAACAAGCCAGACCTATCGTTGATAACATATTGGCGCAAGATCCTAACTCATCTGCGGCTCGCGAAAATCAAGCCAAAATTTTGTTTCATTTAGGCGAACTAGAAGAAGCTAGAGCAACAGCAAACGCTATTCTGAGTAACGAGCCTGGCAATATTGATATGCTAATTTTGCTGGGGCGGGTATTAGATACACAAGGAAATGTCGAGCAATCATTAAGGACACTTGAAAAAGCTCGAAACTTATCTCGCGATAACCCACTCCCTTCTGAGTTAATTGCAGACATATATATCCGGCAAAAAGAATATGACAAAGCCTTGGATGTGCTTGAGCGCCTGACGCGAGATTTCTTCCTGGTTCCGGAATATGTGTTAAGTAAAGCCGAGATACATCTAAAAAAGGGCGACAATAGAAAAGCGTCAAAACAATTAGCACTCCTATACGGTCTTTGGTCTGACCAAGAGAGTAAATTGCTTGAACTAAGTCGCCTGCAAATACAGGCTAATGATATAACCAATGCACTACGATCTTTGGAAAAAGCAGTAGAGCTTGAACCTGAAAGTGTTGACTCAAAGCTAGAGATGGTGCGTTTATATTTGTTAAGAGGCGACGTTCAAGAGGCTAAATCAATATCAGACTCTCTAATGGCCACAGAGCCCCGCAATAAATATGTACAAATTGCAGCCGGCGACATTGAATTTGAAAAAAACAATTTAAAACAAGCGCATAAATATTATCTACGAGCATTGCGGCTTGATTCCGACTTCCAACTTGCTGCTGAAAAACTGTATCACGTTGCACAAATGGGAGTTGGTACCGATGTATTTATGTCCGAAATGAAAGCATACCTAAGGAGCACACCAAACGCCCATTTTCAAAGAAGGTTACTGGCTGATTTCCTGATGGACTCAGAGCGTTTTGATGAAGCGTTAAGCAACTATGAGCGTCTTGTCGATGTCCCCGATATTGATGAGAAAGAATCAATATTTACCAGGCTAGCACTGTTAGTGCTCGATAAAGATAACGTGTTAGCAATGCAATATGTTGAGCGAGCTCTTGATATAGAAAACCAGTCAGCCTCCATCATAGACACCAAAGGATGGGTACTTGCAAAGCAGGGCAAATTCAACGAAGCGCTGACATTTTTACGGCAAGCCTTTGCAATGGACTCCGGTGACCCGTCCATCCGCTATCATCTTGCATACACACTGGATAAGTTGGGACGTAATGCGGAAGCAAAAATCGAAATTGCCGCAGCATTAGCATCTGGTCAAGAGTTTTTGGGGCGACAGGATGCCAAAGCATTGCAATTGTCGCTGGATAGTTCAACTGCCAACACTGGCACATAAAACAAAGAAGAGCCGGGAGTAAGCCCGGCTCTTTTGTCGTTTAAAGAATTGTCATCTCGGTGCCATCGACATCAATTCTCACGGTACTCTCAGGCTCTATCTCACCAGACAATAGCTTCTGTGCCAGTGGGTTTTCAATCTCAACCTGAATCGCTCGCTTCAGTGGTCTTGCTCCAAACACGGGGTCAAACCCTGCTTCTGCCAGCTTATCCAACGCGGCGCCAGACAGCTCAAGTCGGTAGCCTTTATCAGCTAAACGTGCACGCAGTGACGCTAGTTGGATCTTCGCAATCGATTTGATTTGCTCTTTACCCAGTGGGTGGAATACCACAATGTCATCAACACGGTTGATAAATTCAGGTCTGAAGTGCTGGCCTACAACACTCATCACCATTGACTTCATTTCCTGATACTGACTCTCTTCGTGCTTATCCTGAATGATGTCCGAACCCAGGTTACTGGTCATAATCACGACCGTATTTTTAAAGTCGACCGTGCGACCCTGTCCGTCAGTCAAACGACCGTCATCTAACACCTGCAGCAGGATATTGAACACATCAGGATGGGCCTTCTCCACCTCGTCAAGCAGGATCACCGAATATGGTTTACGACGCACCGCTTCAGTGAGGTAGCCCCCCTCTTCGTATCCCACATAGCCTGGAGGCGCACCAACCAGTCGGGCTACGGAATGCTTTTCCATAAACTCAGACATATCGATGCGAACCATGGCATCTTCTGTGTCGAACATGAACCCAGCCAGTGCTTTACATAGCTCGGTCTTACCCACACCGGTTGGGCCAAGGAACAGGAACGAACCAATCGGACGATTCGGATCTGCCAGGCCGGCACGTGAGCGACGGATAGCATTGGATACTGCATTTACCGCTTCTTCCTGTCCCACCACGCGTTTATGTAGAACCTCTTCCATACGCAGGAGTTTTTCTTTCTCTCCTTCCAGCATTTTGGCGACTGGGATACCCGTCCAGCGGGACAGCACATACGCAATTTCTGCATCCGTCACTTTATTTTTAACCAGCTGCATCTCTTTGCCTTCCGCCGCGCTGGCTTTTTCCAGCATCTGCTCAAGCTCAGGAATGCGTCCGTATTGCAGCTCTGACATGCGGCTGAGATCTGAGGCACGACGCGCTATTTCAAGATCCAGCTTTGCCTGTTCGAGCTCAGATTTAATATGCTGCGTCCCCTGCATGGTCTGCTTTTCATCCAGCCAGACTTTTTCGAGCTCTGAATACTTACTTTCCAGCTGCTCTCGCTCCAACTCGATGTTGGATAAGCGTTTGAAACTTGCTTCGTCGGTCTCTTTAGCCAGAGCCTGCTCTTCGAGCTTTAACTGAATGATACGGCGCTCAAGACGATCCATTTCTTCAGGCTTACTGTCGATTTGCAGACGGATACTGGATGCCGCCTCATCAATCAAATCGATAGCTTTGTCAGGCAACTGTCTGTCGCTAATATAACGATGGGACAAGGATGCAGCTGCGACAATAGCCGGGTCGGTGATATCTACCGAGTGATGCAATTCATAGCGCTCTTTGAGGCCGCGCAAAATCGCAATGGTGTCCTCGACACTAGGTTCATCCACCAGGACTTTCTGGAAGCGCCGCTCCAAGGCCGCATCCTTCTCAATATATTGACGGTACTCGTCAAGCGTCGTCGCACCCACACAGTGCAATTCACCGCGCGCCAAAGCGGGCTTGAGCATATTGCCGGCATCCATTGCTCCCTCGCCTTTACCAGCACCCACCATAGTATGAAGCTCATCTACAAACAGGATGACGCGGCCCTCTTCTTTGGCTAGTTCTGTCAAAACGGCCTTGAGCCGCTCTTCAAATTCGCCACGATACTTGGCGCCGGCCACCAGCGCGCCCATGTCCAAGGACAGCACACGCTTATTTTTCAATCCTTCCGGCACTTCACCATTAATAATGCGCTGCGCAAGCCCCTCAACGATAGCCGTTTTACCTACACCGGGTTCACCGATGAGTACCGGGTTGTTTTTGGTTCTGCGCTGCAACACCTGGATAGTGCGGCGGATCTCCTCGTCACGACCAATGACTGGATCAAGTTTGCCCTGTTCCGCTCGTTCTGTAAGGTCAGTGGTATATTTTTCTAACGCCTGACGAACGTCCTCAGCGTTAGGATCGGTGACTTTCTGCCCGCCCCGCAGTTGATCGATGGCTTTCTCGATACTGGCTTGGGTGGCGCCTACCTGTTTGAGGATGTCACCTAACTTACCTTTATCTTCCATCGCAGCCAGGACAAAGATTTCTGATGTGATGTACTCGTCCTTGCGTTTTTGCGCGATCTTGTCGCACAAATTAAGCAGCACGACGCTATCTTTGCCGAGTTGTACGTCACCGCCAACCCCTTCCACCCGAGGCAGTCGCTCAATGGCTTCAGCCAGGGCTGAGCGTAACGAATTAACATTCACGCCCGCGGCATCAAAAAGTGGACGCACTGAACCGCCCTGCTGGTTGAGCATCGCAGACATCAAATGCACAGGCTCGATAAACTGATGGTCCCGACCGAGTGCCAGAGATTGCGCATCTGAAATCGCAATCTGAAATTTACTTGTGAATCTGTCTAAACGCATAGATTTTCACTCACTACTTATCATTACGTTTAGTTATGGTAGCTAGTTGTTCGACTTTCAAGCTATTCCAGTAGAAATAACAATCGAATATTGAGAGAGATCAAAAGACAAACATTATAGATTAGTTTATCTAATCCATAAGAATAACTGTAACCATGCGCCCTGTAGGGGTTTCAGCGTGGTGAGTCGCGCGTCGATGAGAGAAAAATTTATCTTCTTGCGCGTAAGTGCAACCTTGATATGAATAAACATCGGTGACACCACAGGCCTCCAGTTTGACTCGCGCTGCGGCGTGTAAATCCATTAAATACTTGTCATTTTGTTGTCTGGCGACAAATGCGTGCGAACAGTCCTGAAAATGACGTAAGACATCGCTACCCACTTCAAAATGTTCAGCGCCAATGCAGGGGCCGAGCCACGCCAATAGTGATGACGGCGCAACGGGCAAGCTCGCGACAGTGTTTTTAATCACCCCATAAGCCAGTCCTCGCCAGCCTGCATGAACCGCCGCGACAACTTTGCCGGATTTGTCACAGAGCAAGACCGGCAAACAATCTGCTGTCATCACGGAACAGCCAACTCGCCTGCACTGCGTATAAGATGCATCGGCCTTAGCAGGTGAAGTATTGATATTTTCAAGCTTTACGCACTCAGTCCCGTGTACCTGTTCAAGCCAGTTTATTTCTGATGAATGTGGAAGCAGTGAACGATTGTATGCCACAGTGCTTGGATCATCACCAACGTGGTGGCCCAGATTAAACGTGGCATAACGTCCCGTGCTAGCACCACCAGCCCGCGTTGTGCTGTATGCGACAATATTGTCAGGTGCGGGCCAGTTGGGTGTAATGAGAGTTAGCGAAGATTGCATCAATCAATAAGATCAGGGAATTGCGCTTTATCTTCACGCAATACATCAAGCAAATGAGTGAAGTCGTCTGGTAACGGCGCTTGCCAGGTCATGCGCTCTTTGCTTACTGGATGGTCCAAAGACAACTGAATAGCATGCAGGGCCTGACGCTTAAAACCGCGAAGCGCCGCAACAAACTCAGGGCCAGCCTTTTTAGGTAAACGCGGGCGCCCGCCATACTGAATGTCACCTACCAGAGGATGTTTCAAATGCGCCATGTGTACCCGGATCTGGTGCGTACGCCCGGTTTCCAGTTTGAGCCTTAGGTATGTATGCTGGCGAAATTTTTCGATCACACGAAAATGCGTCACGGCAGGCTTACCGGTTTCTCTGACCGCCATATTTGTGCGCTTGGTTGCGTGACGACCAATGGGTTCATCAACAATTCCTCCGGCAACCATGGTGCCATACACCACGGCTTCATATTCACGGCTCATTGAACGCGCCTGCAATTGCTCAACCAAATGCGTTTGCGCAGTTAAGGTTTTGGCAATCACCATTAGCCCAGTAGTATCTTTATCCAAACGGTGCACGATACCTGCGCGCGGCACTTTATCGATATCAGGAGTGTGTGCAAGGAGTGCATTTAGAATCGTCCCGTCAGCATTTCCTGCACCGGGATGAACGACCAGATCGGCTGGCTTGTTTATCACCAGTATGTGCTCATCCTCAAATACGATATTCAATTCAATGGGCTGCGCCGTGTGCCCTACCTGGACCGTTACCGCAGCCTCGATGCTTACGTTCTCGCCGCCTATTAATTTCTGACGCGGAACAGACACCACTTCACCGTCAACCATGACATTGTCAGCGAGGATCCATTCTTTTAATCGAGAACGCGAATAATCAGGGAACATTTCGGCTAAACATTGATCCAACCGTTTGTTGAATAAATGCTCAGGTACAACAGCGTTTAAGGATATTTGTTGGTTTTCAGTGGTCATGGCATTGTGATTTGAAATTCATTCATCCAGTATACCAACTCTTTAGCACTGAAGCTGCATCCCGTTTACAAAGTAAAACCCTGTGCAAGCCTTTACAGGCTGCGATAGAATGTTGCGCAAATAATGAGATGAACGCGTTGCACATAATTCGCAAGCTTAATCACAACTTACTAGAAGAAGTCAGTTACTACATGAAAAAAACAATGCTGAGAATGACATACCTGTCGGCCCTGAGCGTGGCACTTTTGACGGGATGTTCTTCATCTGTAGAAGAAGATGAATTAATTGCGGCAAACAGAGGGGCGCAGGCCCTTTATGAAGACGCCAAGCAAAGCCTGGAAGTTGGCAATTTTGGTGCAGCAGCGAATATTCTAAGCCAGTTAGACTCCCGTTATCCATTTGGTCCTCTGTCTCATCAGATCCAACTAGATTTGATTTACGCCTATTACAAAACAGGCAATACCGAACAGACACTGGCCACGATAGACCGGTTTATCAGATTGAACCCGAACCATTCAGACGTTGACTATGCGCAGTACATGCGCGGCCTGACCAACATGGAAGCCGATGACAATCTGTTTCAAGACTTATTTGGTATAGACCGTTCAGATAGAGATCCAAGTAAAACGCGCGAGGCATTTGCAGATTTTCGTACTCTGATTGAAAAATATCCAGACAGTAAATATGCGCCGGATGCGCGCAAACGTATGGTGTTTATCAAAAATCGTCTGGCCGATTATGAGATTGCGATTGCAAGGTTCTACATGCGTCGTCAGGCTTACGTGGCGGCGGCCAATCGCGGGCGTTACGTATTAGAAAATTATCCTGACTCAAGCGCCGTACAAAATGCACTTGAAATTATGGTGGAATGTTACGACCAGCTGAATTTGCAGGAACTGAAGGACAACGCCATGAAAACGCTAAAGCTGAATTTTCCGAATAGCGATTTCATTAGTTAATAAAAAAGCGCCTCTCGGCGCTTTTTTAAAAGAACAACTGACTAAATGGGTTAAGTAACCTTGCCAGTCCTGATGTGAAGTGCAACGGCTGGTCGACAATGCTGAACACCAGGCACCCTTCAGAGGCATTTGATTCTGGCGCGTGAACATGGTCTTCAGTCATAATCATAAAATCGCCGGTATCATAGTGCGAGATCCCATCGGAAAATTCTCCGTCGAGTACCAACGTGATCTCATTGCCTTTGTGCGTGTGCTCGGGCACGCGGCCGCCCTTTTCCATGTAAATGAAATTGGCACGACCCATATCTCCGAGATCAACTGGTGCCTGCCACAGCTTACCGACCAGATGTGACCAGTTTCCTGTTTTGCTCACGTAACGGTGTAGCGCTCGCGGCAATTTGAATGTTTTGCCATCGAGCTCAATGATGCCGTGCTGTTGCGCCGGCACATCTATATGTGATGCGGGTAGGCTGGTGATCCTGCTTAACATTTCACTGTATCCGCCGGGTAACTCCTGCTCGCTCACATCGTACACTAGGGAAGACTCCGCTAGCTGCGTGTTTATCACCTCGAGCTTTTCCTGACAGTGCTGACACATGTCGCAATGTGCCGCTACTACCAATGACATTGCAGGAGAAAGCGTACCCTCCGCAAACTCAACAAGCTGAGCCTGTGTTGGATGTAATTTAATCATAGTCTTGCAACATATCCTTTAATCGCTGTAATGCTAAGCGCGTTCTTGATTTCACCGTTCCAAGTGGTATGCACAGTTCATCTGCGACTTCTTGTTGTGACTTTCCATCAATGTATATCGCTTCTATTACCGCTCTCTGCTTGTCCGGCAATACGTCAAACAATTGCCCGACCTGCTCAAGCGTAATCTGTTCGTCTAGAGATACTTCGTTTGCGTCTGGTGTCTGCTCGCACAAGACTGGCCACAAATCATCAGAACACACATCTTCTTTTCGATTCTGCAGCTTACGAAGCATATCGAAGCGAATGTTTCTGGCAATTGTGAAGATCCAGGTTGACGGAGAGCCCTTCTCTGCGTTGAACAAATGCGCTTTCTGCCACACATTCGACATTGTGTCTTGTACCAACTCCATGGCTAACGCTTCATTACCCATCTGTTTTAGCGCGTAGGAGCGAAGCCGCGGGGCAAAGTAACCGAACACTTTCGCGAAAGACGTCTTACTGCGACTCTCAGCAACAGCTGCGAGGTGCGCAGCCATTTCGTCAGCACAGTCTTTAGGCTTGGTGACATTCGAACGCGATTCTTCCAAAGGAATTCCAACGAGCATCTCTTTTACCTATTTTAGTATCCTTGGTACTGTTAACGTACTAACGCGGATAAAAGATCACTCAATTAAGTTTGTTAAAAAATTAACTGCCTCGTTGCAGTTCCTTTCGCTCAGCAGCTCCTGTTTGTACTCTGCACTCACCGGCACTAACTCGAGCCAGCGATGCACGACCCAGGTTGGATCGTTAAACTTGGGAGAAGTATACAACTCTTTTAGCTCTGGGTAACGTTCAAATATTTCTTGCAGTCGGGTGACGATAAGAGGCTCGCTAACACAGGTGTCTGTGCACTGCCATGCTCCGAACGTTGCACACTGTCCTGTCCGTAAACCATCATGTTCGGTCTCTACATTGGAAATCTCAACCAAGTGCAGCCCTTCGACAGTAACGCCGAGCAAACCATCTTCAAGTTTGTCGAAGTCAATGACCTTGCAATACGTACCTACCTTATGAATATGTTCGTTTCGCTCCTTGTCCCCTTTAGCATTCAGCATACAAATGACAAAACCACTGTCATTGGCGCACGCTTCTTTAACCATCCGCGTGTAGCGTGGCTCGAAGATACGCAGCGCCATACGCCCCCCAGGAAGAATATGGGCAGATAAGGGAAATAATGGGACTCGATTTTCACTCACGTTATTCGTCGCATTTTTTCGTTAATTAAACTAAACCATGTATACGCGATTCATAACAGATTTGGATCTGCATAGTTTCACATTACAAAATCGTAATTTGTGATCTGTTCATTCACCGCTATGGTATTGGTGAATACCGTAAAGAAAAAACAGATGTTATGCAGTTGATTGAAGATTTTATCGAGTTTTATCAGGCGCTTGAGAACAAAGATATCTCAGGTTTGCGTGATGTGTACGCCGATAACATAGAGTTCATCGACCCCATTACCCAACATCGTGGTATAGAGCAGCTCGAGCAGTACTTTCTATCACTTCTGAAAAACACCATTTCGTGCAAGTTTGCTATCCACAATGTTGTACACCAGGACGAGTCGGCGAGCATCAATTGGACGATGACATTTCAGTCACGTCGGATAAAAGACGGTAAAGCGCTATCTGTAGATGGTTGCTCAATGATACGCATAGAAAACGATAAAATTACCTATCACAGGGATTTCTTTGACATCGGGCAAATGGTTTACGAACACGTCCCGTTAGTTGGTTGGGCGGTGAAACGTATCAAAACGGGAATGGCATCATGACTTCAATCTTAATAACGGGCGCAACATCGGGCATCGGCGAAGCACTCGCTAAACATGCGGTCGATAGTGGATATCACGTCTACGCGTGCGGGCGCAATCAACAGAAGCTAGATGAGCTTGCCTCACTCGGTGATATCACGCCAGTCGCGTTCGACGTAACGGATGAAAGAGCGTGTATTGATGCATTAAAAGAAATCGAAGCCGATATCTACATCATAAATGCCGGTACCTGTGAATATGTCGATTCAAGACACATTGAACCCGCCATGTTTAAACGTGTATTCGACGCCAATTTTTTTGGTGCGGTAAACGTAGTCGCGGCGATCAACAACAAGTTAACGCAAGGTAAGCAATTGGTTTTCGTTGATAGTCTAGCACGGCTATTGCCATTCACACGCAGTGAGGCTTACGGTGCTAGCAAAGCGGCGCTGCACTATTTAAGTAAAAGTCTGGAAGTGGATTTGATACAGCGAGGCGTGCTGGTGCAAAGCATTTCTCCCGGATTTGTCAAAACACCACTTACTGACAAAAACGATTTTAGCATGCCCATGTTAGTCACCGCAGAGCGTGCGGCAAAAGACATGCTCAAAGGTATTGAGAGTAAGAAGCGCGCTATTTATTTCCCGACTCGCTTCAGCTTAATGCTACGAGCAATGAATCTGCTGCCAGAACGTTTGCAACGCAAACTATGTGTAGCAATGAAACGTCCGCCTAAAAAGGAAAATAAACATGGGTAAGAGAATCGCCATCATCGGCAGTGGTATCTCTGGATTAACCTGTGCCTATCTGCTGCACCGTGAAAATGAAATCACTGTTTTCGAAAGTAACGACTATGTAGGTGGACACACTGCAACGAAAGATGTTCATATCGATGGTAGAGACTGGCAGACCGATACCGGCTTTATTGTTTACAACGACTGGACGTACCCAAATTTCATTAAATTGATGGACCAACTAGGGGTACGCTCACAGCCAACGGAAATGAGTTTCAGTGTCAAAAATCTGGTGCAAAATCTTGAATACAACGGTCATGACCTGAACACTCTATTTGCACAGCGGCGCAATATTATCAGGCCACGTTTCATTAAAATCGTGAGAGATATCTTGCGATTCAACAAGCAATGTAAAGCATTGCTCGAATCCGATCAGGATATTCACGGCGTCAGTTTGGGCGATTTTTTGACTCAGCATGGTTACAGCCAGGCATTTGCAGATAACTATATTTTGCCAATGTGTGCCGCAATCTGGTCCGCCAGCCTTGCCCAAATTAAGCGCTTCCCGCTGCCTTTTTTCCTGCAGTTCTTTAATAACCATGGCCTGTTGAATGTCACCGACAGACCACAATGGCGCACACTCATAGGGGGATCGCGTCAATATATCGCACCACTTACGAAGGGCTACGCAGAGCGTATTCACCTCAACTCTCCAGTGACATCAGTGGAACCTCAGCAACAACAATACCTGGTTACAGCCGAGGGACACGAACCCAGCTTATACGACGAAGTGATCTTTGCTTGCCATAGCGATCAGGCATTAAAAATGCTCGCATCACCAACACAGGTTCAACAGGACGTGCTCGGCTCCATACCCTACGCAATGAATGAAGTGGTATTACATACCGACACTCGCCTATTACCCGAACGCAAACTTGCATGGGCGAGCTGGAATTATCTGATCAAAGGCTATGAGGGCGAGGAACTCGCACCAGCATCTGTCACCTATAATATGAACATATTGCAACGACTTGACGATGCACCAGTGACGTTTTGTGTTACCCTGAATAACAGCGAAGACATCGATCCGGACAAGATTCTTGGCAAATATCACTATGCGCATCCACAATTCAGTCAGAAGATGGTGGAGGCGCAGCGGCGCCGGGGCGAAATTTGTGGTCAGAATGGCCTGCATTTCTGTGGTGCATACTGGTACAACGGTTTTCACGAAGACGGTGTGCGCAGCGCACTGGACGTGTGTAACAGGTTTGGGCGGACGCTGTGAGTGAAAGTGCCATTTATCGCGGCAGTGTCAGCCACTGCCGACATGTGCCAAAAAAACATGCTTTTCGCTACGATATTTTTCTGTTCTGGCTACATTTAGATGAGCTTGATGAACTCACAAAAAACGTAACCGGGTTTTCCCACAACTCGCGGGCGCTGGTGCGCTTTCGCCGAGAAGATTATCTTGGGCCGCCAACAATCTCTCTGAAGCAAGCGGTATTGTCGAAAATGACCGAACTGCACGGGTCGCCTCTCGATGGCGACGTATTTTTACTCGGTCAGGTGCGAATGCTAGGGGTGTACTTCAGCCCGGTGAATTTTTATTTTTTGCGCGACCAGAATCAGCAATTTACCTATATGCTGGCAGAAGTCAGTAACACGCCATGGAACGAGCGTCACTGCTACCTGGTCGATTTAGCTTCACAGGACGATTGTCAGAAACAATTTCATGTCTCACCTTTCAATCCCATGGATATGACATACAGATGGCGCGTAAAAGCGCCTGGAGAGACATTCAAAATGGTCCTATCCTGCTTACAGGAAACCCGTCATTTTGACGCCGCGTTAGATTTACGACGAGTGGAAATGAACTCAACGACATTACGCCGCGTAATGGTAAGCATCCCTAGTATGACAATAAAAACTGTAGTGGGCATATATTGGCAGGCGCTGAAGTTGTTTATCAAGCGTGTGCCGTTTTATTCCCATCCAACCGATAGAAAGGAACAAATATGATCCAAGGTGAACAGACCCTGGCCAATGTTGAATCTCTCGGACTGGCTGATAAGCTGGCCAGACAGGCCTTTCTCAAAGTGCTCAGTAAGCTCCCTCAGGGACAGTTGGTGCTGAAAGAGGCAGGCCGACTTGTCGAAGTTTTCGGAGATGCAGACAGTGATTTGCATGCGGAAGTCAATATTCTCGACTTACGCGCGTATCGCAGACTGCTGTTTGGCGGCAGTATTGCTTCCGGAGAGACATACATGGACGGCCAGTGGGAAACACCACATCTAACCAACGTCATTCGCATCTTTGCGCGCAATTTGCCTACGTTGGATGCGTGGGAGAATAAATTGAAGTGGCTGACCATGCCGCTCACTAAGCTACAGCATGTTGCACGAAAGAACTCCCGCAGTCAGGCCAAGAAAAATATCGAAGCCCATTACGACCTTGGCAATAAGCTTTATACGCGCTTCCTGGACAACAGCATGATGTACTCAGCGGCCATCTATCCAGATGCCAATACCACCCTGGCCGACGCGCAGCACACCAAATTAAGAACCATCTGTGAAAAGCTGAAATTAACTGCAAACGACCATCTGCTTGAAATTGGCACCGGCTGGGGAGGCCTTGCAGTATTTGCCGCCAAACATTATGGCTGTAAAGTGACGACAACCACTATCTCTGAAGAGCAATATGCTTATGCGCAAGACTGGGTCGCACGCGAAGGATTGCAAGACCGCATCACCTTGCTGAAAAAAGATTATCGTCTGCTAGAGGGAACCTATGACAAGCTGGTCTCCATCGAGATGATAGAGGCAGTAGGTAAGGAATATTTGCCGACCTTCTTCAAAAAATGTTCATCGCTGTTGAAAGACTCCGGCCTGATGCTGTTGCAGTCCATCACCATCGATGACAGGCGCTATGACAGTTACAGTAACAGCGTTGATTTCATTCAGAAATATATTTTTCCAGGTGGCTTTCTCCCCTCCCAGCTCGTGATTAATAAACACCTTAAACAGCACACCGATCTAATGATCCGTGATTTACATGATATTGGATTGGATTATGCCCGCACCTTGAGGGACTGGCACCACGCGTTTATGGATAACTTTGAGTTACTCAAACAAGACGGTTACGACAACCGCTTTGCCCGCATGTGGCAATATTATCTGAATTACTGTGAGGGAGGCTTTCTGGAGCGGACCATCAGCACTGTGCAACTGGTGCTTAGCAAACCTGCTTTTTTGCAGTCAACAGTGCGGGCGTAGATTACGCCCGTTCCCTTTATCCTTCGTCGACCACAGAGATGGGTTTTGAATCAATCGGCTTGCCCTGATTGATAGAAATCTCAACACGTCTGTTGATACGTCGTGCTTCGCCATCATTGGCATCAACCAAAGGTGCCGTATCAGCCCGCCCTACGACTTTCAGGCGTGACTCATCAAAACCGGGCACTGAACGTACTTCCTCTGCGACCGCGACAGCACGCTGCGCAGACAAATCCCAATTCGAGCGATACAGCTCATTGCTGATTTGCTGACTGTCGCTGTGCCCCGAGATTTCAATCTCGCCCGGCATATCAACCAGCAGCTCGCCGATAGTGCGAAGGATAGGCTTAAATTGAGGCTGCAAAAATGCAGAGCCTGCCGAGAATGAACCGTTTTCGCGTATGCGTATCGTGATTTGCTGGCCTAGGGATTCTAACTCTATCGCGCCATCAAGGATTTGTCGCTGCAGCTGCTGCGCGACCTTTTTCATCATCTCATTGGTCTCCTCTTGAGAAGCAGCTTGAGTGGCAGAAGATGTCGAATCAGACGCCGTTTGCTGTGCCTGCCCACCGCGCTGTGTGCCGCGCTGCTGTTGTCGACCACCAGATGAATCTTCATCGCCCGCCTGAAACTCCAGCATTTGCTGGGTCATTTCGATGGTCTGCTGTTGAATATTCTCAATCGGTGTCGGGTCAGGTCGTCCCGGACGAAACTCCATCGCAATTACGCTAGTACCTTTAGGGATATCTTTAACTTCGATTTTATTCTGTACGCCAAAGGCAAACTTCATGGAGCCGGCGATCTGCTTAAACTTCAATACATCCATCTCGGAGAAAGCCAGAAGCAATACGAAGAAACACATCAACAGCGACATCAGGTCGGCAAACGTCCCCATCCATGGCGGCAGCCCTTCGGGTGGGCATTTGGGACATTCTTGTTCGGCCATTATCTAGCCTTCCTCTTCGGCATTGTTGCGTTTACTGGCAGCCAGATAGTTTTTCAGTATCCCTTCTATAACACGCGGATTCTGGCCATCGGCAATACCTACGATGCCGTCCAGAACGAGCTTCTGATTGAGTTTTTCTTCTTCAGCGCGGTTTCCTAATTTCAGCGCAACCGGGATACAGATGACGTTGGCAAAAAACGCACCGTACAGTGTAGTCAGAAGTGCAACGGCCATTGCCGGACCGATGGCTTTAGGATCATCCATGTTTGACAGCATAGCAACCAGACCGATCAACGTACCGATCATGCCCATCGCTGGAGCCACGTCCCCCATGCCTTTGAAGATGCTGGCACCAAATTCATGGCGTTCTGTCGTCATGGCGATGTCTTTGGCCAGCGTTTCGCGTACCACGTCGATATCGTGACCGTCGACCAACATATCAACGCCCTTTTGCATAAACGCGTTTTCGATTTCGGCTTCTTCGAGGGCAAGGAATCCGCCTTTGCGCGCGGCATCTGCCATTTCGACGATTTTCTGGATCAAATCTTCCGGCGACTCAATTTTGAACATGAACGCTTTGGCGGCAATTTTCCCGGCACCGAAAAACTGACCCAGCGTGTAATAAGATAGTACGACGAACAGCGTGCCACCAAATACGATCAAAATAGAGGGGACGTTGACGAACATGCCAATGTCACCGCCCAGAATCATAGCCATGACTATGAAGCCAATAGCACCCAGCATCCCGATGACGGTTGCTAAATCCACTACATTCTCTCCCGCAATGTTTTACGTCGACTAATTTGCATCTGCTCAGATACCATAACGTATTGCTGCACGTATAGTTTAGTGTATCCGCAGCCGTTGTGATGTACAGATGTTTTCGCTCATTATTGTATCGACACAACACCGTATTTCTATAGCCAAATTGGCGCTTACCTTTGACCTGAACAGCACTGACAAACCATTTGACCCCATTCATTCGCATGAGTTAATGTGCGCGCTTATTTTAGTAATGCAACGCATAGTGGTGCCCTACCATGACCGAAGCGACCAAAATTGATGCGCTCAGCTTTGAACAATCGATGCAGGAATTAGAATCGATCGTAGCTCGTATGGAAGCAGGTGAACTGCCTCTTGAGGAGGCATTACAGAGCTTTGAGCGTGGGGTCAAACTTGCCCGCCACGGACAGGCCAAATTGAAACAGGCTGAGCAGAAAGTGCAGATGTTAATGCAGAACCAGGAGGGCGAGTCACTGACGGACTTTACCCCCGACAACGATGCTGAATGATGTCATTGAACCGGTTTCAAAAACACGTTCAAACCATTATTGATGGCTCGCTTGAAGGTATCGTAGACAGCCTGTCTGAACATGCACCTGAACTGAAGCAAGCCATGCGCTATGCACTGCTATCCGGTGGTAAACGCATGCGCCCGTTGCTGGTATTCGCGACCGGTGAAATGCTCGATGTACCAGAACATGATCTGACTGTTATCGCCGGCGCCATTGAATGCGTGCATGCCTATTCGCTCGTTCATGATGACTTACCGGCCATGGATAATGACGCCATGCGCAGGGGCAAACCAACCTGTCACATCGCCTTTAACGAAGCCACTGCCATACTGGCTGGTGATGCATTGCAGACGATGGCGTTTGAATTGCTGGCATCACAGCCACTGAGTGGGTCGAGCGAACCACAACGGATTGCACTGATCCGTCAGTTAGCACGCGCCAGCGGCTATGCAGGCATGTGCGGTGGTCAAGCAATGGATTTATCAGCGACCAATCAGCAAATTAGTCTTGAGCAACTTACCGATTTACACCGCAAAAAGACCGGCGCATTACTCGAAGCTGCTGTGCAGATGCCAGCGCTGTGCGGCGTAACTACCAACGAACAAATCATTTTATCACTTGCCGACTACTCGCGAGCACTGGGCCTGGCGTTTCAGGTTCAGGATGATATTCTGGACGTGGTAGGTGACTCTGACGTACTAGGAAAGCCTCAGGGTTCAGACCAGGCACTTAACAAATCGACGTTTCCGGCAATTTTGGGGCTTGAAGGCGCGCAGGCATATCTCAACAAACTGCATCAACAAGCACTTCAAGCTTTGCACGGATTACCCTACAATACGGAAATTTTACGGTCCCTGGCAGAATACGTCGCCAATCGAGACCATTAAAGGATATGCACTTTTTCAACCATGACTCTGGATCTCTCCCATTATCCGACGTTAGCGCTTGCTGACACACCGGAAAACCTGCGCACATTGCCGCAGGACAAGCTCTGTCAGGTAGCCGATGAGCTACGCGAGTATCTGCTGACCAGCGTCAGTCAGAGTAGTGGCCATTTCGCATCCGGACTCGGCACAGTAGAGCTTACCGTTGCCTTGCACTATGTATACAACACACCATTTGACCGACTGGTATGGGATGTCGGTCACCAGGCCTATCCGCATAAGATACTAACCGGACGCCGTGAAAGAATGACCAGCATTCGTCAGAAAGGCGGATTGCACCCTTTCCCCTGGCCACCAGAAAGCGAATACGACACGTTTGCGGTCGGCCACTCATCCACCTCCATCAGCGCTGCACTTGGCATGGCCGTAGCGGCGGAAAAAGAAGGCATGGGCAGAAAGGTAGTGGCTGTGATTGGCGACGGCGCCATGACCGCTGGTATGGCATTTGAAGCACTCAACCACGGCGGCGACATCGACAAAGACCTATTGGTTGTCTTAAACGACAATGAAATGTCTATCTCTGAAAATGTCGGCGCCCTGAATAGTCATTTGGCGCGTCTGTTGACTGGCAACTTTTTTAATTCGATCCGTGACGGTGGTAAAAAGTTGTTAAGCAATGTGCCGCCGATAAAAGAATTCGCCAGCCGTGCTGAAGAGCACATCAAAGGCATGGTTGTGCCCGGTACGATTTTTGAAGAACTGGGTTTCAATTACATCGGCCCTATTGATGGGCACGACGTTAATGGCGTCGTTGATACCTTGCGCAATATGCGGAAAATCAAAGGCCCACAGATCCTGCATGTCGTCACCAAGAAAGGTAAAGGCTACGAGCTGGCAGAGAAAGATCCGATTAAGTTTCATGCTGTTCCGAAATTCAACCCCAAGGATGAATCTCTGCCTGAATCGTCTAAGGATGCCAAGCCCAGCTTTTCAAAAATATTTGGCGATTGGCTGTGCGACATGGCCGCCCAAGACCCTAAACTTATGGCAGTAACACCAGCAATGCGTGAAGGCTCTGGTATGGTGCGATTCTCTCAGGAGTTTCCTGAGCAATACTTCGACGTCGCCATCGCCGAACAGCACGCCGTGACGTTTGCCGCAGGGTTGGCAAAAGACGGCTTGAACGCTGTAGTCGCCATTTACTCAACCTTTCTTCAACGTGCATATGATCAATTGATACATGACGTGGCCCTGCAGAATTTGCCGGTTTTGTTCGCCATTGACCGAGCCGGTATCGTAGGAGCAGATGGCCCTACTCACCAGGGGGCTTTTGACCTATGTTTTATGCGCTGTATTCCGAACATGGTGATCATGACACCTGCCGATGAACAGGAATGCAGAAATATGTTGTATACCGGGCACAAACATACTGGTCCGGCAGCGGTGCGTTACCCAAGAGGCGCAGGAAAAGGTGTGCCGGTTGATCCAGCTATGCAGACGATTGATATTGGCAAGAGCCGTCAGATTCGGCAGGGCAGAGATATTGCCATACTGAACTTTGGTACGCTGTTGCCCTACGCAGAGCAAGCCGCCGAGATACTGGATGCCACTGTGATAGATATGCGATTTGTAAAACCGCTGGATCGTGATGCCTTAATGCACGCAGCATCAACCCACCATACACTGGTCACATTAGAAGACGGGGCGATTATGGGTGGTGCAGGGTCTGCTGTGGCCGAAGTGTTGATGGCCAATCGTAGCGACTGCAGGCTGTTGAAACTGGGTTTACCAGATGAATTTATAATGCAGGGAACGCAAACAGAAATGTATGCGGAGCTAGGTCTGGATAGCGATGGTATCGTCGCGCAGGTAAAGTCGTTTAGCGCGTCATAACAAAACGCTGAACATTATCAGGCCATGTAATACCAGCATGGCCAGCCCACCCGCGGCAAGATCGTCCAGCATAATCCCGGTACCACCATGAATACGCTTATCAAAGGCATTGATTGGCCAGGGTTTGAGAATATCGAACAGACGAAAGAGTAAAAATCCCACTATCAGGTTAGTCAGCGACAGCGGCACCGCAATAAATGTCACCGCCATGCCTGCCACTTCATCCCAGACAATCGAGCCGTGATCGTGTACTTGCATTTCTTTTGCTGTTTTTCCACAAATCCAGATACCCGCTACGCAGATAATTAATGTAGCAAGCAGATATCCCCACAGCGGTAGCCACGACATTGCCAAAATAATAGGAAATGCGGCCAGACTACCAAATGTGCCTGGCATGACGGGCACCAGGCCAGAGCCAAATCCTAACGCCAGAAAATGCACCGGGTTTTTAAGACTCACTCGCTGTCGAAGTGTGGCGTCCATTATGCAGGAGTGGCAAAGTGTTGATAGCCGTGAGGGCTGATAGAGAAAGGTTCAGACCCTCGTCTCACCTCAAGTTTTTCGGTGACGCCGGTCATCTGGCCAATACAGGTTGCGGACACATGGTAATTGGACAATACCGTGTCCAGATTGCCACGCTGCTCTTCACTGACTGTGAACAACAACTCATAGTCATCACCTGATGACAGGGCGTAGTGAATTGCCTGTTCCATCGGCACCGTCTCGCGCATGGCGACAGAGAACGGTAAATTATCCACCTGCACAATAGCACCACAACCTGAACGATGTAGCACATGTTTAAGGTCAGCCAATAAACCATCAGATATATCAATACACGCGTTCGCGATACGTCGCAACGCCGTACCTTCGAGCACGCGAGGCGTTGGCGCGTTTAACCGTTTCAGCAAAAACTGTTTGTGCTCGCCATAAGCTGGTACCTGCTTATTAACGATATCCAGCCCCAGACCAGCATCTCCAAGGGTGCCTGTCACATACAGCCAGTCGCCGGGTTTGGCGCCATTGCGGGTCAATTCCGTTTTCACAGGCACAAAGCCGTGCGCCGTTATCGTAATCGACAGTGGCCCTCTGACGGTATCACCGCCAATAAGCTGAACGTTATAATAGGCACAAAGCTCCAGCAGAGATGATGAAAACTCAGCAAGCCAAGCTTCGTTACTGTCGGGCATGGACAGCGATAAGCTTACCCATGCTGGCTCAGCGCCCATCGCCGCCAGATCGCTGAGGTTGACTGCCATCGCCTTATGCGCAATATGTTTTGCCGACGTGTGCTCAGGGAAATGCACCCCGCTTACCAGGGTATCAGTTGTGACAGCCAGAGATTGGCCTTCTGGTACATGGGTAATGGCACAATCATCGCCAATACCCGCTAATACGTCTTTACGCTGATACCCACCTTGTTGAAAGTAGGTATCAATCAGTTCGAATTCTTTCAAGGGGTCAGTTTCGCTTTTCGTGTTCGCGTAATTTCAGCGCGGCCTTATCAAGCACACCGTTAACGAATTTGTGACTTTCTTCAGCGCCGAACGACTTAGCCAGTTCAATGGCTTCGTTGATGACAACTTTAAACGGCGTATCGATGCGATGCATCAATTCAAATGCGGCTAAACGCAACACTGCTCGCTCGACCTGATCGAGCTCTTCCGGCAAACGCCCCAAATATGGTTTGATAGCCTTATCCAGGTCTGCAGCGTGTTGCACAGCGCCGCGCAACAGTTCAGAAAAATAAGCCATGTCAACTTTTGACATGTCATTGCTGGTAGCAATGCTCAGTTCCACCTGCTCGACCGGATTATCAGTCATTTGCCAGGAATACATTGCCTGTAAGGCCAGCTCTCTGGCCTTACGACGTGCTGCAGGTTTCACTTAGGCGTCTCCAGCGATTTGATCAAGCACGTTGACCATTTCCAACGCACCCAGAGCAGCCTCTGCGCCTTTATTGCCAGCTTTGGTACCAGAGCGCTCGATAGCCTGTTCGATGCTGTCAGTGGTAATGACACCGAATGCGACCGGAATACCGTATTCTAATGACACTTGAGCAAGACCTTTGTTGCATTCACCGGCAACGAAATCAAAATGCGGTGTGCCACCGCGAATTACCGCACCAAGCGCGATAATTGCGTCGTAACCGCCTTTTTCCGCTAGTTTTTTAGCGACAACGGGTAATTCGTAAGCCCCAGGAACACGCACTACCGTGATGTCCTGTTCATTTACTTCACCGTGTCTGTCGAGTGTGTCCAGTGCACCATCCAACAGACTTTCGACCACAAAGCTGTTAAAACGAGAAACCACAACAGCAAACTTTTTACCTGTGGCGCGAATCGAACCTTCGATGATTTTCATGTTATCCAAGCCCCTGCTCAAAAACGGCGCGCATTGTAGCACACCGCCCTACACGGTGTTTATTTTTTTACGTTCAGTCGTGAATGTATTCGACTACTTCAAGACCATATCCTGACAGCGCGTGATATTTAATCGGCTTACTCAGCAGTCGCATCTGATGTACGCCCAGGCTGGCCAGAATCTGACTACCTACACCAACGGTCCGCGAAGAACCTTTCCAGTCTGCGGCGGTGGCTTTTTCGCCCTTATCTTCGGCTTCAAACTGTTGTGCCTGACTAACTAAATCTTCCTGCTTGCCAATTAACACCAGGACACCGCCCTCATCTGCAATACGTTGCATCGCCTGAGGCAGTGTCATGCTGCGAGACACCGCTCGTTTTGAGCCGAGCAGATCACTAAATGTATTGTGCAAGTGAACACGTACTAATGTTGGCTCATCAGCACTGATTGGCCCTTTGCGTAGCGCAAAATGTATCTGGTTATCAATAGAATCACGAAACGTCAGAAGATCAAATTCACCATATTCGGTAGGTAACTTACATTCCGCTACCTGCTCGATGGTCGTTTCATTAAGGTTGCGATATTCAATCAGGTCAGCAATGGTGCCGATTTTCAACTGATGCCTTTCAGCAAACTTTTCCAGCTGCGGGCGTCTGGCCATGGTGCCATCATCATTAAGGATTTCGACAATCACCGCTGCCGGTTCAGCACCTGCCAGTCGCGCCAAATCAACGCCGGCCTCTGTATGTCCCGCGCGATTGAGCACCCCACCCTCTTTTGCGATCAGTGGGAAGATATGACCGGGCTGCACAATGTCTTCAGGTTTGGCGTCTTTATTGACCGCCGCGAGGATAGTACGAGCCCTGTCAGCTGCAGAAATACCGGTCGTCACACCTTCTGCTGCCTCAATAGAGACGGTAAAATTGGTTGAAAACTGGGCGCCATTGTTGTCTACCATTAAGGGTAACTTTAACCGCTTACAACGCTCAGCCGTCATTGGCAGACACACCAGCCCTCTGGCATGGGTGACCATGAAGTTGATCGCTTCAGGTGTGACGGATTCGGCCGCCATGATCAAATCACCCTCATTTTCACGATCTTCATCGTCCATCAGGATGACCATTTTTCCCTGACGAATGTCGTCGATGATTTCTTGCGTAGTGTTTAAAGCCATTTGTGTAGGGTACCTTTGATTTTTTATCGTTTTGCGAAGCCGTGCTTGGCCAGAAATTCCATGCTGATATCCTTTTTGTGAGGCTGTGCTGCCTGATCTCCTTGTAGCAGACGCTCCAGATATCGGGCAACTACGTCGACTTCCAAATTGACTTTGGTGCCCACTTTATAGGTGCCGATAATCGTTTCCTGCAGCGTATGTGGTATCAACCACAGCATAAACGTTGCGCCATCCACTTTGTTCACCGTCAGGCTTACACCATCTACTGTGATTGAGCCTTTATGGGCAATATATTTCGCCAGCTCATCAGGCGCTTGCACCCAAACCTCAACGTAATTGCTATGTTCATGAATGGCAGACACCGTACCCACACCATCGACATGACCGCTGACAATATGACCGCCAAAACGAGTAGTCGGTAGCATCGCTTTTTCAAGATTAACTCTAGAACCCACCTGATAATCTGCAAAACCCGTGTAGCGGATGGTTTCCGCTGACACATCAGCACTGTAATGACCTGAAGAAAAATCAACCACTGTGAGGCATACGCCGTTTGTCGCAATACTGTCACCCAGTTCAACATCACTCATGTCCAGCTTGCCAGTATCAACCGTCAGGCGAATATCCTCTCCACGATGGGTTAATTGTGTGATTGTGCCAGTGGCTTCAATAATGCCTGTAAACATAAACCCGCTGTTACCTTAATTCGTTACCAGTGCGGTGATCTTGATGTCATCACCTACCTGTCTGATATCCTGCCAGTCCAACTTTATCGCGTCTGACAGTGTTGTGTATGGTGCGGTGTGCAGTAGCTCTCTCGCACCGCCGCCAAGAAGTTTAGGTGCCTGATACACTATCAGTTCATCCACCAGAGTTTTTTCAAGCAGTGCACCTGCAAGTCGTGCACCAGCCTCTACCCACACTGTATTGCACTGACGCTGAGCCAACTCTCTTAATATGGCAGTCAATTCAATGTGAGCACCACCGCGGTCAATATGAACTTGTTGCGCTGCCGTATCACTTAGCCGCGGATTATAAGCTTTGTTAAATACGACAATATCACCGTCCAGGCTCAATAATCGTAATTGGCTGTGTAATTGATTTTGCCCGTCAATGATAGCCCGCAACGGTTGACGCTGGTAAACGTGCAGATCATCGCAATCTACGTGAGTCAGTTCATTAAATCTCACATTTAAGCTCGGATTGTCGGACATCACCGTGCCAGCACCACTTAACACCGCGCAACTTTGTGCCCTATGTCGTTGTACGTCCCGTCTTGCTTCTGGCCCGGTTATCCACTGACTATTTCCGTTCGCGAGCGCCGTTTTACCATCCAGACTGGCCGCCAGTTTGACGGTGACCCAGGGCATGCCGGTGCGCATACGCTTGATGAAGCCCTGGTTCAATTTTTCTGCCTCTGCGCCTAGTAGGCCGACGTCGACCTGCACGCCCGCATCGCGCAGTCGCTTAATACCATTGCCTGCCACCTCAGGGTTCGGGTCTTGCATGGCAGCGACAACACGCTTCACGCCGGCGCGTAACAAGGCATCGGCGCACGGGCCAGTACGGCCATGGTGACTACAGGGCTCGAGGGTGACATAACAGGTAGCGCCCTTGGCTTTATCACCTGCCTGAGCAAGTGCATTAACTTCCGCATGGGCCTGCCCCGCTTTGCGATGCCAACCCTCACCGACGATCCGTCCCTGCTCATCAGTCAGCACACAGCCCACGCGGGGGTTCGGCGATGTCGAGTACTGCCCGCGCCAGGCAAGTTGCAGCGCACGCGCCATATGTGCGGCATCCAGATACGGGGCGTCCGACTGCAAGGTTAATCTCCCAGCCTGGCGATTTCCTCACCAAACTCACGAATATCTTCAAAGGAGCGATACACTGAGGCGAAGCGCACATACGCCACCTTATCCAGTTCTTTGAGCGCATCCATGATCAGATTGCCGAGAAACTCAGAACTCACCTCACGCTCTCCGGTTGCGCGCAATGTCGATTTAAGACGACTGATACATTGCTCTATTTGCTCGGTTCCCACCGGTCGTTTCTCCAGCGCCCGCAGCATACCTGCTCGCAACTTCTCCTCATTGAATGGCTCGCGGGATCCGTCTCTTTTCACGACGCGCGGCATCACCAATTCTGCCAGCTCGAAGGTGGTGAAACGTTCATGGCAATTAGCACATTCGCGACGACGTCGCACCTGATGCCCTTCAGCTACCAGCCTTGAGTCGATTACTTTGGTTTCCTGTGCGCTGCAAAACGGACAAAACATGTCAGCTTCCTTACGTGTTCAATGGCGGCCTGACGTTCAGTCTTGAACAGACCGCCAGAATGCACACAACCGGCATGAGCCGGTTGTGTGGTGTACTAATGTGGGTGTGTTACCCGTAAACTGGGAAACGCTCACACAAACCCAGTACCTCATTACGCACCCGCTCTTCTACAGAAGCATCACCGAGGTGATCAAGCACGTCACAAATCCAGGTTGCCACCTGTTTGGCTTCCTGCTCTTTGAAACCACGTCTGGTGATCGCCGGTGTACCTATGCGCAATCCGCTGGTGACAAACGGAGACCGGGGGTCATTTGGTACAGAGTTTTTATTCACGGTAATGTTTGAACGTCCAAGCGCGGCGTCCGCATCTTTACCAGTAATATCTTTATCAATCAGATCGAGCAAGAACAAATGATTATCCGTACCGTTCGAGACGATTTTGTAACCACGCTCCATCATTACGCTGACCATGGCCTTGGCGTTAGCGACAACTTGCTGCTGATAAGCTTTGAATTCAGGCTGCAACGCTTCTTTGAATGCCACTGCTTTCGCTGCTATTACGTGGCATAGCGGTCCGCCCTGGTTGCCAGGGAACACCGATGAGTTGAATTTTTTATACAGTGTTTCATCGCCACAGGATGACAGAATAAGACCACCGCGAGGGCCCGCCAGGGTCTTGTGAGTCGTTGTTGTAACAACGTGTGCGTGAGGCAGCGGGTTAGGATAGACGCCAGCGGCGACCAAGCCGGCAACGTGCGCCATATCCACTAACAAATAAGCACCCACCTCGTCTGCGATGGCGCGGAAACGCTGCCAGTCAACAACGCCAGAGTAAGCAGAGAAACCGCCAATAATCATTTTTGGCTTATGCTCGCGTGCCAGTGATTCAACCTGCTCGTAGTCAATCTCGCCGGTGTCGTTATTCAGGCCATACTGGACTGCATGATAGGTTTTGCCCGAAAAATTAACGTGCGAACCATGTGTCAGGTGACCGCCATCAGACAAGCTCATACCCAGTACGGTGTCGCCTGCATCCAGTAGCGCCATAAATACTGCCGTATTAGCCTGCGAACCAGAGTGAGGCTGTACGTTAGCATACTCCGCACCAAACAATTGTTTGGCGCGTTCGATAGCCAATTCTTCTGCAATATCAACGTATTCACAACCGCCATAGTAGCGTTTGTGCGGATAGCCCTCTGCGTATTTGTTGGTTAACTGTGAGCCTTGTGCCTCCAGTACTCTGGGGCTGGCATAGTTTTCCGATGCAATCAGCTCGATATGCTGTTCCTGACGGGTGTTTTCCTGTTCGATCGCTTTGGCTAATTCCGGATCAAATTCGGCTATGGTCATGCTGCTGGATAGCATCATCTCTCCTCTGGGGCTACTGTTACGCGAATAGGGCGCCTATTCTAGCCAATTTCACTGCCTTGTATACCGGTTTTTGGGTTTAAACTATGCAGCACTGTTACGCATTCTTTGCACACCAGGTAAGCACCTGCAGTGTCTGTGTTTTTGTTGTTACTCGTCGCCCTGCTGTACCGCAGTTTCGAGTTGTTTGACGCGCTCAAACAGGCTGTCGAGCTGTTTGAGTCGCACAGCATTACGTCGCCATTCCCGATTTGGCGCAGCGGGTGAGCCAGACGAGTACACACCGGGCTCAGTGATATCGCGCGTGACCATAGAAAACCCGGTGATCTGAACCTTGTCACAAATTGAAATATGACCATTCACACCACTACTGCCACCGATAACCACGTATTTGCCCAAGGTCGTGCTGCCTGCAATGCCAACCAGGCCGCAAAGGCAGCTGTGGTCACCAATCTGGCAGTTGTGCGCAATTTGTACCTGATTATCAATTATGACGTTTTTGCCGATGATGGTGTCATCTATCGCACCTCTGTCGATACAGGTATTGGCACCAATCTCCGTACCGTCGCCAATCACAACGCGGCCAGTTTGTGGAATTTTAAGCCAATTACCGGCTTCGTTGGCGTAGCCGAATCCATCTGAACCTACTACCGTACCGCTATGCACAGTCACGTCGTCACCTATTTCACAATGGTGGTAAATCGTTACGTTAGGATAAATCTTACAGCCCTTCCCCAATCGGCTGCCCTGGCCGATTACCGCTCCCGAGCCTACCTGGACGTTGTCACCTAACACCGCATCCGCTTCGATAACCACGTTATGTCCAAGCGCAACATTGCGTCCCAATGATGCACTGGGATGAACATAGGCTGTTGGTGCAATGTCCTGAGCGACAGGCGGCGTAGAATCCAGCAATTGAGCGACTTTGGCAAATGCTACATAAGGGTCTTTTAACACCAGTGCGTTGGTCGTGCAGTGCTGGGCTTCATCTGGGCTCACTAACACTGCCGCGGCATTGGTGTTCTGCAGGTGTTTGCGATACTTGCTATTGGCGAGAAACGCCAGTTGCTGCTGACCTGCTGATTGCAATGTCGCCACCTGTGATACAGTCACTTCCTCATTGCCAATAAGTTCGGCATCTAAAATGGCGGCCAGTTGGCCCAGTGAATAAGCTTTTGCCATAAAAACTCTGCACTACTTTCATGATAAAAATAATGCCCTGTAGTGTAAGCTATTGCGCCATGTGTGACCACGTACACATGTACAAATAAATTTTTAGTTGCAAACCTTTAGGTTGCACACTGCGTCCACTACAATACGCAGCGAATTATATCAGGCGACGAGTTATCCATGTCTCAATACGTATACACTATGCACCGGGTGGGCAAAATTGTTCCACCCAACAGACAGATCCTTAAAGATATTTCTCTTAGCTTTTTCCCGGGCGCTAAAATCGGCGTGCTGGGCCTGAATGGCGCCGGTAAGTCAACCCTGCTGCGCATCATGGCCGGAGTCGATACAGAGATTGAGGGCGAGGCCCGTCCTCAGCCAGGCATTAAGATTGGCTATTTGCCGCAAGAGCCACAACTGGACGAAAGCAAGGATGTCAGGGGTAATATTGAGGAAGCCGTGGCTGACGTTGCGCACGCACTCAAGCGACTTGACGAAGTGTATGCCGCCTATGCGGACGAGAATGCAGATTTCGATGCGTTAGCCAAAGAACAGGCAGAGCTTGAAGCGATCATTCAGACCAAAGATGGCCATAATCTGGACAACGCGCTGGAGCGCGCCGCCGATGCGCTGCGTCTGCCGCCGTGGGATGCCGACGTATCCAAGCTGTCCGGAGGTGAACGTCGTCGTGTTGCACTGTGCCGACTGCTACTTGAAAAACCAGACATGCTGCTGCTCGATGAGCCTACCAACCACCTTGATGCAGAATCGGTTGCCTGGCTTGAGCGCTTCTTGCATGACTATGAAGGCACGGTCGTCGCCATTACCCACGATAGATACTTCCTCGACAATGTAGCAGGCTGGATACTGGAGCTGGACCGCGGACACGGGATTCCCTGGGAAGGAAACTATTCTTCCTGGCTGGAGCAGAAAGACAAGCGTCTGGAGCAGGAAGAACGTGCTGAGAACGCCCGCCAGAAGTCAATCAAACAAGAGCTGGAATGGGTGCGAACCAATCCGAAGGGGCGTCAGGCCAAGAGCAAGGCCCGAATGGCTCGCTTCGAGGAGCTCAACAGTTCAGATTATCAGCGTCGTAACGAGACCAATGAACTGTTTATTCCGCCCGGTGAAAGACTTGGGGATAAAGTCATTGAAGTTAACCACCTGCGTAAATCCTATGGCGACAGAGTGCTGATTGATGATTTGAGTTTTTCAGTCCCCAAAGGCGCAATTGTTGGCATCATAGGGCCGAATGGTGCGGGTAAGTCGACCCTGTTCCGTATGTTAACGGATAAAGAGCAACCGGATAGCGGAGACATCACGCTGGGTGATACGGTTCACATTGCCAGCGTGGAGCAGTTCCGTGATCACATGAACGGCAATAACACAGTCTGGCAGGAGTTGTCTGACGGTCAGGATATCATCCGCATTGGTAACTTTGAGATTAACAGTCGCGCATACTGCAGCCGCTTTAATTTCAAAGGCACCGACCAGCAGAAGTACATCAAAGACCTGTCCGGCGGTGAGCGCAACCGTGTGCATTTAGCGAAACTGCTGCAGGCCGGTGGTAACGTACTGCTGCTCGACGAACCTACCAACGACCTCGACGTGGAAACCTTGCGCGCACTGGAAAACGCGTTACTGGAATTTCCTGGCTGCGCAATGGTGATTTCGCACGACAGATGGTTCCTGGACCGCGTTGCCACGCACATCATGGATTACCGCGATGAGGGTAAGATCAACTTTTATGAAGGCAACTACACAGACTACGAAGCATGGCTGAAAGCCAACTTTGGTCAGGACGTGGTTGAGCCTCACCGTCTCAAGTACAAGAAAATCAGCAAATAACCTGTCGTCTTACAACGCCGGTCATCCCTTCCGGGTAACTGACCGGCTATTGCTTTTCACACCGCATCAGCTACGCTTGTCTGGTGTACACACATCTTGTCGAGGCGACATGGAAAAGCGCAGGTTTAATCGAGTAATAGTCAACTCTGCGGCTACGCTATGTCAGGGTAAACAGCAGTGGCCGGTGACACTGGTCGACGTTTCACTGCAGGGCGCGCTGCTTTCTGTCTCGTCTCCTTTTGATGGGGACACCAGTCAGTCTTTTCTGTTAGATATTCCCCTACCCCAACTGGATACCGCTATTGTGCTCGAAGGCGACATAAAACATGTGCGTGAAGGGCTTATGGGGTTTCATATTGAACTTATGGATATAGACAGCGCGACGCAGCTGCGCCGTGTCGTTGAACTAAACCTGGCCGATGAGTCGCTGTTACAGCGAGATCTGGATGCGCTGATTAATCACTACGCGGAATCAGCCTAGCCCTTTTTTGTGGTCAAACCATTAAAAATACTGAGCGGATTGTAGACGTCAGCCACTTAAGATTTGAATGATCACTTCACTCTGATACTGAACATAAAAACACCCACACATTGAACCGAAATACGTAGACTGAAATCGGCCGCCGGGCTACTGAGCGTGCGCATGATTATCCCAGCGAGCCGGTGAGCGAACAAATGCGCCTAGATATGAGCAACTTGCTACAATTGTAGCAGATTGCTACAATCTATTGAGCAATTTGCAGGAGAGTCAGAATGGCAACAGCAAGCGTTAGACTAGACCAAGATCTCGTTGAGAAAGCAACTATCATGGGCAAAGCGCTGAACCGCACAATGCCTAAACAAATTGAGCACTGGGCGAAAATAGGCGAAATGATGGAAGATAATCCAGACTTGCCTTACGAATTCGTAAAACAGGCAATTATATCTAAAGCTGAAAAAGAGGCGGGAAAGTTGGAGCCTTACGATTTTGGTTAGTATTACAACCGTTTTACAAACATCTAATTTTAAGAAAGCGGTTAAGAAGTTACACCCGAACCAGAAAAAAGACCTAGATAAAGCGGTAAAAGCACTGATGGAAGAACCTCTGCTGGGCGAGCAAAAAAAAGGTGATTTGTCATTTCTTCGTGTCTATAAGTTCAAGATGGCCAAGCAATTGACTTTGCTTGGTTATAGTTACGAAGATGGAACTGTCATTCTTGAGTTGATAGCGCTTGGTTCCCATGAAAACTTTTACCGTGAAGTGAAAAAGCTATTCTGACTAACGCTGATCATTTTACGCTAATAGGCAAAAAGGAATGGGAGCATCCTGCTCCCATATTGTTATATTTTTTTACGGACATGAATTGAGTAGCATACTCTCATTAGTAACCGAGATTGCGACACGGCTGCCCGAAGGCAGCTTTTTTCATGCTCACTTTTGGCGCTTATGCTTTGTTCGCGTTGATGTAATCATCCACAAACTGCTCAAGCACATTCAGTGGTACCGGACCATTGGCAAGCACGACATCGTGGAATTCACGAATATCGAATGCATCGCCGAGAGCTGTTTTAGCTTTTTCACGCAGCTCCAGGATCTTCAGCATACCAATCTTGTACGCCGTAGCCTGACTTGGCATGACGATATGACGTTCAACCATTTTCACCGCGTCTGCTTCTGCATTTGGCGTGTTTGACACGTAGTAATCAATACCTTCTTCACGCGTCCATTTCATGGCATGAATACCGGTATCAACCACCAGTCGACAGGCGCGCCATAGTTCCATTGCGAGGCGACCGAAATCGGAATACGGGTCCTGATACAGGCCGATTTCTTTTGGCACGAACTCGCTGTAAAGGCCCCAGCCCTCGGTGTACGCGGTATAACGGCCAAATTTACGGAACTTAGGAATACCCTCAAGCTCCTGTGCAATAGCTATCTGCATGTGGTGACCAGGGACCCCTTCATGATAAGCCAGTGCTTCCATCTGATAGGTTGGCATGGATGCCATGTCATAAAGGTTGGCATAATAGGTGCCTGGACGCGAACCATCCATTGATGGCTGCTGATAAAACGCCTTACCAGCTGACTTTTCACGGAAGGGTTCTACCGCCTTAACAATCAAATCCGCTTTAGGCTTAGTGATAAACAACTCGTCCAGACGCGTTTTCATGTTATCAATCAGTGCCGTAGCTTCACTTAGATAACGCGATCTGCCCTCATCATTCGCCGCGTAGATAAACTGCTCGTTATTACGCATGAATACGAAAAACTCTTGCAGCGTGCCCTCGTAACCCACTTTGCGCATGATCTCACGCATTTCATCGTGAATTCTGGCCACTTCATTAAGACCAATCTGATGTATCTCTTCAGCTGTCAGGTCTGTGGTAGTGGTTCTTGCTAACGCGTTGTTGTAGAAGGTTTCGCCCTCGGGGAACTTCCATGCGCCATCTTTATCGTCGGCCTGCTCAGCAATGTTCTGCACAGCTGCAATCAGGTTTTCATAGGCAGGTTTCACTGACTCAACCAAGGCTTTCTCGGCATCGGCCAGCAGCGCTTGTTTTTGTGCGTCGTCAATTTCAAGCGCGTTCACTTTTTTGCTGAAATCAGCCAGCAGCGTGCTTGGCTCACCATCATCGAAAGGCGCACCAGTGATAATGTTCTGACTGTCACTGATCACGTACGGATACACGAAGCGCGGTGCAACGATGCCTTTTTCAATACGCAGATTAAGGTTTTCAACCAGTTGAGAAAACAATGCTGGAAGGCCGTTTAAACGCGAGATATACGCTTCAGCATCAGCCACCTCACTGATGCGATGTTGATTGATCAGCAACGACGGAATGCTGGAATGCATACCAAACATCTGGTTTACCGGGTAATTATAATGACGCCATTTGAAATCATTGATCTGGCGCTCAAGCTGTTGCTTCATCAGCTGCCAGCTCAGCGAAGTTTGCTCGTCCAGTTTGTCCACATCAATAGCCATGACGCGCGCCAGTTGCTCTTTTTGCAAGGCCAGATTTTCCTGAGCACGGGCTTCAGAAATATCGTCCCACTTATCCTGATCGTCTTTGATGCCTAGATACGACTGATACATTGGGCTGCGCATCACATTTTCCATGAAGATGTCTTCAAACAGCTGGTTGGCCTTTTCCGATTCAGTTTGCGCAACCGCACTATCAGCCTGTGCAACAGGTGCTTGCGAAGCGGTATCTGCGGCGCTAGGCGCCTGTTGCGACTCAGGTGCCTGACTGCAACCGCCTACTAGCAGCGCCAGTGAAACCGCTGCAGCGATATGTTTAAGTTTGGTCATTATTCCCCCTGGAGTGATCATTATTATGTTATGAGCTTGTCATTGCCTGTCGGCAGTGACAAACCGGTCATTATGCAATGCTTTGTTGCTCCGGACTATTGCGTCCCAGCGCAATTGCGTTCACTTACCGATTTTTTATGATGAATGGAGAACCCGTACGCAAAGTTACAATGCGTCAAGGGCCTCCTGAAGTCTGCTTACTGCCTGCACTTCAAGACCGGGCACGGGCTGTTTAGGGGCGTTCGCCTTTGGAATAATCGCGCGTTTAAAACCGTGCTTAGCCGCCTCTGACAGACGCTCTGTACCATTGGGTACGGGGCGTATTTCACCGGCTAATCCGACTTCGCCAAAAACAATCAGATCTCTGGGTAACTGGCGGTCACGAAAGCTAGACACCATTGCCAACAGCAACGCCAAATCGGCCCCCGTTTCGGTCACTTTGACGCCGCCAACAACATTGACAAATACATCCTGATCGCTCATCTGGATATTGCCATGGCGATGCATCACCGCCAGCAACATAGCCAGACGATTCTGCTCAAGCCCGACGGCAAGACGTCTGGGGTTAGCCAACGGCGAGTGATCAACCAAGGCCTGTATCTCTACCAACAGGGGGCGTGTACCCTCCCAGATAACCATGACAATGCTGCCTGAGGACTGCTGATCGGCGCGATTTAAAAATATTGCCGATGGATTGGTGACCTCACGCAGACCCTTTTCTGTCATCGCGAAGACCCCAAGTTCATTGACCGCACCAAAACGATTTTTATTGCCGCGCAAGGTGCGGTAACGGTTATCGCTGTCTCCTTCGAGCATCATCGAACAGTCGATACAATGCTCAAGCACCTTCGGACCGGCAAGGCTGCCATCCTTAGTGACGTGGCCAACAATAAACATGGCGATATGATGTTGTTTGGCAAAGCGAGTCAAATATGCTGCACTCTCACGCACCTGCGACACACCGCCCGGTGCGGATTGCAGATCTGCCATGTGCATCACCTGAATCGAATCAATGACCATCACAGTCGGTTTGTGTTGCAGCGCCAACTCGCAAATGCTCTCAACGTTGGTTTCGGCCAGCAGTTTCAGTTTGTCATCTGGCAGTCCCAAACGTTTAGCGCGCATGGCTACCTGCTGCAGTGACTCCTCTCCGGTGACATAAAGTGTTGATTGTGTCTGTGCCAGAAAACACATCACTTGTAACAACAAGGTACTCTTACCGGCCCCGGGAGAGCCGCCAATCAGCATTGCTGCACCCGGCACAATACCTCCA
Organism: Aestuariibacter salexigens DSM 15300; assembly: GCF_000429145.1. Lineage (GTDB taxonomy): Bacteria > Pseudomonadota > Gammaproteobacteria > Enterobacterales > Alteromonadaceae > Aestuariibacter > Aestuariibacter salexigens. The sequence continues at coordinate 35,705 of NZ_AUBH01000012.1, forward strand.
CCGAGTACACGGTCAAGCTCAGAAAATCCAGCGGTGAAGCGCGGTAACGCCTGTAAGTCGATATCGGCCAGCACGGACACCTTGGCGGCGGTGCTGCCTGCGTAACCGGACAAATTGGTCGGCGATGGGCGACCCGGTGAAGCAGCCAATCTGACTTCACTGATGGTATTCCATGCCCCACATTCACTGCACTGTCCCTGCCAGCGAGGAAAGTCTGCGCCGCAGTCAGAACATACATAAGCTGTTTTGCGTTTTGCCATAAAAAGTTGCTTTGGGATATAGTGGCCTTAGATTATCAGGAAACGATGTGTTGACGAAGCGCTGCTGATTCACACTCTGCTGTTCGTGGCCGATAATATTCAGGTAATCATAATAACGAGAACAAGCGGTAAGCATGACACCGGATCTGGAACAATATCGCGATATCATTGAACAGCTTAAGCCGATGATCAATGAGCCAGAATTTAATCAGGTTCTGGCTCAGGTAGCCAGCGGCGTGCCAAAAGAAAAGCGTTTCTTGATCAAAATGGAATTAAAGCGTCTGGCACGGCCCTGCATCAGACGTATTGACCTGCGCAATCAGGTGGACGGCGAATGTCGCGAATTTGTCCATGACGGGCGTAGTCACTTTCTCGATGACATTGCCATTGATGTCTATGAGCGTCAGGTGAGATTGTTCAGCGGCTATACGATCGGCGTGTATGAAGCGGTGATGGAGACCGAAAACAACATTAAGATCATGCAGCGCAAACAGGCCGAACTGGACCGTAAGCAACCTTCCAGCGACGACAACACTGCAGCAAACCGAAAAAAGCAAACAAGCCACCTGGCAGAGCGCATCAGCTTGCTAGACTATCCTTGCCGTGCTGAAGAGCGCATGAATTTTGCCGTCTCGATTGAAGTATTTTCCGACGTCAACAAAAGCTCGCAGGCCGTCACTCTGGATATGTCCGTCAGCGGCCTCAAGATCAAGCTGTCAAAAGACGAGCTTTTCAAGCCAGGAGAGCGCCTCTCTATTCAGTTTCGGGGCTTGGAAGGTGAATACACGCTGGATAAGAAGCGTGGAGTGAACTACACCATCGTGCATATCGACCGCAGCCAGAAAGAGCAGCGTTTAAGCCTGCAGCGCCTCTATGACGTGCCCAACGAAAGCTTCGAGAACTTTATCGATAAGTTTATTCACGGCAACAAACGGCGTTATAAAGTCAATATGGATAACACCCTGGAAGCGGTGTTAAACAAAACCTGTGAGCAATATTACACCCCAAGTTTTACATCGGTGCCGGTATTCATTGAGAGTCGTGAGGGCAAGTGGGCGCCACACTTTGTTATGGCGAATGACTTCAACCGGGAAATCCTCAGTTATTGGGCAGATGAAAAAGGTGAATGTCGGCTGGGTTACATCCTCAGCCAGAAACGTCTTGAATGGTTAATCGACATGCCTGCTCATGCGCAGGAAATGATCATTTACGTGTTTAACCACGTCAAAGATGACAAAGTGTATTTTTATTCTGCGTCTATACAAGAGCTGAACAGCAATCCTAAGTTGAAAGACGTGTTCCTTGGCTTTGGTGCCCGAAAAGCCAGCTGGCGCATCCTTAAGGTACAACTCAGTGACGCAAGGCCACAACAGGCCTATACTCCGCTTTCTATCCCCAGCAGCATCAGCGAATCGGTGAAGCGACAGAATCAACCACCGCCGCCGCGTTTGATGGCAAAGTTAAAGAATATCAAACACCTGGCCGTGGTCACCGACATTACCGATGAAGTAGGCAGATTGCCGTATCATAATCTTAAAATCCGCCGCGAACAGCTTGCTGAACTGAAAATTTTCGGTCATCCGCGCAACCGGCCGCCAGCAAAACTCAGTATTTTCCGTTACAAATACATGGAGCAACGCAGCGAAACGCGTTATCAGCTGCGCTCCAAAGTATTGATTGAGTTTGATGGGATGCAGTTAGAAGGTGTGAGTGAAGATGTTTCAGTACATGGTCTGCGTATCGAGCTGGAATCATTTTTTCACGGCCAGCCCGGCAACCGTGTGAAGTTATCGTTCCCGCAGTTGCAAAAAGTGACGAAGAAATACTCACTAAATAACCTGTCGTATCAGGTCCGCAATGTCAGTCGCGACCGCAATATTCTGCATCTGCAGGCCGACAGTGATACGCAAAAGTCCACTGCATTGGCATTCTTCGACGAATTGATCCGCAATAATCGCTCCCGTCTCAAAGCGTACAGAGATGAAGAGGAGATTCCCGGCATTGGCTCTGCACTGCGCTCAATGCACGCAAAGAACCAGCAAAATATCGCATTTTTTATCCGCAAAGACGGAACCCAATTTGTGCCCGATAGGTTCGCCGCCAGACAGCAGCCAAGCAGACTGTACGGGCTATTTGCGCATGATGCCGAACAAGGTCAGCTCAATTTCAGCGTGTTAACTATGGACGGTGATGTGGAAAGGCCGTTTTTGTCGGAGAGCATGCGTCAGTTAGACGCGACCCACTATGCACTGATGCATGAGATCCTCGTTGCGTTTGATCCGAGCCAGCGCCATTACGCTGATGCGGTAGTGAGCCGTTTTTCGGCCCAGTTTACAGACGATAGCGCCCGTAAAGCATTTATTCAGCAGGCCCTGGAAAATGGCCAGTTTGTTGCGGTAAAACTGTTCATAGTGCGTACCGGACGGCCTGATCTGGAAACCATTCAGTCAGAGTTAAATTACATCAGCGTATATGCCATGCACAAAGCCAAAGAGCTGGAAGAGCAGCTTTGGAGCATTACCGGTATAGGGAATATGGTAGATGTCACTGATGAGGTAATGATGCGCTTCGGTTTTGATGCCATTCAGATTAAGAACAACCAGCTGCCGCCCGAAAAACTCAAAGTCGATAATCACGACATTGAAGAGCTACTGCGCACCTAATGGTGCGCAGTTTTGCTGTATTACTCTATAAATTCAAGAATTAGGCTATATTCTCTGTTTGATGTCGCGACTAGACGAGAGTCAAGCCTAAGGATATTCATTTCCTCTACGCGTCCATCAGGATACTGAATCTTGTATACCGTGGTAAAGCCTGGCTTATTGATGGTGAACTCCATGTAACCGTTCCAGTTTTCGGAGACATTCTCACAGCTGAAGAATGGTGTCGATTTACCTTTAGGCACGTTAACTAGACAGGAAAATTGCTCAGGGCTTGGTAATATATCCATAGAAGCAAGATCAACGAAATTAGCCCGAAGGTCATTGTTGGTTTCACAGCTTTCTGTCACCCCGGCTGTTGTAATCAAGCAATTAATATCAGCAATAAGGCCGAAAAACTTTTCAGTACCAGCTTTGCTATCTACCGTGACGACTAACGTATCATCCAGCACTCCGGCGCTTACATCAACCGGCGAAATCGCACCGGTTCCGGTAATGCCAGAGTTAAACGCTGTACTAAACACTCTCGTATTTGTGATTCCGTCTCTCAGGGCCTCCAGACGACCACGGCTGTATGTGCCATAAAAATCATTCACGGGATCCACGATTGTCTGAATCGGCTCCTGTGTGACAGTAACAATGTTAGTGTCTTTAGATGACCAATCTGATAGGAGTGTCAGGTTAATATCATAAAACGGGGTAATGGCTTTCCAGTCAGAGTCGCCCGCCGCTATTTTAGCGCGAATCGCATCGCGATGGTCGCTGGTTAACCTGTCCACATAGATCCCGCGAGAGATAAGCTGATAGCCGCCTGGCGCGACTGTCATATCGCGTCCCTCTGGTCTAATAGGCTTAGATCCACCGGTAACTTCGGCGGCTACAACATTTTCACTGTAATTGATATAAGCGGCCAGGGCTGCGTCATCAAATAAAAACTGGTCATCGAACTGTACAATATCTACCAGTTGCCAGTCGGTATACAGCGCAAAGTAACCATTTACCCGCTTAAACCGACATACCTCGTCGTATTTACTTCCTACCGAGGTTGCCGGCACGAATGTGTTCTCGCCGGTACGCTTGTAATGTCCGTGCGGCAAGCCACCTTCAGTGCGGTAGTAAGAACCGCTTGCCACAGTATCCAGATTATCGTGGTGGTCGCGACAGCATTCTTCACACAGAGCAGGCTGTCCGACACCATCAACGCGACCAGTCATTTTGGTAACCACTTCACCGGGTTTTACTACCAGCTCTTCATCATCAAGCATGGTGACTGATGCGGTGTAGCCTTCTCCTGTACCAGCCAATACACATTCACAATTAACCGTCAGAAATTCTTCCTGCTCTAGTTTATCCGTGCGATCAATCAGTTCGATATAACGAATCGTTTCAAACTGCACGACGTTATTATCGCCCTGCTTATCGATGTCTGGCACCGGCTTACTGGTCTCAATGTTTTCGCCATTACCCAAATCATAGGCAATAACGTCCGGCGCACGCCCCGGGTTATAGACTACCTGAGGCTGTGCTTTTGCGTTATCAGATTCATTGGTGGCCTGAAAACTTCTACCTACTGGAATGGGCGCTACGCTGCCACTGACGTCAACCTGTTTTGCAGCGCCCGTGTTGTCCTGAAAGCTAACAGTGACTTCAACCATCTTTTGTGACGCATAAGCGGGAAGCGCAGCAGGTAGTCCGGCATCCCCTTCATCCAACCAGGTATCTGGAGCACCATCCGCATCAGTATCAACAAAATATTGCTCTGTGACCGCCCACGAGCGGGTAAATTGGTGGGTCTGACCATCGCCTGTTTTTATGGCAACATCGACAGCGCCAGCGGCAATGCTGCCACCCACGTTGTCATCGATATCGTTGTAGGCAATATCACCTGGATTAGATTCAAGTGCATTAAACTGTCTCAAATCATCCAATTTTTCCTGCGCCAGTTCAGTGGCGATAGTGCGTAAGTTTAACGTTGAATCCGTTCGCACATACTCGCTTTGCAAGGTGACATAGCCTGTTACGCCCAGCATTACGATGAAGGCGACCACAATTACTTCGATTAAGGTAAAACCTCTCATACTTACCTCGCTAAAAATCTCGCCAGCTGCCTGGCACGCGCGCAATGCGCTGGAACGCGTCGTTTTGCTCAAGCTGAGCAAGCACGTCTGCGTCATAAACTGCATTATAGGTACCGTTGGCATGGCCGACCGGGTGATTTGAAGCCACTACACCATTTACCCTGGCACCACCAAGCATATCTATTTCAAAATCTGCAAGCACACCTGGCTTTCTGAATGAAAACACCATGCCGAAAATTTCTGCTCCACCGTTCATGGTCAAGTCACCATCCGTAACAATCAAAATGACCGGATCATTTGGACTACCGACAATTGTGCCTGCATTAATGCTGCAGTCGCCGTCCATCCATATCAGCCCTACTGTGCCAGCATTTAAGCCAGAACAATCGTTTATCACTTCATCTGCATCAGAGCGAAGTGCTGCCCATTCGGCTTCCGGCACGTTGAATAGATACTCCATCAGGTCGGTCGGAAAATTGGCGTCATTATCGAGAATATCCAGATCTTTGAAACCTTTTTCCGAATATGGCGATGAACTGCAGTTACCGTCTGCCAGCTCCTGAAGCCCACAGGTCGTGCCGCTGCCATTGGTCAGGTCAACATTTAAATCTGTCCAGATAGAAAGTGGTACACCCGTCCCCCCTCCATTAGGATTTGCCGCGACTTCAAAGTTTCCGCCTACTCCAAGCCCGCCAGCAACGATTAGCGGCACATCTGGAGGATTGGCCAACACTGAATATTGCAACCCTTGCTCGGATGCTGTGACCGTTGCAAGGCCATCTGGCGAAGTTCCAGTAGATGTCATTGTTATCACGGTTACGGTGCTCGAATTTCGCGGTACTACCTGTCTGACACCAGCTACGGTGAACTGACTCTGGTTATCCAATACCTCATTAAAAGCTGTGCCATCCCAGCGTGGTTCATCATGCAGACGTCCAAGCGCTTTCATCAAGCCAGCCTCGGCGGCAGCAAACGCGGCCTTTTGATTCTGTGTATTCAGTGTAATTTTGTGCTCTATGGATTTAATCCGGCCCGTATACAAGGTTCCCAATGTTACGAGCACGAGTAATAAAGCAGATGCAGCAAGCATCATGGCGCCCTGCTGGACATGTAGTGATGGTAAGTTTTGTCTGAGTTTAATCATAATTTCTCACCACAAAGCTTGAATCGAAGCGACGCGTTAGGTCGCTGTCAGAAGTCAGTTCGCCCAGCAGGGACACGGTGACCTCAGTGCTGGTCACGCCGTTTTCAACTACCTGATTTAGTGCAAATGTCAGGCCGGTAACAGAGACCGCGTTCGGATCGGTAAGCGGCTCCCACCCATCATCACCGCAGGCAAGGCCGTTAACCCGCATTTCAACCATTTGATTGCGTAGCCGAAAGCCGTAGTTTTCATTATTTCCGGCAACGGCATTTAATACGCCGTCAGAATTATTGTCGTAAGCGTAGGTAATACAGCTGTTTGCTGTTTCCCCGAGAAACTCGCCCAGTGCCATTGAGCCGGTAAACGCCGACGGGTTGGCAACAGGGTCACTGACCATGGCCAGCGTATTGCCGTTAAACCCGGCACGGCGAATGTCCCGTGTCATTAACGACATCACATTGCCTAATTCCTCATTTAGGCGGGAGTTTGCCAGCAGCTTGGCGTTAATCCCCATCCCATAGCCGACTAAACTTGCCAGCGCCGCCAGTGCGCTTATACCTAGCGCCATGGCGATCATTAATTCCACCAGCGTGGCGCCGGTTTGTCTGTGCGTGGACCTTAACATGCCGGATAATTTCCCAAATTGCCTTCCTCGGTGCAGATTCGCACCCTCCCCAGGGTGCTGACTTCGATGCGCGCCTCAACATTGCCATCACTGAATACGAAACTGCCGGCATTACCTAATGCCAGTCCCCGTTGCCCATCGAACACCATAAAGTCATTGCCACCAAAATTAATTTCCTGCAATGTGATACCGTTGTAGTCGCTTTGTTGAATAATCTGTTCAACGCCATCCACTGTGCAGCTGTCTAAGGTCTGGCAGTCGCACACACCGACATCGCTTACGCCTATACACCAGGGGTCTTCAGTTTCAAAATTTATGGTGGTGTTTGCCGCTCGGCTAATTGCGCCGGCCCTGGCAGATTGCAATGTAAAATACGCGGTTTCTACCGCACCTTTGTGGCGCATAATACGCTGTGACTCAACAATCGTCGGCCCGCCAAGCACGACGACAAGAGCAATGATAGAGACCACTATCATCATTTCCAGAATCGACATGCCTTTGTGTTTGTACGTCATTAACAATTTAAATACCTATTATCTGAGCAGCTGGCACTATACTTAGCTTACAGTACAGTCGCATTGAACATTGTAGTTAAATTTTTCGCTTGGCGAGTATTTGGGTGGACAAATGGTATTAAACACAATAAGCAAACAGAACAAACAGCACGGCATGACGCTCATCGAGTTGATGATTGTGGTAGCTATAGTAGGCATTATCTCGGCAATTGCCATACCTGCTTATCAGAATCAGGTCATAGGTTCCCGCCGTGATGACGTGTTGAAACAGCTGTTGCAAATGCAGATGCAACAGGAAGCATGGCGACTTGAAAACGTCAGCTACGCTACGTTGGCACAATTAGGAGCGCCTGCAAACGACTTTTATACTTTTGAAGTTGCAAATGTTACTGCCACGACGTACACCATTACCGCAACTGCGAAAGGCAAACAAACTGACGATACGGGCTGTACGACGCTCACGCTCAACCAGTCGATGACGAGAACACCGGCGGATTGTTGGTAGCAACCTAATTATTTAGAGTTGTGTTGCATATAAGGTCTCACCCGCGGTCCATTTGACGTCTCACCCGCGGTCCATTTGACGTGGCACCCGCGCAGGCGGGTGTCTACTTAGCGAAGAGAAGATTCCCGCCTCCGCGGGAATGATATTTCATAGCGGCGAGAAAGACGCTTTTGCAGTGCTGACAGGCAGCTTTACTTAAAGGCCGGCTTTTGCCAATGCTTGTATCTTGGCGACAATCGCGCGCAGGCCATTGCCTCTGGTCGGACTGATGTGACGCTCAAGATCCAACTGCGAAAAATAGCCCTCAATATCAAAATCAACGATTTGTTGTGCCGATTTTTCATTGTAAGCAGCCATCACCAGAACCAGTAAACCACGTACGATAATGGCATCACTATCTACGTGAAATATCAGCTTGTCGTCCTGTTTATCAACGTCCAGCCAAACGTCACTCTGACAACCTTTGACCAGACGTTCTGGCGTGCGCTTTGACTCTGGCATTGGTGTCAACTCTTTGCCAAGATCGATGATGTACTTGTAACGCTCTTCCCAATTATCAAAGAATTCCAGGTCGTCGAGTATTTCTTGTGTGCTAATTTGGCTCATGTTGCTGTCTTTAGTTGACGTATTAGAAAAATAGTCCGGCTTCCAGCTGGGCTTCTTCACTCATCATGGATTTAGACCAGGGCGGGTCAAACACCAGATTGACCTTAACGGCTTTAACGTTTGGCACTTTGGCGACCCGATATTCAACATCACTGACCAATACTGGCCCCATACCGCACCCTGGCGCGGTTAACGTCATATCAATGCTAACCATTTTATTTTCTGCATCAATGTCGACCTTATAGACCAATCCAAGCGACACGATGCTGATCGGGATTTCAGGGTCGAAGATGGTGTTGAGGGCATCCCATACCTGGTCTTCGTGGATGTCTTCATCGCTAACGGGGGAAAACACCAGCTTTTCTGGCTTCATGCCGATGGCGTCGGCATCGGTGCCGTCAATCCTGAGCATGTTTCCACGCCAGGTCACAGTGTAATTTCCACCTAATGCCTGATTCAGGGTCACGAACTCACCGGCGGGGATCATCGTTTTGTCGCCCGCGGGAACTCTGCGCGCAGGACACTCGCGCAACGTGTGCAGCATTTTCTTTTGCACTGACAACCCTATTCTACGTTGAAGCTTTCACCGCAACCGCATTCATTGGTCACGTTGGGATTATTAAACTTCACTACACCGTTAATGCCTTCCTGGACATAATCCAGCTCGGTCATGTTCACCAGTTCCCTGGCCTTTTCATCTACCAGGAAGGTTAGAGTATCAGATACCTCGATGCGCTCGTCATCGTCTTTGGCTTCATCAACCATATCCAAGACGTAGGCATAGCCCGTACAACCGCTCATTTTGGTTGATAACCTGACCATTTTACCAGGTTGCTGTGCCACCAATCTTTCGAAATGACGCACCGCGGCATCGGTCAGACTCACCGAATGCGCATGTGGTACAAATGTTTCAACACTCATAATGGTCTATCCACTCTCTTATGCTTTTGGCCTGTCAGGCCAACATCATTTGCACTTTTTTCAGTGCGTTAAACAGCGTTTCGATTTCCTGTGCTGTGTTGTAAATCGAAAACGACGCTCTGGCTGTACCGGGAACCGCCAGTCGATTCATCAGGGGCTGTGCGCAGTGATCGCCGGTGCGAATTGCAATGCCCTGCTTATCCAACAAGAAACCTATATCCGCAGGATGTCCTGCATCCATCACAAAACTTAGCACGCCTATTTTATCCGCGGCGTTACCGACGATGGTCAGGCCGTCAAAGGCCTGCGCGTACTCGGTCGCCGTATTCATCAACAATTGTTCATGCTGATGAACGTCCTGCATATCCAGCTCGCTCAGCCACTTGATTGCGGCAGCCAGGCCTATCGCGCCAGCGATATGTGGCGTACCAGCTTCGAGCCTGTTAGGTAACTCGCCCCAGGTGGACTGTTGATAGGTGACGGTGCTAATCATTTCACCACCGGTCAGCCACACAGGCCACGCTTCAAGCACGGCTTTTTTGCCCCATAACACGCCCATACCGGTCGGACCGAAGATTTTGTGCGCCGAGAATGCGTAAAAGTCGCAGTCCAACTCCTGCACATTGACACCGCCATGGGCAATACCCTGTGCGCCATCGATCATTATCAGTGCCGAGGTTTTAGCACGGATAAGTGGGATAAGTGTGGTGATCGGATTAATCGTCCCCAGTGCATTCGACACGTGGGGCATCGAGACCATTTTCACGCTGTCAGACAAATTAGCAGTGAAGGCATCAATATCCAGCTCACCATTGTCCTTTATTGGACTGACGATGAGCTGTGCGCCACTGTTCAAACAAGCCTGCTGCCAGGTGACAAGATTGGCATGATGCTCCATTTCCGTGACCAGCACGGTATCACCGGAGCGCAATCTTTTTGCCATGCCGTGGGCAACAATATTAATCGCCTCTGTCGTACCACTGGTCCAGATCACTTCCTGACGCGATGCTGCACCAATAAACTCTGCGACCGTGTCTCTGGCGCCTTCAAAGAGCCTTGTGGCTTCATCTGCCAATGTATGTGCACCGCGGTGTACATTGGAATTACTGTGCGTGTAATAGTGACTAATCGCATCTATTACCGCCTGCGGCTTTTGTGTCGTTGCGGCATTATCCAGATAGACAAGCGGGTTGCCGTCTATTTTGCGCGCCAGAATGGGGAACTGGGCTCGAATAGCGTCGACGTTCAGGCTCATTGCACATCCATACTGGCAAAACGGTTGCGAAGAATGGGACGGAGCCACTCGGCGAGGGCTGAGTGCGGCATCTCGTCAACCAGAGCATTAATGAATCCGAAATTCAGCATAACCAATGCCTGCTCACGACTGATACCCCGGGACTGAAGATAGTACAGTGCCTTTTTATCAATCTCTGCAACGGTAGCGCCGTGGGCGCATTTAACATCGTCGGCGTAAATTTCAAGTTCAGGCTTAGTGTTGATCTGAGCCTCCCGCGACAACAGCAGGTTTTTGTTATTCAGTTCAGCCAACGTCTTTTGTGCGTCGCGGTGAATGTGAATTCGACCGTTAAACACTGCTTTACTGCGGTCTGCGACGATGCCCCGGACGTTTTCGTCGGTCGTACAATGCGGTACTTCATGCTCAATCGTGCTGTGCAGGTCAAACACCTCAGCATCGCGCAACAGATAAACAGCGTTAATGTTGGCATCGGCCTGTTCACCGCGATGTTGAACATCCACATCAAGGCGATTAAGCTCACTGCCAAAACCAACCAGATGACTGTTCAGTGTGGCCTGCTGTGCCAACCTGAAATGCATACCGGCAACGTGCATCGCTGCACCACCGCCCATCATCAGGCCATAGTGAGTGAGCTCTGCCTGTTCATGAATCGCATACTCTGCCACTGACGTGTGCAGGCTGTTGTGTTTATTTTGTGCCTGTTCAATAACAGTCACGCTGGCGTTGCTGGCAACCCTGACAAGCACTCGGGTGTGGGCTTCGCTGCCCTCTGAACTCATATAGCTGATGCGGATTGGGCGCTCGACGCTCACTCCCTCAGCCACATCAATGATCACGCCATGCTGTGCCAAGGTATCGTTAATCAGCCCAAACAAATGGCGCTCAGGCTTGATGTCACCGATTATTTCACCGGCCCATTGCTTGACGCTATCGGTGGCATTTTGCAGCGACACGATTGACAGTCCTGCTGGCAAATCTGCCGGTAAATCGACCAGTTGTCCGTCTACAAAGGTCAGGTCCAGACTGTCCAGCCCTTCAATAATCTCTGGTGTTATCTGTGCGCTTTCCTGCTGCTGAGCAAACTCGGACTTTTCAAGGCGTCGTAATGACAGGTATTTCCAGGCTTCTGTCTTGCGGGTTGGCCAGGAGGCGCGTTTAAGCGTCTGCAGCGCTTCGGCACGGACTGGAGACAGCCAGTCGTTTACCTGCTCGGCACGCACAATGGCTGATTCGAACCACTGACTCATGCCACTGGCTCCTCAGCACCGTTTTTATCTTCATAGCCTTGCAACCAGGCATAGCCCTGCGCTTCAAGTTCTTTGGCCAGCGATGCATCACCGCTTTTGACGATTTTGCCATCCGACAGCACATGAACGTAATCCGGTTCTATATAGTCAAGCAAACGCTGATAGTGGGTCACGACAATAAAACTGCGCTGGCCATCACGCTGACTGTTTACGCCGTCGGCAACCACTTTCAACGCATCGATGTCGAGGCCCGAGTCTGACTCGTCGAGAATCGCCAGCTTCGGTTCAAGCAGCAGCATCTGCATAATTTCATTGCGCTTTTTCTCACCACCTGAAAAGCCTTCGTTAACACCACGCTTAAGAAACTCAAGAGGCAATTGCACCTGTTTACAGGCCTGCTTGGCGCGCTTCAAAAACTCGGCACTACTTAATGCTTCTTCGCCTCGGGCTTCCAGCGCTGCATCGACAGCGGCTTTCATAAATTCCATGTTGCTGACACCCGGGATTTCTACCGGATACTGAAATGCCAGGAACAAGCCTTTACGGGCACGCTCTTCGGGCTCAAGCTCGAGCAAATCGCTACCGTCCAGCTCTGCACTGCCACCTTCAACCTCATAACCGTCGCGGCCTGACAGCACATAGCCCAGGGTACTTTTACCTGCGCCATTAGGTCCCATGATTGCGTGAACTTCACCAGGCTTGACCTCAAGGTTAAGTCCTTTGAGGATCGTTTTATCTTCGACGCTTGCCGACAACTGATTGATTTTCAACATATCTACTTCTCTTGGGTTAGCCTACTGAGCCTTCAAGGCTGATTTCCAACAACTTGCCTGCTTCAACGGCAAACTCCATTGGTAATTCTTTAAATACTTCTTTACAGAAGCCGTTGACGATCATGGAAACGGCTTTTTCTGGATCCATGCCACGCTGCTGACAAAGGAACATCTGGTCGTCACTGACTTTGGACGTGGTCGCTTCGTGTTCAACAATCGCAGACGGGTTGCTGCTCTCAACATAAGGGAAAGTATGGGCACCGCACTTATCACCGATCAGCAATGAGTCACACTGGGTAAAGTTACGCGCGTCATCCGCAGAGCCGTGCATTTGCACCAGACCTCGATAGCTGTTGTTGCTACGTCCGGCTGAAATCCCTTTGGATATGATGGTCGATTTGGTGTTTTTGCCGATGTGTACCATCTTGGTGCCCGTATCAGCCTGCTGTGCGCCGCGTGTCAGCGCAACTGAATAAAACTCGCCAATACTGTTATCACCTTTCAATATACAACTTGGGTATTTCCAGGTGATGGCTGAACCAGTTTCAACCTGTGTCCAGGAGATTTTTGCATTGTTATGGCATACACCGCGCTTGGTCACAAAGTTGTAAATACCACCTTTACCGTTTTCATCGCCCGGGTACCAGTTCTGTACGGTTGAATACTTAATTTCCGCATCATCCAGTGCCACCAGCTCAACTACAGCAGCATGTAATTGGTTTTCGTCTCGCTGAGGCGCGGTGCAGCCTTCGAGATATGACACATAGCTGCCTTCATCGGCAACAATCAAGGTGCGCTCGAACTGACCGGTATTCTGCTCATTGATACGGAAATACGTAGATAGCTCCATTGGGCAGCGCACGCCTTTAGGAATGTAAACAAACGAACCGTCAGTGAATACGGCGCAGTTTAGTGCAGCAAAGAAATTGTCATGCTGCGGCACAACGCGTCCCAGGTATTTTTTCACCAGTTCTGGATACTTGTGCACTGCCTCAGAGATTGGACAGAATATGACGCCAGCTTCTTCAAGCTTTTCCCTGAATGTCGTGACGACTGACACAGAATCGAATACGGCGTCTACTGCCACACCGGCTAACATTTCCTGCTCATGCAATGGAATACCAAGCTTTTCGTACGTTGCCAGCAGCTCTGGATCGACTTCGTCCAAAGATTTTGGCTTATCGGCCATACTCTTAGGTGCAGAATAATAAGAGATATCCTGATAATTGATTTTCGGATAGTTCAGATGTGCCCATTCAGGCTCTTCCATCTTCTGCCAGATACGAAATGCCTTTAGACGCCAGTTAAGCATCCACTCAGGCTCGTTTTTCATCTTCGAGATACGGCGAATCACGTCCTCATCCAATCCCGGTGGGAAAGTATCTGAGGCTACATTGGAGACAAACCCCGCTTCATACTCGCGATGAAGGGCTTTTTCTATTTGGTAGCTCATATCAAAAACTCATACCTATCTGCATTGTCTGGCGTCGCGCCAGAGAGAAATACCTGACTATTTTACTCAACTATGTACCGGATTAACACAGCCCCAGATCAAAGGGGGCCGGAGTATAGCACAACTTAACGCCGGTAGCCTTATATAACGGGGCGTAAAGACTACTTTACCTGGATATTAAATTCGCTTTCTGACTGGAAGCGCGGGGACTGCGCGTGACATTTGTTTTGCCTGTCAGCAACAGAACGGATCTCCTGCTTGGACACCAAATCGGCTAGAGTAATGTTGTCCAGAAAAGAGTAGATGCGATCGCTCAAGTCAACCCATAAACTGTGGGTCAGACACTGTGTCCCCCCCTGACAATCAGCTACACCACTACAACGAGTTGCATCGACATTCTCATCAATGGCGACAATGATATCGCTGATTGTAATGTCACTCATCTCACGTCCCAGATGATAACCGCCACCGGGGCCTCTAACGCTGCTGACCAAACCTTTGCGGCGCAATCGTGAGAAAAGTTGTTCAAGGTAAGACAGGCTGATGTCCTGGCGCTCGGAAATATCCATCAATGGTACCGGCCCGTCCTGCGCATGCAGCGCCACGTCAAGCACCGCGGTTACCGCATAGCGCCCTTTTGATGTCAACTTCATGAATCGCCTCATCGCCTAGTAAACTGCGCGAATTGTGCATTACCTGACTAAAACAGTCAAGTATTAAGCTTTATGACGACGAATTGCAATACCGCACTGACAGATTGAAACAAAGCAGTCTTTACTAGCCGTTAGTGTCAGCATTTTTTACATAATTGACTGGAGAACGTTATGGCATGTAATTAACTTATTGTTTTTCTTAAGCTCTTTATTTTGGCGCAATTATTGCTTTTAAATCCAGCTGGCCAGCTGTCGGTTTATTGATTTTTCATTTAGCCATTGGTCGCGTACAAAACATCAGATCTTGGAAGGAATAATAATGAAAAAACAAATCTGGTTAGGAGTGTTCCTGACCTTGCTAACCTTCAACGCGTCAGCCGCGCTGATTAAAGTCACTGTGAATGGAATATTCGATAGTGATGTTATAACCACTTCTTACGTCGCTCCCGACACGTCTATTTTTTATACATTTACTTTCGACACAGACGATTTGAATGTTATTAACGTCGATAGATTTGACCTCACTACCGCGACGGTTTTCTATCGACTTGGTTCAGGACCACTTGTTTCGTTCACCAGCTATACTGCTTTTCTGAGAGGCGTGTGGGGTATCCTTTTTCCTCCAGCAGACCCTATTGGGCAACTAAACATCAATACTCTGATTGACCCAATCGCCGGTGCCGCGGATTTGAAACAGCTCAATCTGGGAACGGTTAGCTTTGACGGTGGCTTTTATGGCGAACACCGTTTTAGCGGACAATACACCATCGCTGAAGTGTCTGAGCCGCCTATGTTTGCGCTTTTAGCCCTCAGCCCAGTACTTTTGCTTTGGTCAAGAAGACGAAAGCGCACAACGCATTAAAATAGGATGCAACTGAGCGCCTGTCTTCACAGGCGTGTCAGGGCCAAAATGCGTAAATATTAGACTAGCGCTCAAGCACGGCCAGCAGCGTATCCAAACCACCAAATCGAATCGCCATATCGGCTTTTTCACGCACAATAGGCTTGGCATGTGCGGCTACGCCGAGTCCCGCGCGGGTCATCATTACCAGGTCGTTGGCACCATCCCCCATGGCAATGACCTGTCGCTTCGGAATGTCGAATTGCTCTGCTAGTTGGGTCACGGTTTGGGCTTTAACCTCAGCATCAACAATATTGCCGTGCACGTTGCCTGTTAGCTTCCCGCTCTCAATCTCCAGCACATTGGACACAGCATAATCTATCCCCAATCTGTCCTTGAGGTAGTCGGCAAAGTATGTAAAACCACCTGACGCAATGGCCAGCTTCCAGCCGTGCTGCTTGAGCACATTGATCAGATTCACTACCCCCGGCATCAACGGCAGGGCCTGTCTGACCTCTTCAAGAATAGACTGTGGCGCATCCGCCAAACAGGCAACACGATTTACAAGGCTTTCTGAAAACGCCAGCTCGCCGCGCATCGCCATCGCCGTGACCTTTGATACCTGCTCTCCGACGCCGGCGAGTCGGGCGATCTCGTCGATACATTCAACCTTAATCACGGTGCTGTCCATATCCATCACCAGCAAGCCCGGCTCTGTCAGGCTGGGAGCCTGTCCAACCAGCATTAATTCCAGTTGCAAGGCATGACTTAACGCATCAAGTTGCGCTTTTAGTTCGTCTGCAACGTTTTGACCTACCTTTAATTTTGCAACGATTTGCTGCCCCGGTAGCTCACAATGCAGCGCTAACTCATACGCCACCTGCTCACTGTCCAGAGGTAAGCGTTTCGCCAGGCCAATCAACTGCTCGGCACATAGTCCGGGGGCGGTAACGACAAGAGTAAATGAATCACTCGCTTTTGCTTCAGCCGCCTGAGCCTCAAACTCAACATGGTGTGATGACAGCGACATGCGATGTGTGCCGGCTTTTAATAAGTCTGCAAGAAATGCATAGCGAGTCATCTCTGGGCTTGTGTAGGGAAGTGAAAGCAAAGCGTTATCCAAAGTCCTGTCCGGGCAAAGGATAATACCCAATGTAGACACGCTTAAAAAGTCCTGTTTGGCCAATGCTTGGCAACCGGACACAGTTGCCGTATTGTGGCGATATGAACGCCCTACCTACTTTATTTGGCAACGATAAGCGACTTGAACAAAGCCGTTATGCTATCTACAAACGCCTGGCAAACCTCCTGTTGGCGGTAGTTGTCGCTGCAGTTTGTATTAACCTATGGATGGCCCACCAGCGCTCGTCGCAAGTCTGGTACACCAATCAAACTCAGCAGTTAGGGCGCAGTCTGGTTCAGCAGGCCGCGCTGGCTCTGGTGAAACCGCTGAGAGCCGATGATAATCAAGCTATCCAGCAATTACTTGGCAATCTGATTCAGGATCCTCATGTGTCAGCCGCCGCGCTGTTTGACTTTCGTGGACGGCAATTGGAAAACACCAGCGAGCAAAGCTCCGTTGTCACCAGTTTTCGTAACGACACGCTCCCCCCAATGGTGTTTCTTGAGGAGATAAAGGATGCTGAGGTGGTGATTGGCTATATCAGGATCTATCTGTCGCGGGAAAATGTGATGCGTTTTCACGCTGATTATCAGCGTCAATGGCTCGAACAAATGCAGGTTTTGGCCTTTATCTCGGCGCTTGCGGGTGCCATTCTCATGCGTGCGTTTTACAAACTGCGTGAACGCATTAAACAGCGCATGCAGGCATCTTCAGAGTGAAAATAGCCTCCGGCTGTTTTCGCTGGTCACAGTCATCACTTCGTCTACAGATATGCCGCGCAGTTGAGCGAGACACTGTGCGACATCGTACAAATACTCCGGACTGTTGCGTTGCCCCTGCCTGCCTTGCATCGGCATATCTGGTGCATCTGTCTCGAGTACCAGTGATCCAAGCGGGACCTTGCTAAGTGTTTCCCGTGTTTTCTGAGCTCGCGGATAGGTGATCACACCTCCTACACCCAATTTGTATCCCATCTCGATGTAACGATGTGCATCCTGGATACTGCCTGAGAACGCGTGTATCACACCCGCTTTTACCAATGCGGCGTTGCCAAGCGCGCCTAACAATAGATGATGAGTTTTGCGATGATGCACAATGACCGGTAACGCATATCGGGCAGCAAGCCTTAGCTGAGCATCAAGCACGTCTTTTTGCAGGTCCAGGTCGACATCAATCTGACTATCCAGCCCGATTTCGCCCACCGCCACTATGTGTTGACGATTGTCTTTGATAAGCCCTTCAAGCTGCTGTAAGTGCTGTGGTCGATAATCTCTGAGAAAGTAAGGATGTAAACCCAGTGCCGGATAGCACTGTGGATGTGACTTGCATAAATCGAGTAGAAAAGGCGCCGATGCGAGTGTTGTGCCGGGAATGACGATGGCTTGTACGCCCTGAGCGGCAGCGTTATACAGTACGCTGTCCCGATCTGCATCAAATACCGCAAAATCAAGGTGACAGTGACTGTCAATCATCTCAACGTCTCAGGGCATGAGGCGCTGGATGGTCCAGCTGTCATCAGGCTGTCTGGTATATTCAAGTCGATCGTGCAGACGGTGTTCACCACCCTGCCAAAACTCGATCTGTTGGGGAACCACGCGAAATCCTCCCCAAAATTTAGGTAATGGGATCTCTCCCTGAGCAAACTTTTGCTTTATTTCCATAAACTTGCCCATCAATGCATGGCGCGCCGATATCGGTTTACTTTGTTGTGATGCCCACGCCGCCAGTTGGCTCTCGCGCGGCCGACTGGCAAAGTACTTAGCCACTTCAAGGGTACTGAGCTGTTCAGCATAACCAATCACCCTTACCTGTCGCTCCAGCAGGTACCATGGGAAGTGCAGAGATATTTTATTGTTATGCTCAAGCTCTCTCGCCTTGCGGGATTCCAGATTGGTATAAAACACAAAACCTGCTGGACCAACATCTTTGAGCAGTACAATACGCTGTGAAGGCTGCCCATCCTCGCCAACGGTGGCCACCGTCATGGCGGTTGGGTCCGGTATTTGCGCATCGACAACGTCTTTTAACCAGCGCTCAAACTGCACAATAGGGTTTGCGTCGACATCCTGTTCTGTGAGACTGCCACGAGAATACTGACGCCGGATATCCTGCAATTGCATTTAGTTATTCTCCCCGTAGCCAAGGCTGCGCAGCGCTCTTTCATCGTCTGCCCAACCAGACTTTACTTTGACCCAAAGTTCGAGAAATACCTTGTTTTCGAATAACGCCTCCATGTCTTTACGGGCTTCAGCGCCGATGGTTTTAAGGTGCTGACCACCCTTGCCTATCACCATACGCTTCTGCCCTTCCCGCTCCACCAGGATCAGGCCATTAATTCGCATGACGCCATTTTCAGTGAGCTTAAACTGTTCAATTTCTACCGTCACCGAATAGGGCAGCTCGTCACCGGTATAACGCATCAGTTTTTCGCGAATAATTTCAGCCGCCATAAAGCGACTGGAACGGTCGGTGATGTAATCTTCCGGGAAGTAGAATTCACTCTCCGGCAACTGCTGCTGCACCAGTTCCCTTAGTTCGTCCACGTTGCGACCGTGTTTGGCGCTAACAGGGATAATCTGTTCAAATTCATGCTGCGTGTTTAGCCACGCCAGATGCTCCATCAGTGCCGCTTTGTCCTTCACATTGTCGGCTTTGTTCACAATCATGAAACAGGGAAGACCGCTATATTTGACCTTTTCAAGCACCAGCTGGTCATCGTCTGTCCAGCGTGTCCCTTCAACCACAAACAACACCAAACTAACATCTGCCAATGAGCTGCTGGCCGCGCGATTCATCAGCCTGTTAATTGCCCGTTTTTCTTCTTTATGCAGTCCGGGCGTGTCAACGTACACAGTTTGTTTATTATCACGACTGTCTATGCCGAGGATCCGGTGTCGGGTCGTCTGAGGTTTTTTAGACGTAATACTGACTTTGTAGCCGAGCAGCCTATTCAGCAGGGTACTTTTTCCTACGTTAGGTCGACCGACAATGGCAACAAGGCCGCAGTATGTAGTTCCGCTATCTGACATTTGAGAGCTGCTCCAGTGCTTGCTTTGCCGCATCCTGCTCTGCGCGACGTCGGCTGTTGCCTGTTCCCGTGACCGTATCATTTAACAGCGTCACACTACAGGTGACGGTAAATGTTTGATCGTGGGACTTACCGCTGATGTCGCTAATCTCGTAATTTGGCAAAGGTTGCTTGCGGCCTTGCAAAAACTCTTGCAAGCGGGTTTTATGATCTTTCGGATGGGCATTCGGATCGAGCTTTTCGATTCGGGTAGAAAACCATTCGGTCACGAGCTTTTCACAGGTGTCGATGCCTGCTTCCAGGTAAATCGCCCCAATGATGGCTTCTACCGCATCAGCGAGTATGGAGCCCCGTCGATGGCCTCCGCTTTTCATTTCTCCCGGCCCGAGATTAAGTAGTTCTCCAATGCCCATTTCTTTACCCAAGGCTGCCAGTGTTTCACCTTTTACTAGACTCGCACGCATGCGCGTCAGCTTACCTTCTGGCTGGGTTGGAAAACGATGGTAGAGGGTTTTGGCTATCAGCATGCCAAGCACTGCGTCGCCAAGATACTCAAGGCGTTCATTGTGCTCGCGAGCGGCGCTGCGGTGTGTCAGTGCCCGCTTTAGGAGCTTAGGCTCCTTAAACGTATAGCCAATTTGCTTGTAAAACTTTGTGTAGTTTGCCGTTACTGGCATTATTGAATGCCGCCTACACGGTTAAAGCGAATACCCGTCGGTACCCAGTTGGGCAGCCAACTGGAGGGATCACGTTCAAATTCAAAACTGATCCATATTGCCACTGCCTGACCAACCAGATGCTGGTCTTCAACGAAGCCCCAGTAGCGACTGTCGCGGCTGTTGTCGCGATTGTCACCAAGCACAAAATATTGGCCTTCTGGCACGATCCACTCATTTATGCGCGTGCCCGGCTGAGTGTAATAGCGAAACTCTTTTGGCAACAAGGCTAAGTTCAAACGCTCAATCGGGGGTACAGCAGGATTACGTAAAATCTCATGCTCGACTTCGCCCAATTGTTCAGAAAACCTTTCCAGCGCACTGCCATTTTGCTTAAAGGTTTCATTTTCCTGGAAGGTAAGTTTCACCGGTTTAATTGCTTCGCAATCACTGCCGTCGTCACAAGCAGGCTTGATATACAGCGCCTTGTTGCGGTACTCGATGATATCTCCCGGCAGACCCACAACCCGTTTGATGTAGTCGATGCTGGGCTCTTCAGGATATTTAAATACCACTACGTCACCACGCTCAGGTGCCCCTGTATCAACAAACTTCTTTCTAAATACCGGGTCTTTGAGGCCGTAGGCGTACTTTTCAACCAGAATAAAATCGCCTACCAACAACGTTGGCATCATTGAGCCAGAGGGGATCTGAAATGGCTCGTAAAGAAACGAACGTAGGACCAGTACAAAAGCAATAACAGGAAAGATTTGCTGGGCCGTATCGACGATATAGGGCAATTTCACTTCGTTGTTGAGCGCGGAAGTTGCACCGGTGCTTGATTCAATCACCGCCTGACGTTCTCTGCGCTTAGGGGCGAAGACCAATGAATCAATCAGCCAGATAAGACCCGAGCCAACCGTCAATATGACGAGAAATAACGAAAAATAGTTGGCCATTACTTACCTACCTTCAATATTGCAAGGAATGCGTCCTGCGGCAGTTCTACGTTACCTACCTGCTTCATCCTTTTCTTTCCTTCTTTCTGCTTTTGCAAAAGCTTTTTCTTACGGCTGACGTCACCGCCGTAACATTTGGCAATAACGTTCTTGCGCAGCTGCTTAACCGTACTGCGGGCAATCACATGATTGCCAATAGCGGCCTGAATGGCAATATCGAACATTTGTCTTGGGATCAGCTCGCGCAGTTTATCCACTAGCTCTCTCCCTCGGGACTGGGCGTTATCACGGTGCGTTATCATAGCCAGTGCATCGACGCGTTCACCGTTAATCAGAATATCCACCCGCACCATGTCTGCGCTCTGGAATTTCTTGAAGTTGTAATCCAACGATGCAAATCCGCGACTGGTAGATTTCAATCGGTCAAAGAAGTCCAGCACCACTTCTGCCATCGGTAATTCGTAAGTTACCGCCACCTGCTTACCGTGATATTGCATGTTGGTTTGTACGCCGCGCTTTTCGACACATAACGTAATCACGTTGCCCAGATAATCCTGAGGCACCAGGATATGGGCTTCGACGATTGGCTCGCGGATCTCATCGATATCATTTACCGGTGGCAGGTTAGACGGATTATCAACCGACACGGTCTCGCCTTTGGTCGTGACCACTTCGTACACCACGGTCGGCGCAGTGGTGATCAGGTCAAGGTCGTACTCCCGCTCCAGACGTTCCTGGATGATTTCCATGTGCAACATACCCAGGAAACCGATACGGAAGCCAAAACCCAGTGCCGCTGAGGATTCTGGCTCATAAAACAATGACGCATCGTTGAGACTGAGTTTAGCCAGCGCGTCACGGAAATCTTCATAATCGTCGGAACTGACCGGAAACAGGCCGGCATAGACCTGCGGCTTAACTTTCTTAAACCCAGGCAGGGCTTTATCAGCAGGTTGCTTGGCCAGTGTGATGGTATCGCCAACTGGCGCGCCGTGGATCTCTTTGATACCAGCGATAATGAAACCTACTTCACCGCACTTAAGCACGTCTTTCTCGGTTTGCTTGGGTGTAAAAATCCCTAACTTATCAACCTGATGGGCCTGTCCCGTAGACATGATTTTAATTTTGTCTTTGGCATTAAGCTGTCCCTGCATGATCCTGACCAGCGACACAACCCCCTGATAATTATCAAACCATGAATCAACGATTAAGGCTTTTAATGGTGCGTCTGGGTCACCCTCAGGGGGTGGGATCTTATTAACAATGACCTCAAGTACTTCATCAATCCCTACGCCGGTCTTTGCACTGCAGCGCACCGCATCGATAGCATCAATACCCACAATATCTTCGATTTCTTCGGCAACACGCTCAGGCTCAGCCTGTGGAAGATCAATCTTGTTCAAGATCGGTACTACTTCCATATCCATATCGATAGCGGTATAGCAGTTTGCCAGGGTCTGCGCTTCCACGCCCTGCCCTGCGTCAACCACCAGTAGTGCACCCTCACAGGCAGCCAGAGAACGAGAGACCTCATAGGTGAAATCGACATGCCCAGGCGTGTCGATAAAGTTCAGTTGATAGGTTTCACCATCACTGGCAGTGTAATTCAGCGTGACACTCTGTGCTTTGATGGTAATGCCACGTTCACGCTCAAGATCCATGGAGTCAAGGACCTGTTCTGCCATTTCGCGATCTGTCAGACCACCGCAATGTTGAATAAGTCGATCGGAGAGCGTCGATTTGCCGTGGTCAATGTGGGCAATAATCGAAAAGTTTCTAATGTGCTTGTGTTGCATAAAGGTTTATCAAACTACCTGCAGATACGCTTGTTAATGCGACCTTGTACGCTTGGTCGCGCAATACGGATGATGCTAAAAATTCAAGCCGCGATTTTACAGGGTTATTACTCAGTTTGCGAATATCTGATGCGCAAACTCGACGACAGGCTATTCGAGCGAGATGGCCTGACAGTGCACCGCATCAGATTGCGGCAACACTCTTATGACCGAAGGGGTAAACTGCGCATGGCTATCGCGTTTGACATAACCTGATACCGCAACAAAGGTCGCCATAGTGACAAATACAGTAAATAACAAATTCCAGGCTTCGTGAGACAACCCCAGCCAGGGCAGCAGAATGTGTCCAACACTGGCAGCGCCAATCAGTGCTAGCAGAGGGATAACGTAAATCCACAGTGAAGCGCCCAATAAATGCGCCTCGGGCAGACCAATGACCACCTGTTGCCCAACGCTGACCGGTCGCTCGCATGCCAGTTCGAGTGATTGCGTTTTGTTCGCCAGTGCTCTGGCAACCACGCCGGTGCCACAATGGGTATTCGCCTGACAGCCACCGCAGGTGGTTTTCACCGCCGCCTCCACTACAATGGTGTGCTTTTTTACTTCAACAACGGTGGCGGTTTCTTCAATCATGGTTGTGGGGTTGTCGAGGCAAGTGTGACAGAGGTAGCAATAGCATTCGCCGTTTGCGGCGGTAATTTCCCTACTACGGTAACTTGCACATTACCGACCTGTCGGGTGAGCAATGTATTGGACTGATGACGAAGTGCGGCATTCGCCTCATCGACGGTATCTGCGCGCTGTACATACACAGACACATCAACCATACCGTCGGTTAGCATCATATATTCAACAATGTTACCGGTAATCGGTAAGCGATGAATATCACGCTTGATTGCCCGCATACCTTGCGGTTTAAAGCCGATATCCCAGTTATATATCCGTGCCGTGGAAGGACTGATATTAACCACTTCCGGCAGAGATGCCCTGTCAATCTGTGCGAAATAATCCGAAGGTTCGTCATACACCAACAGATCGACAATCTGGACCTGCTCAATCACCTGCCCCTGCTCGTCTTCCATGTTGGCCTTCAATAACAGGCCCGTTTCCTGATCCAGCCAAATGCTGTACCCAAAACGGCTTTTGTCTTTGCTGATCAACCTTAACTGCTGAGCTGGTCTCCCCGCGACACGACTGCGTCCCACCAATACAAAATTATAGGCGTCCTGCAGCGCTACCGGGTTGTACAATAGCTGGCCGGGAAGGGGGCCATTAATGATATCTGCAATCAGTGTATAAGGCGGCATATCCGGCTCGAAATAACTGATCTTATCGCCAATGCGCAACGCCTCGCGGCCGGGACCGTTAAGGAGGGACAAGTGCTCCATTGACAGCCCGCTCTCGGAAAGCGCGTGGCGCCATATATACGGCACAGCATCGCTGCCCGGTTGGAAAGCAACAAACGATGCTGAAAAGTTAAGTGTTCTACTGGCATTTGCCAGACGCGACACCCACTGTTCTGGCGTTGCTGATTGGATACTGAATGTCTGCTGTTGGGATAGGACCTCGCCGTCATCAGCCTGGTCAGCTTCAACATCCTGAGCTGCCAGACTGCTGCTGACGAGTAGGCTGGCCGCCGCCAGCAATATAGCAGTGCGCATTATTTTTTAGGTTGCTCTGACGTGTCGTCAGTGTCTCGCGTGTCTTGTGGAGGGGTTTCCTGCTGACCAGCATGCTTAAGCCTCAGCTGCTGCTGATGATCGGTCAAAAAGGCGTTAATGCGCTGCCTCTGTTCAACGGCATCAGTTTGTGGCACAGCTCGAGTTTGTTGCAGACTGACCGGTGCAAGCCCACCCTGAATACCCACACCTGGCACTGGCGGTGCGGTAATAAACGGTTCTTGTGATTCTGGTTGGTTATAGGTCTGGACACCAAATACCACGGCAACCGCTACCGACGCGGCAATCGCAAACTGACCACCCTGCTTAAGCAAAGGTGCGATTTGCGCAGCGCCAGGCACACTGTACCAACGACGCTTTGGCGCCAGTACAACGGGTTCCTGCTCAAGCGCATCAGCAACCGATGCACTGATGTCGAAATGTCCGTTTAAAGGCATCTCTTTTCTCAGCGCGGCTCTGACCACATGATAACGGTGCCAGCGTTCAGCCAACTGGCTATCTGATGCGATCGATGCAATCAGCGCGTCATCCTGATGTTCACCATCAATGATTGCTGATAAATGTTCTTGCTGTTGCGTCATATACACCCAATCCTGAAGAATGCGTTAATTTTGACCTAAGTTTTTTTCAATGTCACGTCACAGACCTGATCATCGTTGCAGTAATGGTTGCACCACCTTATCAATGGCTTCTCGTGCCCTGAAGATGCGTGATCTCACCGTACCCACCGGGCAGTCCATTACTTTCGCTATGTCTTCGTAGCTCAATCCTTCGATTTCCCGCAGGGTTATGGCCATACGCAAATCATCAGGGAGCTGGTCTACCGTGTCGAACAAAATACGTTGCAACTCGTCAGACATTAAACTTTTCTCTGGCGTATTGCTTTCGCGCAACGCCTCACTACCATCGTAGTAATCGGCTTCATCAGCGTCGACATCGTTTGCAGGCGGTTTGCGGCTCTGTGACACAAGATAATTCTTGGCACTGTTCACCGCAATGCGATACAGCCAGGTATAAAAGGCGCTATCCCCCCTAAAATTAGGTAGCGCTCGATACGCTTTAATAAACGCTTCTTGCGTTACATCAGCGACATCGCCCGGATGTTTCACATAGCGAGACACAAGATGCGCTACTTTGTGTTGGTATCGCTGTACCAACAAATTAAACGCATTCTT
Organism: Aestuariibacter salexigens DSM 15300; assembly: GCF_000429145.1. Lineage (GTDB taxonomy): Bacteria > Pseudomonadota > Gammaproteobacteria > Enterobacterales > Alteromonadaceae > Aestuariibacter > Aestuariibacter salexigens. Next base: position 61,660 of record NZ_AUBH01000012.1, read on the forward strand.
ATCGCCACGCTGCACACGTTCTACGATATTTTTATCTGTAATTTGCTCGCTCATTCGAGCCAGTTCTCCTTTATTACTACCCGATTGGCTCTCGCAAGCACTAAGGTAGACTACCGCGTGTCACAAAAAGTTCGATTCAACGCAAAAAATTGTGCATTTATCTCTGAATTGTTGAAATTGCCGCGCATTAAAGCCGATTAAAACAACTTTTTACAGCACTATTATGTGCAGCCTATAATCGCAGTTATCAAGTCTAACGCGGTTTTTAGGAAATCCTTATCATCATGCCAGCTACTATCGTGTGTCATCGTTATGCATAATGCCGTTGAACATCGTTGTGATGTACTGATTATTGGCAGCGGAGCCGCAGGCTTAAGTCTTGCCCTCAAGTTAGCCGATCACTGTCAGGTTATTGTGCTCAGTAAAAGTGAAGTCAGCGAGGGGTCAACCCGCTACGCACAGGGCGGCATCGCTGCTGTTTTCGACGCTCAGGACTCTATCGACTCTCACGTTCAGGATACATTAATCGCTGGGGCGGGACTGTGCGATGAGGATGCGGTGCGCTATACCGCAAGTCGCGCAAAATCCTGTATGCAGTGGCTGATCCAGTTTGGCGTGCCGTTCGACACCGAAAAAGGCGAAGATGGTAAGGACCGTTTTCACCTTACCCGCGAGGGTGGACATAGCCACCGTCGGATCCTGCATGCCGCCGATGCGACAGGCGAGGCCGTTCAAATCACACTGGTCGATGCCGTTAATCGCCATCCTAACATTCATGTTTTTGAGCGCTACAACGCAGTTGATTTGATCAAAAGCAAACACAACCCTGACGAGTGTATTGGTGCCTACGTGTGGAATCGTAAACTGGAACATGTTGAGGTGATCCGTTCACGCTTTACCGCACTCGCCTCGGGCGGTGCCAGCAAAGTATATCAATATACCTCTAATCCTGATGTATCCAGCGGCGACGGCATAGCCATGGCGTGGCGTGCTGGTTGTCGGGTTGCCAATATGGAATTTAATCAATTTCATCCAACCTGCCTGTTTCACCCTGAGGCTAGAAATTTTCTAATCAGTGAGGCGCTTCGCGGTGAAGGTGCTATCCTCTGCCACGCTAATGGCGAACGTTTCATGCATAAATTCGACGAGCGCGGCGAGCTAGCTCCTCGTGACATCGTGGCTCGTGCTATCGATTATGAAATGAAGCGCCTGGGTGAAGACTGCATGTACCTGGATATCAGTCACAAACCTGCAGATTTTATCGTCAAGCACTTTCCAAACATCTACCGACGTTGTCGCGCCTTAGGTATCGATATTACCCGCCAGCCTATCCCGGTGGTGCCCGCCGCACATTACAGCTGCGGAGGTGTGATGACAAACTTTGACGCCAGAACCGATTTGGACAACCTCTACGCTGTTGGTGAGGTTGCCTATACAGGACTGCACGGTGCCAATCGCATGGCCAGCAACTCACTGCTGGAGTGCATAGTGTTCGCTCACGCCGCTGCCGATCACATCACTACCCGGCTGTCCCAGCCGGCGAATGACGAACCTATTCCTGCATGGGATGAAAGTCAGGTGAATAATTCCGATGAAGAAGTGGTTATCCAGCACAACTGGCATGAGCTGCGCCTCTTCATGTGGGACTATGTGGGTATTGTCAGAACGACCAAGCGACTTGAGCGAGCATTGCGTCGCATCGAAATGTTGAAACAGGAGATTGAGGATTACTACTCAAACTTCCGAGTCAGCAACAACCTTCTCGAGCTCAGGAATCTGGTCACCGTTGCCGAGCTTATTGTTCGCTGTGCAATGAGCCGCAAAGAAAGCAGAGGCCTGCATTACAACCTGGACTTCCCGGACAGCATGGAAAATGCCTCACCGAGTATTCTGGCCGGACGTAACAGAGAGCAGAATTCGGCATAGACGACGAAAATCTCTTTCGTGACACTGGGTGTTGAACACCAGCTGAGCATTTACCCGTCCGCTAGACACGTTCTGCAAGTGCAACCAGATAATGGGACCGCATGCGCGACTGTCTTTGTGAATGTTGACCTGCTGTGGGAACGCGTTACTGTGTCGCCAACCTCTGCCGCATTCATCAAAGATAAATTGTTGTGGCTGCGACACGCTTGCATGGCCTTTACTAATACAATGCAGGCCTTGACCGACAAGTAACAGCATCAATGTACCCTGCCACAGAGTTTGATGCGGGATAATGTAAGACTGCCATTGGCTAACAGCTAATGCTGCCGCCCCAAATAGGGCGGCGGAGCAATACGCACCAATGGCACTGGGTGCTATTCGAACATCATAGCTCGGCACGACTTAATACAAGATCAATCATGCCTTTTAGCTTCTCGTCCTCGCAGCGTTGGTGTCCCATGAACCACGCAAACAGATCAGGATCATCACAGGTCAGCAGGTTTTCGAATACTTCGAGCTGTTCGTCTGTCAACTCATCAAACGCGTTGTCATAAAACCGGGTAAGTAAGACGTCTAACTCCAGCATGCCTCGTCGACATGCCCATTTCATCCGCGCTTTACGCTTGTCATCAAACATGGGGAACCGCTAACTCTGTTATCGTTAAAAGAAGGCTAGTCTACCTACCGCCTGTTGGAGTGCCAAGATCAGTATTGATAGAAAATCTTTCTTTCTATGGATGTGGCCTTTGATTAATCTGCGGTCGTCCCCACCTTAGGTTCAAAAGAAGGAGCGCTGACAGATATGAATACCCCTTTGAAATTAGATGATATCAATGACCAGTGTGTAGTGCCTTTGGCAAACATCGGGATCATTGCCATGACTGGCGAACAAAATATAACGTTTCTGGACGGTCAGGTTACTTCATCGGTCAAGTCATTAGATGCAGAACATGCCAGTTATACATGTCATTGTGATGCCAAGGGCAAAATGCATGGCATATTCAGGCTATTTCACTGTGACGACGCTATTCTGCTATTAGGACACGCTGATAGCGTTAACCAATCACTGCCTGAATTCAAAAAATACGCCGTTTTTTCGAAGGTCGAGATTGAGAATGTCAGCGACAACTGGCAGGTTTTTGGCGTAGTGGGCGAGGATGCAGTCGCCGAATTCGGCGTCAGTAAAGATCAGTTACCAAGGTCAAATCATCAGCTCACATACCACCAACAGATGACAATTATTCGCGTATCTGATTGCGCGCCTCGTTTTTTGATCTGTGTGCCTAACAGCCACCCACTTCCCGACCTGTCAGCTATCACTGAATACTCGCAGGCAGTATGGGAGGCGCTTGAAGTGGCGGATGGTTTACCCAATGTGCAAACCGCCACTGCCGGTGAGTTTGTGCCACAAATGATGAATATGCAGGCGTTGCAAGCGATCAGCTTTACTAAAGGCTGTTATATGGGACAGGAAACGGTCGCTCGCACCCGTTACCTTGGCAAAAATAAACGGGCCGCGTTCATTCTGCACAGCAATACAGGCATAAACTGTCATGCCGGAGACAGCCTTGAAATGGCGCTTAACGACAACTGGCGCCGCGCCGGCACCGTGATCCGAAGTGCAACGTTAGAAAGCGAGACCTGGGCGCTGGCAGTGCTGCCAAAAGACATCGAACTGGATACGCCAGTGCGATTAAAAGAGCAGCCTGAACAGGTATTCAACGTTAAGCCTGTACCTTATTCGATAACCGATTAAAGCCATGTTAGGCTTTACACTGTTATTCATAACTGATGAGCATTATGCAGATAGAACAAAATACCGTAGTCACTCTCCATTACACTGTCAGTTCGGCTGATGGCGTTGAAATAGACACCTCTAAAAATGGCGCGCCAATGACAGTTTTACAGGGCAGTCACTATCTTATTGTTGGCCTGGAAAATGCCCTGCAAGGTAAGAAGGCTGGCGATGAATTTAGCGTCGATGTTGAGCCAGAGCTGGCGTATGGCGAGCGACATGAAGGATTAGTACAGTCGGTGCCAAAGTCAATGTTCGACGGTATGGATGTGCAGGTCGGTATGCAGTTCCGTGCCACCACAGATGGTGGTGAGCAGTCTGTCATTGTGATTGACGTAGATGATGAAAAAGTGATTGTCGATGGCAATCATCCGCTTGCCGGTCATACCCTGACATTCGATGTTGAGGTGCTGGATGTACGCGCTGCCACCGACGACGAAATCAGTCATGGTCATGCTCATGGGCCAGGCGGCTGCGAACATTAAATTGCTGCAATGAAGTCCGCTGAGAGCGGGTTCCTGCATTGACATATAGGGCTTTGTGGACTAAGCCTAAAGAAGTCAATCAGCAAGGAAAGCACCATGCGCTTACCCGCTATTATTTCGGCTTCTCTGTTGTTCGGAGCCACCGTCACAGTTGCCGCACCAGACGCTATCAATGATGTCTGGCTATTCGATCATCCTGATGTACCCAGTATGGATATTGTCGTCGACACATCGAATCACGATTATGATGCGTTGATTTACGAGACGCTTGTTGAACGTTTTTATGATGTGTTGTCTGACGATGCCGACTATGTCCTGCACATTGGTATGCAACATTCTGAACAACATGATGAGAGCGGTTTCGATCCATCATGCGTCACACACTTCGCAGTACGAGACGCCAGTGGAACGGTGGTTTATCAGGGCAGCGGCATGCAGCACTCATCACTTATTCAGATAGAAGCGACCGTTGCAGCCATATTTGATCATCAGCAGCCGCATCTGCATCAGTCAGTGATTGTTGCCAGGCACACTGGCAAGTAAAGCTTATTATTTAGGCCCGCTTACGCGGCGGGCTGTAAAGTCTACAGAGCTTCGTCGTTCTCTTCGCCAGTACGGATACGGATGGCCTGCTGAAGGTCGTATACAAACACTTTACCGTCGCCTATTTTACCGGTCTGAGCGGTCTTAATGATGGCTTCCGTCACCAGATCGACTTTATCGTCGACAATCACCACTTCGATTTTGACTTTGGGCAAAAAATCCACCTGATACTCGGCACCACGATACATTTCGGTATGGCCTTTCTGACGTCCGAAGCCCTTTACTTCTGTGACCGTCATGCCAGTTATGCCCACCTCAGCCAGTGCTTCCCGCACATCATCCAACTTGAATGGTTTAATTATCGCTTCGACTTTTTTCATGTTGAGGCCTCTGGCTATTATTCGTCATCGTATATGGTTGGGATAGGCACGCGCTTATGCTGTGTCCGTTTGTAAATATAGAGCAATTTTTCCGACACCTCATCAGCGACCGGCTTGCCTTCAAGAAAGTCGTCTATCTGATCATAAGTTAAGCCAAGCGCCTGCTCGTCTGCTTTCTGTGGGTCCAGCGATTCAAGGTCTGCGGTAGGTGCTTTGGTAATGATTTTCGAAGGCGCGCCGAGGTGCTCTGCTATCTGACGAACCTGGCGTTTACTCAGCCCAAATAATGGCGCCAGATCGCAGGCACCATCGCCATATTTGGTGTAAAAGCCGGTGATGTTTTCCGCAGAATGGTCAGTGCCAAGCACCAAGCCGTCAACCAGACCGGCAATCTCATACTGGATCACCATGCGCGTTCGGGCTTTGGTATTGCCTTTCACGAAATCCTGTTTACCGGCGTCATTTGTCAATGCACCAATATCTGCAAGGGCTGCACATGTCACATCATGAATCGCATCCGCACCGGGCTGAACATTCACACTCACTGCTTTTGTGGGACGAATAAAGTCGATGGATTTTTGTGCATCTTCTTCATCCGCCTGCACGTTGTATGGTAAGCGAACCGCAATAAACTGATATTTTTCGTGGTGTTCCTGATTCAGTTCATCGACAGCAAGCTGTGCAAGCCTGCCCAAGGTACAGGAATCAATGCCACCGCTTATCCCCAGCACCAGACTGTTCAGCCCTGAGGCTTTTAAATGAGATTTGATAAAGTTCACCCGACGACTTATCTCAAATTCGACATCAATGGTGGGCAGCACCCGCATTTCTTCTATTACGGCTTGTTTATGCATTGTTCTCTCTGAGCTAGTTATCAAATGTTGATATTCTTAACGGTATAACAGTTACTGACGATCACGTTAACTTTATGGAATCAAATGGAGGCGTCAAGCAAAGCCCATAATTATTTGCCCTACGCACCGGAATAATTAACCAAAACTGACTTTTTGTTCAGTGTCATCCCAGATTCGCCTCAGGTAGGCTGGCTTCTATAATTACACGACGACCTATAGCCATGCGAAAACAATACGGCGTTACGCTAACTGAACTGCTGATTACCATCGCCATTGTCGCTATTCTGGTCACAGTAGTGGTTCCCAGTGTGCGCGATCTGATCATTCAACAGCGCATCATCGCTGAATTGAATGAGCTAAGTGGTCTGGTTCAACTCGCCAGATCACAGGCTATCGACCAGCATGTCAGTATCACACTGTGCCCTTCAAAGGATCACAGCCGCTGCTCCAGCAACTGGAATCATGGCAAAATTCTATTTAACGATGCGGACGGTAATCGAGTGCGCAGTGAGTCAGAAGAACTGCTGCACGCCGTAAAACACATCAGTAAATACAATCTGCTGTCGGGGCCCAAGAACAATATTGTGTTTCGGCAGGCAGGCGACATTGCGTCTCCCGCAACGCTATTGCTGTGTGATAAAGACAACAACGCTGAATTTGCCAGGGCGCTAACCATCAGTTTACAGGGCAGAGTTAAACTAAGCCAAGACACCAACAACGATGGTATTTACGAAGACAATGCAGGCAACGCTCTGGAATGCACCTAGGCAATAATGAAACGCACAAAGTTAGTCATTCTCGCGTAGGCGAGAATCTCCCTCCACTGCAACTACGTTTTATTAAGATGCTTCACTACGTCAAATGGCGCGCAGCTCTGACCCGGTTCATTAAAGTCAATCGGACTAATTTCTTGCGCTACTGCAAGCGCCGCCTGACGCAGTGATTCGTTTCGCCTACCTATGCCAATTAATGCATTGCCCATGGCTAATCGTGTCTGCTTATTCTGCCCGACAAACTGCACCGAAATTTTATCTATGATTGTGTATAAAAAACGCTCGTCAATGCCACTGGATTTCTTACGCGCCAGCTCATAAACCAATCCATACCCGCATCTACGGCGCATCGCGTCTTGGCTATCACACCATTTTTTCGCCAATTCAAATGCGCATGGCGCTTTCGCCAATGTGGCATCGCAAGAGCAAAACACGTGGCTTAGCATCCCTGCACCAAGCTGCTCGACCTGCTCTTCAGCCTGTTCTACAGTAATGTGTCCGGGATCATCAATCAGCAGGCCCAGCACTCTGGCATCATAACTAGGCGACGCCCATAATCTCTGTGCCAGGGATCTGTTCTTACCTATATGACGAGCAAATTTGCGCAGTGCAGTCAGACCAATACCGTAACTCGTCAAGCCATGCTGATTTGACACAGCCTGCCAGTGCGAAATCCCTCTCTGGTTCTGGTTTTTTTCTAGCCACTCCATTACCTGATGTTCAGTCACGACGCTCACCCATTGCAGAACCTTTGATAAAAGCTTAGCAATAGCTGCGGTTGTGCGCTGCGTTTTATTCAGGCTTAACAGCTCCAGCAGAATTCTGCAGCGGAAAGCGTGCCATCGTTGTTTTTATCCCAGGCACGACGACCGTCAGAAAAATAAAACAAATCGCCGCTTTTCCCCAACAGCGAACCTGACTCAGGTTTCGCTCTGACGACATACGCGCGACCAGACTCTGAAACCTCGTCAATACTCAGCTGATACAGCTTATCCCGCGCCGGTTTATCTGTGGGTGAATGGCCATGAAAGATCATAGGGGTACCGGTATCTCCTCCCCCTTTGGCAGCTCCGCGATAAGAGAAGGTAGTAGCATGATGCCGCTCCATTGCCGCCGCAAAGGCGATCAAGTCAGCCTGTGCGGCGTGTCTGTAGCTACGAGCGAGCGCCTGTTGAAAGCGCGGAAAAGCTGAGATCGCAATAATGCCGATGATTGTCAGTGTTACCAGACAATGTACCAGTGATACTCCTGACTGACTGTTAACGTTCAACGTCGATACTCCAGCTACCGCGCTGAACAGGGTTAAACATGCCAAACACGCTTTCGGCAAGGCAGGCAAAGCTGCTGTCACAGGGGATCACTTGTCCTTCATCGTCGCGAAGAACACTGGCGGGCGCACAGAGCTCTCCTACGCACAATGATGGATACCCCTTTTCGCTGACTAGTACACTGACAGTCTTATCGACGAGTCGCTCAGGTATTTCTGCAAGACTTCCAGGCATGCGTTCATCGCTAATCGTGTTATGGCGAGCTGTCTGCTCACCATCGATAAGCGACCTGGCAACAAGATAAGCATGACAGTCCTGATTGTTGACATAAGCTGTAAACAATACCTGATAATTAATGATGACTGGGGCACTTACCGGCGTCAGTTGCAAGGTGTTCAACGCCAGGCGCCAACCTGAATATTGCCCAGCTTGTAAATCAATGGTGGAGGACGCGACCTCTTTGAGCATACCTCGCGAGACTGGGGATGGGGGAACGATGGACTCACCGCTGTCGTTGCTTTTAAACACGCTGGCATCTCTGACCATGATGACTTCATCATATACGGCATTACCATCAGGGTTTTCCATGACACGGCTACCTACCACCAGAGCGTTGTATCTCTCGTTTGCGGAGGACACCTCGGTGACATCGACGGGAAAATAGTGGCGTGTTACTGCTGGATGAGATGGATCATGCAGTTGTGCAAGTAAACCGCCGCTTATCAAATCACCCGGCGCAGCACCGTTATGAATATCAAAACGAAACACTTGCCCCTGTGTGTCTATCACATAGAAAAGGTCGGCATGGCCATCATAATTATGGTCAACAAGTGAAACCTTGGTATTTATGGAAAATTGCATGGCATCCATGTTCAGGGCGGCACCGTGCTGACTGACTGACCAGATAATGTGCCCTGAATCATCATCAATCAGATATACCGCATTCTCAGGCAGCAACGTCGTAGCAGAGTTGTATAGGTCGGTTGTATTTATTCCCGCACCGGGCACCACTAACACCCTCGCATCTTTTCCACCCACATTTATCGTCACTGGCGAAGATGCATAAGATTGCATTGAGACGTCTTGCATGCATTCGCCGGATTGCACTAGTGGTGTAAAGCACAACCAGCAACAAAGCGATAAGCCGACAACGACACCCTGCCATCTAAGATTGACGATCACAACTCGTCTCCTTGTGCCGAGGCAAGCGTCGTCACGATCAGCGTATTGGCAATCACATAATTGTTGTTATTAAGCTGTCCGCAGCCGCGAATAATATACGTCAGGCAACGTGGGCTTTTTCTGCCCATGACGCTACTTGTCCCCTGACAGGCACGCTCGGCCAATAATGCGGTTTTTGACCAGCTGTGGACTTTAGGACTGACTTGATAGTGGCCTTTTGCTACATGCCTGTCGCCATATCGCAGTCCTTGTTCGGTCACAGTACGTTGTACAAATTTGTCGTCCTTCAAGCACTGCACCTCATCCGCCGATGCAATGATTGCTTGTTGTTGCACTTCCGAAAAGGGATCCAAAGTGTCGTTACGTTGCAGCGCATCGCGATGGGTAACTTCGAACAGTGCAGCGGTGATGGCAGCCTCGGCGGCATCAAAGGCTGCGGCCGAGCGTTCATATGAGTGTGCCATTTTAGTTTGCATCAGACTGTTTGATACTGCACTTACGCCCAAAAGAGTCAGACACAGTAAAATAAGCAGGGAGAAGGCGAGTATGACACCGTGCTGTTTCATGAATGTTGCAAGCCATTCATATACAACACATTACGCAAGGTGATCGTGGTCTCAAACTGCTTGAAAAGACGATTTTCGTCAGGCGTAAAAGGACTCTCGTTTAATAAGCTAAAAGCAGGTACGGGATCGATGAATACCTCACCGTCCCCTTTAAGCAATAACGCCAGACGTAGTGAAACAATGCGACTTTTATCGACGATATTATCTGCTGTAACGTATCGCAGCACGGGCTCATTTTCGTCAGCCATGATTAATTGACCGTACAACACCTGAAAACTGTACACATCGTCAAGAAGAGTAAAACCAGCATGACGATTATGTCCCTCTGCGTCTTTCTGTCCTCGTAGAAACCGTCCGTCAAATCCGCGGCATTTGAGGGCTGTGCCCTCAACATAATATTCATTAACAATAAACACAGGTTGTTGGCCATCATAACCAAGGGTATAGCCTCGACAGTCACGCCTGGACTGCCTGGCTACGACCAAAGTATCGCTGGCCCCAGCTTCACCTTGAAGAGAGCCCAGTTGTGGCCGTTTCGTAAAGGTGCCGGGCAGGATCACAGGATGATGTCGTACAAATTGCGCTTCTTCGCCCTTGTCGAAGGCATCGGCAGGTGCCTCCGGTCTATCTTGGTACATTCCTGTGTACAGCAGATCTGCGCGCAATCTGGCGATGCCAAATCGTCCATTTTCCTGCACAGATGCCAATGCCTGATTGAGCTTCAGTGTGACATCATTGCTGATCATTACCTTGATTACGGCTCCTGCCACCATGCTACCGAGCAATAAGCAGATGACCACTTCGGTCAGGGTAAAGCCCTTTTGGGAAGACCGTGTCATAACGTGACTTCAGCATTAACGCAATTGAGTGCAGTAGAGTCCTGCGTATCGCAGTGGGAGTCGCCGCGGTTTGCCGCCTGCCAAGACGTTGCGGGCCAGCTTACTTGTATTTGGTATCGTGAACCGCCGCTACAGGCAAAGTCATCTCCCGGCACGCTGTCCTCACAGGAAACAGCTAGCCTGCCACTAGGGTTGTCTTTCACCAGTGCACACGAAGACTGATAGGCATCATAACGGGCCAACGCGCTCTGGCTGCACTTTACGGCATGACAGTCAGGCAGATCATCTGGCTGTTTCAGACAATAGCAATCATAAGGCAATGCTCCGCTGTCGCACTTAAAACCCGCAAAGTTATAGTTGTCGTTATCGGTATAGGCATCGTTGACACGCTCGTTATCAGTGATTGCCATCATTAATGCGCTAAGTCGCAGTTTTTCGGCATGCTGCTGGGCGACCATCACCGCGTGAGAGCGAGCCAGTGCCTCGCTGTTGGACAGGGCACTAATAAACTGTAACGAAGCTATACCTAGCAGCCCTACCGATAACACGCCCAGAGTGACCAGGACCTCGATCATGCTGAAGCCTGAATACTGCTTTTTTGAACGTTGCGTTTCCATGTTCCCTGCATCCATCGCCATTTCCATGACACTAACAAACCGCTTAGGTAGTTAATCGTAGTGCCAGAGCCAAATAAATGCAGCTGAACAAAAGGATAGAAAAACGCCGGCTAAGTTATGCCGGCGCTCTGAAACACAATGCGTTAGAAATGTGACTAACTGACCTGCTTGATACGCAGTTCTTTGGGCACCGCAAATTCGATATTTTCCTCTCTGCCCTGTCGCTCTGTAGCGGTAACCGCGCCCCATTCAATTAAACGGTCCACTACGCCTTTTACTAACACTTCAGGGGCTGAGGCGCCGGCCGTGACGCCAATGTGTTGCACGCCGTCCAGCCATTGCTTTTGGATGCAATTGGCATCGGCGATGAGATAAGCCGTGGCACCAATCTTATCAGCCAACTCACGCAGTCGATTCGAGTTTGAACTATTCTGCGCTCCCACTACCAACACTACATCACAGTCCGCAGCTAATTCGCGTACGGCGTCCTGTCGATTCTGTGTGGCATAGCAGATATCGTCTTTACGAGGACCTTCAATAAGGGGAAATTTTTCCCTCAGTGCGTCAATGACATCAGCGGTGTCATCCACTGAGAGGGTAGTCTGGCTGCAATAATAGAGTTTGCTGGGGTTTTTGACTTCAAGCTTAGCAACATCTTCATTGGACTCTACCAGATAGATACCGCCTTCCTCATTGTGATATTGCCCCATGGTGCCTTCCACTTCGGGATGACCTGCATGACCGATGAGCACGCATTCAATGCCTTTCTTACTGGCCCGGGTCACCTCCATATGTACCTTAGTGACCAATGGGCAGGTTGCATCAAACACTTTCAAGCCACGCTGTTCAGCTTCTTTTCTTACCGCCTGCGACACCCCGTGTGCAGAAAAAATGACGATACTGTCATCTGGCACTTCGTTAAGCTCATCAACAAATCGTGCGCCACGACGCTTCAAGCCTTCTACCACAAAGCGGTTATGCACAACCTCATGACGCACATAGATAGGCGGTGGAAACATTTCCAAAGCACGCTCTACAATAGTGATAGCGCGATCGACTCCAGCACAAAAACCGCGCGGATTAGCCAGATGAATTTGCATGCGTGTTTACCCGTCTACCTGAATGATTTCAACGTCAAAAATAACGGTTTGCCCGGCCAGTGGATGGTTAAAATCCACCGTGACCGAATCACCTTGTACACTTCGAATTATACCGGGTACTTCGCTGCCGTCCATTTGACTGAATGAGATAATCGCCCCCTCTTCAAGCGGCGTATCCATGGCGAAACGTGACCTATCCATATGGTGGATATTGTCGGGATTTGGTTTACCAAAGGCCTCGTCTGCGAGCAGTGTAAAAGAGGTCTTGTCGCCTGCTTTTAACCCCAATAGGCAAGACTCAAAATTAGCTGTCAGGCTGCCATCACCCATGGTTAATTTAGCGGGCTTATTGTTGACGCGGGTGCTATCAACCGCCGAGCCATCCTCTAACTTAAGGTCAAAATGCATGATGATGGTGCTGTTAGCGCCGATTTCATTACTCATGTTAATCCTGCTCACTACCGTTTTTAAACATATCGATGATCAGCAGACTGGCACCAATAAAAATGGCGCTATCGGCGATATTGAACGCCGGCCAATGCCACTGCTGATAATAGAAGTCCAGGAAATCTATTACGTAGCCATGCACAACCCGATCATACACATTACCCAACGCGCCACCGAGGATAAAACTGAATGCACATGGCAGCAGCACTTGTTGCCTGTTGGTCTGTTTCAACCACCACAGTATGAGCCCACTGACGACGATGGCAATCGCGGTAAACAACCAGCGCTGCCAGCCTCCCGCCTGATGCAGAAAGCTAAACGCGGCACCATAGTTATGTACATACGTCAGGTTAAAAAAACCAGTCAACTGAATCGATTGGTACAGTTCCATCGAATTGACTACTGCCGTTTTGCTCCACTGGTCAGCGATAAATGCCAACACAGCAATCCACAAAAAACGCCAACCCGTCTGGGAAAACAGCCTACGCATAGGCGCGCTGCTCCCCTTCACCTTCCACGTTATCTACACAGCGAGCACACAGTTGGGGGTGCGCAGAGTGACTGCCCACATCATCGCGGTAATGCCAGCAACGCACACATTTTTCGCCGTTAGATTTTGCCACGCTGATTGCCAGCCCCTCGATATCGGTAGGGCTTGCATCACCGGGAGGCGTGTCAGTTTCAACGACGTGTGCGGCAGACGTGATCAGTACGAAGCGTAATTCATCTTCCAGCAGGTTAAGTTTCGTCGCCAGCTCTGAATTTGCGTAGAGCGTGACAGAAGATTCCAGAGAGCCGCCCAGCGCGCCTGCTTTTCTGGCCTGTTCGAGTTCGCGATTAACGGCATCTTTGACGTCCATGATCTGGGTCCAGAAGGCATCATCAAACTTGCCTGCCGCGGTGCCATCTGGCAGTGCCTTGTACCAGTAGTCAGTGAACACGAACTGACCCCGGTCGCCTGGCATTTCCTGCCACACTTCCTGGGCCGTAAAGCTCATGATCGGCGCCATCCATCTAACCAGTGCTTCAACAATATGGAATAAGGCGGTCTGACAGGAACGGCGGGCCGTACTGTCCGCTTTCGCGGTATATTGTCGGTCTTTAATAATGTCCAGATAGAAGCTGCCCATATCAATTGAACAGAAATGCATAAGCTTCTGGCACACGACCAACAGGTCATAGCGCTCGTAAGCCTCAACAATATCTTTCTGAATAGTTGCCGCACGCTCAATTGCCCAACGGTCCAGCGCGACCATGTCATCCAGCGCAACCTGATCTTGTGCCGGGTTAAACCCACTGAGGTTCGCAAGCAGGAATCTGGCTGTGTTGCGGATACGACGATAGGCATCAGCCGAGCGTTTGAGGATCTCGTCCGATACGGCAATTTCACTACGATAGTCTGTAGAGGCGACCCACAGGCGCAGAATGTCGGCACCCAGTTTATTCGTTACTTGCTGAGGGGCGACCACGTTGCCCAGTGACTTGGACATTTTCTTGCCCTGCGCGTCAACGGTAAAGCCGTGCGTCAACACCTGTCGATAAGGCGCGTGATCGTGAATGGCCACAGACGACATTAATGACGACATAAACCAGCCACGATGCTGATCAGACCCTTCAAGGTAAAGGTCAGCCGAAGCCGGAATATCATCCCGTTTATCGACAACGAAATAGTGAGTCACACCGGAATCAAACCATACATCCAATGTATCCGTCACTTTCACATAGGTATTTGCATCATCGCCGAGCATGTCCTGCGGGTCGATATCCCACCACGCCTGGATGCCTTTCTGTTCAACTTGCAAGGCAACCTTTTCAATCAGTTCAGACGTGTTTGGATGCAACTCGCCACTGTCTTTATGAATGAACAGCGGAATCGGCACGCCCCAGGTACGCTGACGCGAGATACACCAGTCTGGACGCCCTTCCACCATGCTGCTGATTCGACTCTGTCCCCAGTCCGGGATCCACTCGACCTTTTTAATTTCATCCAGTGATTTGTTGCGCAGACCGTTTTTATCCATGCTGACAAACCACTGTGGTGTGGCGCGGAAGATAATCGGTGTTTTATGACGCCAGCAGTGTGGATAACTGTGTTCGTAGGCGTGATGATGCACCAGCGCACCGTGCTCTTGAAGCACGTCGATAATGTGTGCATTGGCCTTAAATACATGCTCGCCGGCAAACAGAGGCGTGCCATCCATATACACACCATTGGCACCCACCGGGTTCGCAACTTCGATGCCATATTTCTGGCCAACATTAAAGTCATCAACACCGTGGCCCGGCGCAGTATGTACGCAACCGGTACCCGACTCGGTAGTAACGTGATCACCAAGTAACACCGGCACATCGTAGTCGTAAAAAGGATGCTTGATGCGGATATTTTCCAATGCATCGCCATGACAATAACCCAGCGCGTGATAGTGCTCGATACCGAAGCGATCCATACAGGACGTGACCAGGTCAGATGCCACGATAAGGCGCTCTGGATTATCACCCTCTACCTGAATTAGCGCG
The DNA here is from genome assembly GCF_000429145.1 of Aestuariibacter salexigens DSM 15300. Taxonomy (GTDB): domain Bacteria; phylum Pseudomonadota; class Gammaproteobacteria; order Enterobacterales; family Alteromonadaceae; genus Aestuariibacter; species Aestuariibacter salexigens. The sequence continues at coordinate 76,952 of NZ_AUBH01000012.1, forward strand.
TATTGCAGAGCGGGATTGACGCACACTGCCCGGTTGGCAGGCAACGTCCAGGGCGTGGTCGTCCAGATCACCACGGAGACCGGGCCATCACCGGTTTTGCCTTCAGGATGGTCAAAGGAGTCTACTACCGCCTGCTGCTCAACCACCGCAAAACGCACGTCGATAGACGGTGATGTTTTGTCTTTATATTCGACTTCCGCTTCTGCCAGTGCTGAACCACAATCAGTACACCAGTGAACGGGTTTAAAGCCCTTTTCCAGGTGACCGGATTCAACGATACCCGCCAGTGCGCGAATGATATTGGCCTCTGAGCTGAAATCCATGGTCTTGTATGGCTTATCCCACTCACCAAGCACACCAAGACGAATGAAATCTTTCTTTTGTCCTTCAATCTGCTTTTCTGCATAGTCACGACATTTCTGTCTGAACTCTGCGGCGCTGATTTTCTTGCCTGGCTTGCCAACCTTTTTTTCTACCTGTAGCTCAATCGGCAACCCGTGACAGTCCCAGCCAGGCACGTAAGGTGCATCAAACCCTGACAGTGTCTTGGCTTTAACAATGACATCTTTGAGGATTTTATTCACCGCATGGCCAATATGGATATCACCATTCGCGTAAGGAGGGCCATCGTGCAATATGAAAGGCTTCGCACCCTGACGGGCTTCACGAATTTTCTTGTAAAGCTGTTGTTCAGTCCACTGCTCCAGCATTTGCGGTTCGCGCTGGGCCAGGTTTCCGCGCATGGGAAATGCCGTTTCTGGCAGGTTAAGCGTTGATTTGTAATCGCTCATAGGGGTGTAGTTCCAACCTTGCTGTCATTGCGATGACGGGTTTGTTAAATAATGTCTGTCAGCAGATATTTTGCCTGCTCTGCATCACGCTGGATTTGCTCTTTCAGCAAATCAAACGAGTCAAATTTCTTTTCTTGCCGAATTTTCGCTCTGGGTATCACGTCTATCATTTGGCCGTAGAGATTTTTATCAAGGTCAAACACGTGCACTTCCAATTGCGAGCGCACGCCGTGAACAGTCGGGCGGGTACCAATATTGGCCACACCATGCCACATCTCTGCGCCAATTTTCACCTGTACTGCAAACACACCACTTAGGGGCGCCCGGCGCCGCTTTAACAGCACATTAGCTGTTGGGAAGCCTATAGTGCGGCCTTTCTTGTCACCGTGCACAACCCTTCCAGTAATAGCAAAGGGTCTGCCGAGCATCTGCTCAGCCAGCGCAAATGCACCATCAGCTAATGCATCACGAATGGCGGTTGAGCTGATGCGGCTGGCGTCGTGCATAAAACTATGCGTACTGGCCACGTCGAAACCGAATTGTTCGCCCGCCTTCTGCAACATGGTAAAGTCACCGAGACGCCTTTGCCCAAATTTGAAGTCATCACCGACAACCAGAAACTTCACGCCGAGCTGTTCGACTAACAGCGCCTGAACAAAGTGTTCGGCACTGAAACTGGCAAATCGTTGATCGAACTTCACACACAACAACCGGTCTATACCCAGCGCTTTTAGTGCGTTGTACTTGTCGCGTAATCGGCTCAGTCGGGCCGGCGCCGAATCTGGCGTGAACACTTCTTCGGGCTGAGGCTCGAACACCATGACGGTGGCTGGCAGGCCCATATCATGCGCCTTCTTTACCAGGTTGCGCAGCACCGCCTGATGCCCCAAATGCACACCATCAAATTTGCCGATGGTCAATACGCAGCCTTGATGCTTTTCTCTCAAGTTATGTAAACCGCGGATTAACTCCAACTCAGCCTCGTGCCCATCATCAAAAATTCGAAGCGGCGATTATAACCGACTTGACCGTGAATTAAAGGCTGATGGTATCAGACCGCACTATTGCGAAAATGAGTCGGTCTGATGCCCAAGATAGGGAGTAGCACCGCAAAGCACAGGCAGGCACTCAGAATCAGCTTGGTCAGTGAGATGATCTGGTCCATCAGCTGTGCTTCTGTCCACGACGTCATTGGTGGTTTAAGCCAGATTATCAGGGCCACCATCAATGCGGAACACAAGGCGACTCTGGCAATAAACCACAGCGTCGCAGGGCTAAAGTGATAGACCTTCAGTTGCTGCAGTTTGAGATACAACAGTCCCGCGTTAAGCGTCGCGCTCATACTGGTAGCGATGGCCAGACCGACGTAACCGTAGGGTATCGCCAGAGCAATGTTAAATACCATGTTTGCAACCATGGAGTAGATGCCGAAACGTACCGGTGTTTTTGTGTCCTGCCGCGAGAAAAAGCCGGGTGCCAGCACCTTGATTAACATAAAGCTGAATAAACCACTGGCATAGGCCATCAGACTGTAGGACGCCATGGTGGCATCTTGTGGCGTAAATGCGCCGCGCTGAAAAATCACCAGCAGTATGGGTTCGGCCAAAACAATCAAACCGGCAGCGGCTGGAATGCCGAGCACTGCGACCATGCGTACCGCCCAGTCCATATTAGCCGCAAACGCCTTACTGTCCTGTCCGACATGATTGCGTGACAGGGTGGGTAAAATCACCGTGGCGATAGCAATACCAAATAAGCCAAGCGGAAATTCCAGTAAACGATCTGAATAATACAGCCAGCTGATTGAACCGGTCATCAGGAAACTGGCAATGAACGTATCCAGCAGCAAATTAATCTGACTCACTGAAACGCCAAACAGTGCAGGGATCATCAGCGTTTTCACTTTTGCCACGTGCGGATCTCGCCAGCCCCACTGGGGTTTCACTAGTACGCCAGCACGATACAAAAAGGGTAATTGAAACACTAACTGCACGATACCGCCAATAAACACGCCCCATGCCAAAGCAAACGCAGGCTGCGCAAGTTGCGGTGCCATCCAGATAGCACAGCTGATAATACTGACGTTTAACAGTACCGGCGTGAACGCTGCCACAGCGAACTTATTCAGAGTATTCAGAATTGCGCCGGCCAATCCAGCCAATGCGATAAAGGCCAAATATGGAAAGGTTATCTTGAGCATCAACGAGGCCAGCTCAAATTTAGCGCCGTCCGGGCCATCGTTGGCATAATCCAAAAACCAGCCAAACCCAAATAAGGCGGTGATCACTGGCGAGATAATCACACCGATAATGGTGACAACGGTAACAATTACCCCCATAGTGCCCGAGATGCGCGCAATAAACCGCTTCATTTCCTGCTTATCACCGCTGCTGTCGACTTCAGCGAGGACCGGGATGAACGCCTGGGCAAAGGCACCTTCAGCAAATAAGCGACGCAGGAAGTTAGGAATTTTATTGGCGAAGAAAAACACGTCAGCGGCAGCGCCCGCGCCCATCAGATTCGCGACAACCACGTCTCTGACTAGTCCAAGCACCCTGGACAACAGCGTCATGGCACTGACAACAACGCCGGATTTTAATAACTTGCGAGACAAACCAATTCCTTTATGACATATCCCTGGCGGGTGACATTAACGGTGCGGGTAGACAGGAGACAATGGAAATATGTCTGCGGTCAAGTATTTCATTGTTCGCTGAGCAGTTTGGCCGCCAGTTTAACAAAGTCAGATGAAGTGATAATGCCCTGTAAAAGGCCCTCACTGTCTACCACAGGCAAGCAGCCATGTTTATTGTCAACAAAAAAGGAGGCCACGTCAGCCAGTTTTTCATTAGCACGCACAGCATCGTAATCCACCACCGCGATTTCCATGATATTGGTTTGCTGCTCGACCTCCGGGAGCTTTTCGTGTCCGTAAAGATTTACCAAGCTGATAACTTTGGCCATCATGGCTTTTTGCGTCACAATAGCCAGTAATTTATTGTTATTTACGTCGACCACCGGCAAATGGCGAATGCCCTTGTTACGCGTGATATCGTGCGCGTCCTTCAAGGTACTGTCACGATGCAGGGTTACCGGATGGCTGGTCATGATATCTGCTACGGTGAGAGTCATATACTGCTCCAAAAAACGTTTGTTACCAGTCAATCATTGACGCGGATAGCATCAGTTGCAAGTCAGGCGACAAAATAGCGATTACAGCCCACATTTCATTTGACATATGAGCAAAGGATAGGCACAATCCGCACCCTTAATTTTGACATGAATTTTTTTGGGAGTTCACCTTGGCTAACATTAAGTCTGCTAAGAAACGTGCGATCCAGGCCGAGAAGCGTCGCCAGCATAATGCCAGCCGTCGCTCCATGACTCGCACCTATTTGAAGAAAGTTGTATCTGCGATTAAAGCAGGCGACAAAGACAGTGCACAAGCTGCTCTGGCTGCTGCTACACCTATTCTGGACCGCATGGCCACTAAAGGCCTGATCCACAAAAACAAGGCTGCTCGCCATAAGAGCCGTCTGAGTGCTCAAATCAAAGCAATGGCCTAATCGCCAGAGTCGATGAGAGAAATCCAAAAAAGCGCCCTTTCGGCGCTTTTTTTGTGTCTGCAGTTTGCATACACTCTGTTAATCAAAATGTTTTAACCAACAGGAATCGCCCTGCATGCGACGATTGCTTATCACCCTATCTGCATTATTCCTTCTGGCAGGCTGTGCCAGCACTGATGAAACTAACCCGCTGGAGCGCCTCATCCAATCCTCTGAACAAAGTGATCAGGCCTATGAGATTGTTACGTCACTGACTACCGAGGTGGGTCCACGTATTCCTGGCAGTGAGGCCGATAAACGCGCCGTTGCATGGGCAGAATCACTGTTCAAATCCTTGCAATTCGATAAAGTGTATAAACAACCTGTGCGGGTGAGAAACTGGTCGAGAGGACTGGCAGATGCGCGCGTCATTGCGCCTTTTCCTCAGCAGTTGGTGATCACAGCATTGGGTGGCTCAGTTGCTACTCAGCCTGGCGGCCTTGAAGCAAGCGTCGTCATGTTTGAATCGCTTGAAGAATTGCAGCAAGCCAAAGCCGAGCAGGTAAAAGACCGAATCGTATTTATCAATAAACGTATGCAGCGAGACCGGGCTGGCCGCGGCTATGGTCCGGTCGTTATCGGCAGAGCACGAGGCGCGATTGAAGCGGCCAAACTGGGGGCCCATGCCGTTCTGATTCGTTCGGTGGGGACATCTAACTCGCGTTTCGCTCACACCGGCGCAATGCGCTATGACGACAGTGTTGAGCGGATCCCGGCAGGCGCACTGTCAAATGCCGATGCTGACAATTTGGAACGCATGATTAACGACGGCCATGACGTACGTCTGTTCGTCGATATGCGAGCCAAAGAACATGGCTGGCAGACCAGCTATAACGTAATAGGGGAAATTACCGGCACCGAGAAGCCTGATGAAGTGGTATTAATCGGTGCCCATCTAGATTCCTGGGATGAGGGTACTGGCGCCCTGGACGACGGTGCTGGTGTTGGTATCGTGGTAGCCGCAGCAAACTTGCTTAAACAAACCACTGGTGCCCCAAAGCGTACGCTACGCGTGGTGCTCTATGCGGCAGAAGAAATCGGACTGGTTGGCGCCAGAGAGTATGCCCGTGCCAATGAGAGCGATTTAGCCAATATCGTGGTGGCGGCTGAGTCTGATTTCGGCGCTGGTCGGATTTATCAAATCGACACCCGCTTTGCCCCCGACGCACTGGCTGAGGCTACGACATTATTTGATGCGCTTGCACCGCTGGGCATCGTCAAAGGAAATAACGAAGCCAGCGGTGGTCCTGATATTTCTATGCTGCCTGCCAAAGGCGTGCCAGTGGTATCGCTTCGACAGGATGGGACCTACTATTTCGATTATCACCACACGCCTAACGATACTCTCGATAAAATTGACATAGATGCGATACGTCAAAATCAGACGGCCTACGCCATTTTCAGTTACCTGATGGCAAATGGCGACATTGACCCTCGCCCCGCTCCTCAGTTAGGCAGTGCGCGATGAAAAAACCGATTGTCTTCCTGATCGCGATAGTCATTGCAGTCATGCTCGTCTGGATTGTGGCAATGCCAAAGGTGATCTACTACGGCAGCGACGAGGTGTCGACCAGCAGCATCTATTACACAGGCCTTGACGGTAAGGGGCATCTGATGGGTGCCAATGAAAGCTTCGCACGCATTGATGAGACGACCAATCGTCTGCATTTATGTCTGGAAGCCGGACTGAAAGAAAACTGTCAGGTGTACAGTATTTCCAGGCAAGAAGGACTGATTGGCGTTATTAAAAAAATGGTAACTGGTTAATAACAGTCTCTTTCTAAATAGCGCGATTAAACGCCTTATTCTGGCCATACTATCGTGAAAGACCAGTAAGTATATTTATTTGGAACGACTTCTATGATTAAACTGCTCTTCATGTTGCCCGTTGGATTGTGTTTTTTATGGTTTTTGTATCTCAAACACAATGGTTACACGCTTAAGCAAGGTAAACAGGGCTTTCTGTATATTTTGATCATCTCAGCCGTCATCGCGCTGTTTTACACGCTAATGCTGTGGCTTACCCACCGGTAGTTCGCCTGCATTCATGACTAGTCCTAAAATAAATTGACACTTTTTAGGTTACGTAAACGCCCGGTGTACTTCATCGGGCGTTTTGTATTTTAAGGCCATATGTGGCCTTTGCTCATTATAGAGCGCTACTGACTCTGCCACCATTTTCTTTGCTTCTTCCAGATCCCTTGGCTTCGTTACTAGGTATTCCATTTTGAGTATTCCGTTTATTCGCTCGGCTAATGCGTTCTGATAACAATCATATCCGTCAGTCATAGAACATATGATTCCATGTTTAATGTGCAGTCGCTGATACTCTTTGGAGCAGTATTGTGCTCCTCTATCTGAGTGGTGAATGAGCTTCC
>NZ_AUBH01000013.1 GCF_000429145.1 Aestuariibacter salexigens DSM 15300
ACTTCAGCATCGCCAGTGGATCGTAAAGCTAGCGTACTGAAATCATTCCCCGAATTAATGAGAATGATTGAACTTGCAGACAATTCAGCACTGTCTGCCGTTAATGCAGTACCTGCAGTCTGGCTTAATAAGCCCTCACTGGTAAGCATAAGAGAATTCACATCGACATTTCCAAGCGTGGTATCACCAGTGTCTCTTATCACCGCTGCGCCTGAGGATTGTAATGCCAACACGTCAAAGTCGTTGTCAACATTTTCCAGTGTAATTGAAGTGCCGGTCAGGCTCGCATTACTTATATCCAACGCGGTACCTGCTATTTGCGAAATTCCCGAACCCGAACTGGCAAAAAGGTTGTCCGCAACCATATTGCCTAGTCTGATTCGCCCCCCAGCAGTCAGCGATGCGTTGCCGGTTGACACCGCGGTTCCCTCTATCTGATCAATTGCACCACCACTCGATAAAGTCAGGTTTGCAACATTGGTATTGCCCAGATCAACGCGGTCAACATCATTGAGTGTCGCATTACCAGCAGAGTTAAGCGATAGGGAATCAAAATCGTTGTTATCATTGCCAAGCGTTATAGAACTTGCCGTGATATCTGTGTTGCCAGTGAGAACGGCGGTGCCATCTGACTGACTTAGCTCTCCCCCAATATCGACCATCAAATTAGCACTGCTAATGTTGTTAAGTACGAGTGACTCACTCGTATTGAGCATCAATGTCCCATTTTCTCCAGTTACTGATAAAGACGAAGGAAGAGAAATATCAGACCCTGAATACAATGAAATCATATCTGTAGCAGAGACATCGTTCGCGATTTCAATTCTGCCAAGAAGAGTGGTAATAGCTAACTCACTTCCTATATCAACTGCTCCATCTAGCGTGACCCTTCCGGAAGCATCCAATTCGGCAGCGTTGGCGGTTATACCTGAATCTGCACCCTGTAAAATTGACCCGCCAAGAACATTAATATCAAGTGAACCATTAGCGACATTTAGTTGAGTAAGATTGAGCGTATTGCTTGACGTAATCGACAATAACCCGCCACTTCCTGTTACCGTTAATGAAGCAGGAAGTGAAATACCTGCGCCGGAATTCAGGGTTAAGCTGTCGGCGACTGTCACGTCATTAATCAACCTTATATTTCCAGCCCCTGTGCTGATAGCAAGGCCTTGTTCAGCATTGAGTGTTCCATCAAGCGTTGCCCGGCCTGAAGCATTGAGTGTCATATTGGCAGCTGACAGCACAGACTCTGTTCCTTGAAGAATAGAGCCCCCCGTCACATTGATATCGAGCGCACCGCCGCCAGCACTGAGGTTTGAGTTGTTTACATTTAGCGTGTTTGATGAGGTGATGGATAAGGTCCCATCCTCACCTGTGACAGAAAGATTAGCCGGCAGCCCAATACGTTGAGCTGTGATACTCAGACTATTAGAGGTAGTCAGGTCGTCTATGATCCTTGCGGCACCCTGTGTAGCTTCAATAGAGATCGACTCTGACGCATTTATGCCATCGCCATCGCCTTTCCTTACTTCCACATCGCCAGACATACTGGTCAGCGCCAGGGAGTCAACCGTCACTGTATTACCCAGAAAAATTTTATTGTCCGCGGTAATTTGTAAAGATGACGCTTCAATAACGCCTTCATTATTGACTGCCAAGGCCGCAATATCTGCCGCTGCGCGTGAATCGATAACCGCAAGCAGAGACGACTGGTTGCGCGATTCGATTGTTCCTTGGTTATCTATCGTTGCATTGTCGTCGAGTGCTGAATTCTCAGTGACACCTATCTCAAACAGGCTGTCAGATAACTGAACCGTCGCTTCATTGCCACTAAAGAAATTTAGTTTTGCTACCGATACACCATCAGCTCCAATCCGCAAAGTTCCGGCATTACTTATGCCATTACCTATGAAGGTCAAATTTTTATCAACTAGAAACTCTACCTGGTCTGAATCGACAATTATGCTGCCCGCGTCATTACCATTTTCTAGCAACACTTGATCGCCATTAACCAGGTTTGTAGCGAATGTCTCTCTATCCATAGTGGCGTCTGGAGTGAGTGTGGATACAAAAATCCCTCCTACGTCAACCATCGCGCTTGAACCAAACACGACGCCATTATGGTTAAACAGGTACACATTTCCATTCGCCAGCAAATCACCAAAGATATAAGAAATGTTATTGCCAGTTACGAAGTTGAACGTTGCAGCATTATTATTTAGCGTCGTGCCGTCGCTCAAAAAATGATTGAACTGAACGGTGTTGCCCGTATCAATACTGAAGTCTTCCCAGTTAAGGATGGCAAGCTCCACTGTTTGATTAATGACCAAGCTGTTTGCAAATGAGTCATCGATATTAACACCATCAGGCACGACGAAATTCGCTTCCAATTCGGGAAGTGCCACCTGAGGGTTTGCCAATGCAATATTACTTGCTATCGCAGCTGCGAATACAACACCTACGCTTTTCGCGATGCGTGACTTAGGCGTTGATAGAACATTACTGTTAAGTTGATTCTGTGAAAGTCTCATAAAAATCTCCAATATCCTTTTTTTCAACGCCCTAGAAATTAATCCGAAGTGAAGCAAACACTTGCGGATCATCACGACCGACAGCTTCTCTACCGCCGGAATCTGAACCTAGCGTTTCCTCTCCATTATCCACCCCTGAAGCTTTGGCTACAGACATTGAGAATGTCAGGTAATCATCAAAGGTATAGTTAAACGCTAATCCATAGCCCCCGAGGTTGACATGGGAAACGTCAGGAATCTGTGAATTTCCATTATTATTGGCATAGCCATGATCATAGAAGAGGCCGGCAGAAAATCGGCTGGTGACTTGTAAGATCAAATCTGCCGAAGCGACGCTTGCAGAATCCGCAACATAGGCGCCTACAGGATAGGCTCTCACTGTAGTTGGACCGCCAAGCGAAAGCTGTTGCACTGGAACCAACACTGCGTCACTGTACTGTCCTTGAACACGCAATTTTGCTCGTAATGGCGCCGCTAGCCTGACGTCATACGTAAGGTCATAGACAAAACGAACTGGATTAGAATCTTGCGTACCTAAACGGGTTCGACGAACTTCAGGTTGAGTAGGGTCGTATCCTTCAGCGGTTGGGTCGTTGTTCGCATTTTTGTCCCATCCCAACAATGTTGGCAGTGCGACAAGAAGGCCGTCATTTACTTCCCATACCGCGCCAATTGAACCATAAAATACATCACCGGCCTCAGTGAACCTGGTAAATTGATATGAAAGATCGAATTCCGCTAACTCATCACGATTAAGCAGTATCGGGGTATTACCCTCTCTGTCGCCAACATATGATTCTGCGGTTATCGCACTGAAGCCGTAGGACCAGGTCCCCTGCAAGCGTCTGTTGACAGTTTGGTAATAGTTACCAAAAACTCGTGTTTTGGTGCTCTCACCGGTAAAACCCAGTCTGGCCAGTTCAATATCATCCACATCACCTAGTTCATAGTCTGATTTGAACCATTCTATCCCTAATCCATGTTTTAAATTGGGCGTCAATGCCTCCCAATTAAATCCGCCGATACAACACTGAGATGAACGATCATTTTCACCATCTGGTTTCTCATTAAATACGATATCGGTGATGAGCCTGTCTCTGCCTCCAAAGACATTATTAAATTGTGTTCTAAGACCCGCTCTAATTTTCCCAGCAAATTGAGAGCCGTAGTTATCAACAAACGCGAAACCTTCAACAGATTGCTCATCTGTCACTTCGAGAACAAGATTCGCCTCGCCGAGGGACGTACCAGGTCGGAATACACCGATAGATGACACGCCTGGGAGCTGGTTTTGAACTCTTAACAAGGCAGATTCGGCTGGTTCGCGCTGGATCACCTTGCCCTTTTGTTCCTCAAACACTACTTCAAAGTCATCAGCATCATACATTTTGCTGTTCAAGGATGTGACATCACCCAGTTTGCCCCGAAGCACTGCCAAGGTCACTTCACCACCACTGACCTGTTGCGCAGGAATAACGACGCGCGTCAATAGCTCCCCTCTATCACGAAACACCGCAGTCATTTTGTCTGCAAGTGCCTGCAAGCTCTCGAATGAAAAACGATTATTGCTTTTCGACTGCGCATCAGACGCTATCGATGACAGTTCTGAATCAGTTAGCGGCGCTTGCTCTGTTTCGGAAATGATTTCCGTGAATCTAAAACGATTAACAGTAATAGTTGCCGAGTCACCAGCGCTTTGTCGCTCACTCACTGCAGGAATATCGTAGTTCAGCGCTCTTTGCGATGCCTGCTGGGAAGTATATGCATCAGTTGCTTTGACTTGAGAAAGTGCTGCACCACTAAAGGTGGCAGAGGCAAGGATCGTTGAAACCAGTAAAGTGCATCTTTTGAAGTGTGTTCCGGGAAGTTTCATCACTATTCCATTGTTTATGAATTTAAAGGTTTTTTTGCATTTTGAGTTTAGGCCTTTTTTTAACCATTGTTCAAGAATTTAAGGTAGTAATTTAAAATTTCGTTAACATTTATGTAAATCAATGCGTTTCAGATGTAAAAATACACCAACAACATAAGAGACGTTTCAACGTTCTGTGTTAACTAACTGCCTAATGCACGCTATACTATCGCATTCGATATGATTGGATTGGAACTGAGGGCAAAGGCTTGACGCTATCGCTAACCTGGACACGTTTTAGAGATGGACAACCGCTATTTGAGCAGCGACAGTCTTTTTCAAGCAACGTTACCCTTGGAAGGGCATCTGACAACGGGTTTGTAGTACACGACCCAGAGAAATACTCATCACGTTACCACGCCCGCATTTTATTTGAGGGCGGCGCCTATGTGCTGGAAGACACCTCTGCAGCCGGCACACTGGTTAATGGACAGTATCATCTGTCGAATGGACAGCGCATAGAATTACAATCCGGTGACGAGATAGAAATCGGAGAGTGCATTATAACCGTTGAGTTTGCACAATCTAATCCAGCAACAGATTTCACGTCTCCTCAAACCACTTCAAGGCCGGACATTACTGAAACACCAGCAGCGACCATGTACCCATCTATGGGACATGCGCCTGCGCAAGCTCAGAGTGACGATGCCTTTGATATCGATGACTTTTTTGCCTCGGACGAACCCGCTAGCCCACAAGGCAACAGTGTAGGTAATTATACAGTAGGCGATGCATATCAACCCCCTACAGCCCAACCGAACCCGGTACACGAAGATATTGATGATATTTTTTCAGGTATCGCAGGCGGCGCTCAAGCAACGACAGCTCAACCCGCTGGGCAACCTCAGACATCGCGACACGTTATTGATCGCGGCGCATCTGCACAACATTCATCTGCGCAGAATCCTCACGACATTCATCAGGACACCGCAGCACTGAGAGCGTTTTTGGCTGAGTTAGGTCTTGAGCCTTCTCAGCTTATTGGCCAGTCAAAAACCGACGTGATGCGCATTGCGGGCATTGTATTACGTACACTGACAGAAGGCATGATGGGTGTACTCAGTGCCAGAGATTCGGTCAAAATCCAATTTGATATGGATCGCACGCAGATTAAAAACTCGAAGAATAACCCTCTGAAGTTCTCCTCATCACCTCAAGAGGCAATGAGTAAGATGTTGACCCAGGAGCCTGGATATATGGATCCGGTCACCTCTGCGCTTGAAGCGGTCAATGATGCCAAGGCCCATGAAATGGCCATGGTGAGCGGCTTAAATGCGGCAATCGAAAATACCATTGCCGCATTCGATCCAAAGAAACTGAAAAAGGAATTGGACTTAGGCTTTTCAATTAGCAAAAGTTCGAAACTATGGGAAGGATACTGTGAAAAGTACGAACGTATAGGTAAGAGCGTGCGGTCAAACTCGAACAATCTTTTCACAGAGCACTTTAGAGAGAGCTATCAGACACAGATCGAAATGCTTGCTAAAAATGGAAGAAACTACAAGGGCGACTAATTCTCCGTCGCCTTTTACTCACCACATACCGCGTCAATCGCTGATGAAATAGCATTTGCAGTATACATACCTGTATCAGCGAGCGAAGTTATCTTATCTCTGTTTTCAGAAAGCTGCCGAACCGCAAACTCTGGATAGCTTCGTTTTTTAAAAGACAGCTCTTCTTCTAACTGAGGGGGCTGAACACCCACCGCATCAAACAGCGGCATGCCGTTCTGTGCTATGACATCCTCATAATAAATAAGTGTAGCGTCACTGGAAGTAAACTTCTTACAAAACCATCGATAGATGGCCAATTGTCTATCTAAGACGTTTCCGATACTTTTCAATTGAGACGCTAGCGACTTATCTACCCGTTCACCCGCTGGTATATGGCCTTTATTTACGGGCAAATCAACTGTCCACCAGGACAGCAAGACATCAACCGGGTTTCTGACGAGAAAGACCATCGGTAGATGTGCAATTAATTGGGAAGACAACGCGGCAAAGAAGGCATTCTGTTTAACGACCAACGTAAAATCTTCATCAATTCGCTTGTCTATATTAATAGTACCACGCTCAACACGTGAACGACGAAGCCCTTCTTGGTACTGCTCTCCAACTGGATTATCAACGGACAAGCCTTGTGTAGCACCACTGTTTACCGTTTGTCCTGAGACTATATTCGAACGTAATTGATAAATCTCATCCAATACGTTTGAAAGCAGTTCTATTGGCTCACTAACAACTCTGTAATCACTCGGGTTAATTGGCTCGTGCAAGGCAACCGTATTGGCCGCCTGATTAAGCAGATGGCAGGATAATGTCGTACCAGAGCGAGGAATTCCGGACAGAAGAATTGTCTGTCCGGATTGTGCATGATTAGTTTTCATTCACGGTAAGAATATTGGTCACCGGCGGTGCGGGGTTGCCCAGCTCCAGTATTTGAACTGCAGCAGAGAGATCACCTCGTTTTGCATCAACAAAAATGCGGGCACTGACACGTGTTGGCACACCTTCATTAATAACAACCAGTTCGTCAGCATTGATTTTTAATGTACTGTTAGCGGGGATAACACCAGAGGCCTTAGGACCTTCAGAATATTCGCCCTGCACGGACTCTTCACTCAAGAAAACAGTACGGTATTCGATATCATACCCAGCATGATTAACCAGGATAATTCGCTGACGGTAGCCGTCGAAGCTGGTGATATATGGCAAATCAATTGATGCAGCATCGTATCGAATGGTGCCAAATAACGCATCTTCCAGAGTGATATCAACACCGAGATCTAATTGAAAAATGTTCCGGGTCAATGCGACATCGTTACTCTCAGCTCTTATACAAAACACAGGGTAGTCGCTTAAATCATCGATACTAACAGCTTTCTCACTCACCGCTTCATAACTGGCTATTATGACACCTTCAGAGCTACAGTTATTATCCACGCTTAAAAACGCATCAACCGTAGAAAAATCGCCCTTTATCGATGCTGTTGCCTGACTAGTATCTACATCAGGGATTAGGTCCCTGAAATCTGAGATGATACCGGAGTCACCGGGACGTCTGACATCGTCGTTAACCAATTGTGAGAGTAATACCTTTGCCATTGACGCCAATGTTTCTGTTGCATCACCTAACGCGAAAATACTCGGAGCACGAAAAGTCGGGTTAAAGCGCAAAAAGTTTTGCTCGAAGCCCGCAGTATGAGTGAATGCACGGGTATAGTTTTTCCCATTCGTAGGCACTACTTCAGCCAGTATATCAGTAGAGCGTGTGAGAATTGATCCTTCATTTACCGCATCAAATGCCCGGTCGTAGAGACGGTATTCAAGTTCAAGCGGTTCGCTAATATCTTCAATAAAAAAGCTATCTATATCTACTGTGACTTCGGTTGTGCCAGGTAGCAACACAATAGAATTTATTTCAATGATGGCGAATGTATCGTCAATATTGCCACCACTTACAAGGTAACTTCGGTAATCAGGGTTGGGTACAAGCCCGTCTGCTGTCAGAGATGATGCGAATCGACCATTTGTGAGATCAAAGCGAATGTATCGTGCATCTTCTGAAACAGAAAATCCGACTGGAAAGCGGATCTGTAATTCGTCGCTGGCGCTGGTAATTTGAAGCGCACCATCTTCGTCCAGATCTGTGCTTTCTATCGCCTCAAGTGCGTAACGTAAAGGCTCACTTTCATTTAGCTGGAAGGGGGCAGCGTTAGCCCATGAGCATATTGTAATCAGTATTAGCGCAAGAGTTCTCATTTTTATAGCTCTTATTATTTTTTATTACTCAAAAAAAAGCCCCTGCAGGCAGGGGCTTTACGATAAGAGTATTCGCTACTCTCAGCTATTAGTCGTGGTCAGTAACCACTGGATGACGGTAGCTAGTGATTGAGTTAGCGTTAAGTACAACAGTGTCGGTGCCACCATTTTCTAGGTTGATAGTCTGAGTCGCTGCAGAGATGCTGCCATCAGTACCTTCAACTTCGATAGTTGCAGAAACACGTGTACGACCAGTCAGATCCACCACGTCAACAGCGCGCAGTGCTACCATTTCACCGGCAGGAACAACACCAGTTGCACCAGCAAGCGGAGTGATAGTCGTTGCAGCTTCACCAACGAATGTCATGGTGTATGCCGCATCTGTAGTACCGCGGTTAATGATATAGATACGCTGGTTGTAGTCAGCGAACGTGGTCAGGTAAGGCACTTCGATAGTAGTGGTGTCATAAATGATTTCACCCATACCGTCGGTCAGCGCGTCATCAACCAATGTGATGTCATACTGGCTCTTCATGATTGTCTCGGTGCCGTCAACGGTCACACACAGGTACCAGTCCTGAGCAACGATTGCTGTGTCAGCAACTGCAGTCAGCGTAGCAGTATCCATAGCTGTGTTGATAGTTGGAGTCAATACAGTGCCTGAACCGTCACACGCAGCAGCGGTTTCGAATGTCCAAGTACCGAATGAGAAGTCACCAGTAAACACTACGTTCTGAGAGTCATCTAGGATGTCAGTATTGATTACTAACGTACCGTCCGGCTCGAAGAAGTTAGTTGCTGGAGTGAAGTCACTCGCATCAAGTGAACCAGTCGCACCAGTAGTAGTTGTTGCAACGCCAGTGTCAGGCTCAAACTGCGTGAAACCGGATGCAACAGTAGCAACCAATGTATTTTCATCAGTGAAGTTAGTGATGTTCGATGCGTTAAGAACAGTCAACAGGCCGTCGCCGCGAGTGTACAGAGAAGCGGTTTCGTTAACAGAATCCGCTGCTGTTTCGTACAGATTGTAGGTTACGTTAGAAACTGAACCTACGCTGTATGGAGCCATGCGGTATGTACCAGCGCTCAGGTCAACGCGATCTGTTGGCGCCAAGTCACCACCACCGCTTACTGCTGCCACTTCGAAGATAACGTAGTCGTCGCCAACTGCACCACCTTGTGAAATTGTTGCAGTGTAGTCAGTACCAACCACCAGAGCGGTACCAACCGAATCGGTCATCGTAAGAACTGGTACCGCGCCGAAAGTCGCACCGTCCAAGTCTACGCGTACGTACTTAGACGTACCTTCACCGATTGTAAAACCAAGCGCAGAGTTAACGTCGATGTCACTGCCACCAACGCCACTCAGGTTCGTCACGATCAGGTTTCCTGATACGATATCAGTCCCATCAATCGTTTCATTCGCGATTTGAATCGGACCGGTAGCACCGGTGTTCAGATTCACATCAGCGAGTGCTGCTTGAGTGAATGCAGCAGCTACCGCAGCCGCAATTATTTTTTTGTTTAACATTTAAAACTCCTGCAAGAGTAACTATAGTTTCTTGATTGTCATGGCACATTGCCACCAAGTCCTTGGTGACCACGCACCAGACTACCTGCAATAAGCTACATTAGAAGGTAGCGCAATTCAACTTTTTATTATGGTTTTATCAGTATTAACACGAACTTACCCGTGAACACTTCGCGAGATCTTTTAGCACGTCCATAGATGCTATGCAAGGATAGAGTAGATAAAGAGCTACGCGAATGCAAGTTAGAGGAAAATTATACGCGATTTGACGTCAATTAGCGGTTTTTAGGGGTCAATTAGAATACCTAATTACTATTGTGTATACGTTGGGAGCAAAGTGAATGGAGGGAGGTTTCCTTCACCTACTTTTACCATTACCTCGTTATTACTTATCGCTGACTCAATATTGATAGAAAAATAACTACCGTTAATTACGCCAAAATAAGGTTCAGGCACACCACTGAGGGATGGTTCCAATGCAAGAGCGTCATTCAGCGTCAATATAGCAAGCCCTCTCTCTCTTCGCTGCTGCATCTGTTCGTAAGAGTTTGGCCACAGTACTTTCCACAAAAAAAGAGGTACTGCGTTCAGGTTTAATGTTTGATCACGATTAATACTGCATTGCTTAGCCATTTCTGGATGCATTGCAACGATTTCTTGCCAACTGGCGACTTTATTAAGCTCGCTACAGGACTGCAGTAAAAAATTAGCAATGTAGCCCAAGTCTCCGCGTTCGTAAAAAACCTTTTCTGCCCCAACTGGCGATCGCCAGTCATCATCATCCCCGTAGTCAATTAGAGTATCTTTGAGCGTGCGCAGCTGCATATCTGTCAATCCCAGCCCTTGAAGCCACTTTAATACCCAGAAAGCACGACTGTTATTTACCGGAATGAGTCCTGATTGATTCTGCATGCTAAACGTTAGATTGTTTTCTTGAACTTCAGTTCCGTCCATCGGGAGTTCATCACCCACGACCCTGTGAACAAAAAAACCGTCGAGTCTCTCAGCACCCTTGGCAAGTTCACCGCGCGAAACTCCTGCAGGCGTAATTCGTTGGGTGGAAACCAGGTATATGAGTTCATTCAACTTGGCATCAATAGCGGCTTGCTGTTGTATATTACCTTTCGCTGTCTCAGCCAATGTCAGTCTTTCCTGCATCACTGCCGTGGTTGCACTGATAAGCAGGGTCAAGATGACCGCTATTACTAATACAGCAATAAGCACCATGCCTTGTTGTTTTTTCTTGGGCGCATGCATATTCAAAACTCGTACTGACCAAAGCGGGCTAATTCGGGAGGCACTTCTGCCTTCTCGGGCCTCAATACTTTCGCCAACGTCCACACTTCACCGCCAATGGCAACTATTCTTACAGCAGACGGCACTTTGCCCTGATTATCAGTAAACCTATTCGACCAACCTTTACCAGACGCCAGATATTCAAACTCGTAGCGGCCATCGAGCCGCATAATTTCGCGGATATCAGGATTCGTTTCAGTGCTGAACACCAGGCGTGTTTGACCGCCTGTTTGCTGTAACTGCCATTCGATTTTGTGTGGCACACCCAAATTATCGTCAGGGGATGACAAGCTGATAAAGGAAAAGCGGGTTGGCTCTCCTTCTACATAAACTCGATTGGGATGGTACAGCACCGCTTTACTTACACTTTCGCTAAACCAGTGCCGCGGCAGCGCCGATTGATTCATCAGCATATCGCGCGTACCTAGACGGGCGAAATTATCCCAGGTGGTAGATAGTCCCTGAGCCATCAATGCGCTGGCCAGACCGGTAATAACCAATACCACCAGCACTTCCACCAACGTGAACCCACGACTTTTCATAAGCCGAACTCCGACAGCTCCTGCGGAACATAGTTGGGGTCTCGCCATTGTCGGACCGTTTTGGTTTGGATATCGGTGATCAATGTATTCTGGTCATAGACGTTAATAGAGATATCGAACAAGGCCACTATCCAGGCCGGCTGTCTGCGATAATATTCATCGGTTGAAATGCGTGCCACATCTGCCCGCCACTCGAGTCGCAGATCATCTATCGTCATCTGCCCCTGACGCACGTCTTTGAGATTCACCAGAGCCAGTCTATTTTTGAATTGTTCGTATATACCGGGCATTGCCACACTGCGTTCAATGCTCGTCGTACTTTTCGTTGCTGTGCCAAACCACTCCCACACGGCAGTGAAGAATAACGACAATATGACCAGTGCGACCAGTGCTTCAATCAGCGTAAAGCCGCGTGAAAAATAGGGATTACGCATCAGCTGTCTAGTTGCTCAGCGAGCTCACAGAAAGGCGGGAGCACGTCGAGCCGTGCTGTGCCTGCACCTTGTTGAATGGACACTTCCCCGCCAAGACAATAACCGTTTTTCAATACTCGGACAGGCGTCACGATACTCACCCCGGTATTCTGCATGTCGAGTTGTTGTATAGAGGTGATGCGCACTTCACTGTTATTGAAATGGGCCTGCATAGGTAGCTGCATCAATTTACTTTGCAGCTCACGCTTGATAGCCGTTCTTTCGCGAGCATCAATCCACTGGAACAGGCCGGGCGCGGCGAGTGAGGCGGCGAGCCCGATGATGACCAGTACAACCAGAATCTCAACTAGCGTGAACCCGCTAACTGCCCTGCTGCGGCACATAACCTACGTCTGCGTTTAACTCATCCCCACCAGAGGTGCCATCGGCGCCCATGCTATACAGATAAAACCCCTGAGGAGCCTTGCTGTCTCTGCGATATTGGTAAGGATTATTCCACGGGTCCAGCGGAAGATCTTCATCCAGGTACGGGCCATCCCAGAACTGAGCATTACCTCCGGGAGGGCTCTGTAGATGGGAAAGCTCATTAGGATAAGAACCAACGTCCAATCGGTAGGTTTGTAATGCCATTTTGAGCATTTTTATCTGCGTTTCCGCCGTTCTGACTTTAGAACTGTCAACTTTGCCGAAAAACTGCGGCCCAACCAAACCAGCCAGCAAACCGAGTATAACCAGCACCACAAGTAGCTCTATCATGGTGAAACCACGATTTTTTTTGTAACCACGACCTGAATTCATAACGCTCCCAATTAATGATTAATCTTTTTAGATAGCAATATCTGTTGATGCGGTAATCGCCAGTACGATGCCGAGTATCATGATCCCTATCATCACACCGACAATGAGAATTGCGATAGGTTCAAGCAACGTCAACACCTGCTTCATACGCCTTTTGCACGCTGCATCATGCAGCTTGGAGACAGCATGTAGCATTTCAGCCAATTGTCCGGTTTTATCGCCAACCGCGATGAGGTTGAGCGAGGTAGGCGGAACCAGTCTGGCGCGCTCCATCGCATCGGTAAACGTCGATCCCGACTCGATATCGGCGATCATCGCCAGCCCGCGCTGTGTGCGAGTCCGGTACCCTGAACTGTGTGCAGCGAGTTTCAGCGCGGCGATAAGGTCAACCCGTGATGACAGCATTGCTGCACTCAGTGCTGACCAGCGTGCTGCGTCCTGCTCAGCCAGCCAGGGGCCAATCACCGGCAGCGACAGGGCAAACTCCATGGCTACCTTTCGAAACTGTTTGTTGGCGATGAGTCCGGCAACCAGACCGACTAACGCCAGCACAACGAGACCGACCCACTGCGGATTTTCATTCGCCATTTTACCGGCGGAGAGCACAACATATGCCAGCGTAGGCAACTCTTTACCTTCATCTAACATATGACTGAACTTTGGTACGACGGCGAAAAAGATGATCAACATGGCAACAATACCGCCGCCTATCAGCACCAAAGGATAAGTCAACGCGCTACGCACATCGCTTTTGACCGATTCCTCATACGACATTTGCTCAGCTGCGTTGGTCAGCGCCACATCAAGTCTTCCTGTGAGTTCACCGGCTTTCACCAGATGCGGCACATACTCCGGAAAAGGCAAATCACTTTCCCCCATTGCCTCGGATAATGACTCACCACCCTCTATACGACTGGTGATCGCCTTAAAGCCTTGCGCCAGTTTTGGATGCTCTTTATTTTGCGCCAGCGCTCTGGTTGCATCGATAAGCGACACACCAGATGAGGTCAGGGTTGCCAACTCCTGTATGGGCATGACCAAGTCGGACTCTTTGACTCTTCGTCCTTTCAGGCTTTGCGATTTTGGTGCAGTTAACGAAAAGACCTCAACACGCCGCTCCTTGAGGGTACGCATGGCATCTCCCTCGCTGACCGCCTCTATTTCACCCTGAATCACCTGCGACGTGCTCATATCGACGCCGTGATATTCAAACTTCACGATGACTCCTCATCGCTGCCTGCTACGCGCAGCACTTCCTCAACCGTCGTCAATCCTTTTGCCGCTTTTTTCAGGCCATCTTCCAACAGACTTCGATACCCCATACGTCGTGCTGCCTGGCGAATATCAGCGACTGGCGCCTGTTGGGTGATCAGTGAACGCAGTTCCCCGTCCACCGCAATCAGTTCGTAGATACCCATGCGCCCTCGATAGCCCTTACCATGGCAGTGATGGCAACCCACGGCTTTTTTCCATGTTCCCTGCGGGAGTTCCACATCAAGATACTCTGGCGCAGGTGCGTCTTCGGCACAGTGTCTACATAACTTTCTGACCAGCCGCTGTGCTTGCACCCCCTGAATAGTTGCGGCAATAAGATAAGGCTCGACGCCTATATCGGCCAAACGGGGAAACACTGAGCAGGCATCATTGGTGTGTAACGTCGATAGTACCAGGTGCCCTGTAAGTGATGACTGTACTGCGATATCCGCCGTTTCTTTATCTCGGATCTCACCGACCATGATGATATCCGGGTCCTGACGAAGAAAGGTACGTAATGCTTTTGCAAAGGTATAACCGATGTCCGCGCGAGCCTGAACCTGTGTGATACCGTCGAGCTTGAACTCAACCGGGTCTTCGACCGTCAGGATCTTTTCATCGCCCGTTTTCACATCACCAAGCAACGCATACAGGGTTGTAGATTTACCCGAACCGGTTGGCCCTGTGACCAACACAATACCATTGCTCAGTTTGCCCCAGTCTCGCATCAACTTTAGATGGTCATCTTCCATACCTAGCGATGCGAGTGATAAATCGTCGCGTTTTTTAGGTAGCAGTCGCATCACGATTGACTCGCCATGCACATCAGGCGCTGTGGATACACGCACATCAAACGCCTGATCGCCGGAGCCAGTCGAAAAGCGACCGTCTTGCGGTAAACGCCGCTCGGCAATATCCAATTGCGACATTAACTTAATGCGTGAGGCGATAGCAGGAAAACGAGTCATCGGCTGTTGCATGAATTCAACCATCTTGCCGTCAACCCGAAACCGCACCACCATATTTTTCGCGCCTGCTTCGATGTGAATGTCTGACGACTCACTTTGAATAGCGCGTTCGATAATACTATTAACCAGGTTGACGACCGGGGCTTCCTCGGCAAGTGCGGCAATATCCAGAGAATGCGAACCGAACAGATCAGACACTGCGCGCTCTCTGACGACATCATCGCTAACGGTGGCCGCCATAGCCGGTGTCAAAAGATGCAACGCCATGTTTTTTTCTGATGCTGCAGTTTGCATCACCGACAGCCCCAGATGGTCGAGAATATCCGCCACATAAACATGAAAGGTATCACCTTCCAACGCACAAAACAGTCCTCTGGTAATGCACCAATCGGCATTCAACCCGCAGTCTTCATATGTTTTCAGTACTTTGTCTGCGTGCGGACAGGCACTGACTTTGTCAATAAGTGGTATGCTGCAGGCCTGCGCCAGCATTTCAAATACAGTTTCCTCACCCAGCATACCAAGTCGGATGACTGCGCTATGCAGGGCACAATCCAGCTCTTTTGCGGTGTTCTCAATAACGTCCAACTGTTCTGGCACCAATCGTTGCGAGTCTGCCAGCCTGGTCATAAATTGCTGATTTAATGCGTCCCGATTTATCGCGTTATCCCCCACATCAGGTGAAATTTTTGCCTACATTATTACCGGCTTACTGAATAAAACATGAACGTGTTAACTCGATGATTAACCTCGTTAAAAGTTTCGGGTATATTACCGCACTAAATGACGAAGACGAAGTGAAAATAGGTTGGCGTCCACACACATTTCAACAGGGTATGCAGCGCTCGAACGGGCCAAGCGGTCGATTGAACGCCTTATCTGGCCGGATGAAGCGAAAATCGACACTCAGACCGAGACGTTCTTCATTTTCCGTCCGTTCCCAAAGGGGCTAAGTGCACAAAACAGGGATGACTGGGTGGCATTACAGGTTCGAACCAATGCGCCTTTCATTAACTGCAGCCACTACTGTTTTGTTAGCACACTGGGAGCACACATCTGGTATGCAACCAATACGCTAAATGGGCTCCCGGAAACCGCAGCTGTCAACAGCCAAAAGGATGGTGAGTGCTACATCAAAGGTCAAACGCAGTGCTATAGAACAAAATGGCAAAAAGGCGTTATGACTGAATGCACGCGGCTAGACACACTGCCGGAAAACGCCACGGCTGTGCATAGTGACAAGACGCTGCATAACGCCTGGGGGCTACAGCACAAGTTGGACGTCTTGATGCGCAAACCCACTTTTTGGACGAGTACTGTTGGCGTTGGTTTTGTCTGCGCGCTGTTATGGGCAACGGTAGGGCATATCACAATCACGATACAGTCTGCCAATACTGAGAGCGCCCGCAGCACGTTGGAGAACACCGTTGGAGAGTTGCTGGATAAACAGGCATCCTTGAGGCAATACCAACAGCAAGTCACTGAGTTGCAAAATTGGAAAGGTGCACAGGGCTTTTTCCCAGATGCTTATGGATTGATCGCGACCAGCCTGAATGAATACGGAAACTGGAATGCGAGACGCATCACCTGGCAGGACAAAACGCTGACCCTAGAAGTCCAGAAACCCAATCTTGATATCACGACGTTGGTCACCCAGCTAGAGAACACCGCGGGTATACAAAGCATTTCTATTCGACCGCATAATGAAGCCGATACCTGGGTGCTGGAGGCAACCTTCATATGACATCACTTTATGAAAAACTGCAGCACAGCAATCTTGGACGGGAGCTTAATGCCAATAAGCGTTTACAGTGGCTAATTGCTCTTGTCGCCATTTTGGTCATGTTGTCGTTTGGCAAGCGGGCCGTGGACTCGGTTGCACCTGCACAGAATGAACTGGCCATGGAACTCAACCTGTTGGCCAGATTACAACACTCTGCCGCCCAACCCTTTGATGATGAGCAACTGACCTCAGCGCAAATCCTCGCACAGCAAGCCAGACAGCGCATTGATGTAGCACCATCAGCCAGCACGGCTGAAGCACAAGCATTAGCGTTAACTGAGTTTACCTTTAAACCGCTTATTGAGCGCAGTCGCATTACCCTGCTTGGCTCACAGGAGCTAAATTTTGCCGGGCAGCGGTTTTTCCAGGTACGTATGGAAATGAATGGTCAGCTGGATGAATTGAGACTCATTGCGCTCCTCAAACTTATCGACAGAGACATGCCGGGCACCCGTCTCTCTTCGTTGCAATACGCCCCTAAAGCGTCGAACACCATCAATGCCGTTGTTGATATGCTGTTTGTCAGGAGCGGCGATGAATAAAATTGTACAAATTTTGCTGGTATTGTTTGTAGTGACTGCCATTACATCCGGTTTGAGTCATTTACAATCCGCCGACATCGACCCGAATGAGCGAAGCCAGGATGACCAGCAGCGCACAGCATTGGCACCTAATGACTGGGTTGCCGCGCTGGAAGCGCTGCCACAGTATAAGAAACCGGCTCCTCCACCAAGGAAGCCACAAAACACGGCGCAGCAAAATGCAAAGCCCAAGCCTCAACCAAAACCGCCCAGACAGCCTACCATTGACGATAGTGTGTTAATTGGCATCGTCTACGATCAGCCCAGACAGGCCATATTAGTCAATAAGAAAAAAGGTTCGCAGCCCTTCTATCTCAGCGAAGGTGAAGGATGGCTAACCGATTGGCGATTGGCGCAAATCCAGATAGATAGGTTGGTCTGGGTGAATGACATGAGCGGCGATAAACACATTCAGTTGATGTTCGGTAAATCATGAACGTTTTACATACTAGGAACGATATGCAGAAGCTATCACTACGAGTTAATTCAGCATCCAGTATCTGTCGGACACTGATGATAGGGTTAATGGTTAGCGGCCTTTCGAGCTGCGCAACCGTGTCAGATAAGCAGGACGCGAAAGAATTTAATGACGACACATTCTTTACGCCATTGCGAGCACCAAAAGATATCAGTAATGGCGAGCAAACGTTGATTGAAGGCGAAGAAGAGCAGCAGGTTTCAAGCGGACTGCAGATTATGGACGCCCCGCGCCTTACATTACCTGACACTGACGGCGACACCGGCAGTGTGTTTCGCCCGGTGTTGCAGGATAAGCCGGTTAGTCGTTTAAGCTTTAATAACCTCCCGGTCCCGGCTTTTATTAATGAAGTGTTTGGCAATCAATTAGGCATCAACTTCATCGTTGAGCCAGGTCTGCAAAATGCACCCGATTTAGTGACTATGCGCATCGATAATCGGGTTAACGCGGCTCAACTGTACGATTTAGCTGTTGCTACCTTAAGAAATTACGGCGTTACCACCAAAATCAGTGACAACGTGTTGCGTTTTGCGTTTGCGCCAGAGAGTCAGCGTACGGATATCCCCCTGCTTATCAGCGGCAGAGCATTGCCTGAAGTCCCCAGCAACAGCCGTCCTATTTTTTATATTTACCCACTTTCTGCGGTCACAACGCCTCAGGTAAGAGGCGTGCTGACGCAGATGTTCCCTCGCAATGAATTGCAAATTCAGGAAGAAATGAATAGCAACAGCCTGATTTTTATTGGGCCTCAGAATCTGGTTGCGCAGGCCGTTGCCGCTGCGAAGATGGTTGATATACCGAGCATGAAGGGCAGCTATTCGCGAGTATTGAGACCTTCTATTAGTTCAGTATCTGAACTGGCGACCAACCTTGAGCAGGTGCTGATAGCCGAAGGGTACTCCGTGCGTGGCGCACAGGGCGCCGCTGCCGTGCGCTTACTTCCTCTGGACTCCGTGGATCAATTAGTCGTATTTGCGCGCTCCAAAGAGGTGCTTGACCACGTGATTGGCTGGGCCAAAGTCATTGAAACTGAACGTCACAGTAAGGTAGAACAAGGTCTGTTCAGCTATCAGGTACAAAGCACACAGGCCCGACACGTAGTGGAGGTACTAAATAGTCTGGGCGTTGCCGATGTGGCATTTAGCTCAGGCGGTGACAGCGATAGTCAGGGCTCTGGTAATCGCCGCCCTGCACCAGCCAGAAGTGGCGGTGGTAATGGTAAAGGCCGTTATGCCGTTGATGAGCAGCTTAACACCATCCTGTTCAGTGGTTCGGGCAAAGACTGGCTGCAGGTATTGCCTGTTATTAAGAGTCTTGACCGGCCCGCGCCATCGGTATTGGTTGAAGTGATTTTGGCAGAAGTATCACTCAACGATGATGAAGCAAGCGGCGTTGAATGGCTGGCCAACTCTTCATTGGGACGCTTTGACGTGACTAGCACCACACAAGGCGGTCTCGGGCTGGGCGCGTCAGGCTTTAATCTGTTCCTTGATACTGCCGGACAAACCCGCGCCGCATTGAATCTGTTTTACAACAGTAACCGGGCGGAAATCCGTTCACGTCCACGATTAATGGTGAAAAGCGGCGGTGAAGCATCTATTGACGTAGGTGATGAAATTCCGATTATTACCTCAAATAGCCAGTCTACACAGAATACCAATGCGCCAGTGATCCAGAACATTTCCTATCGTCGCACCGGTGTAATCATGGAGATAAAACCCACCGTGCACGCGTCAGGGTTTGTGGATATTGAGATCAATCAGGAGCTCAGTGAAGCCACCGGCACCGAATCGAGCAGCATAGACTCACCCACCATATCGAATCGTCGTATCAGTACGACGGTAACACTGCGGGATGGAGGCTCTGTGTTACTTGGTGGATTAATAAGAGAGACCAAGGCAGACGGTACTCAGGGTGTGCCCTTATTAGGCAAGCTTCCGGGTGTGGGCAAACTGTTCAGCACAGATACAAATGAGTCACGACGCACTGAATTGATGGTCATGATCATTCCTTATGTATTAAGTTCACCATCTGAAGCCGAGGACCTGACTGAGGAATTGCGTCGTGCTCGCGCAGAATTCCTTAACAGTAATTTCTGATGTTAGTGTGCCAGTTTAAGCATCTCGCTTAATTGCTTATTAATTGCCCTGTCTGGTCTCTCAGACAGGGCCCATCTCTCTCGAATCACCCTCTTTTCTGATGCAAAGCGCTGCGCTTTAAGACGATTATTATCTTCGCCGCGGCTCAGACTTTCATGATGAATCAGGTGTGCTGAAGCACAATACACATTGATTTTTTCCAGTGCTTCCACTTTAAGACACAAGTCAACATCGTTAAATGCGACGGCCAGTGACGCTTCGTCGAATCCTCCCACCTCGTTAAAGAGTGATGTCTTTACCATCATGCAGGCAGCAGTGACAGCGTGAAACCGACGATTATGAATAAGGGAATGCATATATCCTTTGTGGTCTCCGGGCATCAGTTTGTGCCAGTGACTCGCCACAGCATTTTGGTCAATTACGACACCGGCATGTTGGATACGTCCATCTGGGTAAAATAACTTAGCCCCCACACAGCCGGTCTCTGAGCGACATGCCAGAGATAGCATATCAGTCAGCCAGCCCGGCGACAGGACCTCAGTATCATTGTTCAGAAACAACAGGTAATCACCACTAGCGTGCTCAACCGCGCGGTTGTTCATCGCCGAATAGTTGAACTCCCCATGGTAATCAATGACATGCACTCGAGCGTCCTGTTGCAGCAGTGTGAAATATTGCAGTGATTCGGCCTTAACTGAATCATGGTTAATAACGATCACTTCATAGTTTGTATATGAAGTGTGCGCAAACACTGAATCCAGACAACGTCTTAGGACCTCCGCTTCATCTCTAGTGGGTATGATGATACTAACGAGGGGCTGAGTGTCTGGCATTGACTGGCAAATCCCATAATTGTCGACATGACTTTCATTGTCGATAACACCATCATCGACAAGATGAAACCCGATATATTCCACATGTTGAATGCGCTCATCACGAAACTTTGGTTTAAAACTAAGTAGCAGGTTTTCAGGGCTGATAATTTCACTGTTTTTAAGCAAACTCAGGTCAAAGAAAACCGCTTCACGGATGTATTCAGTTCCAAGATAGAAGTCCAGATCCCACCCTGGTTTGAGTACCGGGTTTATTCGTTGGCCATCAACAGCCACTTCATCATGATCAAAGTAAATCACTTTCGCTGCGCTATTTATGTGCGCTGCGTCAGCCAGGTATAAGGCGGTAAAATTACCCAGTCGCGCCCCCGACGACAGCGTACAAAGCCAGGCACCTGATTTTGGCGTGTTCGAATCAACAATGGCCTGTAATTGTTTATGGGAAAGAAGGCGCAAACCTTTGTTTCGCAAATTGGAACTACGCTCTATCAACAGCCTAATTGACAACAGTGACTGCTCTTCCACTATGACATGGCATCCCTCGGGTAATGACGTCAACGTACTTTCAACGCGATAGTCAACATTGCGTAGCCACACATATAGCTCAATCATTCGACCATTAGAGGGAGGTGGTACCCTGCTTTTTTCTATCTGTCTAACCCATTGCTGATACGTATGATTACGAAAGTCACTATCGGTAAAAAACCGGATATCCGTGGCATGTTGCAGGTGTCGTCGATACCAGCCTAGCAAACTATCAGAACGCTTCAGACGCTGTCGTAGAGACAGAGGCATCAAGCGCACTATACGTCTAAGGAGAGAGATACCCTTATGCACTTAGCTATTTTTCCTATCGTTACTGACATCGTGCTTCGGGCTTGCTGTTTGGTTATAAAACATAGTGTTTAAGGATGACCTTTAGTATATTTAATTTTCGTTGTTATTTTCAGTGAGTTGAATTCTACAACTTTACAATGCAGTGATGCATTCAATCATCTAACGACCGCAAATCAAAATAATAAAACGGACACTGTCCGAGTATAAGACGTCAAGGGCAAACTATGACAACAACTACAACATCACACGACGCAAAAGCCGACGATACAGGCTTCTTTGGTCATCCCGCAGGCCTGAAAACCCTGTTTTATACGGAAATGTGGGAACGCATGAGCTATTACGGCATGCGTGCTCTGCTGGTCCTGTTCATGACAGCCAGCCTGCAGGAAGAAGGATTGGCCTTCACTGTAGCAACGGCCACTGCCATTTATGGTTTATACACCGGTGCGGTCTACTTTATGGGCCTGCCTGGCGGCTGGATGGCCGATCGCCTCATTGGGGGGCAGCGAGCAGTATGGTACGGCGGCATCATTATCATGTGTGGTCATATCGTATTGGCTATCCCCAGCACCAAGACATTTTTTATCGGCCTGATACTGGTCGTATTAGGGACAGGTCTGTTAAAACCCAACATCGGTGCGATGGTCGGCATGTTATACAGTCCTGAAGACAGCCGCCGTGATAGTGGCTATACGCTTTATTACATGGGGATTAACATCGGTTCAGTCATTGGATACACCGTCTGTGGCTGGCTGCAAGTCAATATGGGCTATCACTGGGCATTTGGCGCGGCGGCCGTTGGTATGGCGATAGGGTTGGTTCAGTATCATATTACTCGCCCCAAACTGCATGGTGCTGCCGCTGAGCCTACGGTGGCTCTTTCACCCAAAGCGGCCAGACTGAGCTGGACCGTTATCGTAGCCTTTTTAGTTGGCCTGGCCATTATCACCTATGCGATCAGCAGCGGTGCGCTGGTTATTGATGCAGTCGCATTGGCTAAATACGTTGCCATGTTCTTTACGTTTGTTTTTCTGGCCTACTATGCAGCCGTGTTTTGGTTTGGCAATCTGACTGGCAATGAGAAACGCCGTCTTGGTGCGCTGTTTCTGGTATGTATTGCCTCTATCTGCTTCTGGGCAGGATTTGAACAGGCCGGCTCTTCACTTAATTTATTTGGTCGCGACTATACAGACCGCATGCTAGGCACCTTCGAGATCCCACCAGCCTGGTTTCAGTCTGCCAATTCGTTCTTCATCATCATCTTATCGCCTTTCTTCGCTGCGCTGTGGATCAACCTGGGCAAGCGAATGATGGATCCTAGCTATGGCGTTAAATGTGCATTGGGCCTGATCATCATGGCAACCGGTTTTATTGTGATGTTCTTCGCTGCACAGCTTGCTGCCAGCGGTCTGAAGGTCGCCCCCTACTGGTTGGTAATGACCTATTTCCTGCACACCGTCGGAGAGCTTTGCCTGAGTCCTGTAGCCTTAAGTGCGGTCAGTAAACTGTCTCCCAAACGCTTTGCCGGTCAGATGATGGGCGTGTTTGTGTTGACTTATTCTATCGGTAATGTGGTTGCGGGACTGCTTGCGGGTAACTTTGACCCAAGCCGACTTGATGAGATGCCTGGCCTGTATTTACAGATCAGTCTGTTTACCATTGCGATTGGTATTGTCGTGGGTTTATTCACCTTCAGAACCAAACTCTGGGAAAAGCTCCCCGCTGACGATAAAAAAGAGCAAGCCGCGTAACTTTTTTAACGTCACTAATTCGCATACACTAACGCCCTCACTGTAGGGCGTTTTTTATGAAGTTTTATTTTTCCACCAAATCTATCCCGGGTATCGGGCATCTGCCGCTCACACAGCGAATGACCCATCTGGAACAGGCCGCCAAAAAGCTTAGCATTCCGGAAAAGACGCTACTCAATGTGTTGAAGCTGCTGGTAATTGTGCCAGTGTTCGCATTAGTGCTACGTGTAGGACAGGATTGGACTGTATTGCTTTGGGCTTTAGCCATATTCCTACTGTATCCACTGCTGGTAAAGCCGATGCAGTATTCCCTCAGTGCGAAATACCTCGAAGACGTTAATGAAGACGACAATCAGTAAAGGAAACACCATGTCTACCATTTTAGTTACAGGTGGCGCCGGATATATTGGCAGCCACACCGTTCTGCAGTTGCTGGAAACAGGCAACGAGGTTGTGGTGCTGGATAATTTAAGCAACGCCTCTCAGGAATCGCTAGTCAGAGTAGCAGAATTAACAGGCAGAGAAGCCATATTCGTAAAGGGTGATATCCGTGATGAGGCCTGTCTGGCATCGATTTTCAGCACCTATAACATTGACGCTGTTATTCATTTTGCCGGTCTTAAAGCGGTTGGGGAGTCGGTCGAGCAGCCTCTGCGCTACTACGAGAACAACGTGTTTGGCACGGTTCAGTTATGTAAGGCAATGGATAAGGCAAACGTAAAGTCACTGGTCTTCAGTTCGTCTGCCACCGTGTATGGCGATCCGGTCGCGTTGCCACTGCGTGAAGATATGCCCACCGGGCAGCCGACAAATCCGTACGGCCAGTCCAAATTAATGGTGGAACTTATTCTAAAAGACCTGCATCACGCTGATGCACAATGGAATATTGCCCTGCTACGCTATTTCAATCCCGTAGGCGCCCATCCCTCAGGCCGAATAGGCGAAGACCCGAATGGCATACCCAATAACCTGATGCCTTTTGTTTCGCAGGTGGCAACGGGAAAACGTGAGCAGTTAAACGTATGGGGCGACGACTACGATACGCCAGATGGAACCGGCGTAAGAGATTATATTCACGTAGAAGATTTAGCCGATGGCCATTTAAAAGCGCTGGACAAGCTCACTCACAATCCAGGCTTAGTGACCTACAATCTGGGTACGGGACAGGGTTACAGCGTATTGGATATGGTCAAAGCGTTTGAGCAGGAGTCGGGTAAAGCAGTGCCTTATACTATCGCACCTCGGCGTGCTGGTGATGTGGCCAGTTGCTATGCTGATGCAAGCAAAGCTGAGCGGGAATTGGGCTGGAAGGCCACGCGGGGTATTGTTGATATGTGTCGCGACGCCTGGCGCTGGCAGTCGCAAAACCCTGATGGCTACAAGCAGTGAAACGCAAATAAGAAACGGGAACCTGGGTTCCCGTTTCTTAATCGATGTCCTCTAAAAACTCTTCGAAAGCCGCTTCATCAAACTCTTCTTCCTCGTCACTGATTTCGCCGTCTTTTACTTTAAACTCAAGATTTTGGAAATAGGCACTTCGCACAAACGCGTACGCATCTGGCGAGTTACGCAATGCTGCGTCCTGTGATAACACAGCAGCGCGCGACTCGAGTGCGCCAATGGCTACCCTTGCAATGTTAAATGGCGTGTTCAGAATGGTTAACGGCCAGTAAAGGTTGTCGACGACATCGCCGCTAAAGCTGCGCACATCTGATGGTCCAAGAGCCGGTAGCATCACGTACGTACCTGTATCAGCCCCCCATACTCCCAGCACTTCGCCAAACGCCTCTTCCTGACGCTCAATTCCGATCGCACCAGCCACATCGAACAGCCCAAATACGCCAACCGTTGAATTCAATATAAAGCGAGCAAGGCTATCAAGTCCTTGTGATGGTTTACCCTGTAACATGTTATTAATGGTATTTGAGGGTTCGTTCAGGTTATCAATCGCATTTCGCAATCCGCTGCGCACAAAATCGGGCGTCACGGTGGTATAGCCTATGGTCAATGGTCTGAGAATATACTGATCGAGAATGTCATAGTTAATGTCCCACATTAAGCGGTTAACAGACTCTATTTTATCTCTGGGATCACCGCCCTCGTCAGCAAACTGTTGCTTATTCGCCTCGGCTTGCTGCTGAGCAGTGTGATTAGACGCACAGCCACTCGCTAACATCAATAGCAGCAATAAACTTCCTGTTCTGATAATACTCACAATATTTCCTCGTTTATGGTGATAGATTGCTGACTCACTTCTCCAATTATGACCTCGGCTTCAGCCATCCCTTGTAGCTCACCTGTCGCAATATCAACGTTTTGATCCATGGAGACGCGTGCAACAAGCCTGGCTCGCTGCAATTGTGATACGCGGAATGTTGGCATCATGGCATCTGCATCGGTCAGCAACACTGTTGTGGGCAGCGATCCAAGTGCTGTTTTCACCACCGCTGCGGGCATCCGCGCTTCACTCATGGCATCTTGAGCAAAAACAAATAACGTTGCCTGTGGCGGAAGTTTCTCCTTCAACGTGGCGTCAATATCGACCACCACTTCAAAACCTGTCTGTGGAGAGGCAGCATTGCCGTTTTCATCCGGATACAAGCGATTACGAAGTGATACCAACATAGGATCGCTTGCCGGTAGCTTATCTTTCACTTGGGCAAAGTATTGTCGTGCCACATCCAGATTGCCAGTCTCGACACTGGCCACAACCAACATTAACTTGGCGTTGTCATTTTCCGGATCAATATTCAGCAATGTATTCAGCACAGTGACGGCACGACGCTGTGAGGCCTTATCACCGGTCATCACCAACGCCTGACCAAGACTACCGAGCACACCGGTATTATTGGGTTGGATAGTCAGAGCTTTATCGAAAGCCTGAATGGTTTGCTCCATCTGCCTGACGGATAAATACAATCTTCCCAGCAACATCCATCCTGTTGCATCCTGCCTGCCCTGCCTCTCGTCGTCATGCAAACGCTTTCGCAGCGCCAGTGCAAAATCTTGAATATCAGACGGCTGAATAGACGGGTCTGGATTCATTACGATACGCTCGCTGAGCTCTGTCAGTCGATCCTGCGCGTTATGCAATGTTGCGAGACCTTCCAACTGATTTGAATACCAGTATACGCCGGCGCCGACTATCAGCGCTAACAAACCGCCAGAAGTTAGCACCAATGAGGGCGACGTGCTCGCTGCACGAGCATTGTTTTGTTCATCGACCAGCGCCAGCTTGAGCTCTTTGATCGCCTGCGCTTTATCCTCAGCGCTGATAAGCCCTTGCTGCTGTTCTTTTTCCAACTCGTCCAACCGCTGGCGCACAATCTGTGTATTGCTCATGACATCCTGTGACTGACGTCCACCTTGCCGTAACCACGGCAACGCCACAACAAGCAGCAGAGCGGCTAGCATGGCTACCGCCAACAACCAAAAAACCAACATTATTCTTTCTCCAACAGCTTGTCGGCCTTGGCGAGACGCTCAGCCTCATCGACCAATGGAGGTTGTGACTTCCTGCGCGCAATGACCAACGCAGCGAATAACACAAAGATCACAGGTAACGCCCACAGCCACACGGTTGCGGCAGTAACCGGGGGTTGATAGTAAACAAAATCCCCGTAGCGGTCTTTCATGTAGTCTATCACTTGCTCCCGGCTATAACCTTGTTTCAGCAGCTGCGCGACTTTGCGTCGCATATCATGAGCAATCATCGCATCAGAATCAGCAATATTCTGGTTCTGGCACATCGGACAGCGAAGTTCAGCAGTAAGGTCTAAAAACAGCATACGTTGTTGTGGGGTCTCAAACTGATAGTTATCTTCAGCCGCAAACGTTTGCAAACTTAAGGTCAACAACAAACCGCATAAACCCAATAACAGCATTAAGCGAATGTTCATGGCATACCTACCTGAATATCACTGCTGAGTTGCTGATACATGGGTGCGAATTTACTTCGCCACACGCGGGAATTAAGGTCGCCAATATGGTGAACACGAACGACCCCGTTGTGGTCAATCAAGAAGGTTTCAGGCGCGCCTGTGACGCCCAAATCAAGCGATAAATCGCGATACACGTCATAAATATTGAATTGATATGGATTGCCTAAATCGCTGAGCATGTCGGTGACTTCCTGCTGCACCTCAGACAGCGTTTTATCACCAAAATCCGGGTCCAGATCCTGGTCATAATATAAACCCACAATGCGCACACCCTGCTCGCGCAGCGATGTTAGATAAGGTAGCTCCACCGCGCAGGTCACACACCACACGCCCCACACGTTTAATAAGGTCACCTGACCATTAAACACATCCGGGGTATATGTAGTTTGCGGCGCCATCAAATCTGGTAAGGAAAAATCCGGAACCGGATTATCCAGCACCATCGATTGCCGCTCACGAGGATTGGAATACAAACCTTGATACAAAAACACGGCAATCAACATAAACAAGCCCAGCGGCAGAATAAAAAGGCCCAGCTTTTTCATTATGCTTGCCTCGCTTCAGTAGCGTGATCTGTAGGATGACGCTGAGATTTTGCCTGCTTGAGCGCCTTGGCCATGCGATAGCGTTTGTCGCACATTGAACACACACCGCCGATAGCCATAATGGCTGCTCCAAGCCAAATCCATACGACGAAAGGTTTATAATAAACGCGTACCGCCCAGGCACCATCATCCAGCGGTTCGCCTAGCGCAACAAACAGATCGCGAATGAGGGTTGAATGGATCCCCGCCTCCGTCATGGTGGTGCGCTGTACCGGATAGAAGCGTTTCTCAGGCTCCAAATGGGCAACAAATTCACCATTGCGGTAGACATCAAAAATGCCCCTGTCAGCAGAGTAGTTAGGGCCTTGCACGTCGACAACCTTATCAAACTGTATCTGATAGCCTGCTATGTCTATCTGGTCACCGGCGAGCATTCTGACATCACGCTCCTGTTCGTAATTGCTGACCAGGGTGATACCAATAAGACAGACGGCAAATCCCACGTGCCCAAGCACCATACCCCAGTGACTGGGCGTAAGCTTTCGCAATTTCACGAAAACAGGCTGCTCATCAGGCATTGCGTTCACCCGCTGCATGACTTCTTGCATCGTAGTGATGAAGATCCAAACGCTCATCACCAGACCCAATGCAGCCAAGTAAGTGGGACTTTCATAATTGAAATTCAGCAGCACGCCAGCAGATAAACTTAAGCCGAACGCAGTTAGCATATGCGCTTTCAGGTCACTGGCTTTCTGGCGTTTCCAACGGGTAAGCGGACCAATCCCTAAAAACAGTACAAACGGCACGATCAAATAGGTAAACATCTGATTAAAAAATGGCGCGCCGACAGAGATGGTCCCCATCCCTAATTCTTTATGTACCAGTGGTAACAGCGTGCCAAGCAGTACAACAATCGTCGCTGCACACAAGAAAATGTTATTGCCCATTAACATTACTTCGCGCGACATAAGCTCATAGCGTCCGGCACTGTGAAGCTGAGGGGCACGGATGGCGTAAAGGGTCAACGACCCCCCTATCACCACCAACAGGATAGCCAGAATGAACAGCCCCCTGGTCGGGTCAGATGCGAAGGAATGCACCGATACCAAAATACCGGAGCGTACCAGGAAGGTCCCCAGCAAACTGAGTGAAAAAGCCGCAATCGCCAGTAACACCGTCCATGACTTAAAGACTTTACGTTTCTCCGTGACTGCCAGACTGTGCATTAATGCAGTGCCTACCAGCCATGGCATAAATGACGCATTCTCGACAGGGTCCCAGAACCACCAGCCGCCCCAGCCCAATTCGTAATAGGCCCACCAACTGCCAAGCGCAATGCCTAAGGTTAAAAAACCCCAGGCAGCAATTGTCCAGGGTCTTGACCAGCGCGCCCAGGTTGAATCCAGCTGTCCGGAAATCAGGGCCGCAATAGCAAAAGCGAATGCCACTGAAAAACCAACATACCCCATGTAAAGCATAGGCGGATGAATGATCATGCCGAAATCCTGCAACAGTGGATTCAGGTCACGACCATCAACGGGATAAAACGGTAACAGCGATTCAAATGGGTTGGATGCCAGCAGCATAAACAGATAAAAGCCCATTGCCACTAAGCCTAGGATAGACACTACTCTGGCAACCATCTGTAAAGGGATCCCTTTGGAAAAGATGGCCACCGCCACTGTCCACACTGAGAATATCAGCACCCACAACAAAAACGAGCCTTCGTGACCTCCCCATACGGCGGTGATCTTATAGTAAATAGGCAGCTTGCTGTTGGAGTGATGAGCCACGTAGGCGACACTAAAATCATCTACTACAAAAGAATAGGTCAGACACAGGTAGGCAATCAGCGTAAACATAAAAAGCCCGATTGCCAGCGGTTTGGCCAGCAGCATCATATTTTGATGCTGGCGATGCGCACCCCACATGGGATACACCGCCATCAGAATAGACAGCACCAATGCAATGGTGAGTGATAGGTTACCTAGTTCCGGGATCACAATTAATAACTCGCGTCGCCAGGTTTAACATGTTTAATACCCTTAAGCTGCTCAGCCAGTTCGGGCGGCATGTACTCCTCGTCATGCTTGGCGAGTACTTCGTCAGCCACAATATGATTGGCGGCTTGTAATACACCTGTGGCGACAATGCCTTGCCCTTCACGAAACAAATCGGGCAGGATGCCGTTGTAGCTAACGGTCACAACGGGGCCGGTGTCCACCAAATCAAAACTGACTGCCAGACTTTCCTGATCGCGCTGAACCGTGCCCGGTACAACCAGACCACCGACGCGCAAGCGTTGACCGACCACTGGCACTGCGCCGTTTTTCCCATCGACGATTTCAGACGGCGTATAGAAAAGGTCAATATTCTGATTAAGCGCATAAAGCATGAGTCCTACTGCAGAGCCAATAACCAGCACCACTGCAGACACCGCTAATAAACGTTTTTGACGTCTTGGATTCATATTTACCTAACTTGATGATGTATTTGAATGCCTTGCATCGCGAATGCGCTGACGGCGTCCTTGTTCACGCTTAACCTGTTGCTCGAGATAGCGACGAGCCAGAACTGACTCGATTGCAATCGCTCCCATCGCAATCCCTGTGACAAGAAAGGAAGACCAAACGAAAAATGCATAGCCGCCCATATTCCAAAATGCGGCCCAACTGTCAAACTGCACGATGGTTGTCTCCCTGCTGCTGCGACTCGCTTAATAGTTTGATCACCCAGGGGCGATGAAGTTCGCGGCGAAGAATTTCATTTTTTAATCTGACCGCACTCACTGCGGCGATGAATAATGCGAAACCGACCAAGTTGATTAACAGAGGCCATAGCATTTCAGGTGCGATAGAAGGTTTCGCAAATTTGGTGATAGTGGCGCCCTGGTGCAGAGTATTCCACCACTCGACTGAATAATGAATGATCGGTAGATTAATCACGCCTACCAGCGCCATAACACCTGAAGCTTTGCCAGCCTGCTGTTTATCGTCAAACGATTTGTACAACGCGATGACGCCAAGATATAAAAACAATAAGATAAGCTGCGAGGTTAGACGGGCATCCCACACCCACCAGGTACCCCACATAGGCTTACCCCAGGCTGCACCAGTAAAAAGAGAAATGAACGTCATTACCGCGCCAACCGGCGCAATGGCGATCATCGTCATGAAGGCCGTACGCCACTGCCACACCAGTCCAACGAACGCCGCAATGGCCATCGCCAGATACGCCCCCATGCTCATCAGCGCGCTAGGAACATGAATATAGATGATCCGGAAAGAATCACCCTGCTGGTAGTCCGAAGGAGCAAACATGAGTCCCCACACTGTGCCGACAATCAATGTCAGTAGCGCTCCCCATACAAACCAGGGAAGCAACGTATTACACAGTGCGTAAGCTCGCTCAGTTTTAGCGTATGGATGTAACCACGACCACATCAGTTTTGACTCACTCGTAATGCATAGGCTATGGCGAAAGGTGCCAAACCAAGTGCGAACAACAACATGGCGCCAATAATAGCAAGTTGCGCCGTGTAGGGTAATTGCATCGCCGCCGAATCTACCGCCGACGTGGCAAAAATAAGTAACGGAATAAACATCGGCAACAACAGTAACGCCAATAATACGCCGCCCCGATTCAACCCTACCGTTAATCCTACGGCAATTGCACCAACAAGGCTCAAAAGCGGCGTGCCCAATATCAGTGTTGCCAATAATGCCCAGAACATAGGGACGGTAAGATTCAAAAACAAGGCGAGCAGTGGCAGCATCAGCAGCAGAGGCAAAATTGCCGTAAGCCAGTGAACGGCGACTTTAACCAATGCGACAAGGGGTAAGGGAATATCTGAGAGAATAAGCTGTTCCAGTGAGCCGTCGTGAAAATCGTCGCGGAATAGTCTGTCCATACCCAATAAGGACGAAAGTATTGCAGCAACCCAAATTACGCCTGGGCCGACCTTTTGCAGCGTTTCCGGTCCTGGACCGATACCTAAAGGAAACAACGTGATCACCAGGACAAAAAACATCAGAGGCTGCATTAACTCTGCGCGCTGCCGAAACGCTAGCGCCAAATCCCGCCTGAACATTGATACGATTGCTAAGCTCAAATTCTATACTCCAGCATGATTTCAGCATCGCAAACAATGTACGTTGGTGGCTGATGAGAGGTCATCAACACCGCCCCACCATCTTTAACGTGATGAGAGATTTTACGTTCCAATAATTCAACACCATGTGCATCTAGCGCAGTAAAAGGCTCATCTAGCACCCACAAAGAGGCGTGAGGTTTTAACCAAAGTCGCGATAATGCAACTCTGCGCAACTGTCCTGCCGACAACTGATTGCAAGGCACATCCTCCAGACCAACCAGGCCGAGTGTGGCCAGTACCTGCCAAACTTCCTGCTCTGAGACAGAAACGCCGTGCTGCTGGCACCAGTAAGAAAGATTTTCTGTGGCATTGAGGGTGCCGTTAATCCCTGGCTTATGTCCGAAGTAGATACTGTCAGCAGCAAATTCCGACCGCACCTGTTTTAGCGGCGTTCCACGGTACAGTACATCACCGCCATCTTGAGCTGATAATCCCACCAGAATACGCAGCAAACTGGTTTTCCCGGCGCCATTAGGACCGCGCAAATAGACGCATTCCCCGGCACGTAGTGACAGCGACAAATCCTCGAATAATACCCGGTCACGCTTGATACACGTCAGGGACTGACCTGACAAAACGGGGATTTCAGATGACAAAGGCTTCCCTTTATAACGGCTTACACAAAACGCGCTGCATATTAGCACAGCAAAGTGAGATCTGACATTGCTTGTAGGAATCGCTTAGCTTCCATATTTTTAGCAGACAATGCTCGACTCCGCGCTCACAGTGCCGATAATAACAGCATGGCCGAGATCCCAAGTTCACCTCAGTTGACGTTACAACAAGCGTTGCAAACGCTGGCGTCAGCTTCCAGTACGTCGCCACTGCAAAAAATGGCGGTGCAGGTCGTTGTGAATCATTTAAGCGGTAAACAGCTAGGATTGCGGATTGGCAATACTAAAATTGACCTCCCAATCAATTCTGGCGCAGATCTTACTTCGTTGCGAAGTACACAGTCATACCAGGGAGTGTTGACGGTTAGCTCACCGCCACCTCCACCCAATCCGTCACAACTTACAGCAAACGCCACGCAGAGTGGCATGCCTGCCAAAGTTATTTTGGAGCTTTTTGAAGCCACGCCTTCCTCTCGCCCGGTGCCACTTAATCAGCAGCAGATTGCATCGTTAATGCAGTACATCGCCAGTGCGTCTGATAATCCGGTTAAACAACTCTTACCATTGCGTACCGAAGCTAAAGTGGTAAGTGAAAGGATGCAGTCTGTATCCCTGCGCATTGAATCTGTTGCTGGAAAAGCGATTACGCCACCTGTTGATGTGACAGTAAAAACACCGTCAATGGCAGGTCGCACGAGTAAACCTGAGGGTAATGCCACGATTTCTGGTTCCTCATCATCCAATGCAATAAAGCCAACACCTACATCGTCTTACCCAGACCCGACTGTTCCGTCGCTAAGAAAGGGTGATATGGTGCAACTGATCATTCAATCCGCCAAAGGCCAATGGCAGCATCGTATTGTCAGCAAAGCAGAGACACCGCTTAAAGAAAGTAATCCAAAAGAACCAGGTAATGTCAGCAAAGACGGGAAAAGTAATGCAGACAAGCCGTTAAACACAAGCCTAGCCACCAGTAGGCCCGTGCAACTTGCACCACGTGATGTTGCCGCGATAATAGGCAAGGCTATGTCACATACGTCTCCCGCCAACCATGCGCAGATCACATTTCCCTTAAAAGATTTACCTCCAGCGTTAAAAAATGCATTTTACAACAATACGGCGTTTCAACGTTTGGTGAAACCAGAAAGCAATGTTGTCACCCTACAGCTCAGTCGGACGCCATCGCTTGTTACCTCAACGGCGAACAAAGTCGCGACGATTCCATTACCAGATAATAACGTCGCCAAGGTGCTCAATGCTGCAAATCTGTCGCTAGCATCCGGTAAAGCTGTTGCACCACCATCTATGAATACGCCCTTGATTACCCAGTATAATGCTGGTTTACTCGATAAAGTCAGCCTTAACTCAATCAATCATAAACCGCCTTCACAGGCAACCACGTCTGTCGAAGCATCCGCCGTTGGTTTACTGAAAAATGCGCTACAAAATCAGCAAGGGACAGACAAGATAGAGACACTGCAGCGTTTTTTAAAAGCTGAGCACGTGTCTGGTGCACAGTTATTGTCTCAAATTACAAACCTTCAGACGGCTACTGCAGACATGAATGTGTCCCGTGACGCCAGTCACATACTAAAAGATCTGGCCGAACTACTACCTAATCCACAAAAGGTCAGTGCCGATAGTATCCGAAGCCTATTGCAAACGCCCGGTTTGGTTACGTCACCGACACAGATATTACAGCCTTCAACTCCGAGTCAGTGGTTAAATGGTTTGTTGACGATGGTAAATATCGCATTGCAGAGCAGACAGTCTCGTGGGCAAGCTGACACCATTGAAAGACTGGCAACGCTATTGTCTTCAGCTAGCAAGCCAGAAAGTGTAGCTGGAACCAGCCGTCCAAATGTTGCTATAGATCTAGGCTCACAAGATCAGCGCGCTCAGTTAGTGCGAGCGCTGAGTCAGTTACTCAATGGACATCTGTCACATAAATTACGCAGTGCCGAGCAAGTTTCTCAAGGGGTAGAATCATTTTACTATGCTCTACCCCACTTCACCGGACAGAAATTCAAAGATGTAGAACTGCTGATAAAACGTGAGCCTGAAAAGGAGTCGGACAATAAGCGGTCAGGGAGTGAGCGTAAGTCATGGAATCTGACACTCAAATTATCCGTTGGTGAACTTGGTGAAATGCTAGCAAAAGCAACCGTTACTCAAGAACAGATAGAGCTTAATTTATACACAAGCAACACCGGGCTGCGAGATACGGCACTTAACTTTCTACCTATGTTAAAAAGGCGATTGGAACATCATGGTCTTGCTGTGGTAACTGCGCAATGTCAGCTCGGAAAAATTCCATCACACTTACAGCAACATCCCTATCAGATATTCGAGACATTAGCATGAGCGATAAGCCGCAAAAACCTAAAAGTGCAGTGGGTATCAAATACGATTCTGGCTCAGACAATGCGCCGACGATCATTGCCAAAGGATTTGGAGAGCTTGCTGAAGAGATCGTTGCCCTTGCCGATCAGCACGGTGTACTTATTCATGAAGATCCTTATTTAAGTGAGTTTCTAGCTCGTATGGACCTGGGACAGGAAATACCCGATTCCCTCTATCATGTTATCGCAGAGCTCATTGCGTTTTCTTATGTGCTACAGGGCAAGTTTCCAGACAGCTGGAATAACATGCATAAACATGTTGATGACAACGTTTAATAGTAAGTACAGACACATAAAAAAGCCCACCTGCTGACAATCCAGTGGTGGGCTAAGAAGCCGGCTAGGGAATAGGTCGGCTATGTGCTAAATAGCGAATAGACGTTGCTACTTAAAGTGGTGACTCAGCTTCCGCTGGCGCGTCATCTTGCGCTTTCTTGGTAAGCAGCAGTTCTGCGCGTATCTTCTGTTCCAGGTCTTGAGCAATTTCTGGATTATCTTTCAGATACTTCACTACATTTGCTTTACCCTGACCAATACGATCACCGTTATAGCTGTACCAGGCGCCTGCTTTTTCGACTAATTTTTGTTTAACGCCAAGGTCGATAAGTTCGGCTTCTTTACTGATACCAGCGCCATACATGATTTGGAACTCAGCCTGTTTAAACGGAGGTGCCACCTTATTCTTAACAACCTTAACCCGAGTCTCGTTACCTACCACTTCGTCGCCTTCCTTTATCGAACCAATACGACGAATATCGAGACGAACTGAAGAGTAGAATTTCAGTGCGTTACCACCGGTTGTGGTTTCTGGCGAGCCGAACATCACGCCAATTTTCATGCGGATCTGGTTGATAAAGACACACAGCGTGTTAGAACGCTTCACGTTGGCGGTCAGTTTACGCAGAGCCTGTGACATCAGACGCGCCTGCAGTCCGACGTGAGAGTCACCCATTTCACCCTCAATTTCCGCTTTAGGCGTCAAGGCTGCAACCGAGTCAACAATAACCACATCGACCGCACCGGAGCGCACCAGCATGTCACAAATTTCCAGCGCCTGCTCACCGGTATCTGGCTGAGATACCAATAATTCATCGATATTCACACCGAGCTTTTCGGCATAGACCGGATCCAATGCGTGTTCTGCGTCAACGAACGCACAGGTCTTTCTAGCACGCTGCGCTTCAGCGATAACCTGCAGGGTTAAGGTTGTTTTACCTGATGATTCCGGACCATAAATTTCCACAATACGACCGCATGGCAAACCACCGATTCCCAACGCAATATCAATCGTTAACGAGCCTGTAGATATAGCCTCAACGTCCATTGCCTGGTTGTCACCCAGACGCATAATTGACCCTTTACCGAATTGCTTTTCGATTTGCCCTAATGCGGCAGACAGAGCGCGGGATTTGTTTTCGTCCATCTCGGAACCTCTTGATACGTTTTTTGCCAATTTTGCTAACCGGGGTTAACCAGACCACAACTTAGCGCTGGTTAGTTGTCTAATGTGATGTGAAGTATACTGTATAATTATACAGTTACAAGTACAGTTTTTCTGATTTCGGATTTTAATCGCGATGATTAGTAGAGACCAGCGTCAAGAAGGGATCACACTCAAAAGATGTTGTAGCGCAAAGCGAATAGTCTGTTCGCGAACCAGGTGCCGGTCACCATCAAAATGCTGTTTGAGCGTCGTGAGTGTACCATCGACCTGGAAACCAAACCATACTGTGCCAACCGGTTTATCATCACTGCCGCCATCTGGTCCGGCAACACCACTCACCGCGACGCCAACCTCTGCATTAGCGGCTTGGCAGACACCGCTGACCATTTTTTCGACAGTGTGTTTAGAGACTGCCCCGTGAGTTTGCAAAATGTGCGGGGAGACAGACAGCAGATTTTGCTTGGCATCATTACTGTAGGTCACGAACGCCTGCCGGAACCATTGTGAACTTCCAGAGCGACTTGTGATCGCGTATGCTATGCCTCCGCCGGTACAGGATTCAGCAGTAGTGACTGTCCATCCTTTGGCGCAGAGCTTGTCGCCCAACAGTGACGCCAGCTCGATAATGTCATTCGATAACATCGTTAATCATCATAACTAAAAACACAATTATGCCGTCGAACCAAAAGGCCGGGCAAGTCAGCCAATCAGAAAATTTATCTCAGCATACGCCAATGATGCGCCAGTATCTGGCAATTAAAGCGGAGCATCCCGACATCCTGCTGTTTTATC
Organism: Aestuariibacter salexigens DSM 15300; assembly: GCF_000429145.1. Taxonomy (GTDB): domain Bacteria; phylum Pseudomonadota; class Gammaproteobacteria; order Enterobacterales; family Alteromonadaceae; genus Aestuariibacter; species Aestuariibacter salexigens. The sequence goes on from NZ_AUBH01000013.1 coordinate 37,284, forward strand.
GGATGGGCGACTTTTACGAATTATTTTATGACGATGCAAAACGCGCTGCACAGCTGTTGGATATTTCCCTAACCGCAAGAGGAAAATCTGGCGGGGATCCGATCCCCATGGCCGGTGTTCCCTATCATGCCGTAGAGAATTATCTTGCCCGTCTGGTCAAACTTGGAGAATCCGTGGCGATTTGTGAGCAGGTTGGCGACCCGGCAACCAGTAAAGGCCCCGTGGAACGCAAGGTGCAGCGTATCATTACACCGGGTACGGTTACCGATGAGGCACTGCTGGAAGAACGACAAGATAATTTACTTGCCGCTATCTACTGTGAAAATTCCAAATTTGGATACGCGACACTGGATCTTACCAGCGGTCGTTTTTTTGTCAGTCAGCTGGATTCCGAGACAGCGTTAAGCGCAGAGCTGCAAAGAACGCAGCCCGCAGAATTACTCTATCCAGATGACTTTAGCAACCACTCGCTCATTGAGCGCTGTGAGGGGTTGCGTCGTCGTCCCCCTTGGGAATTCGAGCGAGATACCTGCACTCGTTTGCTATGTCAGCAGTTCGGGACCCAGGATCTTTCCGGCTTTGGTATTGATGCCAACTCTCTTGGACTTTGTGCTGCTGGCTGCGTCCTACAGTATGTCAAAGACACTCAGCGTTCTTCATTACCGCATATCCGCTCGATTAAGCAACATCGATTAAATGACAGCGTCATTCTGGATGCAGCGACACGCCGTAATCTGGAATTAACGCAGAATTTACAAGGCGGAACAGATAATACGCTGGCGGCCGTGTTGGATAATACCAGCACGGCAATGGGCAGTAGATTACTGAAGCGCTGGTTACATCGCCCTATCACCGACAGACAGCAGTTGTTAGCAAGACAGCAAATGATAGGTGCTCTGCAGCAATCAGACTATCCGGAAGTACAAAGGCTATTAAAACAAATTGGCGACATTGAACGGGTCTTCGCCCGTCTGGCTCTGCGCTCTGCAAGACCCAGAGACTTCGCCAGAATGCGCGAAGCATTCACCCTGCTACCCGATATCCTCACGCATTTATCTGCTCTGAACTGCTTCGAACTGGCCGGGCTGGCCAGCCAGATAGGTCAGTTTCCCGAACTGGCGACATTGTTACAAAATGCCGTCATCGACAACCCTCCGGTAGTGATACGCGATGGCGGTGTGATCGCACCGGGCTACAGCGAGGAGCTCGACGAGCTTCGCGCGCTGTCCAAAGGCGCAACTGACTATGTCGACCAGTTAGAACTGCGCGAGCGAGAGCGTACAGGTATTCCAACACTTAAAGTCGGTTTTAATAAAGTACACGGATTTTACATCGAAGTTAGCCGCAGCTATTCAGCGCAGGTACCAGCAGACTATGTGCGCCGACAAACGCTTAAAAACAATGAACGTTTCATCCTGCCCGAATTAAAGGACTATGAAGACAAAGTACTGACCAGTCAATCGCGCGCTCTGGCGCTGGAAAAGAAACTGTTCGACGAACTGTTTGATTTACTCCTGCCGTCATTAGCGCAACTGGTAGCCAGCGCAGAAGCATTGGCGACACTGGATGTATTAACCAATTTGGCAGAGCGAGCAGAAACACTCAACTTGCATTGTCCGACGCTAACGGATGAAGTGGGGATCCATTACGACCAGGGACGCCACCTTGTGGTAGAGGCTATGTCCAAAACACCGTTTATCGCCAACCCGCTGGCGATGGATGAAAGTCGTCGCATGTTGATCATTACCGGTCCAAACATGGGCGGTAAATCAACCTATATGCGACAAACTGCGTTGATCACACTACTGGCCTACATTGGCAGCTATGTGCCTGCTGAGCGGGCCAGTATTGGCCCAATAGACCGCATATTCACTCGCATAGGTGCATCTGACGACCTGGCCTCAGGACGCTCCACCTTTATGGTAGAGATGACCGAGACAGCCAACATCCTCAACAATGCCACACCACAGAGTTTGGTGTTGATGGATGAAATCGGTCGTGGTACCAGTACTTATGATGGACTGTCATTGGCCTGGGCCTGTGCAGAATATCTGGCCACTCGACTGCATTCACTCACGTTATTTGCTACGCACTATTTTGAAATGACTGCGATGGCGCAACAACACACCACGCTGTGTAACGTGCATCTTGACGCCGTCGAATACGGCGATGAAATTCGTTTTATGCATGCAGTACAGGAAGGCGCAGCAAACCGCAGTTTCGGCTTGCAGGTAGCACAGCTGGCAGGCGTACCTAAAGTTGTCATTAGCGCCGCCAAGAAAAAGCTCGTTATGCTTGAAAACAATACATCCACGACGCCCGTTGACGACGTCAACAATGAACAAATAGACATGTTGGAAGAGCTTGACGAATTGCGTCAGGCGGTGGATAACCTTCAACCTGACGATATGACTCCCAAGCAGGCGCTGGCCGCGCTTTACCAGCTGAAAGACTTGCTGTAGTTAATTTTCCTGGGCGTTTTGCAGATGGCGGTTTAGGGCCGCCTCTATGCTTGTCGCTGTGACCGGCTTGACCAGAAATCCTACTGCTCCCTTATCCAGAGCGTTGCGGATATTGACCTCCGAACTGCTGCCTGAACACATAATGATTTTACTGGAGGGACTGGCCTTCAGTAACGACTCCAGTAAATCGATACCGTTCACTCCGAGCAGGTTGATGTCCAGTAAGATCATGTCATAGTGCGTGCTTGCGACCCTTTGCATTGTCTGCTCAGCGTCTGATGCCGTATCAACATGATGATAGCCCAGCCTTTGCAACAACGTACGAATGAACGTCGTAATCGCATCAACGTCATCAACCACCAAAATTTTATGCGCTTTTTTCATAACTACCAGCGAGCTGCATCACACCTATATCATCGAAATCGATGACCAGTCGCATTATTTATCACAACTTATTTGCCCACACCAGTGAAAGGTTAATTGTCTAGAAGGTCTGCATTCAGTATACTATTGCGCCGTCTAGAGCCAATTTCTGCATTGGTCTTAGCACCCGTATCTGTTCAAACCCTAAGCCTTAGGTTTCACATGACAAAATATATTTTCGTCACAGGTGGTGTTGTATCATCACTCGGGAAAGGTATTGCTGCCGCTTCTCTTGCCGCTATCCTCGAAGCACGTGGTCTGAAGGTCACCATGCTTAAGCTGGACCCTTACATCAACGTTGACCCGGGCACCATGAGCCCGATTCAGCACGGTGAAGTTTTTGTCACCGATGACGGCGCAGAGACAGACCTGGACCTGGGGCACTATGAACGCTTTATCCGCACCCGGATGACCAAGGGCAACAACTTTACTACCGGGCGTGTTTACGAAGAAGTACTCAAGCGTGAACGACGCGGCGATTATCTTGGCGCGACGATTCAGGTCATTCCACATATCACCAATGAAATAAAGCGCCGCGTTCTGGAAGGCGCAGAAGGCGCAGATATCGCCATTGTTGAAATTGGCGGTACGGTAGGTGACATTGAATCACAGCCATTCCTCGAAGCCATTCGTCAGTTAGGCACCGAGTTGGGCCGGGACCGTTCAATGTTTATGCATCTGACGCTGGTACCCTACATGGCGGCATCAGGTGAAATCAAAACTAAACCTACGCAACACTCCGTCAAAGAACTGCGATCTATCGGTATTCAGCCTGACATTCTGGTGTGTCGCTCGGAAAAAGCGTTACCCACGAATGAGCGAAACAAGATTGCCTTGTTTACTAACGTGGCAGACAAAGCGGTCATTTCACTTAAAGATGTTGACAGCATTTATCGCATTCCGGCAGCACTGAAAGCCCAGGGAATGGACCAACTGGTCGTAGAGCGGTTCAAACTGGAGTGTCCGGAGGCAGACTTAACCGAATGGGAGCAGGTGCTTTACGCCGAATCCAATCCTACTGGCGAAGTCACCATTGGCATGGTAGGTAAATACGTCGAGCTGCCGGATGCCTATAAATCGGTCAACGAAGCATTGAAACATGCCGGACTCAAGAACCGTCTCTCTGTTAACATCCGCTACATCGATTCTCAGGATATCGAAAGCAAGGGAGAGGGGCTGCTTGAAGAGCTTGACGCGATTCTGGTGCCGGGTGGCTTCGGTGAACGCGGAATTGAAGGTAAAATCCAGGCGGTCAAATATGCCCGTGAAAATAATATCCCCTATCTGGGCATTTGTCTGGGCATGCAGGTCGCATTTATTGAGTACGCGCGCAACGTCGCCGGTATGCAAGGCGCCAACAGCACCGAATTCGACCCTGACTCTCCTTTCCCGGTGGTAGGCCTTATCACCGAGTGGGAAGACGCCAGCGGCAGTAAAGAAACCCGCACAGAAGAATCGGATTTGGGCGGTACCATGCGACTTGGCAGTCAGCTCTGCCATCTTATTGAAGGCACCAAGGTACACGCCACCTACGGTGATGTAGAAATATATGAACGTCACCGTCATCGTTATGAAGTGAACAACAATTTGCGCGACCAGGTAGAAAAAGCTGGCCTGGTGGTCAGTGGCCTGTCCACTGATAAAAAGCTGGTAGAAGTGATTGAACTACCGGATCATCCATGGTTTATAGCAGGTCAGTTTCACCCGGAATTCACTTCAACACCGCGGGATGGGCACCCTCTGTTCACTGGATTTGTGCGCGCAGCGGGTGAATATCATAAGAGCAACAATTAAGCATCTGTCCTGCACTGACACTACGCGACCGTTATTTTAGGCCGCGCCAACTGGCGCGGCATCAAACAGAAACTTAGAAGGCAAACATTATGGCAAAGATCACTCGTATTATTGGTCGTGAAATACTCGACTCCCGTGGGAACCCTACCGTAGAAGCAGACGTCATTCTTGATACCGGCGTAATGGGCCGAGCCTGCGCGCCATCTGGCGCCTCGACTGGCTCTAGAGAGGCCCTTGAGTTAAGAGACGGAGACAAACAGCGTTACCTCGGTAAAGGCGTCCAAAAAGCAGTCGCGGCTGTAAATGACAAAATCCAGCAGGCGCTGTTAGGTATGGAAGCGGGTGAGCAGGCGGCGATTGATCGTGTCATGATCGAACTTGACGGCACAGAGAACAAAGAAAATCTGGGTGCCAACGCCATCCTGGCGGTATCTCTTGCCGTCGCCAAAGCCGCTGCCAACGATAAAAAAATCCCTCTGTACCAGCATATTGCAGACTTGAACGGCACACCGGGACAATATTCAATGCCGGTGCCCATGATGAACATTATCAACGGCGGTGAACATGCCGACAACAATGTCGATATACAAGAGTTCATGGTCCAGCCAGTCGGTGCATCAAGCTTCAAAGAAGCGTTGCGCATGGGCGCTGAAATCTTCCATAGCCTGAAAAAAGTACTCAGTGCTAAAGGCCTGAATACTGCGGTAGGTGATGAGGGTGGCTTTGCGCCGAACTTGAGCTCCAACGAAGAGGCGCTTGAAGTGATCGTCGAAGCAGTGCAGAAAGCGGGTTATGAAATGGATAAAGACATTACCCTGGCATTGGACTGTGCGGCCTCTGAGTTTTATAAAGATGGCAAGTATGACCTTAAAGGCGAAGGCAAGGTGTTTGACTCCGAAGGCTTTGGTGACTTTTTGGCTGAGCTGGCAGACAAATATCCGATTGTTTCTATCGAAGACGGCCTGGATGAAAGTGACTGGGACGGTTGGGCCAGCCTGACAAATAAAATCGGTGACCGCGTGCAGTTGGTCGGTGACGACCTCTTCGTCACCAATACCAAGATCCTAAAGCGCGGTATTGATAACGGCATTGGTAATTCAATCCTGATCAAGTTTAACCAGATAGGCTCACTTACTGAGACCCTTGAGGCGATCAGAATGGCTAAAGATGCGGGCTTTACTGCCGTTATTTCACACCGCAGTGGTGAAACAGAAGACGCCACCATTGCCGACCTCGCCGTGGGCACTGCAGCAGGCCAGATAAAAACCGGCTCATTATGTCGTTCAGACCGTGTTGCCAAGTATAATCAGCTGCTGCGTATTGAAGAGCAGTTGGCCAGCAAGGCAACCTATAAGGGTCGTCAGGAAATAAAAGGGCAATAAAACGCTGGCGGGCTCTTTAAGAGCCCGTTATGCTCGCACTATGCGCGATCTCATGTCTCAACAGCAAGTCGATATTTTTGCCGATGACGGGCAGATGCTGCGGTTTGCTGAACTCTGTAACGCGCTTTATGAGCGTGAGTTACTGACATTAGCGAATGCCTCAACATCCAGTGCCGAGCGCCTTAAAAGACGCCTTAGTGGTCTTTCCTACCACATAAAACGCGCCGCTGAATATTTACTACATCACAATGCGCCCTTGCAGGTTGATATTCACAACGGCAGCTGGCAGGCCAAACAGGCCGCCAACTGTCCCGGTTTAAAAGACGGCAGTGAAAAAACCCGGGAATGGTTTCAGCGTTATGCAAAAATGGGGATGCCTGTCGTCATCTATAAACAGGAGTTGGGCGAATCCGCCCTGCTGCTGGACTCCATTGATCGTATTGACACCGACAACGACCGTGTACACGTCAACCAATACGGCTGGTTTTACATGGATGGACGCGATGCTGACAGCGAGAAGCGTGGACCCCACAGTGAATACAGGCTATTGAAGCCATCCAAAAGTGTCTTTACCGGCGCCTGCTGCGGACACTGCTGGAACCATCGTGGACGGACGTCGCCGCGAGCCTTGAGCCTGCGCGAGCTGTTGCTTTCCACTACGGTCAACTGGAAGAATTTTCGTTGATTTAAAGAACGATATTCTTTTCCGATATAAAGACCCGGGTAAACATAGGTTGACGCACGCGGTTTAAAGGCGTTTAATGCAATGAACCAGCAAGCTTAGAATTAATTATGCGTACGATGCTTATTACTCTACTCCTCCTTATGGCAGCAAGACTGCACGGTTAGGTTGTAAGCAACGAGCAACCAGACACAAAAACCCGTGCCCAGCACGGGTTTTTTCGTTTAGGGAGATGAAAAAATGTCTGATTACGTAAAGATTTTCGATACCACGTTACGTGATGGTGAACAGGCTTTGCCAGCCAGTCTGACCGTCAAAGAGAAGCTGCAAATAGCGCTGGCTCTGGAGCGTCTTGGCGTAGACATAATAGAGGCGGGGTTCCCAGTATCGTCTCCGGGAGATTTCAATTCCGTGCGCACCATTGCATCCGAGGTAAAAAATGCCATCGTTTGCGGACTTTCAAGAGCGGTGGACGCTGATATTGATGCCTGCGGGGAAGCCCTTGGTGTGGCACAACAATTCCGTATTCATACGTTTATAGCGACCTCTGATATTCACGTGAATGCCAAATTACGCAAAAGTCAGGACGATATTGTCGAGATGGCAGTGGCGGCGGTTAAACGTGCGCGCCGCTACACTGATGATGTCGAGTTCTCCTGTGAGGATGCAGGACGTACTCACATCGATTATCTGTGTCGCATGGTGGAAGCCGCCATCAATGCCGGGGCCACTACCGTTAACATCCCCGATACCGTCGGTTACACAACACCCACCGAGTTCGGCGGTATTATCAAGAATCTGTTCAATCGCGTACCCAATATCGACAAAGCCACCATTTCAGTACACTGTCACAACGACCTGGGACTGGCTGTGGCTAACTCACTGGCTGCCGCAGAAAATGGTGCCAGACAGGTAGAATGTACCGTCAACGGCATCGGTGAACGGGCTGGCAACAGCTCACTGGAAGAAATTGCCATGATCCTGAAGACCCGGGAGCAATTGCTGGGCCTGTCATGCGGTATTAATAGTGAGGAAATTTCCCGCACATCGAAATTGGTCAGCCAGCTGTGTAATATGCCGGTGCAAGCCAATAAAGCTATTGTCGGCGCCAATGCATTTAGCCACTCATCAGGCATCCATCAGGATGGCGTGTTAAAAGCGCAGAATACCTACGAAATCATGACGCCAGAGAGTGTTGGTATCAATAAGAACAACCTTAATCTGACATCCAGATCGGGACGTCATGTGATCAAACACCGTCTTCTGGAACTGGGATACAAAGAGTCAGATTTTGATCTGGAAACCGTCTATCAATCATTTCTTAAGCTGGCAGATAAAAAAGGTCAGGTGTTCGATTATGACCTTGAAGCGTTGCTGTTTTTCTCACAGCAAAAACATGAACATGCACACTATGTTTTAAAATATCTGCATGCCAATTCTGGTAAGGAAATCATTCCCAGTGCAACGGTGACGTTACAGGTTGGTGACGAGGAATTTACCGAGTCAGCAATAGGCAACGGCCCCGTTGATGCTGCCTACAATGCAATACAAAGGGTGTTGGGTCACAAGGAAGTCGAAATCGTCGATTTCTCACTTGATTCTACCGGAGAGGGCGCAGATTCTCTGGCACAGGTAAGTGTTATTGCAGAATATAAAGGTCGCCGCTTCCACGGCATTGGCCTGGCGACAGATATCGTAGAATCAGGCGTTAAAGCGCTGATCTATGTGTTAAATAATACCTATCTGGCGGACCAGATAGACTTACAAAAACAACAAGTACGAATTGCAGGAGTATAAAGGTAGTGAGTACACATAACATTGCGGTGCTGGCGGGCGATGGAATTGGCCCCGAAGTCATGGCCGAAGCAAAAAAGGTACTTGATGTCGTCCAACAACGATTCGATTTGAGTCTTCATCTGACGGAGTATCCGGTCGGTGGTTTTGCCATTGACCATCATGGCGAAGCGTTACCTGCGGCTACCCTAAAAGGATGTGAGCAGGCTGATGCCATTTTGTTTGGCTCAATCGGTGGCCCTAAATGGGATGCGTTGCCGCTGGAGAAGCGTCCCGAGCGCGCTGCATTGCTGACGCTGCGTAGCCATTTTGACCTCTTCAGCAATCTGCGACCTGCTCGCATCTATCCAGGCCTTGAGTCTCTCTCACCACTTCGCACAGACATATCACGAGCCGGCTTCGATGTGCTGGTGGTGCGGGAGTTAACCAGTGGTATCTATTTCGGTCAACCTAAAGGATTAGAAGGCGAAGGCGAGCAACAAAACGCGTTTGATACTATGCGATATTCAAAAGCAGAGATCCGGCGCATTGCTATCAGTGCGTTTGAAGCAGCAAGCCTGCGCAGGGGCAAAGTCACCTCGGTCGACAAGGCCAATGTATTGGTCACCAGTCGACTGTGGCGAGAAGTCACTGAAGAGGTCGCTAAAGACTATCCTCACGTCGAGCTTGAACATATCTATATTGACAACGCCACGATGCAACTTATCCGTGAACCGGGCCAGTTTGATGTGCTACTTTGCTCAAACCTGTTCGGCGACATCATTTCAGATGAATGTGCCATGTTGACCGGTTCAATGGGGCTGTTACCCTCCGCCAGTATCAATCAGGCCGGATTTGGCCTGTATGAGCCAGCGGGCGGCTCTGCACCAGATATCGCGGGCAAAGGCGTGGCGAACCCCATAGCGCAAATTCTCTCGGCAGCCATGTTATTGCGTTACAGTCTGAATCAGCACGCCGCGGCAGACTGCATTGAGCAGGCCGTGATCAAAACGCTTGCCGATGACGTATATACCGGTGAACTTTTGCCCCCAGAAAAACGACACCTCGCTAAATCCACCAGCGAAGTGGGTGATGCTATTGCCAGTCACGCCGCCTCCAGCGGCTCAGAGTCTTAACAATTAAGGAACGCGTATACATGGCAAAAACGTTATATGAAAAGGTCTGGCAGGCTCATGTCATAGACCAGATAGGTGAAGACAGCCTGATTTATATCGACCGTCATCTTATTCATGAGGTCACCTCACCTCAGGCGTTTGCTGGTCTGGATGAAAAGAATCGCAAAGTGCGTCGCCCAGACCGCACGATTGCTACCATGGACCACAGCATTTCAACCCGCTCCCTGGCACTGGATGCCTGTGGTCCTGCCAATCAGCTTCAGCTCAATACGCTGGCGCAAAACTGTCAGAAACATGGCATTGAACTCTACCCTGTTGGCCATCAAAAGCAGGGCATTGTGCATGTCATGGGGCCGGAACTGGGACTGATACAACCGGGCATGACAGTGGTGTGCGGTGACTCGCACACAGCGACCCACGGCGCTTTTGGTGCATTGGCGTTTGGTATTGGCACCTCACAGGTCGAACATGTACTGGCTACCCAGACACTCAAGCAAAGCAAAGCTAAAAGTATGAAGGTGGAGGTGTCGGGATCCCTGGCCGTTGGCATCACCGCCAAAGACATTATTCTCGCCATCATTGGTAAAATTGGCCATGCAGGTGCCACTGGGCATGTCATTGAGTATTGTGGTGAAGCTATTCGCGGGTTGTCCATGGAGCAGCGCATGACCATCTGCAACATGAGCATCGAAGCTGGCGCCAAAGCAGGCATGATCGCACCGGATGACACCACGTTTGCGTACATCAAAGGTCGGGAACTGGCCCCCAGTGGTAATGACTGGGACAGCGCACTTGCCTATTGGAAAACCTTATACAGTGATGAAGACGCCGTATTCGACACGGTTGTCACATTGCATGCCGACGATATTTCTCCGCAGGTGACCTGGGGCACGAACCCGGGCCAAGTGGTAGGAGTGGGTCAGCCGATACCTGCTCCTGACAGCTTTAACGACCCTGTCGCTCGGAGCTCTGCACAGAAGGCCTTGAAATATATGGATCTTGAAGCTGGCCAAATCCTCTCTGAGGTTGCCATCAACAATGTCTTTATCGGGTCCTGCACGAACGGGCGAATTGAAGATCTTCGTGCGGCAGCAAGCATTGCTAAACAAGGTAAAGTAGCAGATAACGTCACCGCCATCGTTGTACCGGGTTCTGTCGCGGTTAAAGCGCAGGCCGAGGCGGAAGGACTGGATAAAATCTTTATCGAGTCAGGATTTGAATGGCGCCTGCCAGGCTGTTCTATGTGTCTGGGTATGAATGATGACATTCTCAAACCAGGCGATCGCTGTGCATCTACCAGCAATCGAAACTTCGAAGGCCGGCAGGGCCGCGGAGCACGCACCCACCTGGTCAGCCCCGCGATGGCAGCCGCTGCTGCTTTAAAAGGCCGCTTAGCCGATGTACGGGATTTTCAGGAGTAAAATATGACAGGTATTACTACAATAAGCGGCAACGCCGCGCCATTGAATCAGGCAAATGTCGATACCGATCAGATTGTCCCGAAGCAATTTTTAACTGGTGTGACACGCACAGGCTATGGCAAACATTTGTTTCATGATTGGCGTTATCTTGATGAACATGAATCGGTACCCAATCCTGAATTTACGCTAAACCAGCCGCAATATCAGGGTGCTAGTATTTTGTTAGCGCGCGAGAATTTTGGCTGCGGTTCAAGTCGAGAGCATGCGCCCTGGGCACTTGGTGATTTTGGTTTCAAAGTGATCATTGCTACAAGTCTGGCGGATATTTTCTATGGCAACTGTATTAACAACCAGATTTTGCCGATCAGTCTACCAAGCGAGCAAATGGACGTGCTGTTTGCCGCGGTTGAGTCCAAACCAGATACCGTAATAGAAGTTGATTTACCGGCACAAACTGTGAGCGTAGACGGACAGAGTTTCTCCTTTGACATCGCGGAGCATCACAAGCTCAACCTGATTAAGGGCTTGGACGCTATCGGGCAAACGTTGGAACTGGACGCTAAAATCAGCGAATACGAGGCCAAACAGCCTGCCTGGGCATAATGGTCCAAGCGTGCGCCAACGACACCATGTGTTGGCGCACATTTATGACGATTCCTGTCTCTCATATTTAAAAATTTCTGATATTCTAAATATATTCATTTATTGACTGGTGGTGCGGTAGTTGATGTTAAAAACTATCCCGATTGAAGAACTGACACCCGGCATGTTCGTTACTCAGGTTGTCGAGCAGAAGGGTCGACTGAAGATGCGTTCCCGCGGTCTGGTAAAAACGCAGGCCACCATCGATACGCTGCGCAGCAAAGGGATCCTGACTTTAGAAGTCGATTTGTCGCGCAGTAAAACCACCTACTCACCTCAGAACAACGATGTCGAGAAAGCAGCCGCCGAAACCGAGAAACGCCCGCAAAAACCGAAAAAGTCTGAGTCCGAGGCATTATCCGACGCTAACGATTTGTATTTGCAGGCTGTAAATATACAGGGCGATTTTATTAATCGAGTGAAGCAGGGACAACCTGCTGATATTTCTCCGTTGGTTGGATTAAGCCACCAGGTTATAGACTCCGTGTTCGACAACCCCAATGCACTGAGTTGCCTGACGCTGATTAAAAATGCCGACCAATATTTACTCGAACACTCATTAAATTGCTCAATACTCATGGCCATGTTCGCCAACAGCCTTGGTTACGATAAGGCGCAAGTAGAAGAGCTAGGTTTAGCTGGTTTGCTTATGGACGTTGGCATGGCGACCATACCCGACGATATCATCAAGGCCCGCGGCAAACTCTCCAAAGCCGATTGGGAACTGATCAAAACTCACGTCGACACGGGCGTTGAATTGCTGGAGCAGACCGATGATATTTCCGATATCGTGCTGGACGTGGTGCAAAACCATCATGAACGCGTGGACGGTTCGGGCTACCCCTCGGGAAAGTCAGGAGAAGAGATATCTACCTTTGCACGTATGGCCGCGATCGTCGATTGCTACGATGCGATGACGTCGACGCGTCACCATCAAGAAAGTATGTCAGCCACCGCGGCGCTAAAGAAATTACTCAAAGATCCGCAGCTAGATAAGGAATTGGTACAGGCCTTCATTAAGTGTATCGGCGTGCATCCTGTTGGTTCACTGGTCCGCTTGAAAAGCGATAAGCTGGCGATTGTCAGTCAGGCAAATAAAAATAATCCACTTAAACCCGTGGTCATGGTGTTTTACAGCGTACGCTCACAGACCCATCGACAGATCACCCGTCTTGATTTAGCCAAGGTTGATGACGACATTGTGGCTGCGGTGAGGCCAGAAGAATTCAAGCTAAATCTTAATAAGTTTTTCCGCGACGTATTTTTAAACGCTATGCCCTGAAGCGTCGTTACCAATCGCTCAGGGCCGCCATGCGAAATGCTTCGCCTTCGAATGACAGCACGACATGCTGAGGTTCAATCTCGACAAGTTGCAGGTTGTCATTCAGCCAGTCTCCCTCGACCAGGCGGATACCGTTTACCCTGACCCATCTGTCTGAGGGGTTTGACGCATACATATGCGCATTAAAACTCATTGACGGTAAACGCGTCAGGAGCCTGACCGGAAGCTGATCGACACGCGGGATATCATCATTATTACGCACTGTGACCGGCGCACTTTCCCGAGGCTCTTCATCCAATTCGGCAACCGCCTGATTAAAACGTCGTAACAGCTCTTGTGATATTGCCGGCTCAGCTTCAGGCTGCGCGTTTAAAATCGTGCCCTCTTCCTCATCTGAGTTGTCCACAAACTCTCTCTCAGTAGGCTCGCTGACAACCTCTGACGTCTCGGTCTGTGGAGCCGTATTTGCTATCACTGTTGTAGGCGGTTCAGTTGACGCATCAATCGATTTGCTCTCATTTGACGCGGGTAGCTGCTGCGACTGGTTTACCACATTTGCTGGTGCCGATAACATCGCCAAATAGCTGGACCAATTTGCCGCAACCCAGCCCACGGCAAAGCCGCCGAAAACAACGATAACAGCGCTAAGTGATTTTTTGCCGTAATGCTGCCAAACAGATGGCAATCCCTGCACAGACGGCAAGAATAAACTGCGATTAAACTGATCGGATAAACTGTGGTCAATTGCGTTACCAGATCCGTGCTCAACCCGTTTATTACCGGTAAGTAACTGTCTGGTATGGGACACTGGCGACGCCGCGGCGTCAATTTCAACAGTCTGTGCAGGATCAATCTCGACTTCCAGCACTCCCATCTCTGCCAGACCACGGACCATATCCTGGCTGGTGACAAGGCCGGACTTGCGAATTTTCACAGGCCCATTCTGCTCGGTAATGCCAATGATCACCATGCCAGCTTGCAGGTTATCGATACTGATCCGCTCAGGCATACCAACTCCCTGTCATAAATCCCATCAATGCAGCAATGGCAAACATGGCAGCCAATGTCAGTGCCCAACGATTTCCCTGACGCTGTGCGACCACATCTTCACCGAGAATCTGATTTGCTGCTGCAATAAAAATATGACGTTTCACCACCGCATCCTGTCGGGTAAAGGTCAACGTCAGGGCCCGATCACATAATAAATTGATCACCCTGGGGATACCGCCCGATATCTGATACACCGCTGCCATTGCTGAGGCGCTAAACACGCTGCCATCGCCATTGGCAACACTCAACCGATGCGCAATGTAGGACTTCACCTCCGACGCAGTAAGCGGCAGCAGGTGATAACGTGCAGTAATGCGCTGTGCCAGCTGTCTGAGCTCCTGACGTTTTAACAGCTGCTGCAACTCTGGCTGTCCAATCAGCACGACTTTTAATAATTTTTCGCGATTCGTTTCCAGATTAGTCAGCAAGCGCAGTTGTTCCAGTACCTCAGGCAGCAGATGTTGCGCTTCATCGATGATCAGTACGGTATTCATACCGGCATCATGATTGGCTGCCAGCTTGGACAAGATCAGATCGGTGAAATATTTCAGACTGGCTCTTTGCTCATCATACTCTAGCCCGAGCTCGTCACATATTGTCGCGAGTAACTCCATCGCCGATAGCGTCGGATTGAGGATCATCGCAATCTGCGTATTGTCGGGGAGCTGTTGCAACAATTTACGTGATACCGTCGTTTTGCCGGTGCCGACTTCGCCGGTCAGCATCACAAAGCCGCCGCTTTCTCGCAAACCAAATGTCAGGTGCGCCAGCGCTTCTTTGTGCCGCGGGCTCATGTATAGGTAATCTGGATTTGGCGCAATTGAAAACGGGTTGTCTGAAAGTCCGAAATAATTGAGATACATAGTCACTATGGATTGCTAACGCGACAGCTAAACTACCCAGTTCGTTTGATGAAGTCAAAGCCAATCAGGTCCGCCGGAGAGGAAAATGTACAACACGCATGAATCGCTCCTGTGAGTATGCCAAAATACTGAAACGACAGTGAAGCAGACTAATCGAACCGCATGAAAATTTACCTGGTGGGCGGCGCAGTGCGCGATGAATTATTGGGCCGTCCCGTCCATGAGAGAGACTATGTGGTCGTCGGCGCCACACCGGAACAGATGCTCGAGAAGGGCTTTACTCAGGTAGGTAAAGATTTTCCGGTGTTTCTGCACCCTAAAACGAAAGAGGAGTATGCTCTCGCCCGCACAGAGCGAAAAACTGGCAGCGGGTATACGGGGTTCGAATGTAATAGTGCGCCAACGGTCACGCTGGAGCAGGATTTGATGCGTCGCGATCTCACCGTCAATGCAATGGCAAAAGACGAAAACGGCCAGCTTATCGACCCTTATAATGGTCAGCAGGATTTGCAAAATCGCGTGTTGCGTCATGTCTCCGACGCCTTTGTTGAAGACCCACTGCGGGTGCTTCGCGTGGCACGCTTTGCTTCGCGTTACTATAGCTATGGCTTCTCCATTGCCAATGAGACCCTGGAGCTCATGCGTACTATCAGCCAATCGGGAGAACTTGAGCATCTGAGTGCAGAGCGAGTCTGGAAAGAGACCGAGCGCAGTCTGCAACAGGACACCCCGCAGGTATATTTTGAAACGTTGCGGGCCTGTGGAGCGTTGCGCTTTTGGTTTAATGAAGTTGATGTGCTTTGGGGAATTTCCAACCCGGCCAAGTGGCACCCGGAAGTAGATACTGGCATTCACACCATGATGGTGTTGGAGCAGGCGGCTAAATTATCAGATGACGTGAGTGTTCGATTTGCCGCCCTGGTGCATGATGTAGGAAAGTCATTAACAGACGCTGACCAGTGGCCGTCTCACCATGGCCACGAAAAGCTCGGACTTACCTCAATCAATACACTCTGCGACAGGTTAAAAGTGCCAAACGCCTGTCGGGAACTAGCCTTGCTAGTTGGTGAGTTTCATAGTCACGTACATGGCGCATTTCAGCTTACTGCTAAAACCGTTTTAAAGGTGCTGAATAAATGCGATGCATGGCGAAAACCAGAGAGGTTTGAAGCCCTGCTACTGGCATGTACGGCCGACGCGAAAGGTCGCAAGCAATTTGAAAACAGTAATTATCCACAAGCAGACTATTTCAGAGCGGCGTGGCAAGCAGCAGCGAATGTCAGCGTAAAAGATATCGTCGCTCAGGGGTATCAGGGACAGCAAATCCGTGATGAGCTGGAACGCCAGCGAATTGCCGCCATTGAAAACATTCGGGACACACAGTCGAGCTAAGGTTGTATTTCAGTCGCAGTGCTGTCTTGAGTGCTTTATAATGCTTTGGTTTACATCATACCGAATATTACATGTTTGATTCCCTGGATCTCGACGCAAAACTCACCCGTGCCCTTGCTGATATGGGCTATAAAAAACCTACTGGCATCCAGCAGGAGGCCATTCCGGTTGCGCTTGAAGGCAGAGATGTACTGGCGCAAGCACCAACGGGTACAGGTAAAACAGCTGCATTTTTATTACCTGCCGCACAGTATCTACTTGATTACCCAAGACGAGACCCGGGATCTGCTCGCGTAATTATACTTACACCGACTCGCGAGCTAGCGCTACAGGTATACGAACAGGCCAAGGCCATCACTGCGCATACAGACCTTACTTGCGGCGTCATCACTGGCGGGATTAATTACGGTACGGACAAAGAGACCTTAAGCAAAAGTCTGGACATTCTTGTCGCCACACCCGGCCGTCTGTTTGAGCACATTGAAAAAGAAAGTTTCAGCTGTCAGGAAATTGAGGTACTGATCCTGGATGAAGCCGACCGTATGCTGGATATGGGCTTTGCCAATATCGTCCATCAAATTTCAGCAGAAGCCAGATGGCGTAAACAGAGTATGTTGTTTTCTGCAACGCTGGAAGGCAGTGGCATTAATACCTTTGCAAGAGACATTCTCAAAGACCCTGTGCCGGTCAGTGCCAGTGCAACACGCAAAGAGCAGGGTAAAATTATCCAATATGTACATTTAGCAGATGACTATGAGCACAAGCTTGCCCTGCTGATCCACCTGTTAAATGAGCCAGAACAGCGCACCATTGTTTTTGTAAAAACCCGCGAGCGTCTGGCAACCCTCAAGCAGTCGCTACAATCCCATGATATTCCAGTGTGCTGGTTACAGGGTGAAATGCCTCAGGACAAACGAATCGCAGCCCTCGCAAGATTTAAAAGCGGTGAAGTGCCCATTCTGCTTGCAACCGATGTTGCCGCTCGCGGCATTGATGTAGAGAAAATTACTCACGTCATCAATTTTGACTTGCCGCGTACAGCCGACGTCTATGTTCACCGTATCGGGCGAACCGGTCGAGCGGGCAACAAAGGTACTGCCATTTCTTTGGTCGAAGCTCACGATATGGTCGTACTGGGTAAAATAGAACGATACATCAGTCAACCATTGAAGCGTCGTGTAATAGACGGCTTACGTCCGAAGCATAAAGAAGCCAAAGTTGGCAAGAAAGTGAAGAAGAAAAAAGCGTCGACGAGTGCCAAAAAGCCAGCCAAAAAAGCCAAGCAGCGACGCAGCCAAAAGGACTAGGGTATGTTTGAAAAAATTGTCCTCGCCACTGGTAACCCCGGCAAAGTAAAAGAGTTTGCCGGTCTGTTGGCAGAATTCAGCATTGACGTCGTGCCGCAAAAAGCGCTTGGCGTTGATGACGCTGAAGAAACTGGCAGTACCTTTGTCGAAAACGCCATCATCAAAGCGCGACATGCTTGCCGCGTTACAAGTCTGCCCGCTATTGCTGATGATTCAGGGCTTGCCGTTGCTGCGCTAAAAGGTGCACCTGGCGTATATTCCAGTCGCTATGCTGGCGAATCCGCAAGCGATGATGACAACATTGAAAAATTGCTTGGGGCATTGGCGTCAACACCGGTACAGCATCGCGCTGCCAGATTTATCTGTGTGTTGGTATTTATGCGCCACGCTGACGATCCAACCCCCTTGATTTGTCAGGGCGAGTGGCACGGCGAAATTGCCCTTAAACGACATGGAGACGGTGGTTTCGGCTATGACCCGGTGTTTTATGTCCCATCTCAAAAGTGCACAGCGGCACAGTTGGATAAACAGACTAAAAATGCCATCAGTCATCGCGGACAGGCGCTGAAATCCTTGCTCGATAGGCTCAGCAGCGCCCTGAACTAGTATGCCTCCACTGAGTCTGTATGTGCACATCCCCTGGTGTGTGCAAAAGTGTCCCTACTGTGACTTCAACTCACATGGATTGAAGCAACGCTTGCCAGAGCAGGAATACGTCGCACACCTGCTCGATGATCTGGCCATTGATGCCAGCAGAGTCAATGATCGGGAGGTCAGCACTATCTTTATCGGCGGCGGTACGCCGAGCCTATTTTCAGCCGATGCGATCGCCAGTTTATTAAGCGGCATCAGGTCGCGGGTGAATCTGGCCAATGATGCAGAGATCACCCTGGAGGCCAATCCTGGCACAGTTGAAACCGAGCGCTTTAATGCCTTTCAGCAGGCTGGTGTGAATCGCATATCGATTGGCGTGCAAAGCTTTCAATCCGCGCAGCTGCAGGCATTGGGACGCATCCATGATGGTCAGCAGGCCAAGCGTGCGGCGGGCTACGCCCATCAAGCAAGGCTGCGCAGTTTCAATGTAGATCTGATGCATGGTCTGCCACAGCAAAACGTTGAGAGCGCATTGCAGGACCTGAGTACGGCAATTGAACAATTGCCCCCTCACCTTTCCTGGTATCAATTAACCATTGAGCCCAACACGCAGTTTGCTTCTCGTCCACCGGTGCTGCCCGACGATGACATTTTGTGGGACATCCAGTCACAAGGCCATACATTGCTGACAGAGGCTGGATACACCCAGTATGAAATCTCCGCCTATAGTCTCCCTGGCCATCAATGTCAGCATAATCTTAATTATTGGCGTTTTGGCGATTATCTTGGGATTGGCTGTGGCGCACACGGGAAAATCACCGATCAGCACAATGGTAGCATCACTCGTACCGTAAAAGTAAAACATCCCCGGGGCTATATGGATATTGGCAAAGCGTACTTGAGTGACTGTACAACTGTGTCTGAGCAGGACCTACCGTTTGAATTTTTTATGAATCGATTCAGACTGCTTGAACCCTGCCCCGTTGATGATTACGAGCGCTTAACCGGTTCTCCCCTTCCCTCCGAGGTAAAAGTGTCGTTAGGAAAAGCTCAGCAGCAGGGATTGATTAGCTGCTCTACTACGCATTGGCAAGTCACGCAGACGGGACACCGTTATCTGAACAATTTATTAGGACTGTTCGTGTAACCCACGCTTTGCAACATTGCCGTGATCAATTAGTATCGTTTAAAAGCAACGCTAATTAACGTTAAGACCACATAACTGGGGCATTCGCTATCACACTTTTGCGGCACACTTTTAAATTATTTGCTGTCAGTGTTTGGTCACTGAGCACGCTTGTGCCTGTTGTAGCACAACAGTCGGACCTGCAAATTTATTTATATACCTACCATAAAAAGCCGCCCTTTGTTGTCAATGAGGAACGCCAGGAAGGGCTGTACTACGACATGGCTAAACTGTTAACCAGGAAAACAGATAACGCTGTATTTCGTACTATTTTTCTGCCCCGCAAGCGACTTGATCTCATGCTCAAAGAGCGAACACTGGATGGTGTTGTGGTTGGCGTTAACCCGAAATGGTTTAAAGATCCTGACGAAACACGCTACCTGTGGCTACCGACAATGTTTACCGACCGCGATGAGTTCGTGTCGCTAAAATCCAGTCCGTTTGAATTCACTGGTATCGAGTCACTCTACGGTAAGTCTTTCGCTGGTGTATTGGGCTTCTACTACTTTGGTGTGAATGAGGCAGTGGCAGAAGAGCGTGTGCCGCGTATCGATACCATTGGTGAACGTCAGGTATTGGAGCTGATTGAAAAAGGTCGGGCGGATGTCGGCATCGTCAGCCAGTCGGTATTTGCTTATTTACAACGCAAAGATGAACTGCCCGATATCTACCATCTTTCAGAGCGTCCGCACGATGAATTTGCCCGTCGAGCATTCACCTTAAAAAGACATCAGGATCTATATCAAGTCATGTTAGAAGCGACAGAGACTCTCAAAGATGATCCTGCCTGGCAGCAGTTACTCGCGAAGTATCGTTGAACAACAAGCCAGTTCCTAGTCCATTGTAGCTAAACCTGCGTATACTACATCGTTAAAAGCATCCTCTACACGCTATGTATAAACGCAAACTGTTTTATTTCGGCCTCACGACGGCATTCATTCTTATTGTTGCGCTGTTGTGTACAGCAATTTCGGCCCATTTGACAAGGCAAAATCTTCGCCAAAGTACCATCGCCCAATCCTTGTTAATTGAACACCAGGAGCTGTCCAGTATTTCCTATCGAATGTTCAAGCAATTAACTGATGAAGTGATTTTTGGCCAAAATGCCAACCAGACTGAGGTCCGCAAAAAGCAGGAACTGATAGCTCAGGCACTGACGAACATTCGCCGTTTGGAAATAGAACAGCGCGAGGCGTTAGGCGAGGAAATTACCCAGGGCAGTGTCGAGGATACTGATGAGCTTGAGCAACTGATAGAACAAATTGTTTTAGAATTTAATATGGTAGTCCGAAACCGTGATACACCTGCGGATCAACGCGCTCGTCTTGAAAAGTTGCTCGAAGTAACGATTGATAACAAATTCAGAGAAGCAATAAATGCTGCAGTATTGCGTCAGGGCAAGGTAGTAGCAGCGATAAACGCAAAAATCGATACGTTGAACACAGCTATTGTTTGGTTCACATTAGGCTTAGCAATTTTATCTCTGCCGCTCATTGCATATGGTTGTTACTGGCTCTTTAATCAGCTTTATCAGCCGCTAGTGCTGATACGCAATGCCACAGATTCGATCCTGTCCGGTCACTATAGAAAGCCTATTTCAGAAACCCTGGACGATGAATTTGACGAGCTTGCAGACTCTATCAATACCCTCGCGGAGCAGTTGCAGGATTTCAAAGAGCAGGAGGCAATGTCCCGCAAAAACCTTGAAGTTGAAGTGGAGCAGCGCACCCGCGAGCTTACCAACGCCAACCTGCAGCTAACCAAGATAGATTCGCGGCGGCGTCAGTTCATTGCCGATGTGTCTCATGAGCTTAGAACGCCACTCACAATTATTCGCGGCGAAGCTCAGGTCACGTTGCGTCTCAAATCCGCATGCGAGGAAGATTATAAAGAGACGTTATCTTCTATTCTTAATCAGTCCGTCACACTCAGCCGCCTGGTAGATGACTTACTGCTGCTCACTCGTGCGGAAATGAATCAGTTACAACTTGAGCTTGCTTCTGTCGCTATGCAGCCACTATTACAAACTGAAGTGTCGAAATGGCAACGGCTACACACCGAACGTCAAATTACAGTGTCTGCCGACGATGATACTGTGACTGTTAAAATTGATACACCGCGGATCCAGCAGGTACTGTCCATTCTAATCGACAATGCCGTTAAATATTCGGCCCCCGGTATGCCAGTTAATGTTTCTCTGACATCTGATTCATCCTATGCAAAAGTAACGGTTAAGGACTGTGGGGACGGCATATCAGCTGCCGAAATAGAAAACGTGTTTGAGCGTTTTGTAAGGTTCAGGAAACACAATGATGGACTCGGGTTAGGCCTGCCAATTGCCAAAGCGATTGTTGAGGCTCATGGTGGCAGCATTGTTGCCACATCCGTTCCCGGCGAGGGTTCGACCTTTTCATTTTCACTGCCATTGGAGCCACAATCATGAGTATCCTGGTCGCCGATGATGAAAAACCTCTGCTGCAATTTTTGACCAAAGGCCTTCGCGCAGAAGGATTTGATTGCACGGGATTAAGTCATTTACATGAATTGCTGCCGTGGATTAAACAGCACGGACCGGAGGTCGTGGTGCTGGACAGGATGTTTGACGATCAAGACAGCGTGACAATCTTACAAGCGATTAAAGCCTTACCTAACCCTCCCATGATACTGATGCTTACCGCCATGGATGAAGTGAGTGAAAGGGTAAAAGGATTGCAGCTTGGCGCTGACGATTACCTTACTAAGCCCTTCGACTTTGACGAGCTGTTGGCCCGCGTTACTGCACTGCGGCGGCGTCGCCCAACACCGACTCAACGTGATGATGATGAACTGTCGTGTGGCCCACTAACACTATCACTGCAACAGAGAATTGCGAAATTAAACGGCACTGAATTAGGCCTGACCAGAATAGAATTTGACCTGCTGTACTATCTGCTTGAACACAGGCAAAAGGTACTGTCGAGAGAGCGAATATTAAGCCGTATCTGGCAGACACACACTGATCCACAAACCAATATCGTAGACGTATATATCAGCCGTTTAAGAAAAAAACTGGATAGTGAGCCTTCACTCACTATCCAGACATTGAGAGGTAATGGGTATAGACTCGATACCCATGATCTATAACGTAAACAACCTTAGTTGATTACCGACAACAGTTTAGGATTCACGACCAGATTACGCACGCCGTGGGCATGATCTTCGTTAAACACGTTGTCTTCACACCACTTTCCGACAGAATTGATATCCAGTACCGCACCCTGCGGACGCACGCTCCAGCTAACCTGCAACGGTGAGCCCTGTTCATTATATGATGGCCCTGTGGTAGAACCTAAGTACTCTACCGGCTTGCCAGTGTTGCTTGGAATATTGGGCGCCTGTGCGTAGCCGTTCACCGTGGCAATCTCAGCCAGCTCATTGAAGTCCAGCGCATTTTCATCGTTGGCCAGAACAAATACCTGCCCTTCAACGCGCAGACCTGGGTTCATAGTTGAGTCCGCTAGACACGCGCCAAGCGTTGGGCCAGGAGACACTTGCGCGGCAGAGAATACCCAGTGTACCTCAATCGTATCACCGGCCTGCAGAGGGTCGCCCTTGGCAGCACAAACACCACCGCTAACAGGTTTGAGTTGAGAAGCGCTGAGCTGACCATCCCACTTGTACCCTGTGTTTTTACCTTTACCGTCACCATTTCCGGCATACATCGTGAAATCACCGCCTTTATGCTCGGCATTCTTGTGGAAGTGAATATTGCACAGATTCATCTGGCTGCGATTTGGTGCGAAACCGAATACGCGCTGGTTGGTACCGTACTTCTGATCTATATCGCGTGGTGACTGTGGACCGAATCCTTTACCGTCAGTATTCTTTTCCAACGCTGCACGCTGTTGGGCAACGACTAAATCACTTACGTTTTTAGCGGTAGCAGAAACTGAAAGCGCTGCCGTAATCGCCGCAGCTGCTATTGTCATAGTAGAAACAAGGTTACGCTTGTTCATAATCAATCCTCAATTTGGTCTAACAAACCATGCTTTATGACGGTTTGGTTTCTATTGTTATGTAGTCGATTGCTGTGTACGCGTTTCTTGCTGGTGTTAAAAACGATATCCGATGGTAATGCTGTACACCCAGGGGTCTATTTCGATGGAATCAACACTTCCTGCTGCCCCACCAAGTTGGAAAGATGCCTCAGTATCGATATCAATCCAGCGAATCGAACCGTTTAAAAACCATTCATCGCTAAACATGTAGTCGGCACCTATCTGAGCGGCAATTCCAAATGAGTTATCCAGAGATAAGTCACTTAAGCCTGCTGACTGGTTTGCCGATGTGAAGTCTTCGTCAAAGAATAGTGTGTAATTCAGGCCTGCGCCAACGTAGGGCTGGAATTTACTTGCACTGTCGGCGAAAAAATAATTCACCGTAACGGTTGGGGGCAGATGAGTCACCTCTCCCAGTTGGTCACCAGTACCGAGTGGATCGCTGACGCCAAAGTTGACGTCATGTTTAAATGGTGTCGCAGCAAGAACCTCAACGTTAACCTTGTCTGTGATGAAATAAGCGAGGTTCAAGGCCAGTTGAGTATTGCTCTCTACGCCAACATTAACCCCAAGGTCGCTGCCTACAACGATGTTGGATGATGATTCATCCGGTACGACAGAGGCGAAGCCAGCACGAATAACCCAGTCACCTTTTTGAAACGCCGACACGTTTTGAGCGAACGTTACCGCAGCAATCGCTGTCAATGCGAAAGTGGCTTTATTCATAAACAACCTTTAGCAAGTTAAGTAAACGGCGCTCAAGATAGAGATTTAGTCTGAAAAAGACTTAATCCAAACATTAAAAAAACATTAAAAATAGGCCAGGAGGAGACGTGTTGATTTACATCAAGACGTCATAACTGAATTGATTTTACTCTGCTAGCGACCAATTCCGGCAGATAAGGGAACTACCATGAGTAAACGTGACGAATACGCAGAAAAACTCAAGCAGACTATCGATGAGCTTAATAGCAAGATCGATGAGTTAGAAGCCAAAGCTGAGCATGCCCAGAATGAAGCTAAAGGCGAAATAAACAAGCAAATCGAGGCGGTTAAGCTGCAGATGAAGCCATTAACCGACAAACTGGATAAATGGAAGGAAGAAGGTGAAGATAAACTGGAAGGATATGTGAAAGAAGCGAAGAAGATCCGCGACGCGTTTATCCATTCCTACAATTATTTCAAATCGCAAATTAAGTAGCTATTTAGCATCGACGGAAGGCTGAGCTTCCTGGTTCAGCCTTTTTATTTCATTGGTTGAAGGGCAAGAGATTAGTCACCAATAAAATTTGAACTATTATTTCTTGTACTGCTTCACACCACCACTGTAGATAATGTTGTAAGCGTACAGCTCGGGAACCGACTGACGTAAGCTTTCTTCAATTTCATCCAAACGCTGCAGCTTATTACAAAACCAATTAGCTTTTTGACGCAATGACTCAGCTTTGGGCGCAACCTCTTGCTCAAGCTGAAGCTCCATCTCCTCGAGTCGTTTGCTCAGTTCTGCAACCCGTTCATCTGATGCATCTGAGCTTGACGCCACCCCTGATATTGCAGACAAGATACCGCCGACAGATGTGTTAATTGCCTGCTCAAGTTGAGCCTCAATTTCTTTGTCGACCATATCATCGACATGCTCCAGAGAGCCGGGGCCGATGTAGTAGTTCTTCTTAGAATAGATGAATTTCTTGTCTACCCGTGATTTGACATTGTCCATGGCACGCTGGATTTTTTCATAGCTGCCATGGTCCTGCCCTACAAGGCCAATGTAGACCTGCTCAATGGTATCTGTTGCCAGGGCCACACCCTCAGTTGCCAGCACCGTCATTTTTGGTACCACGTAGTGCAAACCACCGGCAAATTCTTTAAGTAAAGCCTGCTGCTGTTTTTCCAGCTCTAACAAATTGCCTTGCACAAACAACTGCTTTTTATCGTTGATTTGGTAGAGTGTCCGGCTTTCCTCAAGAACCCGAATATGGTCACGGGTCACCACCATGCCGTAGTGCAAGTCTACGTCACATTTGAGATCAGCCAATACAGCTGGTGAGAAAAGCAGGCAGAATAACAGGGCTCTCACAACAATTCGGATTTATTATTTAACTTGATATCATTGTGAAGGTTATTCCCGCCAATGCAAAGTCTGGATCAGACGAGCCGGTAAAAAATCAGGTCAATCTGCATTTCTGACCAACCGGACAAACACCGAGCGGTCTTTTTGTTTGATAGAATTGCTGCTATTGAAAAATGCCACCACCCAGGCGCGTTGTGGATCAGCCATAGACGGCGTAGAGGTCCAGTAGTCATCCGCAGATGTATTCGGGAAGATGGTTTCATTAATTGATGGCCGCACGCAGCTACGCTCAGTGATACTGGCCAGCTCTTTTATGTTCGGCAAGCGCCACGCAAGACTGTCGGCAAATTCATAGCCATATGCCTGATCCAATGCCTGTTGCCAGGTCAACTCGTCTGCCTCATTGATACACGTTGAGCCATTCCAGGTTTGTCCGAGGCTGCAGCGCATCCATACGAGCCCTGTACGCACATGTAAAACCGTACCATCTTCAAGATCGGTAAATTCTGAACTGGCTGTAGTATCGTCAATATCAACCAAACAGGATTGTGCGGATACATTGCACCCCACAATCATAACAAGTATTCCGATCCAGTATTTCATCGCCCTGCCCTCACTAACCTAACTCGTGTTGCTGATGATTTATTAAGGAAGTTGTCTACGCCGCTGGCAAAGTCAAGCGCCCAGGCGTTCTGTGAATTATCGCTATTTACGCCATCTGCACTTGCAATACGTGTCCAAAACCATAACGGCCCCGTAACCGTGTCAAACTGCGATGGAAAATATTCATCATCAACCATAGGTGTACTGACCAATCCATAGTGCAATATTGAGGATAGTTCATCATGGCTTGGCACGCGCCAGTCAAAAAATCCACATAGCCCTTCAACATTTACCGCGTCCACAAATGCCTGTGTATTGCACTGCGTTAGTGAGCAGCTGCTGCCAGCACCATTAAGGTCACCATCAAACCCACCGTTGTTGTCTTCGAAATACCATGAATAGGTATGATCTTTATCATGTAAGCCGCCATCGTCTGACTTCACTTCCCAAACCAGGCCGGTGATGTTGTCTCGCACGCAACTAAATGGCTCATCAAGACTATCAACTTCATCACCGTTAGCATTCAGCCGGGTGAAATCAAACCCAGCGTCACCTCTACCCGCTTTTTCAAAGTTGCCATAGGTGGCAATGACATCCTGGCCAAGATGAGCATCCTGGCCCGGCAATTCTGGAACAAACGAGGCCGT
Source organism: Aestuariibacter salexigens DSM 15300 (assembly GCF_000429145.1). Lineage (GTDB taxonomy): Bacteria > Pseudomonadota > Gammaproteobacteria > Enterobacterales > Alteromonadaceae > Aestuariibacter > Aestuariibacter salexigens. Next base: position 64,031 of record NZ_AUBH01000013.1, read on the forward strand.
ATTTTGTGAATTAGTTGCTTGCAGTGTCACGCCCGTATCGTTAAGTCGATAGCGCGGCGCTTCGCTAATGATTACGTCGACAGTATCTTCCACTGTATTACCGTTTAGATCGGTTACATCGAGTGTAAATCTGACGGTTTGACCAATCGCATCCGCGCCGAACACGGCAAAGGTTTGCAGTGCAGTTGGATCTGTAATAACCGCCTGCGTGGTACTTGCTTGCCACTGGTATGCTAGTGGTTTTGCAGCAGCTACGGTGGAGTCTGCTTCGCCTATCAGCATGATCATCTCGCCCGGATAAACCTGCTGGGCTCTCCCCGCGTTTACGGTTGGTACTGTAGATTGCGCGTCCTGAACAATCAGACCGAGTTCTGCCGTTGCCTGACCCCCTTCCTGGTCGGTAATCGTCAGCTGTAGTTGAATTTGAGATTGGTCGGGCTGCACCGGCGCCACGATATTAAGTATAGGGCCATCGACATCGACACCATCCAAGACGTCTGGACCGGCAAGTTGTTGCCAAGACCACTGACTTATTGCCTCGTTACTGGAGGGTGGATCGCTATCGTCAGATGCTGAACCATCTAGGGTTATTGCGGCACCTGCGGGTACAATATAGTCAGGATAACTGTCGAGCTGGGCAAAGCTGATTGACGCCTCAGGCAACGCATTGACGGGGCGTACTGTCAGATTGAGGGTGTCTGAGCCACTATTACCATCACTGTCTGTGACAGTGAGCGTTAATGCATACTCGAGTGTTTGTGTCGTCTCAGGAAGTGAAACCGTCGCAGCGGCAGCATTTGAATCCGGATGAGTAATGGTCAGCGAGGGTGTTGCCTGCCATGAATAGGAAAGTGTTTCAGATTGTCCTCTGGCTGAGGCCGATAAAGACACGGTCGTCTGCTCATTAGCAATAATGTCAGAACCAACATTAACCAATATCAGCGGCGTATTACTGTTGTCGTCAGACTCTGACGAGCCACCTCCACAAGCTGCCAGACTCAATAACAGGGTCAGCCAAATGACTTTTGTCAGTGCATACCGTGGTCGGCTTTGCATGTCATCCTCGAATTTCCAAAAACGTGTTGTCTTTAGCTATACAAGAAACATGCCTACGCAAATACTTTTAAGATTTATATCTTATCCAGAGAGTGGATCTTGGTCGTACGCTCGCTTTGTTCACTGACTGATACCTGCAAGGACTCCAATTGCTTTTTACTTTCAGCGACATCGGTCACGTCATAGATCATCATGCAGATATTCTCAACGGTACCATTGGCAGCCACCAGAGGCGACAGCGTTATATTTTGATACATGAAGTCTTCACTGCCAGTTATAGGCCGGTAATTCGGAAATTTGAACAGGTATGGACGTTGCTCCCAGGTCATAAAAGCACGGGTCTTCAGTTCAAATACGGGTTTGGTTTTACGCACAAACCATGGCTTATTGATATGGGGAAACAAATCAAACAGACATTTATCCCGCACCTGACTCGGTAACAGGCCACTGTGACTTTCCATAAAGCCATTCCATACTTTGACATTAAATTGCTTATCTAAAACAACAATGCCCACGTCGACGGTTTGCAACATATCCATCAGCCAGTGGAATTCGAGCAGATCTTCAATGTTTGATTGGCTCATGCCTTAATCCTCCAACAGATGGGCAAGTTTGGCGTTCATGATTTGCATCGATTCTTCTGTGAACAGGAATATCAAATCACATTGCACGCTATACCCTTCCAGCCCGTAGCTCAGCTCTATCGCCAGTGTTCTGCGCCACTTGAGTCGATTGGCGGCAATGAGTTCACTAACACTGCGGTGCTGCCCTAATACCACCGGGTGTCCCTGACTAAATCCCATATCCAACTGCTCACCTAAACCACTGAGACAGGTGCCAATCAGAATACTGGCTGCATCCATCAGCACTTCAAGTTGAATGCGGTCATCCACTTCTTCCTTGATATCCAGCATTCTGGCGACATCACCAAAGCTCGAGTCACTTAAGATAAACAACGCTTCGCCACTCACACCTGGTCCCAGAAAGCCCTGGCAAATGCCGGACACGGCATCTTTTTCAGCCACATCGGTCAGCATCATGTGTAGTTCGGAGACTTCAATCAAATTGACATTAGGAATAGGCAGGCGCACGAATACGTTCAGGATACGCGCCAGATGGTCACCCGCCTGCCCCATCGCAATATTGGTAATTTCCTGATAGACATCTCTGATGGCAGGATCCAGTGATGGCTCATCTTCACTCTCTTCGCCCGCTTTGAGGCGAATTTTATGTTCATTCAGTACCGCTTCTAGAATGTCAGGTTTGACCGGCTTCTCAATAAACGCCAGCGCGCCTAAAGACTTAACCCGTTCATGGGCCTCTGGTTGAATATCACCTGAAATAACGATGACTTTGGTGGCAAGCTTGTGCTCTTTTATTGCCTGTAAAGTCTGATATCCGTCCATCACAGGCATATTGAGGTCCAGCAGTAGCAGCTGTCCTTTGCCTTCGTTGATCGCCTGCACCGCCTCTGCACCATGTTTAGCAAAATGCACTGCGACTTCCCAGTCCTGCGGCAAGCACTTGGCAACCTGCTTACGTGCCACCATCGAATCGTCGCAAATCAGTACTGAATACATGAATCTCTGATGCCTAATGATAAGAAGTTTCGCGTTGTCCAATAAGTAGATAGCAGTAAATTGGTGACAATTCCAAGCCAATGTGCCGACAACGTGGAATTATTCGCTAACTGCGTTCATCACCTGTTTATATAGCGACCCGGACGTCAGGAACTTTATCCGGAAAACAGCCATGCCAGCACGATAGATGTGAGGATCCCATTGATGCACAGTGCCACCGTTGCAAATGCACTGGCCGATTCACCACTCAACACCGCGCGCGATGTACCCACCGCATGTGCCACCGTACCCAGCGCAATGCCCTGACACTTTGGACAACGAACGTTAATGAGAGTAAAGATCGCAGACGCAAACACCGCTCCAACGATACCGGTAATAATGACAAAAATAGCGGCTAATGAAGGCGCTCCACCGATCAGTTCACTGGTTTCCATTGCCAGTGGCGTGGTGATTGATTTGGTTAACATGCTTAGGGTCAACACATCTGGCGTATCGAACAAAACCAGGACTGCAACAGCCATTACGCAAGCCATTACTCCTCCCGCAATAACGGGCACCAGCATGCGCACTCCATCACTGCGTATTTGGTGCCATTGCTTATATAGCGGAACAGCAAGTGCCACGGTGGCCGGACCAAGCAGCCAATGCAGCAGTCCCGCATGCTCGCGAAACGTGTCGATAGATACGTCGCTTGAAAACAAAACTGTACCGACAATAAGCGCGGTGACCGGTAGAGGGTGACACCAGGGACTGGAGGCGGTGCGGCGAAATAACAAGAACGCAAACACATAAGCGATAACAGTGATCAAAATCCAGCATGCTGACCATAGAAAGGTGGCTACTTCGTTATTCACCTTTCCCTCCTGTCAGCAGCCATTTTGCTAACAATGCCGTGAGCCCAATACTAACCAGGGTAGTCAGGACCAATGCGATAAATAACACCATGGCATGCTCAGTGAGCACATCAGCATAGTTAACCGCCGCCAGCGTCGCGGGTACGAAAAAGATCGACATGTGTTTAAGGATAGGTAACGAGGCTTTTTCAACACCTGCTGGCACCCGCTGTAAAAGGGTAAGCCAGGCAAACATGATAAGAAGCCCAATCAGCGCGCTGGGCAATGATATGGGCAAACGCGGTTGCAGTAAGGTGCCGAGGTAGTAACACACTATAATGGCGACGCCACCTGCGAGGGTTGAAGATACCGAAGAAAATTTCACCTAACCTGCTCTGTCAGATTTTTTCAAACATCCATGGATGCTACTAAAGGCATCATAGAAAAAACATACGCGGTTAGTATTATTGCCTCATCAGCGCTGCAGTTCGTCGAGCCGGAACTTATATTTACGGGTCACTTTTAACTCAGCGCCAGTCTGCAGGTGTGCCACATATTCCCCATTAGAATTCGGTGATAGTCGGGTGACAAACGATAAATTAACGATGGTAGAGCGGTTTATTCTTGGGAACATTTTCACGTCCAGTTCCTGTTCAAACTGGCGCAGTGTTTTGCGGATAATGTGCGTGTCATCGCTGGTATGTATGCACATATAATCGCCCGCGGCCTCAATCCACAGGATGTCTTTCAATGCAATTCGTAACCAATCAGTGCCACTTTTGACAGAGATGGTTTGCTGCAGGTCTTGGGCACTGGCATATTCGCTTTGCTCCAACGATGCCATAAGTCCGGACAACGATTTACCGGTTTTACGGGCAAGTAACTCACTTAATCGCTGCTCACGAGCATAGGCTAAGTTGGCCTGACACCTCGCTCTAAGCCCCTCCAGGCAGTGTTCCAGCCTATCATCTGAGTAGGGTTTTAACAGATAATCGAATGCATGACAGTCAAATGCCTGATGAGCAAAATTCGCGTGCGCAGTACTGAATACGATCAGGGGCGGAGATGATAGCATGGACAACGATTCAGCCACGCAAACGCCGCTAAGCCCCGGCATTTCAATATCCAGAAAAGCGATCATAGGTTGGGTTTCGGTTATGACTTGCAACGCTTCTTTACCATCTGCACACTGACCACAGAGCTTAATATCGTTATAGCTGTCAAGGCGTGCAGCCAGTCCCTCGCGAGCCAGAGGCTCGTCGTCAGCTATTACCACGGTCAACGCTTGCATGAGTGATCCTTCCGGCACATGTACATTCCACTGCGTATAAGATGGGAGTCAGGAAAAAGGGACTGAAGAGCACGATTGATTGATTTTCTACATCGTCACTGCTTCAGTCCAAGCTATTCCAGGAAACAAAACACATTCAAAAATTTGAACATGTCGTTGTCGGGTCACTACGCCGACACGTTTAAGTCTAGTTAGATTTTGCGGGATGCCTATGGGATTGTGACGAACTGATCATGTTACGGGATAAACGTACCAATCAGACAGGTTGTTACATTTCGTCATGATTAAACATGGTTAAAAAGAAAGGGGCCTCTCGGGCCCCCACATACTGTCATACCGTTTATCAATGGACTGCACACCATTAGCGTTTGGCCAATACTCCATCGACCGTCAAACCTGCCCGCTTAGCCAACAGTGATGCGGTAATGTCAGCACCATTAAGCGACGCAAACGTTACTGCATCCTGACCATTACATACCAATCCTCTACCTAGCTCCTGATAAGACACTCTGCTTTTCTTCACTGCCAGGTGAAGTCTTAGCTTGCTGTTTGAACTTAGCGCTTCACATACGTTAATCAAATCTTCTTCCATTTCTTTATCGTACGTTGCTGCGTTAACAGCCGAAGATAATGAAGCGAAACCGAGTGTGGCAGCCATAGTGGCGATAAATATTGCTTTTTTCATGGTAATAACCCCGTGTGTGATGATTTTTTCATTTCGCGTTTTTGCCGAACGCTCAGTGATTAAGATAGGGGTAAAGGCCAAATTGGCTGCTTGAAAAAGCTGAAGCAACAGCGAAAGTAGATGAGGCGATAAAGCATAAAAAAACTGCGACCAACTGCCTCAACAGGAGGAAATTGGTCGCAGTTCGTTAAAGTTTGGTTACATTTACAACAAATCAGGATTGTCTTGCTTCAATTCCTGAATACAACACTATGGACTTAAAAGATGCTGTCCTGATGTATGCGGATGAAAAGAGGCGTACCCGCTTTGCTGTAGTCGATTTTGTATTCTTTACCGTTCAGGGTTTGAATGAACAGTAGCGTTTTCTCGTCACCAAACACATCCCCCATCGTGACATCGACCAATTCCTGATCGTTAAACTTGGCGTCACGTTTGTTTTCAGGGATCTTGCCGGTGTATTCCTTGATCCCCTTGTGGGTGACAATAATCGCGGGATTATCATCACCGTTTACCACGATAAGGTCGAGTTTGCGTATTTTGTGGATGATTGTATTACGTCCGCTAGTCAGATAGGGCTTTTCCTGCATGTTCAGGTCTCCGCGAGAGGCCACGCACTGGCCTTTTTCTAATTATAGTTAGTAATAATTCGAAGATAGCAAAGTTTTTGCTAGTCTGCACTATCCACATAGCGCTGGCTAACAACTTGATGTGGATTAGAAAATTGTGGATTTGTCAGAAACTTTTCATCTGTCAGACTTTGCAAAAATGCCAGCAGTGCCTGACGCTCCTCTTCACTCAAGACAAAGCCTTTGACAAACTCGCTTTTGAAAGGATTATTTACGCCCTCAGCCCTGCCGCCGGCTGAATAAAAATCGACAACCTGTTCCAATGTCGCCAGGCTCCCGTCATGCATATACGGCGCCGTGACAGCGATGTTTCGCAATGTAGGAGCACGAAACTTACCCATATCGTCAGGCTCCAAAGTAATGTCAATCAGTCCCCTGTCCTGCAGCGGGTATGCTCCTTTTCCGTCGATGTTATACAACCCCGTGTTATGAAAAGGCTTTAAATCAAGTTGTTGCAACTGATGTCGACTGGACTGTGTGAAATTAAATCCGCCATGACAGTGAAAGCACTCCAGACGCTCAGAAAAAAACAGCTCCATCCCGGCCACTGCAAGACCATCAAGCGCATCATCCTGATAGCGATAAGCGTAGTCATCAAACGCAGAATCAAAAGAAGTGAGACTACGCACAAAGCTGGCAAGTGCCTGATTGATGCGCTGCATATTGATATCAGAATCGCCAAACGCAGCATCAAACATCGTCTGATAATGGCGGTCATCCAACCTGTAGATAATGTCCTGCTCTGCCCCCGTCATACCGAGTTCTATCGGATTTTCAGAAAACATCGGGATCAGAAGTTGCTGTTCGATGCTTTGTAACCCATTGTGCGCCCACGTAAAACTACCATTGTAACCGACGTTTACCAGGGCCAGCGCATTGCGCTTCAGAGGCTGCCCCGTCGCCCCGACTGAGAACACTTTAGGCTCTGCAAAAGCATGCTGCTGATCATGACAGCTTGCACAGGAAGTCGTTTGGTTGACTGATAATGCGGTGTCGTAAAACAGCCAGCGACCTAGCTCAACTTTCTCTGCCGACATGGGGTTGTCAGCAGGCTCGGGAGGTTTGGGAAACCCCTCTGGGATAGCGTATTGATAATCAGCGCCGGTATGAACGCTATCACTGCAAGACGATAACAACAGGCAAGATACCAGCACTATGAGCGCTTTTAGTGCCATGTAAAAATCTCTCGTCCACTTAAGTTAGTGGCCAGAATCTGGCAAAGAGGCTCACCCATGCCCTCAAACATGCAGTCGCCTTGTTTGAGGGGTTCAACGTCTTGTAGTAAACGGTCCAGATGTACAATGAGTTTTGTGCCATCTGATTGTTTCGACACTGAGAAATCAAAGGTGTTGGGGTATCGACAGGCTGATTCTGGTGCGCGAACACTGGCAGCTGACACACAGCCGAGGCTGCCAAGATGATAGGACCAGCTATTCTTATGCTCGGAACGCATATCAATCCGCACAAATTTATAGCCATTGCGCCACGACCAGAACATTTCTGAAATATTCAGCGGCGAGGACTGAGTGACAGGATTGAGATGATTGATATTGAATGGCAGACCTAAAGTGAATGTCAGGGAGTCGGCCTGCTGCAGGTCTCCAGCCAGGGTGATGACATGGTTGCTCTCAGCGTGCTCATCGCATTGATTAAGCCCAAACAACAGGACCACATCGCCCTGTTGCCAATCGTTTTCTTCCAATTCCAGCTCTACAGGCTGGCCCTGACGCTGCGCGCTGATGCCGCTTAAGTACATGGCAAACTGGGACAGTGTCCAATATTGCCCATCATGTTCGAAAGAGGCGTTGCACTCGACAGGCTTACCTCTGTACTTCAATTCAACCGCAAGGCTATGCGTTGAGGAGCTAAAAGGATTACAGCCCTGTAAGAGAATGATGACTATTGCACTGACAAAAATTATCTGAGGGCAGTATCTGACCTGATGAAATCCTGCTATGTTGCGCATTGACATGATGAAGGGACATCCGTGCATGAAAACGTTTATTGTTACTACTACTATCTTGTTGCTGATTGGTGGAATCAGTCAAGAAGTAAAGGCTCATGGCGAAGGAGAGCGGGCACGTTTCGTAGCAACCAATGGCACCGACAAAGGTGACTGTAAGAATCGTTTTCGTCCTTGTAGAAGCATCGCCTACGCGGCCAGGCAAGCCAATAAAGGCGACGAGATTCAGGTCGCGCAGGGACAATATCAGATAAATGATAGCGACGAGTTGTTTTATCTCGTCAGTCAGATTGTGCCGGTTAAAGGTGGCTACAGCCCCACCGACCATTACCAGATTCAAAATCCTGATGCGTTCCTCACTACCCTGAGCGGCATTCCTTCAGCTTATGCAAAGCAGCTTCGTCAACAGGGGTTTCATATCATTGTTGACAACAAAGGTAACGAATCGTTGCTCACCGAGAGCGAATTAGCCAGCGTTGAGCTGATACAGAATAGTCAGTCATCCACGCCCTGTAACAATGGCTCAGCCGACGGTTTTAGCTGCCGGAACATCTCATTGATGGCGCACATTGCATTAAATAAGCTCCCCACTCAATCGAGTTCAGCCAACGATATATGGGGACATGTTGACCTCAATACCATGAAAGAATACGCCATCATAGGCTTGCGCTCGGGTATTGCCGTGATTGATGTCAGCAGCCCGACTGCGCCTCGGGTAATCGGTTCTGTAGGTGGTCAGAGTACGACCTGGCGAGATATCAAAGTGTATCAGTACTACGATACTGCCAACCAGCGCTGGCGAGCATACGCCTATGCAACTGCCGATAGCGTCAGCGAAGGCCTGAGCATTCTTGATTTGAACGATTTGGCTAATGGTGTGAGTTTGGTTACCCGGGAGACCTTCGATCGCGCTGCTCATAATGTTTACATCAGTAATGTAGAATATTCGTTAAATATCGCGTTGCCGGGTGCCAGGCCACAGCTGCATATTACCGGCTCCCCCAACTTCGGCGGTGCATGGCGGAGTTTTTCACTCGCTGCACCGACCAGCATTCGTCCCACCTATTCTCTTCAGGATGGTGATAGCGACGACTATACTCACGATGCAAGCTCCGTACTTATCGATGATGCTAGAGCCACAACGGACTGCGTGAATGCAGGTGCTGAAGGCTGCACCGTGATGCTCGATTTTAATGAGAACACTTTACGTTTATGGGATCACTCGCGACCGGACCAGTCAATTGAGCTTGCCGAACAAGGCTATCCCAACTCTCGGTATACTCATTCCGGTTGGTGGAGTGAAGATAAGCAATACGTATTCGTGCATGATGAAATCGACGAACAGTCGTTTGGCTTGAATACCACATTAAATATCTTCGACATTAGTAGTCTGACCAACCCGGTGCTGGTCGGCACCTGGTCAGGACCGACACGAGCCATTGACCACAATGGATTTGTACGTGGCAATCGATATTACATGTCTAATTATACTCGAGGCCTGACCATTCTGGATATCAGCGACCCGGCCAACCCGATAGAGGTGGGTTTCTTCGACACTTTTCCGTCTTCAGACGGCGCGTCGTTCAATGGTGCCTGGGGAGTATATCCCTATCTACCCAGCGGGACGATTTTGGTCAGCGATATACAGGGTGGTCTTTACATTCTTAAAGATGAAACATTGGGTGAAGATACACTGTCCTTCGAAGATGCGTTGGTAAGCGTTGAGGAAGGCACTACAGCAACCTTCCGTGTTAATAAGCAGGAAACGATTGCAACCGAGGTAGATTATGAAGTGTTAACTGGCTCTGCTTCAGGCGACGATATCATCACTCAGCGCGGCACATTGACATGGCTTGACGGCGACACGCAAAGTAAAACCATCAACGTAGAAGTGCGAAATGATGATCTTGATGAGCCAAGCGAGTTGTTTTTCGTCAAGCTCAGTAATCCTTCAAACGGTGTAACCCTAACCCCTGCCAGTATAAGTATGGGTAAAATTCGCGGTGAAAACATCAGCCAGGGCGTTATTACGCTGGCTTCGGAGTCGCTGGCTGTGCGCGAGAATCAGGGTGTGGTGGAAGTTAATGTTGAACGTAATGGTGGTACCGATGAAAACGTCAGTGTCACCTATGCATTAGAATCTGGTACGGCTAACGTTGGCACCGACGTACAGCAAACCAGTGGCACCCTGACCTGGCTTGACGGTGATAGTCAGAACAAAGTCATTCGCTTATTCATATACGACGATGCTGACGCTGAAGAGAATGAACAGTTCACGCTGACGTTAAGTGCAGAAGGAGATACACAATTAGGCTCGCAACAATCCCTGAACATCGTTATTCGGGATGATGAGTCTAATCAGGCACCTGTGGCTGACGCAGGACAAGACCTACAGGTCAATACCCGTCAAAGCGTTTCTCTATCAGGAAGCGCTACAGATGATAGCGATGCGGTACTCGAGTTATTCTGGGCTCAGACTGCAGGGCCTGATGTTAATCTGGTGGATTACGGTGATGGCGAGGCGAACTTCACTGCACCGGAAGACAGTGCTACCTTAACTTTTGAACTCAGCGTGACAGATGATTTTGGTGCAATCGGCACTGACGTCATCACCGTAACCGTTGTAGCGCCTGCGCCACCAACCACCACTCCGCCTCCGTCAAATTCAAATAGCTCAGGTGGTGGCGGTAGCACCTCACCTTGGTTGTTAGCAGGCATATTGCTACTGACCTGCTGGCGTTTACGAAAACGAGCATTGAACAGGATTTGAGCGATCAAGCGTCAGTGCAGTATTGGCAGATGACAACAGAAAAAAAACTGCTTATACTGCGGCCCGCTTGATGTAGCGCGTCAGCGTGATAAGCATTCACAATTGGCCCTGTAGCTCAGTTGGGTGAGGCTCGGCCGCGCAGCGACGAGGGGTGACTTAACGTCACACCGAGAGACTCGAACGACTGGCAAGGAAGGCCAGGCTGGAACGCCCCACCAGGGAAGGTTTCAGCGAAAGTTTACCACAATATGGCCCTTTAGCTCAGTTGGTTAGAGCACCCGACTCATAATCGGTAGGTCCCCAGTTCAAGTCTGGGAGGGGCCACCATTCTTTTACACCTTATTTCGACTGGTGATGTAATTATAGTTTGGCCAATTGGCCAATCTATTCTTCCATATGCAATCTATTTTGTCCGCGATCAGTGACTTAAGTGCCATTCCCGCGGGCTCTACCCCATAAACGGGGGATCAGCTTTCATCGTACACGGTTAATTACACCATCCCATCCAGGCTCTACCCCATAAACGGGGGATCAGCTTTCATCGTACACGGTTAATTACACCATCCCATCCACAATGGGTCATTACTCTTATTCGATAATTTTCAAAGTTTCTGAAACCATAAGCTCGTCTCGTTATCATTTCCATCTTGTTGTGGAAGCCCTCAGTAATGCCGTTGTTGCGTGTATATCGCCACATAGCCACGATGGGTTGTAACCACGAAGTGAGTGTCCTGGCGAGTGCGTTGAGTGGGCTGTGATGTAACTGCTCAAGCAAGTCTAAAAAGCCTGTGAGTTTCTTTTCCATTCGTCTTTCATTCATGGTCTTAAGCAGCATGTAGCGAATGAGCTTTTGTTTAACCTCATACAACGCTTT
>NZ_AUBH01000014.1 GCF_000429145.1 Aestuariibacter salexigens DSM 15300
CAGTGAGCGTATCAGGGAGCACTATGTAGATGAGCAAATCGCCACGAACAATCTATTAAAAAGTATCCTGTATGAGTTTGGTATCACCGTAGCGAAAGGCAAACGCTCCCTGGTAAAAGCCATACCGGATATCCTGGAAGATGCTGAGAATGGCTTACCGGATGTGTTAAGAGGTGAGATACACCGGCTGTATCAGTTCTGGCTCGAGCTGGATGAGTTAATACAGACCTCAAGTAAACGTCAGCAGCAATCTATCAATGCACACCCCAAGTGTTCAATGCTGAAAGCGCTGGACGGTGTTGGCGATGTCAATGCTCTGGGACTGTATCTGGCATTAGGTGACACAGGCGCCTCATTCAAGAACGGGCGGGAGGCAGCAGCGTGCATTGGCTTAACGCCCAAGCAACACAGTACAGGTGGAAAAACTGTCATGCTGGGTATCAGTAAATACATCGCCAATAAAAAACTCAGGTCGAATCTGATTCAGGGAGCCCTGGCCAAGGTCAAAGTCCTTATTCATAAGGAGCCGAAAACAAAAACAGAAATCTGGCTCAAAGCCTTAATAGAGCGAAGAGGACTGCGCCGTGCTGCTGTCGCATTGGCCAACAAGACTGTCAGAATCGCGTGGGCAATACTGCATCACAATACTGAGTATCGCGCAGCCTAAACCAGCACGATAAAACCTAAATTAACCGAGCAATTGCAATACGTTAAATGCAACAGTAAATAGGTAAGACCGACCTTCAAGAGCCTGATCATTGCCGCAGTATTTAATACTGTCTGCGCGAAGAGGCATGAAGGGGCGAATACATCGATGGACAGGGTTCGCTACCCATTAAGAGTCCGAATATACGCACGCATCTAACCCATTTACTCGCACCAAACGTGTTGCAATGCAGGAGGAGTCCATATACGGCAATGACAATATAAGAGCGCGCCACTGACAATAGAGGGTCGCGGCAATGACAAGCATTAAAAAGGCCGGTGTGCGATAGCACCCGGCCTATTTTATTACCATGGCAGACGGTATCTAAGGCATCGGATCTAGATCCGCTCCTTCTTTTTCGACTTCCGGTGGCATCAGGTCTTCGCGGCTGACACCCAGCATCAGTGCAACCGAGCTGGCGATATAGACTGACGAATACGTCCCGATAATCACACCAAACAGCAGTGCCGTTGCGAAGCCGTGGATCAATGCACCGCCTTTGAAGAACAGCGCCAGCAACACCAGCACTGTAGTCAATGAAGTGACAATGGTTCGGTTGAGCGTCTGCGTCAGCGATACGTTAATAATCTCTTCTGGCTCGCCTTTACGAATTTTGCGGAAGTTCTCACGAATACGGTCCGATACAACAATGGTATCGTTGAGCGAGTACCCTATCACCGCAAGCACGGCGGCCAGTACCGTCAGGTCAAACTCCAGCTGCAGCACCGAGAACAGGCCCAACGTCAAAATAACATCGTGCGCCAACGCCGACACTGAACCCAGTGCAAAGCGCCATTCAAAACGCATCGCAACGTAAATAAGGATACAGATAAGTGCGACCAGCATCGCCAGACCGCCCTGCTCAGTAAGCTCTTCACCCACGTTAGGACCAACGAATTCGATGCGACGCATTTCCACGCCCGCTTCGCCGGTGCGTAGGGCAGCCAATACCTGATCACCAATGGTCGCCGCTTTCACACCTTCGCGAGGAGCAATTCGGATCAGTACATCCTGGCTACTGCCGAAGTTTTGTACCACGGCGTCAGCAAAGCCTGCAGCGGTTAGCTCAGTGCGCACCTCGTCAAGGTTAGCAGCCGACGGATAGCCAACTTCAATCAGCGTACCGCCGGTAAAATCCAGCCCCCAGTTAAGCTGATTGACAGACAATGACACCAGCGAGCCAATGATCAAAATAGTAGAGAGCACCAGCGCCGGCACCCGCAGCTTCATGAAATTGACCGTATTTTCCAGTTTTAATAATTGCATTGTGCTGCTCCTTAAATCGCCAGTGACTTCAAGCGTCGACCGCCGTACACGGCATTGACGATATAACGGGTCACAATGATGGCGGTGAACATCGATGTGATCAAACCAATCATCAGCGTGATCGAGAAGCCTTTAATCGGTCCGGTCCCCACTGCAAATAGGATAAGCGCAGCGATAAAGGTGGTGATATTGGCATCAAGAATGGTCGAGAAGGCGCTGTCATAGCCATGATGTATGGCCTGCTGCGGACTTCTTCCATCGCGCAGTTCTTCTCGTATTCGTTCGAAGATAAGCACGTTGGCGTCGACCGCCATACCAACGGTCAAAACAATCCCGGCCATGCCAGGCAGGGTAAGTGTCGCGCCTGGTATCATCGACATTACGCCAACGATCATCACCAGGTTTGTCAGTAGCGCAACATTAGCCACTACGCCAAACGCTTTATAGTAAATAAGCATAAATACCAACACAGCCGCCAGACCCCACATGATAGCCTGCATACCCAGATCGATATTTTCCTGTCCGAGGCTCGGTCCTACGGTGCGCTCTTCAACAATCTGGATTGGGGCAATCAGGGCACCAGCACGCAGAAGAAGCGCCAGGTCGCGGGCTTCTTTAGGTGAATCAAGGCCGGTAATTCTAAAACTGCTGCCCAGACGTGCGCGAATTGTCGCGACGTTAATCACTTCTTCGTTTTTCTCAAAGATAAGACGGCCGTTGGCGTCACGGTCGCCCGTGGCTTTGTACTCAATAAACACGGTTGCCATGGGCTTACCGATGTTGTCCTTGGTGCCCTGCGACATTTTATTGCCGCCTTTCGAATCAAGAGAAATGTTGACCTGCGGAATGCCGTACTCATCGACACCGCTGGCAGCATCAATAATGTGGTTACCTGTCAGCATTACGCGCTTTTCGAGCAGCTGTGGAATACCCTGACGGTCATCAATCAGCTGTGAGCCAGGCGGCACACGGCCATCCATCGCATCACGAATATCATTGTCCTGGTCAACCATACGGAATTCCAGGGTCGCCGTTGCGTTAAGAATTTCTTTCGCACGGGCCGTGTCCTGAATGCCGGGCAGTTGCACTACAATGCGGTCAGCGCCCTGCTTCTGTACCACCGGTTCTGCCACACCAAGCTGGTTAACACGGTTTCGGATGATAGTAATGTTTTGTTGTACCGCATAATCGCGAACTTCAAGAATGCGCTGCTCAGATAGACGCGCCTCAAGTATCAGACTGTCTTCTTCGGTGAAGACCAAATCGCGGTTACGGTTTTTCAGGAAAAACTCTGCGCTGTCCAGTGTTTCCTCATCGCGAAACTGGATCACCACGTGGTCAGATTCCTGACGCACGGTGCGATAGCGCAAACCTTCTTCGCGCAGCGCGGTGCGAAAATCACCGACCATATCTTCCAGCGCCTTATCTATTGCGCTGTTCATATCCACTTCCATCAAGAAGTGTACGCCGCCTCGTAAGTCAAGACCGAGCTTCATGGGTGAACCACCAATTTCTTCCAGCCAAGAGGGTGTGTCTGGTGCCAGGTTCATCGCTACAACGTAATCTTCACCTAACTCCCGCTCAAGCAGTTCACGTGTAACAAGCTGCGTATCAGAGTCTTTTAATCTTACCAGGATGCGCTCATCTTCGAATTCAACCCGTTTGACGTCTATGTTCTCGGCGTTCAGCGTCTGCTCGACGCGGCTCAGAAGTGAGCTGTCAACCACGGCGTTACGGCCGGCGGAGATTTGCACGGCGTTATCTTCGCCATACAGATTGGGGAGAGCATACAGAGCGCACATACCAATCAGCAGAATGACCAGAATGTGCTTCCATAGCGGGGTTTGATTTAACACTGCGAATTCCTCATGCGGTGTTTTTAAAAATTAAACGGGCGGCATGTCGTTTCAGCCTGCCGCCCTGCTTGCGATTATTACTGGACAGATTTCATCGTGCCTTTTGGCAGAACGGCAGTCACTGACTGCTTCTGGATAACGATATTGTTGTTATCGTTCAGCGCGATTTCGATAAAGTCTTTATCGTCACTTACCTTAGTGATGCGGCCAACCAGCCCACCTTGGGTCAACACTTCATCGCCTTTACTCAGTGAAGACACCAGGTTCTTGTGCTCTTTGACGCGCTTGGCCTGTGGGCGATACAGCATGAAATAAAAAATCAAACCGAACACGGCCAGCATGATCAGCATTTCGAAACCGCCGCCCTGGTTTGCACCGGCTTGTTGTGCATATGCGTTAGAAATGAAAAAGTCCATAATAATCCTCAAACTCTCTTGTTGTTATTAAATTAATCTTTTAGCTCTGGCACGACCATACCCTTCTCGGCATAGAAGCCGGCGACAAATTCGTCCAGATTCTGTTGTGCAATGGCATCTCGCAAGCCGCGCATTACCGTCTGGTAATAGTGCAGGTTGTGGATGGTATTTAACCTCGCCCCAAGTATCTCGTTGCACTTGTCTAAGTGGTGGAGATATGACCGAGAATAGTTTTTACAAGTGTAACAATCACATTTTTCATCCAGCGGACGGGTATCCGTCTTATGCTTGGCATTGCGGATCTTGATGACGCCCTCGCTGACGAACAGATGACCGTTACGTGCGTTTCGGGTCGGCATGACGCAGTCAAACATATCAATACCGCGACGCACCGCTTCTACGATGTCTTCAGGCTTACCAACGCCCATCAGATAGCGCGGTTTGTTTTCAGGTAATTTATGCGCGGTATGGTCAAGAATGCGTACCATATCCTCTTTCGGTTCACCGACCGACAGACCGCCAATGGCATAGCCGTCAAACTCTATCTCGGTCAGCGCCTGCAATGAAATATCGCGCAGATTTTCGTACATGCCGCCCTGAACGATGCCAAATAAGGCAGAAGGGTTGTCGCCATGCGCATCCTTACTGCGCTTGGCCCAGCGAATCGACATCTCCATCGAACGACGGGCTTCCGCTTCAGTCGCAGGATAAGGCGTACAGTCATCAAAAATCATCACGATGTCAGAGCCTAAGTCGCGCTGCACCTGCATGGACTTCTCGGGCGTCAGCAGAATTTTTTCACCGTTTATCGGCGAGCGGAAGGTCACACCTTCTTCGGTGATTTTACGCAGGTCGCCGAGACTGAATACCTGAAAGCCGCCGGAGTCTGTCAGGATCGGCTTATCCCAGTGCATAAAGTCGTGCAAATCACCATGCTGACGGATGATTTCTGTGCCTGGACGCAACATCAGGTGGAAGGTGTTACCCAAACAGATATGTGCACCAGTGTCAGCCAGTTCTTCCGGTGTCATGCCCTTAACGGTGCCATAAGTACCGACTGGCATAAACGCAGGCGTTTCAACTACGCCTCGCTCAAATACCAGTTTTCCACGTCTGGCCTTGCCATCTGTGGTTGAAAGCTCAAATTTCATTACGTTTATATTCCTGTAAAGCCGACCGGAAAACAGTCCGGCGCTTTGTTATCTGGCGCCGGAGTATACTAGAGCGTGTTGATGGCTTAAACCGCTACGTTGACTTCTGTGTTTTTCTTTCCAGCAACATCGCATCACCATAGCTAAAGAAACGATATTCCTGTTCAACCGCCTGACGGTAAGCTTCGAGAATATTCTCTTTGCCGGCAAACGCGCTGACCAGCATGATCAAGGTCGACTCAGGCAGATGGAAGTTGGTGATCATGGCATCAATCACCTTAAACTCGAAGCCAGGATAGATGAAGATATCCGTATCCTGCATAAATGGCGCAATGATCTCGTCACCGGCGCATGCTGCCGCCGCTGATTCCAGCGAACGCACCGACGTTGTGCCGACCGCGATCACCCGATTACCCGCATTTTTAGTGGCAATAATGGCATCCACGACGTCTTGTGGTACTTCAGCATATTCGCTATGCATCTGGTGTTCCTGAATATTTTCAACCCGCACTGGTGAGAATGTACCAGCACCGACATGCAGTGTAATGAAAGCCTGCTGAATACCTTTTTCTTTGAGTTTAACCAGGATGTCGTCATCGAAATGCAGTCCAGCAGTCGGTGCAGCTACTGCACCCGGCTTTTCGTTATAGACCGTTTGATAACGTTCTTTATCGCTGTCCTCATCCGGGCGGTCGATGTAAGGAGGCAACGGCATATGACCGTATTCTTCAAGCACGGCTAACACCGGCTTTTCCCCTTCAATTTTTAGCTTAAATAGGTCGCCTTGTCGCTCCAGCATGGTGGCTTCAACTTTGTCTTCGAGAATAAGCGTATTTCCAGGCTTCGGCGACTTGTTAGCACGCACATGCG
Source organism: Aestuariibacter salexigens DSM 15300 (assembly GCF_000429145.1). GTDB lineage: Bacteria > Pseudomonadota > Gammaproteobacteria > Enterobacterales > Alteromonadaceae > Aestuariibacter > Aestuariibacter salexigens. The sequence continues at coordinate 6,266 of NZ_AUBH01000014.1, forward strand.
CTAACACTGTGTGATCATCAAGCAATCGTTCTACCAGTACTTCAACCTTACCGCCGGTCGTTTTTTCTCCCAACATACGGGCCGGGATAACACGGGTATTATTGAATACCAGCAGATCGCCTGGATTGAGCAAGTCAAGAATATCAGTAAAGCGGCAGTGCTCAATGTTACCCGTATTTCCTTCTAGGTGAAGCAAGCGGCTCGCCGTCCTATCCTTCATCGGATAGCGGGCAATCAAATGTTCCGGCAAGTCAAAATGAAAATCTGCAAGCTTCATGAAGTTATCATTCTCTATGTATCGAAGATGTGGCGCGGCATTTTACAGCAAGTCAGCGCTAAAGGGAGTGGAAAATGGACAGAATAATTCGAGGTACAGATTCGATTTACGCTTTGCTGATTCAAGTATTTTTCTATATACCTATAGATCTTTCTGTATACCCAATCTCGTTGGTGAAAGATTACACAGATACGTATACTTCATAGTAGTTTTTATGCGTGATGCTCTCCTAGTACATTGTTTGCCCGGCTACATGCCGGGCTTTTTTTTTAATCGCCCCGCGGACCACATGATGAGTGCGTTCAGTCCACTTTCACGCCGAGTTCCTGCAGCATATCGTGTAAATCCTGACGGTCTATCTGACGTATGTTCAGCACATACATAACTTGTAACAATAAGTCTGCACCCAGGATCCCTTTGTTCACTTTATTGCGCAGGTTATCTGCGCTTTGTTCGATACCTATCGCGCCAAGTCGCTCGCTAAGTTGTTGATATTTCACGCCTCGCTTTGACATTTCTGCCTTTATAAGACGCTGCACCAGCTGGCGCCATTCGGATTGAGTCGACAAATTCGGCAAAACAAAAACCACCCTAAACGTGAATTATTTTTTACATAAAAACACTTTATTAACCATTTAGCAAAAATAAAGTTTGACTAATGGTTTTTTCAATGACTACACTGACAACAGTTGACCAACGTGCTTTCGGTATACATAGTAGTCAATTAAACGCGTGTCGCTACGTCATGTAGTTTAGTCATATTATCACGCAACAATGTCATAAACAGGAGAGTATGTATGACCTGGGATCTTGAGCAACTTGAGAGCCTGTTGAAAGACCACGACGAACTGGTGGTCACCCGAGAAGAACAGTGCTTGTTGATTGCCAACAGTGATGGCATCGACGCATGGCTGGCCATTAGTGGCGAGCAAATTCTGATCGAGTCGTTGTTGTTTGCGGTGAGCGAAGTCAAGGATGTCAATGCCCTGAACGGTGAGATCCTGCGCACACATATGCTGTTTCCTCTGACAACGGTGGGCATATCTGCTGTTGGCGGTGAAGAGTATTACACTGCATTTGGGGCACTGAGTTCACAGTCAAAAGCCGAAAGTATCGTGATCGAAATTGAAACGTTGTTCCAGAACGTAGAGGCATTTATTGATGCCTTTCAGGAACATCTTGGGTAATCGAGGAGAAGACGATGTCGGTGTGGAGAAAATTGATTACAGCTGTAAAGGGCGGCGCAACTGAAGCTGCGCAGACCGTGGTAGACAGTCAGGCTATTCGGATCCTGGAACAGGAAATCCGCGAAGCAAAGGACGAGCTGCGCAAATCTGACCATGCACGCACGCAGATTTTAGCCAAGTGCAAATTGTCGCAGCAGAAAGTAGATGGTTTTAAGAAGTCTATTGCTGAATATGAGGAACATGCCCGCAAAGCGGTCGACACAGATCGTCAACTGGCGCTGGATTGTGCACAAAAAGTGTCGGACTTACGCGCGGAAATGGACACCGAGCAAAGCTATCTCGATCAGTTCATTCAGTCTGAAAAGCAACTGGCGGCGAATATTAGCCAGGCCAAAGCCAATCTGCGTCGTCTTGAGCAGCAGGTAGATATGGTCAAGGCAACCGAATCGGTACAAAAAGCCCAGGTTGCAGTGTCATCCCGTCACATGGGTGCCAACACTAAAATGAAAACCGCGACCGAATCTTTGTCACGCATTCAGGAACGTCAAAAACTGCGCGGTGCAGAATTGCAAGCCGCGGAAGAGCTGGCCGCCTCAGAATCAAGCGATGATCTTGAAAAGCGTCTGGCCGAGGCGGGCATCAAAGGTGGTAAATCCAGTGCAGATGATGAACTGAGCAGGATCCTTGGCAACTAAGCAATCCAAAGACAGCGCGCTACCGCAATTAACCTGGGTTAAGGTTCGTAAGATTGTCACGCGCTATTTTGTTGAAGCGCGCTGGTACACCATTGTACTGGCGCTCATTTTTTATGGCATCAGTAGCTGGTGGCTGCTAGATCTGTCCGGTGAAACGGCGCTGCTTGAGCCGGCTGACTTTATCTACTGGCTGGCCGTTACAGGCTCAACAGTGGGCTATGGTGACATGTCGCCCAGCACGCCAATGGGCAAGACCATTGTTGCGTTTTATATCATCCCGTTCGGGCTGACATTGTTCGCACTGGCAGTGGGTCGCGTTGCAGCCTGGGTGTCAGAGCAGTGGCGAAGGGGGGTAAAAGGATTGAATAGCGTTGAATTAAACGATCATTTACTGGTAATTGGGTGGAATGAAAACAGAACTCAGCATCTGCTCAAGCTGTTGCTGAAAGAGCGTGCTGAGTCAGCAGATAAGCCAGAAATCATGTTATGCGTCAGGGTCGATATAGAGAATCCACTGCCCGGTGAAATAGAATTTATTAAAGTTAACTCGTTCAATAAAGATGACGACATGGACCGCGCCAGCGTCGCACGAGCACGCACCATATTAATTGATAACCCGCAGGATGACATGACCCTGGCCACGGCGCTGTATTGCGCTAAACGGAACGATAGCGCACATGTGGTTGCCTATTTTCAGGATGACAGTCTGGCAGATTTGCTCAAAACCCATTGCCCTAACGTCGAATGTACGCCCAGTGTAGCGGTGGAAATGCTGGCTAAATCAGCGTTTGATCCGGGCTCCAGCGTACTACACCACGACCTAATCAGTGTTGAAGAGGGTCAGGCGCAGTATTCCGTGGCGCTGCCATTGACGGTCAATGCGCGCAGTGTCGAGCAGGTATTCAACAGTTTGAAAAAGCACTACGACGCCACCTTTATTGGTTTTGCACCAGGCACCAATGCTACGGCGATAAAGGTCAATCCGCCGATGGATGAAGTCATCTCGCCCGGCGATAAGCTGTTTTACATTTCAGATCATCGCATCAATGATTTGAATTGGGCGTTGTTGGAGTAAGTCATGTTTTCCAAATGGTTTGGTAAAGATAAAACACCGAAGGGCCCGCAAGCGCCAGAGATCATGGGCCTGTACTTGGGCGGCTCATTTGAGCTGGACGCACTTAAGCTACGCTTGATGGAACCACAGCTGTGTATCGAAGGCGCCTCCCCTCAACAGTTGATACAGGCAGTAGGCGAAGTGCATTTGGACAGCGGCGGCAAAATTCTGCGCTTCTATACAGATGATGACGCATTTGTGCAGGTCATTCTGGATGGTGGCGACAGCGAGAACCACATTACTGACGTTAAGCTCTGGTATTTCTACGACACCAAGACGGTGGGCAGCGATGCCCAATGGCAAACCTTACTTAATAAAGACATTTCGCAGCCCTCTTACATGCTCAACGAGCACAGTTTTACTCGGGTGTGGGACGCCGTAGGTGAGAGTTCACCGCCAGTCGCCATGACCGAGAAAACCTATGAAGAAGACGGTGACACTTCCGAAACAGACCAGTTTGTGATGCTATATGAGCGCGAGCTTGAAAATGGTGAATTTGAAAGTCTGCTGGTCAGCGGTGAAGAAAAAATTGTCGGCCACAATGCGGACCGTTGCCTCGTTCTAAGCACCGGCTTTAATCTGTCACCCGCCGATATCAAAATTAACGGATAGGAAAAATCGTATGAACGCTATCATGGATTCTATTGCAGGATTGAGCAGCTTTGCCCTGTATTTCGCCATTGCCATCGCATTGCTGTTTATTTTCAAGATCGTCTATGCGTTTGTAACGCCTCAGGACGAATGGAAGCTGGTCAAAGAAGATAAAAATGTTGCGGCGGCAATTGGGTTTGGTGGTGCCATGGTCGGCTTCAGCACAGCACTGGCAGGCGCAGTATCGAACTCTCAGTCACTGGTTGATTTTGTGATCTGGGGTGTGGTCGCCATCGTCGCACAGGCACTGGCATTTGCCCTGCTGCGCTTTACCTTTATGCCCAAAATTGCCGAGCGTATTGATAACAATGAAGTCTCAGCCGGGGTAATGCTGGCATCCATGTCTATCGCCGTAGGTTTGTTAAACGCAGCCTGCATGACGTACTAGGCAGGGGGTACTGAAGATGAGTAAACGTACTTCTTCAATAAACCTGTCACGCATGCGCAAAGCGTTTGCACTCAAGCCTATTAGTGCTGGCGTTGCGGCGGTGGTGCTAAGCGGCTGCGGTGATCGTCAGGAAGCGTTTATCTACAGCAGCGTAGACGAATGCGTGAATGATAACCCTGAATATGCAACACAGTGCCAGAGTGCCTACCAGCAGGCGCTGGAAGAGGCCCGTCGCACTGGCCCTAAATATAACAGTGAATATGACTGTGAGTATGAATTCGGCGCCAATCAGTGCCGTGTTCAGGACGTCGGTGGTGGGTCGTTCTGGATGCCCATGATGGCCGGTTTTATGATAGGGAATCTGGTGTCTAACCGTTCTTACTATTACCAGCCCATGTACACCTCTTATTCACGCTACTCGCCGCTTCGCTATCGATGGATGATGGCTGACGGTCGCGACTATGGTGACTTGCGCACCCGCAAGGTGCGGGTTCGTGAAGACGCTTTCAAGCCTAAGCCCGCGGTTAACCGCACCATTAAACGCGGCGGATTTGGCAGCAGCGTGCGGGCGAAATCAAGCTGGGGGTCGTCACGCTCATCAGGCTGGGGCGGATAACGCTCGAACCTTATTATGCTGCGCATTCCAATAAACGAGAGACCCGACTGGCGACGCCGAGCCGGTGAATTTGGTTTTCATTTTCACACCATGTACGGCGAGCCTTACTGGGATGAGCGGGCCTATTATCAATTCACCTTGCAACAAATCGAAAAGGATCTGGAAGATCCCACTGCTGAACTGCAGCAGATGTGTATGAGTGTGATTGATACCGTGGTTGCGGATGAAGAGCTGCTGGCAAAGTTTGGTATTCCCGAGTTGCATTGGCAGGCCGTTGCTGACTCCTGGCGGCGGCGCGATCCGTCGTTGTACTCACGACTCGATTTAGTCTACACCGGCAAGGGACCAGCCAAACTACTGGAAAACAATGCCGATACGCCTACGTCTTTATATGAGTCTGGTTTCTGGCAGTGGCTTTGGCTAGAAGAGCTGGTAGACACCGGCAAATTGTCTAAAGGAGCCGACCAGTTTAATTCTGTACAGGAAAAACTGGTCAATCGCTTTGCCGACATTGCCCATCACTATCAAAGTGAGCAGTGGCATTTTGCCTGCTGTAAGGATACGGAAGAAGATCGTGGTACGGTGCAATACCTTCAGGACTGTGCCAAAGAGGCGGGGCTCTCCGATCGATTTGTGTATATCGAAGACATTGGTCTTGCCGATACCGGCGCGTTTACTGATCTGGAAGATCTTCCCATTGAAAGTCTGTTTAAACTGTACCCATGGGAGTTTATGCTGCGCGAGGAGTTTGCAAAACATATCGACGAGGCACAGGTAAACTGGCTCGAGCCTATATGGAAATCCATCTTGTCGAATAAAGCGTTGCTGGTAATGCTGTGGCGAGCCTTTCCAAACCACCCGAATCTGTTGCCCGCTTATTTTGCCGACGAGGCTGGCAAGACTGACCACGGACAATGGGTAAAAAAGCCGATATTTTCCCGCGAAGGCGCCAATATTAGCGTCATTAAAAATGGTAGTGAGACCTATGCCACCGATGGCCCTTATGGTGAAGAAGGGTTTATTGTGCAGCAATATTGCGCCTTACCACGCTTTGCCGATAACCACACGCTGATTGGCAGCTGGCTGATAGGCGATGAGCCTGCGGGCATTTCTATCCGGGAAGACAGCAGTCCGATCACGCAGGACTTATCCCGCTACCTGCCCCACATCATTTTGTGAGGTCAAGCATGCCGACACGCTCGATTCGTTTCACACCGCTTAAATTTGAACAACAGATCAAAGTTGTACTGTGGGTGTTTGCTTTGCTGACAGCGCTGGAAGTCATTAATTTGTTTACCGGGCGGTTGCTTAACCTGTTTGGTCTGATACCCCGCCAACTTGGCAGCTTGCCTGGAGTACTGTTCAGCCCGTTTCTGCATGGCAGTCTGGGACACTTCCTGTCAAATATCGTCACCCTGTGCGTTTTCCTGCTGCTGATGCTGCAACACGGCGGAAGACGTTGTATTGGCATCAGTGCTTGGATCATCCTCACCACGGGTGTGCTGGTCTGGTTATTCGGTCGACATGCGGTACATGTGGGTGCCAGCGGCGTGATCTATGGGTACTTTGGCTTTCTGTTGCTGGCCGGGCTACTCAGTGGCAAGGTTAAACTTATTTTGATTTCGCTGGCCGTTGGTTTCCTGTACGGCGGTATGGTGTTTGGCGTACTGCCATCACGCCCGTTTATTTCCTGGGAATCACATTTCTTTGGCTTTGTTGCTGGCCTGATGGGTGCATGGTATTGGGCCAAACGTTAGTTTATTATGCTGTCCCTGATGTTATGTTTTCGTTCTAACTATGTCTGAGCCTTCACCATCTTCTTCATCGCCAATAGAGCCCAAAAAACAGGGCGGCTTTTTTAGTAACCTGATATTCAACATCGTGCTTCCGGTGGTCATCATGACCAATCTGGCTGGCGATGACTGGCTCGGGCCAGCATGGAGTATTGTCGTTGCGCTGGCCTTCCCCATTGCCTATGGACTGTATGATTTAAAGCTGTCAGGTAAAGTGAACGTATTCTCCGTGCTGGGCATTGTTTCCGTTATCCTGACCGGTGGTATCAGCTTGCTACAGTTACCCGCCGAATACATTGCTATTAAAGAAGCTGCTATACCTGCCGTAATTGGGCTAGCTGTCCTGATCACGCAAAAAACCAGTAAGCCGCTGGTGAAGTTATTGATACTCAATGATCAGTTAATCAACTGGCCAAAGCTAAACGGCGTGTTGGAACAGAAGGGCAAAACGGAGGAGTTCGAGAAAAAAGTTGCGGTAAGCTCGTACATTGTTGCCAGCTCGTTTTTCTTATCTTCGGCACTTAATTACATTCTGGCAAAAGTCATCCTGGTCAGCCCACCGGGCTCGACTGCCTACACGGAGGAGCTGGGCCGCATGACAGCCTTAAGCTATCCGGTTATTGTGATCCCCAGCATGATCGTGTTGTTTATCGCATTGTTTTATCTGTTCTCCCAAATTAAAAAAGTTACTGGCGAAGAGCTGGAGTATTTCCTCGCCGAACAGGGCTGAACTTAAACGTTTTCTGACCGTAATGAGTTACAGTCGGACAGTCGGAACTCTCGTTTATGATTAAGGTGAGCGGTGTATGCAAACGCTACGCCCAGGGTCAGCGCACGCAACAGGTGTTAAACAACCTGAATCTTGATCTAGCAAAGGGCGAAAGCGCTGCCATTCTTGGCGCCTCAGGCTGTGGCAAATCCACTCTGCTAAATCTTCTCGCTGTCCTTGAAACGCCAGACAGCGGTAATATTCAGGTTGCCGGTCAGCATGTTACCCAATTCAATGAAGGTGAGGCCGACAATTACCGGCGCCAGCATGTCGGTATTGTGTTTCAGCGCTTTAATCTTATCCAAGGCCTTGATGTGTGGGACAACGTCTGTTTTCCCGCACGACTCAACAACAATCTCGATGCGGATTACGTAGACTCACTTTTGCATCGGCTCGGATTGACAGACAAACGACATGCTGCGGTAGAGCAACTCTCTGGCGGAGAGCAACAGCGCGTCGCCATTGTCAGGGCACTGGCCCACAAACCTCTGCTAGTTTTAGCCGATGAGCCGACTGGTAATCTGGATGAACACAACAGTACGCTGGTGACCGAGCTGCTTTACCAGCTATGCGAAGACACCGACACCACGCTGATTATCGTTACCCATAGTCAAGTTGTTGCCGGGCGGGCCCGCCATCGCTATACCTTGTCACAGGGCAAGCTACATCTCTTACCATGATGCACAACACGACTCAGTTCCTTGCCACCCTGTTAAAACGATATCGTCGGGACGGGCTGCGACTGATGCTGGTATTTGCCGCAGTGGTCATCGGTAATGCCGGGCTGGTCACGGTGATCGTGCTGAATGACGCGGCACGGCTTAGCGTTGAACAGGGTAATCGGGGCATACTGTCTGGTGTCTATCATCAGGTCGTAGCAAAGACATCGTCTCAGCCCTTAACCAAAAGTGACTATGCCACGCTGCGCCGAGCCGGGTTTGAGCAACTTGTCGCTACCGCATCGGTGCGCACGCCGGTGCTTACCTCAGAGGGTGAGGAGCACGTGCTCAGCATTCAGGGTATAGACAGCAGTGCAATACTTGGATTGCAAACCAGCCAGAGTAATGCGCGAACGGGCGCGGATGTGCCCCTCGATGGGCTGCTGCAACCGCCCTACCAAACCTATATAGATAAAGGTTTCGCTAAACATATAGGGCTATCAGAGTCAGCCTTACTTACTACGCCTGAGGGCAAAGGGCTGCCAACGCTAAAGGTCATTAATATGCCGACCTTAGGCAGGACACTCTTGGTGGATATTGCGCCATTATCGGCGCGGTTCGCTTTATCCGAACTTGATGCACTTTTAGTGGTCAGTGACTCGCCGCAATCGGATATAAGTCAGTTGCACAATGCCCTGCCCTCTCATCTCAAGCTATCAACGCTCATCGACGTAACGGAAGGACAAGGTATTGGTAGCGGCTTTGAATTAAATTTACTGGCCATGACACTTCTGATGTACATCGTGTGTCTGTTTGTGGTGCTGAACGCGCTACAGTTACTGCACGCAGACCGCCTGCCGGTCTATCGCATCTGTCGTCAACTCGGCGTGCCGTTACGTGCCATCGTTACAGGCTGTCTTGTTGAACTGGTGATATTGTCGTTACTGTGTGCACTGGCGGGCGTGTTCGTCGGTGTCTATTTTGCCAAGGCCCTGGCCCCGTCTATTACCGAGCTGCTCAGCGGCTTATACGGCGTGACCGGAGACCTGAATGCAGTCGCCATGGTTCCCCTGATAGTGAAAACGATGCTGATTACGCTAGTTGGAGTAAGTATCGCCAGCTGGCTACCATTGCACGGTATTAACACAACATTAGGTCGACTTGACACAGAACCTGCGCAACAGGGAAAAGTAACAGGTTGGCTGACCGGTGGAGGTTGTTTGTTGGCCGCAAGCGGCGTGTTTCTCATGTTGTCGACGTCGCTGATGATATCTTTACTCGCGATGGGGATGCTGATTTTAGGCGGGATGGCACTGTGCATCGGACTGATACCTGTGCTTTTAGGCGCGCTCAAACATCGCGTCAATGCCAGCTCCCCCTTGCTGCATTGGGGGCTGAGTCACAGTGTTAAGATCTCTGCCTACAGCCGTATCGCTTTCTGTGCTTTTGTGATTGCGGTAACCGCGAATATTGGCATGAATTTAATGGTGACGAGTTTTCGAACTGCCACTGAGCAGTGGCTGGAGCATCGTCTGGTAGCAGACTACTACGTATATTCTGACTATGCCGGGCAGTTCATCAGCACGGAGCCTGCAGGTGTGACGATAACCAGTCGAAAACGCACCGAGGGTGAGCTAAACAGTGCGCCGATACCCATTTACTCCTATCCACTGTCTGCGCCTTTTAAGCATGCTATGCAGAAAAGCGCCCAGACAGCGATAGACTGGCAGGCTTTTTCAAAAGGCACTGGCGTACTGATTAATCAGCAGCTTGCGTACAGAGAGGGGCTTGCAGAGGGTGATAGCCTGATGCTCACTGTGCCCAACGAGGCTACCCCCACCTCGCTGCGTGTGCTGGCGGTATACCCTGATTATGGCAATCCGGCAAGTCAGGTGTTAATGCCAGACGCGGCTTTCTCCAGCTTCGAGTTTGACATTACTGTGCTGGGTATCACAACGGCCGGAGCGCGTGCTGACATAGAACAGTGGCTGGATAGTGTCGGACAACCCTACCGGCTTTACGATCGGCAAGGGTTGATAGCGCTGTCATTAAATGCCTTTGATCGTACTTTCCTTATTACCGATGGGCTTAATATCGTTACCCTGCTGGTTGCAACGTTTTCACTGCTCACCTCGCTGCTGCTTTTCAGCATGGAAGATCAGCCCACTCGCGCGTTGCTGCGCAGTCTGGGAGTCAGCGCCAAACAGCTGCGTAATGCGATGCTGCTTCAGTATGGTGTGCTTTGCGCTGTTGCGATGCTACTGGCCTTGCCCTTTGGCGTGTTACTCAGCTTCCTGTTAATAAACGTGATCAATGTGCAGGCCTTTCAGTGGTCATACCCACTGACTATTCCTTTCTCCACTCTAACGGGTTCGTTATTAGTAACCGCACTGGTGATCATGCTTGCGCTGCTGATACCCATCAACAAGCTCTCTAAAAACAGTCTGGCGGAGGAATTGCGGTGTCTGCGCTAAGATTCTGTGTACTTACTTTGAGTATGCTTTTTGCGGTAGCCTGTAGTGAACAATCTAGTACAGAGTCACGCCTGTTTGCCGGATTACAGAGCGCTAATCCCGTACCTGGCCGAGTCACTAAAGACTGTCAAATTGTGTTTCCTGCCGACCACGGAGCCCACCCTGAGTTTGCCATTGAGTGGTGGTATCTGACCGCTAACCTTTACGATGATCAGGGTCAACGCTATCCGCTGCAGTGGACCCTGTTTCGCTTTTACAACGGTACGTCAGCCACGCCCTGGAGTGACGGGCAGTTTTATATGGCCCACGCGTCGCTCCATACCAATGAAAGCAAATGGTTTACAGAAAGGTTTGCTCGCGGCGGTGTAGGCAACGCAGGTGTTGAAAATGCGCCATTTACCGCCTATCTCGATGAACTTCGCTGGCAGTCGCAAAGCGAAGATCTGTTTCCTGCTTCACTTAATGCAAGCTTTGAAAACGCCTCATATCAATTAACCATGCAGCGCACAGGTCCCTACGTTCTGCATGGTAATGGCGGGGTCAGTAGCAAGTCTGCCAGTGGCGAACAGGCGTCTTATTATTACAGTCAGCCATTTATTGCGCTTTCAGGTCGCATCGATATTGATGGTAAGCAAATCGACGTGCATGGCAGTGGCTGGTTCGATCATGAATGGACATCTCAGTATCTGGATAACCGCACGCTCGGCTGGGACTGGTTTTCACTGCATCTGAATAATGGTGACAAACTGATGGTGTTTAATATGCGCAATAGAGGCGAGCAGCAGTTTGTGACCGGAAGCTTGATTACACCCGATGGACAAGTCACACCGCTGGCACCTGAACAAATCAGCATCATCGGTAGTGACATAAAAACCATCGAAGGACGGGGGATCCCGCAGCGCTGGCAAATCACTATCCCTGATCATGATATCGATATTAGGGTCACACCGTTCAAGGCAGACCAGTGGAACAATGGATTCTTCAGTTACTATGAGGGTGCCGTTGATGTTAACGGCACCCATCATGGTGAGGGGTTTATGGAGCTAACCGGCTACTGATAATTTTTGTTGCCAAGCAGGGTAAAAATACGTCTGGCGATATCAGTATTATCAAGATGGCCGCTAAAGTGCTCTGCACCTTTACCCAACGCGAAGATTTGCACGTCGACACCGGTGTGGCCGCTGGTGGTCCAGCCGGTGTTGGTGCGCTCATCAATAATCTCTTTAAGCTCATCGTAGATATCACGGGGTGCGGTCGCCTCAATTTCAGCCACGTGATCTTTTTCTTCGTCATTAAGCTCAAAACCAAAATACGATTCAACCAGAGACACTCGGTCTTGACTGGCACTGAAGTTTTCCGACAGTGCTCTGAGTGAGCCCTTCATAGACGTTATCCACTGCGGATCCCATTTATATTCGCCATTCGCAGCAATGGTCAGCCCGCCTGTACTGTGGTCGGCGGTTAATACTACCAATGTGTCAGGGTGTTGCTGTACGTAGGTTTCCAACCATTCCATGGTGATTGCCAAATCATGCATCTCAGCCATAGCCGAGGCGATATCGTTGGCGTGACCAGCCCAATCAACCTGGCTGGCCTCGATTAACAGAAAATAACCATTGTCGTTGGCAAGCCGCTTGGTCGCATTTTCTGCCATGATTTTCAGGCGTCCTGGCACATCATCGAGAGCTGGCGCCATGCCTGTTTCACCAAACAAGCCAAGAATAGGGGCATCGGTGGGAAGACTGGTCAGTTCATCAATGTCGGTGGTGTACTGGTAGCCGGCCTGTTTGAATCCATCGACCAGATTGCGATCTTTGCGGTCAAAATATTGTGTACCGCCACCTAGCATGACATCCAGCTTGAATTTGCCATTGATACGATCGTCGAAAAAGCTGTCTGCAATGTCGTTGTAATTACGACGGCTAACGTTGTGGGCAACGTAAGCAGCAGGCGTGGCGTGCACAATTTGTGATGTCACGGCTATGCCGGTTTTCATGCCTTTTTCGCGGGCATAGTTAAGCACAGTCAGCACCGGCTGTTTATCGACATCCAGCGCTATCGCGCCGTTATAGGTCTTCACTGCCGCGGACAACGCCGTAGCACCCGCCGCTGAATCGGTGACCAAACCAGATTCTGCCGCCGGGTATGTGCTGGCCATGCCAACCAGGTGCCTGTCAAACACCGTTTCATCTATACCATCATCAATATTCGTGTCCGCATAGTAGCGATAAGCACTGGTATACGCAGGCCCCATCCCATCAGAGACAATCATAATAATATTTTTGGGTGCTTCTGCGGCAACGGATGACAAACTGGCAAGGCAGGCAACAACGGCGGCAATTCGTTTCATTGATACACCAAATAAAAGCGACGACATACTTGGCGCGTAAGTGTACCAACAAGTCCGTTGTTGAGGGTAGCGTTAATTATTGCAGCAGTTCGCGCATGCGCTCCTGCACCACTTCTACTAACAGGTCTGGCTGAAATTTAGAGACAAACTTATCGCAACCCACTTTTTCAACCATGGCTTGATTAAACCTGCCGCTTAACGACGTATTCAAGGTAATGTACAGGTCTTTCATTCGCGGGTCGGCGCGCACCTCTGCGGTGAGCATATAACCGTCCATTTCCGGCATTTCCGCATCGGTGATCATCATCAGCAGGTCATTTTGTACATCTTTGCCTTCATCTAACCAGCGCCTTAATAATTTAAGCGCCCGCAAACCATCCTGCTCTTCAATGATCTCAATGCCAAGCTGAGACAGGGTGTCCCGGGTCTGCTGTCTGGCTGTGGCAGAGTCGTCGACGATCAACACCTTTTTGCCTTTCAGGTGATCAACAACCGTCTCATCCAGCACGTCTTCGGATATCTCGATGTGGTAATCGACGATTTCCGCCAGCACTTTTTCCACATCAATGATCTCGACCAGCTCGGTTTTGCCGTCAATCTCAATCTGCGTAATAGCAGTCAGATAGTTCGCTTTACCAATCGAATTTGGCGGCGGCTGAATATTGCTCCAGGATGTGTTGACGATATTAAGTACACTGCCAATTAAAAAGCCCTGCACCGTGCGGTTGTATTCGGTAATGATGACGTTGGCATCATGCCGTTCGTTATCTGCCATAGGCTTCATTTTGATGGCCTGGCGCAGGTCAATGATCGGAATAGATGAACCGCGGTAATTGGTCACGCCGCGCAGATTCTTGTGCGAACCCGGCATTTGATTAAATGCGGGGACTGTAATGACTTCTTTCACCTTAAACACGTTGATGGCGAACACGTGTCTGGTACCGAGCCTAAACATTAAAAGTTCTAGACGGTTTTCCCCTACCAGTTTGGTGCGCTGATCAACAGAGGCAAGGATCCCTGACATAACTTACTCAATCTCAGAACAAATCTTCGTTAAGGATAGACCGTGACGTGGAAAATGTCGTCCATCCCGCCAGATTCATTCACACTATGAATGACGATAATGCCACTTATATATTTTATTTATCAGGAGTCGAGGCATAGGATGAAGTTATTGCTTTTGAAGCTTCCATAAACAGTTTCAATGTGATGAATGAAAGAGCAACAGCTCTGATGTTTCAGCCATGAACGCTACGGATAAGAGGATTTTTACTATGTCCCAGTATCAACAAGATCTCGATACTTTCGCTACTTTACGTGCTGCCCAGAACGGTACCTGGAACGGCATCAACCCAGAATATGCGGCTCGCATGAAAGCCCAGAACCGTTTTAAAACCGGTTTGGATATTGCGCGCTACACCGCAGCCATCATGCGCAAAGATATGCAGGAATATGACCAGGACAGCAGTCAGTACACTCAATCACTGGGCTGCTGGCATGGCTTTGTCGGTCAGCAGAAAATGCTGTCGGTGAAAAAGCATCAGGGCACCACCAGCAAGAGTTACCTGTATCTGTCAGGCTGGATGGTAGCCGCACTGCGCTCAGAGTTTGGGCCGCTTCCTGACCAGTCAATGCACGAAAAAACCTCTGTGCCCGCGTTGATTGAAGAGCTGTACACTTTCCTGCGTCAAGCTGATGCCCGTGAGTTGGGTGATTTGTTTAAGCAACTTGATAACGCCAAAGCAAACGGCGGCGACGTTGCGGCGATTCAGGAAAAAATCGATAACTACGAAACCCACATTGTGCCAATCATTGCTGATATTGACGCCGGGTTTGGTAATGAGGAAGCCACGTACTTGCTGGCCAAGAAAATGATTGAAGCGGGTGCCTGCTGTATCCAGATTGAGAATCAGGTATCCGACGCCAAGCAGTGTGGTCACCAGGACGGTAAAGTCACGGTGCCACATGAAGACTTCCTGGCCAAAATCAACGCCGTACGCTATGCGTTCCTTGAACTCGGCGTCGACGACGGCGTGATTGTTGCCCGTACCGATTCATTGGGTGCTGGTCTGACACAGAAAATTCCGGTATCACAACAGCCGGGCGATCTGGCTGCGCAATACAATGCCTTTTTAGATACTACGCCGGTTAATTCAGTCGCCGACCTGGATGAAGGTGACCTGGTACTGAAGCAAGATGGTCAGTTAGTCAAACCGGTTCGTCTGCCAAATGGCCTGTTTAAATTCAAGCCCAACACTGGCTTCGACCGCGTGGTACTGGATTGTATTACCTCACTACAGCATGGTGCCGACTTACTGTGGATTGAAACGGAAAAACCGCACGTGCGTCAGATTGGTGACATGGTAGATGCGATACGTGAAGTGGTGCCAAATGCCAAACTGGTATACAACAATTCACCGTCGTTTAACTGGACACTGAACTTCCGTCAGCAGGTATTTGACGCATGGCAGGAAGCCGGCAAGGATGTGTCTGGCTATGACAGAGACAGCCTGATGTCTGCCGAGTATGACGGCAGTGAACTGGCTGCCGAGGCGGATCAGAAGATCAAGAGCTTCCAGGCGGATGCTGCAAGAGAGGCGGGTATCTTCCACCACCTGATCACATTGCCAACGTATCACACTGCCGCACTGTCAACCGACAACCTGGCCAAAGGTTACTTTGGTGAAGACGGCATGCTGGCCTATGTGAAAGGCGTACAGCGTCGCGAAATTCGTGAAGGTCTGGCCTGCGTTAAGCATCAGGCGATGGCAGGCTCCGATCTGGGCGATACCCACAAAGAGTACTTCTCGGGCGAGCAGGCCCTGAAAGCCTCGGGTAAAGACAACACCATGAATCAGTTCGATGTATAAGTCGACAGACTCTGTTACCCTTCACCAATGGGCAGCTTCGGCTGCCCTTTTTCGTATCAGGCTCCGCTGGCATATATTGCCGCAACCGATATAATCAGTCGCTGCTGTCATGTACCGGGCGAATTTAACTGATGAATATCTCCAAAGTCGACTTGAACCTGCTGGTCTACCTTGACGTGCTGTTACGTGAAGGCAGTGTAACCAAAGCTGCCAATCAGCTCAGTATTACCCAGCCGGCGATGAGTAACGGCTTGAAACGCCTGCGAGACCTATTCAAAGACCCACTGCTGGTGCGCACCAGCGAAGGCATGACCCCAACCCAGCGTGCGCTGGAACTGCAACCGGTGATACGGGATGTACTCAGCAAGCTGGAAGCCTCTATTCAGCCAGAAACAGAATTCACCCCGGCGACCAGTACCCGAACCTTTCGCATCATGGCCAGTGACTACGCCGAATCGACGCTGCTGCTGGAACTGGTCAGAACCTTGGGGCAGATCGCACCGAATATTACCCTAGATTTAATTACGCCAAGTGACGTGACCTTTCACGATGTTGAACAGGGCAAAGTGGATATGGCCATCAACCGCTTTGACGAACTGCCGCTGTCGTTTCATCAAAAAGTGGTCTGGTATGATACCTTCGCCTGCGTAGTCAGCAGTGATAACCCTATTGCCAAACAGTTTACGCTGGATAACTATCTGAAAAGTACCCATATCTGGGTCAGTAAAACCGGCTTTGGCGTCGGTGTGGGGATCGATCCCAATGAAGTGCAAAAGCTGGGTTGGGTCGATTCGGAGCTGAATAAGCTCGGCAAAAAGCGTGATATCAGGGTGTTTACCCGCCACTATCACGTAGCGCTGCAGCTGGCTAAAACCCAGAACCTGATTGCTACCCTACCCCGTCGTGCAGCAAAAATATTTAAAGACGATCCCACAGTGACCATCCTCGAGCCGCCGTTTGATATCCCGCCTTTTGCGTTAAAAATGGCCTGGAGCGCATTGTTACAGCATGATGCCGGGCATATCTGGCTGCGTCGCCTGATCGGCGAGGTAGCAGAGCGACTGGCGGAAAATGTCTGAAAGACATCATAGTTCATTCATGAATTTTATAGCAGGGATATCAATCATAAATTAAACATTAATATCTCACTTCCCTACACTGAGTGCATTCATGCATTACCGACCTGATGAGGCAACCCATGCAAGGTTATATTCGACGTGGCACCCTGCAAGTCGCAGAACAGTTAGACCGATTCATTAATGACAAAGCCCTGCCCGGCACGGGTATCGACCAGGACACCTTTTGGCACGGTGTAGAATCCATTCTCACCGACCTGACGCCAATTAACAGTGCGTTACTGGCCAAACGCGAGCGCCTGCAAAGCGAGATAGACGACTATTGCGCAGACAAAGACGCGCTGGATGCCGATGACTACCGGCAGTTTCTGACGAATATTGGCTACCTGCAACCCGAGCCTGACGCGTTTACAATTAGTACAGACAATGTAGATCCTGAAATCGCGACTATGCCCGGGCCACAGCTGGTGGTGCCTATCAACAATGCACGGTACGCGCTTAACGCAGCGAATGCGCGTTGGGGCAGTCTCTATGATGCGGCGTATGGCACCGATGTGATCGGCGAAGACGGTGGCGCTGAGATGGGTAAAGGCTACAATCCGGTGCGCGGCGACAAAGTGATCGGCTTTGCGAAAAGCTGGTTAGATAAAATCGCGCCGCTACAGGGTGCCAGCCACAAGCAGGTTACGTCTTACCAAATAGTGGATGGTTCACTGTCAGCCACACTTGGTGAGCGAGACCCCGTAACGCTGGCTTCGGCTGGGCAACTGGTTGGTTATACCGGCGCTGAAGAGAGCCCGACGGCGCTATTGCTTGAGCATAACGGTATTCATGTCGAAATTCAGATAGACCGCACTCATCCGATTGGTAAAACCGACACTGCAGGCGTCAAAGACGTGCTAATGGAAGCCGCTCTGACCACGATTATGGATTGCGAAGATTCTGTCGCTGCAGTAGATGCTGAAGATAAAACCCTGGTGTACGAAAACTGGTACGGTCTTATTAACGGCACCTTGAGTGTTGAGATGAATAAAGGCGGAAATACGCTGATTCGTGAGATGAATCCGGATCGTACTTACACAGCGCCAGATGGCAGTGAACTCGTTCTCCCGGGTCGCAGCCTGATGTTCGTACGTAATGTCGGACATCTGATGCGCAACCCTGCGATGTTACTCAACGATGAGCCGGTGTTTGAAGGACTGATGGATGGCATCTTCACCTCGCTCATCAGTAAACACGATCTGCTGGGCAACGGTCGCTATATAAACAGTAAAACCGGCAGCATTTATATCGTTAAACCGAAAATGCACGGCCCGGAAGAAGTGGCGTTTACGCGCAGTTTGTTTGAGCGCGCTGAAGCACTGCTCGGGCTTGCTCCTAATACCATCAAGATGGGTATTATGGATGAAGAGCGTCGCACCACAGTCAACCTCAAAGCCTGTATTGCGGAGGCGAAAGAGCGCGTGGTGTTCATCAATACCGGCTTTTTGGACAGAACCGGCGATGAAATCCACACCTCTATGCTGCTTGGCCCGTTTGCGCCCAAGGCAGAACTGAAACAGCGCCCTTGGATCCACGCGTACGAAAAGGCTAACGTCATTAACGGCTTAAGCACGGGGATGTCGGGCAAAGCGCAGATTGGTAAAGGCATGTGGCCAATTCCGGATCAGATGGACAATATGATGGCGACCAAAATAGGTCATCCTAAAGCCGGTGCTAATACCGCCTGGGTGCCCTCGCCTACTGCGGCAACGCTGCACGCCTTGCACTATCACGAGGTCGATGTGTTTGCAGTGCAACGGGAATTGGCTGAACAGTCTTACGATGGCTTACAGGATATTCTGGATGTTCCGCTTCTGGACCGCACTAAAGCACTGTCTGAAGAAGACATTCAGCGTGAGCTGGATAACAACGTTCAGGGCATTCTCGGCTATGTAGTGAGGTGGGTACATCAGGGCGTTGGATGCTCCAAAGTACCGGACATCAATAACGTGGGTCTGATGGAAGACCGCGCCACTCTGCGTATCTCCAGTCAGCACATCGCAAACTGGCTTGAACACGGCATTGTGACTGAACAGCAGGTGCGCGAGTCTATGCAGCGCATGGCAGGACTGGTCGATGAGCAAAACGCAGGTGATCCTGAGTACATTGCCATGACACCTGATACCAGCAGCGCCATCGGTTTTCTGGCCGCAGAAGATTTGATCTTCAAAGGCAAAGAACAGCCCAGCGGCTACACCGAGCCTGTGTTGCATGCAAGACGACTGGAAATGAAAGCGAAACTGGCCAGTTAAATGCTGGCCTTTCTTATTTGACCAAGACACTTGCGTGAATAACGCTTACACTATGCCGCGTTCGAATAAAGAGAGTGGTTATGACGGTCAACATCGCAGACGCATTTATTGACACGATTAAAATTGAATCTCGCGCGGTTCAACAGTTGGTAGATAAGGTTCCTGACAATCTGGATGCATTAATTGCACGGATCCTTAACTGTCAGGGCAAGCTGATTGTCACCGGTATGGGCAAGTCCGGTTTAATAGGCCGAAAAATTGCCGCGACCCTCTCCAGCGTTGGCACGCCAAGCTTTTTTGTGCATCCTGCCGAAGCCTACCATGGCGACCTGGGCATGATCACCGCACAGGATATTGTGCTGGCCATCTCCAATTCCGGCGAGACAGAAGAGATCCTGAAACTGATTTCTTTTCTGTCTCAGCAAGGTAACTATCTGGTCAGCATGACCGGAAACCCAGAATCGACACTGGCGCGTCACTCGGATTTTCATTTCGATGTAGCGGTTGAGCAGGAAGCCTGTCCTCTGCAGCTTGCACCCACTTCATCCACAACAGCCACATTGGTGACTGGCGATGCACTGGCCGTCACCTTGATGAAAGCCAGACAGTTCACCCCGGAAGACTTTGCCGTATTTCATCCGGGCGGCTCACTGGGCCGCAGACTGCTCACTACCGTTGAAAACATCATGCGCAAAGACACACTGCCACTGGTAAATGCCGATACACCATTGATTGATGTAGTCAGCACAGTGACCAGCGGCAGACTAGGCATTGCGATTGTAGTAGATAAATCTGAAAAGCTGGCCGGCGTAATAACCGATGGCGATTTACGTCGCGCCATGGAAAGCGAAAAAGAGCGTTTCTTTACACTCAGTGCCCAGCACATTATGTCCGCCCACCCCAAAACGATCCCAAGCACGGCATCATTGGTAGACGCCGAAGAGATGATGGCGAAGTACAAGGTCAATACCCTGCTTGTGTCGGATAACGCGCAAGATGTAGCCGGAGTGGTGCAGATTTACGATTTGTAAGGCCCCGGACAGCCGCTACGCGCCTTCCACGGAGACGAGAGAGGGTTGTCGTCCCCGTGGGAGCGAAATTTGTCACCCCCGCAATGCTCTTGGGCGGGGGTCGCACGCTGGAAACTAATCATTCCCACTGTACTTTTGGTCACCAAACTGTCAGGTTTTTTTACACTTTCAACAGTGCTTAAAACAAGCACATTTATATCCTTATGAAAAACAAGGTCTTTTACGATTGGTATAAATTATGCAATTTATTTTTATAAATAAGTGGCACAAGGTAACCAATCATGCGTACTTATCTCTTACTTTTGCTAATGCTTGCCCTGTCAGGTTCTGCATTCGCTGTTACTATTAATTGCCAGGATCCACATTATTTACCCGGTGGTTCATCTCCTTCAGGGGTATGGATTAATTCCGCGATAGCCACTGACACCAATTTTCAGGTGGTCCCTCCAGGGTTTTCAATTTATGCCACCGATTGTGAAGGCTTGTTTGTAGGTAATGACAACCCCCTGCCTACACTAAATACAGGCGGTATGGGAGACGGATTACTAAACGGTGCAGACCAAACAGGTGGACATAGAGACCCAGACTTAGATCCTAACACTGCTTTTGAACCAGGTGCGTTTATCACTGTCGCTGATTTACAGGATTTGGTAGGTAATGATGGCGTAAACGATCCCGGTTGGATTTTATTGGGTAAAGATGAAGCAGGCACTGGCGATTGGACTGCGGGTAATTTTGCGGACACCAGCAACTGGAACCTTCCACAAACACTAGGCATATTTGACTTAACACAATACCTCACCATCGGTATCACCTGTTCTTATGGGTCGTTTGGTAGTGGCTGTGGTGCTGGCGATTGGAATTTAACCTTCACAGATCCAACTGGTTTATTGAATGCCCTAGCGGGAACCGTGTTTGGCGATAGCTTTTTCGACCATCTCGCATTCAGTTTCAAAGCGGGTGGTGAGTTTGTGGTTTACGACTTTGACTTTAATCTGATCAATGCAGCAACCAATGGTGCATTTGATTTGTCAGTGCCTCATAACTTTGAAGGGACATTCGATGTGGCCTCTCTATTTGGCACAACGGACATCTCTCACCTGACTATTTGGGCAAGAGATCCGGTGGATAGCTCGACAGTGAACGAACCAGCTCCAATATTACTTATGCTTTTAGCCACTGGATTGCTAGCAATACGTTCGAGGAAAATAACAGGTAAATAAGGTTATTCCCGCAATGCTATTGGGCGGGGCCGACGGGATCTGAAATTCCTACACTTATTAGAAACTTATGCTACCTTGCAGAGATGAACACTTTGCAATGATTACAACGGATTATGGACAATAACGTTCAAGACATTGTTTCTGTATTGTCGGAAAAGCTGTCGGCTGTAGCACACGTAGATATTCTGAACTCCAACGAAGCGACTAAAAAGTTCGGTAATACCACTTTTTCAGAGCCAGTTAAACTTGATGCAGCGGTTACGATTACCCATAAATCTCAAATCCCTGTCTTATTAAAGTGTGCCAATGAACTTTTATTTGATATCCATCCTGTTAGCAGCGGCAGAAATTGGGGATACGGTTCTATCTGTGAGAGCTTGTCAGACAGGTTACAAATCCTTTTAGATTTATCAGCTTTAAAAGCAATAACGCCAACAGATAAGGATTTAGGTCTTATCACCCTAGAGCCAGGGGTTACTCAGCAAGAGTTATATGACTACTTATATGATAACGGCTGGGATTACATGGTACCTGTTACTGGAGCGGGTCCCAATTGCAGTATTGTCAGTAACGCACTCGAGAGAGGCTATGGTATCACACCCTATACAGACCATTTTGCGGCTGTTACAAGCTTGAAAGGATATGTTCCACACCCTGACCTATGTGAAACCGAATACTGTTCCTATGTTGCAGTTCTCGACAAGACCGATAAACAACTTGCCGATAAGTCTTTCAAATGGGGCCTAGGTCCTTACCTTGACGGGCTCTTTACACAATCTAATTTTGGTATTGTCAGCGAACTTACGGTTCGCCTGGCTAAGAAGCGTCAAGGTTTCACATCTTTCTATTTACAGTCTTTTAGAAAAGACAATTTCCACGACCTCGTTGATGCCACTAAGGATGTATTGCAAAGCTTTGAAGGTATTGTTGGCTCTATCAACCTAATGGACAAGCGACGTATCGCCACTATGGTGTCCGAGAACCCGAACGGGTCTGGCAACCAAAAAGTGATGAGCGACGAGCAACTTGACGCGGTTGCTAAACAACACCGTATCCCTGAATGGACTATGGTTGGTTCTATCTATGGTGAGCCGGCAATCGTTAAGTCTGCCAAGACTCTAATAAAGAAAAAATTAAAGGGTAAAGGCTCACTTTTATTTTCTGACAGTTTTCTTATTAAGCTTGGAAAGCTCGTCACGTCTTTGCTGCCAGTAGGACCATTAAAAACCTTCCAACATCAGCTTAAGTCGCTGGATGAGGGCATCGAGATTATGCAGGGTAAACCCAACCGGGTTGCATTACCCATTGCATATTGGGAAAACGCTACGATAACTCCGGATAAAGCATCCGAGTTAAATCCAGCCAGAGACAACTGTGGTCTGCTTTGGTATGC
Source organism: Aestuariibacter salexigens DSM 15300 (assembly GCF_000429145.1). Lineage (GTDB taxonomy): Bacteria > Pseudomonadota > Gammaproteobacteria > Enterobacterales > Alteromonadaceae > Aestuariibacter > Aestuariibacter salexigens. The sequence goes on from NZ_AUBH01000014.1 coordinate 29,126, forward strand.
GCCCTTACTGCCCATGCACGCAGCATCAATGCATAAATTTGTATCAATGGTGAGAGATATTACACCTAAATATCATATCGAACCGCTTATAACCTTCACTAACTTAAGGCATGACTGCGTCGACTCAACCGTGCCTATTCTGTTTAATCTACAAAATCCTGATGCGGTAACGCGTGCGAAAGCATGTTTGAACGAGTTAGTAGAAAGTGGCGTGAAAAAGGGGTTCGTACCCTACAGACTTAACACCAGACAGCAACAGGAGTTGCTTTCAAATGAGTGTGTAGCGGCAAAGTCATACGCCTTGATCAAACAAAGCGTTGACCCGAATAATATATTGTTACCCAACCGATACTAGATGGTTCAGATAGCATTGAGCATGGTAGATAAACCAACCTGCCACTCCTGCCCATCGAAAACCTGATAGCTTTTCTCACACTCCATCACACTATATGCAGGCCGTGGCGCCGGTGCACCGTACTCAGCTGCTGTAGTGGGTGTCATGGTAACCTCTCTGTTGATAAGGCCTTTCTCCCTGCCCTGCCGATAGATTTCTTTCGCAAACTCATACCATGTAGTGGCGCCTTTATCTGACCAGTGGAAGATACCCGTGTGAGATTGCTCTTCTGTGAGCTTCCAAATAAAACGTGCCAGGCCTTTTGCCCAGGTTGGGCTGCCGGTTTGGTCGGCAACAATGGATAGGCTGTCCAGCTTGTTCATCAGCTTAATCATGGTTTTTACAAAGTTATTGCCATGGGCTGAATACAACCATGATGTTCTGACAATGGCGCTTCGCTCAGGATAAAGGTCAAGCACGTACTGCTCGCCTTTTTGTTTGGACTTGGCGTAGATACCTTCAGGGGCAACCGGTGAGTCAGGCGTGTAAGGCGTATCAGCTTTACCATCAAACACAAAGTCGGTAGAGACCTGAATGAAATAGCAGTCAAGCGCTTTGCAGGCACTGGCAAGATGCTTGACCGCCTCTGCGTTTAGCGCGTAGGCAGCATCAGGCTCCTGTTCGGCTTTATCTACGGCGGTGTACGCCGCACTGTTAATCACCACATCGGGGGTGAGTGCTTTTAGCGCTTCGTTGACCGCTTGCTCATCAAACAGGTTAATATTGTCTCTGCCCAGACAGGTTAGATTGACATTGTCTGGCCTGGTGTCATTGAGCTCCCAGGCCAGCTGTCCACTTTTACCGATAACAACGACGTTCATTTAGTCTTTACCACCGAGTCGTTCTAACTGGTATGAGCCATCCAGTACATTGTTACACCAGGCCTGATTATCCAGATACCACTGCACGGTTTTGGCAATACCGGTTTCAAAGGTCTCTTCAGGGTGCCAGCCTAGCTCTTTATTGATTTTGCTTGCATCAATAGCGTAGCGCAGGTCATGGCCGGGGCGGTCTTTGACATAAGTAATCAGCTGGGTGAAGTCGGTAATGCCGTCTGGCTTATTGCTGACTTTTTCGTTGAGCAGATGACAGATAGTGTTAACCACTTCAATGTTCTGCTTCTCATTAAAACCGCCAATGTTATAGGTCTCACCCACCTTGCCTGTCGTGACCACGGTATACAGCGCTTTTACGTGGTCTTCGACATACAGCCAGTCTCTGACCTGCTTTCCATCTCCATAGACAGGTAAAGGTTTACCGGCCAGGGCATTGAGTATCATCAGCGGAATAAGCTTTTCCGGGAAGTGATAAGGGCCATAGTTATTTGAGCAATTGGTAATCACGCATGGCAAGCCGAACGTGCGATGCCAGGCACGGACCAGATGGTCGGAGCCTGCTTTACTCGCTGAATAAGGTGAACTCGGCGCATACGGCGTGGTTTCAGTAAACAAACCGTCGTCTTCTAAATCGCCATACACTTCATCGGTGGAAATATGGTGGAAGCGGAAGGCTTCTTTACCTGCCTCATCTAACTCTGACCAATAGGCTTTAGCCGCATCCAGTAAGGTGTAAGTACCGACCACGTTGGTCTGGATAAACTCGGCGGGTCCATCGATGGAGCGGTCTACATGAGACTCTGCCGCCAGGTGCATGATGTAGTCAGGTTTGAAGTCGTTGAACAGGTGTTTGACCAGCTCACCATCGCAGATATCACCCTGTACAAATTGATAACGCTCACTGTCGGCAACAGAGGCTAATGATTCAAGGTTTCCTGCATAGGTGAGTTTATCCAGGTTCAGCACCTGATTGTCGGTCTCTTCAATCAGGTAGCGTACTAAGGCCGAGCCGATAAACCCGGCGCCGCCGGTGACTAATATTCTTTTACTCATAATAGGTCGCGTCTTTAAATAGGTTGCCCTGCTTGTCTTTGTCTGACACCAGAGGCGCATCGTTAAGCAGTTGCCAGTCGATGCCTAATTCTGGGTCGCTGTACAGCACGCAGTATTCGTCACCGGGAGCGTAATAGTCAGTACAGCGATACACAAACTCAGCGTACTCAGAGGTGACATAAAACCCGTGGGCAAATCCGCCCGGCACCCACATCTGGCGTTTGTTTTCAGTACTGAGCTCAACAGCAACATGTTTGCCAAAAGTCGGGCTGGACTTTCGCATATCCACCGCCACATCAATTACGCTGCCCGCAACGACACGCACCAGTTTGCCCTGTGGTTGCTTAAGCTGATAATGCAGGCCACGCAGCGTGCCCTGCTTCGATGCGCTGTGGTTATCCTGCACAAAGGTCACATCAGAAACCTGCTCTCTAAACCAGTCATCACGAAAGGTTTCCATAAAAAAGCCACGATGGTCGCCAAAGACTTTCGGCTCGATGACTTTAATATCATCGATGGATGTATCAATTACTTGCATAAACTTAAAAGACTCGGGTTTTCGTCAGATTAATCAGGTATTCGCCATAGCCGCTTTTAACCAGCGGTTTGGCTATCTCAATCAGTTGCTCTTTTGAAATCAGCTTCAAACGGTACGCGATTTCTTCCGGGCAGTTCACTTTCAGGCCCTGTCGTTTTTCCAGTGTTTCAATAAACTGCGCAGCTTGCAGCAGACTGTCATGGGTACCGGTATCCAGCCAGGCCGTGCCGCGGCCCATAATCTCCACCTGCAAGGTGCCTTTGTCCAGATATTGCTGAATGACATCGGTGATTTCCAGCTCGCCTCGAGGGGATGGCTTGACTCGCTTGGCGCATTCCACCACCTCACTGTCAAAGAAATACAACCCCGGCACCGCGTAGTTGGATTTAGGCTGCTTGGGCTTCTCTTCAATCGAGATGGCCTTACCGGTCTCATCAAAATCCACCACGCCATAGGCGGTCGGATTGGAAACGTGGTAACCAAAAACGGTCGCGCCAGACTCTTGTTGATTAGCACGCTTAAGCGACTGCATCAGGTCATGGCCGTAAAACAAATTATCACCCAACACCAACGCTGCAGGGGCGCCATTCAGGAAGTCTTCGGCTAACAAGAAGGCTTGTGCCAGCCCATCAGGGGAAGGCTGTTCGGTGTAAAAAAAGTTGACACCCCATGCTTTACCATCACCCAGCAGAGCTTCAAAGCGAGGCAGCTCTTCTGGCGTTGAGATAATCAGAATATCTGTAATGCCCGCCTGCATGAGCGTGGCGATGGGATAGTAAATCATCGGCTTGTCGTACACTGGCATCAGCTGTTTACTAACAACCATGGTCAGTGGATGTAAACGACTGCCTGTACCACCGGCGAGAATGATCCCTTTTCTTTTCATAGTAATTCCATCCCAACTTAATTTGTTTCGATTTTGTAGTAGTCTTTATACCATTCTACAAATGCTTTGATACCTGTTTTCAAATCAGTCTTAGGACGATAACCCGTATCTTTCACCAGAGCCTCAACATCGGCGTAAGTATCAGGTACGTCTCCAGGCTGCATAGGTAGCAACTCTTTCTGCGCCGTTTTGCCTGCAGCTTGTTCAATAGTTTCGATGTATTCGAGTAAGTGAACAGGGGTTTGTGCGCCAATATTATATACACGCCAAGGCGCCTTACTGGAGGCTGCATCAGGATTCTCACCAGACCAATCAGGATTGCCCGTTGCCGTATTGTCCAGCGTGCAAACTATGCCCTCAACAATGTCATCGATATAAGTAAAGTCGCGACGATGGTTACCATAGTTAAAGACTTTTAACGGCCTCTCTTCAAATATCGCTTTAGCGAATAAGAAGGGAGACATATCAGGTCTTCCCCATGGCCCGTAAACAGTAAAAAAGCGCAGTCCAGTCGTCGGCAAGTTATATAAATGGCTATATGTGTGGGCCATTAACTCATTAGCTTTTTTACTCGCCGCATACAAAGACACAGGATGATCGACATTATCATGCACAGAAAACGGCATAGATTCATTTGCACCGTAAACGGAACTAGAGGATGCATAGACGAGGTGTTGAACGTCGTTGCAACGGCACCCCTCTAGGACATTCATAAAGCCTACGATATTGGCATCGATATACGCATGAGGGTTTTCAAGTGAATATCGCACACCCGCCTGTGCGGCAAGGTGCACCACTTTGTCAAACCTTTGCTCAGCGAACAATCTTTCCATGGCGGGCCTGTCTTCTACTGCCACCTTGGTAAAAGTGAAATTGACTGCATTGTCATGATTTTCTATGCGTTTTACCCGGTCAAGCTTCAGGTTCACGTCGTAGTAATCGTTTAGGTTATCGATACCAATAACTTCATCGCCTCTTTCCAGCAATGATAAGCAAACATGCGAACCAATAAATCCGGCAGCGCCGGTGACGAGAATCTTCATCTTTAAAGCTCTTTTAAGAATCCATAGAAAATTTGCCAGCTATGCCCTTGTACAAACCAACGTATGACTTTACGGCTAAGTGTTTTATCAGGAGTGATAATGGCATTTTTAAAAGGTGCCCGCGACAAAAAACCACAAATCGTGCCACATCATCTGCAGGCTTAGTGACTAAAGGATGAATGGGCAAAACGGCTCTTGCATATACTACTGACCAAAACCGATAGCGATTTTTATGTTTGCACTCACTTACAAAATAAAAAGCTGCACCGACCAATTCAACATCAAAATATTTAACGAGGCACGTTAACAAGCAATATAGCTCTAACGTAAAACCAGTTATATTTGCCAACTCAATTAATCGCAACCACTGTTTTTCATCTAGTTCATTAGTCAGTAAGAACAAGTCGAAAAGGTCTCTAGAAGCGGAGCACATATCTTCATTTGCAAACAAATGAATGCAACTGTGCATTATCATTTCAGGCGAATTAAAAACCGAACCGTTTTCAGATACCTTTTCACTGTGTTCTAAAAACTCGTCAATATTGGGCGCTTTATCACTAATCGCCATGAAAAGGTTATGATGCACGTCCAACACAGTGCCTCTTAGCGGATGAAAAAACGGAGGCAATTCGTGCGCCCACTCTCGGTAGTATTTCTCGTCGTAGTCATCGAGCTTTTTCGTTTGCCACATTGCAAGTTTAAGCGCTCTTTCCGACGCAATTAGATCTTCTTTTCTCACCAGCACATCAATATCAGAAACCAATCTGCCTTCACTGCAACGTTCATTCTTGACAACATACGCCGCACCTTTCATCAAACAAAAGGGGATGCTTTGTGCTCCGAATGTTTCTTCTAGCTTAATTGCTTCGTACTTAATTTGCTGCTTCTGCCTATCCGCATAAACCATGGCACTTTTTATGTGCTTTTGAGCATATTTCGGAAAACTTGAAAAACAGCCTTGATGTTCCGCGCGAAAACCAAAACTTGCGAGTAGTTTGGTTTCACGTAGCACTAAAATTAACTTAGCCCACTCCTCCAGACTGAGTGCATGACATTCAGTTGGTTTTTTAAGATAGAAAAAAACGTGGCTGGAGATAACTGACATATTATTCGGCTAGTATTTCTTCTTCGAGAAACTCACTTAAGAATCCCAAGTCATTGTATTTTAATTCAAAAGCCTTAACATTTTTGACGATATTAGACGCTGCATTAAAACCAGCTTCTGCCATCACATGATAGTTAAACGCATGCTGAGTGAATGATTCAAAAACTTGTAATTGACTAAGCGTATAAATTTCCAACTCTACATTGCTCTTGTATTCAGGGAAAACTACCCCTCTTATTTCAGCAGGGCTAAACTGACAATATTGTTCCCAGGAATGGATTTTTACATGTGCCACCGTGCCCTTCGTCGTATCATGACAGGCAGGCGTCATCACCGCGTCTGGGAACCACTCTTTAACTAACTCAATAGACTCATTCTTTATGCATGCAGGTCGAAAAAGCGGCTTTACAGTTAGGGTTTGCAAATCGATGATGGCCATCTCATCTGAAAAGACCTGCCATCCTGATAACCCCAGAAAGGTTGTTAATGTACTTTTTCCAGAGCCAGGGCTGGCAGGGAAAAGTATGGCTGAATCGCCCTTAACCAAAACAGAAGAGTGAATAATTAAGTGATTGTAGTCGTGCGCTGCGATTACCCAATTCATACCCCACTCTAATAATGGGTATGCCTGATTTGCCGGCAGGGGTTTGAAGGGCGAGTGGAGATCTGAATAAAATAAGATGTTTTTAAAAAAGTGTTTTCTTAGGTAAGAGGAAGGCTTGATGGATATTGCGTAATCCCATTGACGGTCGCTCAGTGCGTCTCCGTACATAAGGTCAACGTTTTGTTTTATGGCGGATGGTTGCTCTGTAACTAAGAACTTATACAACCCTGTTTCAATACTCTTCACAAGCTCTTATTTTAACAATCCGTACCGTGTCAGCATGTTAACCTTTTCAGCGTCCGGTTTTTCACAAAATTTAATGAAAATATTCTCAATCTTCGATTCGCTTCCACACTGAGATATGGACCTTTCTGCTACAGCGCTATCAAACTTGACGAATAACGTATCACCAGAGGCGCAGTCAAAGAAAGCGCAAGATTTCCCCCCATCTAAAATAATAACCCTCGCATTAGTAGCGAGGGTTAGGCTCAAATGTTCATAATCTTTCGACATACGCTTAATTAAAAGACTGTGTTATTTTAAATCGTTGCACAGGCACTCAGGACAATATCGGTATCATCGTTGGTGTTATCGTCGTAACCCATGTTAGCGTCACTGAACCATCCCAAAGTACTCGCTCCACCTTGAACCGCAGTCAAATACCCCGCCAGAATAGCCTTGACTACTGCCTGCGCTTCAATAATTGAAGGCTGGTTAGAAGTATAAACACCGTCATATAACTGATAGTAGGTGTTCAAGAACGCTGCTGCCAAGTGCCATTCCGCTGCGCCATTGACCATCGCATCCAACACAGTCCATGAGCCTTGGACGACAAAGTTAGTGTTAAGTGCGTTCATTTGATTGATCAGTGCTTGCGTTTCTAAAGAGCCATCGAATAGATTTAAACCGAACGCACTAATCACATGGTTCTTGTAACACTCGTAGGCGTCAGGATCATTATTTAACTCCGTGAACACCGCTTTAAACTTGGCAAATGGATTACCATGTGAGCGCTGACCGGTAGCAATTAAATACAAGCCGTTCGTACCGTTATACCATCCACCGGGCGACCGTCCACCAGACATTCCAGGAGGCTCGCACTCATGACGACCCGATTCTACGGCAGATACATTCCCTGACATGGCGCCAGATACAGAGCATGCGCCCCACACCGACTTAGCCGGTAAAGATGTTATAACTGCACCCGCGGAGGCCTTCTTTAAAAACTGCCTGCGCGTCTTAGAAGAATGTACCGACTTTGATTCTTCGTTGGGATTCTTTGTATCCATTAATGCACTACCTCTAAATCATCCACGGGCCGATAGTACCATAGCTCTACCGAATGGTTCACGTAACACCGTGTGTAAACTTGCAATTTATACTAACCAATTACTTGCATAATTCATTCCACCAATACAAGCGATTGTTTTTTATGGAAATAAATCACAACACATCATCAAAAATTATTATTGTGTAAAAATAACTGACACTATATGTTGAGTCATCATTATCTCAATTGTTACAGCTCAATATCGTTCTCTTTTGCTAAATCCATTATTCGTTGAACAGGAATCGCATAGCTAATTCCGCTGGGATTAGTTAATGCACTCTCTCTGGTGCTACTCAAGAGTACTTTATTCAAGATACCGATGACCTCTCCTGTTTCTGCCAAATATAGTGGACTGCCAGAATTGCCTGGATAGGCGGTAAGATCTAGCTGATAGATTAATGAAGGTGATTTTAGACGCTCAAGGTCAGTAACAGACCGACTGTCTACACTTTGTCTAGGTATAATATCTGGCGCAACAGTTGCGACGATTCCCCTATGAGTTGCCGCATACAGTCCCAGTACAGCACCAATTGGATATCCAGTAATTGCAACTTCAGTACCCGGAGGAGAGAGCTTTTCACCTGTTCGAAGAGATAGTGACTCGGTTTGCCATGGTTCAGTCACGCGCAATATGGCGATATCATGTTTGGGGTCGATGGCATCGACTTCGAGTTTGAATTGTCTTACATCCTTCGCATAACCATGCAATGCAACATAATACTGGACAAAAGTAGGATCTAACATCTGCTCAACCACATGATGGTTAGTGATAACATATTTCCCACCACCAGCTATAAAGCCACTGCCTAATATTTTCGGAGCTCTACTTTCCAATGGTGTGAATAGACCAATAGCGACCACAGACTTTGTGACTTTTGCTGCAGTGTCTACGAGGCTTTCTGATTGGGCATTGGACATGCAAAAACAATGAAAAAGTAAAGCCACATATGCGATTTTTCGAAACAAGTAGCGTGAGTTCATATACAAACCGATAATAGCGAAATGATAATTAAATTCTGTTTTAAATCAGCCTCGAATACCAGAATATGAGAGTATTTTTAAGCACACTAATTACGAAAAAGAATATTATTTGGTTATACGCTCTTTTCATTCACATTTTACTGGGTGCGTTTTTCGTAAAATCTGAGCTGTACATAGTGATCAGAGACTATCTCGGCGGGCATGCTCCGGAGCTGTCAGACGCCTACTATCATCATGTCGGATTTCAGGCCAGAATGAGCGCGAATATTTCCGCGGATGGTTTTCTTTTTATTGGTGATAGCCATGTACAAGGGCTTGCAGTACCTGAAATAACTCGCGGCGCATATAACTTTGGTATTGGTGGAGATACAACAGAAGGTGTAATCAGACGTTTGCAACACCATTCAATAAATCCTGCTCGGGGGGCGTTTCTTCTCATAGGGTTTAATGACCTTAACAGAAGAACAGATAACGAAATTGCAGAAAACATAGAACGAATAATAGAAACTGCCGGGAACCTAGATAAATTACTTCTTTGCTCTCTTCTTCCAACTTCACCTTTATTCGAAAACAGTGAGGAATATAATAAACGCATAGGGAACATTAATGACGCACTGAAGCAAATCAGTCAGAAATATACACATGTTCACTATGTCGATGCCTTTTCAGCATTGTCGGATGGAGAGCAACTCCTTGATAAGTTCAGCTCAAAGGATGGGATCCATTTGAACCCAAATGGCAATAAAGCCTTAATAAATCTGCTAAGAAGCCACATACATTAAATTTGTTTCTTATATTCCCCCCACTTATAAGAATACGATGATATCTTGTCGACCATATGGAATAAGCTGCTAATATAAAAATAGCGTGGACGGCATCATACGGTAGATCAAATGGAAACCAATATGGGTAGGCGAGTAAGCATGCAGTCAAGAGATAGCAAAAGTTGGTTGGACCTACTTATCAAAGTAACAGGGAACCGCTCGAAAGTAGGAAAACTAATAGAGGGCTATAAAAAGCTGCAAGAAGCTAACTATATATCTTCACATTTTTCGAGCTATCTCTCACCCGTCCTGGCGTTTGATGAAACGTTAAAGACCGAGGTGTTCAAAATTCGACACGGCGTATACTGCGAAGAGTTATCGTTTGAGCCCACTAACCGCCAGCAGCAGGAAATTGATGACTTCGATGCATTCTCAGTCCACGGACTGATACAACACAGAAACAGTAATGCGTATGCAGGTACTGTGAGAATCGTGACACCTCAGGAAGACTCGCATCAATTACCAATAGAAAAGTACTGCCTAAACTCAATCACTGACAACAAACTTAATCCTAGTCAATTTCCTCGACATGAGGTCTGCGAAGTATCTCGTCTCGCAGTACCTGCAGCGTTCAGGCGTCGTCAGATGGATAAATTTGATGGCGCAGCCGTTGGCGGAATTAATCAGCAAACTTTTTCAGTAACCGAGCTACGCTGTTTTCCCTTTATTGCTGTAGGGCTATATTTTAGCGCCGCTGCATACATCGTTTGTAAAGATATCAAACATACCTATGTAATGATGGAGCCAAGACTGGCACGCAGTATGCGTTTTGTAGGTATACAGTTTGAACAGATAGGCCCCGTCGTTGATTATCACGGTAAACGCGCTCCGTTTTATATCAATCCTTCGCTTTTGTATAAAGGCTTGTCGCCAGGATTTAAAACGATGTTTGCGCACATTCAAAAAGATATTAGGTCACAGCTAAAAAACTAACTAGCGTGAGCTAGTAGAATTCATTTAGAAATTTAGGCGCCTAACTATCGACAGTGATTGAGTTATTTAGCAATAAGTTCGAAGAATTGGGGTGGTACGCCGTCTAATTTGTCGATTACCTTTTCTCCAATTCTCCACGAACCGGCCATGGATAAGTGCGTTGAATCGAAATATAGAGGAAAGTCTTCAGAATCATACGCGGCACAACCGTTACTACCACACAGGTAGTCAACCACATCAAAGTATTCAACGCCCTTTCTAGACTCTGCAAACTTATGAAGAGAGGCGTTTATATTCAAAATGTCTTTTGACAATGGTGTGGGCTGTGGTCGTTCGCATTTGATAGTTGGTATTAACACTGATTTTTCATCGCACGTTCTATCGAACCCGCTAATATGAGGAATGTGTCCCAAAATAAGTATGCGTTTTCCGCTAAATAAAAGGTCATCTACTGATTGAAAAAACACTTCAAGAAAATCAGAGTTATAGTTTACATAGTCTATCCAGGCAGCCGAAATCACAATCGAATCAAAGCGCTTAACGGCTTCTGCCATTGTATCAAGGGAATTAGAGCAGGTTTCTTCTCTTTTGGGCGGTACGTAACCACTCGGAGACCAAATAATTGGGGGACAGCTAGAATGCTGAAGGTTCTTAAGCGAGAGATTTTCATATCTAGCGAACGCCCCAATCATTCCGATGTAATGCGCAGCGTTAGAATCTCCCCAGAGCAGTATATCTGGCTCATTGAGATTACTTCCCTGGCCAAGCGTACATTCGCCCTTCTTAAGATGATTAACGTCGAGCACAAATTCCTGACAAGCGTACTCATACTCATATACGGCCTTGCTTCTCTCACTGATAGTCCTCAGTTCATCACCTTTGTAATGCATGAAGAATCCGTCAGATCGAAATACCAAAAAGCTAAGAGCAAGTAATGCACCTGCGGGAGCTGCGAAATAATAAAGAAAGACACTTGACGTTCTTGCCTTAAATCTCCTTGCAGGCTTCTCAACTAACTCAAATGTTAATTTCGCAAGCACCAATGTGAGAACAAATAGACCAGTCCCGACATATAGATCTATCTCAAATTCAGCATAGTGAATGAATGAAATAAGGGGCCAGTGCCAAAGATAAGCGGAGTAAGATATTAATCCCACAGAGACCAAAACGGGGTGAGCAAGAAGTTTTGTTGTCCAGCTAGTCCCGTAGTGACCGACAAATATGATAATCGCTGCGCCTAGAGTCGGTATTACCGCGTAAAACCCGGGAAATACATTTTTTTCAGACAAGAACACTAATGAGTAAATCAACATAGCAATTGCTAGCGTTGCTAATGACTCTAGCAAGATTTTAGAGCAGTTGAATGATGGCCGCTTGAAAACAACATAAGCAACAATAGCGCCAATCATCAACTCTCCTGCTCTAGATGGCAACATGTAGTAAGTGAACGAAGATGAAATGGAATGCCATAATTGTCCAAACGTGAAAGACGCTATCATCAATAGTGAAATTACGGTTAAGGTTAGCTTTCCTCGAGAAATGCTAAACATTAGCATCATGAAAAGAGGCCAAAATATGTAGAATTGCTCCTCAACACCTAGAGACCAAAGATGCAAAAGAGGGATCTCGTAGCTGTCTTGGGCAAAATAACTAGCTTCTAGAAACAACCAAAAGTAAACATTAGCGAGAGAGGCAATAGAGGCAATACTTGATTTTGCAACGTCTTGAGTATCTTCAGGCCTGAAGATCATCATGCTAATTACAAGGGTGAACGCAACAACTACCAACATCATGGGAATAATGCGTTTTATACGTCTGACGTAAAACTCAGTGATTGAGAACGAATTAGCGCTTAAATCGCGGAGAATATGAAGTGTGATCAAATAACCCGAGATCACGAAGAAAATGTCTACGCCAACGAAACCTCCCGAGAGTAGTGTTTTATCAAGATGGAATATTATCACTGATAAAACAGCAAAAGATCTCAACCCATCTATATCTGGCCGGTACCGATTAATGCCAGTCACTTTGTAATCCCCTCATTTGCAGTCTTTACATATTTGCCATATATGGTTCGATAAAAGCCTGTCGGACTCAATCAAACCTAAAAATGATCGCTAGTTATTTCACGGAACAAATTGTTTGCTGCTTTATACAGAAACCAAGTACACCGTTTAGCCATAAACTAGGTCGGCGCTTTAATTGACCCAAAACCACAGCATTAATAGTTCGATAATACAAAATGCAGCGTTCGATAAAAGCTTATTTGAGAGACCACAAATAAAAAACTCGGGCATGTCGCCCGAGTTTCCAACTATTTACTAGGACTTGCTTGTGTTAAACAACCAGCCCTGTTTGCAGCTTACTATGCTGTAAACTTACGGCGACGCGCGGCAGCACCAACCAGCAACAGTGATAAACCAACCATGCCAAGAGATGCAGGAGCTGAAACGGCAACTCCAGAGAATGTACCTGCACCGTTTGAGGCATATAAGTCCGACCCACCGTTATTGAACACAGCGCCAAGGTCGAAACCAATCAGATCGACAAAGTCGTCAAAACCCAAACTCAAATCTCTGATTACATTGTCTACAAAGTTATCCTGCGCCAAAGCGGTACCGTCACGGACAACGTTGAGTGCGAATTGAGTATTAGCATTTGACAAACCAAATACACCGTCGCCAAAGTTATCAGGGTTTACGTCAATATCCTGGAAAGATAATTTCAACCAAAGATCATCATTGGTTGCAGCTGCAATTTCTGCCGCAGACACAGTGCCATCGTTCATCACTGAACCAATGTCAAAATCAGGTGTTTGGTCAATGTAAACATTAAGGAAAGAACTGCTAGACAGCACTAAATCAGGTGCCAAAACTGTAGTCGGAGCTCCAATCAAATTAGCCAGAGCTTCCAACTGCTGCTGTGTATAGTTCGGACCAAGCAAAGCAGTTAGCGCTGGATTATCGATTTCTATGAAAGCCAATCCGATACCACCAAACTGCACGGTCAGTTCACATGATGCGCAATAAAGTTCACCGGTTCCAGTGTCAGAAGTTCCGATTCTACCAATACCGTTCAAAGACCAGTTTGCAGCGTCCAACGGGTTGAGTGTAGTAAGCGCGTCTGCTGAAGCTGCAGTGGCTGAGTTGTCCCACCATTGAATGAAACGAAAATCTTCAGAAAAATTACCGTCGCCCTGATCAAGATCCAGACTAGTGTCAGGGATTAGCGAGACACCACCAGGGAAGTTGATAGAGGCAACTGCATTTGCGCTTAATAATGCTGTGGCGGCTGTCGCCATTAGAAACTTTTTCATTTTATGACCTCAAAAGTCTTGGTTGATTAACACATCCAAACACAATGCAACCGACATGCCAAAATCGCAAACCATTGATTTCATTAACTTTTAAAAAACATCCAACCCATTAACAGAATCAATGTGTAAAAAAATCAGACACTTTAGATAGCGTTTTTAAGCCTATCTAAATAATCCTTTTGTTTGACTGTTGTAACATTGATGCCCTCTAACAATTCTCTCGCCTCAATTACCTTCCCAGCCTGTATAAAAGCATCAACTAAAAGCAAACGCGTTTCAACGAGCTCAGGCTCCTTGTTTAACGCTTCTTTGAATTGTGCAATGGCGTCCTCGTATCTTTCTAGCCCAAGATAAATAAAGCCTAAAGTGTCTAAGTACTTCGCTTGTCGAGAGTTTTCTAAAGCGGGCCCTATAATTGAAAGTGCTTTTTCGTAGTTGCCAAGCTTTGCTAACGTCCATGAATAATTATTGAGTACATCAGTATCGAATGGCAGTTGTTCCAACAACACCGTATAGTGATCTAAAGCTTTTTCAGGGGCTGTTTCTGAAAAATAAGCAGCCAATACTTGACGGCTTTTTGCATCGTATGAGTTATTTTCAACGTGCTGTTCCAAGAACCCTTCCAACTTTTCGAATTGCCTGGTAGATGCAAAAGCGGCGATTATAGACCCCGTCACCAGGTGATTAGTACTGTCGGCATAAGAGGCGAGGAGATGTGGAAGAGCTTCTAAAGGCTGACCTCTTTTCAATAATAATCGACCTAGCAACCCGCGCCCAGGCATCGAGTTTTGAACTGGCTCAGGCATGGCATTAAACAACTCTGACGCTAGCTCAACATTCCCGAGCTGAATTTGATAATTAATCCTTAGCACTGACAACAAGTCAGTGTTTCCATTTTTTTCGATAAATGTATCTAATATCTCAAGTGCTTTACCTATTCGGCCATCCACTTCATACAAGAAAAGCGCTTTTGACAGGGCTTCTCTTGAAGTGGGTTTACTTTTCAACCATAAAAGCGCGCCCTCTTGGGACTCATTCACTCTTCCCAAATATGCAGTAGAGTCAATCCATAACCGCCAGGCAAGGTTGGGAGATTGCTGCGTTAAACTTTCAAGATTCAAGACCTTTAACACTTTCTCTGCTTGCATATTTTCAGCGTGCAGTGCAGCAGCTAATATCTGGTAATCTATAACGTTTTTGTTAGCTTCATATGCGCCGAAAATAAAAGGCTCAAGTTTTGAAGTATCTCCAGTTTCCTTCGCTATAAAGAAAAGCTTACTTAGCGATGGCAAATGATTAGGGTTGGAATTTAGAATACTTAAAAGCGCCTCCTTCGCTCTCAGGTAATCTCTAGTCGAAATATATTTCTCTGCAAAGTACGACTGCGCCAGCTCGTTATCAGGCTGATTTTTTAACACTTTCGCGTATAGAGCTTCACCTTCTTCCACACGAGATGACGCCACTAATACTCTCGCCTTAAGTGATAACAATTTAGTAGAGTCAGGTTCATTTTGTAGTGCTGATTCAAGTTGATTAAGTGCTTCGTCAAAATCTTTACTTAACATGAGAACTGCAATTAGATACTCGATGTTATCTTTGCTCTTTCCTCTCGAGTCAGATAGGACAGAAGACACCGTCTCCAAACCTGAAAAATCTCCAAGTCCGATTTTAAGCATACCAAGTTGAAGCAGGGCTTGCTTATCGTCAACATCAGCATTCGCCAGACTAGTTGCAATGGCGCTGGCTTCCATGTTTTCACCTCTTGCCAACAACTTTATTCCTGAGGAAGCTAACAATTTTGCATCATTTGCATTCAGCTTGACGCCATCTGCCGCTGCTCCATCTTTTTTCGTCTCATATATTCGCGCACGTGTTGCGATAAGGAGCTGGAAAGCTGGATGACTTGGGATCAGTTCTTCTTCGAGAGGCTCTAGTGCCTGCAACGCTTGCTCATATCGCTGTAATTGATAGTTAGCAGTGCCTGCAATAACTCGTGTAATTGGGTCATCATCTCCGCCTTGAAGGGCAGTTTCAGAAAATTGTTTAGCTTGTTCAAAGTTGCTTTGTTTAAACGCTAAAAGCGCGGATAGCTGATTGACGGCGATGAGTTCAGGGAATTTGCTCTGAAGATAATTTACGTGTCTTTCTGCTTCATTAAGTCTGTCGTTTTGGAGCAAAAGCTTGGCGAGCAGAATGTCCACTAAATGACTTCTTATTGTAAGATTATAGGCCTTGTTCAATTCGTCAATCGCACTATTGTATTCTCCTCGATTCACGTGAAGCTGCGCTTTTGTGACCAGTGCCTCCGGGTGATTATCGCGAAGCTCTAACGCGCTAGCTACCAAATCTAGTGCTGCTCTAAAGTCACCTCGAATCCAGTTCAGGTAACTTTTGGCCATTAAGCCATAGAAGTTGTTATCTTCAACTTCATAGACTCTTTTGAAATACACGCTAGCTAGCCCTGTTTTAGCAAGTCTCAGATTAGACAGCCCCAAATAAAAGTTCAGCGCAGCCTGCGTATCAGGTTTAAGCGCACTTGCAAACTCATCCATCGACAAGATTTCCTCGTTCTGCTCTTGCAGCCGATAGAGCTCTAACAGCGGAATTATAATCTCGTTAACCTCATATCCATTTCTGAGCGCAAATTCATATTCTTTAGTCGCGCCAGGCACGTCCCCAACTGAGTGCAGCTCCTTTGCAAGTAAAAAACGCACTTCAGCACTCTTGGGATTCTCAGCGGCTAAATTTTTAAGAAGAATAGTCCGCTCGTTACCATCAGCTGTTACTTTTGCTCGTTCTACTCTTTCTTCATAACTGGCTGGCTGGCAGCCCGCCATGATCAATATTGCGAGTGAAAAAAGGGTATTTCTTTTCATAACCATCCTGTACATCCGATGTTCTACAAGTAAATTTTGTGTATTGTGGCTTATTCACCTCTGCATAATCAATGGAATTAAGCTAGATGATGACCTTCAAAGCATATATGGGATGCACATTTGAACTATTGCAATGACACGAATGCATCATGCTTTATATTTTGATTTACTGTAGTTATGAAAATAAGGTAGCGTCTTTATGCCTTAGTCTACATCTTCAAGAGAAAATGCGTTGGCCGAAAAAATAGAAATAAAACAACTTGAAGCCCGAGCGCTTGGAACCGAAGATCTTAAACGCATCTGGAGCACTTTGTTCCAAGAGTCAAACGCCTCAACATTCTTATCTTGGCCATGGATTAAGGCTATGTTAAAGACATGTGGAGACGATACACTTATTTTGGTAGCTACATTAAACGTTAAGACCGTCGGGTGCGGAATAGTTTCATTCACAAAAGGGATTAATACGAAGAAGGCTTTCCTCCATCGAAGCGGCAAACAGGAATTGGACCAAGTATGGACAGAATACAACGATTTTTTACTGCATAAGGATTACGTCAAAGAAGCTAGGCTTGCTCTTATCGATTACTGTGTGGCAAACCTGCAGTGGAATGAGTTTGTCATTGGTGCATCATGCAAAGATGCAGTCTCTGCATTCAAGTTACACCCTTTAATTGAAAGAACAGAATGGTTGAGCCAGTGCTTTTACGTAAATCTTGTGAACTATAAAAGTGACAGTGATTATTTAGCCTCATTATCAAGAAACACACGATATCAGATAAAACGCAGCCTGAAAGAATTCAATGATCTGGGTACCTTATCGATCGAAAGAGCAGACTCTACAGAGACGGCTTTATCATGGATTAGTGATGCAGCACCTCACCATATAAAGCGATGGACTGGTACTCGTGTAGGAAGTGGTTTTACCAATCCTCAATTCGTACAATTTCACGAACGATTTATTCGTAACGCATTTGAACAGGACATGATCGACATACTGCGTATTTCAGCAGGCGACAACATCATTTCTTACCTTTACAACTTTGTAGAGGGTCCTATCATTCGTTTTTATCTTTCATCGAATGTTTATGAAAATGATGCAAGCCAAGCAAGACCGGGGCTCGTCGCGCATTTTCTTGCAATACGATACTATCTGAACGCCGGAAAAAAGATTTATGATTTTATGGGGGGTGAATCAAGGTACAAGCTTTCACTGTCAGATAGCAGCCGTCCTATAGAGTTAGTCCGATTCTACAGAGATAATTTCAAGAACAAGCTACTAAATAAGGCTCGAGTATTCAAAAGCTCCTTTCGTCGAACTGCCTCATTGGATGTGCTGGCCAATACCCAAGTCATACTAAGTGGCGGCTCATTATCAAAGAGAATAACGGGGCCAACCTATGACAGAGGCATCATAGCTCAGTTGAATTTTTCAGAGCGCGGTGAGTGTACTTATGACATAAAAGTCGAATACAGTGGACAGGGCGACACGTTGCATGAGAATACCAACCGTGTTTTCAAGTCGGCATCTGTCACATCAAACAATGCATTGCTTGTGCCCACCGAAACAACAATCAAAAAATACGATTTAACAAATTTCAATTTATTACAGAGTATATCCCACCCTACTTTTAATGATATCCATCACGTAATACAGAAGGGCAACATCATATATGCCGTTAATACGGGACGAGATGAAGTCATAAAACTTGATGAACACGGGCAAATACTGGATTACTTTCCAACTGTTTCAGGGTTATTGAGTAGACCGAGAAAAGAAGATTACCGACTTATTCCATCAACAAAACCTCACATCGCACATCCGAATTACTGCTTTGAGCTTGATAATGAAGTTTGGGTTACTCGCTGTGACTTTATGGATGCGATAAAGCTAAGCGATCCAAATGAGAGAATATTTATTGGCGATAACCTAGTCCATGATGGTGTATTGAGTCAGAGCGTTCTAATGTTTACCACCGTGAATGGTTTGATCAAATGCTATGATGCCAGAACTCGCAGACATACCAACGAAGTCAATCTTGCAAAACTTTCACCACATATTCGCGGTTGGTATAGAGGAATATGTGCGCTAAACAAGCGACTAGTCGTCGTTGGTGTTTCTGCACTGCGTAGCTCAAAACGGGTCATGGACAGCGCACAGTCGTCACAATTACTGGTAGTCGATTTAGTCGACCACAAAATAGTAAGTAGAGTTGACCTTTCCCCAATAGGCCTTGATGCAATATTTGGGGTCATAAAATTATGAGTACCCGCAAGCGTAAAGCTCTTGTTATTGGTGAAGACACTCGCAGCTTTCTGAGTGTAATACGCTCACTAGGCAAAATGGGGCTCGACATCCATGTAATTTGCTATGACAGAACATCCCCTGCACTCGAGAGTGTGTATATCAAACAGGCATGGTATTTCAACTATCAGGCATACACGCAGCTGCAATGGATTGAGAAGGTGATCGAGGTCACCTGCGCCGAGCACTATGATCTGGTCATTCCTTGTGATGAACGTGCGATCTTTCCACTCATTGAGAATCAAGAAGCATTTCCTGAAGAAACCAAATTGGCGCTTCCAAATATGGAAGTACTCGAAAATCTGTTTGATAAATTCTCGACTAAAAAAGTTGCTCTGGAATGCAACGTCCCCGTAGCAAAGGGCGAGTTAGTGAAAATAAAACAAGTCTCTTTTGAAGAGCTTGACAGAGAATTCGGCTTGCCGTTTGTGATTAAGCCTGTCGAATCCTTTAACTCAAATAAATTATCCAAGCGAAATAAAGTTGAAATAATCAGAGATAAGAGCGCATTTGAGCGCGTGATTATTCACATTTCTGAAGACGAGGAATTCTTAATCGAAGAGTTCTTTACTGGCATTGGTGAAGGTGTGTCGGTATTTGCCACTAAGGGCAAAATCCAATACATCTTTGCTCATAAACGGGTAAATGAGCCTCGTTCAGGCGGCGGAAGTTCCTACAGGAAAGCTATTGCTGTCGATCCGAGTATGGCCGAAGCCTGTGAAAAAATGTGCAATGCCACGTCATTTGATGGTGTAGGCATGTTTGAATTTCGAAGAAATCCAGAAACTCACAAGTGGATACTGGTCGAGGTTAACGCCAGATTCTGGGGCTCTCTTCCTCTGGCAGTGCACGCAGGTATCGACTTCCCGCGATGTTATGCTGAGTATTTGCTAGGGGAGTTCAACGACCTACCCGATCCTGTTAGTTCATATAACAAAAAAGCCCTCGCCAGAAGCCTGACCAATGACCTCTACGATATGCGTGCTGAGATGCAAGCCATTGCGGTGGAGAGAAACTCATTAGTTAGTTATGCCTATGTTACCAAACGACTGTTGTCGCTCTTAAATGTTTTCCTGAACGAAAAAGTAGACAGTTACGACAGAGACGACAAGGCCCCGTTCAAAGAAGAGTACAAACAGTTTTTGGATTCGGCGATATTGAGCAAACTTAAAACTCGGTTTCGCTCCGACGGGCACGGTGAAGAGCTTGTGCGTTCCCTGATGCGAACGCTTTACGAGTGCGAGGGAAAAGGTCGCATAGTATTCGTATGCTACGGCAATATCATGCGTAGCCCTTTCGCAGAGAAAGTGTGCAATACACTCATCAACAATATGGGTTTACCGTTTACCTGTCATTCTTATGGCTGCCACCAGAACGAGAACAGACAAAGTCCAGAGGAATGCTTGATTGGTGCCGAAAATCTCGGGATCAATTTATTTGAACATCGTTCAAAATGGCTAAAGCAAACTGACTTAAACCCGTGTGACATCGTTTTTGTCTTCGATGAATATAACCTGGATACAATGCGCCGATTTTATGATGTACCTTACCTATTTAATCTCGCTGATTTTATTCCGCAAGGACTCGGACGACACTCTGCAATCAGTGATCCTTACGGGAAAGGCCAAGAGGCTGTAGATCATTGCTATTTGCTGATTACGGAAGCAATCAAACATATTATTGAGACCTACGTTCAATGGTTGTACATACCTACCGAACAGGCAGATAAACAGATTGAACAATTAAAGACACTGGAAAATCTTTAGTTGAGAAAATGAGCGTGGTTCATGCATACTGAACAGCTGAAGCAAGACGGATTCGATGAAGGGATATGACAAAACTTTCAATAGTTATCCACACCGAGGAAGAGTTTGATTGGGATGGTGGATTCTACAGAAAAAATAATCAGGTAACGCACGGCAAAGAACTCACAGAATTTTGTGAAGAACTGATAAGTGTCGGCGCCAAGATTGTGTTTGCAATGGACTATGCCTTTGTCACATCAGAGCAAGGCCAGGAAGTAATTCGCCATTTTCAGACTCACCATTCTGATAGCGTTGAATTTGCCACCCATCTGCACCCCTGGGTTAACCCACCTTTTCAGGATGAAGAGCCTGTACCTGAGAAGTATTCGTATCCTGGCAACCTACCCTATGAACTGGAGTATGCAAAGCTAAAGGTATTGACGGAGAAAATTGAAGAGATTGTTGGTTACAGGCCTACTACTTATCTGGCTGGCCGTTATGGTGTGGGAGACAACAGTTATAAAATCCTTAACGAGTTGGGCTATAAAGTTGACGTAAGCATATCCCCTTTTGCAGACTTTAGACATCAACATGGTCCAGACTTTTCAGGCTACACTAACGAAATAGTTAATCAACAGAGTATCCAGCGCATCCCACATAGTTGTGGTTATATTAGTCGATTTAGGCCCCTTTCACTCCGCCTTAACAGGTCAACAGAGCTCATGAATACTTTGAACTCTAATATATTAGGTAAAATTATACTTAAGATTTTTGGTGTAAAACGTGTCAGACTATCCGCTGAGGGCTACAGTCTAAAAGAAAACATGGAATTACTAAAAGTACTAAAACTAGAACCAGTAGAGCATCTCATCTTTTCTTTCCATTCGCCCAGCTCTAAACCAGGGTCGACACCTTACGTCATGAATAACAGAAGCTGGAACTCATTTAATAGCACAACTGTTAAAATACTGGAAGCCTGCTCGTCGAGTGGTATTGATATTCGCCTCATTTCAAACAAACAGAGTTAGGCGAAATAAGGATGCCAATAATAAGATACAGAAATAATATAGCGTATTACGCTCACGTTCCAAAATGTGGTGGCAGCGCAATAGAGGCGTTTTTAAGCGAAATTGACGGGCTAAGACTTGCATTTCTTGACCAAAAATATGTCATAGAAAAGAGGTCGTTTAACTGGAACCTTACTTCACCACAGCATGTAGATTCAGAATCGATGCGGATACTCTTTCCTGAAGAATTTTTCGATTTTCAATTTGTTATTGTTCGAAACCCTCTCCAAAAAGCGATTAGCGCGTTTAACTGGCACAAGTATATTGAGAGAAATATAAACAGATTAATGCCCCTGGATTTTTTCATCAAAAACATTTTACCTTATTACTATAAAAAAAAAGGTTGGATGGATAATCATTTTTTACCACAAAAAGATTTTATATTACCAAATCCGCATACAAAAATATTTAAGTTGGAAAATAACGGTGTCCAGGAAGCAAAGCTTTTTTTAATGGATAGGTTAGCACTAAAAAAAGTTAGCACGTCAGAAAAGAAGGTTAATAAAGCATTGAAGGAAAATAAGCGCGACACGAAGGTTAGCAAGAAGGCAAGGGATATAGTTTCCAAGCTTTACGAAAAAGATTACGAGGAATTTGGTTATAGTCGGTGACTATTTATAATGTGAGCGATAGCTCGGGTATTGGGATTATCATAAATACTGAGGGTTTAACTGAGCTTTCCCGACTGAATCAATCCATTTAAATTTCCCGACTGAATCAATCCATTTAAACGGGTGGCATTAAACCCACATAACTATTGAACTCAGCGTAGAGTCTGCAACAAATCACTTCTGTTTGACATCGGGTTAATTATATAGCCATGATACGACAGCCTACTCCTTTATGGTAAGCTCGTCTAGGACTTTACTGCAGATTCTAAGGTCTAATAAAGATCTTGAAAAAAATGATAAATATCAATTGACGTTATTGTTTTTTTAAAATCAAATGCAACAGTCTCGAAACCCGCATCATAGTATGATAAAACGCTATTATGAGAAATCTTAAATTTAATATAATTAGACAACTTAAATCACTGCTATTGTCAAACACTGAAGAACGAGCAGAAGTATAATAATAAACGAGACAAATAATGATTAGCAATTTTCGAAACCTGAGAGATTCAGCTGCAAGACGTTACAATAAGTGGTGTTATGACGGTGTTGCCTCAAAAGTCTTGGAAACAAAACCTTGCGAGTATTTTTACGACGAATCAATAAAAATTGTTTCGCTAGTCCACCATTCTGGCGCATTAATGGCACTGGTCGCTTTGAAAAGTTTTATTCATTTTTTCGGTAAAGGTTGTGTTGAAATCATCGATGATGGGTCACTTACTCCCGAAGATAGGAAAAATTTCGAGACACATATTCCCAACATAAATATAGTGCACATTAGCGAAGTGGATACTGGCGATTGTCCGACAGGGGGATGTTGGGAGCGACTCGTTCATATATCGAAGTTAGCTGAAAAGTCATATGTCATTCAGGTAGACACCGACACCCTCACCCTGACACCTATGCCTACAGTGGATAACTTGGCAGCTCAAAATATACCGTTTACGGTAGGTGCTCCGATATGGAGTCACAAAATTCGCCCCGAGTACATGAGCTATATGAGCTCAAAATGGCCGGGAGGGCATATTCAGGTGAAAACGGAACGTTGCCTCAGCGAGCTAAAGTCAGTGAACCTCAAATACTATCTTCGAGGCTGCGCCGCGTTCGCTGGGTATCCTAAGATGCGAGGTATGTATGATATTGTGCAAAACATCTCGAAAGAACTAGAAGCATTAGTTGGAAAAAACAATTGGGAGAATTGGGGCAGCGAACAAGCCGCGAATAACATTCTAATATCATCACTAAAAAATGCACAAATGCTGCCGTGGCCGGATTATCAAAACTTTATGAATCCCGAATGGGAGGTTTGGAAATCTAATCCTACTAATGGAAGAGTGAGCCTTGTACATTTCATAGGTAGCAATAGATTCGACAGGGGTATATACAAGTTGTTAACCCAAAAAGTAATCAAGAGTATGATGAGTGGTAATTCTTAAAGAAGCTTACGACTTATGGATAGATTATTTTTAATATCGCCAAACCGGGAAGAACGTTCATAAACGACTCTTTTTTGTGTTATCAAGCTCTTGTGTAAGCCGATACAGGATGTATACATAGCGATATACATCAGCCTCTGAGTTTTTAGTGGGGACCGGATAATGGATGTACCAAAATATTTAATACTTCTGAGTTACGAATTAACTGATACTACCTTGCAACTTATCGGTAACATTAAATTTTTTAATGGAGCATAAAGTCTCTCCGTTTATCCACTGATATCTCAATTAATTAAGTAATAGAAATCCGTATGATACCGATAAGAGTAAAACAATTTCCAAATTTTGTCGCTGAGCTTTTCAGCCGATTAAAGGCTTGGCCGCAAACCGGAATGCATCATTCTGTTTTTCATTTGGGATTGGCGTGTCACATATTTTATGTGCTCTTAACATGTAAGGCGTTAATTCATTCTTTGAAATTGGCCATCCAGGAAGGTCTCCATACTCTCTCTCAAAGTCTACTTCATCTAATTGCTTACACATTCCTCCCCAATGATTAGTCGTTCCCCCAAAAAACCGTAACCGTGTTGTCTCAACCGGAAAATCTTTAAAACTTATATTTTCTGCTTTGTGAAGATTTTGCATTTCTTGATCATAAGTTAACGCCCCTGACCTTTCCCCACTGAATTAATCCATCGCATTTGGGAGTTTTCTCACTAAACTGAAAGAGTAAGAGGAAACGACAATGCGTAAATCCAAGTTCAATGAAGAGCAGATCGTCAAGATCCTGAACAGCAAACACAATGGCCTTAAAGTCGATGATGTGTGCCGACAATATGGGATAAGCCAACAGACATTCTATCGCTGGCAATCTAAGTATGGAGGGATGGAAGCAGCTGACGTTAAACGGCTGAAGTCCCTTGAAGAAGAGAATCGCAAGTTGAAGCAATTGCTTGGCGAGAAGGAATTGGATATCTCAGCGTTAAAGGCGGCACTTGAGGGAAACTACCACTGAGTCGTGCGGTACGCCGCCAAGCAGTGACTCATATGCTGAATAAAACAACAATCAGCGAGCGACGCGCGTGTAAGCTAGCTGGTATGGATCGCATGACATGGCGATACAAACCAAAGCCGAACATGTTGAATGAACAGCTAAGCCAGCGTTTGTGTGAATTGGCAAAACAGCGTTTGCGCTTTGGTAGTCCTAGACTGACGGTATTAATACGCCGTGAGTTCGGTGCGGTTAATCACAAGCGTATCGAGCGGTTGTATGCGCAGGCAGAGTTGCAGATACCCAGACGCAAGCGACGCAGTCGAGTGGGTCCTCAGCGGCAGGTGCCGCTTGAAGTGGCCAGCAGGCCGAAGCAACGCTGGTCCATGGACTTTGTGCATGACGCACTTTATGACGGCACAAAGTTCAGGGTATTTAACTTGGTTGATGACTACACGCGAGAGTCTGTCGCCATTGAAGTGGATACTAGCCTAAGCTCAGAACGTCTTATACGGATATTTGAGAGGCTTAGAGCGGATGTTGGTTTACCGGAGGAGCTGTCTTGCGACAACGGACTACCTTTTAAGTCAACCAACTTCTGAATAATAAAATACCCTTCGCAATAATCAGCGACATTATAGTTTCCTGGCATTAATGCTCGCTCCCTGTGGTAAAGATTGTGCTGACCATGATATACGGGTGTCCTCTTTCGAGGCACAAACGGACTTAACACAGCATTAATAAAAGTCAGGGGCGTAGAGCATTATCTAAGAGGTCGCAAAGCGCCTTGACGGCCCGATGATTTACGTCCCCTGACTAACTTCAAAATAACCATGGTAATCCACGTTCTTCTTTACAACAGCATGCGCAACTCTCGCTAGCTTCGCCGCGACAGCGGTATAGGCTTTGCGCTTACTGTCTTGTGAGGCACCATTCTGTCTGATGTAACGTTCATATTTAGCTCTAAAGCTATTTTCTCGTTGTCTTATCGCTACAGTCGCGGCCAGCCAATAAGCATATCTCAATCTTGCATTGCCCCGTTTAGAGAGCCGGAACGCACTTTGACGTTGACCACTTTGGACACTAGACAAATTAAAACCACAATAATTTAGATATTGCCGATAATGACTGAACCGTGACAGCTGGCCGCTCTCAGCAATGATAATCAGAGCAATAATGGCACCAACACCCGGTATAGTTCGTAAGCGTTGGTAGTCTTCTCGTTCATGGAGAAACGTTTCAGACTGCTTTTCTAATTCGACACGCAGCTTCGATAGTTCAATATATCTCGCAAGCTGCATTTTATAGGTGCTAACGGCGTGACTGTTTAAATCGACAGGTAGCGCTATAGATTGTTGCGCTATCTCATACAGGTGTTCTAGAAACGCCTGCTTATACTGCTTTCGACCAATAAGGTCCCATGCACGTTTTACAAAAGTCGCTTGTTTATAGCGAGTTATAGCGTAAGGAATTGGAAACTTGAGTAAAAATTTGCAAAACCACTCTGCACGAGAGTTGTGTAGGAATTGCTCTGCTTCTGGAAAGTAAAGGGTTAGATTGTGGTTAACCAAGCTGTTTAAGCATCTTGTACGTGCGATTGTGATCTGGTGATAAGCGTTGGATATTTCCTGGATATCCATCGTGTCATTCACTAGAGGATCATAAAATGGATGAGACATACCAGTCTGAAGTAGGTACAGAATAACACTGCTGTCCTTCCGGTCATTTTTATCCCACGTCTGATAAAGCATTTCACGCGCTCTCGCGCAGGATAATGACGATACCAAATGGCATTCAATGCCCTTCTGCTGCATCCAGTATGCGATATTCCGGTGGTAGTCTGAGGTCGGTTCAAAGCCAACTTTGATAGAGTCAGTCGTCGACTTTGCAATACCCAAGAGACGTTGATACCCATCCAAAGTGTTTTCAATACGGACGAATACACATTTGCCACTTGGGTACTGCACCTTTGCGTCGTGGTGCTTTTTAGCAATATCCAGTGCAATAAGCGTTAAATTTCGTTTATGTTGAATTTGGTCAGCCATCGTATTTTCTCCACGTGTTGTTTGGTCACGACAAGTGATAGAAGATGGCTGACGTTTTTGACAAATCTACTTGTTAAAGAGCTTCGCTCAATAGGTATCATGGTTCCGAATTCACAAGTCGCGCATTCCTGGCCTGGGCAGGATGGCGGAATGTAGACCTGCAGTTTATTCGGCCGGGCAAACCAACCGAAAACGCGTTTGTGGAAAGCTTTAACGGCAAATTTAGAGATGAATGTTTGAATCAACACTGGTTCAGAAATCTGGTCGAGGCAAGAGATATCATTGAGCGATGGAGACTGGATTACAACTATGAACGACCACATCGCTCATTGGGACAATTAACACCGA
>NZ_AUBH01000015.1 GCF_000429145.1 Aestuariibacter salexigens DSM 15300
TGAATAACAGCGTGGATAGGTGAGCCTTCAAGGCCCTGCTCTGAAATCCACGCTTGCAGTGTTTTTCCATCCTGCTCTGGCTCGTCCAGGGCAGACTTAGGCATTTTCTTCACTAACAGCTCGCCAGTTTCAACCGCGTTGTTCAGCATTGCTGTGCGGATAAGGCTGTTGCCACCGCAGGTTACGCCGCTGTAGTAATCCTGCAGCTTGAGGCGATAGTCAGACTGGACTTTACGCATTTTCTTACGCAGTTCGCCTTTGTCATCGGCCTGTACGATGGCACAGATGTTTGACAGTGCATCTTCGATGCTGGCATTGGCAGATCCTGCAAACAGGAAAGACATAGAAACAAGGGCGATAGAAGCTTTAGTGAACTTTTTCATGGGGTAATCCTCAACATGGTTTTTAATTTCGGCTGTCGCCGTTCAACGAGGAGCATTACACCGCAGAAACGTATGCGGAAAAATCCTTAAGGTGATACATAGGTATAGGGAGTGATAACTTTAGTGTGCATGTTTGGAGGGCTTAGATGCCCGCCAAAAGCGCTGCGGGCAAGACGATGAGGGGTGCCAACCAAGAGCTTGCGGGTACGACGCGGCATTTGAATCGGGTACGACGGGATGAAGTTGTTATGCCCGTCCCCCTATTGTCATGCCCGCGCAGGCGGGCATCTAATTGACTAAAGTAGCGAACGCCCCTGATTACCAGGCCGACACGCCGCCGTCGACGGCAATACACTGGCCATTCATATAGCTGTTTCCGGGAGATAGCATCAATAACATGGTATTGACAATTTCCTGCGGATCGCCGAGACGCTTCATTGGACAACCCTGAGCCAACTGGGCACGTGCCTCATCGGTGTTATAGCCATCAATATTGAGAATGTTGGTTGGGCTGTAGAAAGGGCAAATTGCGTTAACACGCACATTTTTACGTCCATATTCCACTGCAGCGGTTCTCGTCAGGCCAGCAACGGCGTGTTTGGCCGCGGCATACGCCGCACCTTTCGGTGCGCCACCAATACCGGCCATGGAACTGACATTAAGTATGTGACCACTGCCGTTAGCTAACATGGCGATGACCTGATATTTCATTCCAAAAAATACACCATTGACGTTTACATCGAATTGCGAATTCAACGTATCGCTATCGATCATGTGCAATGGGCCGGGTTGATGTGCAATGCCGGCGTTGTTTACTGCGATGGTCAATTTGCCAAAGCGCTCAGTGGCGGTATTGACGAGTTGCTCAGCCAGCTTTTCATCAGCAATGTTGCCAACCAGACTGGCGACTTCACCACCAACGTTATTGACTTCAGCGCACGTGGTAGTCAGCGCATCTTCGTTGATATCAGTCAGCACCAGTTTTGCACCGCGTTCGGCCAGTGACACAGCAAGCAGCTTTCCAAAGCCTGAACCTGCGCCTGTGATAAGTGCAACATCATTGGAAAAATCTAATAACGGATCCATAACCTTCTATCTCTCTTGTAGGGGATTGTTTTTCATAAACTTGATTAATACGTCTGATAGCTGTTCTGCACAGTCTTCCTGTAAAAAGTGACCGCCATTTACGATGGTGGTGTGAGCCTGTCCCTCACATCCAGGAATATTGGCCTGCATATATTTATCCCCACCGGCGGTGACCGGGTCGGAGTCTGAAAAGGCGGTGATAAAGGGTTTGTTGAATGCTCTGAGCTTTTGCCACGCCGCGCGGTTACTTAGCGTTTCCGGATCATCGGGTGACACCGGGACGAGTAGGGGAAACTTTCTAGCACCAGCTTTATAGGACTCATCGGGGAAGGGCGCGTTATAGGCATCATACACGGCCTGACTTAACGGCTTAGTTGTTGCCCCTTTAATGATGCCGGCGGCAGGAAATACGTCAACTTCCTGAGAAAAAGCTTTCCATTTAAAAAATGCCTCACTGGGTTTCATATCACCGGTCGGGAGCATGGTGTTGGCTGCCAGCACACGTGCGAACCATTCAGAGTGTTCTGCAACCAGCCTCAGACCTAAGAGTCCCCCCCAGTCTTGGCACACCAAAGTCATGTTGGTCAGGGATAACTGCTGAAGCCCGTCAGTCAACCACGCTAAATGGGTCGCGTAGGTGTAGTCGTCCTGGCTCGTTGGTTTATCCGAACGACCAAAACCAATCAAATCTGGCGCGATAACTCGATAGCCAGCGGCAACAACCAAAGGGATCATTTTACGGTATAAATAGCACCAAGATGGCTCTCCATGCAGCATCAGCACAACCTCACTATCACGAGGGCCTTCATCTATATAATGCATTCGCAGGGTGCCGCCTTGGCCATCGTTTACTTGTACATAATTCGGTGCAAAATCGTAATCAGGCAGGTTGTCAAACCGTTCATCTGGCGTGCGTAAGTAGTCCATATCAGCTTTCCGATATTGTTAATGGCTCGTAAAAAAACAGACCAGAAGGACGCTGTCAACGGTATTTTAATGCCCGATACGCTTGCCATTGGCGTACACGGCGCGATGTTAATAGGTTGTGGGTCAATATCACATCGAGTTATTAGTTACTATAAAATCAATAAATTTGGTTGATTAAGGTAGCTGTCCTAGACTGACACACCGTTATAGTCAGGTCTTACCACTAGGGGAAGTCACAATGAGTGAACAAAGCTCGTCGGTCGTATCCAGCCAACTACAGCAAAATGTCGCTGTCATCACAATGAGTAATGCGCCTGTTAATGCGCTATCTACGGCGGTAAGAAAAGGTCTTATCGAACACGTGTCACAAGCACTGGAAAATGACGCAGTAGACGCCATTGTTCTGACGTCATCATTAGCCCTATTTAGCGGCGGCGCAGATATCAGTGAATTTTCGAAAGGACTGGTTGAGCCGTCTTTACCTGCGGTACTCGACCTTATTGAAAACGCTAACAAGCCCGTTATCGCGGTGGTTAGCGGGCCGGCGTTTGGCGGCGGACTGGAACTGGCGCTTGCATCCCACTACCGGGTTACGTTTGCAGATAACAAGGTAGGCTTGCCCGAAGTAAATCTTGGCATTCTGCCTGGTGCAGGCGGCACGCAGCGTCTTCCGCGACTGGCAGGACCAGCGAAAGCGCTGGACATGATCGTCACCGGTAAGCCAGCGAAAGCCAAAACTTTACCTGGTGTTTTCGACGTCATTGTAGATAAGCCTGAAGAACTGCAGGCTACAGTGATGACGTTCGCTGGTGAACTGCTTGCCAAGGGTGAAGCGCCTAGAAAGACAAGCGAATTAGTGATCGACAAAGCGCAGGCTCCAGAACAACTTTTTGCCGAGTTCCGCAAGGGAATTGCCAAACAGGCGCGCGGGTTTTATGCCCCCGAGCGCTGCATCCAGTGCGTTGAGGCCGCTGTCAACTTACCGTTTGAACAAGGGTTGGCCAAAGAGGGTGAATTATTCATGGAGTGCATGAATACACCGCAGGCCAGAGCGCAGCAGCATTTCTTCTTTGCTGAGCGAGCCGCATCCCATGTCGCAGATTTCGATAAATCCACGCCGGTCAGAGACATCAAGAAAGTGGGTGTCATCGGTGCCGGTACCATGGGTGGCGGCATCGCGATGAACTTTGCCAACGCTGGCATTCCTGTCGTCATGCTTGAGATGAAGCAGGAAGCGCTGGATAAGGGGCTTGGGGTTATCCGCCGTAACTACGAGAATTCGGCTAAAAAAGGCAAGCTAACCAGCGAAGACGTTGAAGCACGCATGGCGTTGCTGAACGGTACAACGGAATATAACGACCTGGCTGATGTGGATCTGGTAATTGAAGCAGTATTCGAAAAGATGGACGTAAAACAGGCCGTTTTCACCAAGCTTGATGAAGTCTGTAAGCCTGGTGCGATTCTCGCAACGAATACGTCTACGCTAGATGTGAACGAGATTGCCGCTGTGACGTCACGTCCAGAGGATGTCATCGGTTTGCATTTCTTCTCTCCAGCCAACGTAATGAAGCTGCTGGAAGTGGTAAAAGCTGATAAAACCGCGCCAGATGTGATCAAAACAGCCATGCAGATGGCCAAGACGATCCGTAAGGTCGCGGTCCTGGTTGGCGTATGCTTTGGTTTCGTGGGTAACCGTATGATTGAAGCCTATTCACGGGAAGCCAACAGGTTGATGCTGGAAGGCGCTAAGCCGGAAGACATCGATAAGGTGATCTACGACTTCGGCTTCCCGATGGGGCCTTTCACTATGGGTGATATGGCTGGCCTGGATATCGGATATTTCGTACGTGAAGGTCGCCGCGAGTTTATCGCTCACGACCCTAGTTACTGCGTAGTCGCTGACCGTTTGGTTGAACAGGGCCGCGTCGGACTTAAGGTCGGTAAAGGTACATATCTTTACGAGCAGGGCAACCGCACGCCTATTCCTGACCCTGAAGTGATAGAGATTGCTAAACAGGAAGCACAAAAGCTCGGTATTGAGCAGCGCGAAATCAGCCAGCAAGAAATTGTTGAACGCATTTTGTATCCACTCATCAACGAAGGCGCGAAAATCCTTGATGAAGGCATTGCAGCCAAGTCCAGTGATATCGACGTGATCTACGTGTACGGATACGGCTTCCCTGTTTATCGCGGTGGCCCAATGCAATACGCCGATGAAATCGGGGTGAATAACGTGTATGAAGCCATGCTGAAGTATCGCGAGCAACTGGGCGACTATGGTAAGGCCTGGTTTGAACCAGCGCCATTGCTCGCCAAACTGGCCGAGCAAGGTAAATCTTTTAAACAATTTAAACGCGGAGAATAAGCATGACTGAAGCTGTCATCGTTTCCACAGCTCGCACGCCAATTGGACGAGCATATAAAGGCGCATTCAACGACTTAGAAGCACCGTCACTGGGCGGTCATGCTATCCGTGAAGCGGTCAAGCGAGCCGGTATCGAATCAGCACGCGTTGATGATGTCGTGATGGGCAGTGCTCTGACTCAGGGCAGCGGCGGTATGAACATTGGCCGTCTGGCTGGCCTGGCTGGTGACCTGCCGGTAACGGTCAGCGGTATGACGCTGGACCGTCAGTGCAGCTCTGGCATGTACGCCATCGCCACTGCCGCGAAATCAATTATGACCGGCGAAACCGACATTATGGTGGCCGGTGGTCTGGATTCTATTTCACTGGTTCAGAACAAAGCCATGAACACGCACCGCGCGGTTGATCCAGCATTGGTCGCTAAGCATAAAGACATCTATATGCCGATGTTGCAAACCGCTGAAGTGGTCGCCAAGCGCTACAACATCAGCCGCGATGCGCAGGACGAATACGGCTTACAAAGCCAACAGCGCACTGCTGCCGCTCAACAAGCGGGTAAGTTTGATGACGAAATCGTCCCGCTAACAGCAACCAAGGTAGTGGTAGACAAAGATAGCGGTGAAACGTCAAAAGTTGAGGTAACACTCAGCAAAGACGAAGGTAATCGCGCCGATACTACGCTGGAAGGGCTACAAAGCTTGAAACCTGTCATCGAAGGAGGCTGCATTACGGCAGGTAATGCTAGTCAGCTATCTGATGGCGCATCGGCGAGCGTGCTGATGAGTGATGCAACGGCATCGCAGTTGGGACTGACACCACTGGGTGCGTACCGCGGTATCGCCGTGGCGGGATGTGAGCCGGATGAAATGGGTATCGGGCCGGTATTTGCCATTCCGAAACTCCTCAAGCAGCACGGCCTGACCATGGATGATATTGGTTTGTGGGAGCTCAACGAAGCGTTTGCGGTCCAAGTTTTATACTGCCGCGACAAGCTTGGGATCCCGAATGAATTAATGAACGTAAATGGTGGTGCAATCTCTATTGGTCATCCTTACGGTATGAGTGGTGCGCGCATGGTAGGGCACGCGCTGATTGAAGGTAAACGACGCGGTGCGCGCTACGTGGTGTGCACAATGTGTATCGGTGGCGGCATGGGCGCTGCCGGCCTGTTTGAAGTCTATTAAAAGAGGCACATATGCAAGGTTACAAAGCTCCGCAGCGTGACGCGCTGTTTGTTATGAACGAGCTGCTAGGGTTTGAAAAACACTACGCAGACATGGGTTTCGAAGATGCCACACCTGATATGGTGCAGGCGATCTATGGCGAAGCTGCCAAATTTTCAGAAAATGTACTGGCACCAATTAACGCTGTCGGTGATGAAATCGGCTGTCAGTTTGAAGATGGTGTTGTGACCACCCCTCCAGGATTTAAAGAAGCTTATCAGCAGTATGTTGAGGGTGGCTGGGCATCAATGTCGCAGCCAGAAGAATACGGCGGTCAGGGGCTGCCTTATTCAATGGCAACGGTGATGGCAGAGTGGTTCTCTGGTGCCAACCACAGCTGGGCGATGTATCCGGGCTTGAGTGCCGGTTGTATGGCAACGCTGAAAGCACACGGTACCAAGGAACAGAAAGATATGTTCCTGCCTAAACTGATTGAGGGTAGCTGGACAGGGACTATGTGTCTGACAGAGCCACACTGTGGTTCGGATCTTGGCATGCTGAAATGTAAAGCTGAGCCAAACGACGACGGCACCTACAGCCTGACGGGTACCAAAATCTTTATCTCTGCCGGTGAGCATGACATGTCGGATAACATTATTCACATCGTGCTGGCCAGATTGCCTGATGCACCAGAGGGCACTAAAGGTATCTCCCTGTTTATCGTGCCTAAATTTAATCTCGATGAAAATGGCGAGCCGGGCGAGCGCAACAGCGTATTTTGCGGCTCTATTGAGCACAAAATGGGCATCAAAGCCAGTGCGACCTGTGTCATGAACTTTGACGGCGCCAAAGGAATTTTGATTGGCGAGCCAAACCGTGGCCTTGCCTGCATGTTTACCTTTATGAACATTGCACGTATCGGCACGGGCATCGAAGGTTTGTCAGCGTCAGAAGCGTCTTATCAGGGCGCACTTCGCTATGCGATGGACAGATTGCAGTTTAGATCGCTGACCGGCCGCAAAAACCCTGACGGTCCGGCTGATCCAATCATCGTACACCCGGATGTACGCCGCATGTTGCTGACCCAGAAAGCCATCGCTGAAGGTAATCGTGCTATGGCGGTGTACTGTATGCAGTTGGTAGACCAGACGCTGTACAGTGATGATGCCGAACAAAAGCAATTAGCTGACGCCAAGCTTTCATTACTGACACCAATTGTTAAGGCGTTCCTGACCGAAACGGCGCTGGAAACAACCAGCCATGGTATGCAGGTCTACGGCGGTCACGGCTATATCAAAGAGTGGGGCATGGAGCAGCTTGCTCGTGACACACGTATTTGTACGATGTATGAAGGTACAACCGGCATTCAGGCCATCGATCTGCTGGCACGTAAAGTGATGGGCTCGAAAGGTGAATTGCTCAAAGTATTTGCTCAGGAAGTGCAGGAATATTGCGCGAGCATTCGTGGTAACACGCAGTTCTCGGCCTGGACCAATGCAGTATCGTCACACGTTGACGAGTGGTTACAAATCACTAACGATATCGGTAAACGTGCCGCCAGCAATCCTGATGAGTTAGGTGCTGCTGCAGTAGATTATCTGATGTATGCAGGTTACGTGACAGTCGGTTACTTCTGGCTGAAGATGGCCGTTGTTGCGCAGCAAAAATTGGATGAAGGTACAACTGAGAAAGCCTTTTATGAGTCCAAGCTGCATACAGCACGATTCTATTTTGACCGCCTGATGACGCGCACGCGTTCATTAGTGTCAGCGATAGAATCTGGGGCAGATAACCTGATGGCGTTCGAAGACGCGCATTTTGGTGAAGTGTCCTAATCAATAAACAACAGGCCGCTCAACGCGGCCTTTTTTCTATGACCATTACATCTAATCACATAGCGTTATCAAGCTGCGAACTGCATTATCTTGAAGCGGGAGCAGATAACACGACAACTCTGGTCTTTCTGCACGGTTTCCCGGAATTTGCGGGTTGCTGGCATCGTCAGCTTGATTATTTTAAATCTCATTTTCGGGTCATCGCGCCTGATTTGCCCGGTTACAATCTGAGTCAAAAGCCAAAAGCAGAAGATTTTTATCAGGTACCCAATCTGATTTCGATTCTGGCTGAGTTTATTGACCGAGTGTCGCCATCGTCACCCGTAATATTAATTGCTCATGATTGGGGCGGGGCACTTGCCTGGCCGCTGACGGCGTTTTATCCGCAGTTAATCAGTCAGTTGGTGATCCTTAATGCGGCGCACCCCAGCACCTTTACCCGTGAAATGAAGAATAATCCGGAGCAGCGTCGTCGCAGTCGCTACATTCTCGACCTTATCGCTGACAATGCTGTCAATGAGTTGCAGAAGAACAATTTTGCGTTCCTGACAAACCTCTGTCTTGCTCATCGTACCTACCAACCTGAGGAGCATGAGAGACAGGTTTATATTGACGCCTGGTCCCAGATC
Source organism: Aestuariibacter salexigens DSM 15300 (assembly GCF_000429145.1). Taxonomy (GTDB): domain Bacteria; phylum Pseudomonadota; class Gammaproteobacteria; order Enterobacterales; family Alteromonadaceae; genus Aestuariibacter; species Aestuariibacter salexigens. The sequence goes on from NZ_AUBH01000015.1 coordinate 8,389, forward strand.
GGGGCTGTTGAAGGTATGTTGCAATACTATAAAAATATGCCGCAGTTGGTTCTGGATGAGGACGAGGAAAAGCTAAATCAGCTGCGCATTCCCGACATACGCATTGATGTGCCCACCACGGTTATATGGGGTATGGAAGATAGGGCGTTCGTACCGGAGGTGCTGGATGGTCTTGACCGTTATGTAACTGATATCACTGTACGCAGATTGCAAGGTGCGACCCATTGGTTACATCATGAGTGCGCCGACCAGGTTAACGTACTGATAAATAGGGCGATAAGCAGGCAATAAAAAACGGCCCCCGAAGGAGCCGTTCCAAAACAAGGCTCTCACCCTGCTTACCATGTTGAACTTTTAGATACGGCTGCTCAACTCTACAGCGATGGGGTTATCAGCCAGACCCTGTTCAGCAATCCACGCTTGTAGCGTTTTGCCGTCCTTTTCAGGTGCGCTCAGGTCACTGGTTGGCATCTTCTTAACCATAAGCGTGCCAGTTTCAACTGCATTATTTAAAATCGCAGTGCGGATTAAAGACTGTCCGCCACAGGTTACGCCCGAGTAATAATCGTTGAGTTTCAGACGATAATCGGACTGAACCTTGCGCATCTTTTTGCGCAGCTCGCCTTTATCGTCGGCAGCAATAATTGAACAAATATTTTGTAAGGCATCATTGATATCTGCCTGTGCAGTACCAGTGAATACAAATGAAGCAGCGATAACAGCGGCGGAAGTTTTAACGATTTTCAACATGGTTAATTCCTCTCGGTGTTGGTTAAAGTTTCATCGTCGAGAAAAATTAAAGTCCACTTTAGTATGAAAAAAAATCTGTAAACCTATACTCAGGTATATTAAATAATACGCAAATGCTGCGGGGCGTCAGTGTGACGCCCGATGATTAATGTTGGTTAAAGGCCAGACAGACTTCGGCGATTTGGTCACGCATCCAGGCATGGGCCTGGTCGTGATCGGCGCTGACGTGCCAGTAGAGAAAGTACTCTACGTTGGGGATGTCAAACGGCATTTCATAAAGTGCCAGATCGTAGTGCTTAGCCAGATGGTAAGGTAAGCAGGCTATCAGATCTGTCTTTACAATAGAGCTGGGGACGGTCAGGTAATGTTGTCCACGCATCACTATGCGGCGGGTTTTGCCGATCTTATCCAATGCGAGGTCAATGGGTCCGTAACCAGACTTCTGATGTGACACGTTGATGTGTCCTAAACGCAAGAATGTTTCCAGGTCCAAACCATTTTTAAGCGCCGGGTGGTTTTTTCTCGCCATCACAACAAAACGGTCCTCAGCAATTTTCTGTTTACAAAGGTGAGGGTCGGTATAGGTCGATGTATCGGCGTAAAAATCCAATGAGCCCGCAGCCATTTCAGATACGACCTGACTGCGCGCAATTTCAAAATTGTTCAACGTGATATTGGGCGCTTTGTTCTGCAATTTTGCCATCAAACGTGGCATTACGCTCGCTTCTAATAGGTCTCGGGAGGCAAAGTTGTAAGACTTTTCGGCAATAGTAGGGTCGAACGTATGGCTTTCTTGAACGCTTTTACGCAACAAGGAGAGTGCCTGACGGGCTGGTACAATAATATTCTGTGCTACCGGCGTAGGCGTCATTTTATGTCCGGTTCTCACAAACAACGGGTCATTCAGCATGTCTCTGAGCCTGGCCAGAGAATTACTGACAGCGGGCTGGGTAATACACAATACATCCGCTGCCTTGGTTAGGCTGCCAGCGGTATAGATCGCGTCAAAGACGGCAAACAAATTAAGGTCAATTCTGTTTAAGTTCATTGCAGCTCCACGGAGTCACTCGCACTAAACCGATAGTTCTATGTTCATTCGAGATACAAAACTATCATGTAGGGTTATATATTTTGATTTTGTTTATTCATTATTCTAATAATATTGGGTGCGGTAATCTACACTGACAAGGCAATTTGGAGCAAAACGATGAAAAAAAATCTCCTTTCATTACAAACCGGTGAGTCATTTGAACCTACCGACTGGTACACGATTGAACAAAGTCAAATCAACGAGTTCGCTCAGGCAACGGGTGACCATCAATGGATTCATCTTGATAAAGCCCGTTGTGAAAAAGAATCACCGTTTAAAACAACCATTGCTCACGGATTTTTGTCTGTTTCATTGATGCCAATGATGTTTGCCAAGGTCGTCGACATTGATGAAAAGTCTTATGCCATGCTGAATTACGGTACAGATAAGATTCGATTTCTTGAGCCAGTCAGGAGTGGTGACCGCATCCGATTCAATTTTAAAGTCGCGTCGCGCAGCGAAAAAGCCATGGGAAGCCTGTTTGCCACGGAGGCGGAAGTTGAGATTGAAGGGCGGGATAAACCGGCGATGATCGGTACCTTTCTTATGTTGGTGATAAAGCAATAAAACCATCCTCTGGTCAGACCATCTAATATCTTAATGTTTACGTATAAGTAACATTGCATTTACAACTTGCGAAGTTATGCCTAACATCATGTAAGTGTCTGAATCAGGGACAGTTCGGCACGGTTTATATTTCAAACATAGAAAACAACATCATAATTCGCGTGAATGCACCTGTACCCTATACGTAGCAGCGGTGCTCATCGCAAATTTATGAAGTTACTATCGGGGACACATAATGAAATTGAGCACGCAAAAAACTGCGATAGCCGCCGTCGTGGCTGCGCAATTCACTTTTGCTCCTGGGCTCAGTGTTGCTCAGGAACAGCAAGCTGAAGAACAGGTAGAAAAAATACTGATTACCGGTAGTTTCGTTCGTCGCAGCGAAAACTACGAATCACCCTCACCATTGTCAGTGGTCGACAGCGTTGAAATCAGTTCTATCGGTGCAAAGAACATCGCTGACATTACACAAACTTTGACGATAAACACCGGTGCACAAAACAACCCGGATGCCTTTACACAGAATGCGACAGCAGGTACGTCGAATATTAACCTGCGCGGTTTAGGTGTCGCATCGACGTTGGTGTTGTTAAACAGCAAACGCCAGGTAGTAAACGCCCAGCAGACGAACGAGGGTCTTAATTTCGTCGATACCAGCTCACTTGTACCTATGATTGCAATCGATCGTATGGAAGTGATTAAAGACGGTGCATCAGCACTTTACGGTTCAGACGCAGTTGCCGGCGTAGTTAACTTCATCACCAAACGTGATTACGACGGTGCTCGTGTGACGCTGGAATATCAGGATGGCGCACATGGCAACAACAAAGAGTATATTTTACAAGGTTTGTGGGGCGCGACGGGTGACGACAGCAGCGTACTGGCAGCTATCAGCTATACCAACCGCTCTCCTTTATTTATCTCCGACCGCCGATTAAGCCGTCCGCAGGACGACACCAGTGCGTTGGGAAATCCAGGCGCATTTTTCCTGGGCGCTTTCCCATTTATAGACCCGACGGGCTGTGAAGAGAACGGTGGCTATCCTCAGCTTCTTGCACCTCCGGGCACTGTTCCTGGCTTAAATGTCGGTTTTTGTGGATTTGATTTCGGTCCGTACTACTCATATGTGCCTGATGAAACTCGCGTGAATGGCTATGTGAAAGCAGATTATCAAGTGACAGATGATATTGTCTGGACCAGTGAGTTTAGCTTTGCCCGTAACCGCGCTGAGCGTGGTGGTGCGCCAAGCTTCCCGATTTTAACCCTGCCAGTTGTACCTGCTTCGCATCCGAGTAACCCGTTTGGCACAGATGTCAGATTCTTCGGCCGCGCTGAAGGTAATGGATTTCCGGGAGACCCGGCCAACACTGAGTCGGATACTTTCCGCTTCAGCACCATGTTAAGTGGTGAAATGGACAATGGTTATTGGGAGATGAGTTATGTCAATGCGACCAATAACTTTATCTTCACGGCCATTGACGTGATGAGAACAGAGTTTGAGCTAGCACTTCAAGGCTTAGGGGGCGCTAATTGTAATCCAGCAACCGGCACGCCGGGTCAGGGACCTTGCCAATATTACAACCCGTTCGCTACATCCTATTCAGTACTGCCAAATTCACAGTACGTGATTGACTCGTTTACAGGTAAACAAGTTATCGATTCCAAGTCTGACCTTCAAGTACTTGAAGCCTTTGCTTCTATCGATGCGTTTGATATGGAAGGTGGTACCGCGGGTATTGCATTTGGTGCGCAGTACCGTGAAGAGCAGTTGAGTCAGGACTATGATGACCTGGCTAACCAGGACAGCTTTACCTTCCTGATTGGTAACCCTGACCTTAAAGGCGAACTTGACGTCTGGGCTGCATTTGTCGAAGCCGCTCTTCCAGTGTCAGACACGCTGGATATTCAGCTTGCACTGCGTCACGAGAGTTACGGTGGTTCAGTAGGTAGCACCACGGATCCGAAAGTGGCGTTTAACTGGCGTACCAGCGATGATTTCTCACTGCGTGGTTCATGGTCAACCTCGTTCAGAGCGCCCACTATCTTTACACGTGACGGTGGCTCTACGTCACTGCAGCAGCTAAGTGACCCGGTATTCGGTGGAGCAACAGCTTTTGCCGCAGTACGAACTGTGGGTAACCAAAATCTTAAGCCTGAAGAGTCCACTGCATACAACATCGGTTTCTCTTACGAGCCGGTCGATGGCATGTCGATCGAGGTTGACTACTGGAACTTTGAGTTTGAAGACCTGATCATTCAGGAAAACGCACAGGCGATCCTGTCAGCTGAGCCACAGAACCCAGCGCGCGTAATTCGTGCAGGTGATCCAATTAATGGTCCGGTACTGCAGATTAACAATACCTTTGTTAACGCCAGTTCGCTGGAGACCTCAGGTCTTGATTTGGTTACCAGCTACCGTATTGAAACGGAAGCAGGGACCTTTACACCGAGCCTGAATGCTACCTACATCACGGCTTACGACCTTAACGACCCGCAGGCGGGCAGCGTTGATGGAGCAGGGGTAAGAAACTTCCGTAACATCGGTGTTTCGGCACCAGAACTGCGTGCTAACTTGGGCCTGAGCTGGGCACAAGAGCACCACAGTGCGAACATCTTTGTACGCTACATCAGCGCTTATGACGATGATCAGAACTGTGCGGATGGGACGGCGTTCTCAGCAGCCTGTACGCAGGGCTTTAAAGAGATTGACAGCCATGTCACAGTGGATGCGCAGTACAACATCGACCTCGGTGGTATTTGGGATACCGACACTGCATATGTGCTGACCGTAGGCGGAATCAACCTGTTTGATGAAGATCCACCGCAGGTATTCACAAACAGTGGTTTTGACTCAAAAGTTCACGATCCTCGTGGTCGCCAAATCTATGCAAGATTGGCCGTTGAGTTCTAAGCTTACTTACTAACGACAAAATCCCCGGCTTGTCCGGGGATTTTTTTATCAGCGACATGCACTGTGAAATACAAAAAAGGAGATAATTCATGTCAACCCGCTACAGCGAACATCAGATTGCAGATGCACTATCAATGCTTAATGACTCATTATCGTCTGAACATATCTGGCAGGTGCTTGATGGCAAACTGCACAAAGCCTTTCATTTCGACAATTTTATGCATGCATTCGGCTGGATGACCGAAATCGCCATGCACGCTGAGAAAATGAACCATCACCCGGAGTGGTTCAATGTCTACAATCGGGTGGTTGTGGATCTAACCACCCATGATGCAAATGGTATTTCTGAGCTTGATTTCAAACTCGCCATGCAGATGGAAAAGTGTTTTCGTACCTAAAGCAATCACTATCGTACAAGTAATAGTCGATACGGTTGCAATTTGAGCATTCAGGAAAGTTTTTTATCATTACGGCTTGCGTAGCCGATCTTGCTATGTATAATACGCTCCACTTGATGAGGAGGCGGCAAAACAACGCTTCACATCAAAAACAATTTCAGACGCGGGATGGAGCAGTCTGGTAGCTCGTCGGGCTCATAACCCGAAGGTCGTAGGTTCAAATCCTGCTCCCGCAACCACATTTAAAGCCCTGTTTTTACAGGGCTTTTTTGTATATAAAATTCAATCCAAAAGCCCCAATTGTCTTCTGGGGCACCATTTTATTTTCCAAACCGATTTCTATATCGACTAAAACGCACGCGAGCTAATACCTAACAAAAGTAGGGTAATGGCACATTAACTACGTTTTAGTAATTTAATTTCTTCGCCGGTCAGTAAATGACAGTATTCTTTGAGCAGTACGCGGATGTAGTAACCACTGATGGTGTCTGCCTGTCGCAATCGTCTTACCGCGTCCAAGTGACAGCGAGCCTTGCAGGCAAAGCAGCTTGATGGGATCCCTTTGTGGGACAATAACTTGAGAAATTGGGCGCCGGACATACTTCTCACCTCCGTCTGTGACCCGTTTTAACATGCCTCTGACAGAAACGTATCTGCCAAAATCCTTTGGAACAAGAATACGTCCTGCAGTGGCCATTTATGCAAAGCATAAACTGAACCAAAACTTTTAAGTTTCTGTTTTTAAGATGCTTTTAAGAAAAACGTTATTTATTTGCTGTGGTAATTGGGACCAGAGTGTAAAAAAAGCTGACGATTAGTGAAGCGGTGCCTTGTCGTTGTGGTCACCTTTCTTCGACCAACCTCGTAGTAGACCACGCGCAGTGGACTGCGCGTCCCGGACTACGCGTCGTGGACTGCGCGTCCCGGACTACACCTATTATGGCTTGGGTGAATTTTTTACTATCGCCAGAAATACTAATAAGCCCATATTGACATATAGGTGAACTATCTAGTGTCAGCTAAACTTTGAACGTCGAGTTTTCAATTAAAACTGCTCCTCGTAAGAAGATACCTCAGCGTATACCTCGCTCGTGCCATCTTTTTTCAGCAGCAACACTTTGTAAGGCATAAACCTATCTCCCACTTCCATGCCTGGCGAGCCAAGTGGCATCGCCGGTACCGACAAGCCAATAGATCCGTCGTGCTCTTCATCCAAAAATCTTTTTATGAATTTAGCGGGTACGTGCCCCTCAAATACGTATCCCTCCGGCGATACAGCCGTATGGCATGAACGATAATTGGGCATAATGCCAAATTCGGTTTTAACGTTATCAAGATAAGGTAAATCTTCAAAGGTCGTGCTGATTTTTTGCTCATTTATGTGGTCAATCCAAAGCTTGCAACAGCCACATGTTGGCGTTTTATGTACATGCAAAGAGATATTTTTTATCTCTTTTGCGATTGTTAAGTGGTTAAGCGCTATAGAGGCTAGGGCAAATAACGCAAGATAAATACGTACGTTAGACATAGATTTCCAAACTGACTTCATAATTTATCTAAAACGTTAAGTTTTTAAGTTTGGATTTGCGTTGAATCTAACTATGCCTTTATTTAATCACAGTAGGTGATGTTAATTGACCGTTTCTGCATAAGCGGTGAATGTGCGCACTCCCTTGCGCATTATATGCAATACTATCACCAACTCCAAAACGTCTTGCTGATAGGTTTGATTTCACTGGTCTGTGGTGACAAATACCAGCTTTCATTGTCAGTTGACGGACTGAGCGCATAATCAAGAAATTGCTCGTATGCCTGACCAATATCAACGCCTTCCAGAGGGGGATACCAGTCATCAGGAAAAATCAGGGCATACGGAAAGCCATTTTCATCTTTAAAGTGTGTATCTGCCGCTGCGTTAGCCGATCCAGTCACTCTGGTGTCAAAACCAGATAAATGAATTTCATAGTTGGTTTGCTTGACATGCAGATATGGATCGAAGGGAGGGGCGGCGAACTCCGAGAGTAATACAGGGCTATCCAGATTTATCGAAAAGCTAAACTTTTTGCCGTATACCAGACTCTGGTTATCGAGTGTATTAGCAAACTGAGAGCCTTGAACTGCCATCATTTGCTTGGTGTCTTCCAATACCTTGAGATCAATTTCGCCAGTGATGGTTTCTTCTAGTGGATAACCCTCAACCTGCTCTGTTGAATTTTCCTTGAACAGATTTTTCAATGCGGTACCGCTAACGACGGTATTGGCTGGAATGTGTAAATACCAATCATGAGTAAATGCAGCCCCTCTGGCGATCATATACCCGGTGGCAACGATGGAGGTGACTTCATTCTGTTGTAATTGTTCATTGAATATTAAACCCAAGCCTACCCGATAGCCGACGACCAAATCGTTAAAATCATAATCGCCTTTGTTTGGATAGTTATCTTCATACGTCACCACATAATAGTTATTGTCGCTGGGGTAATACATCCATGCGTCTACGGTCTCAGTGACCTGACTCTGCGCAATCACAAGAGGGGCAAGCTCAACGCCTGCCTGCACAGTTTCTACAGGCTCTATATCCTGTGCACTGATAATGGCAATATCTTCCGGACCATTGCTGTAATCATAAAACGCTTCCGGATCACCGAGATTGACATCAGTATCCACCAATACCACTTCCAGAAAAGCGGATGTTACCCCCGATAAATTGGGCAGCGGTTCGGAGCAGTTTTGGTCATCCAGCCTCATACGCAAAATGGCTGAAAAGTCGCTACCATAAAGGTCGCTGGATGTGCTAGGTGTAATTAAATTCGAACCCGTTGCGCCGATAAGCGTTTGATATTGCTGGCGAGTACTTTGTGATGTGGTCGCAAGCAGACTGGCTGTATTTGTTGCGTAATGTGTACAGCGTACTTGTGTATCGCCGAAGTTAAATATAAGTTCAGCTGTACTGATAGCAACGCCCTGAGATTCGGAATTTTCAGTGCCGTTAGATGCCTCATTTACGTCCACAACGAACACCAGCATGTTACCGTGTTGTTCACGAAACCCCTGCAGCGTAAATCCGTCCAGATCGGTTAACGAATTGCTGTTTTGGTGCACGTCGAATAGGTCAATCATCCCATAACCTTGGTCGATTGAGTCTCGCAGCATGGTCGATTCCAATGCCGCCCAGCATGGCATGGCAAGTGTTAATCCACTCAGTAAAACACCGGTCATTGTCTTTTTCATAGTGATAACTCCCGCGTTATGGTGGTGTCGCTCGGATCGTTTGAAAAAATGTCGACATAAACGCGCGTAAGATGATTAGGAATATGTGTCTGGATAGGGAGTGCGGGTTTATAACGACCCAAGTAGAGGGTGTTGCCGCCATCTGTGTAGAGTTTTAGATAGATATTTTGACTCTCAAATTCTCCCGTTTGGTCTGATAGCGTCGCTAAAAATGCTGAGAACTGGGTAAATTCGGCGTTAGACGGTGCGCTATTATCACCCAATTTTTTACTATTCTGTTGCGGGGCGCTGGTTCCCGTACTAACGGAGGCTGAACCAGACGTCTGAGTGGAAACCGTTTCATTTGAGCTGTCACCACCGCCTCCACAACCTGCAATAAAAAGCGCGCTCAAAAGAATACTGAAAATTTTCATAGAAACCTCACTGCGTTTTCGTAGTAATGTTTCTATCCAAAAACTGGGCCTAAATTTAATGTATTGTTTTTTATAATGAAAACACGTGCCTCAACAAAATTGCTGCAAATTGCAATGCTTATTGCGAGCCTGAAGGGAAATGCTAGTTGGGGTTGTAAGATGAGTCGTCTATAGCGCGAAGCGCTGGCCTGTAATCAATATAGCGTTGCAACTCGTCTGCTTTTTTCAGTTTATTGATAAAGGTATTAAATTTTTCTACCAGCGCACGGTTTTTGTCCGAATCGATACACACCAATGATTCCCGTCGCTCAGAATCAGGCAACTCAACAAGGTGCAGCTCTGACTGAGATTGTTGATATAGCGGTGACATGAATATATCGGGGGTAGTGACAAATCCTGCTTCTACGCGACCACTGAGCACCACGGTGATCATGGTATCCAGATCATAGACAGCCACGACACTGGTGTTTGCATCGTCGGGAAGCCTTTCAAGTGCATCTTGGTAGTTGCCGTGATAGACCACCAGCGTCTTGTTGTTAAGCTGTGTGGTGCTTTTAATCGCTGCATCTGCTCTGGACAAAATGCTGGTGTAGATACGATTAAACGACACGGACTCAATCAGATGTTCAGTAGGTAATTTTTCTGTTATCGCAAGCTCCATACTGAAGCCCACCGAACATATATCTTTTCGTCCCCTGACCAGAAGCTTTTCAATGCGCTCACTGCTGGCCATAAAAAGGTCGATGGGATGCTGATGTTCTTCACTAAAGCGTGTCAGCAGCTGCACGTAGGTCCCTTTTTCTGTGCTGTCCATGTAATAAGGAACGGGCTGCAGGTAGACAGGGGTAGAAGAGGTTTGTGCCGCGCTGGGCAAACAAAGCGTTAAACACACCGCACCGAGACAGGTTACGAACGGTAAAGTCGCAGAGCATAGGTTTTTTAAGCGAAGTGTTTGCATCATTAAGCGGCAATGATATCTGAGCCAAATGCTGGGTCAGACAGTAATAACTGATTGAGTTGTAAGCATATGCGCAAACCCAACAAGACGCAAAGGCTTCGCTGCATCACCACATGCTTGAGTACATCCCACATCTTCTAGAGGAGAGACAAAAATGAGAGCCATGGTTTGTGATTCACCCAAAGATGGACTGTCAGGACTAAAGCTTGTTGACCTGCCTGCACCTGCAACGCCTAAAGCAGGTGAGATAACGGTCCGTATTCACGCCAGCTCTCTCAACTTTCATGATTTTGGTGTGGTCAGTGGCCGTATTCCGACCAAGCCTGGTCGTATTCCGATGTCAGACGGCGCGGGTGTGGTTGAGGCCGTGGGAGAAGGCGTATCTGAATTTGCCGTTGGCGATAATGTGGTGTCGACCTTCTTCCCCGACTGGTTAAGTGGAGAGCCTACGCTCGGTGATTTTAGTCGCACCCCCGGCGATGGTCTTGATGGCTATGCCCGCGAGTGTGTCACCGTCCCAGCAAGCTGGTTTACTCGGGCACCCAAAGGCTGGTCACATCAGGCTTCAGCAACCATTACCACAGCAGGGCTAACGGCATGGCGTGCGTTGGTTGTGGAAGGTCAGCTGAAAGCGGGTGATACGGTACTGTTACTCGGTACCGGTGGCGTATCCATTTACGCACTGCAAATTGCCAAAGCAATGGGCGCACGGGTGGCCATTACGTCGTCGTCAGATGAAAAGCTCGATAAGGCTAAAGCACTTGGGGCTGACTTTACCGTCAATTATCAGAAACATGAAAATTGGGGGGGACTGGTTAAAGCGTGGACGCTGGACCGTGGCGTTGATCACGTAGTTGAAGTGGGAGGGCCTGGCACATTACCTCAGTCAATCCATGCGTGTCGGGTAGGTGGCAACATTGTGTTGATAGGGGTACTCACAGGCGTTGACGGTACCATTCCTACCGGCGCAATGATGCTCAAGCAAATTTCATTAAATGGCATTATTGTTGGCTCCAGACAGCATCAACAGGAATTTGTCAGAGGCCTGGAGGGTATGAACTTCATGCCGGTTATTGATAAGCAGTTTTATCTTTCTGATATGGCTGAGGCATTCGCTTATGAGGCCAGTGGTCATCATTTCGGTAAAATTTGCCTAACGATCTAACAATCGAATCACCTTATTTTCCGAAGAAGTGGCGCTCGTTATAAAAATATAAGTAAGATAAGGACTTCGCGCACACCGTTGCCCCTGCAATGGTTAACGATGTGCTTATTCATAGCCTGTTGACTGTTGTTTGTGACTCGTACTTTGCGCGTTTTTCATTGTTTCATCCTTTCTGCCACACTGCTGGCAATGATTTTGTGTTCGGCTGCAAACGCCGTGCAGATCGGCAATGACGCAGACGCCGTCACCATGCTCGATAACCTTAAGAGGCAGGTACAAAATAATGACGACAGCGTGCCCCATACATTTGCGTCGCTGACTGAATGGTTTGATACCCATCCCAACGATTTTCAATATGCTCGCTTGCTCAATATAAAAGCCTATGCATCAGTGCTAAAACAGCAATATGCCCAGGCATATGAGTTGTTGATGGAGGCACGCAGAAGAGCGGTTGCCAGCAACAATCAAATGGCCCGTGCTGAATCACTCAGGCTGGAAGGACTAATACTGGACCTGACTGGCGAGCACGCCAGCGCCTATGATGTGCTAACCCGAGCTCTGGATATCTTTGAACAACGTCCCAGCAAGCACATGCTAAATGTGTACAACTCAATGTATAACGTCATGATCTCAATAGGCGATTTTGAGGGCATGCTGCAGCTTGGTGAAAAATATCTTGCAAAAGCGCAGGCGTTTAACGATGAGCAAGATATCGGCACTGCGCACTTTATCATTGGGTACGCAAAATTAGAGCTCGGTCAATTGGAAGCCGCCAGGCGCAGTCTACTGGCAGCAGAACAAATGCTAACAAAAATAGGTTATCCCTTTATAGGCATTGTTTACAGCACGCAAGCGAAGCTGCACATTGAAGAAAACAATCTTCAGGACGCGTTGACGAGGCATCAGCAAGCTGCGGACGCAAACCAAAAAGTGGGATTTTTGTATAACGACGGTCAGCATTATATTCAACTGGCTGATATTTACGAAATGCAAAACCAGCCCGAACGGGCGTTACAAATCCTAAAAACAGCGTCTGAGACGTCCAACGCTGTAAATGATAAAGCTAATAAAATGCTAATCCTCGAGCGACTAATTGAACTAGCCGAAAAAACCGGCGACGTGCGTGCCGCTCTCGATTATGCCAAGCAATATCAAACCGCGTATGAACAAAGTTTCAACCAACGTAATGCGCAGCTTTTAGCGTTAAATCGGGTCAAGCTTGCGGTTAAAGATAAAGAAGAAGCGATCAGTTTGCTGGAACAGCAAAATCGTTTGCAGGCGCAACGAAATGAGAGTCAACGTCAGGCCAATACTATCCAGCTTTACCTGATTATTGGCATAGGGCTGAGTCTCATTCTGGTGGCAAGCCTATGGTTGAGGACGCGAGTTCAACATCGTGCATTGGACGAATACGCTAAACAGTTGCAACGTGCGACCGATGCTAAGTCAGACTTTTTAGCCCGTATGAGCCATGAAATTCGCACGCCGCTAAACGCAATAATTGGGTTAACCCGTCTGACAAAAAAATCGTCACACTCAGCGCAGGCCACAACCAACCTGAATCAGATTGAAAATGCGTCAAAGGTGTTGCTTGCCATCATTAACGATATTCTGGATTTCTCAAAGGTGGAAGCGGGTCACCTGTCGATAAGTCAGACCCGATTTGCCCTTCATGACTTGATTACACAAACCCTGGATATGCACAGAGCCGCAGCGCGGGACAAAGGTCTGACGCTGTCATTTAATGCTGAAGAGAGCCTGCCTGAAGTAGTTGTTGGAGATCCACAGCGAATTCAGCAGATCCTCAATAACTTGTTGAGCAATGCGGTGAAATTCACCTCAAAAGGCAAGATTACCGTATGCGCTAGCGCAACACAGGCAGCTGATAAAACTACACTCGAATTTATCGTCAGCGACACTGGCATTGGTTTGAATCACGAACAACAGCAGCGACTGTTTGAACCGTTTAGTCAGGGCGATGAAACTGTCTCACGCCAGTTTGGCGGCACTGGTCTGGGGCTGGCGATCTGTAAACAGCTGGCAGAGCTGATGGGCGGCCGTATATGGCTTCACAGTGAGAGTGGCAAGGGCAGTCATTTTCATTTTACCGTTCAGGTTGAGGATGCAGAAAGTGGTAAATTATCTATGGCAGAATTGTCAGAAGCTGAATCACAGATACCAGACTTTTCTGACAAAACATTGCTGGTTGCCGAGGATAATCCATTAAATCAAAAAGTGACGGTAGGCTTGCTCAAGGAGACGGGTGCTCAGGTTACTGTTGTCAGTAATGGTGAGCAGGCTGTGCAGCTACTAACGGCTAACCCCCTTTTTGATGCAGTGCTGATGGATGTGCAGATGCCCGTGATGGACGGGCTTACTGCGGCGAGAGTCATCCGGGATGATTTGCATCTGAATGTGCCTATCATTGCGATGACCGCCCATGCGCTCAAACAAGATATCGATAAAAGTGTGGCTGCTGGCATGAACGCGCATATCACCAAACCTATTGATCCTCATGAGCTTTTTGCGGTGTTGCAGCGTGCCTTTGATTCCCGCACAGAGTTTACGCTGGATAGGGATTCAACAGATACGCCGAACATTGACTTTAACGAGCCAGATATCAATGCCTTAAGGATCATCGATCAGCAGACTGCGCGCCAGGCGTTATTAAATGACGACAGTCTGTACACCGTGGTGCTGCATGATTTTATTCGTCTTGAAAGTGAGATAGACAGGCTTAAGCAGGCCATCGACAACAAACAAGTCGACGATATTCTCAGGATCGTACACATTTACACGACTGCACTTAACTATATCGGTGCGTTCAACCTTGCTCAGCTTGCCAGCGCTGTTGAGCGACGCATCCAATCTGATAGCCTGGACTTTGATAAGCAGACCAAGGACACACTAACGCTGCTAAGTGAAGAGTTAGCATTGATGACAACAACGGTTACTCATATGTACAAGCAAATGGCAGACTAATATCCTGTTGGTTTTTGTGTAGCCACTGTTCAGGTTGCGGATTTTCACTTTCGGCTATATAATTCGCACCAATCTTGAGGCGGGCTCCCTTTTTAAAAGTAACGTCTCAACTGCGAACTAACTGGCGAGCTTATGGATTTAATGAGGTTATTGGTTCATTAATCCAACTCAGGTCAGGGTCACAGATAAGGTGATACTGCTGAGCCAGAGTCCAGAATACTATAGCCCCGCTAGACCGGGGCTTTTTGTTATCGTTTTTTTCAATCGCGATTGACAAAGTGTGCTGTGCAAATAGTCAATCTGCATCGTTATTCTGGGCGCTACGCCCTTTTTTTATTTTTGGAGAGTGGATTTGTCGCAATTAGAACAAAAGCTGACCGCTATGCTCGAACCTGCTGTTGAGGCATTGGGGTTTGAGTTATTAGGCGTTGAGTTTGTTCGTGCAGGAAAACATTCCATTTTGCGTCTGTATATCGATCATGAAAACGGGATCACCGTTGATGATTGTGCTGATGTCAGTCATCAGGCAAGTGCAGTGCTGGATGTGGAAGATCCTATTAATACTGAATACAACCTTGAAGTGTCCTCGCCAGGTATGGAGCGACCGCTCTTCAAGGAGGCACATTACGCCAAGAGTGTCGGCGAAATTGTGCAACTAAGACTGCGGTTACCAATGGATAATCGCCGAAACTTTAAAGGGCAACTGCTCTCATGTGAGGGCGGTAATATTAAATTGGATGTAGACGGTCAGGAATTCGAGCTGGCAGTCGCGAACATAGAAAAAGGTCACGTTGTCCCAGTTTTTGACTGAGGCAGATGACGCATATTGCAAAGCAATAGTGAGGCAATAATGAGTAAAGAAATACTGTTAGTGGCTGAAGCCGTTTCCAACGAGAAGCAGGTTCCCAAGGAAAAGATTTTTGAAGCGCTTGAGTTCGCTATCGCCAGTGCAACGAAAAAGAAAAATGATGGTGATATCGAAGTCCGTATCGTGATTGACCGTGATACAGGCGATTTTGATACCTTCCGCCGCTGGCTGGTTGTTGAAGACGACCACGAAATGGAAAACCCGTACGCGGAGATCACCTTATCCGCAGCTCAAGTTGATGAGCCTGACGTGCAGCTCGGCGATTATGTTGAAGAGCAAATTGAATCAATCGCATTTGACCGCATCACTACGCAGACAGCCAAGCAGGTTATTGTGCAAAAGGTGCGTGAAGCTGAGCGTGCACAGGTTATCGCAGAATATGAAGACCGCGTAGGCGAACTTGTCACCGGCACGGTTAAGAAGGTTAACCGAGACAACATTATTATCGACCTGGGCAATAACGCCGAGGGCGTCATCTACCGCGATGATATGCTACCGCGTGAAACCTTCCGTCCTGGCGACAGAGTGCGTGGCTTACTTTATGTGATCCGTCCCGAAGCGCGCGGTGCACAATTGTTTGTCAGTCGCACACACCCAGACATGCTGGTTGAACTGTTCCGTATTGAAGTGCCTGAAATCGCTGAAGAAACGCTGGAAATTAAATCCGCTGCTCGCGATCCGGGCTCACGTGCAAAAATTGCAGTGAAGACTAACGATAAGCGTCTCGACCCTGTAGGTGCCTGTGTGGGAATGCGTGGCTCTCGTGTGCAGGCCGTATCAGGTGAATTAGGCGGTGAGCGCGTTGATATCGTACTGTGGGATGAAAACCCGGCGCAGTATGTGATTAACGCCATGGCGCCTGCTGAAGTTGCGTCCATCGTGGTTGATGAAGATGCACAGTCAATGGACGTTGCCGTTGAGGCAGACAATCTTGCACAGGCCATCGGTCGTAATGGTCAGAACGTTAGACTCGCCAGTCAGCTGACCGGCTGGGAACTGAACGTCATGACGGTTGAAGATCTGAACGCCAAGCACGAAGAAGAAAACTCACGCGTGCTTAACGTGTTCGTGAAAGGTCTGGATATCGACGAAGACTTTGCATCGGTGCTGGTAGAAGAAGGCTTCACCAGCCTGGAAGAAATCGCCTATGTGCCGGTAAGTGAACTGTTGGCGATCGACGGTTTGGACGAGGATACAGTGGAAGAGCTGCGCAACCGCGCACGTGCCGCGTTAACGACGCAGGCACTGGCCACTGAGGAATCATTGGAAGCGCACGAGCCGACAGAAGAATTGTTGAATCTGGAAGGTATGGAGCGTCATGTGGCGTTCGTACTTGCCAGTCGTGGTATCACTGATCTGGAAGCGCTTGCTGAGCAGGGCACCGACGATATCACGGATATAGAAGAACTGGACGAAGAAAAAGCGGGTCAGCTGATTATGGCGGCGCGCAATATCGTGTGGTTTAGTGAAGAAGGTCAACAGGGGGAATAATTACGAATGGCAGATGTATCCATCGAAAAACTTGCCGGTGATATCGGCACGTCAGTTGACCGTCTGGTTCAGCAGTTTAACGACGCAGGCATTACTAAAAAGGCCGGCGAAAATGTGACTGAAGACGAAAAGCGTCAATTGCTCGATCATTTGAGCAAACAGCACGGCGGTACTGGCTCTGAAGCGCCCAAGCGCATGACACTGCAGCGTAAAACAACCAGCACGTTGAGTATTGGTAAGTCAAAGGCGGTAAAGGTTGAAGTGCGTAAAAAGCGTACCTACGTGAAGCGCAGTGAGATTGAAGAGAAGCGCATCGCAGAAGAAGAAGCCAAGCGCAAAGAAGAAGAAGCGGCAGCAAAACGCGAAGCTGAACGCAAGGCGGCGGAAGAAGCGAAGAAAGCGGCAGAAGAAAAAGCCAAGAAAGCGGCAGAAGCCAGAGCCAAAGCGGAAGAAGAGCGTAAAGCGCGTGAAGAAAAGGCGCGCAAAGAAGCAGAAGCCCGTCAGCAGAAAGAATCAAGCATGACTGACGAGGAAAAAGCTGAGCAGGAAGCCGCTCGAGCAGAAGCTGAGCGAATTCGTAAGCAGCAGGAAGAGGAAGCTCAGCGTAAGCTTGAGCAGGATGCCAAAAAAGCGGCTGAAGAAGCAAAGCGTCTGGCTGAAGAAAATGAGCGTCGCTGGAAAGAAGAAGAAGAGCGTCGTAAGCGCGAGGAAGCGGAAGAAGTGCACATGCACTCGAATCGCTACGCGCAGGAAGCTGAAGACGAAGAAGATATGCAGATTGAGCGTTCTTCACGTCGACGCAAGAAGTCTAAGAAAAACGCCGGTGCAGACCTAAAGCATGGCTTTAACAAGCCTGCAGCGCCTGTTGAGCGCGTGGTAAAACTTGGCGAAACCATCTCTGTTGGTGAATTGGCCAGCCGTATGGCGGTGAAGGCCACTGAAGTCATCAAAACCATGATGAAGTTGGGTGAGATGGCCACCATTAACCAGGTGCTGGATCAGGATACCGCCGTATTGGTCATCGAAGAGATGGGCCACAAATACGAATTGGTTAACGATAATGCGCTTGAAGATGAATTGCTGGAAGGCAAGGGTGCTGGTGACAAGGCGCCGCGTGCACCGGTCGTCACTATCATGGGCCACGTTGACCACGGTAAGACTTCACTGCTTGATTACATTCGTCGCGCCAAAGTGGCGGAAGGTGAAGCCGGCGGGATCACCCAGCACATTGGTGCCTACAGCGTAGACACTGACAGCGGCAAAATTACCTTCCTGGATACTCCTGGACACGCCGCATTTACTGCGATGCGTGCCCGTGGTGCGACGGCGACGGATATCGTTGTACTGGTCGTCGCAGCGGATGATGGTGTGATGCCACAGACTAAAGAGGCTGTGCAGCACTCCCGTGCCGCTGGCGTACCTTTGATTGTTGCCGTGAACAAAATGGACAAAGAAGCTGCTGACCCGGACAGAGTGAAGACTGAGCTTTCGCAGCTGGAAGTTATCTCTGAAGAGTGGGGTGGTGATCACCAGTTTGTTAATGTTTCGGCGAAGACCGGTATGGGCATTGATGAACTGCTAGACGCGATTAACCTTCAAGCAGAAGTGCTTGATTTACAGGCTGTTGCAGACGGTCCTGGCCACGGTATCGTGATTGAATCACGTCTCGATAAAGGTCGCGGCCCGGTTGCTTCTGTGCTGGTACAGGAAGGTCAGCTCAAGGCGGGAGACATTCTGCTATGTGGCCTGGAATATGGCCGCGTCAGAGCAATGCGCGATGAGAACGGGAACGAAGTGAAAGTTGCGGGTCCATCAACGCCTGTAGAAGTACTTGGCCTGTCTGGTGTGCCGGTTGCCGGTGAAGATGCGTTGGTTGTATCTGACGAACGTAAAGCACGAGAAGTGGCAAGCAAGCGTTCTATCAAGCAGCGCGAACTGAAGCTGGCGAAGCAGCAGAAAGCCAAGCTGGAAAACATGTTTGCCAACATGGAAAGCGGCGATGTACATGAGCTGAACATCGTCCTTAAAGCTGACGTGCAGGGCTCTGTTGAAGCGATCAATGACTCGCTGGTTAAGCTTTCAACTGACGAAGTGAAAGTGAATATTGTCGGCAGTGGTGTAGGCGGAATTACCGAAACAGACGCCACCTTGGCAGCAGCATCCAGTGCAATCATCGTCGGCTTTAACGTCCGTGCTGATGCGACAGCTCGTCGCGTGATTGAAGCGGAAGACATTGACCTGCGCTATTACAGCGTTATCTATGACCTGATTGAAGAAGTGAAGCAGGCCATGAGCGGTATGCTTGCACCTGAATTCAAACAGCAGATCATGGGTCTTGCTGAAGTACGTGATGTGTTCAAGTCACCGAAACTTGGTGCCATTGCCGGCTGTATGGTCGTTGAAGGTAACGTTAAACGTAATAACCCTATTCGTGTTCTGCGCGATAACGTGGTTATTTACGAAGGTGAACTGGAATCACTGCGTCGCTTCAAAGACGATGTACAGGAAGTACGTAATGGCATGGAATGCGGTATCGGCGTTAAGAACTATAACGACGTAAAAGTCGGAGACCAAATCGAGGTCTTCGAAGTTATCGAAGTGAAACGGGAAATCTAACCCGCTTCAAGTCGCACTACGTAATATCAAGCGGGGGCCTCGGGCCCCCGTTTGCGCTACCAGTATTGGAGAAACATTATGGCTCGTGAATTTTCTCGCACGGACCGCGTTGCCCAGCAAATCCACAAAGAAGTGGCGAGCATTCTGCAGAATGAATTTAAAAACCGTGACCCGCGTTTAGGCATGGTTACCGTGTCTGGCGTGGAAGTGTCCAGAGATCTTGCTCATGCGAAAGTGTTCGTCACGTTTTATGACAGTGATGAAAGCAAGATAAAACAGGATCTAACTATTCTGGATGATAATAAAGGGTTTGTCCGCAGCCTGCTGGCCAAGCGTTTGCGAATGCGCTCGGTACCTCATGTGAAATTCATGCGTGATGCGTCGATCACAGAGGGCATGCGTATTTCAAATCTTGTGTCAGAAACGCTGCAGCGTGACAAAGCGCGCGCAGAGCAGGCTGGTCGCGACGATTACGATAAGTCGGAGCAGGAGTAATGGCCAGACGCCGCAAAGGCAGGGCAATCAATGGCATCGTGTTAGTCGACAAGCCATTGGGCATAACATCCAATGATGTGGTGCAAAAAGTGAAACGTGCGTTTTTTGCCGCCAAGGCGGGGCACACAGGTGCACTCGATCCTCTGGCGACGGGGATGCTGCCGGTGTGCCTTGGCGAAGCGACCAAGTTTTCACAGTTTTCTCTGGATGCGGATAAAACCTATCAGGTTACGGCAAAACTCGGGGTGCGCACGACCACGTCTGATGCTGATGGTGAAGTGGTAGAAACCCACCCGGTGGATGTGTCTGAGACGCAACTCAATAAGGTTCTGGATGCTTTCACAGGACCAATTAAGCAGGTGCCGTCGATGTTCTCGGCGCTAAAGCATCAGGGTAAGCCGCTTTATCACTATGCACGTCAGGGTATTACAATCGAGCGTGAGGCAAGGGATATCACAATCTTTTCACTCACGTTGGATCGTTTCGAAGGTGACGAGGTTGATCTTACCGTACATTGCAGTAAAGGCACCTATATCCGCTCGTTGGTCGATGATATGGGGCAGAAATTAGGGTGCGGGGCCTATGTAACACGTCTGCATCGCACCCATGTAGCGGGTTACCCTGAATTACCGATGGTGAGTCTTGAGCAGATTCAGCGAATTGTCGAACAGGCGTCTGATGACGAAGCGCGTTATGAAGCATTAGACAGCTTATTACTGGCAATGGATACGGCCGTGTTGGCGTTGCCGGAGAAGTTGCTCGATGAACATCAGCATAAACAGTTTTGTCATGGTCAGGCCGTGCTTGTTGACGATATTGACCAGGCTAATGTGCAATACCGTCTTTATGGGCAGTCACCGCATGGACGGCGCTTTTTGGGCATAGGCGAGAGCACTGCAGAACAGACTATCAACCCGAAACGACTGGTTGTGTATCCAGACGCCTAAAAGCCTTGCATAGCAACCAGCGATCGTTATAATACGCGCTCTTTTGAATGGGCTGAATTAGTGATTGGCTCATTCGTGAATATTCAGGAGAAAATGATGTCACTAACGAAACAAGAAATTGCAGATATTTCATCAGAGTACGGTGTTAAGCCTGGCGATACAGGTTCACCGGAAGTACAGGTTGCATTGTTGACGCACAACATCAACAAGCTTCAGTCTCACTTCTCAAGCCACAAGAAAGATCACCACTCACGCCGTGGTCTGCTGCGCATGGTTAGCCAGCGTCGTAAAATGCTTGATTACCTGAAAGGTAAAAACCAACAGCGCTATCAGGATCTGATCAAGCGTCTTGGTCTGCGTCGCTAAGCGATACGCACAGGAATACAAAAAAGGCACCTTGCGGTGCCTTTTTTGCTTTTCGGGGCAGGTTTTATTGGAATTCTGAGATTCCCGTCGTCACGAGAATGACGCAGGGGAGTACGGGAATGACGCTGGCGTCATTTCCGCGAAGGCGGAAATCCATCATTTTTCCCATTCAAGCTTAGGCAGAGGCACAAACACCTCCGTCAGCAGGCTTTCATGTTGCGACGGTAACGTTGCACGCTGATAAAGTGCAATGATGTCTCTTTGCAATTGACTGCGAAAACCGTAAACGTCGCGCCAAAATTGAATAAAATCGGCTGCGCCATTACCCGCTTCGTCTTTTTCCAGTTCAGGCCCCAGTGTGGCGTAAAGGCGATAAAGTCGCTCAGCCTGCTCGACCTCAAATGCCTAGATACGGTCCAGAACCGGTGCTGGCACATCGCTCAGCAAAAACTCATCAGCGTTACTTATCGTGAACTGATTAAAATAGTTTACGTACTCTTCTTGTGGCTGGCTGTCAGCGCTCTGCCATATTGCTAGGCTGTTACGGTTAAGCAGCTGTCTGGAATGGGGTTCCACGATAAGTACAGTAGGTGTACCAAAATAAACCGGATGACCAAACTGGCTCATAACGGATTGCAAATTATCCAGGTAGCCGACACTCATCATTACAGTGTGGTAGCGAGGAGACATAATGGATTGCAGGTCGGTCTGGCTAATCGTGCGAGCAAATCCCCGGCTGTCATGGCACCAGTCGGCGCCCAATACCAACATCAGCAGTTTGTTTTCGCGCCGCGCCGCTTCTAGCCCAGCTGACACCACTGCCGCTCGGTCTTCATAATAGGGGTAATAGTTACTTTCAGCCTCTTCATCAGCGAATGCGATGGAAACAGTGAGGGCGATGAGAACCCACACGCGAGTGATAACAATCTTAAGTGGGGTTCTCATATCGTGATATGCCTTATTACGGATTGCCGTCCGTTGTCGTAGTTGGCTGTGTGCTGGGTTGTGGCGTTGAGCGCGCTGGTGATGGCATCGCAATATTACTCACGCGCTGTTCTAGCTGAGTGAGCCTGCCTACCAGTGCCGTATTGCGTTGGTCCAGCACAGCAAATGAATCGCCGAGCTCCGTAATGCGTGAGCGCTGAGTTTCTATACCGCGATTTAACTGCTCAAGACTGGCCGCTACGCTAAGCATTTCATTGGCTTGTGTGGTGAGTTTTTCATTGAGCATGGAGCGCTGTGAATTGGCATCTTTGAGCGATGTTTCCACGGCTGATAGGCGGTCCCCACGGGCTTTGTTTTGCTCAGCGACCAGAGTAGACAAATCGCTGATCTCTTTTTGGTTACGGCGCCATGCCGAGGCCCAGAGTTTATCCATCTGTTCCCAGAGTTCGTCGGACTTGGCGCTCAGCTCTTTGACCTTTACCTGCAGAGCAACGGTAGATTCACCCATTTCTTCACCGGTGGCAGACAGACGCCTTTCCAGATCGGTGATGCGCTCCTGTGCACTGACCAGCATCTGTTGCTGCTGTGTGTTCAGATGATATAAATATCCGGCCGCGCCACAGGCCATGAATGCCAATAGTAGCGCGAGGACTGCACCACCGCTTTTCTGGACTTTGACATTGTCGTCTGCCTGTGGGGGCTTTTTCTTACCGCTTTGTGTTGCTCTGGCGCGCTGGTACGCGTCTCTGTCTTCTTCATCAAGGACAATTTTCGGCAGATCGTCATCATGATCAGTTGCCATGTGATGCGCTTCCTCTATACCAATGGGTTGTGCTGAATTACGACAATGTCGCCTTATACTGCTAGGGTATTTCAAGCCCAGTGGCAATGCAATTGCTGGGTGCCAAAAGCGGCATGTTATTCATTCACAAGGCAGAAATCATCAGTATGTAACGTAAAAACAGATTTACTCCTGACGATAAAAATTTTGCGTTTGCCACAGGTGCAAAGCAGGTTTAAATAGCGCACTCTTTCCATACGATGGATTTTTCACAAGGAACACCATTGTCCAGCCAAACACCAAACGTCTTTACGGCACTGCCGGAAAGCTTTGTTACGTTACTCAGAGCGCTTATCCGTCAGCCCAGTGTGGTTGGCAATGAGCATGCGTTTTTCAGAGTCTTGCAGCGAGAGCTGGAAGAACGGGGTGCCAAGGTGACCTGGTATGAAGGGTTACTGGTCGCCAGTGGCGAACGTCCGCAGCAGCTTTACCTGTCTGCACATATTGATCGGCATGGTCTTATCTGTACAGGGCCTAATGAATTTCAGTACGCCGCATTTGTTGCCGGAGCACGCTCTGATCTGCTCGGAAACTCGGTATCTGAGCAGCTAATGAATAAAATAGTGGGTCGTTTTAAAGGCGAGTCAGTGTATGCCTACGAGCCCTGGTCAGGCGTATACAGAGGCGCAGGCCAGATAGAATCGGCCAGTATCTGTGAATTTCGTAATAACCTGATTTTTACACTTTCTGGCCTTGAGCATCTGGTAGCCGGTACGCCCGTCGCGTTTACTGATTCATTAACTATTGAAGATGAATTCATTATGGGGCAGCTGGATAACGTGCTATGCACTGCTGCACTCGTATATTTGTTCGAACTGGGCTTTGAAGGCACGGCATTTTTTACTGCCCAGGAAGAGGCGGGCAGAAGCTGGCGCTATCTGCTTGAATGGTTCCGTCGCTTCGGCGGACAGACCAATCAGCTGGTAGTCGTGGATACCAGCCCGTTTGATGACAGACCGCTGGCCGCTGCGCAGGATTTGGTATTGCGTCACAAAGATGCCAATGCCGAGTTCAATAGTGAACTGACGCATCGTCTGCAAACCCTGTGTGACTCGCTCGGCTACCACACATTGTATAAAGACAGCTTTGTGGAGCAAAAAAACCAACAAAAAGGGCCAGATGAAACACCGACATCTTTGGGCTCGACGGAGCTGGGGCGCATCGTCGCGGCGTCAAATGGCCTGGTCGATGGCACGACGCTGCAAATTCCAAGCAGTGGCTATCACACCATGCAAGAGTCAGCACCGATAAAATCGGTTAATGCGTTTTTGACGGTACTGAATGCCCTGATGTCAGAGCAACACAGGCAAGGAGGACACCATGCTTAAGACATTGTTGGTGGTTGACGATGAGGCAATCCCAGAGCTGACAGACACTCTCGATGTCATCCCATTTAGTCAGTATCTGAAAGATTATCCCAAGCGTAATGAACCACGTATCAGGGTTATTAACCTGTGTGACGCCAGCCAGTATCTGAGCAAAGGCTATTATTGTTCGCTGCTTGCTGAAGCGCGCAATCACTTGGTGTTGCCCAGTGTGAAAACCATCAATTCGCTGCGTGACGAGACACAGGCCCAGAGCATGATGAACCTCCCGGCTAAGAAACTTGCCGACGGTGAATATACCTGCTTTGCGTATTTCGGACACGCAGCGGACAGTCAATTACAGCCGATTGCGCTGCAGGTGTTTGGTCAGTTTTCTGCGCCAATGCTGGCACTGAAAATTGTGGTCGAGAAATCCTTCGCCAGAGTCGAAGTACGGGCATTATCTTTAGCGCAGCTCGATGATGACCAGCGTGCGGAGTTTATCTCACAGCTAGCACAATTCACCGACAAGCAGTGGCGTTTGGGAAAGTCCCATAAGCGCTATCGCTGGGACATGGCCATTTTATATGATGAAAATGAGCAGTCACCACCGAGTGATAATGAGGCGATTGCAAAATTTGTCAAAGCAGCTGCCAAGCATGGGATCCTGGCCAAAGTCTGCCATGTGAATGACTTACACCATCTGGCAAGCTTTGATGCGCTGTTTATCCGGCAAACCACAGCGATTGACCACCACACATACCGGCTCGCCTGCAAGGCTGAACAAATGGGACTGGTGGTTGTGGACGATCCCAGCTCTATTTTACGCTGCTGTAATAAAGTGTTTCTGCATGATGCCTTTAGCTATCAGAAAGTCCCCAGTTTGCGTACCCAGGTGGTAGACAATGCCAATGAGTTCACGGTAGATGCGCTGGAGTCGAGTTTTGACTATCCGATGATCCTGAAACTCCCGGAGGGCTCGTTTTCCCGCGGTGTTTATAAGGTCAAAGACAGAAATCAGCTGGTTGAAAAATTAACAGAAATGCTGTCACACAGCGCGTTGGTATTGGTTCAGGAATATATGTTTACTGAATTTGACTGGCGTGTCGGCGTATTTAATCAGCGCGCCCTTTACGCCTGCAAATATGAGATGGCGCGTAATCACTGGCAGATTTACAACCACGATTCGAAACGTTTCAGCTCAGGCGGTTTTGAAACCTTGCCGACTTTTGAATTGCCACGCTTCGTACTGGATGCGGCACTGAAGGCAACCAAAGTAGTGGGTGACGGGCTATACGGTGTGGATATAAAAGAGAAAGATGGCAAAGCCTACGTGATTGAGGTAAACGACAATCCCAGTATCGATTCCAAGATTGAAGACGCCTATTTGGGCAACGAACTGTATATGCAAATAATGGCTGAGTTTCATCGCCGTCTCGAATTACGTGGCAAAACGTGAATACCATTGCAGCAAACGCCACCATTCGCATCGCCCAAAAAGGCGATATCAGTGCTTTATACAAGCTTGAACAACGCTGCTTTACGTCGGACCGCTTGAGCAAGCGTAGTTTTACAAACTGGGTCGATGCGCCGCATGGTCTGCTTATGGTGTCTGAGTCGGCGCAGGGCATTAATGGCTATGCACTGGTATGGTGTCGAAAAGGTACGCGACTGGCCCGGCTTTATTCATTGGCAGTTGATCCTGATGCGCGTGGGCAGGGCGTTGCTCACGCTCTGCTTGATGCTGTCGAACAGGGCGCAGTGCAGCGAGGCAGGTTGTTTATGCGACTTGAAGTCAGTGAGACGAATCACGGTGCTATCTCTTTATACAAACAACATGGTTATAAAGTCTTTGGTGAATACCCTGACTACTACGATGATCACGCCGATGCGCTGCGTATGCAGAAATGCATTCATCGCGGCCGACTCAGCAATGTAGAGCACCTGACACCCTGGTACCCTCAGCACACTGAGTTCACCTGTGGGCCAGCAGCTTTGCTGATGGCAATGGCCAGCTTGCAATCTGACCTCACACCTGATTTGTCACAGGAACTCGCTATCTGGCGTGAGGCCACCACGATATTCATGACCTCAGGGCACGGCGGGTGTCATCCGGTCGGTTTGGCGCTTGCCGCTGCCCAGCGGGGCTTCCGTGCTAAGGTTTTTATGAATATAACGACACCCTTATTTGTCGATGGCGTCAGGGACCTGCATAAAAAGCAGGTGATGACACTTGTGCACAATGACTTTGTTAAGCATGCCGAACAACATGCAGAGGTGGATATCCTTTATCAGGACGTGGATGAGACGCGAATCAGCGAGTGTCTTAAACAAGGTATGGCGGTTTTGTTATTGATCTCAACCTACAGACTGGATGGCAGAAAGGCACCGCACTGGGTAACCGTTACCGGCATGGATGAGCAATGTTTCTTTGTGAACGATCCCGATGTTGAGGATGACGATGTTGACCCCCTGGATTGTCAGCATATTCCGATTGCCAAAGAGGATATGCGTGTAATGTCGCAATTCGGCAGTGGCAAACTGAAAACAGCCATTGCGCTACAACGAGTTTGCTGACCCTTCCTGCTGTGCCAGCCAGTTACAGTCTTTTCTGACTTGTTCAGCATAGTCAAAAGCAATGCTTCGCAGGGCTGTAATGTCGTGTGGCAGGATTTCCATCACGCGTTGCTCAAGACGGGTAGAGCGTCGATCGCCGCGACAATGCGCCAGTGCCAGCGCTGAACCACAACACTGCGCATAGTAATCAAACCCACCTTGCTTGACATTCATTTTGCCAATTCCGATATCTTCCGGGTCGATGCCGACCTTGGCATGATGACGGGAACGCACCAGGTAGTGGGAACCGTTCCACTCAGCTTCATCAAGCACCAGGTCGGGCCGTCGCTGCATGCGACGCTGACACATGACAGTCAAATGGGCGGGATTGAGACGATTGGCTGGATGCAGTCCCGGAAAGTGATAAAGCGGTGCAGCCGCACGCTGCTGTTTAACCTCGACAACATGGCATAGCGGTAAATCGGCTTTACTCGCATAGTCCTTGGGTCCAATCAAAAAGTAGAACCGGTCAATGTTTATCGAGCCTGTCCCTGCATTAACCCGCCTGGTAACGTCTAATACATGGTCATCCATATAGGGGCTGAATGCTTCAATAAGTGCACTGCGTTGCTGCTCGTCGAGCTCAATCAATTTATCGGACTGCCGTTTGAATTTTGGCGGAAGTTGAGTGACGTCTACTGCTTTGGCCAGAGCTGATTTCGTTTCAAAATCAGCGCCGCCTGCCGCACGTCGCTGTGCTTTCAAATAAAGCTTATTGAGCTTTGAGTCAGGGCGGATCGCATCAACGGCAGACATCAAATGGTCTCGGCCTGTCAGGGCTGATGAGCAAATCGCAAGGTATGCATTGAGAAACGCATCGATAGCGGAAGCGGCGTGATCATGGCTAATTGCCACTTTGCCTTTGTATTTTCCTTCCTGACCAACTGAACGCTGACAATAGTCCGCGCACAAAATCAGACTCACGCAAAAACGCATCAGGTCCCAGCCGGGATTGCCAATACAGGCATCGTCAAAGTCATTTGGTGAGAAAATAACGCTGTCGCCGTGCGATCCTTCTTCGGTCAGAAAACCGAAGTTTGAAGTATGACAGTCTCCCATTAGAGCGGTAACGGGCAATTTGCTCAGACCATCAGGGAAGGGTAGGAGACCGCTGGCAATATCAGCATAAAAAATCTGTGCCGAGCCGCGTAAAAACAGAAATGGATGGCGGGCCATTTTAACGTGTTTTGGGGCATTGTTACCCGGGGCTATGCCATCTACGCGCAGCAACTCCAGTTGCAATAATGCTTCTCTGTTGGCCACAACATGTTCTCTATCGACACCCTTTGCGCTAACACTAACTGAGTTATTCTGCGCAGACAATATGCGTTGTCATGAAGACGTTTTTTGAGGCGAAATGCCGCACAGCAGCAGCGCATAATGAAATGAGGAGACATTGCTCAAATAAATGATGTGCGTATAGGCCGACTGCAAGGTGAGCAGCTTTTCATGACTCTCCAGATCTATTTTAGATAATTGGGCCAATCTTTTCTGAGTTAGCGGGGTGTCAGCGTCTTCACATTTTATCGCTGTCACCTGGGTAACGCAGATAGATAGCGCTTTTTTATTCATATAGGCGCTGAGTTGCTCACGCACTTTACCAAACAAAAAGTCGTTCTCCTTAACAAAAATGATACGTTTATCAGCGCCTCTTACTGCATGAATGATATGGGCTTCACGCTGACTCTTTTTAAGCAAATTGGTCAATAGCTGGGAGGCAGGTTTGCTGCTGTCTTTATCAGCAAAGAAACCGTCTAACAGCACCTGACTGCCAAGCCGGGAAAAGGGTTGTAAATCAGGTGACTCATCCTGCATGTAGACTGTTTTCAGCCGGTCCAGAACATGCCTGTTCTTTGTTACCACAATACCCGCGCAGGGCAGGTAACGTATGGAAATATCCCATAAAAAGCGGTGAATACTGCGCTGCTTGCGAGTCACATCGACTTGTTTGAAATAGGTACGGTCGGATTCGAACAAGCGGCTAAATGATGCGCGGGAAGCATCTTCCTGTTTTCTTACCACTGACAGCCTGAGTACCCGGGTGCGTTCATCATAATCGACAATTGAATACTTCAGACGGTTAAGTTTTAGCTCAGGTACTGACACACGAACATGGCCGGAACGTTTAAAGCCCTCGCTTGAGTGCAGGGTAATCTTGAGTCCGCTGGCAGACAGGTCGTTCAATGTGGCTGGCAGGGAGGCGAGGACGCCTGCGTGGACCTTAGCCTGTTTTTCCATCAGATATCGGGGTTCAGCTCTTCTGTCGGCATCGGCTTCAACGATAATATTAATGGGTTGCCGAGCTTCATTGTCGATAATCGCGCTGGAAAAGGGTTTAAAAGGATCCGGTTCGCTGACTTGCAGCTTGCCTACCCACGCCGAGATATCACGGCAGAACAGCACATGGCTGACCGCGTCAAGTTCAGGATTATCACTGGCGAGCATGTCATGAATGGCAAAGGCCGTATCCTTGTCGGCGGTTTTAACAAATGACAATCTACAATGCATGACGCTAAGACTTTCATTTTTTACCGCCATACTGATGAATTGCTTCAGTAATTGATTGGAAAAGAGCTCCCTGTGCGTGGCGACCACGGTGACCGGGTCGGCTTTGGTTTGAAAAGTGCCTCTTAATAAGAATGCTTCATTATGCTGCTTCAGCTCCTTCATGATGCGATTGAAAATGCGCTTTCCCGGTAAATGCTGCAGTGTCTCGAAACCCAGGTTGCTACTCAGGTTTGCTGACGTGACAAGCGCATAGAGCGGCGTGAAGCTGGTGTTATCAGAGTGAATGAACACCGGTATCCATGGACTGGTTGCTAATACCTTGTCTCGTTCCAAATCCTGAATAACCCGTTCAATCTCAAGGTCCCGTTGCAGAGGAAACTGGTGTTTGACGCTGGCAATATAGTGTTTCCACTTTTGAACCAGCTTGTTGGGGGCATCTGACTTAAACGTAAAGGTGGTTTCAAAGCGCGACATGGCCTTGTTAAATTCACTTTTACCGCGTTCAAAGCTGATTTGCGTGCCTTTGCTCACCAGCCCCGGCACATCCGGAAAAGTAAACGACAGGGTCATACGGTCAGATTCGACAACCGGGGCGCGCTTGGTTTCGACCACCATGCCAGAAAAGTTCAGCGCGGCTACCGGACAACTTTTGCCTTTCTCAAAGTCTATGCTAAGCACCGAAAAGTTCGGTCGTACTGCCAGGTCCTGTGCGAAGTCAATATCCTTAATAGACTGTGCTTCAACGGAAAACGCATCAACGATCTTTTTTTGTTGCTCACGCTTGATATGTGACTGGTAATGCTCCGAATTCATGACTGACTCGAAAACGCCCACCGTATAACGATCCAGATAGCGAGAGGTCTCTTTCTTAAGGATTTCCTGACCGACCTTGTCCAGCCGCATAGGAATACCAAAGTGCTTGAATTTCATTACCGGGAATTCAGCAAACTGGGAGTTATCGGCTGACGCGTCGGTCAGCGAGGTCAGACGAATGACTTCGTCCTTAATGATGCTGCGGACTTTACTTGGTATGCGAGAAGAGAATTTATTAAGCCCCTCGAGCAGGCGGTTGTCCTGCTGATAGGGAATAAGCGCATTTATCAGTGCCTGATACTGTTTGAGGGTGTCCGATTCTGAACTGTCTGTCATCGGGTACGTCTGTCTGGAATGCTCAACTTACCCTTCGTGTATATCATACAATGCGACGCTTAACATGCAGATTTTATGACCCCGAGCTAGCGGAGGGAGTGGTGTAGGCGTCGGTATTCCATAGCGGCACGGTAGAAATACTGTGTTTAAAACTACCCGACGTTTCTTTGGTTGAATAAGACAGATAAATCAGGGTTTGCGCGTCAGCATCATAAATACGACGAATTTTCATGTACTTGAAAAACACGCTTTTTGATTTTCTAAACACCACTTCACCTGAGTCGGACTTATCAATGCTGGTAAGCATGGCTTTAGTAATAGGTCCGGTCTGACGACAGGCGATAGCGCTGTCAGACGGGTCAGAAAAGCTTAAGTTCGCTTCGATACTGGATACATGGCAGGTAACGCCCGTCACAACAGGATCGACCAACGCATCTATTTTGATGTCTTTGGTGGTGAATACGCCAAGTGACACATCTCCAACTTCGCTGTCGCTGCAGGCGGTCAGCATACCGCTAGACAATATAACAAGTAAGCAAGAGAGAAAAGATGAGCGAGACGCCAAGTTATTGTTAAGAAATCCTGTTTGCATAAGTTGTTTGCTGACGTGTTGGCAATACAACCCAGTATGTCAGCTCGCTTTTTTTATGCAATCCTCAACGTCAGTGCTGGATGAACGTTTTTCGGTTATCGATGCCAGCAACAAAAACAGTAAACCAGTTTGTAGTTCACTGAGAAACAGACTGTTTTCTTCGCCATTAAAAAGCGACCAAATCGCTCTGGCAAAAAATATTGCGACGCCGATCAGATATATCGGTCGAAGTTGTTGCATCAGTACAATCCTCTCTATGAATTGAAGGGGTTTCAGTAAATGAAACCCCTAAAGCTGCATTGTTAGTTTCGATTAGTATTGCCGTACTGCGAGTAAATTGAATCGCTGATGTTGGCTTGTTGGGCGAAAAACGCACCCAGTTCATAAAAGAAACCACCGCCTGATACGTGCGCTATCTGCTCGTCAGTTAACGCTTCTAAGTTAATTTTTTCTGTATACATGACGCTAACCTTATCGTCTGTTTTCGGTGAAGCCGAGATAAAAATCATAAGCTGCATCAGAGATTGCGATGGCTACAGCAACATGTGCCCAGGTTCCGCCGCTTACCTGTTGCAACTCGTCGTTCGATAATTGTGAAATATCCATAAATCACATCCTTTTTGTCATCTGGTCGTTATTGACCATTGGAAATAGTAGGGCATCGGGCGACAACGTGAAGCTGTACTTGAGGACAGTTTTCACGCAGTGTTATATAAAATTAAGAAAATGAGGCAGGTAAGGTGCGGCTTATTCGTTTTTTGATTGTGCTAATAATGAGCACAAGTTACGGCGTTACGGCAGAGACTAATTAGTTGCTTGAAGGAAAATGGCAGTTCGTTGAGTTTGTGTCGATGAGTGATGAGGTTGGCAAAAAGACTCCTCTGGACGCTTCCCAATATCAAATGGATCTCGGTAGCGAGGGAAAAGTCACCATGGTACTCGATTGCAACAGAGGTCGAGGTAACTGGCAGGCTACTTTTTCGGACAATTCACTTTCAGGGCAATTCCGATTTGGACCAATGGCCATGACGAAGGCTTTGTGTGGGCCTGACAATCTCGAGCAATTTGTTGCAGCGCAACTGGGATACATCAGATCTTTTGTGCTTGAAGGCGACTGGCTCTATCTGAATTTAATGGCCGATGGTGGCACCCTGGTTTGGCGGCGCGTAGTGAATAATGCAGATAAGTTGACCGTGAGCCCAACTGGAGGCGGTCCGAGAAACTGGCAGGTGGTAAATATCGACACTGCACTAAACGTGCGTCAACAACCTTCATTACACGCTGCCATTATCGGACAACTTAAAAATGGAGCGTTACTTTACAATCTGAATGGCTGCGTAGCAGGAGAAGGCATGACCTGGTGTGATATTCAGCCTCTGGTAGGCGGTGTTCGCGGCTATGTGTCACTTGATTATATTCAACCTGCGGTGGCTCCAAACGGAGCAGTAGTTTACGGCGAGGATGACTCGGCACTGCGTGCCGGGCAGAGGGAGTTTGATGCGACCGGACAAGTGCAATGCGCCTCGACTAAAGCGGAAGAAATATCACAGTGTGCATTTGGTGTTGCTCGTTCAGGCTCAGGTTATGCAACGGTTGTGATCACCAAGTCAGATGGCAGGAAACGCGCAGTCTATTTTGTACTTGGTCAAGCCATTGGTGCTAGCACCAGTCAGGCAGACTGGGGAGAGTTTTCAGCGACGCGAGATGCTGACGTTCATATTATTCAGGTGGGAAATGAGCGTTATGAGATACCTGATGCGGTGGTGTTTGGGGGATGATGATTTAACCACGCTGGCGGGATTTGCTCAGACCCTCCATGGTCTTCGCCCTTAGGGCCAGCCTTCGGCTGTCCAAAAACGCTCCAGGCGTTTTTGTGAACCCGGATTCGGATTCTGCGTCCACACCAACACGACCAAACAAAAAACCCCATGCCGTTGGCACAGGGTTTTGTATTTGGTGGAGCTGGCGGGATTTGAACCCGCGTCCAGAAGACGTCAACTGTTGGTACTACATGCTTAGTTTGTCTTTTATTTAACTGCGTTGGACTCCGACAAACAGGATTCCTTGCAGCTGGCCTGAAACTATTTCGCGGTTCAACCTCAGGCAGGTTTCCCTCGCTAGTCTACTGGGATGACCTCCCGAACCTCAGCTAGCAGACAAAACTTGAGTGGGAGGGCCTATACCGGTTATTAAGCGGCTAGTGCGTAGTTTTCGTCGTTTGCGACTATTTAAATGCGGCTTTTTTAAGAGGCAAACCGCACCTCTGCATGCACCTCGAGCCTCATGAATCCTGTCGAATCCTAATCAGCCCCGAATTCTTGCGAGCGCGACTTTATCACACCCGCACCTCGAATCAATGCTTTGTTTAATATGGGTGTAAAATTACCCGTTTCAACTCTTATTGGCTCCGTTTTTGTTAGTGGTTTCATCAAGCAGCGCTTTAATGCGTTCATAAGGTAAGCATTTACCCTGCGCCCATGTATTGCTTAGCACGTTTTCAAGCTTTCCTAACACACTGAGTTGGACCGTTAATTGTTCAATAAGTTTCTGCATATCGGCTTTATGTTGACTCAGTTTGGTCAGTATTTGCTGATGATCCCAATTCCCGTCGGTGTCCAGCAGCCTGGGCAGATCGTCAAGACTGAACCCCAGCTGCTGGCTCATCCGTATTAACTGCAACTGCTGTAGAGCACTTTCGTCATATTGACGGTAGCCACTGGCAGTGCGGGCGGGCTTACTGATTAGGCCTCGCTGCTCGTAGTAGCGGATCGTTGAAGTAGGCACTCCGCTGGTTTGAGAGAGTTCACCGATTCGCATGAATTTCACTCTTGACCTTAAAGTTGACTTTAAGGTTAAAGTGTAACCTAACACGTCAGCAACGGAATACGTTTATGTCATCATCTGTTTTTACGCCTGTAACATTGCCCTGTGGTGTTGTCCTGAAAAATCGCCTCGTCAAAGCTGCGATGGAAGAAAATATGGCACGTCAGGGACAGCTTCCAGGCTCTGAATTATTCAGGCTTTACCGAGCGTGGGCTGAAGGCGGCGTGGGGCTGATTATTACCGGCAATGTGATGGTCGATCATCTCGCAATGACTGGACCAGGTGGGTTGGCTCTGGAAACACCTGAACATCTTCCGGCCTTTTCGGAAATGGCACAAAACGCAAAGCTGAATAACACCATAGCGATTATGCAAATCAATCATCCCGGTCGTCAGGTATTTGCCAGAATGGGCGGCAAAGTGCTATCGCCGTCTAATGTGCCTTTAAACATGGGGAAACATTCAAAGCTATTCGGTCAGCCGCGAGCGATGACGCTGGCCGAAATTGAAGATCTGGCGATGCGATTTGACACCACCGCAAAGCTGGCAAAGCGGGCCGGTTTTGACGGTGTTGAAGTGCATGCCGCACATGGCTATCTGCTAGCGCAGTTTCTGTCACCTCTGACTAATAAGCGCAAAGATGAATATGGCGGCAGTATTGAAAACCGCGCGCGATTGCTGTTGGATATCGTCAAACGTATCAGACAATCATGCGGTAACGAATTTATCGTCTCAGTAAAACTCAACTCTGCGGATTTTCAGCGTGGCGGTTTTGACGTTGACGAAGCTGCTAACGTGGTAAAAATGTTGGAGCCTCTCAACGTTGATTTTGTTGAGCTATCAGGGGGCAGTTACGAAGCACCAGCCATGCAGGGGCGTACCGCCGATCA
Organism: Aestuariibacter salexigens DSM 15300; assembly: GCF_000429145.1. GTDB lineage: Bacteria > Pseudomonadota > Gammaproteobacteria > Enterobacterales > Alteromonadaceae > Aestuariibacter > Aestuariibacter salexigens. Next base: position 43,304 of record NZ_AUBH01000015.1, read on the forward strand.
GCGCACCCTGGCGCGAGAAGCCTATTTTCTTGAATTCGCGCAACGTATCGCCAAAGACACCAGCATTGCGATAATGACCACAGGAGGCATTAGCCGGCTAGAAACTGCGCATACGGTGGTGGAAAGCGGCGTGAGTTTGGTTGGCATGGCCAGTGCACTGGCATTTACCCCGGATTTGCCGAATCACTGGCAGCATGATCCAGATAAAAATGGCATGATCCCAAAGGTGAACTGGAAAGATAAGACGCTTGCCGGTTTGGCTACGATGGCAATTATCAAACGGCAGCTACGCAGAGTAGGGGATGGCAAACGTGCCAAACCTGACAGTTCACCCTTGTGGAGTCTGATCACCGATCAAGTGCGTACATCGCGTCTGACTAAACGTTATCGGCAAAGCTTCGCAGCAGAGGTTGATAGGTTTCAATGAAGGGAAAAATTAAAGCCTGAGTGACATCAGGCTTTGTGTTTCATCATGCGTTCTTTCTGACGCGCCCAGTCTCGGTCTTTGACCGTATCTCGCTTGTCATGGGTTTTCTTACCTTTGGCGAGGTGTATTTCTACTTTTACCCAACATTTTTTCCAGTACATCGCCGTGGCGACCACAGAATAGCCCTCTCGATCCCGTGCGCCCATCAAACGATCTAACTCCCGCCGATTAAGCAGCAGTTTGCGCGTACGTTCGGGATCACAAATGACATGTGAAGAGGCCTGATTAAGTGGCTGAATCTTACAGCCCAGCAGGAAAGCCTCGCCATTCTGGATTATCACATAGGTGTCGCTGATATTCACTTTACCAGCGCGTATGCTTTTGATTTCCCAGCCCTGCAACGCAATACCTGCCTCAAATTTGTCCTCAAGGAAGTATTCATGCCGCGCCTTTTTATTAAGCGCTATGGTGCCGCCGCCGGGCTTTTTAGTCTTGTTTTTACTCATGGCCGCGTATTATACGCATCGCACTAAGTTTGTCTTTATCGCGGAGTGAAAAATCTGGCTAAAAATCGCGGGTTTTTTCATGCTACACTTCCGCGTCTTTTTATACACCACAGTGATCCAGAACCTAAATGCCGAGTGTGAGTCGAAGTGCGCTGGTGGCTTTCAGCGCAGACAACATGTTTGATTTGGTCAACGACGTCGATGCGTATGCGGAATTTTTGCCCGGTTGCGCGCAGAGTAAAGTGCTTAAACGTGAAGATAATGGCATGACGGCCTCTCTGCTGATTTCAAAGGCCGGTGTTAATCAGTGGTTTACCACACTCAATGAATTCAAGCGTGGTGCATACATCAACATGAAACTGATTGATGGCCCCTTTCAACACCTCAGCGGTGGCTGGACATTTTCAAGCCTGTCTGAAGATGCATGTAAAATTGAACTGAATCTGGAATTTGAATTTTCCAGCAAACTGGCGGAAATGGCTTTTGGCAAAGTGTTTAATTCACTGGCCAGTAACATGGTTCACGCGTTTACAACGCGGGCTAAAGAGGTATACCAATGAGTGACATTTGCCAGATTGAAGTGGCCTATGCACTGCCCGATAAATACGCTCTGATTGAACTCTCAGTGCACAGCGGCGTATCTGTTGAAGCCGCCATTCAGGAATCGGGTATTCTTTCGCGGTTTCCGGAAATTGACTTGACAGAAAATAAGGTGGGGATCTGGAATCGCACCTGTAAGTTGTCGGATGCCGTCTCGGATGGTGATCGTATCGAAATCTATCGTCCACTGATCGCCGATCCAAAAGAAGTACGTAAGCGCCGGGCAGAAAAAGCCAAGCAGGAAGGCCGTGCTGACAAAGTCACCGGCGGACGCAAAAAGCGCCTTGGTGAGGGTGAAACTGACTAAGCCAGTCCCGCGTTAATATTTACGACGCTGAAGCCCGGTAGTGGCCAGGATCTTGGCTGAAATTTCTTCTATCGAATACTTGGTACTGTTAAGAAACGGGATTTTTTCTTTTCGGTACAGGTTTTCCACCTCTCTGAGCTCCATTCGACACTGCGGCAGTGAAGCATAGCGACTGTTGGCGCGTCTTTCTGAACGGATCTGATGCAGTCGCTGGGCATCAATTGTCAGTCCAAAAAGCTTCTGTTTGAAACGCCGTAACGCCGGTGGCAGTTTAAGAATGTCGCCCATGTCCTCTTCGGTAAACGGGTAGTTTGCTGCCTTGATACCATATTGCAGGGCGAGATAGAGGCTGGTTGGCGTTTTGCCAGAACGAGAGACACCGCAAAGAATAATATCAGCCTCATGATAGTCTTTGATGTTCGAACCATCGTCATTGGCCAATGCATAGTTAACCGCTTCAATACGGATATCGTATGTGGTCTCGTGGATACTATGGGTACGGTGTTTTTCAGGCTTAGAAGGCACTCCGAGGACTTTTTCCAGCGGCGCAACAAACTGGTCCAGAAAGTTGTAGTTAATGCCTACCGACCTGGAGATGATGCGTCGCACATCCATGTTCACAACGGTATAAAACACTAATGGACGCTGGCCGGTCTCGGCGAAACTCTCGGCAATTTCCCTCACCACCTCATTAGCCTGTTCTTCCGTTTCCACGAACGGAATCGTTTTATGATTAAACTGCATAGGAAACAGCGATAGCAGAGCATGACCAAATACTTCAGAGGTGATGGCGGTGCCGTCAGAAATGTAAAAAGCGGTGCGCACAATAGGGTCCTTAATCGCTCATTAACAAAAAGTATTAACAAGCATCTGTTGTCATTTTTATCGCTTCATTCTATGCAAGCTTCGGATAATTACCAGCCCGGTAATTTTGGTTAGAAAATAAGTAGCTTGTAAAAGCACGACAGCATTTTTGCAACCGACGAATAAGAGTCCTCGCAAAGCCCCTGTTTTATTGGTTTAGCCGAGAACAATTCTTTAACATTGTGGTAATTTAATTACAGTTTTAAATTAAATTTTACATTGATTCATACACCATTCTAAAATCCACAACGCGGAGTGACTGGTGACAGGAATTTCGCGACCTGACAATAACATAACAAACAGGTCTAACCATTTTACCTTACGCAATGAACTGTCCGGACACACCTTGCAGGAATGACAGGACGGGACAAAAATACAATTTGGAGGCTTTGGCAGTGCACGAATATGTACTTTGGTACCAGCAACTAGGGATGGGCGATGTCGGTAAAGTCGGCGGTAAGAATGCATCGCTGGGAGAAATGATATCCAATTTGGCGAATGCGGGAGTGCAGGTGCCAGGTGGTTTTGCCACGACTGCGGAAGCCTTCGACGAATTTCTCGAGCAGAGCGGCCTGGATCAGAAAATTCATGAGGTGCTCGACGCACTAGACGTTGACGATGTCAACGCGCTTGCCGAGGCCGGTAAGAACATTCGCCAGTGGGTGATAGATACACCGTTTCAGCCTGCGTTGGAAGACGCCATTCGCGATGCGTTTGAACAACTCCAGGGCGATGCGGGTGACGAAGCGTCGTTCGCTGTGCGCTCATCAGCCACCGCTGAAGATATGCCTGATGCGTCCTTTGCGGGACAGCAGGAAACTTTCCTGAACGTTAAAGGCTATGAGTCTGTACTGACTGCCATTAAGCACGTTTTTGCGTCACTATTTAACGATCGCGCTATCTCCTACCGAGTGCATCAGGGCTACGATCATAAAGGCGTGGCACTGTCTGCCGGTATCCAGCGTATGGTGCGCAGTGATCAGGCCTCATCTGGCGTCATGTTTACCATTGATACTGAATCAGGCTTCGAAGATGTGGTGTTTATCACGTCATCGTACGGACTGGGCGAAATGGTCGTGCAGGGTGCAGTAAACCCAGACGAATTTTACGTGCACAAGCCAACCCTGACCAAAGGCACGCCCGCCGTGGTGCGTCGTAATCTTGGTAGCAAGTTGACCAAGATGATTTACTCAAGCGACACCAGTCACGGTAAGCAAGTCGAAATCATCGATGTCGATAAACGCGACAGCATGCAGTTTTCCATCAACGATGAAGAAGTGATGGAGCTTGCCAAGCAGGCTATGATTATCGAAAAACATTATGGACGTCCGATGGACATCGAGTGGGCCAAAGATGGCCTCGATGGCAAGCTATACATCGTTCAGGCCCGACCTGAAACCGTGCGTAGCCGCGAAGATGCGCAAGTGATCGAGCGTTTCCAGCTTAAAGGTCAGGCTAAAGTGGTATCTCAGGGACGCGCAATCGGTCATAAGATTGGCTCAGGTGTCGCGAAAGTACTTGGCTCTATTGAAGAGATGGACAAGATTCAGCCCGGTGACGTATTGGTTACCGACATGACCGACCCTGACTGGGAGCCGATCATGAAAAAGGCCGCGGCAATCGTCACCAATCGTGGCGGACGTACCTGCCATGCGGCAATCATTGCTCGTGAGCTGGGTATTCCTGCGGTTGTTGGCTGTGGCGACGCCACGCACTCCATCGAGACCGGACACAACATTACGGTGTCGTGTGCAGAAGGGGATACGGGCTACATTTATGATGCGCAACTGGATTTCGATGTGACCACATCGCGTATCGATTCGATGCCCGACTTACCTCTCAAAGTGATGATGAACGTCGGCAACCCAGACCGCGCGTTTGATTTCGCGCGCCTGCCGCATAAAGGTGTTGGCTTGGCCCGTCTTGAGTTCATTATCAACCGCATGATCGGTGTGCACCCTAAAGCGTTACTGAGCTTTGATGAACAACCTGACGAGTTGAAAGAAGAGATCAGCGACATGATCGCCGGTTACGAATCACCGACTGAGTTCTATATTGAAAAGCTGGTCGAAGGTATTTCCACGATTGGTGCGGCATTCTCGCCTGAAAAAGTGATCGTGCGCATGTCTGACTTTAAGTCAAACGAATACTTTAACCTGGTCGGCGGCTATCAGTACGAGCCAGATGAAGAAAACCCAATGCTGGGCTTCCGCGGAGCGAGTCGTTATATCTCTGAAGATTTCAGAGAATGCTTCGCACTTGAATGTGAAGCCATCAAGCGTGTTCGCAATAAGATGGGCCTGACTAACGTTGAGATCATGATCCCATTTGTCAGAACGTTAGAAGAAGGCCGTCAGGTTATCGAACTGCTCAGAGAGCAGGGACTGGTGCAGGGCGAGAATGGCCTGCGCGTTATTATGATGTGCGAGCTACCATCCAATGCATTGCTGGCGGATGAGTTCCTGGATATCTTCGACGGCTTCTCGATTGGCTCAAACGATCTGACTCAGCTGACGCTGGGACTGGACCGCGATTCAGGTCTTATTGCCCATCTGTTCGATGAGCGTAATGAGGCAGTGAAAAAGCTGTTGTCGATGGCAATTCAGACCGCCAAACGTCGTGGCAAGTACGTTGGTATCTGCGGTCAGGGTCCTTCTGATCATGAAGACCTGGCTGCGTGGCTGGTGGCTGAAGGTATCGACAGCGTCAGTCTCAACCCGGATACCGTCGTCGAAACATGGTTATATCTGGCTGAAAATCACGCTTGATAACACCGGGTATAGAACGAACAACACCGGCTTTAAGCCGGTGTTGTTGTATATGGGAACAAGCTTAACGAAGCTTTCTGAGTAACAAAAACCGATCCAGTCGTCTTGCGCCATGACTCATACCCGATTGGCATTTACGTAACCATACGCGAGCAATAGCAAACTCTGTGGCGAGGATCAGGAGTCCAGCAAGGACAAACAGGATTGAACCTGGCAGGATAGAAAAGACAATCCCTGCCAGCACTAAAGATGCACCGACAATAGTTTTGACCGTTTTTTTCACCGCAACTCTCCTACTTTTATCGTTATACAAAGTCTACGTAAGACCAAACAAATTGCCATAAGATTGATGTTACAAATCATGTTCAAGCTTAGGTATAATCGCAAGCTGACTATCTGACACTCCTCTGTTTGCCGTATGTTACCCGCATTAAAGCCTGACGCCACGCTCGAGACCGACTATGCCAGTTTCTTATCAGAACTGTCTGGGTCAGCGTTTTCTGGTGATATTGAGTATAGCTATGCCAGTCGACTGGCTGTGGCAACTGATAACAGTATTTATCAGCGTCTTCCTCAGGCGGTCGTATTTCCCCGCGGAACTGACGATGTCATCGTCATCGGCACATTGGCCAAGCAGTACCCGAAAGTGTGCTTTTCAGCGCGAGGCGGTGGAACAGGTACAAATGGTCAGTCGCTGACCAGCGGTATCGTGGTGGATATGTCGCGGTATATGAACAACATCCTGGAAATCAATGCCGAACAAGGTTGGGTCACAGTGCAGGCGGGTGTGGTCAAAGACCAGCTCAATGATGCACTGCGGGAGCATGGCTTTTTCTTCGCGCCAGATTTGTCGACCAGTAATCGCGCGACCATCGGCGGCATGATAAACACAGACGCGTCAGGGCAGGGCTCATTGGTGTATGGTAAAACCAGCGACCATGTATTGGCCTTAACGTCGGTACTGGCCGATGGCACCTTGATAAATTCTGCGCCCATGCCGCTGGATAGTGCCAGACAACTAGTCAAAGCAGGCGACAGAGCCGCGCAGATCATCGAGCAATTGCTTGCTACCTGTGTGGAAAAACGTGACAGGATTCTGGCCAAATTTCCGCGCCTGAACCGCTTTCTGACCGGCTATGATCTGGAGCATGCAATCAGTGATGACGTCACAGAGTTGGATATCAGCCGCATCCTGACCGGCTCGGAAGGGTCGCTGGCATTCATCACCGAGGCGAAATTAAACGTCACGCCTATACCGAAAAATAAGGCGCTGGTTAATATTAAATATGACTCCTTTGAGTCGGCACTGCGTCACGCTCCGCGCATGATCGCTGCCGATGCTACTTCTGTTGAAACCGTTGATAGCAAAGTGCTTAACCTGGCCCGTGAAGACATTATCTGGCATTCGGTTTCTGAACTGATTACCGATGTGCCGGATAAGCACATGCTTGGTCTGAATATGGTCGAGTATAACAGCGATGACGAACAGGAAATTCAGGCCAAAATTGCCCGTTTGAGTGAAGAGCTACGCGCTGCTGCGGAAAATGGCGAGCATGGCGTGATTGGTTTTCAGGTCACCTTTGATGTGGCAGATATCAATAAAATATACGCCATGCGCAAGAAAGCCGTTGGACTGCTGGGTAAAGCCAAAGGCTGGCAAAAGCCTATCGCCTTTGCCGAAGACACAGCGGTACCGCCTGAACATCTGGCCGACTTTATCATGGAGTTTCGAGACCTGTTGGATAGCCATCAGTTACAGTACGGCATGTTTGGTCACGTTGATGCTGGGGTACTGCACGTGCGTCCGGCCCTTGATATGAGCGATCCAGAGCAGGAAAAACTGATGAAACGCCTGTCTGATAAGGTCGTTGAACTGGTTGCCAAGTATGGCGGTTTGATGTGGGGCGAACACGGTAAAGGCTATCGCAGTGAGTATGCACCAGCGTTTTTTGGTGACGAGCTTTACGCCGAACTTCAAAAAATAAAGCGTGCGTTTGACCCTCACAACCAGATGAATCCGGGCAAGATATGCACACCTTTTGATTCGGGCGCACAACTTGTCAGCGTTGATGACGTAAAACGCGGCAGTTTGGATAGGCAGATCCCTATCCACGTGCGCAATGCGTTTGAGCCCGCCATGAGCTGCAATGGCAACGCCCTGTGTTTCAATTACGATGTCAGTTCGCCGATGTGCCCATCGAGTAAAATCACCCGCGATCGGCGGCATACGCCAAAGGGAAGAGCTGGCATGATCCGCGAGTGGTTACGGCTTCTGTCGACGCAGGGCCAGGACGTCACCGAGTTGGAAAACGGCACTAATCTGTCCTGGTGGGCACGCTGGCGAAACTCGCAGAAAAAAAGTGCAGAACAGGATTTTTCTCATGAGGTGCTGGAGGTCATGAATGGCTGTCTGGCATGTAAATCCTGCTCCAGTCAATGTCCTGTCGGGGTCGACGTGCCGGAATTCAGGGCCCGCTTTCTGAATATTTACTACCAGCGCTACCTGCGTCCAGTGAAAGATTATCTGGTGGCGAATGTCGAACGTATGGCACCGCTGATGGCCAAATTTGCCAGACCGGTAAACTGGTTCTTGAAGCGTACCTGGCTACAACGCTTGTTCGCTAATAACGTCGGCTATGTTGATATGCCTTTACTGTCAACGCCTACGCTTGCGCATAGGATTGCGGGACGTGCAGATTGGCAGTTTAATCTCGCCACTTTGGAAGCCATGCCGGAGCGTGAGCGTAATAAGGTTGTACTTGTTGTGCAGGACCCGTTTACCAGTTTTTATGAAGCCGAGCTGGTGGAAGACTTTATGCGTCTGATAGACCAACTGGGTTATCGTCCGATGCTTTTACCTTTTAAACCCAATGGTAAACCTCAGCATGTAAAGGGCTTTCTTAAACAGTTTGCGGCAACTGCCAAAAATACCGCAGCGTTTCTAAATAGTATCAGCCAGGCCGGCTGCTCTATGGTAGGTGTCGATGCGTCACTGGTGCTGTGTTATCGCGATGAGTACGTTAAAGCATTGGGACAGGCGCGAGGCGATTTTACCGTACAGATAGCGCATGAGTGGCTGTTGTCATTGCCTGAAGATGCATTCACTGCTGGCCCGGGGGATAACCACGAGTATAAGCTATTTGCGCACTGCACTGAAAAGACTGCATTACCGAAAAGTGAACAGCAATGGCAGCAAATCTTCGCCCGAGCCGGATTGTCGCTGACGCCTGTCGCAGTGGGCTGCTGCGGGATGGCCGGTACTTATGGTCATGAGGTGGAACAGCTTGAAAATTCGAAAGGCATTTTTAACCTAAGCTGGCAGCCAGCACTGCAAAAGTTAGATACCAGTCGCGTATTGGCAACCGGATACTCCTGTCGCAGTCAGGTATCGCGCATTGACGGGTATAAACCTCAACATCCTTTGCAAGTGCTGCTTTCGCATTTGCACACTAATGAATAACCACAATAACGAGAACGACAATGGCAGAACATATACCGAGTCAACTTACCCCAGAGCAGACCTCAGCTTGGGTGAGAGAGCAATTTCAGCGCGCAAATAAGCATCTGGCAGAAAATGGCGTACTATTTGAGAGCGTAGTGACCGAGGAAAGTCGTTACCTGGCACCGTTTTTTGCGATATGGAAAATCAAAGACACCGCGCAGCGGTTTTACTGGGTATTAAGTGGCGATCTTCCCTGTGATTTCATGCCGGTTGAAAATGAAAAAGAAGCGCGCAGCGCACTTCGTCATTTTGCCTTTATGTGGCAAATGAAAGCGGAAAATATTCGTCGTGAGAATGCCGCTGATAAGCAGCAAATAGAACACGCAGCACTATTAGAATCGCGGGCTGAGGGGTTGTATCGACTCTACAACGAGCAGAATATCTGGCAACAATAGTCTGTTGCCAGCACCCGGCTAGTGCATTAAATCAACTTTTGCCAGTGAAAAGGACTCCACTGCGCAGGCCATTTTTTGACGTGGGATCCCGGCTTCCATAAAAGCCTGCCCGACTGACCTGAATCCCTGCTGTTTAAATTCATCAACGGCACTGAGGTCGCACAGCACCACTACTTCCTGAAGGTTCTGTTGTCTGGCTATTTTGAGCAATGCTTTGCTAAGCGCAATATAAACACGCTTATCTCTGAACTTGGGTTTGACAGCAATGCGACCAAGTTCTCCCTCGTGGGTGAGTCTCGCTGTTGCGATCGGCTCGTGTTTATCATCAGACATCAGAATATGAAAAGCCTGATCATCGTGTTGATCAAATTCGCGCTCTGCGGGGATACGCCAGCCATAGACGTATACTTCCTCTCGCAATTTGCTGAGCGTTTGTTTCGCGTCCTTCCATGTCACGTTTTTCACACGTAACGGCATTGTGCCCCCTGGTATTGAGTGTTTGGCCCTGCATCACAAAGACGAGTGTTGATGCCAGAATCCTCGATTTACCAGTGTAGCCACAAAGCGGTTAAAAAATAAACTGTTTTGGTGGCTTTTTTTCGAATTTATCGTAAATTGTGGCGCATTCAGAAATTCTCTTACCAATTCGCACTCAGCATCCGGTACGTTGAAGCTGACATCTTCAACAAAGACTCTGGCTATCCGGTCTGAAAACGCATTAGCAGGTATGAATATGGGGTGAATGCCTGGTTGCCTGATAAGCAGGCTATCAGGTGGGACAATTTTATCGTCAGTCCTGCCATCCTCCTCGAGCTCTTCTAACATCCAGTCTTCCAGACGACGGGCACTGTGCTGGCCAAACCACAGTAGAAACTGATCGGAATCGATCATAGTGTGAAATTTTTTTCGCAGCTCGCTGATATCCTGTTGTGAAATTTCATCTGCCAGTGGCTGACATTGACGAGTCGGATCGCTGATACGCTCTGTAAACCAATTATATTGTTCGGTCTCTTCACTGAATGAGGTCAATAGCTCTTTTCCAGTTGGGCCTCGGAATCCCACTGAATAATTCAGACAGTCTGATGATGATTGCCCCTGATGTGGATGTCCCGGAGGGATATAGACCATATCACCAGGATGTAACTCTTCGTCGATAACCGGCTCAAAACCGTCTATTAGCGACAATGAGGGATGGGGAGAATAGGGCGGGTAGTCGCCCGGCAACCCGACCTGCCAGCGACGGCTGCCTTTTCCCTGAATAATAAACACGTCGTATTGGTCGATATGTGCACCCACGCCAGCGCCGGCAACGGAAAAGCTGACCATCAGATTATCAATGCGCCAATTTGGAACAAAACAAAAGGCGCGCAGCAGCGCATCGGCACTCGTATGGTGATGATCAACAGACTGTACCAGCAGTGACCAATGGTGCTGACATACTGAGTCAAACTCACAAAACGGTCCTTCATGCACTGCCCACTTGTCGCCATCTCGACTGACAATGCGCGAGTCGATGTCCTGCTCCATAGCCAGATCTGCCAGTTCATGCTCATCCAGTGGATCGCTGAACTGATCAAAGACCTGGCGGAATACGGCAGGCTTTTTCTGCCAGTATTTACGCATAAACTCAGCGCGATCAAAGTTAATTAGTTGATAACTCAACGGCATCATCCTTCAATAAATACGTCGTACGAAAGCCGATCCCCTTCAACCATACATGGTCCCGTCTGGTAAAGGTAAACTGACCTGATGTCATCTGATACGTTGATGCATCCAATTGAATATGATTATCCAGGCCATGGCTCTCCATTCTACTCGCTAGGTTAACCGTGTTGCCCCACAGATCCAAAACGGGTTTATAGGCCCCGATAATGCCGGCAATCACCGGGCCACTGCTAATGCCCGTGCGTAGTGACGACTGCAGTTGCAACTGCTTACAGCGAGCTCGGTAGGCTCGCGTGATAGCCAGAGCAAAGCGACACGCTTGCTGTGCCGGTGTGTTGCTCAGATTGCTACCTGTATTTGCATCGTACAGTCCTGCCACGGCGATATATTGATCGCCGTTGGTTTTCACTTTCTCCAGGCCATGATAGGTAAGTATTTGGTCAAATTCACGATGGATATCATCAAGCAACGTGACCAGTGCTAAATCATCCAGCGTTTGGGCCAGACGTGTAAAGTTGTTCATGTCCGCAAAGACTACGCTAACACAGGGGTATTCAACAGCGATCCGTTGCCTGTTATGTTGCCAGCACCTGGCAATCGGTTTGGGCAGAATTTCTGATAACAATACGCTGTCTTTGGCGAGTGACAGGTGACGTTGCGTCCACGCCTGACGTGCCAGTTGATGACACAACACTGAGGTCAGCAAACATGCGGCCAGCAGGGTTATCTGATTACACAGCTGCAAATACTGCTGAGGTTGCCATGTGGGACCGCCCAGCGCGTTTATGCGCACCACTTGCAGCGCGACGAATGCGATGCTGACCAGCGCAGTACAGCCTGCCATTAATGCACGCTCTTTGTGGGCAAAGATAAATGCGATAACGAAAATTGCCAGCAGCAGAAAATAGGGCGTGCCAATATCAGCAGTCCATAGCAGCGTTGACCACGCAAGGTAGCTGGTGAAACCGGCCACCAATAACAATTTGGCCGTCACCAACCTGTTGAGCGAAAGGCAATAAGATACGGCCAACATGATAGCAGCGTGAACCAATATGCAGAGCAGCAGTGGTGCTGCCCGCCCTGATTCCACAGGAGTAAAATGTAAGACAACCGGAATTTGCAGGATAATAAAGCTGCACATAAGCAGCGCACATAAATGGGTCAGCATGCCGGGCGTATCGGTGGCGACGCTGACGTCAAAAAAAGATGCGTTTAAAAGCCGCCGCTGCAGTACATTAAACATGAGTTCCATCTCAAATAAAAAAGGGTGACATCATGTCACCCTTCCAGTGTACTTGGTGACCCGTCCTAAATAGCGTTGACACTTTTCCAACCTTTTTTGGAGAGTGTAATGCATTCAATAAATAGACGAACTCAGCGTGATTATTCCCTCGCTTTTAAATTGGCAGTTGTTGATCAGGTAGAAAAGGGAGAGTTGACGTATCAACAAGCTCAATACAAGTATGGTATTCAGGGTAGTTCGACAGTTTTAGTTTGGCTTCGCAGGCATGGTCGTCTAGATTGGTCCTTAGGCACACCCAGGTTTTTTAAACGGGGAGCAACCATGAGCGAGCAAGAAACAGAGTTGACGCCGGAACAACGTATTAAACAGCTCGAACAACAGTTGGCCGACACGAAAATGAAAGCTG
>NZ_AUBH01000016.1 GCF_000429145.1 Aestuariibacter salexigens DSM 15300
CTATGAACGACCACATCGCTCATTGGGACAATTAACACCGATGGAATTTAAAAATCTCCCGCAACCGGTGGCTTAATTCGAGGGGGAAAGGTCACCCCACCTTCAACTAGTAAGACATTCACATTGCTTCCGATAAACTCATTCGATATCGTAATGCCAGCAGCACCAGCACCCACAATGCAAATATCACATGTGTTTGTGGTTTCAATATTGATATCTTCTAGACTCTTTAATATGCTCTTTCCCTGCTCGACTAATGTCTTGATGAATCCTTCTTGATAAACCTATTGAAAACTCTTTTTAAATTACCAAGCAAGCCTAGACCGATTCGATCAGAGTGCGGGTTGTAGACAACTCTGTTCAAGTAATTAATAACAATTGAAGAGGTGCTTGACACCCACTTGGTGCAGAACTCATTGTACATGTCCATCATTATCTTTTTCCTTTTGTCCACTCCAAACGTTTGTCCACACTCGTGAGTGACTCCTGAGGATTTGCTGTTAGGCAAGACAGCTAAACTGAAGCATGCCAATTTAGCACGCAGGCAATAGTCATTATCACTATAATATCCGTTGTAAAACCTTTCATCTAACACGCCGATGGCGTCAAAGACTTCACGTCGTATCGCTACACACGAAAACTCGAGATACTCAACTTCTTTTATCTGTTCCTGGTTCTCCCCTTCCAAAGAAAAATAACCAGTGATGTCGTATTGTCTTAATCCTTCGATTAGTTTATCCAGCCACTTACCATAAAACTGCATATCGTTATTCAGTAGAACGACGACATCAGCCTTAATATTGGTGAGGCTATACTCGATTCCTCTATTGGTAGTCACAAGATACCCTGCATTTGAGTCATTTCTCAAATAATGCAGTCCTGAGAACATTGAAGACAAAACCTTTATATCGTCAGTACTACCGTCATCTACAACAACGGTAACGAAGTCAGCATTCTCACCTCTGGTGTCAGCCAGCGTCTCCAGGCAGCTTCTTGTTAATTCGATGTTGTTATAGACTGGGATAACAAGTGAAATAATCAAAGCATGAAGTCCTTTAGTCTATTTTGTATTCGATGTTCTCGGCAATTCTAGCCTTACGAATCGCTTCTAAATTTTCGACCCACTTTGAGTAATGTTGTCGCACACTTTCTAAGGATTGCTCAAACTCTGAGAGCATTTTTTCCCTATTTTTAAATAACATACCGACCTCCCCATATTTATTGAACATGGCTTCGTAGCTTCGATTGGTTGTTAATAAAAGGGGCTTCAGTGCTGTTACTGCGTCCAGAACACTTCCGCTCGCTACGTAGTCATACGTATTGGACACAGGCAAGCATATTAAGTCAGCTTTTTGAATTAGGTCGATGTATTTATCTCGCGGCACCGAACTTTTGGAAGGTTTAGTCGCAAGGGAACGTAGCTGCGCCTGTTCCTGCCCTCTCTCCATCAGTCCGATAGCATGAAAACATATCGACGCTCCGGCAAATCTATCTGCAAGCTCCAAGAACGTATCAAACCCCTTGTTTTTGCTGCAATGCCCAACAAAAGCAATATTGATAACTTCAGATATTTCAGTCTTTTTAGATGGAAAGCACTCTGTGGCTAATATCGGATGCTCCATCGTTATAACATTAGATTCCAGATGAGGAAACTTCTCAATTATGGCCTCTTTGATTCCTAACTCGAGTGCCACAATCTTTACATTATCAGGTAACGTTTTCCCAAGTGTTGAAATAAGGTCATGATACCGAATCCATGGATTTTTTGAGCGCCAATCAAAATTTGCTGCAAGATCATTATGCAAAATAAGGTGGAACACTATACCCTTATTATTTTGTGCGCAAATTGCGACGTCTTTGAGTAAAAAGCTATTAAAGCCAGAAAATGCTACCACCTTTGCCGACAGCTCATCTATCTTCGTGTTCACGAAAGTGATTGCTTTTCGTGCCGCCCGTTTGCCAGCACTAGGACGATAGAGGCTTGTTTCCTCTGAATCAACCATCCTTTCCAAGGGCCCCGTACTGACGGTGGGTAGGTCTTTTGTTGCTACTGAGATATTATCGGCGTGATTTGCATGTGCAAAAAAATAAAGTGACGATTCCTGAGCGATGTTGCTGCATAAGGTACGCAGATAAGCTTCATTAAAAGGCAAATGCATAAAAGAATGAGAAAAAAAATCAAAGACTACTATATTGGTCATGCTTCACTCCGTATTATAAATACGGTCAACCTATTTCTTTAATTTCGATGATATCCGACGCAATTAAAAAAGAATAGGGCTAGAAGCATTGAAGAGCAGAAAACTCTAAACTGGAGAGTAGCTGAACAAGGTGAATATTACAGTTATCTCTAGCCTTAGTCCTTTGAGGTTGATATTTTTTGAAGTGTCATAAAAGTGATAAGTGATATGAAATTAGAAGTGATAATGCCGTATTACCAGAGAGAATATGGCCTGTTGAGTAAGGCGGTTAGCAGCTGTATTCAACACAATCTTTGCGACGTGATCGTTAACATAATTGATGACGAATCCCCTATTTCCGCGGAAGAAGAGCTAAGTAAACACTTCAGCACGCTACCCTCTAATATAAAGCTCATGCGACAAACAAATACAGGTGTATCAGGAGCTCGCAATGCGGCTCTCGATAGCTTGGATAAAGATACTGACTATGTTGCATTTCTTGATCCTGACGATTCGTGGACGACAAGTCATATAGAGAACATAGTGTTCTGTTATCAACATGATGTTGATCTTTACTTCTCTGATCTATTTGCCTATTCATCCACGCAGAGCCATTTTGACTGGGCTGGGGTAAGTGATGATATGCTGGAACTCATCCATGGGAGCTTATACTGGTTTAAAAAAGATCTTAAAGAACTTGCAGCTCGAGGACGATTACCCATAGTTACTTCAACTGTGTGTGTTAAAAAACATATCGCTGAAAAATTAAGATTTTCAACCAAATTTAAACAGAGCAATGAAGACCACTGGTACTGGTTTCAATGCATTAGTAAATCTACGAAGATTGCCGCCTCTACGAATAAAAGCGAAGTGCAATTTAACAAAGAGGAACAAGGCTTATTTAGCTCGATCAAGAACAATTGGCGCAAGACGCTACAAAGCATTCATGACCAAACCACCTTACACACTAATATGAAGAAAATGCTGATTAAAAATTCAGATGCAGACATATTAAATAACGCAACACTTCGTGAGCTCCGCCGATCCTTTTGTAGAGCGATACTATGGCACTTAATCGAAGAGCACTCATTTCCGTCTAATGCCATAACCAGATTTAACAATGACTTCGGTTCAATAAAGGGAGAATTAGTTCTCCAAATGGTAATAATGCTCAAAAACAAGGCCATGAAATTGAGCAAACCATGAGTCGTTGCTCATGCAGTTAACGTGAAAGATATTCTTCCAATCTTGCTATCAGATAGTTTGGCGTTATCTCATCCCGATTAGAATATCTAAGAGCTTCGGCAGAATAAAAGTTATACAGCTTTTCATCGCTCCACAATGTTGTCAAAGCATCGTTCCACTGCTCAAGATAATCATCTTTTGAGTTATCAATGAGTATGCCACCTGGTCCGACCGATTCAGGTAACCCTCCAATATTACTCGCGATGACAGGGATCCCATTAAAATGAGCCTCAGTCGCAATTCGCCCCCATGCTTCCTCGACTCTACTTGGAATAATTGCTAGCTTCGTTTTGCTGTAAATGGCGCGCATCTCGCCAGTTGCTCTCATAAAATTGATGTTGTTGACGCAAGCGATTTTACTTTTTATTACCTTTATCTTTTTCTCATCAAGAATCCAAGACTCTAAAAATAGAAATGGTATGTCAGGGTTTAGCTCGGCCAGCTTAATTGCGATATCCAGTCCTTTCTCCTTATTAGGATTTACGAAAAGAACATACTTGCGGCATGTTTTTGTTACATAATCAGCTGACTCTACCAAGGGAGGTATCATCATGCTTTCTAGGCCATATTTTTGAAGGAGCCTTTTTCTTGTAAACTCAGAATTGCTTATGTACCTCAACCTTGGGTGCTTGAAGTAGTCGCCTTCTAGTAAATGGAATAAAACGTCATGAACATAAACAAAAACAAAAAAATTAGCTTTGTGAAAACAAAGCATTTCTAAATCAACAACACGAGTACCAGCTTGACAGATAATACAATCCGGTTTGAATTCGGCAATAACTTCATCCGTAGCTTTATTTAGGTTCCATGTTCGAAAAACGACATATCCATTGTACTTATCCGGCGGAGCGCTTCTACCTGATAGTTTTTGTTTTATTCTATTGATAACTCCGGTTTTACCCCATGACTCTAATCCGCAGAGCACGGCGACTGTGTGCCCTCTCAAACTTAAACGTTTGGCTAACTCATCGGTAGAAGATTGCGAACCTCCTTTTTTTTGCGGAAGATGCGAATGGGTTGTAAAAAATAAAATTTTCATAAGGACCAAAAAAATTGCAGGCAAGATTAGATTGATTATATTCAAACAGCTTATAGGCTATCGGAAATTTGAATCATAATTCTACCTTGAACTTCCTGCTCATGTCATAAACCTTTTGCGGCGTGAACTGCCTTAACCAAGTTGACTTTGTGCTAATGCTGTCAATGAGGTATAAAAATGTCACAAACATAAAGTAAGATGCCCCTCCTACAAACACTTTCAGGATCAAAACAATTAAATCTGACCCTCCTTCAATGTAAACGTAGCTAACTAGCAAATACATTGAAAAAGAAGGAATCAGGAAAAACATTATAATAAAAATAAATTTAAGCACCGAGAATTTAGTTTCATATTGAGTATATAATGCTCCGACAGAAAGTACTAAAACTCCAACCACAAGCCTCATTTCAATAAAACTTAGCAGACTGCCGGGCATCAAAAATAAAAACAATAATATAATTAAAAACAACCCTAAAAGATCTAAGAAAATTGAGTGTTTAGTTTTATTGTAAACGTCAAAAATAACTAAGATAACTGGCATTGTTGCAAAGGGGACCATTAAGAACGACATTAAACCGAGAACATCACTTATTGGCACCCATTTTTCCCCTAAAAAAACACTAGTGAATTCGTATCTAATTGCATATAACCCAAAAGAAGAAGGTAGAACGATAGCGTAGATCATAAAAAGCGCTTGCATCGCCTTCTGAGAGAATAAAGTTTTGTCGTTTTTAACTTTTACTAACGCCGATACAATGGGTTCAAAGGCTGGATTAAGAAATTGCCCCAATGGCATCATTGCAAACGTTTTAGCAACATGAAATTGGCCAGTTACTTCCTTCCCGAAATTAGAACCAATCAAAAACGTGTCAATCTGGGCACGCGAATACCCAATAATACCTCGTAAATAATATAAACCGGATATTGAAAGAAGGTCTTTGTCATAGAAGAACTTAAACTTTGGACGAAAGTCACATATCAAATAACTGAAAAAAACACTAAAAATTATATTTATCAAAATACCCACCACTAAAGCGAAATAATTTTGATAGATAAAGGCGACAGACACTGTCGCAATAAAGGAAGTTAACTTGGCATATATCAAAACCTTATTATGAACAGAGAAATCTATTTCTTTCTCTAGCCTTATCAGCCCTATGTTTTTGAAAGCAGAGAAAAATTGACCAACCGCCATTACCCATAGAACAACAGTAAGCTCGTCGTTTGCAAAATAGTTAGCGATGCCTTCTGAAGCGAAAATGAATATCAATGATACAAATAGCCGCAAAAGAATGTTCGTCGACCAAGCGTTGCAGTACACTTCATAGGATGGATTTTCTTTGAGTATCAGATACCTCCTCACACCGACATTCGCTAGCATGTCGAAAAGACCATTCACCATCATCGCTATTGCAACAATGCCAAAATCATCGCTGTCTAAATACCTAACAAGAATGAGCGTACTGATTACACCAATACCTTGCATAACAACATTAGAAATGAAATTCCATACGTATGCAATTGACACTTGCCTAGAATTGAACACGCTAAGTTTTACTCTTGAAAAGGATTTTTAACCGAAGCTCAATTATTTTATATAAATTTTTCAAAGTGGCCCGACAACCAGCAGCATAGACCCTATATAAATATGCTTTGTCAAGAGAGTTTTCGCGCAAGAAGATCTCAGATAGCTCTTCGAAAGAATACTGTAAAATTTCCCTCACTCTCTCTAGTAATTTCTCATTTTGGAGCCTATCAAACAAATTACTCGCAGCTGTGATTTGAGATTGGATCCGATTTACTTTTGATAAGCGCGTAGATGCACTATCCCTGATAGGTATGTAGTGATTCCCAATTATTCTATCACTGAACCATATATATTTAGCCCTTTCAAGCAATATAAAATAGATATGTCTATCCTCCTCGTAGCGTATACTCTCATCAAACAGACCTACTTCTTGGATTAACTCTTTACTAACAAGGGTACAGTTAAGGTGTGAAAAACCATACGTTGATAGTAATGTATCAACATCAATTCGACACGAACTGTATTTTTTTTCACATTCTTTATATTTATCAATAAGTCCTTCTAGCCATATTTCTTTGCTTTCTATTTCTCCATCCGGTCTTACCGCCTTTTGGTGAGTAAAGTAAAGATCGACTCTTTCATCTGCCGTTAATTTAAAAAATCGTTCTAAGTGATGTTGGTCTGTCCATTCATCATCGTCATCTAAGAAACCAACGTAGCGACCCTTTGCGTGCAAAATACCTTCATTTCGTGCAAAGCTCGGTCCATGCCCCGCCAGACGGTAAGGCAGTGTTATAAATCGCACTTCATTTTCATATTCATTTATGATGGTATTGTATGCTGCTTTGGCGCTTTCGTGGACGCCGTCTAGCACAACTATGACGTCTAAAAGCTCTGAGTTAGATTGCGCTAATACTGAGTCAAGTGCAGTTTGCAGCTGCTTAGGTCTGGCCCTACTGGGTATTATAATGCTTATTGCGCGTTCGCTATTTGCAGAATTCATCCTAATTTGCTTCCCACAAAATTCTAATTCCATTAAGCTCAACTAAAATACTATTACTCAACGTGCGTTGTAATTTGAGTTTTTCATTAGTTTCTGCGTTAAATAAATCAAACTCACTCTCATTTTTAAATACAGTAAGCCAGGAACTTGACGCCTGATTTTTAGTGCCAATTTCGATAAGAGTCGCGATTGAAAAAGTACTACTGTCTTCTTGGCTTTGTATAGCTAGTCGCCAATCAGCGTCATCAAACCATGAATTATTGGTATTTAATCGCTCAACAAATACCCCTGTGGCATTGTTTATACTAGAAAAAGTAGGGATATATGTCCTATATTTAAGACCACCAATAGCCTTCACGGTTATAGGGTCAAAAGCGAAAATATGTTGCAAGAGGCTTCCAGAACCTTTTACTACCGAGATTACTTTATCGGTCGACACTAGAATTCCATCATACTCTGAGCCTTCAACGACTTCAAAGTCTTGCAACTTAGGACGGTTAGCAGTGTGCCAGTACATTCCTTTCACACTACTGTTATCTGTCGCGTGAATGGTATCTAAGACTAAGAGGGTATCTGAACGAAAAAGATAGAGAAATTGCCTAGTTACTCTTCGAACCTTTGCCTTCGAACCGTTACTAACGTATCGAATGCTGTTATAGGCCGAAGTAATATCCAATACGTAATTACAGTAAACCTCAACTACACAATCACTTCCCAATATCTGCGCCATATCTAGCTGACGGTTGACAGCTGAGCGGTCCATCGCATCTTGACTCCCACGCAAGTTGCTATTGATGCTAAACGGTATTCTCTGGCCGCCGTCCAAAATGTTCAGGCTATAGTGCCTATTAGGTGTAAAGTCTTCGTTATCACTTAAAACAAAAATCGTATTTTTAGAGATTGATCTCCCTGAGAAATACTTTCTTTCTTCGCTGAATAAATTATCGTACCTGCTCGCATTAACGAGCAAAGGCTCTCGCTTGAACACCGTTACGGAACCTGCATCATAGTGCTGATGATGGGCAAACCGGTCAGCTCCTCTTATTTGAATAAACGTGCTATCTGCGTCCCAACCACTTCTAATGACTATGTGGTTTGAATACCCCTCACCAAATACCTCTGTTTTTGGAAGAATATCATCAAGTGCTTCAAGAGACGCATCGCTACTTTTTCCTTTGTTTGTTTCGGTAGGTATAACCCCTTTACTTAAAGTTAACGGTAACATCCAGCTGTATCCGTAATAATAATTCGAACCACCAAAATATTTTTTCAGAGTCTTGGCATAAATTTGGATTGCGTTGTTTCTAGTAAACTTTGCCAGCAAATCAATAATTTTCGACGTTTCATCGCGCAAATCTGTTCGCGATCCCTCATCTCCCCATCCTTGAATAACCCAATCGGGGCGCGTGTTATATATGTGCCAGAGCCCTACTCTTTCTAGTAACCGCTCTGCTCGCAAATCAAGCAGTTCCGGACCTCCTGAAACGTTTCTCAACGTGTTGATCCCCAATATTACTGGCAGAGCTCGGTTGTTGATCCAATAGCTATAACCCTCTGGCCAAATTTCCACTTTTTCAAATGCGACAAAAAAATCGTAAAAATGACCAAATGCTCTTACGATATAGTCTCTATTTTGGCTGTCTGAACTATCAAGTTGTGAAGCAAGCAGCAGTGCAACAGATGCTAGCGATGACCTACCGTGAAACAATGATGCGCTGTCTCCGTCTAGCGCAAAAAGATAAGCGGATAGCATGTCACGTAACTTGGCATCAAGTCGGAGTTTTTCTTCTTTTGGCACATTAACAAGTGACTGAGCAACGTCAAGCGTATAGGCAAAAACAAGGCCATTGCCATAGCTACCCACTTCCTTCGGTGCTGTAAAGCGATACGAAAGATAGATATCAATTAAATGCTCAGCACTTATCGCGCCATCGATGTAACAATAGTTGGCATAGTTTATCGCTCTCGAGTCGCACTTATATTCGAGGTTCGCGAGTTTCATGTTTTCTTTAAGGGTACCGATAATATTGGAATGATTATCAACATCAAGAATGTTTACAGGACTTGATGCGCTGAAAGCTACATCAGGGAAATCGTTTTGAAACCTAGGCGAATACTGAATAAGACGCTCTGACTCACTGATAATATTCAGTTTTCTTGCGATCTTGTTTACAGCCTCATACGTTGTAAGATGAAAGCTTTTAACAACGAATATAAAACTTCCCAAAGAAAGCACCATCATCGTGGCAAGAATTGTTATCAACAAACGCATATTTAACGTGCACTATGCCGATGAATCGGGTGAAAGCCAGATTGGGAAGGGAGCGGAATAATCATTTCTATGACCTCCACTCCGCTGAATTTTTACTTACTTTTGACAAATGTTGTAAACAAGATGCAATGGCTATTATCGCTGTTATTAACTCGTTATAAGCTGCACTCAATGCGGCACCAGAACACAGAAAACATATTACAGAAAGTCCATAGTATGTGCCCGCCTCTTTTAGCCATTCGTCATTTTTTATCTTGGAACATTTTTGCAAAGTCTTATAGGCAAGGCCAATCATTAAAAAATACGTAAAAAACCCTAAAAAACCTGTGTCTCCTAACACCTGAAAATAAATACTGTGCGCAACGTACACTTTAGAAGGGTAAGGACTCGCTATAAAATTCACTGCGTCCCAATTCAGTAGAAGATATTGAAAAGTTGGGCCATAGCTGGCAGCGTCAAATCCACCACCAAAAAACGGATCTTCCAGCGCCATTAAGAGGTGTAGTTTCCACGCAATCACTCTCCCCATGAAAGATTCATCTTCAGATAGATTAGAAAATGTGTCAGCACGGTCAGACCAGACAGTCTCAAAAAATAACAAGCTTAAAATTCCAACAGTAACTCCAATCGCGATAATTGGCATTTTTTGTTTACTGCGCATTAAGAAAAAGCCAAAAAATACGCACACACCTAACAACGCTCCTCTTGAACCACTACCAAGAATATACGCAGCGCAAAAAACAACGGCTCCAATTAAGCCTATATTAATCAGTTTATAGGCTCTGTATTGAAGATGTAAGAAATACAATATCGGTAAACACATTAAAACAGCAAGTGCAGCGAGATTTCGGTCATTGAAAGAGCTACCAATACCAGTGACTACATGTCCACCTCCACTTAGTATGACATAAATTCCCTGAGGCAAAGATATAGCAACCACTGATAACACCATGGCCCAACAAAGCGCCATGACATGCTTCTTATCATTGACGATTAAAAGTGTGAATAAGAAAAACAACGACGCTTTAATAAACCTGTCATACCTATCCCAAACGTGTGGACCATATCCGTCATGTGTTATGCTCGCTATAGTAAGACATATAAAAAATAATAGAAAAGAGCCCGAAATACTGTCCAACTTAAACTGCTTGGGCTTATCATTTATGAAATATGCAATGATGGTGCAAACTGCAAAAATGAAGTTCCACCGTATAGAAGTTGCGAAACCAAATGTCCATGCTTGTAAGGGCACGAGCGATGACCACAACCAGAGACTCAAACCAAGATAGGGCCTTCTTAAGGCGAAATAGATGAGAAATGGCAGAACACCTGCCAACAGTAGATCCCTCACTACCTTCTCATTCTTCTTTTAGCGTCCACTTTGTTATCCATTTGGTTAGCTTTGAAACACAAAAAGACTACCAAAAAAACCATCAACAAAAAGCATAACGTAATAACCATTTCTTCACCCGGCCAGTTGAATTATTTTCCATCGTGGAATACCACAGTCTATCTTAATTTATTAACAACGATGAGTAACTTACCGTTCTTTGTTAATTCAGGTTTCCCAAAAATAACGTTCCACCGAATTTCAGCAGAAATCTTATCTCCAAAATACTGGATCAATTCGCCTTTACTTTTTGTGAAATCTCTTCCGACATCTAACACAACATCAATCTCGTCTTGCGTTCTTTGTATAAATTGATACCGGTGAAGTCCATTCAACCACCGCATAACCAGTGTTAATCCTGGCATGGTTATCACTTTCCCGGATGGTAATTTAATGATATCCCCAGTTCTACCATCAATTGGGCCAAGCCTCGGCCATTTACATTCAAAACCTCTTTGGTCATTCTCAAGCCAGTGTAAGCGGTCTCCTGTCTCATATCGAATAAATGGCATTGCAGAGTTTGTAAAGCATGTAGCTATAGCTCTGCCCGTCTCACCAGGTTTCCACACTTGATTCCCGTCGTCGTCAATAACTTCTAACACACCTCTGTGAAAAGAGAGATGCAGACCTTGCTGCTCTGGGCCTTCGCAAGCATGAAGACCACCATCATTGAGACCGTATTGATCTAGTGCTTTCACGCCGTAGAGTTGTTCTATTCGGTTTCTAATCTCCGGCCTAAGTACCTCAGCGGTGCATATAATTCCTTTCAATGTTTGCGGTTTGGTGCCTAATTCATTGAGAAACTCACCTAATTGGTGGATGGCGCTAGGATACCCATAAATCATTCGGATCTTATGGAAGTGAGGTGACTGAGCAAGGAAGCCAGCCCTATCCAGAGTCAAGTTTGAGCCACTCGTCACCCATCGGTTGATGATTTTATCTTTCCATGTTCGATTGTCAGATAACCCCGCCCCTACAGACTCTCCGCCAACAATTAAAAAAGGATCGCCGACAGAGTATCCGGCTTTTGTCCATCCGACGTACATTTGCGCCCAGGACATCTCTTCATCGAATTTGGTCATTCTGAATATAACGGGACTACCTGTACTCCCGCCAGTTCTCGCCTCACTGTACTTAACCCCCAGTTTTGTTGTGGTCAAGGACTCAAGCTCGTTTCTCACATCCGCCTTTGTGAGCAGGGGGAGCTGACAGAGCTGTTCGATTGTATTGATTTGAAGCGGGTCGATACCTGCATCAGCCCAGTGCTTTTGGTAGAATGGCACATATTCCCAGCAATACTTGATGATGTGCTTTAACTTTTCTGTTTGATAATCACGAATTTGCTCTGCATGCCAATGCGACCTGCTAAGAATTTTGTTCATCAATTTGAGACGAACAGGTACAGCAATATTCATTAAGAGCTTATTAACTTGGCTCATTTTTGTTCACCTGGGCTGTTTTTCGGGCTAACTACCCATAACAATAAACTTTTGAGATGAATTTTATTTTTCTCTATCACCAGACTCATCGCATAGATTAAAAGTGGAATTCCAACTAGAGCAGCAAATGCATGCAACACTGGCGAATCTTTAGGCGTCACTAACGCCGTTAACGCATAAAGTAATGGCAAGTGAAGCAGGTACAAAGCAAATGTCATCTGTGAGCCATGTCTAATCCACCCAGATAATTTTTCTTTGAATACATTTTTAGATTGAAAAAAGCGACTTGCTCCAACAAAGTGAATGGCTACTAAAGCGCCAAAGATATAATCGTGGAGGATATTTTTAGACTGTGCGTTAAAAAATTGACTGATGGCTTCTGGTACTATCAATCCACTTAATGAGTCTGTTATCTCTTTAATTGCTGGCTGCATGATAACAATTGCAACAATAAGCGGAGTGAAAGTGATTAGTAGATTATAAGAACTTTTAGTTTCGTTTCGTCGCTCAATAATGCGATACGCCAGCACTCCGAATAGCCAAATGGGAAAATACAGGAAAATATTTGGCCCCATTAAAATACATACCGCGGCGAAACCAACCCATTTTTTCCAGCCTTTTAGGAAAACTAAAATGCCAAAGGCAAGGTAATAGAGCATTTCAAAAGCAATAGACCAAATAGGTGCGTTTGTGTAAAACAGAACCTGCTGCCAACTTTGATGAGTCATAAAGAAGATGTTTAAGAACGTATAAACCGGGCCATCAAATTCATGTGCAAACCAATCGATTCGCTCTGGAGCGTAATCCGTGACAACTGCTAAACTCAAATAAGTGATTAGCATGGCCGGTATCACAACGGAGTAAATACGTGTGAGGCGGTTAATTGTATATTCTTTGGCGCCTTCTCCTCTCCCTAAAACGACGTAGGCAATAACAAAGCCAGACAAAACGAAGAATATAATGACAGCTTCATGAGCTGGGAACATCTTGAAACGCCACAACAGCGGATTGCCGAAAATAATTAAGTGACTAAAGAAAACAGTGAGTGCGGCAGCCAGCCTGAGTGGATCTAAATATACTGAAAACTGGCGATTCATTTCTTTACCTCACTTACCCAATGCTGAATGTTTCCCCACTCTGTATGGAGTAGTCTCTTTAAACAGGCGATTGAGTTGCGTGATCCTATTATCCCAGTGGTTTTGCTGTGCGTATCCAAGCAAGTGTTCGGTATCCCAATTACGATGTAAAGCGCCAGTAATTGCTGTACCTAACGCCTCTCTATCATCAAACGGCACGATTGCACCTAGAGTATCATCGGTTATCACTTCTTTATTGCCACCAACGTCGGTTGCGACAACCGGCGTACCACATGCAAGTGATTCTAATAACACATTAGCCCAGCCTTCATTGGCCGTTGCCAGAACAAACACATCCGCGGCTGAAAGATAAAGGCTTAATTCTTCTGGGCGTTTTGCTCCACAAAACGTCACCGCATCGGTGAGGTTCAATTTATCTGACTGCTCTCTCAGCTCAGCTTCGATGTTGCCTTCCAGAGAAGCGCCGCCAACAATAAGGTAGTGCAGATTGGGGTGTTCTTTTTGGATATCTGGCATGCACTCGATGACTCGATGAAAGCCTTTACGCCACACCAAGCCACCAACGGTAATGATAACTTTAGCATCTGGTTGCAAACCAAGTTTTTGTTTTGCCCCTTTCTTATCAAGCTCTTGGAATTGCTCTGTGTCGATACCATTCCCGACAACTGTGATATGGCTATCTTCAACACCATGCTGTAATGCGACATCCTTTAAGCTTTGCGAAACGGCTATGACATGGGATGCCTTAGACCATGCCTGTTTTAATGACGGGAGCTTTTTATGGTCTTTGCTATGGGGCACTTCAGTGCCACGCATGGTGATGGTTGATGGCAGCCCTACCTCTTCAGCAAGCTGTGTGGCAGCATGCCCGTCAGGGTAGGTAAAATGTGCGTCGATAATATTGATGTTTCGCTCTTTAACGAGCCTCTTCACAAGCTTACGCGCCCCACGTTGCATAAAAAGAGAATCAAATTGACGAAACAGCAAGGGTAGTGAAAAAAATCGGGGAAAATATACCTTAACTCCGTCCTGCACTTCCATTTTAGGTGGCATGGGTCGGTAGTCAGGGAAAAACAACTTTATTAGCTCCTGACCAGGAAACCATGGCACCGGCGATACCACTACGATGTCAGCATACTTGCGCATCCGAAACATGCGTTCGCGCACAAATAGACCTGCCGTCGGCCTTGCAGAGCTTGGGAACAAAGAGCTAAAAACTAAGAGACTGAGCTCTTTATCGCTTCTGGTCATAACAAAGACCGATAAAGGGATTCGTATGGCGCCACTGAGACTTTCCAATTTCGCTGTTGCTCAACGAACTGAAGTCCGTTGTCAACGATATTATCGTGCTCAGGCGTTTGACTGATTGCAATAATTTTTTCTGCTAGCGCGGATATATCGCCAGCTGGGAATAGAAAGCCGGTTTTTCCATCTTCAATGAGTTCTTTGTGACCACCCACATCGGATGCGAGCAGCAACTTTTTCTGAGCCATTGCTTCGAGAGGTTTCAGTGGCGTTACCAACTCAGTCAGTCGCATAGATTTTCTTGGGAAAACCAGCAAGTCTACTAACTCATAGTAATTGTTCACGTCGTCATGAGGAACGCGTCCAATGAAAACCACATGATTTTCAAGATGTAGTTCTTTGACCAATGCTTTTAGATTAGCGCCTTGCGGGCCTCCGCCGACCAGTAATAACTTGACGTTGTGTCTTTTCCTTAAAACGGTCGGCAATGCTCGAATGGCTAAATCAATTCCTTCATAGGCATAAAACGATCCCAAAAAACCTAATACATAATTGTCTGTGAGATCTAACTCTTCGCGAAGTGCTGACACCCTCTCAGGATCAAACTGCTGGCCGGTGAACTTATGTAACTCAACGGCATTTGGGATTTGTGTGATTTTTTCACCCGGTACGCCTCGTGCAACCAAATCATCTTTAAGGCCCTGGCAAATGGTCGTGACCGCAGAGGCTCTGTTCACCACATAGTTTTCCATCGCCCGCGTAAGGCGATAACGCAGATCACCCTCTTTGCATGTACCATGGTCAACTGCAGCATCCTCCCAGAATGCTCTGATTTCATACACAACGGGTATATTCAGCTCTTTACCTACGTGGCAGGCTGCTACGCCATTTAGAGCCGGTGAATGCGCATGTAAAATATCAGGCCTTTCAATCTGAACAACTTCGTGAATTCGCTTTTTAAGTGCGTTAATAATGGAAACTTGCTCGAGTAAAGGTAATCTTGATAAAAGCCCTTTTGGTGGTTGCGTACGGTAGAACTCTAAACCATCGATTTCGTCTTTATCGCTTACGCTTGCACCTTGTTTCGGGCTGCTTAAATGCGCAGTATCGATACCCATTTCGCGTTGTTGCTTAAGAATTGCACGGCTTCTGAACGTGTAGCCCGAATGCAAGGGGATGGTGTGGTCAAATATATGTAGTACTTTCACGCGTCCTGCCCATTAGTGCGTAGCTGTTGAACTCATATCAAAATATCCAACAAGGTCACTTAATGCCTTGCTCCATTGGTACTGATGCAAAATCTTGCGATTATTCTCCGAACCGATGTTTTGTCTCTCTTCACCGTTCTCTAGCAACGTTATCACTTTTTCTGCAAATATCTTACTAACATCTGTGACAAAGTCTTTTTGTAGCTCAGGTAATGCAATACCTTCCGCCGCCATAGGTGTCATTACCACCGCTTTTCCCATCGCCATTGCCTCTAAGACTTTGTTCTGGATGCCCCTTGCTATCTGCATAGGAGCGACACTGATTGTTGCTTTTGCAATATAGGGACGCACGTCATCTACTTTGCCAGTTACTGTTACTCCGGCTACTGAACCAAGTTCTTTGATGTCATCTGTGGGGTTTGCCCCGACAATAAAAAATTGAAGCGTTGGATACTTGGCTATTAATGTTGGCCAGACATGCTTAACGAACCAGATAACAGCATCGACGTTTGCCCAATAGTCCATCGCGCCGGTAAAAACAATTGAAGACGACTCATCATCAGAGCCTGTTTTTTCTTGCGGAACAAAATACTCTACGTCAACACCGTTAGGCATCGCAGCGATGCGATTTGAAAGGCTAACTGGCGCGATGTCTCTGAAGTAGTCCGCTTCTTGTGCTGATACGAAAATACTCTTGTTGAATTCAGCGCAAATCTTGATTTCGTAATCTTGCAAAAGTCTTGCTTCTCGGGCGTACACCCATGACATCGGAAAACTGCCGCGCTTTGAATATTGACGCCATTTGTCAGAGTCGACGTCGACAAAATCAATCACTCGGCTATGATTTTTAAATTTATCGCCTTCAACATACTGTGCCATGGATGAGGAAAACACGAAGATATCTACGTCTGTGTCCCCTTTCGTCGTTTGCGCCACGAAGTTGCTAATTGATTTTGACTTGAAATACTCCAATGTCAGTGGCTTTCCAGTAACAAAGCCCAAAGCGCTGAAAATAGTATGACGTAATTTCGGCAGCGGGACTAAACAAACATTTGAACAATACTTATCTAGCTCGCTGGCAAACTGCCAGTCCTGTACATCGTCAACAAACGCCGCAAGGTGAATATCGTAGTGCTCACTCAACGTCTTTAGAATATTAAAGCTGCGGATCTTATCACCCTTATTGGGCGGGAAAGGGATACGATGGCAGAGGAACAACAGCTTCTTCATAACTCATTTGCCTTGAAGAACAATCCTAGATTCAATAATGCCCACAATGGCATACCGTTATCTCGCCTGCCGCTCATATGATCGTTCACAAGCTTCGTAAGCGCTGCCGGTGAGAATAATTCCGTATGTTTTGCCAATATCTCAATACTGTCGTTGAGCTTGGATTTAAGAGGGCCTTTTAGCCACTCAGACACAGGCACACTGAAGCCCATTTTATCTCTGTAGAGAATGTCTTGTGGTAAATGAGGCTCCATTGCCTTTTTAAACCCTACTTTCCCCTCTCGCCTGGTGATATTCTCAGAAGTTGGAATAGAGAAGGCCCACTCAACAAATTCGTGGTCCAACATCGGTACTCGCACTTCTAGACTATTTGCCATACTCGCTCTGTCGACCTTGACCAAAATGTCACCCGGCAGCCAGGTTTTAAAATCAAGGTATTGAGCAAGTTTGACGGGACATGTGATTTGCTTGTCCCTAAGGGCTTCATCATAAACTCGCTTAGATGTATAGCCATTCAATTGGTCTTTAAATCCGTCTGCATACAACCCGAATCTGTCATCCGTTCGTAAAATACTGACTGAATTCAGATATCCATCCGACGCTGACATGGCAAGGCTTTGCAGTGTCGTTTTGGCACGCAGAAAACGAGGTGCCCAGTCTAGCTTCGGGTAGAGCTTGCTAAGTGGTTTAATAATGAGCTGTCGAACCCAATTGGGGAGCTTTGTTCGTGCGTTGGCTTCAGCCTGCTGGAAACGATATCGACGGTAACCAGCGAACAATTCATCGCCGGCATCACCAGATAGCGCCACCGTCACATGCTTTCGAGCCATTTCGCACACTAGATAAGTTGGGATCGCAGAATTATCTGCAAAGGGCTCGTCATAAATGTGAGGAAGCCTATCTAGCAATTCAAAGTGTTCACCACTGACCACTTCCAGGTGATGTTCTGTGGCGCAATGATCTGCAACTTTTTTCGCGAAGTCTGACTCGTTAAATTCGGGCACATCAAAGCCTATCGCACAGGTTTTGACTGGAGTTGACCGCAGTTGACTCATCATTGCCACGACACTGCTAGAATCAACCCCCCCAGATAAAAATGCTCCAAGTGGTACTTCAGACTCGAGTCGGTCTCCCACCACCTGCTTGAGCTTTTCAGCGAGGAGTTCGGGAACATCACTAGCGATGCTGCTCGCCTCTAATGGTAGATCCCAATATTGGCGTATCGAAGGTTGGTTTGAGTGAGCCCGGTTGAAATAAAGATAATGGCCTGCGGAAAGTTTATGAACGTTCTTATAGATTGACTTGGGCTCAGGCACATAACCAAACGTCAAATAGTCTTCGATTGCAGCAGGCTCGATTTGTTTGATGAATTTGGGATGTCGAGTGAGTACTTTAAGCTCAGAGCCAAAGACCCAACATCCGCTTTCGACTTCACAATAATACAAAGGTTTTTCACCGAACCTGTCTCTGGCAATAAACAGCTCCTGTGTGTTTGTATCCCAGATTGCAAAGGCAAACATACCATTTAAATAATCAACGCACTTTTCACGCCACTCTTCCCAGGCGTGAACGATGGTTTCGGTATCACTGTGCGTTTTGAATAGGTGGCCTTTCTCGACAAGGGTTTGTTTGACAGCTTTGTGATTGTAGATTTCACCATTAAAGACGATGACTACCGAGTTGTCTTCGTTAAACAGAGGTTGCTGGCCACTGCTCAGGTCAATGATGGAGAGCCGTCTGTGACCTAACCCAATACCATCTCCAAAGTAGTACCCTTCTTCGTCTGGGCCTCGATGGGATTGTACGCGGTTCATCTCTTTGAGCAAAGCTTCATCGATATTGCGCTTTGCGTCACTGCAGTAGATACCACTTATCCCACACATTACTTCTTTTCCTTATAAAGCGATATGTACTCTTTTACCATGGCCTGTTCACTAAATGAATCCATAATCCTTGCTCGAGCACATTTCGACTTATCGATAACAACTTTACGGTTTTCAAACACCTTGAGCATGATCCCCGCTAATGCTTCTTTATCCTCGCTTTCATACAAAAAACCACATTGTTCATTCACGACTTCGGGGATCCCGCCTACTTCAGTGACTACAGGAACCACGCCAGATGACATCGCCTCAAGCAACGTCATTGGAATACCTTCTGCAAGAGAGCTCATGACAAACACGTCAAAGGAATTATAAAAAGCGCGAACATCCAAAGATGCTCCAGCAAGAGAAACATTGTTGCTCATTCCCTCGCTATTTATTACCTCTTCAAGCTCTTTCCGGCACTCGCCTTCTCCAACAATAATTAGATTGGCGCCCGCACGAAATGCATCGCTTTGCCTGCACGCTCTTGCAAACGCTTCAATCATGAGCTTTTGGTTTTTAATTTTTGCAAGACGGCCAACGTGACCGAATGTGAATTTCTTTTCGTTTTTGTCAGTCGGAGAGAAAAAATCGACATCGATACCATTATGAATCAACTTTACTTTGTCGACTGGTAAATCGACGTCCTTAATTAACCAGTCATGAAGATCCTTTGAAACGGCGACAATCCGATGAATAAATCTGCTTAATATACGGCGTAATATTTTATATTTCTTATTACTTCCCTGAGGGTCAAAAATATCCCGACCGTGCTCGGCATGAATGCGCACAGGCACAGCACACAGCCAGCTAAAAAACTGCAATTCAAAGGTCGCAAGGTTATAAGTGTGTAAGACATCTGGCTTTACGTTTCGTAAAAGCGTAAAAAACTTGCTGTACAGTCTCCAGTCATTGCCTTCGCGCTTATTCAACTCAACAATATTCACTGGTTTGTTGAGAAGTGATGAAAAATCACTAGACGCCGTAGTTAACGACACGACCGTATGACTGTAGTCTTCATCTGGCATACGGTTAATGCAATTAACCACTACCTTTTCCAATCCGCCAATATCGAGGCGAAACACGACATGCATGATGTGTCGCTTACCCATCATGCACACCATTTGAGTCAGCAATGTGCGTTAGCGGCGCGAAAAGCGTCAATAAACTTTCTAGCGATCTACCTTCTGGAATTTCAGCCACAATGAAATAACCATCAGCAGGCTCGTGAGCTAGCCTTGCCATCAACTGATGGACCTTCATTTTTAAACTGTTAGCCGTTTGCTTTTCACCGACCTGATACCAGGAAACAAGACGTTTTCTCTCACCTGTGGTATTCACAATTTCAGCAAATTGTAATTCCCGTCCATCGGTGTCTTCTCGGTAGCTACGCACAGGAGACCAGAACTTCTCATTAAACAGACGATGTCTGCCACTCACCAGCTCTCGGCCATGCACATCTTCATTAACATACAATAATCGAACAGGCACATTGTTTACTCGGCCCGTCCAAATGATTTCATCAGTAGGCATTGACCAGCTAAGTTCTGACGATTCAATTCGTGCTGAAAGGATTGATGGTGCTGGGTCCTTGACTGAAACGGAGGTTGCACCAGTACCATACAGCCAATAATTCGATGCTGCGTACGGTGCAATAAGCACCAATATTAGCAGCCCCAATTTCAGCAGTGAAAGAGTTGGCATGGCGGAAGTGAGTGATGCATTAGTCTCTTCTTTTTCGACGTTATCAACGCCAAAGGTACCAAGCCAGAAAAGGATGATCATGACAAACGCAAAGAAGAACCAACCATAAACGAGATGATCGGCCCCAGTTGCATGCTCCATATCAGTTAGGTACCCGATTATGATTATGCCAAACGCCCTAATGCCGTTAGCCAATATTGGAATAACGGCACACAGCAGGATAAACAGAGAACGCTTCCAATACTTTTGGTAATTCAAATAAGCGAGCAATGTACCAATAGCAAATGTTCCAATAAGAAAGCGAATTCCCGCACACGCTTCGGCCACTAAAAACGTACCATTAGGGATGAATATATAGAGCCCTTCGCGATAAACAGGTATGCCAAAGAGCTGCAGCATACTGACGCTTATCCATGCAGTTACATCCTGCAACCAAGGTACGAGCTCTTCACCAAACGGAATGCTGAACAGCAAATACAGCAACGGGAACATCAAAACACGAGCCGCCTGGTGCCCGATAAGCGACCAAATAATCACAATTAACGAGCACACCGCAGCTGTGTGCATCAGCAGATTAATATCTAACGCAGCAGAGACAATAAACGCGAGTTGTCCCAAGAACAGAAGGATAAGCACTTCCGGACGAAATTGTATGGTCGTTCTTGCCAATGCAAAACGCTTTTCATAAATCAAATAGGCTGAAATTAAAGGAATAAAAAAGCAGTGTTTGTACGCTTCGGATGCAGCCCACACCTGCACCATATGTTGCAGCGTTTCTGCATAAACCCAAAGCCAAGCGAGCAGCACGCCACCTGCGCCAAGCAAAAATCGTGAGGTTATATACTGTGAAGGTGAATTCATTACCGACATTACTTAGCCCAGATATTTTGAAAGAAAGGGGCCAAGTAACCGGGATAACCATAGTGGTAGCTTTTTCCAGGTATTGATGAAGAGCGCGTACTTAGGGTTATTCGGACTGAGATTAGGTTGCTCAGTAGCGTTGATTAAAGCGCGCATATAGTGAAGTGGTTCAGGTTCCATACCCCATGTCGCCTTATATTTGAATGCACCAGAATCATTTTTACTGCGACCAAAATCAAACCGATTACACCCTTTTTCTTGGGCATGGCACATCAGCGTATAATACATTAGGTCATTGCTTTTCAAGCCTCTCGCATCAAACGTTCCGCCGCCGTAATAAGGAAGCACTTCATCCTTGTAATAGAAGCTCAGCACCGAGGATATTGGCTTACCGCCACTTTTTACGGTGAGCACTTCAGTCTTATCCCCGAAATATTTCACTAATGCAGGAAAATACTTAGGGTCAAATACTGGCGTACCCAAGTTTCTCACACTTTCTGAGTAAATGTCGTAGGCCGTATCTGCGTCCTGATCAATAGCCACCTCTAGCGCTTTCTTGAGAGAATGACGAATGTTTGCACGCTGCTTTTTTTTCACTGCAGCTAGAATGGCTTCGGGGCCATCTGACAACTCCCAGCCAAAAGTTGAATGCTGACACGACACCTCAAATAAGGGGTTATCTGAAGCCTTTCGGCAACGAAGTTCAACGTAATCGACACTGAGCTTCCTTCCCAACGCTACCGACTCGTCTTCCAATTGCTTCTTAATCTCAGGCGAATCGGCGATCGCGCCTCCATATACACAAAACGGTGTGGATACGAGAGAGTGACCAAATAGCAAGCTTTTTAATTCAACAAGAGGAAGAAGACCGACTATTCGAGCATCTTGCGTGGCGACAAGATAGTGAGGAGTATGGTTAAAAACATCCTGTATGACGTCCGACCATTCAATGAGATGAAAAAAACTTCCTTCATTGTGACTGTCAACGTAACTGTTCCAGGCTTCTCTATCCTTTTCAGAATATGGAGCAACTAAAACATTAACTACAACATTAGACATCAACACTGACTCCATTCATGCTTAATTTAATCAATTACACCATCAGGATTGAATAATGCCATAGGTGTCTCGCATCGTATCCCACTTAAAATCTTTCAACAGCCTGACAAGCTTACCTTCCATACGAGACAGGTTGATATAATGCCGTATTCTGGATTTTAGCGGTGCACCTTTTACCTTCGGTTGAGATGCATCGATTTCCCAGGGGTGAAAATAGAAGCTATAAGGTTCGTTCTCACTCGCCAAATAATTGTCTATACGTTTCTTAGACAAGCTGTAAGGATACAATCTAAAGTATCCTCCCCCGCCAATACCTTGATTACGGTCCTTTTTGCGAATCGTTGGGATCGGTATTTCTATGATGCCCTCTGGGCGCGCGTATTTAAACCTTGGCCAGTCAGGTACGCCATATAAATCATGCGCGATAGGGTATGTACTAGACGAATAGATAAAGTCTAGCTCTTTCAGAACGTCGTACACCCATTCATTGGACGAGTTAATTGAAAAACTTGGAGCACGGTAACCAATGACTCGCGTTCCGCCAATATCCTCCAGGATGTCCTTGCTTTGACTAATATCGTCACGTAAATCATTTTTAGACATTGTCGTGGCTCGGCGATGGTCCAGACCATGGCTGGCAAGCTCGTGTCCTTCTTCTACGATTCTTTTTATTATGTCAGGGCAGCGCTTGGCCACCCAGCCCAGTGTAAAAAAAGTACTTTTAACACCATGCTCTGCGAAAAGATCTAAAATCCTATGAGTGTTTTGGCCAACACGAGGACTTATAGCGTCCCAATCCTGTGGAGTAATAACCGATTCGAATGCAGAGACTTGAAAATAATCTTCAACATCCACTGTCATGGCGTTACTGCGACTGTCGCCTGCAAGTTCCAATGTTTATCTACCTTTACCGAACAGCACCACTTCAACCGTTCTAATCAGGATAAGAAGGTCGAGAAGAAGACTTTGATGTTTTACGTAATATAAATCAAATTTTAGTTTTTCGAGGGAGTCCTCTACGCTTGCGCCATAGGGATAATTAAGCTGTGCCCAACCGGCCAATCCGGGTTTTACGTTATGCCGTTGGTTGTAGTAAGGAACCTCTTTGATAAGTCGTTCAACGAACTCAGGACGCTCCGGCCTTGGCCCAATAAACGCCATTTCACCGCGAAACACATTTATCAACTGTGGTAGCTCATCGATGCGGTATTTCCGTATAAATTGGCCGATGGAGGTCACGCGATCATCATTCTTCTGAGCCCACTTCGCTCCCTCGCTTTCTGCGTCAGGACGCATGCTACGGAACTTTTTGATTTTAAAAAGTTTGCCGTTCAATCCAACACGTTCCTGCTCGTAAAAGACGGATGTTTTGGTTCTGCGACCATCATCCAGATAAATAGCGACAGCCGTGAGTAGCATAAACGGCCAGACAAAAAAGAATATAATGAACGCAAGGAAGGCATTAACAAGATAATCGAGTGCATCTCTTAGATAGTTTTGAGATTGGAATCCATTTGAATAAATCACCCAGCTTGGGTACATCAGATTCACCACAATCTGCCCTGTCTCGCGTTCCATGAAATCAAGTAAATCAGTGATCTCTATGCCTCTGATACGGCACTCGAACAAAACATCAACAGGAAGTGTTCCGCGACGTTGGTCACATGCAATAACAACTTCCTCAACTTCATTGCTATCCAGGAAGTTCCGGAAGCTTTCATCCACTTTTACATGGATGAGTTTCTCGTTCTGAATACCTTCCTCGCGGTTATCGCCAGGAACGGGAATAAAACCAAGGAGTTCGAAACTCAGTCTGTCAACATCACGGCGCATGCGCTTTTCTATTATGGACGCTCTCTCCCCAGCGCCTAAGATCACGGTACGCGTTTTACCCAATCCGAGAAAACCGAGTCTGTTCGTAAAGTAGCGAAAAAGCACTAGTGTGAGGATTACTAGCGCGGTTGCTGTAGGTAAGAAGTATGTGTCTAGCTGAAAACTTTTTAGTATCGTGCTTGTTATCACTTCAACGATGAAATAGGTAAGCCCTACACTGACGAAAATCCGTCGGATAATACCTCTAAACGTTTCACGCAATTTTGCTTCGTATAGCCCAACGGAAAGAGAACATAGGAGCGCAACGAGTGTAAAAAACACCATGTGCCCCAACAGCGCCTCTGAATTTGCGGCTTCTCGTTGAAATACCTGACTAACAAGCAACTCAGCCATGTAAACCATGTAGGCGATAATGACGCCCTCACACAGCATAAGCGTGTTTGCGCGTTTGTTTTGCCTATTATTCTTTATCGCCATTTAACCTTTCCACTAGCATTTGGTTGAAGAGTTATCATAAGATGTGACTATTGGCGTACAAAAACCACTTAAAACAAGATTATAACGGGTTTGGGTTGCGCGTAAATGACAACTTTCTTCAGGATTGCAAAACAGGTAACAGTTATGAAGGCGTTAAATTGGATTAAAGGACTGGCATCAGTTGTTATAGCACTGCATATTGTAGGTTGTGCGAATCAAACTTTGCCAGAAGCAACCACCCGCGCATCGCTCACAACAGACGTGAATGATTATCAGTACCTGATAGGTCCCGGAGATAATCTCACCATCTTCGTATGGCGGAACCCTGAGATATCAGGCAGCTTTATTGTCAGACCCGATGGTAAAGTAACCACCGCCCTCGTAGAGGATATAGAGGTTGCAGGTCGCACGCCAACCATGCTTGCCAGAGAGATCGAAGAGCAACTTTCTACTTACATTAATAACCCTCGCGTTACTGTGAGCGTCAATAACTTCTCAGGGCCTTTGAGCGAGCAGGTCCGCGTTATTGGAGAAGCCACAAGCCCAAGTGCAATCAACTACACCCAGCACATGACACTGCTTGATTTAATGATCGCCGTGGGTGGCCTTACTGAATTTGCAGATGGAAATGATGCAAAGCTTGTTCGTGTAGTGAATGGTAAACAAGTTACATATGACCTATCTATCGACGACCTCATCCGGGAAGGGGACATATCCAAAAATATTGATATGTTACCTGGCGATATCGTCATCATACCGGAAGCCTGGTACTAGAGACGGCTCGATAGTAATTATTCGGACCACTATAATAAATACAGCAGAAGTAGCGCATGCACGACTTACAGCAAACACTGAATCTCATCGTTGATTACATCAAAGGGATTTGGATAAAGAAACGGTATGTCATGATTTGTTCATGGCTTATATGTCCTGCAGGGTTTCTGTATGTGGCGTCATTACCAGATGTTTATGAATCAAAAGCGGTTGTTTTTGTGGACACACGTTCTGTATTGCAGCCGCTACTCCGTGGTTTGGCATTTCAATCTGATCCTCAACAAGAAATTCAGATGATGGCAAGAACGCTTCTGAGTAGAAGCAATGTGGAAACCATCGCCAGAGAGTCCGATCTGGACTTGCAAGTAACAACTGAAGCGGAGTTTGAAGCCCTCGTCACTGGCTTGAGTAGTTCAATACGACTTGGCTCTACAGGCCGCGATAATATATTTACCATCAGTTACTCAAATCCTCGCCCTGTTATGGCGCAAACCGTTGTTCAGGAGACACTCGACCTTTTTGTAGAAGGATCACTAGGAAATTCACGACGCGATACAGACACTGCTGAACGCTTTCTTACAGAGCAAATAGAAGAGTATGAATCTCGCCTTGAGGAAGCTGAGCAGCGATTAGCTGATTTTAAGCGACAATACAACGATATTCTGCCCGTACAGGGAAGCTTTTATTCTAACCTGCAGAGTCTGACAGCAGAGTTAGAGTCTGTAGAGCTGACAATTAAACAGACTCAGCAACAAGCAGCTTCCTTAAAAGAACAAATAGCTTCAGCGAAGAAGGCAACTGATGGGCTTGGCGTAACAGATGGAGCAGATTCACCCGCGTTAAGGACTCGATATGATGAAAGGATATTGGGTCTGGAAGAGCAGCTAGATCGTTTGAGGTTGCGTTTTACGGAACAACATCCCGACGTTATTGAAACACAGAGTTTATTAGATGCGCTGTATGAAGCTCGTCAAAAGGAAATCGATGCATTCTTGAGAGATAGTGCAGATGATGATACCCCTGCACCGGGTTCGTTGAACCAAGAATTGAAGCTCGAGGTCAGCCGGTTAGAAAGTCAAATCGCCTCACTTCGAGTCAGGGAAGATGACTTAACGTCTAAGATTAGAGATCTCGAAGAAAAGATCGATTTAGTCCCTCAGATTGAAGCTGAGGCTGCTGCTCTGAACAGAGATTACGGCATAACTCAGAAAAAATATGAAGAGCTGCTCAACAGACGAGAGGCAGCAGATCTTTCAAGACGTGCCGATGTTTCTGCGGAAGAACTACAGTTCAGAATAATTGAGCCACCACTGGTACCGAGTAGGCCGTCTGGACCAAATAGACTGTTGTTTTATACCGGCGTTTTACTTGTTGGGTTTGGTGCAGGCATTGGATTAGCCTTATTGATAAGTCAGTTGGCGCCTGTGTTAGTTCGCGCGAAGCAACTAGCAAATGTTAGCGACTATCCCATTCTTGGGACAGTTACACACCTGAAGTTGGAGCAAATACGGAAGCAAAACAGAGTGAGAATTGCGGTTTTCGTTCTATCCTCTGGACTAGTTGTGGCGATGTATGGTGCTCTCGTGACGGCTGAGCTAATGAACATAGATCTTCTGGGAGGTATTCTCTAATGAGCAATACAATAGAAAGAGCTTTGCAACGGCAAAAAGAGGCTCAACAGAAGAAACTGCAAGAGATCGCGGAATCTGCTGAAGAGACTCAGAATACGATCACCCCAGAAGATACAAGTGAACAACTGGCTACATCAAAAGCCACTGTTGATACAGCATCACAATCGGAGTTAGAGCCATTTAAACTTGACCGTGAGTGGCTACAACAAGCTGGTTTAGTATCTCTAAGTGATTCTCGCAGTAAAATAAACGAAGAGTATCGCGAAATAAAACGCAAACTCTTACGCAATGCTTTTGGAGGCTTAGCCAAGACACTAAACAACAGCAATATCATCATGGTAACAAGTTCGCGGCCGAGTGAAGGAAAAACATTCACCGCCACTAATCTTGCATTAAGTATTGCCGCAGAACAGGACAAAACCGTACTTTTAGTCGATGCAGATGTGCTCAAGCCGAACGTACTGAATACGCTGGGGCTTGAGAAACGCCCAGGCATCATGGAATACCTGTTGGGGGAGAAAGAAGATATCGCCGATGTTTTATATCCCACATCTATCGATAAGCTAAAA
The DNA here is from genome assembly GCF_000429145.1 of Aestuariibacter salexigens DSM 15300. Classification (GTDB taxonomy): domain Bacteria; phylum Pseudomonadota; class Gammaproteobacteria; order Enterobacterales; family Alteromonadaceae; genus Aestuariibacter; species Aestuariibacter salexigens. Next base: position 27,650 of record NZ_AUBH01000016.1, read on the forward strand.
ATAATCCCCGCAGGGAAATCACACCATTTATCCACAGAATTGCTCGCCAGCCAGAAGATGCATGATATTGTTGATGAGTTCGCCAATCGGTACTCGGATCGGGTGGTTATCTTCGATACGCCGCCGTTAATCGGCATAAACGAATCTGCAATTCTCGCCAACTTCGCGGGGCAAGCTGTTGTTGTCGTTGAAGAGGGAAAATCAAAAATAGGTGATATAAAGCTGGCTGTTGAACGTCTCAACCCCGATATGGCAATAGGTTTCGTTGTGAATAAGTCCATTAACTCAGATTCGGAAGGAACCGGTTACTATGGTTACTACTACACACAACGCGAAGCGTAAGACGAATTGTTGGTTATCGCCTGTGCTCAGTAAGAATTCTAAATATGGCGCACTTTTCGGAGTGCTCATTTCGTCGAACCTATCAAACGCACAAGAACTTAGCGTTAATGCGGACATATCAACATCTCTTATCAACCAAGGTATTGAGACGGCAGACCCAAACAGACCAGATGACATAAATACTCTCAGTGTCAAACCGAGACTCTCCGGAGAGTACAGAACACGCACGTTTCAAGGAAGGTGGGCAGGAACATATACGTTTTTAGACAGAGAACTTGACGAGAATAGTCGCACAGATAACTTTGCAGAATATTTATATTCAGCATCGTGGTCACCCGTAGATAATCTTTTGACGATTACTGCGAGCGGAGCGATGAACTATCAAAACGTCAACACAGATGGCTATCTAGTGAATGACTTTTTGTTGAATTCAGAAGATTTGTCTAAAACCCGTTCAAATAGAATTGCCGCAAGTACCAGCGTGCCGAACGGAAAATTGCTAAGGGCTTTCGGACAAGTATCATACGCCTTCACTGATTCAGAACGTAGTGAACGACAAAATACTCAGAATTTAGATAACGATACAATATCTGCACAAGGTTCCTTACAGAATGGTACTGATGCGGAACACTTCTTCTGGAATGTAAATTCCAGCTTTAGCGCAACAGAACGTGGTGGTGCTCAGAGCGATTTCATATCCCGATCCGTATCTGCAAATATAGACATTCCTCTTTACCAAAATCTTGCGTTTACTGTTGTTGGCTCTCACGAAGGAAATCAGTTCGGAAATCAAACTGGCAGGGCAAGTGCCGCAAGAGAATTTAATTCTGCAGGTGTAGGACTGAGTTATCGTCCGAGTAATGAGAGGCGAATTGCATTAACCATCAATACATCTGAATCTGAGTTAGAAGAAAATGACGGTGATACCTTTATAGGTGTGGATATCAATTGGGCGTTTACCACAAGAACAAGCTTTAGCGCCAACTATGGTCGCCGGTTTTATGGGGATTCAGCTGGTGTTGAATTCAGCTATAACGCCAAACAGGTTCGCGCCCGACTCTCTTATTCAGAAGATGTAACGAGTTTTTCCAGACTTATTTCAAACCCAGAAAACCTTGGGGTATTTGTGTGCGCAGACGGCATTGTAGCCTTGAGTGCTTGTTTTCAGCCCAATACTCTAGACTATCAATTAGATGCTAATGAACAGTTTGTGCAATTTAGTTCACAAAATGTCGAACTGAATAATGAAGTACTGTTGCGTAAATCGTTAAATGGACAGCTAGGCTATTCCAAACGGACATTTTCAATTTCTCTCGACGGAAGGTATGCATTAGACGAGTCGTTAGAACAGGAACGGCAGCGCAGGCTCTACTCCGTTGGGCTTACGGCAGGGATACGACTGGGCCGTGTAACTAGTATCAATAGTAATATCAGTTACGCCAACACAGAACAGCGTTCTGAACTACAGCCAAGTGGAGATAGTGATACGTGGAACGCGAGTATTACCTTAAGCAGAGAATTCGGTAAAAGGCTCAGTGTTAAAGGGAGTCTGAAATATGTAGACAGAAGCGGTACACTAAACACTGGCTTTGGAGGCACTGATATTACAGACAGAAGAATTTCCATCGGCCTAACCTATCGGTTTTTAGATTAATCTGAATCGTCTGACTTTAGTCGCACGTAGGTTTTGTACTTTTTCTTCAGCAGCTTATCGATATAACGGGTGAGCTTAATCTTGTGGCTTATGGCGTTATCCAGTGCGTCAACCAGTTCATTAAGCATGTTTTTATAGTATTCGATGTCTTTGACTTCATGCCCCTCGGGTGTAAGTTCGGTGACCTCGTGTTTTTTAATTTCTTCCTCGGGCTCTGGGATAAACATTTCATCCGCCACTTCCTTGACCACGTTCTCGACCGCTTCTTCATCGAGTCTTTCAAGCTCTTCAAGAAACCCGTAGAGCAGGATACGGTCCATTAGCGTGTTAATTTTACGCGGCACGCCGTGGGTGAACTGATAAATTTTTTCATAAGCTTCGTTGGAGAACAAATTTGCACCATTCCAGCCAGCATGGTGCATGCGGTATTCAATGTAGGCCCTGCACTCTTCATCCGTAAGCGGTGCCAGGTGGCAAGAGGCAACGATGCGCTGCCTGAACTGCTCCATGTTCGGTGCACGCAAAATAGGCTGGAGCTCTTCCTGACCTAATAAAAAGCTTTGCAGCAGCGGCTTGCCTTTGGCCTGGAAGTTGGACAGCATGCGCAGCTCTTCAATGGTTTCGAGCGGCAGGTTCTGCGCCTCATCGACCAGTAAAAGCGCACGTCGTCCCTGCTGATGCAAAGCAGACAGAAAAGACTCTAAGTCTTTGAGCAGGTCAGCTTTGGTTTTGTTGGCGACATCCAGTTCGAATTTAGCCGCGACCATTTTGACCAGCTCGTCAGGGCTGAGTTTAGGGGTCACAATTTGCGCCGCGAAAATGTCGTTTTGCAGATCGTTCAGCAGGCTATTTGCCAGTGTGGTTTTACCCGTACCAATATCGCCCGTAATAACAATAAAGCCTTCAGCCTGCGATAATCCATATTGCAGATAAGACATTGCGCGCTTGTGCCATTTACTGGCAAAGAAAAACTCCGGGTCTGGCGTCAACTGGAAGGGCTTTGAATTCAGCCCGTAATGGCTTTCATACATAATGAACTGGCGTCGTCCTGATACTTGCCCGTAGTGTACACGACATTACCGGGCACGCATGAAATTTCAGTAATAATTTGTATTATTGAGAAATACGTTATTGCGAAAATAAACCGCGTGTATCGATGACCACTTTTTTCGCGATCTCATCCATGCGGAGCGCTTTGAAAGGTGTATGGTCAACTAGCACTACTAACACATTACACCGTGCGAGAGCGTTATCTAACGAGACTAATTCCATTTTACCCTCCAGCTTTGTTGGCAACTCTGAAATATTTGGCTCGACAGCGAGAACATCTCCTATATCAGCATCAGCCAGCGCTTTTGCAATTCCAACAGCGGGGCTTTCCCGTAAATCATCGATATCTGCCTTAAAGGCCAGACCAAGACAGGCAATCACCGGGCGCTTAAAGTCATCGGCAGCACGTTTTACCTGTTCAATAACATAGTCAGGCTTTCCGTCATTGACCTCACGTGCCGTGCGGATCATACGCGCCTCTTCAGGCGCAGAGTCGACGATAAACCATGGATCAACGGCGATACAATGACCACCTACACCAGGACCAGGATTTAGCACATTCACACGAGGATGGCGGTTAGCCAGCCTTATCAGGTTCCACACGTTAATATTCAGCTTGTCGCAAATGATCGATAGTTCATTAGCAAAAGCGATATTCACATCACGGAAGGAGTTCTCTGTTAGCTTGGCCAGTTCAGCGGTACGGGCATTGGTTACAATACATTCACCGCGTACAAACACATGATAAAGCTGCTTGGCTTTCTCGCTGCACTGCTCGCTGATACCGCCTATCACCCTGTCGTTCTCTACTAGCTCTCTTAACACATGGCCGGGCAGAACTCGCTCGGGACAGTGCGCAACAAACACATCCGGTTGTCCCTGTGCATTGGTCGGAAAACTCAGGTCAGCGCGGAGTTCAGCAAGCCAGGCAGACAGTTGCTCAGTGGCACCAACAGGTGATGTAGACTCAAGGATCACTACATTGCCTTTTTCAAGCTGCGGCGCAATTGCTTCTGCGGCGGCGCGAATGTAGCTTAAATCCGGCTTTTTGCCTTCTTTAAACGGTGTAGGCACAGCAATCATAAACGCATCAGCCTTTTCTGGCGTCATGGTCGCGCGTAGCTTACCGGTTGTTACCGCGGCCTGAACGACCATATCCAAATCCGGCTCAACAATATGTACTTTTCCTTCATTGATGGTATTGACGGCTTTTTCTGACACATCGACGCCGACCACGTCGATACCACGCGACGCAATAACGGCCGCCGTCGGCAAGCCGATATATCCCAGGCCAACCACACAGACTTTATTGATCGCTGCACTCATGAATGCAATCCTTCTTTTAAAGCATTTATAATTCGTTCACAGGCTTTGCCATCTCCGTACGGATTGTGCGCAAAGCTCATATTTTCATAGGCTTGCTGCTCGTCCAGCAGCAAATTCGCATTACTGGTGATCGCGTTCGTGTCCGTGCCCACCAGCTTCACCGTTCCTGCTTCTACCGCTTCAGGACGTTCGGTTGTATCGCGCATTACCAATACTGGCTTACCCAGTGACGGCGCTTCTTCCTGCACACCGCCTGAGTCGGTCAATATTAAGTAGCTTCGCTGCATCAGATACACAAACGGCAGGTAGTCCTGAGGCTCAATCAAATGTACGTTTTCGGTGTCGCCAAGTATGCGCTTGACTGGCTCCTGCACATTGGGATTAAGATGCACCGGATACACCACCTGCACATCACCTCGAGACGCAATCTCAGCGATGGCTTTACACAGACTTTCAAATCCTTCTCCAAAGTTTTCACGGCGGTGTCCAGTGATCAGAATAAGGCGCTTTGACGAATCCAGAAACGGAAATTTATCCGCCAGTTCGGATGCTAGCTTGTCATCAGTGGTCAGCAGTTCTTGTACCCACAAAAGCGCATCAATCACCGTATTGCCGGTCACTGTGATGTGTTCAGCAGGGTGGTTTTCGTTGAGCAGGTTTTGCTCAGACTGTGAAGTCGGCGCGAAATGAAAGCGCGTGATAGCACCGGCAATTTTACGGTTCATTTCTTCTGGCCACGGACTGTAGATATTACCAGTTCGAAGCCCTGCTTCGACGTGACCTACCGGTATCTTCTTATAGTACGCCGCGAGTGCGGCAGACATGGTCGTCGTAGTATCACCATGTACAAGCACCACATCAGGTTGTATCTCTTCATACACGCTTTTCAGTTTTATCAGTACATTCGCCGTTATGTCATACAGGTCTTGATTGGGCTGCATAATATCCAGATCGACATCTGGCACAATGCCGAACAGTGACAATACCTGATCAAGCATCTGCCGATGCTGTGCAGTCACACAAACACGACAATCAAATGCTGGATCGTTTTTAAGTGCAAGAACGAGAGGGGCCATTTTGATGGCTTCGGGTCGCGTGCCGAATACCATCAATACGCGCTTTTTAGCAGGAGCCATAATGTGTATAAGAATTCCTTGGCAAATAGACTACGTAAATTATCAAGCGTACCGCACTGGGTAAAGGCTTTACGGCTAATTCTGCTCAACTATCTGTTTAATAATGCCAGTCGTAGACACGCCATCCTCGAAATTAAGTACTCTGACTTCTCCACCGTTGGCGATAACCTGCTTACCGCCGGCAATATCTTCAACCTTGTAATCACCGCCCTTGACCAGAATGTCGGGAAGGAGCTCACTGATCAGGCGCTCTGGGGTATCTTCAGAGAAAGGCACGACCCAGTCTACCGCAGCTAGTCCTGCTAGCACGGCCATACGTCTTTCGGCGCTGTTAATCGGCCTGCCCTCACCTTTCAGTTTCGTCACCGACGCATCGGTGTTAACCGCCACAATCAGTCGGTCGCCGAGTGTTGCAGCCTGCTGCAAATACGACACGTGGCCAGCATGTAAGATATCAAAACAGCCATTGGTCATTACCACCGTTTCGCCCGCAGCCTTGGCCTGTTGAACGGCCAGCATAAGCTGCTGCTGCGTCATTACGCCCCGATCCACGCGCTGGTCAAAGCGCACGGCCTGAGCCAGTTCCGTCGCCGTAACCGTGGATGTACCCAGCTTGCCCACTACAACGCTGGCCGCCGCGTTGGCCAGTCCACACGCTACAGGTAGCGTACTGCCGGTCGCCAGTGAACATGCCAGCGTCGAAATGACCGTATCGCCAGCGCCCGTGACATCGTATACCTCTCGGGCCTTGGCAGGCATGTGCAGTTCGTCCCGGTCTTTGTGGATCAGGGTCATGCCTTTTTCAGAGCGGGTAACCAGTAAAGCATCAAGTGAATATTGCTGGCAAAGCTGGTGTGCCTTATCGACGATGATTTGCTCGCTGTCACATTGCCCCACCACCTGCTCGAATTCCGACATATTAGGCGTAAGCAACGTCGCCCCGGCATATTTGCTGAAATCCTGCCCTTTAGGATCAACCACCACTGGCACATTCATGTTGTTCGCTAGTTGAATAAGCTTTTGTACATTGCTCAACGTCCCTTTGGCATAATCTGATATAACCAGCACATCTACGTTGTCTAGCGCCTGCTCTACCGCCGCGTCTAAGTCGGATTTATCCAGCGCAGAAATATCCTGTTCGAAATCCAGTCTTATCAATTGTTGGTTGCGGCTCATCACCCGAAGTTTGGTGATAGTGTCTATATCAGGCACTTCAATAAAGGTGCATTGCACAGACATGACATTAAGCTTTTTGCGCAGCAGCTCGGCCGAGTGATCTTTGCCAGTCATGCCTATTAACGTCACTTTCGCGCCCAGCGCTGCGGCGTTAAGCGCTACGTTGGCAGCCCCACCCGGGCGGTCTTCATCTCCCTGCACTTTTACTACCGGCACCGGTGCTTCCGGGGATATTCTTGCCGTCACACCACTCCAGTAGCGGTCCAGCATAATATCACCCACGATCAGAACGCGGGCGCTTGAAAAGTCAGGTAATTGCATGGGAAATCAGCCTTAATCAACTCTGGCGGCGAGTATACCAGTGTTGCCAGATGAGTCCTACAGCACGAAATAGTAAACCGCAAAGAAGTGACAGGCACAGCCCGCTATGACAAACAAATGCCAGATAAAGTGGGTAAAGCGCAGATGCTTGGCGACATAAAATGCTACGCCTACACTAAAACAAACGCCGCCCAGTACCAGCAGCCATAACCCCGCGCCGGGCAGTGCCTGATAAAGCGGATAGATAATGACCACAGACAGCCAGCCCATTACCAGATAGGTTGCCACCGAGAGTTTGGCAAAGCGGTGTCTGACGAAGCATTTAAACACCACCCCCACCACCGCCATTAACCAAATCACGGCGAATACCGTCCAACCGAGCCAGCCGCCAAGGCTGACTAACAGAAAAGGTGTGTAAGTGCCCGCTATCAATAAATATATTGAACTGTGGTCAAAAAGCTTTAACCACTGCTTTGCATGGCTGTGTGTCACCGCATGATAAATGGTCGAGCTTAAGAACATCAGGATCAGCGAACTGCCATACAGCGCAGATGCCGTAATGGCCAGCGTCGATTCTGCCTCTATCAGCATGATCACCAGCGCGGCTATGGCCAGCGCAAAGCCAACACCATGGCTGATACTGTGCAGCCATTCTTCTAATGCGGTGTATGCGGACTTAATGGGTTGTCGTACAGATTGCATAGCTCAAAGAGAAACGTGTTAAACCTAAGTGGCAAGTATAGTAATATTTTGCGCCATTCGTCAGCCCCGCCATGTGAAACTTGTATGAAACAATACTGGTTTTTGTACATTATCGAGAATCGATTGGGTCAGCGCTATACCGGCATCACCGTCGATATAGAACGTCGTTTCAATGAGCATCAGCAAAGCGGCCCACGCTGTGCTAAAGCGCTGAAAGGGAAAGGACCGTTGACCTTGATTGGCTGCGCAAAAGTGGCAACCCACTCTCAGGCCTTAAAACTGGAACGCCATATCAAGCGTCAGCACACAGCGCATAAATTACCGGAGCTGGAAAGAGGTCAGTCAGATAAACTGGAATTTAGCTGGCAGGTGATCGCGCCAGAAACACTCTCTTTACAGTAAGCCAGAAATAATCAGCGCCAATCCGACCGACATGACCCATAGCAAGCTGGCTACGCCAACATTGTCCTGCTGGTAGACCTCTTCGCGCCAGTTCAGACGAAATAGCACAATACGTTTACCGATAATTTGCAACGCTTTTAAAAGCAGCGTAAGCGCAACTCCGACGATCAACCATCCCGTAATGTTACTGACGTAGCCCGCCGGCTGATAAACCAGCAGAGACGACGCGGCGGATACGATGATGGCGGTACCAATCAGATTGCCAGAGTGTTCTATCGATAGGGCTAGCTGTCCCTTACACAACGCATCCTGCATCGAGCCGTTCTGATTGCTGGCCGCAAATCGACGTTCAATCAGTCTTGTGGTAATGAGCAATATCGCATGCACGACAAGAAAGCCGCTAATGATAGCGACAATGGCATTGGTGTCCGTACCTGTCGTCCAAATCATAATGCTGTTAATAATAATTGCACTGGCCACCGCACTTGAGGCATCTACCACGGCAACACTGGTGCCACGCTCGCGCAATACTGCTTCCTTATCAAGTTGGTGAAGGATCAGCTTATCATGAGCCACACGCCCTACCCTGACCAGGAAAATACCGACGATACCAAACAGCACCATACTGATAATGGCTTCACCGTAGCCTTTTTCCATCTGACGCCCCGCTGCCCCTGCCAATACGATGCAAAGCGACAACATTCTTCCGGCTATGCTGATGCCAAAGGCGACATTGTCTTTTACGCTTAGCTCTTCTGAGATACTGACATGAGACATTTTTCCTGCCATCCAACGTACCGAAAACAGAAGGCATAGCGCTACCACCACATCGATAGCCAGATAAATCCACAACTGGAATGATAAGTCAGTCAGATTGACAAGCGATTGCATGTTCCTTCAATTCCTCTAATCCGCATTGCTACTGGTATACAGCAACACATATATGCCAGACTAGAACTACTTTCGGTTAAACACAACAGGCCGTATGCAAGAGCTACCATCCGAGTTGCGTACACTCGCCCAACACCACCTCGATTCGCTGCTTGAAGACAGTGACCTAATCCTCACAGATAAATGCAGGCATCACCTTTTGCGCGCATTCGCGCTAAGTGACTTTGTTGCACAAAGTTGCCTTCAGGACCCTGATATAATAGTTGCGTTGATCACAGACTCAGTGCCTTATCCTAATCATGCATATAACCTACAAAAACTCATCCCTCATGAGCTACCAGAAGAGCAGGTAAAGCAAGTATTGCGTCACTACCGTCGTACGTGGATGACGGTTATTGCGGCACGGGATGTGACCAATACGCAGTCCATAGACACCTCATTGCAGCAGGTGTCTATGCTCGCCGATGCGTTAATCATGGCTGCTTATCACTGGGCCTACCAACACTACTGCACCCGCTACGGCACACCTCAGGGTAAACACGGTCCGATGCCAATGCTCATCGTTGGCATGGGTAAACTAGGTGGACGTGAGCTGAACTTTTCCTCCGACATTGACCTGATTTTTTTCTATCCAAAACGCGGGGAAATTGAAGGCGGCCGAAAGTCAGTCGAGCATCAGGTCTTTTTCACCCGTGTTGCGCAAAAGCTGATCAGCCTGCTGGATCAGGTGACGGCTGACGGTCAGGTATTCCGTGTGGACATGCGCCTGCGACCGTTTGGCGAGAGTGGTCCACTGGTCATGCACTTTGCCGCCATGGAGGATTATTATCAGGAACAGGGCCGGGACTGGGAGCGCTACGCTATGATCAAGGGCCGGGTACTTAATCCCGACTGCCCTTATTATGACGCAATCAAAGATATTCTTGCGCCCTTTGTATACCGACGTTATCTGGACTATGGCGCCATCGATGCCCTGCGCAAAATGAAGCAACTGATAAACCAGGAAGTCAGGCGCCGCCGTCTCAGCGATAACGTCAAACTCGGGCGCGGCGGCATTCGCGAAGCCGAGTTTATCGTGCAAAGCTTTCAGCTCATTCGAGGCGGACGGGATCACAGCCTTCGGCACCCGTCTATCTTAAAAATGCTCAAGCAGCTTACGGAATCAGAGCTACTGGAGCCGCACGAAGCTGACACTCTGCAAGACGCCTATTTATACCTGCGCAAAGTCGAACACTGCTTACAGCAGTTTCAGGATAAACAGACTCAGGAACTGCCAGATGATGACATTAACTGGCAACGGTTAATAACGGTCATGGAGTGTGATAACCAGACACAGTTCAGAAGTCAGTTGCAGAAGCAAATGGACACCATTCATGCACTGTTCTCAGAGATTATCGGCGAGGATGATGATAATGAATCGCCAGACACGGACGAGTTTGATGCCGCCCAGGATCTGTGGCAACTTAGCTTGAGTGAAGACGAAACGGCGAGTTTGCTCGAGACGTGGATTAATCAGCAGGATGCGACATTAATACACCTTCATCTGTGCGACTTTAAACAGCACATCAGCAAGCATCGCACCGGGCAGCGGGGGCTTAACCTGCTTGGCGAACTGATGCCTCTGCTACTGGAATCCATTCTGCTTCATTATGCCGATGATGCCGCCATGCTCACACAGCGTATCGTCGATGTCTTGGATGCTATCATCGGACGTACGGCCTATCTGGAATTGCTAACAGAAAATCGTAGGGCCGCTGAGCAGTTACTGAAGCTATGTGAAGCCAGCCCATGGATCACCGAGCAAATTAAACGCTTTCCCATATTGCTGGATGAGCTGCTCAACCCGGCACAGCTTTACACGCCAACGCCGCCTGAGCAGTTTCACAATGAACTACGGCAGTTTTTACTGCGACTGGAGCCGGACGATCTCGAACAGCAAATGGAAATGATGCGTCAGTTTAAACTGGGCCAGCAGTTAAAAGTAGCGGCTTCTGATGTAACTGGGGCGCTATCGGTAATGAAAATCAGCGATCATCTTACATTTCTCGCCGAGGCCTTACTGCAGCAGGTATTTGTTTACGCTTGGCAACAGGTAAGTGAAAAGCATGGCTGTCCGCCGGGCACCAGTATTGATGACTCACACTTTGCGATTATCGGCTATGGCAAACTGGGGGGGCTTGAACTTGGCTACGGCTCCGACCTCGATCTTGTCTTTGTGCATGACTATGACGGTCAGGGTGAAACGGATGGCCCGCGCCCAGTCGATGCCAACCGTTTCTACATGAAACTCGCGCAGCGCATTATGCATCTGCTCAATACCAAAACCGTGTACGGTGAATTGTATGAAACAGATTTACGTCTGCGGCCTTCTGGCAATGCGGGATTACTGGTCTGTCATATTAATGCCTTTGAACATTATCAGTTGAATGAGGCATGGACATGGGAGCATCAGGCACTGGTGCGCGCTCGCTGTGTATTAGGTTCTGTCTCGCTGGCCGGACAGGTTGAAAACGTCAGAAGCCGCATTCTTTGTTTACCGCGTGATGAAAGTGAACTTCGTCAACAGGTTAGCGAGATGCGTGAAAAGATGCGCACCCATCTGGATAAAAGCAATGAACAGGATATCGACCTTAAGCACGCCAAAGGCGGTATCGTTGATATCGAATTTTTAGTGCAATACTGGGCACTACACTATGCCCACGACTGCCCTGACATCATTAAGTGGTCTGACAATGTGCGCTTGCTTGAACGTCTTGAGCACCACAACATGCTCTCAAGTCGGAATTGTCAACAACTGACAAAAGCTTACCTCACCTTGCGCAACGAATCCCACCGTCTGGCATTACAGCAGCGCAGTAAAACACAGCAGTCAGAGGAGATAAGCCAGGCGTTATTGCGGGTCAGTGAGATTTGGGATGCGACATTCAACTAGAAATGTTTAGCCTGCACGACCTGATTTTTCGATGATCGTGCAGTTGTCTTTCAGATAGTCAGTGTGATTGTGCGTGATCACCAGTGAGCGCTGATTGGGACAGACGTATGCACGCACTTCGCCCTCAAAATTACTGTCTACTGCGCTGGCAATTTTAGCCAGGGCGCCAACGATGGTGTCGTCCATCTGAAACTGGTTTTTGACAATAAAGTCCTGCTCCAGCTCCCACAACACCTGCATCCCTTCCGTTTGGGCAAAGCTGGTGATAGCGCTACGCAGGGTTGAGCCGGCTTTAAATGTGCGGTACTTATGCTCGCCGACCCACCTACCACTGACCGGTTTCTGATCGCTTTGCATTCCTTGCAGGCGCTGGTCCAGCGGCCGATCATCTACGTTCACGTCCATCACAAAATCACCCACATCTTCCTGATGAGGTTTTGTCGATGACAATCGGTATTCACGGTAAAAATCACTGAGTCCCTGGGACACGTTCTTTTTCTCTGGCGCACCCTGCGGCTGAGGCTTATCAGTGATTGTACTGCGTAACTGAATGATCACGACGGCAATAATGATCAATGCCAGTGCCAAAGCCAGATGCTTGGCCCAGAACAGTGAGCTTGAAAAGCCTTTATCAGCAGTCATGTCAGTACCTCAGAGACAACGAATTGCACGCGTCTATTATGACGCGACACAATACTCTATCGGCATAATAGCAAATACCCTTTAGCCGTGACAAAGCTCGCGTAGCTAATCATACAAGCTTGGTGCCGACTCAGTTGGCCTGCTTTTAAAACGCTTGTGCATCCACAGATAACTTTCAGGCTGTTCAAGGATGATTTGTTCAATTTGTTTATTGAGTAAGGTCAGTGCCTGCTTATCTTCTAATTCCGCAAACTTGTCCATCGGCGGATAAAATTTAATTCTACTGCCGGTCGGGGTGTACTGGGATGTCACCATCAGTGGTACACAGTCTGCGCGACGGGCAAACATTAATGTCGCCGTGGTCGTTGCTGCTTCATCGACAGCAAAAAATGGCACAAAGATACTCTGCGCGGCGCCATAATCTTGATCCGGCAGGTAAAGACACAGCTCGCCCTGGTCCAGCGCTTCGATGAGTGCTTTGGAATTACGTTTATGGATCATGTATTTGTTTGCGCGATTGCGGCCGTGATACTGAAAATAATCCATCAACGGATTGTTGTGCTTGCGATAGAACGCAATGCTTGGGTGAGTATAGCCAAGTGCCCGGCAGGCAAATTCTACATTCATATTATGCAATGCTAAACCAAACACGCCTTTACCGCTGTCCAGCACCTTTTGCACATGTTCGAAGCCTTCAATTTCGATATGGCGTTTTACTCGCCAGGCAGGCCACCACCAACCCATTGCCGTCTCAAGCGCTGCGATGCCAGCACGTTGCACATTTTCCCTGACCACCGCTTCGCGTTTTTTCTCGCTCCAATCGGGGAAACACAGCTGCAGATTGCGCCTCGCAATCGCCACTCGCTTTTTACCCAGCTTGGCCAACAGCTTGCCAACCTGCCGACCAAGCCAGCGCGACAGACGAAAGGGTAACCAGCTGATCAGGTACAACACCAGCACGCCTAGCCAGGTAAGCCAGTATTTTGGCAACAAGAAGGACGGTGAAAACGTTGGGGCGCTGACTTTCTTTATTGACACAAGCGGATCTCTTGCTAGGTTGTTATGGGTATATCGCAACAATAGTACACGATAACCGTAAACAAGTGACACGTTCGATGAATCATTCGACCTATGCAAAAACAAATCCGATGCCCAGCGATGCATTGCTCAGTGCATGCAGCAGCGGTGTCTTGCAGGTCGACCAGACAGGAATGATTCATTTTGCTAATCAGGCTGCGGCCGACCTGTTTGGTTACGATGTAGAGGCCTTTCATCAGCTCACGTTGAATGATTTGTTGCCGACTCAGCATCAAGAAGCACACAATGATCATGTAGCGCAGTTTTTCTCCCGCGGTGAGTCTCGCTTGATGGGGCAAGGCAGATATTTTCCTGCCCAGCATAAAGACGGTCATATTTTTTATGTCACGCTGCATCTGAATCTGGTTGAAAGCGATGGTGCGCAGTATGCCGTTGCCACATTGTCTGAGTCTCCACAGCTTAGTAAAGAGCAAGCTCAGCAGATGCAGAGCGAGTTACAGGAAAGTCAGGAAAAAAGCGAGATACTTGCTCAAGTCGTGCGTGAAACTGACAGTTCAGTCGTGCTGTATGACACGTCAATACGTATCAAGTGGGTAAACCCCGCATTTTCCCGATTAAGCGGCTACCACGCTGAAGAAGTGATTGGTAAAAGACCTGATTTTCTTGCCTATGACGGATTACCACCTTCGCTTGTTGAGGCCGTTAAGCAGCGCCAGCACTTTTCAGGAGAACTGATTAATAAACGCAAAGACGGCACACCGTACTGGGTCAAGTTAACGGCCCAGCCAACCTATGACAAAGGCCATTTTACTGGCTACATGGCGATAGAGCAGGATATTACAGAGAGCAAACTCGCCGAATTAGAGCTAAAGAAAGCCAGCAGTTTACAAAAAGCGATGTTGGACAGCGCGCAGATAATTATTATCACTACGGATACACAAGGCCAGATTGTCACATTCAATAACTTTGCGCGCGAAACCTTGGGTTATAAAAGACGGGATATTTTACACGAGGCATGCATCACTGACTTGCTTGACACACAGCAATTACGCGAACAGGCAATATCTCTGGGAAATGAATTCACACAAGAAGAATCGCATTTTGCCCTTCTCGCTGCATTAGCACACGCCGGCAAAATTCATGAGCAAGAGTGGAAAGTATTCTGTTCAGATGGAGATGCTATTCCTGTCCAGCTGACGGTGACTGAGATCCTTCAAGACGACACAGAAACGATTGGCTACTTGATAATTGGCCGTGATATTCGAGAGATAAAAGGCCTGGAACAAGAACGCAAACGAAATCAGCAGCTACTGGAAGCAACTGGCACCATGGCCAAGCTCGGCGGCTGGGAGTTGGAGCTGGGGACTAATAGCCTTTACTGGACAAAAGAGGTGTATCACATTCATGAACTGCCCGTAGGTTCCCACCCAGACGTGGCCAGCGCAATTAACTATTATGCGCCAGAGGCGAGGCCCATCATCAGCAAAGCCGTCGAGACTGCCCTTAGCACCGGCGAACCCTATGACCTGAATTTACCTTTTATTACCGCAAAAAAACGCCGGATTTGGGTGCGAGCGTTCGGAGTTGCGGTTTTTGAAGACGGCAAACCTGTAAGACTTTTGGGTGGCTTTCAGGATATTACTGAGCTGAAGCAGCAAGAAGAAATGGCCAAAGAGGCCAGTCGCGCTAAAAGTGAATTTCTGGCCAATATGAGTCATGAAATTCGTACGCCGATAAACGGCATTATCGGCATGAATGATTTGCTGTTAAAAACAGAGCTAACAGCTAAACAGAAGCACTACGCTGAGCTTGCCCAAACGAGCAGTCAAACACTGCTGCATCTCATAAACGACATTCTTGATTTTTCCAAAATCGAGGCAGGAAAGCTGCACATTGAGCGCATCAGTTTTAATCTTGAAGAACTGTTATCTCGCTTTGTCGATCTCTATTCATTCAAAGCCGAGCAATCATCACTGGCATTTAACTATCGTACCTTGACGACTCTGCCCACGTTTGTAAAAGGTGACCCGGGCAGAATTCGACAGATACTGACGAATTTATGCAGCAATGCGATTAAATTTACCGAATACGGCTCTGTTACCCTGGAAGTAGGATTTACAGAAAACAACACGCTGCGGATCCATGTTATCGATACCGGCATTGGTATCCCAAAGGACAAGCAACCCTTATTGTTCGATAAGTTTATGCAGGTTGATGCATCTACCACCCGTCGCTTCGGCGGCACTGGGCTTGGATTAGCAATAAGTAAACAGCTTGTTGAGTTGATGGACGGGTCAATCACTTTGCAAAGCGATGAAGGCAAGGGTACGACGTTTTGTGTTGACATTCCGATTGAAGAAACGCAACCACTGCTCGATGAACAGGTAAGCGTAATCAAGCCTGCTGCTTACACCTTGCTGATCGTTTCCGCCGAAGGGGTAAGTAAGGAAATTGCCTCTCAGTGGTTTGCGGATAGTCCGTTTAATGTATTGTTTGCCGACGATGCCAAACAGGCCATGCAAATTTCAAAAGCGCACAAAGATGTCCACGCTGCACTTATTGACGAAGACTTACCGGGAATGAATGCAGAGCAACTCGGTAAAGCGTTGACTCATCACTTCCCTAATCTTGTTCAGGTGCTGCTCAGCACCGACGGTGATACTGACAACATGGCAACCTGGCTACAGTCAGGTTTTATGGCATGCTTTTCATATGCTATGAAAAGAAGCGACGTCGTGAAGGGGCTGACGTTACTGGTACAGGTCAAAGCTGCCGCCGAGTCTCCCGACGCTGTATCGGAAAATGCACTGAAAACACTTGTGTCACAACGCGACAGGCAGATCCTGTTGGTTGAAGACAATGCTATTAATCAGGAAGTCGCGAAAGCTATGCTGATTGATATGGGGCACAGCGTCACAGTAGTGGATAATGGTCGTCAGGCGATTGAGGCATTGAGTAACAACGAGAATCATTTTGATGTGGTGCTGATGGACTGCCAGATGCCGGTCATGGACGGCTACGAAACGAGCCGATTTATTCGCAGTACTGAAAACACCAACATAAATCGTGATATCCCGATTATCGCCCTGACTGCCAATGCGCTTAAAGGTGACAAAGAAAAATGCGTTGCTGCAGGGATGAACGATTACCTGTCCAAACCCATCATAGCAACCGATTTGGAACAGATGCTAAACACCTATTTGAAATAACAGGGATTGATAGTCTGTCAGTAATTATGCTCGATGGCTTTGAGCTTTTTCTCAAAGGTTTCTAAATGCTCGGCTTTGTCGTAGTCGAAATGATATTGATTATGAAAGCCGACGCGAAGTTTCACTAGCGCATCTTCCATAAACACTGTGTAGCCATCGTGGTCGGTATAAGCGGTAACACCATCGAGCACATAGCGATCGTCCTGACGCTCGCCATGCTGACGGATTTTTTCAAACACACTGAGCAGTAAGTGGCTGTCAAATTCGTTTTTCATCATCCACGCTCTTGTTAGTTGAAGTTATATCGCAGGCCGATGTAGGCCGCATTAACTTGTATGCCATTGTTGCCGCGGATATGCTCGGCCTCAAAGCGGATCAGCAGGTTAGTACCGACATAGTGGTCATAGCCAATCCCGAGCGAACCTGCTATCCCTGCTTCGTCATACGCGCAATATGAAAAAGACTGCTGCTCAATGGTTACCGCAGTATACGCGCCGACACTGCATGTTTCTCCGCTTGCAACCAGACCTTCGCCGCGAATGTCAGTTTTCAGTAAACCTAATCGATAAAACAGCTCACCATCCTTACCGGATGCTTTACCCAGCAGCGCAACGAATAGCGCATCACCCTCCATTTCGCCACGAAAATCATTCGCCTCCTGTGCCGTTGCAGGCAAAATGCCCAGATTGCCGTTACCTAACTGCTGGTAACCAAATTCGGCATACCACTGTTTATGCAGTTCATAGCCGATGGCCAGTTTGTAGCTGCCACCTTGCTCACTGCTGAAATCGTCTTTTGCATCGACGCCACCCACTTGTACTGAGCCGTACATATTTGCCATGGCGGGGCCTGAAACAAGCAGCGCGCTGACCAGCGAGGCGCGACAAAAGGTCTTGAAATGGTGAAGAATAGTCATGTTATTCAGTCTTTTATGTCCTTTACACTTCATACTAGCGAATTTATTTGTCACGATATAGTGCTTATTAATACCTAAGTATGGTGCATCTCTTGGTGGTTTTCCGTTTATATTTGATCTGTGCCCTGAGCGCCGCTGTATTGATGCTTGTCGGCTGTGTCAGCAAGCCAGACCAGGTTTTGCATTACGAACAGTTTATGTCGTCCCGGGTTAACACATCAGGCGATACTGAGTTCGCTTTTATACTGGCATGGCGATGGGACGGAGAATTTATTGAAAAGTGGCGAGACTACCAATTAGCCGCTGATGGATACTTGCGTACACCGCGGTATGAGGCGCGAGACCTGTTACGTCCTACATTGACCACTGAGCAGCGTCTGCATATTGAAGAAGACGCTGTGCGCAGGTTGCCAGGTGCATTACGAGCCGAACGGTTATGCTCGGACGGACACCGCATTGACGATGTGATCTGGGAGGTAAAGCATGTGCGGATCATGGGCCAGTGTCTGATTATCGAATGAACAAACCGCACGCCACGAAAGATTTGAGAGAAAGAGGAATGACGATGGATAAGATTACTAGTAAAGCCGCCGTTGCATGGCAGGCCGGAAAGCCTCTGACGATTGAGCAAATAGACGTTGCCCCCCCAAAAAAAGGTGAAGTACTGGTCAAGATAGTTGCCACTGGGGTGTGTCATACCGACGCATATACTTTGTCCGGGGACGATCCGGAAGGTCTGTTTCCAGTCGTACTGGGGCATGAGGGCGCCGGTGTTGTTGAAGCGGTAGGTGAAGGCGTAACGCTGGTGTCGCCGGGTGACCATGTTATCCCGCTATACACCCCAGAGTGCGGTCAGTGTAAATTCTGTTTATCTGGCAAGACCAATCTGTGTCAGGCGATCCGCACCACGCAGGGTCAGGGTTTAATGCCTGATGGTACCAGCAGACTAAGTTGTAATGGTGAGCAATTATTTCACTACATGGGTACATCGACCTTCTCTGAATACACCGTTGTACCTGAAATCGCCCTTGCCAAGATCCCTAAAGACGCACCGCTTGAAAAAGTCTGCCTGCTTGGCTGCGGTGTCACCACCGGCATGGGTGCGGTAAAAAATGCCGCGAACGTGCAGCCGGGCGATACTGTTGCAGTGTTCGGCCTGGGTGGCATTGGACTCTCCGTTATTATCGGTGCTCGGATGGCTGGCGCAGGTCGCATTATCGCCATCGACATTAACGAAGATAAGTTTGAAATTGCCAAAAAGCTTGGCGCGACTGACTGCGCTAACCCGAAGAAGGTTGGCGGTACTATTCAGGAAGCCATTGTTGATATGACTGATGGCGGTGTGGACTACTCGTTTGAATGTATCGGTAATGTCAATGTGATGCGCTCCGCGCTGGAATGCTGTCACAAAGGCTGGGGGGAATCTGTGATCATTGGTGTGGCTGGTGCCGGACAGGAAATATCGACCCGTCCTTTCCAGTTAGTGACCGGTCGCGTATGGCGTGGCACCGCTTTCGGTGGCGTCAAAGGACGCAGTCAGCTGCCGGATTATGTACAGCGTTATATGGACGGTGAATTTGAACTGGATACCTTCATCACTCACACCATGGGTCTGGAAGATATCAATAAAGCGTTTGACCTGATGCATGAAGGTAAGTCAATTCGCTCGGTTATTCTGTTTTAAATGAAGAGCGTGGAAATCATGCAGAAAATTGCAAGCAACCAAAGTTTCGGTGGGCTGCAACAGCGCTTCACCCACACATCGGAAGTCCTGAACTGCGAGATGACATTAGCGGTATATTTGCCCCCTCAGGCACAGCAGCAAAACGTCCCCGTTGTTTACTGGCTATCCGGCCTGACTTGCACAGATGAAAACTTTGTGCAAAAGGCAGGTGCACAGCGCGTTGCCGCAGAATTGGGTGTAATGTTAGTGATCCCCGACACCAGCCCAAGAGGTGAGGAAGTTCCCGACGCCCCTGACGGCGCCTATGATCTGGGCAAAGGCGCCGGATTTTATGTTAATGCCAGTCAGGCGCCTTGGGACCAGCACTATCGAATGTACGATTACATTACAATTGAATTGCCGAAACTAATCACTTCACATTTTCCGGTCAAACCGGGCAAAGCCGCAATTTGTGGTCATTCTATGGGTGGTCACGGTGCACTGACTATCGGCATGCGAAACCCTGAGAAGTATTGCAGCATCTCGGCGTTTTCACCTATCGTGGCGCCATCGACCTGTGACTGGGGTCGAAAAGCGTTGAGCACCTATCTGGGCGACGATGAATCTGTCTGGGCAGCGTACGACAGCTGCAAGCTGATTGAACAAAGAGAAGGTCAACACGTTCAACCAATATTAATTGACCAGGGCACGTCCGATGAATTCTTCGATTCTCAGCTGTTAACGCGGCCGTTTGATGAAATTAGTCAGCAACAGCAGCGTGACAATATTGATGTGCGTTATCAGCCCGGCTATGACCACAGTTATTTTTTCGTGGCCAGTTTTATCGAGGACCATTTGCGCTTTCACGCTAAGCACCTGAATGCGCAGTAATGCACCCTAGAAGTAGTATTCCAGGGTGAATTCGACATAGTCATCACGCCGCCAGGCGTACGTCACATCGGTAGGCGTGTCTGACGAAAAGAAATAAGCATCGAGTCGCCATTTCCATCTGTCGGTCATACGGCTTGATGCTTCAATCAACCCGCCACGGGTGCTTGAGTTATCTAAATCCTGGATCACACCGAGCAGCACTTCAGTACCGTCAATGTCGTTAAACACGATACGTGTACCGATCATCAGATCATTTTGCGCGCCCGTCCACGACAGCTCATCACGCTCATCGAACTGATATTCAATCAACAATCCAAGGTCGTACATTGAGTCAAACACGCCAACAGAGGTGTACTCAACACCGCCGACCGCGGCGAAAAAATCGTCATCCAATACGTCGCGATAAATGGCTTCAAATTTGATCAACCATGAACCCGCCACCGCCAAAGTATCAACACCAACCTGCTGCATCTGGGCATAAAACGGTCGCAGCTGTATTTCGCCGCTTTGTGGATTGGGTGCTGGCACGAAAAAGGGTTCCCGCGATGTACCATCGAAATAAGACAGTCCCAGTTCCCAATCACCCAACGTAGCCTGATAGCGCACTGCCCAGTCAATATGCCGTTCTTCGTCCGATGACTCATAAAGTGGGTTGTCTGTGTCTACAGGTAATGGCAGCTGCAGGCGTCCATCCGGGCCAGCAAAAGTTCGCTCGCGAAAATAGGGCAAAACAAACGCTGACAACGTGCCCATATCCATGATGTAAGAAAAGTTAACCATGGGTTGACCGAGCCGGTCTTCGTAGTCAATGGTTTCCACCAAATCCACCTGGTTAATCACGTCAACCAGATGCAAGGATTCCGTCTGGCCCCAGAACACTTTGCCGATACCGGTGCGCAGCTCCCAGTTATCAGAAACATGAAGCCAAATAAGCTCACGAATATCGATATGAGTGCGTTCCGAGTCCACCTCGTCATAGCGTACGAAAGGTCTAAATAACAGGCTGTCATAGCCATCGTTCCACGAGTGATACCACTCTGGCTGCGCATAAACAGAAAATTGTGCCCGCTCCTGTTCTGGCAACAATGCATCTTGTAAAAAATAACGCTGCTGCACGCCCATTTCACCTGCAAACTCTGCCTGAGCAGCACATGGTAGTGAGGCAGTAAGAAGTAAAAAAGCACTAGCGCGCGCGGCGGAGACTGTTTTTGTCAAAGTCCTTTTCCTCCAGGCCAGTGTTAAATTCGATCGAGTGGGTCAACAACACGGTGGATTTACCATTTTGCACATTCGTCATTTCAGCCACCATAGGCCGCCAGAATTTGTCCTGATAAAGCTTATAGTCATTTAGCTCAAGTACTTTAAGTAGTTGGTCTTTGCGGTCGTAATATTCAATTTTGAGTGCGCGATAGTGATTTTTATCAATCCACGCAACACGACGGGTATAGCCGGAATACTCATCTAACGGGCGCTGTTCAACAACGAAACACTCTTGTCCCTGAAATGGTTCATCTCTCAGATAGGTATAGGTGTATTTTTCCAGTTCAAATGATGTCATGTCCTCAAACGCAAATTCACTGCCCATAAACGGCCCTGATTTATTTCGTGAGGCAATGCGTTTAACCCTTTTTAACTCGGGCAGATAAATCCACTGATCGTCAGGTTCAGTGGCGTGAGAAAAGCTTAAAAACGAGGTGCCGCTGACATCTCTGGGTTGATCGAAAATGGTCAGGGCTTTATCACCATCGCCCTGCACTTCCAGGCTTTTGATGCGTATTTTGCGCTCTGACTCCTGCCCTTGTGCATTTCGCAGGATCATACTGACTTCAGCCTGTGAATCCCCCCACCCCGCGTCACGCTGTTTTTGTTCAGTGGCAATAGCTAGGCCTTTTTGTGCTGCATCCTGTGCGTAAGCAATGGCCCCAGTCGCCAGAAGCGCCAATATGGCTACGCAGCGACTAATCTGCGGAAATAGGTTGCCTGTCGACATGCTGTTCTCCCTTACCTGAAGACGGTTTATCAATAATCATTAGAAATGCTGGTAAAAAGATAAAATCGACCAGCAGCGCAAGAACTATAATGATACTGGTCAGCAGACCCATATCAGAGTTTAGTGCAAATGATGATAGGGTTAAGATAGCAAACCCTGATGCCAGCACCAATGTTGTGATCACTAATGCTCGACCAACACTCATAAACGCATATCTGATACTGTCTTCTGTTGACTGGCCTTGCGCCTTGGCGTAGCGGTACTTACTTAAAAAATGTACGCTGTCATCGACAATGATGCCTAAAGTCATAGTCAGTACGACGGACAGTGCCATATTAATCTGCCCTGAAATCAGCGCCCATATACCAAATCCCAGCCCTGCAGGTAATAAGTTGGGGATAAGACTGACGGCACCCATACGCCAGGAGCGTAAAGCAAATACTAATAAAGCCGAAATCAACACCAACGCTAAAAGCGTACCTTTAACCATACTCTGCATATTCGCCTCTCCAATATGCGCAAACATAAGGGGAGGACTGGCGGCAGTAATGCGAAGTTCCGGGGCGACAGCCTCAAACCAAGCCTTTGCTCGTGCTTCGAATGCGGTAAATTCTTTACTGCCGAGATTCTGCATGGTAACCATCAGTCGCGTAGCAGACTTATCAATATCAATCTGATTATTGAGGTCCAGTCCATATGGCAAAGACATCTCATACAGCAATAGGTATTGTGCTGCCATTTCCTGATTATCTGGCAGTTGATAGTACGCCTCATCATCGCTATGCAGGTTTTTATTGAGGCGTTTAAACGTGTCGGTAATGGTATCGACGTGGTCAACTTCAGGCTGTTTGCGCAACCATCCTGCAAACTGCTCAATAGTGCGCAACACTTGAGGAGCATTTAATCCAGACGGCTCGCCGGTATATATAGCAAAATCAATATTGGACATACCGCTGAGCCTGTCTGTCTGAAAATCTGCAGCCTGTCTGAAAGGATTGGATTCATCGAAATATTCGACCGCAATATCATTCAGTTTATTGGTAAATGCCAGGCTCAACGCAATAACCAGAAGTATTGCGCTGTACGGTAGGATCCTGCGGTGATGGTGAATCACCCATTCGGCCAACTTATTCAGTTTATCTGAGCTCTCGCTGGACTGCATTGACACCCGAATAGGCATCACTTTTAACATCGCTGGTAACAGTGTAAATGACAGGCCGCACGCCACCATCACGCCAAACGCCGCTAGATTACCTAAATCTGCCAGCACCGGCACGGCAGAAAAGTTGAGTGTCAGAAATCCTATCGAGGTGGTCACGCTGGTAATAATGATGGGCATCAGGTTGAGCTGCACAGAATGCGCAATAGCGTCCTCTTTACTTTTCCCACCGCGCATCGCGTACTGCATCGATGCGATGACATGGATGCAATCGGCTACCGCAAGCGTCATTACCATGGTTGGCACATTCACTGTCGCAGTGCTTAAAAACAGCCCACTCCACCCGGCCAAGCCCATTGTTGCAGCAATAGAGAGCGCCACGATGAGCAGTGTCGCAAAGGTCCCGGTAATACTTTTCAGCAACAGCCACATGATCAGAATAATCACCAGAAACATGACCGGAATGAGTGTTTCAGCATCCTGCTGAGCCGCTATGGCAAATGCATTGTTCAGTGCCACAATGCCAGTGAGATAAAACTCATGATTGGGGTACTGGTTCTGGAATTTGGCGACCAATTCATCCACGAACGCTTTAATTTCAAATACTTCTGCAGTCTGGTCGCCATCCGGCAATTGCACGGTAATGTTGATAACCGCAACATCACCCTTTTCTGAGACTAATCGATGCACTAGTGAAGCTTCTGATAATGCGACAGCTCGAATGTCATCAGATTTTTGTTGGTTTACACTACGGACCGAATACAGCAAATCTTCGACAATCAGATCGTCATCTTCGGCATAGGTGTGCTGGTAATTCGCCACACTATTCACGCGTGTTGATAGGGGTGTCTGCCACGCTTCGTCAGTAAGTTGTTTGATCAGAGTAAGTGTTTCAGGTGTGAAGACATTGCCATCTTCAGGGGCAATAACAATGTTAACGTTATCATTCTTACTGAAGATATTTTGCATCTCTTCATACGCCAGCCTCTGTGGATTTTCCGGCTCAAAAAACACTTTGTAATCGCCGCGAAAATACAAGTGTTGTGCACCTGCTGTTAGTGTCAGCAATACCACGAGTGCCGCGATAATGGTTGCCCAGGGATGCTTGAGCACCGTGTACAGCCATGTATGTTTATTTGTCATTGTTATTATTCCCTGTCCGTTGTGCACTATTGCCCAGCGTGATGCACATGGCTTGATTATAGCGGCTTGTCATTGAATCAGCCGCACATATCGCGAGCTCAGATTAACATTTCATCAACAGCATTGAACACTGTATTCACAAAGTCGCATTTAAACATGCGTTTGAATTTTTCCCATTCATCCCCACATTATCAATAAATCAATAATTTCAATGCGTTAGATAAACCGCCAAATTTCCAGTGGCTATTTTTTAGTCAATAAGTGGAAAAAAAGCGTTAAAAATTTGTCATGAAATTTTGATCTTTGCGAAAACTGGAGTAGTATCTAATTCAACTGGTCAGATGAGCGGATGAGTAGCATGAGTATCAGAAAGAGTTTAAAAAAGGTCCTCCCCCCCATTTCAGTCACAGAGCAAGAGGCGCTGGACGCAGGTGATGTGTGGATTGAATCTTCCATTTATCAGGGTAAACCTGACATGCAGGCGCTGCGCGACCTGCCGACTGCATCACTGACTGCTGATGAACAAGCGTTTCTCGACGGTCCGGTGCAGGAACTGCTGGAAATGATTGACGAGTTTGCACTCGGCAACGACAAGCATATCCCCCAGCAGGTGCTGGATTTCTTGAGTAAGAATAAGTTTTTCTCGATGATCATCCCTAAAAAGTTTGGTGGTCTGGAGTTCTCTCCATATGCCAACTCAACGATCGTCGCAACGATTGCAGCCAAAAGCGGTGCCGTCGCGGTAACCGTTATGGTGCCTAACTCGTTAGGTCCGGGCGAATTGTTGATGCACTATGGCACAGAAGAGCAACAAAATTACTGGTTGCCTCGACTTGCTGTCGGTCAGGATATTCCCTGCTTTGCCTTAACCAGCCCTGAAGCAGGCTCGGATGCGGGCTCAATTCCTGACGCTGCCATCGTCACTAAAGGCGAGTGGGAAGGTAAAGAAGTCGTCGGTCTGTCGGTGACGTGGGACAAACGCTATATTACTTTAGCGCCTATCGCGACAGTGCTTGGCTTAGCCTTTAAAGTCTACGACCCAGACGGTTTATTAGGCGATCAGGTAGAGCTGGGTATTACTTGCGCGCTGTTACCAAAATCCCACCCTGGCGTAGAGTTGGGTAATCGTCACGATCCTATGGGCGTTCGTTTCTACAACGGTACCACACGTGGTGAGAACGTCTTTATCCCGATGGACTTCATTATTGGTGGTCAGAAAAATATCGGTCGTGGCTGGCAAATGCTGGTGTCTTGTCTTGGTGCAGGACGCGGTATCTCATTGCCTGCGATGGGTGTGGCAACCGCACACACTGCATTAAAAGGTGCAGCAGAGTATTCGTTTGTGCGCGAGCAGTTTGGTGTGCCAATCGGTCGTTTTGAAGGTATTCAGGACAAGCTTGCCGATATCGCGGGTAAAACCTTCCTGTTGGAAGCTATGCGCGTGCTGACCACAGAAGGGTTAGGACAAGGTCTTAAGCCATCGGTTGTGACGGCTATCGCTAAATACCATATGACTGAGCTGGGCCGCGATGTGCTTAACTCAGCAATGGACGTACAGGCCGGTAAAGCCATTCAGCGTGGCCCGCAGAATACGTTTGCCAGTGGCTATGCAGCACTGCCTATTGCCATTACGGTTGAAGGTGCAAATATATTGACCCGCAACCTGATGATATTTGGTCAGGGCGCGATGCGCTGTCACCCGCATCTGAAGGAAATGGTTGATCTGATCCACAGTAACGAGCCTGAGGCAGATCGTGAATTTAATAAAGTGCTGACCAGCACCGTTAAGTTCAGCGTCAAGAACTCACTACGCAGTTTGGTCAACTCACACCTGCCATTCCTGCGCAATGCAGAATCGGTTTATCCAGAAGTTCGCAAGCATGAGAAACGGATCAATGCGATTGCCGCCAAGCTGGCACCTCTGGCTGACCTGTCTCTATTGGTACTGGGTGGCGAGCTGAAAAAAGCAGAGTTACTGTCAGCCAGACTGGGCGACGTGATGAGTTATTTATACGGTGCAATGGCCGCTGTACGTTTTTACGAGCAGCGTGTTGAGAATCGTAGCGAGGCCAAGCCATACTTTGATTACGCGGTTAACTGGAGCCTGCAACAGGCTGAGAAGGCTATTGTTGATTTCATCAATAACTTCCCTAACACAGCAACGCGTGGTTTGATGCGTGTATTGACGGCGACATACACCTCGTCAGTCAGTCATATCTCTGACGACCTGGTACGTGAGCTTGCAGCCGCAACCATGCAGGACAACAGCATTAAGGCACAGCTAACTCACCTCGTGCGCACATTGCCTGGCGACGGCAATGACATTAACGAGCAGGCTTTCAAAGCCAAGCATGCTGCCATGACACTGTTAAATAAAGTGCAGAAGGCACTGCGCAAGGAGCCAGTAGTGCCGTTCGTTTCGTTCGCTAACGCCGTCAACAAGCTGCTGGAAAAAGGTGAGCTAAGCACATCTGAAGCCAAGATACTGATTGATTACGATGACAAGCGTAAGCTGGCTGTCAGAGTCGATGAGTTTGACTTCGACCTAAATCTGCTGCCGGCTGAAGAAACCTTGCCGCAGCCGGAACAGACTCCAGACGCCGCATAACGGCATGATGTTCAATAATCACTGGTAAAGGGCACTTCGGTGCCCTTTTTTGTATTTCATGACCCGTCCTAAATAGCGTTGACACTTTTCCAACCTTTTTTGGAGAGTGTAATGCATTCAATAAATAGACGAACTCAGCGTGATTATTCCCTCGCTTTTAAATTGGCAGTTGTTGATCAGGTAGAAAAGGGAGAGTTGACGTATCAACAAGCTCAATACAAGTATGGTATTCAGGGTAGTTCGACAGTTTTAGTTTGGCTTCGCAGGCATGGTCGTCTAGATTGGTCCTTAGGCACACCCAGGTTTTTTAAACGGGGAGCAACCATGAGCGAGCAAGAAACAGAGTTGACGCCGGAACAACGTATTAAACAGCTCGAACAACAGTTGGCCGACACGAAAATGAA
>NZ_AUBH01000017.1 GCF_000429145.1 Aestuariibacter salexigens DSM 15300
TCAGATTCGACCTGAGTTTTTTATTGGCGATGTATTTACTGATACCCAGCATGACAGTTTTTCCACCTGTACTGTGTTGCTTGGGCGTTAAGCCAATGCACGCTGCTGCCTCCCGCCCGTTCTTGAATGAGGCGCCTGTGTCACCTAATGCCAGATACAGTCCCAGAGCATTGACATCGCCAACACCGTCCAGCGCTTTCAGCATTGAACACTTGGGGTGTGCATTGATAGATTGCTGCTGACGTTTACTTAAGGTCTGTATTAACTCATCCAGCTCGAGCCAGAACTGATACAGCCGGTGTATCTCACCTCTTAACACATCCGGTAAGCCATTCTCAGCATCTTCCAGGATATCCGGTATGGCTTTTACCAGGGAGCGTTTGCCTTTCGCTACGGTGATACCAAACTCATACAGGATACTTTTTAATAGATTGTTCGTGGCGATTTGCTCATCTACATAGTGCTCCCTGATACGCTCACTGGCTTGTAGTGCCAGTTGTTCGTCAGTCTTTACCTGAATAGGTTTGACATCAGGTTGTCTTGACGCAATGGCAATAGCCAAAGCATCGTTCTTATCAGTCTTATGACCTGACAAGAATCGTTTAACGAAGCGAGGAGAGATTAGCATTGTTGTATGACCGTATTGCTCAGACAGCTTTGCCCAGTAGTGGGCGCTGCCACAGGCTTCAATGGCAACCAGTGATGGTTTCTGTTTAAGCAACCATGTTTTTAAAGATGAGCGGGTAAAGGTTTTATCTGTCAGTACTTTGTTATCAGTGCTAAGCACACAGACGTGGAAAGAATGTTTTGCCAGGTCGATTGCGATTACGGTATTTTCAGACATGTATGGACTCCTTATTTTGATTTCGCAAAAACCAAATTACTCCTCAGGGAGTGGAGGAGTCCATACATCGCGAAGGCGGCAATCTAAGCGAGATGCCCGACTAAATCGGGCATGACGGAGTGGGGTAGTAGGGCAAGACGTATGGGGCGTGCCTTAACCTTTAAGGTGCTTCACCAATGCCTGTACAACCTTAGGGCTGCCGGCCACGATTTCGCCTGAATACAATGGGTCGTTATTACCTTTAAAGTCGGTGACCAGTCCACCAGATTCTCTTACCATCAGCTCACCTGCAGCGATATCCCAGGCGTTAACACCACGCTCCCAGTAGCCGTCGTAACGACCTGCCGCCACGTATGCCATGTCCAATGCGGCTGAGCCACAGCGACGAATATCGCCGCACTTGGCAAAAATGCTGTTCAGAGACTGCATATACTGCTCTGTTTGTTCACGGTGCTTGAATGGCAGGGCTGTCGCTAACACAGTGCCGCCCAAATCTTTAGGCTTGCTGGCGCGAATGCGATAACCGTTCAGCTGTGCTCCTGCCCCTTTACTGGCGGTAAACAGTTCTCCACGAATGGGATCGAATACAACGCCCTGGTCAAGACGTCCTTTGTGTAACAGTGCGATGGAGACCGCAAAGTGCGGTATACCTTTGACAAAATTGGTTGTGCCATCAAGCGGGTCGATAATCCAGGTGTAGTCATCGTCACCGCTGACTTTGCCACCTTCTTCACCAATGAAGCTGTGGTCTGGGTAGGATTGCTTGATCTTGTGGATGATGGCCTGCTCAGCTTCCTTGTCTATCTGCGTAACAAAATCATTCGCGCCTTTCGATTCAGTTTTAAGGTCGTCACGGTTTTCAAACCCGCGAGCAATAATGTTGCCGGCTGTACGCGCTGCGCGTACGGCTATATTCAGCATAGGATGCATAAGTAAACCACCAATTGTGTAAAGAACAAAAACGTCAGGAGCGTTACGTGTTGCCCCTGATTAAAAATCGCGCGAAGTCTAGCAAAGCGTTACATGAACCGCAATCGAAACCTCGCTGTAACCACCTTGTGCCTGTGCTAAACTGCGCGCCGCGCTCTGCTATGGAACTATTGAAATTACACATGTTAGATAATATCCGCATCATATTGGTTAACACATCACATACCGGCAATATCGGCTCGGCCGCCCGAGCGATGAAAACCATGGGGTTGAGCCAGCTTGTGCTGGTCGACCCCGTGTCTGAGCCGGATGGTAAATCCAGCGCGCTGGCGGCAGGTGCAGGCGACGTGCTGGCGAACGCTAAGATTGTTCCTACCCTGCAGGAAGCCATTTCCGACTGCGGTCTGGTAATCGGCACATCAATGAAAACCCGTTCTCACGATGTGCCGACCATGGTGCCGCGAGAGTGCGCAGAAAAATTACTCGATGAAGTAGGGAGCTATCCTGTCGCTTTGATATTCGGTCGGGAAAACAACGGGTTGAGTAACGAAGAACTCAGGCTTTGCCATTTCCATGTGTACATTCCGGCGAATCCTGATTACAGCTCATTAAACCTTGCCGCAGCGGTGCAAACGCTGTGTTACGAGATTCGTATGGCCTTTCTTGCCCGTGGTGAACAGCACCCAGAGCAGGATAGTCCCTATCCATTGAGCGAAGATCTCGAACGTTTTTATACGCATTTGGAACAAACCCTGCAGAAAACGAATTTTATCATTCCGCAGCATCCGGGTATGGTGATGGTCAAACTTAGGCGTCTGTTTAACCGTGCGAGACCCGAGTCCGTCGAGTTAAACATTTTGCGCGGCATTCTGACCTCAATAGACAAATCTATTCAAAAGTGAGCTTATGTTTACGCGTATTCGAGAAGACATCAAAAGCGTGTTTGACCGTGATCCCGCGGCCCGCAACAGTTTTGAGGTCCTGACCAGCTATCCGGGGTTACATGCCATCTGGCTGCACCGTCTGTCACATAAATTCTGGCGCTGGGGCTTGAAATGGCTGGCCAGAATGCTATCGACCTTTGGGCGTTGGACAACCGGTATAGAAATACACCCTGGTGCACAGATTGGTCGGCGTTTTTTCATCGATCACGGCATGGGCGTGGTAATTGGAGAAACGGCTGAAATTGGTGACGATGTAACCCTGTATCATGGTGTCACCCTTGGCGGGACATCCTGGCAGGCAGGAAAACGCCACCCAACCCTGAAAAATAAGGTGGTTATTGGTGCCGGCGCAAAAATCCTTGGGCCTATCACTATCGGAGAAGGCGCCAAGGTTGGCTCGAATTCGGTGGTCGTAAAGGATGTCCCAGATGGTGCAACCGCAGTGGGGATCCCGGGGCGTGTCGTGCTGAATAAAGCAACGGAGCAGGATGGCAAACGTGAGCACCGCGAAAGCATCGCCAGGCAATACGGCTTTGACGCCTACGCGGTAGCACCTGACAATCCTGATCCGGTCGCCAATGCTATAGGTGTTATGCTCGAACACGTGCACAAAATGGACCTCAAAGTTGAGGAACTATGCGGCGCAGTGCAGGAGCTTGGCGGTGATGTATGTGGCAAATCCATCAAAGCACTGGATATCGAGGACTTTAAAGACACTGGATTGTCCCCCATTATTCAGCAAATGAACCATAAAGATGAGTCGTTTGACCCGCATATATAGGCCGTTATGACTGACATTAACACGCCCATTTATCTCGATTATGCCGCAACCACGCCGGTCGACCCGCGTGTCGCCGAGAAAATGACAGCCTGTCTGACAATGGATGGCAACTTCGCGAATCCGGCATCCCGCTCACACCGATTTGGTTGGCAGGCAGAAGAAGCCGTGGACTTCGCTCGTAGCCAGATTGCTGAGCTGGTCAACTGCGACCCTCGTGAACTGGTATTTACCTCTGGCGCGACGGAGTCAGATAACCTGGCAATCAAAGGCGTGGCAATGGCTTATG
Source organism: Aestuariibacter salexigens DSM 15300 (assembly GCF_000429145.1). Taxonomy (GTDB): domain Bacteria; phylum Pseudomonadota; class Gammaproteobacteria; order Enterobacterales; family Alteromonadaceae; genus Aestuariibacter; species Aestuariibacter salexigens. The sequence continues at coordinate 3,786 of NZ_AUBH01000017.1, forward strand.
CCGACAAGGGCAAGCATGTTATTACCATGAGTACCGAGCATAAAGCGGTGCTGGATTCCTGCGGCTGGCTGGAGACGCAGGGCTTCGAGGTGACTTATCTGGCGCCGGGCAGCAATGGCCTGTTGGATTTGGCGGAACTCGAAGCGGCCATCAGGCCCGACACCGTGCTGGTCAGTGTAATGCATGTGAATAATGAGTTAGGGGTCATTCAGGATATTGCAGCCATAGGGGCGCTATGTCAGGAAAAGCACATCCTGTTTCATGTCGATGCCGCGCAGAGTACCGGCAAAGTAGCCATTGATCTGCAAACACTGCCGGTTGACTTGATGTCATTTTCGGCGCACAAAACCTATGGGCCAAAAGGGATTGGCGCACTGTTTGTCAGGCGTCGGCCAAAAATTCATCTGCATGCGCAAATTCATGGTGGCGGACATGAGCGCGGCATGCGTTCAGGCACATTGCCAACCCATCAGATTGTAGGCATGGGGGAAGCCTTCGCGATTGCCGGTCAGGAGCTTGAGCAGGAGCGCGTGCGTCTTGCCGGCCTGCGTCAGCGCTTCCTGGAGATTGTCGGTCAACTGCCAGGCGTGGTCGTTAATGGCAATCTGTCACATAGTGTGGCGGGTGTGGTCAATGTCGGCTTCGACGATGTTGACGGTGAATCGTTGATAATGGCATTGCATGAGCTGGCCGTATCCTCCGGCTCGGCCTGTAACTCGGCCAGTATGGCGCCGTCTTACGTGCTCAAAGCATTAGGACTGGACGATGCATTGGCGCACAGTTCTCTACGTTTTAGCTTTGGTCGTTTTACCACTCGGGCAGAAGTGGAGTTTGCGGCGAACAAAGTGGTTGAAGTAGTGAGCAGTCTCAGACAGGCATCTTCAGCAACACCTATCCCCCGAATATAGCGCCGGTTAACGGTTTTTCTGCAAACTCGGCATTATTTTAATGCGGGGTATGAATTCGATGCACTTTTGCATATAATCCGCGCCAAATTTTTAACCTACAGATTTTCACCTTTATTTCGGGAGTGGCGATATGGCCCTGGAACGTACTTTTTCTATTATCAAGCCTGATGCAGTTGCTAAGAATGTCATCGGTGCTATTTACAACCGTTTTGAGTCAGCAGGTCTGCGCATTGTTGCTTCAAAAATGCTGCACATGAGCAAAGAACAGGCTGAAGGTTTCTACGCTGAACACAAAGAGCGTCCTTTCTTCGGCGCGTTAGTAGAGTTCATGACGTCTGGCCCTGTGATGGTTCAGGTTCTGGAAGGCGAGAACGCTGTTGTTAAGAACCGTGAAATCATGGGCGCGACTAACCCAGCAGAAGCCGCAGCCGGTACACTGCGTGCAGACTACGCTGTGTCAATCGATGAGAATGCAGTTCACGGCTCTGACGCGCCTGAATCTGCGGCTCGCGAGATTGCCTACTTCTTCTCTGACGATGAGATTTGCCCACGCACTCGCTAAGGCTCTCAACATCAGATTGAATGAAGGGAGCTGCGGCTCCCTTTGTTGTATGTGACTTAACAACACTAATTCTGGTACGCATTCGTATATGCGAATGAAACCCGTTACACTATGCGCACGCAGCCAGTCGTTCTTCTGACTGGCCCACTGTGGGAGGATCCGGCATGTCAGACACACTTCGTGAACAGCCGTCAAAAATTAACCTGTTAAATTTCAGCCGTCAGGGGCTGCGCGATCTGTTTGCTGAAATGGGCGAAAAACCGTTCCGTGCCGATCAGGTCATGAAATGGATCTACCAGCAGGGCGTGTCAGACTTTGAGCAAATGAGTAATTTGAACAAGGCGCTGCGTGCCAAATTGATTGAGAACTGTGAGATCCGTGCGCCCGAAATTGCCTATCAGCAAAATGCCACTGACGGTACGATTAAATTTGCCTTGCAGCTTGATGGCGGTCAGGAAGTGGAAACCGTGTGGATCCCGGAAAGTGATAGAGCCACACTTTGCGTGTCATCTCAGGTAGGATGTGCGCTGGAATGTACGTTCTGCTCAACTGCCCAGCAGGGTTTTAACCGTAATCTGACCGTGGCTGAGATTATCGGGCAGGTTTGGCGCGTAGCAACGACCCTCGGCCTGTCTTCTGATTCATCCAAACGCCCCATTACCAACGTGGTGATGATGGGTATGGGTGAACCGCTGCTGAATATGAAAAACGTGGTGCCGGCGATGGAGCTGATGATGGACGACTTCGGCTTTGGATTATCCAAACGTCGTGTCACCCTTAGCACCTCGGGTGTGGTGCCGGCGCTTGACATGCTCGGCGATAAAATCGACGTAGCGCTGGCTATCAGTCTGCATGCACCAGACGATAAGCTACGAGACGAAATTGTACCAATCAATAAAAAGTACCCTATCTCTGAATTTCTGGCAGCAGTCAGACGCTATTTGGGTAAATCCCGCGCCAATCAGGGCAAAGTGACGGTTGAATACGTGATGTTAAATGGCATCAACGATTCGACCGACCAGGCACATCAACTGGCGAAAACCCTGGCAGACACGCCGAGCAAGATCAATCTGATCCCGTTTAACCCTTTCCCGGGATCGCCATATACGTGCTCGAGTAATTCGCGCATTGACCGCTTTGCAAAAGTGCTGATGGAATATGGTTTTACTGTCATTGTGCGCAAGACTCGCGGTGATGATATTGATGCTGCCTGTGGCCAGCTCGTGGGTGATGTTGTAGACAGAACCAAACGAATGCTGAAAAAACAGATGAAGGGTGAACCAATTTCGGTAAAAATGGCCCAATAACAACAAGTAACCAGCTCAAGCAGAGATCTCTGCAGGTCAGGTTACCTAAAAATAAGTCAGGGGAATGATGCGACGCTATATATTAGTGATACTGTTTTTATTAGGTGGCTGTGTCAGTCAGCCAGTGCCCGACGGGTTTGAAGCGCCTGACGATTTTGATACCGATGCCGCAGCGAAAACCCGTATTTCTTTAGGGCTGACCTATCTGAAAAACGGCAACTACACGCAGGCTAAAATGAATCTCGATAGAGCACTCGAGTTCGCACCGCGTATGGCCGATGCCCACTATTCCATAGCATACTATTACCAGCTGGTAGGCGAAGTGCAGCGTGCTGAGGAATCCTATCAGGATGCCATGCGTCTGGCACCAAGAAATGCCGACATTGCCAACAGCTATGGTGCCTTTCTGTGTCAGCAGGGAAATTATCCGAAAGCCAAAGAGTTTTTCTTAAAAGCGATAAACAATCAGCGCTACGCCAATACCGCAGAAAGTTATGAAAACATGGCGCTGTGTTCACAAAGTCAGGGCCAGATTGATGATGCGATTGAGTATTTACAGAATGCGCTCAACCATCAGCCAACCCGTGGAAAAAGCCTGTATTTATTAGCCGAACTTCTGACGGCAACAGAGCGCTATGAAGAAGCGCGTCAGACGCTACGTCGTTTCGAACGGGTATCTAGAGTCTCTGCCGAATCGCTGTGGCTGGCCGCCGAGATCGAGCATGGCCTGGGCAATATTGATGCTGCCAGAGGGTATGGCGATATGTTGTTGCAGATGTATCCACAACATCCTAATACGCAACGCTATCTGGCCACACATCGCAGCCCGGATGCGGTAGCAAAACAGCGCATGAAAAAGGCACCTACCATAAACCAGCCTGCAACAATGCCAGTGCAAAAGCCTGAACCCATGCCAGAGCCGGCAAGCCAACCAGTCAGTGAACCTGCTGCACAGGAAAGCTCTGAGCCTGAAGCTGAACCTGTGGCGGATACACAGCAGCCTGACGAGGAGTCGTCAGTAGCGCCAGTGGTGACCAAACACATCGTTGAAAAACAGGAAAACCTGTATCGCATTTCACTGCGTTACAACGTCAAGATGGACAAGTTGGTAGAATGGAACAACCTTGACGACCCGTCTTCAATCTATACGGGCATGTCCCTTTGGGTCGTAGACCCGTCTACGCAGCAGTAAGTGACAATGAGCGAAGAAACAGATATTCAGGAAGACATCATCAAAGGTCCTGGCGAGCAGCTTCGCACTGCGCGTCTGGGGCGCGGGCTGACCCTTGATCAGGTCGCCAGTGCGCTGCATCTTAAAGCAACAACGATAGAAGACTTGGAAAACGACATCTACGACAGCAGTGTGTCACTGACGTTTTCCAAAGGGTATCTAAGGCTGTATGCCAAGCACCTCGGCGTGCCGGTTGATGAGGTGCTGGATGCATTTGACGCGTTTCAGAGTAAACCCAAAGAAACCGCCAAACTGCAGAGTTTTTCCAAGCGAGTGGCCAAGCAGGCTAACGACGACCGCTGGATGATGGTGACCTACCTGATACTGGCGCTGGTGCTGGTGCTGTTTTTATGGTGGTGGTGGCAACAAAGTGAAGATGATGCCACGCTTTCGCAGTCATTGTCGGCACCCACTATTCCGCCTGTGGCAACTGAGCCGTTGCCAAGCAGCCAGTCTCAACAGACTGAAACGCTAGATAGTGAAGCGGTAGAGCAAATCGGTGATTCTGCGTCACAGATGTTAGAAAGAGTTGAAGAAGTCTTACAGAATGCGCAGCAAACCCTGCCAGATAGTCAACCGGCAGACGATGATGGCGCTGCCGCTGAGATTCCTGCTGAAGCACCACAGCAGATTGATGACGAACCTGAAAGCACTGATAATACAACGCTAGCCGATGAGCAACCGGTCGAGCTGGTGTTCACCTTCAGCGATGATTGCTGGATGACCCTTACTGATGCCACCGGTGAAGACATCGCCTATGGTGTCAAACGTGCTGGCCGGGTCATGACCGTGAGCGGGTTGCCTCCCTTTGAAGTCGTGCTAGGCGCTCCCGCCAATGTCAGTATCAGCTATGCCGGACAGAATATTGATATGTCAGGTTTCGATGTGACTCGCACTGCGCGCTTTAGTTTACCGCTAGAGGAAGAATGATGTTTGCAGATTCACCCATTACCCGTCGTAAATCGACCCGTATCTATGTAGGCAAGGTGCCGATAGGGGACGGTGCGCCGATCGCGGTACAGTCGATGACCAATACGGAAACCACGGATGTTGAGGCAACCGTTGCCCAGATAAAGCGAATTCAGGCAGTCGGCGGTGAAATTGTCAGAGTGTCGGTACCGACAATGGATGCCGCTGAAGCGTTTAAACACATTCGCCAGCAGGTTGATGTGCCGCTGGTGGCAGACATTCATTTTGATTACCGCATCGCGCTTAAAGTCGCTGAATACGGGGTAGATTGTCTGCGTATTAACCCCGGTAATATCGGTAAGATGGATCGCGTGCAGGCTGTTGTTGACTGTGCCAAGGATAAAAACATCCCTATCCGTATCGGTGTTAACGGTGGCTCGCTGGAAAAAGACCTACAGGAAAAATATGGCGAACCAACGCCTGAAGCGCTGGTCGAGTCGGCCATGCGTCATGTCGATATTCTCGACAAACTGAACTTTGACCAGTTTAAAGTCAGCGTCAAAGCGTCAGACGTATTCCTGGCGGTAGGCGCATATCGCTTATTGGCCAAGCAGATTGATCAGCCTCTGCATCTGGGTATTACCGAAGCCGGTGGATTTCGCGCCGGTGCAGTAAAAAGCGCCGTTGGACTGGGTATGTTGCTGGCCGAAGGTATTGGCGACACCATTCGTATCTCCCTTGCTGCCGATCCGGTAGAAGAGATAAAAGTGGGCTTCGATATTCTTAAGTCCCTGCGCATTCGTTCTCGTGGTATCAATTTTATCGCCTGTCCAAGCTGTTCTCGTCAGGAGTTTGATGTCATCGGCACGGTCAACGCGCTGGAAGAAAGACTGGATGATATTCTGACACCGATGGATGTCTCGATTATCGGCTGCGTGGTAAACGGCCCGGGCGAGGCAGAAGTGTCTGATCTTGGCCTGACCGGCGCGCGCAATATGAGCGGCTTTTACCTGGACGGTCAACGTCAGAAAGAGCGACTGGCCAATGATGATCTGGTCGATCAGCTGGAAAAGCGTATAAGGGCAAAGGCGTTACAGCTTGAACAAGCCCGTCGCATTGATGTTAAACAAGTTGTGTAGCAGCTAACGTAGCGTATTGAAGTGGTACGGGCGTTTTACGTTTGCTACCAAAATCCCTATAATGCGCGCCTTAATTCAGTTCAGGTATTGAAACCGTCGTGAGCAAAACAATCCAGGCCGTCCGCGGCATGAACGACTGTCTGCCTTCAGATTCAGCGATATGGCAGTGGGCCGAGACCCAGATACGCAATGTTGTGGCCAGCTATGGCTATCAGGAAATCCGTACGCCTATCGTAGAAAGCACTGACCTTTTCAAACGCTCTATCGGTGAAGTGACCGATATCGTTGAGAAAGAAATGTACACCTTTGAGGATCGCAACGGCGATAGCCTGACTTTGCGTCCTGAAAATACCGCCAGCTGTGTGCGCGCCGGTAACGAACATGGCCTGTTGTACAATCAGCAACAAAGGCTCTGGTACATGGGGCCGATGTTCAGGCACGAGCGCCCTCAAAAAGGACGCTATCGCCAGTTTCACCAGTTCGGTGTCGAAGCATTTGGATTGGACGGCCCCGACATTGATTTGGAAGTGATCTTGCTCAGCGCGCGCTTGTGGAAGCTGTTTGGCATTCAGGAGCACGTCACCCTGCAGCTCAATTCACTGGGCAGTAACGAAGCACGTCAGGCATACAAAGACGCGCTGGTGGCGTATTTAAGCCAGCATAAAGAAGCGTTGGACGAAGACAGTCTGCGTCGTCTGGAAAGTAACCCGCTGCGCATACTGGATAGCAAGAATGAGCAGGTTCAGGCACTTCTTCATGATGCTCCCGATCTTCTGGAATTTCTGGATGAGGAATCGAGCCAGCATTTTTCCGAGCTGTGTGAACGATTAACGCAGGCCGGCATCCAATATCAGGTCAATTCCCGTCTGGTACGTGGTCTGGACTATTACAATCGGACCGTGTTTGAATGGGTCACAGACAGTCTGGGCGCACAGGGCACGGTGTGTGCTGGTGGTCGTTACGACGGCCTCGTGGAACAGCTGGGCGGTAGAGCAACGCCGGCGGTAGGCTTTGCGATGGGCATCGAACGCCTGATCTTGCTGCTACAGACACTGGGTCTGACTGACCAGGTGCCTGCGCCGGTAGATATTTACGTGACTGCTGTGGGTGATGCGGTGCAGCCTTTTGCGCTCAAGGTCGCAGAATTACTGCGTAACCAGCATCTGCACTGGCGCGTCCAGAGCCACTGCGGTGGCGGTAATTTTAAGAAGCAGCTCAAACGTGCTGACAAGAGCGGAGCGGCCGTGGCGTTGGTCATCGGTGAACAAGAAGCACAGCGTGATGAAGTGTCAGTGAAGTGGCTGCGTCACGATAATGAACAACAAAGCGTCTCAGTTGCAGAGCTGGGTGCGCTTTTATCGACAGTTTTAGATTAACCAATTATTCAGTTTTACGACGGCACTGCTAAACAGGTGCCGCTACAGAGGAAGGATCATGGAGCAGTTTGCCACAGAAGAACAACAAGTTGAGGCGATCAAAAAGTTTTGGAAAGAAAATGGCGTGTCGATCATTGTCGGCGCGGTATTGGGCCTCGGAGGCTTGTGGGGCTGGCGTTATTACACTGATGTGCAAATTGCCAATCAGGAAGCCGCGTCTAATGCTTATCAGGAACTGGTGCAAAGCTTAGAGAGTGATACCGTTGGTGCACAGGCAGACAGTTTCGTCAGTGCTAACAGCGATAGCGGTTATGCGTTGATGGCATCGTTAATTATGGCCCAGCAGGCGGCACAAAATGGTGAATTGGACACTGCAGCAGAACGTCTGCAGTTTGTGTCAAGCAACGCTGATGATCCAGCGATCAAAGCGGTCGCAGCGGTGCGTTTAGCGCGTGTGCAGATTGAGCAGGGCCATCTTGACGCCGCCCTGGCAACGCTGGAAGGCGTGACAGATGAAGCATTCAGTGCCGTAGTCGATGAAGTCAAAGGCGACGTGTATGTACAGCAGGAGCAATTCGATAAAGCACGTGCGGCGTACAGCTCTGCTTTGGAAGATAACGCTGGCAACAATTTACTGAAAGTGAAATTGGATAATCTTGCCGTTGCTGCGAACAGTTAAGGAACAGGTAGTGAGAAAACCATTTTTTGCACTGCTAATACCTGCGCTACTTAGCGTAAGCGGTTGTACAACCGTTTCAAATTGGTTTGCAGACGAAGAAGAGCTGGCAATACGCACGCTTAAGCCAATCAATGCAGAGTTTGAACCGCGCGTACTGTGGCAGCGTGACGTGGGTGACGGTGTTGATAACTACTTCTCCCGACTACAACCTGCGGTGGCCTACGGGCGAGTATATGCCGCAGACCGTCACGGACGCGTTATGGCGGTTAATCCGCAAGATGGCGATGTCATCTGGCAGAAAAATTTTGCCTTATACAGTGATGGTGGCGTGCTGTCATCGCTGTGGTCTGATGGCGAGTCTGCGAAAATCGCAGGCGGCCTGACAACGGCCTATAACAACCTATATTTCGGTACTGAGAATGGTGATGTGTTTGCGCTGGACGCCGCTACTGGCGAACGTAAGTGGCACGCCGAGGTGAAGGGTGAAGTATTGGCAAGCCCTGCTATAGACGGTGAGGTGGTGGTGGTGAATACCACCTCTGGCACGTTGTACGGACTCAATGCGTTAACTGGCGAGCAGCTATGGCTGATGGAATCTGACGTACCACCTCTGACCCTGCGCGGTATTTCAGCGCCGGCCGCGGCCAATGGCGGGGCAATCGTGGGTACTGAAACCGGGCGACTGCGTGTCAGTATTCTCGAATCAGGTCAAACTGCATGGGAATCGCCCGTCACGTCACCCTCAGGTGCCACCGAGCTTGAGCGTATTGTGGACGTGGATTCCAAACCACTGGTATTTGCCGGCACGGTGTATATCGTGTCATTTAATGGCTCTCTTGCTGCGGTAGAGCTGCGCAGCGGTCGAGTGTTGTGGAATCGTGAGTATCGCTCATACCGCAACGTCAGTCTGGATAACAACCGCTTGTTTGTTGTAGATACCAATTCGAATATATTTGGGTTGGACCGACGCAACGGCGTTGAACTGTGGTCAAACAGCAGCTTGAAAGGCCGTACCGTAACGTCAGCAACGCCGGTTGGTGAATATGTAGTCGTCGGCGATAATTTCGGCTATCTGCACTGGTTGCGTCAGGACGACGGCCAGGTTGTTGCGCGTCTCGCCGTTGGCGATGACGATGAAGATGAAGCGATCTTTACTGGTCCGGTTGTGAATGGGAATACCGTCTACACGCAGACTCGTGACGGTAAACTTGTGGCAATTGACACGCCAAACTAATAACACCATGGTCAGGCTGACCTATTTAATCAGCTTGACCTACGTTAACTGGAATTTACGATTATGTTGCCGGTAGTGGCTTTGGTCGGACGCCCCAATGTGGGTAAATCGACGCTTTTTAACAGACTGACCAACAGCCGCGATGCGCTGGTAGCAGACTATCCAGGATTGACGCGTGACCGCAAATACGGACAGGCACGCTACGATGAGCTGCACTTTATCGTTGTTGATACCGGTGGTATCAGTGGCGATGAGCAGGGTATCGATGCAGCAATGGCTGAACAGTCATTACTGGCGATTGAAGAAGCGGATGTGGTGTTGTTCCTGGTCGATGCGCGTGCCGGTCTGACGCCTGCCGATGAAGGTATTGCCAATCATTTACGTAAGCAGGACAAACGTGTTTATCTTGTGGCCAATAAGGTCGATGGTATTGATGGTGACAGCGAGAGCGCCGAGTTCTATAAATTAGGTTTGGGCGATGTGCACCAAATCGCCGCGGCCCATGGACGTGGTGTTAGCCAGCTACTGACAAACAGCCTGTTGCCCCTTCAGCATGATTTTCCGGATATGCAGGCTCAGGATGAACATGAAGATGAGATGGACGAAGCGGGCGCCGAAGCCCATCGTGAGCGTCTGCAATCCTTGCCCATAAAACTCGCCATTGTCGGTAAACCTAACGTCGGTAAGTCAACACTCACTAACCGTATTCTTGGTGAAGAGCGGGTGGTTGTGTTTGATATGCCGGGTACCACCAGAGACAGTATCTATATTCCCATGCAGCGTGATGAGCGCGACTATGTATTGATTGATACTGCAGGGGTACGTAAGCGCAAGAAAGTCTCTGATGCGGTAGAAAAGTTCTCTATTGTAAAAACCTTACAGGCCATTGAAGAATCCAATGTGGTGTTGCTGGTGATTGATGCCAGGGAAGGGATTGCCGATCAGGACCTCAGCTTGCTGGGGTTTGTCCTCAACTCTGGCCGCTCGCTGGTGGTTGCGGTCAATAAATGGGATGGTCTGGATAAAGACGTGAAGGACGAGATTAAGCGGGAGTTGGACCGACGTCTCGGCTTTATTGACTTTGCCAGATTACATTTCATATCCGCCTTACACGGTACTGGCGTCGGGCATTTGTTCGAGTCGGTGCAAGAAGCCTATGAATCGGCTACCAGGCGCATCAATACGTCGATGCTGACGCGCATTATGGAAATGGCCCAGGAAGACCACCAACCTCCCCTGGTGCGTGGCCGCAGGGTTAAAATGAAGTACGCCCACGCGGGTGGCTACAATCCTCCGGTGATCATCATTCATGGTAATCAGGTGGAAGAGCTATCGGACGCCTATAAGCGCTATCTGATGAATTACTTCCGTAAGTCGCTGAAAACCATGGGCACGCCAATCAAGATTGAGTTTAAGGAAAGTCATAATCCTTATGAAGGCAAGAAAAATCAGCTGACGCTATCACAGGAACGTAAGCGTAAACGTCTGCTGTCTTTCCACAAAAAGAATAAGAAAAAGTAGTGCGCTCAGTTCTGTGGGGCTTAGTCTTCGGTGGCTCAGCCGCCTCGTAACTGTGCCATCAGTTTGGATTCGCTCGGTACCTTGATTTGTGGGATGGCCTGTTTAACCAACTGCGTGGCGATACGCGGCGGGAAGTTCGCACTGACTTTGACAAATTTATCCTCAAGCAGGAACAGATAAGTACTGGCATACAAAGTGCCGCTGTCCTGACTGGCATCTACCCCCTGATAGAAACCGCTGAACTTCTTGTCTTCGGTCTGCCACTGTATTGGCTGCACGTCGCTGATGTTCAATTCGCCAATGTTACGGGCTTCGGCCAGCAAAGTAATATCTCGCTTTTCACGTTCCAGTTCATTCAACAGCAAGCCTTCCTGATTGGTTAGGTCTTGCTGTGCAACGGGATACACGAATACGTCGATATTCTCTTCCGCATACAAAGGGTGCCAGTAACGCACCATTGCGCCCTGAAACGGGTCACGAAAAAGTTGCATATCGTACATCTGAAATTCATCGATGTTATTGGGAAGCTGCATTTCGTGGTGATAGTCACTGGCCTGCAGCGTGGCGTACAAGTGCTCTGCGCTAAATACGTCATTAGTCGTCAACGCATCGACGATATGTTCACTGAACTGTGCTGCCAATGCTGCCTGCTGAGATGGGTTATCCAATTCCAGCTGTGTCTGATATTGCACATTGCCAAGTTCGATTCCGCGCCATGTCACGCTGACCTGCGCATCGAAGTTTGCCGGCGGCGCTGCAATCGTGCCTAACGATAATGTATGCAGCAGGTTTTGCAGAGACGAGGCCAGAGACTGATTGCGGGTCGCCTTCGACGAGACCAGTAACTCGTAATCAAAACCGTCTGCTGATAATGCCACTTTATTAAAACGTCCGGCGTTTTCCAGCGCCTGTAATAACAGAGTCGGATCGACGGGGTCTTCCAGGCAAGCTTGCTCGCTATGCTCTGCCCTGACGGCGTCGCATTGTTGCTGCTGTTCATCAGTCAGATAAGAAGTAAAAAAGCTGATTGGCGGTAAGTCAGCCTTGACTGCGATGGATGGGTTATCCTGCTGGTGAACAAGAGTGGGAGACGTAGAGCAGCCAAGCAGCATTAAGGGTGCAAGGATGCAAGCAATTGCACCGACTGATGCACTGGCACCATGTTTTACTGCTCTCATCACAGCCCCCCTATCAAAACTGCGCTATTTTGGGGCACATTGTTAGTGGATGCAATGATTTTGCGATGCACTACATTATCTTGCTATGGATCTCACCATCCGCTACGCGAGTCGTGAGTTGCTGACCAGATTTTACCTCAGTAACAGAGCGCACAATATTGCCGTCCTGAAAGGTAATACTGTAGCCTCTTGCCATCGTCGCCAGAGGGCTGACGCTATCCAGCAGTTGGCTTTTGGCGCCGAGCTCAGCCTGACGGGTTTTAAGCACGGATTGCATTGCACGACTCAGATTATTAAGAAGTGAGGTTTGATGTTGCTGAGCCGATGCCAATCTTTGTGACGGCTCTTGTTTTGTCAGACGTGCCGTAAACGCGTTAATACCGTTCTGATATGTCGTCATCACTCTGGCCATTTCCGACTTCAGCGCGTAGAACTGTCTGTCCAGACGTTGACTTTGCTGGTTGAGTTGGCTGCGTGGATGATTTTGCTGTAAACGATGAAACGCCACTTGCTGGCGATAGTGGTGTTCTCTGCTGATTTTTTGCATCAGAGTCTGTAGCTTGACCAGCGTCTGCTGCAGCGCGTCGGACAACTGCGCACTGTCTGTACTTACCAACTCTGCAGCGGCTGATGGGGTCGGCGCCCTGACATCGGCTACAAAATCGGCGATGCTGACATCAATTTCATGACCGACGGCGCTGACCAAGGGGATCGCCGAGTTGGCAATGCTGCGGGCCACCGACTCCAGATTAAAACTCCATAAATCCTCGAGTGAGCCGCCGCCGCGTCCAACAATTAATACATCGACTTCATTACGACGATTGGCTGTTTCAATGGCACGGCAGAGTTGTTGCTCTGCCATGTCGCCCTGCACCTGGCTTGGGTAAATGATGACGCTGATGGCTGGATTGCGCCGCTTGAGTACGGTCAGAATGTCGTGCACTGCCGCACCGGTTGGGGAGGTGACGATGCCGATGCGTCTGATATGTTGTGGAAGGGGCTTTTTACGTTCGTTGGAAAATAGACCTTCGGCTGACAGTTTTATTTTCAGTTGTTCGAACTGCTGCTTGAGCAGGCCATCTCCTTCAGGTTCAAGGCTGTCAACGATGAGCTGATAATCGCCTCGAGGCTCATACAGTCCCAGGCTGCCATGTACCAGCACCTTGTCGCCTTCTTTCGGACGTTTTTGCACACGTCGGTTGGCTCCTTTAAACATGGCGGCACGAATTTGCGCGCGCTCGTCTTTCAGCGTGAAATACCAGTGCCCTGATGCGGCTGCCACAAAGTTCGAAATTTCTGCCGACAACCACACTGCACCGACTTCTGATTCCAATACAGAACGCGCCAATCGGTTGAGTTTGGAGACGCTGAGAATGTTACGAGAATGTGACGAATTGCCAAACATGAAAAGACCTGAAAATTGTTGATTGATTAAGTTTACCTGATAACCAAAAACCACTACAATTGCGCCGCAACTAAGGCCCCATACATAGGTGTTGTTGCATGCTCCGAATCGCGAAAGAAGCCCTGACCTTTGACGACGTACTACTCGTCCCCGGTCACTCGACCGTGCTCCCTCATACGGCAGACTTGAAAACCCGTCTGACCCGTAACGTCAGTTTGAATATCCCCATGGTATCAGCCGCAATGGATACCGTCACTGAGGCGCGCCTGGCTATTGCATTAGCGCAGGAAGGCGGTATCGGTTTTATCCATAAAAACATGACACCTGAACAGCAGGCAGAACACGTACGTCAGGTTAAAAAGTACGAATCTGGCGTGGTCTCCGACCCTGTTACAGTACCCGTTAATTCCACTATTGGCGAAGTGAATGCGCTGGGTCAGCGTCTTGGCTACTCAGGATTCCCGGTGGTGGATGAAGACAATAACCTTGTCGGTATCGTTACCGGTCGCGATCTGCGCTTCGAAAGCCGTCTCAATCAGCCCATTGCACAGATTATGACGCCGAAAGAGAGACTGGTGACAGTCAAAGAAGGCGCCAGCTCTGAACAAGTGCTGGAGCTGATGCATGAGCATCGTATTGAAAAGATTCTGGTCGTTGACGATGAGTTTAAACTGGCCGGACTGATCACATCGAAAGACTTCAAAAAAGCAGCCAGTAAGCCGAATGCATGTAAAGACAGCCTCGGTCGTCTGCGCGTCGGTGCCGCTGTGGGCGTTGGGCCAGGCACTGACGAACGCGTCGCGTTGCTGGTTGAAGCGGGCGTCGATGTGCTGTTGATTGATACTTCACATGGTCACTCACAAGGCGTTATTGATCGCGTGAAAGCGGTTCGTGCTGCCTATCCTGATGTTCAGCTTATCGCTGGAAATGTAGCGACTGCAGAAGGCGCGCTTGCACTGGCTGACGCCGGCGTTGATGCGGTGAAGGTTGGGATTGGCCCCGGTTCAATATGTACTACGCGTATCGTGACAGGCTGTGGCGTGCCACAAATCACCGCCATCGCTGATGCTGTCGAAGCATTAAAAGACCGGGATATTCCCGTTATTGCCGATGGCGGTATCCGCTTTAGTGGCGACATTGCCAAAGCGCTAGTCGCAGGTGCAAGCTGCGTGATGGTTGGCAGCATGCTGGCGGGTACTGAAGAAGCGCCGGGTGAAGTAGAGCTTTATCAGGGGCGTTACTATAAATCGTACCGCGGCATGGGGTCTTTGGGGGCGATGAATCAGGCCCACGGTTCATCAGATCGTTATTTCCAGGATCCAAACAGCGCTGAAAAACTGGTACCAGAAGGCATTGAAGGGCGTGTTGCTTACAAAGGCCCAATTGCCACGATCATTCATCAGCAGGTTGGTGGCTTGCGCTCAGCGATGGGGCTGACGGGCTGCGCGACGATTGATGAGCTACGTACCAAGCCGCAGTTTGTCAAAGTGACCGCGGCAGGCATGGGGGAATCTCATGTCCATGATGTGAGCATCACAAAAGAAGCGCCTAACTACCGTCTGGGTTAAGGCTTTGCACTTATTTAACGGGCTGGCCTGGTGGTCAGCCTGTGTTGTTTTGATAAACGGAACACTTCCATGACCGCAAACATACATGACCAACGCATATTGATCCTCGACTTTGGTTCGCAATATACCCAGCTGATTGCACGACGTATTCGTGAAATTGGCGTGTACTGTGAACTATGGGCGTGGGACGTAACGGAAGAGCAAATCCGCGAATTTAACCCCAATGGGATCATATTATCAGGCGGTCCGGAATCCGTACCTGAGCCTGGTTCACCTCGTGCACCAGACTATGTGTTTGAAGCTGGCGTGCCGGTGCTGGGTATTTGCTATGGTATGCAAACTATGGCTGCGCAGCTTGGTGGCGCGGTACAAGGGTCTGACAAGCGCGAGTTTGGCTATGCGCAGGTTGAAGTGGTGGCAGATATGGCGCTGCTCAACAATATCGAAGATCATATTGGCGATAATGGCAATGGTCTGTTGGACGTGTGGATGAGCCACGGAGACAAAGTATCGGCGCTGCCTGAAGGTTTTACGACCGGTGCTCGCACTACCAGCTGCCCGTACGCAGCGATGTTTGATGAATCCCGTCGTTTTTATGGCGTGCAGTTCCACCCCGAAGTGACCCATACCCGCCAGGGCCAGCGCATCCTCGAGCATTTTGCATTCGACATCTGTGGATGCGAAAAGCTGTGGACGCCGGCTTCGATCATCGACGACGCAGTGAGCCGCATCAAACAGCAGGTGGGCAGTGATGAGGTGATTCTCGGGCTGTCCGGCGGTGTGGATTCTTCAGTCACGGCGATGTTGCTGCACCGCGCTATTGGCGACCAGCTGACCTGTGTATTCGTCGATAATGGCCTGCTGCGCCTCAACGAAGGTAAGCAGGTAATGGATATGTTCGGCAACCACTTTGGTCTGAATATCATCAAAGTGGACGCGGAAGACCGCTTTCTTAACGCGTTGGCGGGTATTGATGAGCCGGAAGCCAAGCGTAAGACTATCGGCCGTGTATTTGTTGAAGTATTCGATGAAGAAGCGGGCAAGTTGAGCAATGCTAAATGGTTGGCTCAGGGCACTATCTACCCTGACGTGATTGAGTCAGCAGGCTCAAAAACCGGTAAGGCGCATGTGATCAAGTCACACCACAACGTTGGCGGGCTGCCAGAGGATATGGAGATGGGACTGGTTGAGCCACTGCGTGAACTTTTCAAAGATGAAGTACGCAAAATCGGCCTGGAATTAGGCTTGCCGTATGACATGCTTTATCGTCATCCGTTCCCGGGACCGGGTCTGGGTGTGCGCGTGCTTGGCGAAATCAAGAAAGAGTATTGTGATCTGCTGCGTCGTGCCGATGCGATCTTTATCGACGAACTTCATGCTGCCGATCTTTATCATAAAGTCAGTCAGGCATTCACCGTGTTCCTGCCTGTCCGCTCGGTCGGCGTGATGGGCGATGCCCGCAAATACGACTGGGTGGTATCACTGCGCGCAGTGGAAACCATCGACTTTATGACCGCGCATTGGGCGCACCTGCCTTATGATTTCTTAGGTAAAGTGTCTAATCGCATTATCAATGAAATCGATGGTATTTCGCGGGTTGTGTACGATATCTCTGGTAAGCCGCCCGCAACGATCGAGTGGGAGTAAAAACAAATCATAAAAAATATATAAATCAATATCTTAACACTTTCACACATCCTTCACACTTTTTTGTAGCCCCTTGTCTGTTAAGCAGCTAGGGGCTAAACTTTCACAAAAAGTTTCACACCAGCGTCACTACTACGTGTCGTAAGGAACTATTGTGTCTGTTAACAAGAAAACCGATTCAGAATCGCTCTTAGGTGGTAAGGGCGAAATATACAGAATGACTAGAAGCGGTTCTGTCTATCAATGCCGTATCTGGATTCCTGACGAGAGAAAGTATCTTCGCCGGTCCCTTAAAACGTCAGACTATGAAACTGCAAAGCTCAGAGGTGAAGAGCTAATTTTTAAAACATATTCTGATGTTAAATCTGGCAGGAAACTGTTTGGCATTAACCTGGGGGAGCTGGTGGAAAAATACCTTGCGTGGCGCGAGCGTGATGTTGGAGTTGAGGGTGGCATTACAAAAGCTCGTCACGGAACCATCAAGTCTCAATGTAAAGCTCTTTTGAGAGTAAAATCTCCCACTACAAAAATATCGGAGCTAGATGAAAATAGTTTCTATGATTGGCGTCAGATGAGGCTTAAAGACAACCCCTCAATCTCGCTTGTGACAATCAGAAACGAAACAGCGACCATAGCTCAGCTTTTTGATTTTGCCTACAGAAACGGATTTTCTCATATACCAAAATTATTTTTTCGCCCGACCAAAATGTCCCGTTACGAGATAAGCAGAAGGGATACTTTTGAGATTGACGAATATGATGCAATGGTCAAATTTCTCAGAAGTTATACAAGTAAAAAGCATTGTCCAGATGATGAAGAAAGGTTAGAGAGAAAAAAAATTCGTGATTACATTTTAATATTAGCGAATACGCTGTTACGAACTGGTGAGCTGCGCCAGCTAACTTATGGTGATGTTCTTGAATTTGATGACCGTGTTGACGCAAACGGTCTAAAAGTCTGTCTTGTGAAGTTAAGAGTACGCAAAGAAACCAGTAAGGTACGATCAGGAAGAACAATTTGGGTTCGTGGTGGCGACTACATTAAAAGACTGAAATCCTATTCACCGTTCACAGACGACCATGATCTACTTTTTACGAACAAGTCAGGCACACATCCACTTGGAACTCGTGAACTTTACAAACATTGGGACGTAATAATGAAAGCAATTGGCATTCCTGATCACAGGCAAAGAAAGCTTTCTTATTACTCGCTTCGTCACTTCGGAATAACTATGAGAATGAAAAGCGAGGTTCCAATTGCTGATGTTGCAGCTATTGCTGGAACTAGTGTGGCGTACATTGAAACTCATTACAGACATATTGACGATGAGGTCATGTATCGCAGTGCACTTAAAAACTTTTCTAAAGTTGATGAGAGTGCAAAACAGCTCAAGTAGTTGATTTGATTTTTAAGGTTAGGGTGATGGAATTATATTTACTAGGCGTTGCCGCATGCTTTGTCATGTTTTATGTAAAGAGAATTTCCGAAACTGCTATCCAGCGAATAGGTGGAGTGTATACGTATTATCAGAACCTGAGAAAAGTATCTCCGTATCTTGGTGACGGGCATTCGTTTTTTGTCAGGCATCTGAAGATAATGCTGCTTAATATTCTGGTGTCTCTTACATCATGGTTAGGCGTTTTGTTTTTTCTTTATGGAATTCTCTCTGCGCTATTTGATCCGATTTCAGTCAAGAGAGAATTCCTTACTGAAGAGTCAAAAAAGTGGGCAATGCCTCTTCTAAATAATCCGCATTTATCGGCAGAAGAAGCCTGTGCATATAAGTGTATGCTTGATATTGCAAACGGATACAAACCTGATGATTTAGGGGAGGACGTTTATGCTTGTGAGAAGGAATTGACTGATGTTCATTTCGGGAAAAGAGTGTTTGATGGTTCAATAGCTTTAAATGAAATTCAACGCTTAGGCTTTTTCAGTAAAGAGGAAATGACTAGCTTCAGAAATCAATACAATGACGTAAAGCGGTATCAAAATTAAAACAGTTAAATTGCAGTGGCGTATATCTGATCTACCACTTAGAAGAATGGACTCAAGCATCACCTGGTAGGAGGGTCTAGATAAGGGGCGTGCGGTAACATGTTTTGAATGTGGTGCGACTGTCAGCTTTTTTGATGAAAACAGCGCTGTTAGAGTTTTGCTACCAGTGGGTAACATGGTAACGGACGTTTAAGCATGATGAGACTAAATTTCTTTCTTATTTTCTTCTTTTTTGCTGGAGGCGCATTATCAAAAGTTCCTGACCTCAGGTGCGAGTTTACGAAGTATAATCGCTGGTTGCATCTACAAGAGAATAATAGTGAATGGATAAACACAAGAGCTTATTTGGAAATTGTAGATGGTAAAACGACAGATAAAACGGGAGTGAGTTCAGATATAGAGAGAGCGACAAATAGCGAAAATTGGTATTTGTTGAATAGAGGTCCTTGGGCTGCTGGGAAGTTAAATCTAGTCGGAGATTCTAGTGATTTACTTGATTTATACGAAACCGAGCTTGACGAAATATACGATGCTTACCTTGTTAGCGGCGGCGATTTTATGACGACGATGGCAATAGGGAAGTGCTTCATCACAAAATGACATTAAGACAATAAACAAAATAGAACTTTAATTTTGCTCTCTCCTCTATTTTTTCATTAAGACAGGTTAGTCGCTTCATCTTGAATGTGGCGATAGCATTGTGCAAAGGTATACCTGACGAGCAGAACGGCTCGTCAGATTCAATCTAATTCGTGATGAATGTTGTCATATGGGATTGCGCCCAACCGAGCGAAATATTGTTACACCATCTCTCCGACTCTTTCATATCTATCCGCTTGAAACTGTCACATAGCTAGCATGAGCTGAGCTTACGTCACATTCTTCTACTATTTTGTTTTTGGCATCTTCAAGCAACTTTTTATGCATTGCGAAACTTGAGGGTTCCCCCAGTTGGAGTAACTGCGTAGTTAAGTATTCACTTAGCTGTTCATTTGAGACAGGACCATCACATTGCTCGTCAGTAAATGCGCTGTATTCAATCTTGGGGTGTACTAGCGAATCTCTCAATTTGAAGAGATTTAAAATATTTTGAAACGGGGCTTCACCACAAACGTTTGCACTTAAGTTACTAAGTTCATATAACTTTTTAATTCTTTCTTTCAAGGTAAGTTTTTCGTCCGCTGCGCTGTCATCTCCTGTTTTTTCTTGTAATGCGCAGTTGATAAACCCATCAAACTCAAACATATAAAGCAAAAGAGCAGCAAAACGAAGGTTACCTTGTCCGGCGATTACCTCGTCATTCCTTATCATACTATCGGGTTCGTAGAGTAACTGCTCAATGGTATGCGCTGCATTTCCGAGGTCTAGATATCTATAAATCGTTGATTGAACATTAGCAGGCATAATTGCACCTTTTTGCAAACTATAAATGTCTTTGCTGATCTCTGATTATTGCAACTTTAATTACGTCAACCATAAGCCAAAACAAACTGAAATGACCGCAAGCACGGATATGTCTCAGGTATGACTTCGCGCATTGGATGCTTCCCTTTTAATCCGTTGGTTATTTCTGAAATGAAGTTTGGTACTGTAGTAACTTCAATATCATCACCCCAAATCTCCTTCGGTTGCGTTCTGGATGTTCCAATTATTGCTCTTTTCTTAATTGTTGAAGGAACAGATCCAACTATCTCGGCATATTGCTCATTGGTGAAGATAAACTTCTTTGAAATGTATCGCTCTTCTCGCCTTTCCCAAGTCATCGCATCCCATGATGTTTCTGCATGCACCAGTTCACCTGTTGAGGGCATATAAGCAAGAATATCTATTTCGTTGTTGTAACCACCATTACTTCGCCGGTTGGCTTTGATGTTTGTACGGACAAAGTATCCTTGATACCCATACCACTCTGCTGTTAACGATTCTAGAAAGTTCAAAATATTCCCTCGTTACAAAAATGAAGAAGTATCTGGCTCAGTAATGCATTCTCCGCTTCCTGGTTTGATATCTTCTCTCTTCGTAGATTTAAGTAGAGGGTAATATCTGGATTTGTTCTCAACAGCGTCAGGGTTATAAGTTTCAAAAAGACAGTAAATATGTTCTCTGTCGGTGTTAAACCAATAGTTGTAAGCGGCTAAGATGTAATTATTGCTGTAAAAGATACACCCATGAGGGTCTTCCAATGAGGGGTCTTCAGAGTCGGAAAGAGCATATTTTGCTGCTTTTATGCAAGTATCCTTGTCCTCATATGATTCAGATGCAAGCCATATATAAAAATCACCATATGAGTCACTGTATGAATATGGATGCCAAGGCTTTTCACCAGTTTCTCCGCCGCATCCAGTCAACAAAATAGATGAGATAAAAGATATAAAAAGAACGTGCATTTTAATTTTCATTAGGCTCTCTGCTCACATTAAAGCAATCACATGCAATCTAGTGTAAAGAAGCATAATGAGCATTGCACGGATGATGCACATGCACTGGGGACGATTCATCACTCTCTAGAGTAGTCTGATTACATTCTTTTTAGCTTCAGAATCAGCTTCAATATATCGCTGGGTGGTATGCAACGAAGAATGACCTGCCAAATACTGTACATCTCTCAAAGAACCGCCAACTGCACTGATTTTCTTTGCTGCATTCGTGATGAATGTTCTTCTTCCTGAGTGAGATGAACAACCTACAAAGCTTAATTCACCATACCAGCGCGAAAATGTATTTACGATTACTTGAGGGGATGTAGACCTAGAACGCTCGGTCATTATTACTGACGAACTAAAGGAGAAAGAGTATTGCTTTCGCTGTCTAGCTAGTAGCTCTTTGAGAGCTGCTTTCAAAAGACTATGAAGCGCAATTACCCTGCCACCGTTTTTACCCTTTGATGCTGTATTGGTAAGATGCAAGCAGTCACCTACTTCTCCGTTAGCGTCAACTACCATTTCCCATGTGAGGGAAGCAATCTCTTTCGCTCTTAAGCCCGCTTTGGCAGACAGTAGGAAGATAACTCTATTTCGGATAGCGTTCCGCTTTTCGCTTATGTAGTGCAGAACCGCTTTTTCCTGTGCTGGTGTTAGTATTTTGCTTTGTCTTTGCAGTGCCATGACTCACAACTCATTATGTTTTCATCAAATACTTACAAAATATAATTAGTCAATTTATAGGTCAATACCAAGAGTAAAAATAAATCCATATAAAACAATGAGTTACGCAAACTCGTTATGAAACACAGATTATCTAATCAGTTTTGTTTTGTTTAGAGAAGCCCGCTCCAAAACGACCTTCACAGACTTCAAGAAGATGAAAAATACCGCCGTCGTATTGCCTCCGAAATGCTCCTGAATATTTTAATTTCCCAGATTTCGTTTCACTGACTGCGAGTGACCCGCCAACGTCAACTCTCGTACCCGCTTCGTCTGGCGCTCTCATATAGCAAGCTCTGTCAGTAAAAATCTGTTTTGCACTCATTCCATGCATACAACACACAACGGCGTTATATCTATTCAGAAGCTGAATATAACGAGCTTTTCCAACAACTTGATATTTGTGTGGTTGATTGATACGACGGCGAATTTCTTTGTTTAAGAAAATGTGTAAATCATCCCAATTAAATCGCTTGTCAATTTTTAGATAGACGTGATCGTCATCAGTTTCTACTGTCTTATCAGTTATGACTTCAGGAATTGATGCTTCAAATAGATACCGATGATCTTTCCACCAGCTGTCAAAGCTGCGAACCAAGACCTCGTCTAAACTCCAATCCTTATAAAACTCCCGGTCTACAGTTAGATATTTTGTCTCACGAGGTACGTGAAACGTAGTTCGTCCACCTGCGCGCTTAGTGTAGGTATTCGGTTTGATTACAACTTCTATCTGCTTTTGTTCACATTCTAGAGCCAGTTTTAGATATAAAAACCACATTCTGTAATATTGAATAGCTTTGGGAAGACCTCCCGTTTCCCCGACGCGTGAAGAATAAGAACTATCCCGTCCTAGTTCTGGATAAATACCTCTCAGCTCACCTTTCTTAATCGGCTTTGAAAACTCAAGCTGAATATCGTTGATGGAATAGAACTTGTGTGTGTAGAGCGTTTCATAAGACGAAGCTTCGCTCAAAGGGATTAATTTTTTCATTTTTAAAGGGTAGCAAATTATATGTCGTGTAAATCTTTAAAATGATACCCCTTCCTGTTGGTGAGATAATACTCCTGTCTTTGAGGGGCGCACAACAATATGAAAAATATAAATATTTTTGTGAAAAAAGTATGTCCAGGGACTCCTCAAGATATAAATAAAAGTGGATAAAGATACAAACACCAGACCAACAAGGTCAGGTAGCAATGTCTTTGATACTCCGTAAACCCAATTTGTTTTGCTCAGTGTAATGAGTAATAGGATTAGTGTGTCTACATGAAAGAAATTAATAGGTTATTAGCTGAAACTTCTAAGAGTTATTTCATTGATGAGATGGAGAAAAAGCTTGTCGCTGAAGTGACTAAAGAATTTCATCAGGCTCTTGAACGTCATCCTGATGAGCATTCACTTTATGCTCTGACGCTCACCGCAAATGAATCATTCGTTCATAAAGAGGGAATATGG
This sequence comes from Aestuariibacter salexigens DSM 15300, assembly GCF_000429145.1. Taxonomy (GTDB): domain Bacteria; phylum Pseudomonadota; class Gammaproteobacteria; order Enterobacterales; family Alteromonadaceae; genus Aestuariibacter; species Aestuariibacter salexigens. The sequence continues at coordinate 27,047 of NZ_AUBH01000017.1, forward strand.
TTTGACGATGACGCTAGAAATGAACTGTGTAGTGATTATTACAGCTCGTTTATTCACCGACTTAGCAGTTATATATGCCCGAACTACAAGAGGAATACCTACGATAAGCAGCGAATTAAGTCTTGGGGCGTGATTGAACACATGTCACGTGAAGTCCGCGAGCTATGCGTTCCTCATATACATGCGACTCTTGCTATACACCATGATTGGCAAGATAAATTTCTTTCATGCTTTGAAGCAGAATCGTCTGGAGATTTCTTGTTACCGACATGTGCATTCAGAGAAAAATGTTTGACCAGTCTTAATAACGTAATTGGTAGCGTATGTATCAGAAAAATCACAGACGAATATCGTTGGAGCTCTTATTGTCTTAAGCAAGTGCAGTTAGGTTCAAACGATTCACAAGAAGCGTTAACTGCGCTTGTTTTCAATCATCCCGGAAGAAAGACCAAACTAACAGGCGGAGCATCCAATAATGCAGCTTACAAAACATGCAGCGCTACTAAAACTGAAGTCGCGTAACGCCATTGACGCTATTCACTTTTCAAGTGATGAAATCTTATCGGTCAGGCTAAAGGAAGCAAAAGAAACCCAAAAGCAGATAGAACGGCTGATTCGTCAAAATAAAAACTTAACAATCATTATCTTGGATTAGCCTGCAACTTAACAGAATAGGAGGTTTCATTAGTGGAAACTGACTCAAATGAATTGTTCAGAGAGGAAGTTCTTAAATACAAAGCGCTTCGTACAGCTCTATCTGCCGAAGAAGGGCTGAATGACACAGAGCGCGAGTGGTTGCTCTCAGTTGTTCGTCAAGAAAAATTGAATCGCCAAAAAATATTAGAACTATATTTGGCGTAGGAGAAAAAATGAAAATAAACCGAGAGCAAAAGCTCATAGCATATACTCTGAAGCTGGATGAGGGGTTATGGAGAGACATTGAGAAAGCCCGCACAAAAGGTGTCGGTCTGCTACATGCTGATGGCATCTCCAAGAAAAAATTTATTGAAACTGCAATAAGAGAATACATCGCGTATCTCAACTCGGAAGTATTCCCCAAGGTTGAGAAATTGAATAATGAAATTGAACCTCCCACTCCCTTCTTTTATCAGTCAGGTGTGGACATCAACTGGTAATGAAAACATTTAATCAACTTAGAATGCAGTTTGGTAATTCAGAGCGATTAGAGGAAAGAACTATCCGAACAGGGGCAGCTATAGCTTATGCTTCGCAAAGCAAAAAGCATGGGGATGCGGCTAACAAGCACTTTAATAATGCAAAAAGTTACCTGCACCGGAATAATGGTGATATTCCGGACCAGTTAAATAATGTCAGTAGAGCTTTGATTGAGATTTGTAATGGACTTCAAGAGCTTCGCAATCAGAGCGGAAGCATTACTGCGCTAGGGTTGTCTGTTGTGCTGTTGAGTAAAAGAAGAAAATCAAGGAGACGGTGATTTCTATTCTAAAACATACCAAGACGTACGGGAATACTCTAAAAAGTCGTGTGTCACATGTGCTTCACAGTGTGAAAAATCCGAAGTTTAATTAAGAGTTTAGAGCACTAACAATGATGTTGGATTTTCACATTGGTTTCACAGTCAAAAAAATACCTAATAAAAACAACAATTTAGGTATTTGATTTTGTTGAGTGGGAGTAAGTGCGTAAAGACCATTATCTTCAAAAGGTAATGGTCTGCCCCTCCCGGGCGCCGAACACATCCACCGTAGCGCCGACAATATCTGCATACTCTTCGCAGTGAGCGACGATTTCGTCGATTTCTTCATCGGTGCGATTGTGATCGTGACTGTATAGCGCCAGCTGTTTGGCATTGCAGGCCATGGCAAGCTTTATGGTTTCCTCTGCGACTGAGTGTCCCCAGCCGAGTTTGCGTGGCATATCCTGCTTCACATATTGCGCGTCGTGAATAAGCAGGTCGACATTTTGCGCGAAAGTCACCCACTCCTGAAAATCCGTGGCTTTTTCATACGGCGGATATAGCTCGTTATCAGTGATGTAGGCAATACTCGCACCATCCGCTTCGATCAGATAGGCACTGCCGCCGCCGGGGTGATTCATGGCGAAGCGGCTGACTTTAGCACTGTTCAGTGTCCAGCTGTCTGTACCCTGTGGCACGATATTGACTTTTACGTCTGACTGCAGGGTTTTATAGTCGACAGGGAACACACTGCCAGACATTTGCTTAAGCACGGCGTCTGGCTCATCGGCATCGGTCACGCCTGGGGTGATAATGATCTTTCTACCTTGCTGATAAATGGGTAAGAAAAACGGGAAACCCTGAATGTGATCCCAGTGATTGTGGGACAGTAACAGATGGATATCAGTGTGTTTTTTAAGCAACTCATGGCCGAGGTTTTTGATCCCCGTGCCCGCATCTAAAATAATATCAGTGCCATCATTCAGGACGATATGCGCACAAGCGGTGTTACCGCCATAGCGTACATACTCGGGACCTGGAGAAGGGATAGACCCTCTGACACCAAAAAATGTTAGTTGCATGTAATTTGCATTAGCCCGTAACGGCCATCAGTTCTATGACACTGCTACAAGCATAACGGCAAATACAACTTTTTACACCCTACAAAGCGATTGCCGAATAATATCCGGCAATCGGATCGCATACTTATGCAGTCAGGCCAAGCAAATCGGGCAGCGCAACGTCCAGATTATCAATATCAAGAAGCTGCTTTTCACCGCTGCGACGTGACTTATACTCCACCTGTTTGTTATCCAGATTGCGCTCACCGATCACGATGGTATGCGGGATACCAATCAACTCCATGTCATTGAACATCACGCCCGGACGCTCTTTACGATCGTCAAACAGCACATCAATACCCAGTGATTGCGCTTTGGCATAAATGGCTTCGGCGACTTCCTGAACGCGATGGGATTTGTGCATATTCATCGGGATGATGGCTAACGTGAAAGGGGCAATAGCGTCTGGCCAGATAATGCCGTATTTATCGTGGTTTTGCTCAATAGCCGCCGCGACAATGCGGGTAACGCCGATACCGTAACAACCCATAGTCAGGTTTTGATGCTTACCTGATTCGGTCAGTACGCCACAGTTCATGGCCTTAGAATATTTATCGCCGAGCTGGAAGATATGTCCTACTTCGATACCGCGTTTAATCTCCAGCACGCCGTTACCGTCAGGCGACGGATCGCCGGCCTCAACGTTACGAATATCGACAATATTGTCTGTCAACTCTGCCGGCCAGTTGGCGCCAGTAAAGTGGTAACCGTCATCATTCGCACCGCAAACGAAGTCGCTCAATATAGCCGCGCTGCGATCAATAAACACCGGACAAGGCAGGTCGATAGGACCGAGTGAGCCAACCGAACAATTGACCGCGTTGCGGATCTGCTCATCCGTGGCCATGGTCAGTGGGGCAAATACGCCGGGCAGCTTTTCCGCTTTAATGGCGTTGAGCTGATGATCGCCACGTACTACCAGTGCGACCAGACCTTGCTGGCCGTTTTCATCCGCCTCGCCAAGCACCAGCAAGGTTTTCACGCATTGTTCAGGCGTCACGTTTAGAAAGTCACATACTTCGTCAATGCTGTGCACCTCAGGTGTTGCCACCTTTTGCTGAGTAGCAGTGGCGTCAGCTTTGTTACCTAAAGTGACGGCTTCAGCCATCTCGACGTTGGCGGCATATTCCGACTCGGTACTGAAGGCAATGGCGTCCTCACCGGATTCGGCCAACACGTGAAATTCATGGGATGCACTGCCGCCAATTGAACCGGTATCAGCTATAACCGCGCGATACTCCAGCCCGATGCGATCAAAGATATTCGAATACGCCTGGTACATGGCCTGATAGGTCTCTTCCAGACTTTTCTGCGTCAGGTGAAATGAGTAAGCGTCTTTCATGATGAATTCGCGGCTGCGCATGATCCCAAAGCGAGGTCTCACTTCATCGCGAAATTTGGTTTGTATCTGGTACAGGTTGATAGGCAGTTGTTTATAACTGCTGATTTCGTTTCTGACGATCCCGGTGATCACTTCTTCGTGAGTCGGACCGAGTACAAAATCACGCTGGTGGCGGTCTTTTATGCGTAAAAGCTCGGGTCCGTATTCTTCCCATCTTCCTGACTCCTGCCACAAGTCGGCAGGCTGGACAACAGGCATAGACACTTCAATCGCGCCAGCTTTATTCATTTCCTCGCGTACGATAGCTGCCACGCGATTGACCACTCTCAGACCGGTTGGCAGCCAGTTATATAACCCGGATGCCAATTTTCTGATCATGCCGGCGCGAAGCATCAGCTGGTGGCTGACAACTTCCGCATCTGCGGGCGTTTCCTTTTGGGTAGACAGCAGGTATTGACTGGTACGCATTAGTGAGGAGTTTCCTGTGGTTAAATTTCAGCGGGCGACATTCTATCAGCACATCTGCGTGGGCTAAAGCAACAAACGCGCTCTAATCGTTAGGTGTAATGCTGATCACGACATTGCAGTTATCTTTTACCACCCAGCGAACATCATGATTGTACAGACTTACACCATATTCCCGGTCGTCCTGAGATGCTTTTCGGTAGGCGGGGCGGGGATCTTGTCCCAGCACATTGCATATAAGATCTTGCGCGTCTGCAAAGGTTTTACACAATTTGTGCAGCTGCGCACTGGCGTGGTCTGTAAATACAGTGGGAATGTGTTCAGGCGGGGTTTGTGCAAAACCGCCACTCGCTTCGCTGATGGCGTCGGCATAGGGAATATAAGGCTTGATATCAATAATGGGGGTACCGTTGAGCAGGTCTACTCCCTGTACATGAATGACAGGGCGCCCGTTACGGTGGTCGATATGGCACAACTTCACTGCTGACATGCCTAATCCGTTGGGACGGTGGGTGCTGCGACTGGCAAATACCCCTATGCGCTGATTGCCTCCAAGGCGCGGGGGTCTTACTGTCGGCGTCCAGCCTTTTTCGACGGTGTGGTGAAACTGAAACAGCAACCACAGGTGGCTGAACTGCTCCAATCCCCGGCAGGTGTTAGGGTCGGCGTAGTCATCAGCAAAATGAATAATGCCCCGTGCACAGCTGAGCGCATTGGCCTGTCGTGGAATGGCAAATTTCTGGTCAAACGGCGTCGATATGTGGCCGATGGGTTGAATGCTAATTGTCACGGTGTATCTTGGAACTTGCCTGATGCGCTATTGTCGATGATTAGCAATAAGATTCACAAACATTTTGTCGTTTGTCGATTTTATACTTATTGAAATTGCGGATTAGGGCACTATATCCATACCCACGCAGATGTAACCAGGACATGCCCTGGTTTAATTAAACGCTAACAACCTCTGAATCATAACGGGAATACTATGATCTCGGTAAAAAATCTGTCTAAGTCTTTCGGTGAATTTGTCGCCGTGGACAATCTGAGTTTTGATATCAGGCCCGGCGACGTAGTGGGATTTCTTGGCCCCAACGGCGCTGGTAAGTCGACTACGATGAAAATGCTGACCGGATTTCTCAACCCTTCAGCCGGCGAGATACGGGTTGCCGATATGGCGATTGATCAGTCTGCTAAGCAGATACAGGAAAAAATCGGTTACCTGCCTGAAGGCGCACCTGCCTATGGTGATATGACACCGCTGCAGTTTCTGAACTTTATTGCTGAAGTGAGAGGCCTCAAGGGGGAAGAAAAACAAAAGCGCATTGCTGATGTGGTGGCTAAGGTCGAATTGCATAGCGTGCTCGACAGACCGATTGAAAACCTGTCGAAAGGCTTCAAACGCCGGGTGGGGCTAGCTCAGGCGATTATTCATGACCCTGATATCCTGATTATGGACGAGCCGACTGATGGCCTGGATCCCAATCAAAAGCATCAGGTGCGAGAGCTCATTCGCCATCTGGCGAAAGACAAAATTGTGATCATCTCAACACATATTCTCGAAGAAGTGACCGCAGTGTGTAACCGGGTGATGATTATTGCCCAAGGCAAATTGCTGTTTGATAGTACGCCTGATGCACTGCTACAGAAATCCCGCTACTACCGCGCGGTGTCGCTACGACTCAGCTATAGCGCCGACATTACCGGTCTGGCTGAGCTGGATGGGGTGGCCGATATGCAGGTCGAGCAGGAAAGCGGCCAGGTGACGTTATTTCCAGAGCCCGGCAAAGAGATCCTGCATCATGTCACAGAACATGTGCAGCGACACAAATTACCGGTGGATACATTATTTATTGAACAAGGTAGGCTGGACGAAGTGTTTAGAGAGATTACGCAGGAGGGACAGCGCTAATGAACATGACCAGTATTGTTTTCAAACGAGAATTTTCCAGTTTCTTTGCCACCCCAGTGGCCTATGTATTTATCGCCATCTTTTTAATTTTATCCGGCATTTTTAGCTTTTTTATCGGTGGACTGTTTGAACGGGGTCAGGCTGACTTGCTGCCGTTCTTTAACTTTCACCCCTGGCTATATCTGTTTCTGGTTCCGGCCATTGCCATGCGCAGTTGGTCTGAGGAGCGTAAGTCAGGCACCATTGAGCTGTTGATGACACTGCCCATCACGACCTGGCAAGCTACCTTAGGAAAGTTCCTGGCGGCATGGCTGGTACTGGGTCTGGCACTGACACTGACCTTCCCTTTATGGTTAACGGTGAACTATCTGGGCAATCCGGATAACGGCATTATCATTGCGGCGTATCTGGCCAGCTGGCTGATGTCTGGCGCCTTTCTGGCAATCTCAATGTGCATGTCAGCGCTCACAAAAAATCAGGTTGTCGCTTTCATTCTGGCAATCGTGGTGTGCTTCCTGTTTGTCGTCAGCGGCAGCAATATTGTGCTGGATGCGTTTCAGGATTGGGCGCCTTCAGTGCTGCTCGACACCATCGCCTCGTTTAGTTTCCTGACCCATTTTGAATCGATGGCCAAAGGTGTGCTGGCAGCCAATGACGTAGTGTACTTTTTACTGGTGATGGCAACCTGGCTGTATGCCGGCTTGCTGATCATTGAGCAAAAGAAGGCGGACTAAGAATGAATAATAAAACAATCGCTTGGTTTGGCGGTCTGCTTTTGGCCGTATTGTTTTTTGCCCTGGTATTTTTGAATAACCAGTTTCTTGATGGCGTGCGACTGGATTTGACTGAGAATCAGGTTTACTCACTGTCATCTGGCAGCGAACAAATCCTCAATGAGATTGACGAACCTATCAATCTGTACTTTTTCTTCTCTGATGATGCATCTAAAGGGATGACCAGTTTACGCAATTATGCGAACAGAGTTGAAAGTCTGTTGCAGGAATACAGCAAAGCCGCTGACGGCAAGATTCGTCTGCATCTGATCGACCCTGAGCCTTTCTCTGAGGCAGAGGACCAGGCCACAGAGTTCGGCCTGACAGCAGCGACAATAGGACCAGCTGGCGATGCTATTTATCTTGGACTGGCAGGCACAAATGCGCTGGATGACCAGCTCACTATTGGCTTCTTTGACCCACAGAAAGAGAGCTTTCTGGAATATGAAGTCAGCAAGTTGATTTACCAGCTCACCGATCCTGAGCCGGTGCGCGTTACATTACTGACTGACCTATCGCTGTCTGGCGGGCAAAATCCGATGACCGGACGTTTTGACCCACCCATGACGTTCTTCACTCAGTTGCAACAGCTTTATGAGGTACAGCAGATTGGCAGCGATGCCGCAGAACTACCTCAGGAAACTGATGTACTGATCCTGGTTCACCCACAAAACCTGAGCGAGTCATTACTCTATGATATCGACCAGTATGCTATGCAGGGCGGTCGTGTGCTGGCCTTTGTTGACCCGCATTACGAATCAGACCAGATGGCGATGATGGGAGGAATGGGACCCAATGCCTCAGACCTCGGTAACCTGTTATCCGGCTGGGGGGTAGACCTCGACCTGAGTAATATTGTGCTAGATGCGCAAGCTGGACTGGATATTCGTACTCAGGCTGGTGGCGTTACCCGACACTTTGGTTTCCTTGGACTAGCAGCTGAGCAGCTGGATCGTGACGATGTCACCAGTGCCAGCCTGGAGATTATCAATGGAGCAAGTTTCGGTCATCTTAGCAAGCAAGCTGACAGCGTAGTGGAATTCACGCCGCTGATCGTATCGACCGAGAATACTGACATGATGGATGCATCAGCCTATGCCATGATGCGTGACCCAGAAGAATTGTCGCGTAGCTACCAGAACAGCAACACGGTATATACGCTGGCAGCACGTTTGTCAGGCGGTGCCAATTCAGCGTTTGAAAGTGCCCCGGGTGAACTCGCTGAGGGGGTTGAGCATATCCAGCAGACTGGTGAGCTCAACGTCATCGTGGTTGCCGATGTTGATATGCTGGCTGACCGTTTCTGGGTACAACAGGCAAACTTCTTCGGCCAGACAATATTCACGCCGTTTGCTAACAATGGTGACTTTTTTACTAACGCGGTAGAGAACCTGGGCGGCAACAATGCGCTAATCAGCGTTCGCAGTCGTGGTACTTTTGCCCGTCCATTCACCGTTGTTCAACAGCTGGAAGTCGCCGCTGAGCAGGCTTTCCGTGAACAGGAGCAGGTACTGCAACAGCAGCTCAGTGACACCGAAGCACAGCTTGCACAATTGCAGGGACAGCCGGGCGAGGGCGGCGCGCTGGTATTATCAGATGAGCAGCAGGCGGCCATTGATGCCTTTATCCAGAAGCGTATCGATATTCGCAAAGAGCTGCGCGAAGTGCGTTATCAGCTCGATAAGGATATTGATGCACTGGGAAATCTGATTAAGTTCATCAATATTGCCGCTGCACCGATTATCCTGGTACTGCTTTTGATGGGACTGGCCCGTTTAACTCGTCTGCGTGCGGGAAATATGGGGGAGAATAAAGCATGAGTAACCGATTAACCTGGTTATTATTAGCAACCATTGTTGCTGTCGCGGCAGGCACCTACGTTATTTTTCAGCAGCAACCTGAACAGACGCAGTCAGAACAACTGATGGGCGACTTTAGACAAAACGCGCAACAGCTGGATGAAATTCGTATTGCCGATGCCAATGGCATCATTCTGCATGCCAAGCAAAAGAATGGCCAATGGCAATCCATTGCTCAGTCATCCAATGGCTTCCCGGTCGCTGAACAAAAATTGTCTGAACTTCTGCAAGGGCTGCTTGATGCGAAACTGTATGAAATGAAAACCGCACGGGCGGAAAACTATGCCCGTCTTGGCGTTGAAGGACTCGATGCGCAAGACAGTCAGTCAGTGCGCATCGAATTGACCGCAGGTAACGCCTACTGGCATCTGTTGGTAGGCAATCGTGCCAGCAATGGCAGCGGTCATTTTGTACGACAACCACAAAAGCTGCAGAGCTGGCTGCTTGATCGTACATTATCGTTGCCTGAGGACAGCGTAGACTGGTTACAACAGCCTATCTGGTCTGTTGAGCCTGAAACGATAACTCGCATCGAACGTGCCGGAGATCAAGGTTGGGTGTTGGAACGCACAGAGGAAGGCGGTTTTGCCTTGCAGAACATGCCAGCCAATCGAGAGCTTGTATACGATTCGGTGCTTGACGGTGTCAGCTCAACATTGGCGTCATTGCGATTTACCGAGCTTGCTGTGTTTGAACCCGCAATGTGGCAGACTTACACGCTGCAATCATCGCTTAACGTTAGCCTTTCTGATGGGCAGTCAGTCACCGTTGAGGTTGCCACAGACGATGCAGAAAATCACTTTTTGCAGCTGACCTCGGCAACTGGCAATGAATACTGGCAGCAATGGCAGTACACCATCAGCTCATTCACTGCTCAGCAGTTGAGTAAATCAATAGAAGATTTTTTGGCCGAGCCAGTCGAGCAAGGTAGCGACGATACACAAGCTAACTAATCATCAAAACAGGCGCGTAGTAAGGTTTGAAGATGCTGCGCGCCAAGCTCTCTGGCTTTTTTAATATTCGTCTCTGGAATGCGTTCCGGCTCTAAATAACGATCCAGTACGTCACTTAATTGCCGCTCTCGCAGCACATGTAATATGGGATAGGGTGCACGGTTAGTGTAATTCGCTGCATCGTCTTCATCACAGTCGGCAAACACATAGTCCGGATGGAAAGAGGCGAGCTGGTAGACGCCCCGATAACCACTCTGCTCAAGTAACTGCTCTGCGATACTCAGTACATCTAAATAATCATCGAAGTAGTCAAAACCTTCGCAAAGCACCAATAAACTGGTCGCAATCTGCGGATCGTTATCAAGTAGGTAGATCTCCTCAAGCAGAGCATGCAGTACGTCTTTAGTACCGGTCATCTTGACCAGGGCAGTACGCACACGTTGGCTGACGATTTCTTTTTTGGCGAAAGGACAAAAATTTAGCCCCACGACAACATCGTCCAGCCAGCGATTGATAGCCTTGCGAATGTTGTCGTCAGAATGCAAAAAGATCGCCTCAGGAATGAAATTTAACGTAGGCTTCGAGGGTATTTTCAATCAGCGTCGCGACGGTCATGGGCCCGACACCACCTGGTACAGGTGTGATCCAACCGGCTCTCTCGACCGCCGTATCAAAATCGACGTCACCGACCAGATTGCCTTTGTCGTTGCGGTTGATGCCAACATCAATCACTATCGCACCGGGCTTGATCCACTCTCCCGGAATAAACTTCGGTTTACCAACCGCTACCACGAGCAAATCAGCGCGCTCGACATGGGCACGTAACTCGCGGGTAAATTTGTGACATGTTGTTACCGTGCAGCCTGCCAGCAACAGCTCCAGTGACATCGGGCGGCCAACAATGTTTGATGCACCAACGATGACTGCATCCATGCCTTTAATTGGCCGCTTGGTGGACTCAATCAGCGTCATAATGCCCTTCGGCGTGCAGGGCCTTAGCGAAGGCATACGCTGAGCCAATCTGCCGATGTTGTATGGATGAAAGCCGTCGACGTCTTTATGCGGATGAATGCGTTCCAATATCTGCTCGGCATTCAGTCCGGCTGGCAAGGGCAACTGAACCAGAATCCCATCGATTGTCGGGTCATTATTTAGGTCATCCACCAAACCCAGCAGCTCTTCCTGAGTGACAGAAGGAGGCAGGTCAAATGACTTGTCAACGAAGCCGACTTCTTCGCAGGCCTTACGCTTGTTTTTCACATAAACCTGCGATGCAGGATCACCGCCAACCAGGATCACCGCCAGACCGGGGGCCCGTTTTCCTGAGCGAATGAGTGATTCAACATGGGTGGCAACGTTTTGTCGGACTTGACGTGCGATGAGCTTTCCGTCGATCTGTAGTGCTGACATGAGGCAGATTGATTGAAGTAGTGGACAATGGGGTATTGTCCCACAAGGTTTAGCGTTGATTCAATTACAAGGTGTTCGGTCGAGGAATTGAGCGATAATTGTTGAACAAATGTACGCCTGTAATTCCGTACTGCTGCAAAAATCGGCAAGTAAAAAAAATGCCCTGAAAAAGTGTTTGACGAGGGTAGGGAAACTCTTTAATATGCGCCCCCCGTAGCGGTACAGAGATGTACACACGTTACGGCACAAAGTGAAATTCGGTGAGTGGCGCAGCTTGGTAGCGCACTTGGTTTGGGTCCAAGGGGTCGCAGGTTCAAATCCTGTCTCACCGACCACTTCACTTGACGTCGGATTCGCCGAGCGTCCGTAGCTCAGCTGGATAGAGCAACGGCCTTCTAAGCCGTGGGTCGCAGGTTCGAATCCTGCCGGACGCGCCAGCGACGGACAGGAATAGAACCGTTATGTGTCAGCACATAATACAGGTCCACCGTAGTAAGCGAATCAACGTATCCGAATTGTTGTAGTTTAACGATTTGCACCATTTCTATGGTGGGCGTAGCTCAGTTGGTAGAGCCCCGGATTGTGATTCCGGTTGTCGTGGGTTCAAATCCCATCGTCCACCCCATTTTCTCTTCTCCCTATAAATCAGCACTTTTTTCTGTTCGGTTGTGTGTTTCTGGCATTCACAAGCGCTGTTGGGTGTGTATTTTCTTCATAAGCGCTCGACTCACATTTATACAACCTGTATAATCCGGCGTCCTTTAAAAGCAATCCGCCTAAAACAAGCGCCCGGGCGCGTCCAATTTGAGGTAATAAAATGCAAGTTTCAATCGAGACGACTCAAGGTCTAGAACGCCGTCTTACGATTACCGTCCCCGCTGAATCAGTTGACACTGCGGTAAAAGGCCGTCTCCAGCAGTTGGCTAAGACACAGCGCATCAATGGCTTCCGCCCCGGTAAAGTCCCTGTTAGCGTTATCAAAAAGCGTTTCGGCGAAGCCGTACGTCAGGAAGTCGCTGGCGATGTGATGCAACGTAACTTCTACGAAGCGATCGTTCAGGAAAAAATTACACCTGCAGGCATGCCGAGCTTTGAACTCACTAAAGATAAAGACGGTGAAGATTTAGAGTTTGTCGCTAAATTCGAAATCTACCCAGAAGTCGAGTTGAAAGACCTGGATAAGATCGAAGTAGAAAAACCCGTTGTTGAAATCTCTGATAAAGACCTCGATAACATGCTGGAAACGCTGCGTAAACAGCATGCAAGCTGGAAAGAAGCAAAGCGCAAAGCGAAGAAAGACGACCGTGTGACCATCGACTTCGTTGGTACTATCGACGGAGAAGAGTTCGACGGTGGTAAAGCGGAAGACTTCCCCCTGGAACTGGGCAAAGATCGCATGATCCCCGGTTTCGAAGACCCAATCGTTGGTCTTAAAAAAGGTGAAGAAGTGGTCGCAGAGGTGACGTTCCCTGAAGATTACCACGCAGAAGCGTTAAAGGGTAAAGAAGCCAAGTTTGCCATCACAGTTAAGAAGGTAGAGGGACAAGCTCTGCCTAAACTGGACGAAGAATTTGCCAAGCAGTTCGGTATCGAAGACGGTGACGTTGAAAAGCTGAAAGCAGAAGTACGCAAAAACATGCAGCGCGAGCTTGATCAAACGTTAAAGTCAAACGTGAAAGAGCAGGTTATTGCTGGTCTTCTTGAAAAGAATGCGATTGACCTGCCACAAGCGCTGGTCGAGCAGGAAGTTAATCAACTTCGCGAACAGGCGAAGCAGCGTTTCTCTCAGCAGAGTGGTAAAGATGTACCTGACCTGCCTGCTGACCTGTTTGAAGACAACGCCAAGCGTCGCGTATCGGTCGGTTTGTTGCTCGGTGAAGTGATCAAGCAAAACGAGCTTAAGCCGGACGAAAAAGCGGTTAACGAGCTGATTGAAAGTATGGCTTCAGCATACGAAGATCCGCAGGAAGTAATCGACTACTACAAGTCAAATCAGGAAATGATGCAGCAGATGCAAAACGTTGCGCTTGAAGACCAGGCTATCGAATGGGTACTAACTCAGGCCAAGGTTAACGAGGTGTCAAAAGCGTTTGACGATATCATGAACAAAAAGGCGTAAATGCGCCCAAGCTGATTGACTTCACGGGTCAGCTACTGATTAAATGCTCGGGTATCCCCCGAGCATTTTTTTTGGAACATCATCATTTCTATGAGTCATTCATTACTAGATCCACAAAGTGCCTTGGTACCAATGGTCGTTGAGCAGACCGCCAAGGGTGAACGTTCATATGATATCTATTCGCGTTTATTAAAAGAAAACGTCATATTTCTGGTCGGTCAGGTTGAAGATCATATGGCCAACCTTATCGTCGCACAGATGCTTTTTTTGGAAGCGGAAAATCCAGAAAAGGATATTTTTCTGTATATAAACTCACCAGGTGGTTCTGTGACTGCCGGGATGGCGATTTATGACACCATGAAGTTTATCAAGCCGGACGTCAGCACCGTGTGTGTAGGTCAGGCTGCCAGCATGGGAGCATTCCTGCTGTCCGGTGGTGCCAAAGGTAAGCGCTATTGTTTACCCAACGCCAGAGTGATGATCCACCAGCCATTAGGTGGTTTTCAGGGGCAGGCTTCCGATTTTGAGATTCATGCTCGTGAAATTTTGTCGATAAAAGAAAAGCTGAACAGATTATTATCAGAACATACTGGTCAGCCTTATGAAAAAGTCGCGCAAGATACAGACAGAGATAACTTTCTGTCGGCGACAGAGGCAAAAGAGTATGGTCTAATCGATCAGGTACTCACTAGCCGCCTGGATGCGGTAACTAACTAGCAATTAAGTTGAGAAGTAACACATTTGGGTCAACACTGTAGTAGTGAAATCTGAATCCCGAATGTTGTAATGAGGCAAGTGTAGATGACTGATAAACAAGGCAGCGACGGCGACAACAAATTGCTCTATTGCTCGTTCTGTGGCAAAAGTCAGCATGAAGTGCGCAAGTTGATCGCGGGTCCTTCGGTATTCATTTGTGATGAGTGCGTTGAGTTGTGTAACGACATCATCAGAGAAGAAGTCAAAGAAATTGCGCCGAAGCAGAAGCAGGACGCGCTACCCAGACCGCATGAAATCCATCGTCACCTAGATGACTATGTCATCGGTCAGGAACATGCGAAAAAAGTACTATCCGTTGCGGTATATAACCATTATAAGCGGCTCAGAAACGGCGATGTGCATGACGGCGTTGAGCTGGGCAAAAGTAATATTCTGTTAATCGGCCCCACCGGTAGTGGTAAGACATTGCTGGCCGAAACGCTGGCACGTCTGTTGGATGTACCCTTTACTATGGCCGATGCCACGACGCTGACTGAAGCCGGTTATGTCGGGGAAGACGTCGAAAACATCATTCAAAAGCTGCTGCAGAAATGCGATTACGACGTTGAGAAAGCGCAGCGCGGCATTGTGTATATCGACGAGATAGACAAAATCAGCCGTAAGTCAGATAACCCGTCAATCACGCGGGACGTATCCGGTGAAGGCGTGCAGCAGGCACTGCTTAAACTGATTGAAGGTACGGTCGCATCGGTACCTCCTCAAGGTGGTCGCAAGCACCCTCAGCAGGAATTCCTGCAGGTGGATACCTCTAAGATCCTGTTTGTCTGTGGCGGCGCATTTGCAGGTTTGGATAAGGTCATCGAGCAACGTGCTCAAACCGGCACAGGCATCGGTTTTGGTGCTGAAGTGAAGAACAGCAGCAATCGCGAAGCGCTCAGTGAGTTATTCAAAAAGGTCGAGCCGGAAGATTTGGTCAAGTATGGCCTGATCCCTGAGTTCATTGGACGTTTGCCGGTGGTAACCTGTCTTGAGGAGCTCAACGAAGATGCGCTGATCCAGATTTTGCGTGAACCCAAGAACGCTATCACTAAACAGTATGCAGCGTTATTTGCGATGGAAGACACAGAGCTTGAATTCCGTGATGATGCTCTGCATGCAATAGCGCGCAAGGCAATGCAGCGCAAAACCGGCGCTCGTGGACTGCGTTCAATCGTTGAGGCGGTGTTATTGGACATCATGTACGACTTACCGTCGATGACAGACGTAAGTAAGGTGGTCATTGACGAAACGGTGATCAAGGGAGAGTCCAAGCCCATTCTCATTTACGATAACAGCAGCGATAAAAAAGCTGCTTCAGAGTAATATCCAAAGAGGCCCGCACGGGCCTCTTTCCGTTAGCGTCAACAGACGCAATTTTTGAGTCGTGTAATCTGCTGATTGAACTTTGACGGCTCAGCCCCATATACAACCTAATTCGGACAGGCTAAAGAGAAAAGTATGAGCAAAGAGCAACAGGCTCAGCAATCTGAAAGCGGTGCACACCAGGCTGAAATGCCGGTGTTGGCGCTGCGCGATGTTGTGGTATATCCGCATATGGTCATCCCGCTGTTTGTCGGCAGGGAAAAATCAATCCGCTGTCTTGAAGCAGCAATGGAGAATGACAAGCAAATTTGTCTGGTCGCACAAAAAGACGCAGGCGTGGACGAACCTACCACTGACGACATTTATCAAGTGGGTACCATCGCCACCATTCTGCAGCTCTTGAAGCTACCTGATGGCACAGTAAAAGTGTTGGTCGAGGGTAGCGTAAGAGGTCAGGTAGAGAAGTTTTTGCAAACTGAAGAGTATTTCGTCGGTCTGGTCAATAGTCAGGACGATGTGCCTCTGCCAGAGCAGGAGCAGGAAGTCCTGATCCGGTCGGCTATCTCACAGTTTGAAGGTTACGTAAAACTCAACAAGAAGATACCACCGGAAGTCTTAACCTCGTTAAGTGGTATCGAAGACGCCGCTCGTCTGGCTGATACGATGGCTGCACATATGCCTCTCAAATTAACCGAGAAGCAAAAAGTGCTGGAAATGCTCGACGTTAACGAACGCATTGAATATCTGATGGCGCTGATGGAAGGCGAAATCGATCTGCTGCAGGTAGAAAAGAAAATTCGCACTCGCGTCAAAAAGCAGATGGAGAAAAGTCAGCGAGAATACTATCTGAATGAGCAGATGAAAGCGATTCAGAAAGAATTGGGCGAGTTAGACGAAGCACCAGATGAGTTCGAAACGCTGAAGAAAAAAATCGCCGATGCCAAAATGCCTCAGGAAGCCAGAGAAAAGGCCGAGGCCGAACTGCAAAAGCTGAAAATGATGTCGCCAATGTCGGCTGAAGCGACGGTGGTGCGCAGCTATATCGATTGGCTGACCAACGTGCCATGGACGAAGCGTAGTGCGGTTAAAAAAGATTTGGCTAAGGCAGAGCAGATTCTGGATGCCGACCACTATGGTCTGGAGAAGGTCAAAGAACGCATCATTGAATATCTGGCCGTGCAACAGCGCGTGAAGAAGCTTAAAGGGCCAATTTTGTGTCTTGTTGGTCCGCCAGGCGTGGGTAAAACATCATTGGGGCAATCTGTTGCTAAGGCAACGGGGCGTAAATACGTGCGTATGGCACTTGGCGGCGTGCGCGATGAAGCCGAGATCAGAGGGCACCGTCGTACTTATATTGGTTCTTTGCCGGGTAAGTTGATCCAAAAAATGGCTAAGGTAGGCGTGAAAAATCCGCTGTTCCTGCTCGATGAAATTGACAAAATGTCATCCGATATGCGCGGCGATCCTGCTTCTGCGCTGTTGGAAGTATTAGATCCAGAGCAAAATAGCTCGTTCAGCGATCACTACCTGGAAGTCGATTATGATCTGTCCGATGTCATGTTCGTCGCGACATCAAACAGCATGAATATTCCGGGTCCTTTGTTAGACAGAATGGAAGTAATTCGTCTGGCCGGCTACACCGAAGATGAGAAGCTGAACATTGCCAAACGTCATCTGATCGGCAAGCAGATGGAGCGAAATGGACTGAAGAAAGGTGAGCTGGATATACAGGAATCGGCCATCATCGGTATTATTCGTTATTACACCCGTGAAGCTGGGGTGCGGAGTCTGGAACGTGAAATTTCCAAGATCTGTCGCAAGGCGGTCAAGCAAATTCTGTTAAAAAGCTCTACGCAACAGGTGGTTGTCACACAGGACAATCTTAAAGAATTTCTTGGTGTACAGCGCCATGATTATGGCAAAGCCGATAAGAACAACCAGATTGGTCAAGTTACCGGACTAGCGTGGACTCAGGTTGGCGGAGACCTGCTGACTATCGAGACCACTGCGGTACCAGGTAAAGGTAAAACAACCTTCACTGGCTCGCTTGGCGACGTCATGCAGGAGTCCATCAAAACGGCAATGACAGTCGTGCGTAGTCGCGCCGACAAGTTGCGCATCAATGCCGATTTTTATGAGAAGCGCGATATCCACGTGCACGTCCCTGAGGGCGCTACGCCTAAAGACGGCCCTAGTGCAGGTATTGCCATGTGTACGGCTCTGGTGTCCTGTCTGACCGGCAATCCTGTGCGATGTGAAGTGGCCATGACCGGCGAAATCACCCTGCGAGGCGAAGTGTTGGCAATCGGCGGCCTGAAAGAGAAGCTGCTTGCGGCACATCGTGGTGGCATTACCACGGTTGTTATTCCTAAGGATAACGAGAGAGATTTGGAGGAAATTCCAGACAACGTGAAGCAGGACTTAGCAATCCATCCTGTGCAGTGGATTGATGAAGTACTGGAAATCGCACTTCAGGAGCCGCCTGAAGGTTTTGCACCAGTGAAGTCAGATCTGGCCAGTTAATTGCACGCATATTGTGCGTAAAGCCCACGTCCTGTGGGCTTTTGCGCCAAGTTGGTTAAAAATTGTTCTGATTAACTAAAAAAACACATTTTTTTAGATTTAGGGGCTTCCAAGTCTGCATAGTTGTGGTAGCCTTTAAACCAGATTCGCTCTCTCATTGCACTTGTGTCAAGGCTTCCAGCCATTGACGGTAAAGGGGTGGCGGCGATTCACACGAAGTTAAAAAATTGTAAATCTTAGCTTGAAGTTAAATTTCAAGCTTGTTATAACGGTCGCGCACAATAACATTGCGTGCCACGCAATATAATAACAATTGAAGGGGATCATATTGTGAACAAGTCTCAACTCATCGATACAATTGCTGCGAGTGCAGACATTTCTAAGGCGGCTGCGGGTAGAGCACTTGACGCCTTTACTGACGCAGTAACTGCAGCGTTGAAGGATGGTGACCAAGTTGCACTTGTCGGTTTCGGTACATTTTCTGTTCGCGAACGCTCAGCTCGTAGCGGTCGTAACCCACAGACTGGTGAGACAATTCAAATCTCAGCTGCAAAAGTACCTTCTTTTAAAGCTGGTAAAGCACTAAAGGATGCCTGTAACTAAGACCCATGTCTTAATTACGTCCTAACATGAAAGAGGCGATGCATGCATCGCCTTTTTTGTTTCTGTTTGCCGCGTAATAATCTGAGCATGACGCGCTCAGCACTCGATTCCTTAGGGGTTCCTCGATGGTATTAAAGGGCTTGCCGAGATGGTAATAGGGCCCTCGCATACGCTATAATCCCGCGACAAAAATTTTACCACCCACTGGCAAACATTCGTACGGAGTTATTAAACGATAATGTTGGAACAAATCAGAGAAGGCTCGAAGGGTTTTTGGGCATTGGCAGTGCTTGGGCTCGTGATATTGAGCTTTATTTTTACCGGCGTTGGCGGATACCTTACTGCTTCCGGTAACGATGCAGCAGCAGAAGTAAACGGTGAGCCGATTCCTTTATCCGAGTTGGAGCGAGCCTATCAGAATGAGCGGGCCAGAATGGAATCGCAGTTTGGTGAGAGCTTTGCGGCACTGTTTGCCGAGGAAGATTATCTTGCGACGTTCCGGGCTGGCGTATTGGATAGACTGATCGCCGATAAACTGCTGGAGCAATATGCGGCTGATGCCGGAATGCGTGTCAGTGATGAGCAGATCCGTGATGCCATTTTGCAAATGCCAGAATTTCAATTGGGCGGTCAGTTCAATAATGAGAGATACCTGGCAATTTTACGTCAGGCAGGTTATCAGCCTAGCGCATTCAGAGATTATTTACGTGCGCAAATGACCCGTGAGCAGGTGGCAAGAGCGGTGGCAGCCAGTGAGTTTACGTTGCCTGGTGAGGCAAAACGTGCCCACGCACTTGAACAGCAGACTCGCGATGCACGATTTGTCATCGTGCCTGCGGATCCGTTTGCAGCATCGGTGGACGTATCTGATGAAGAACGTAATGCCTACTATCAGAACAATATCAGTCAGTTTGATACTCAGGAACAGGTGAGCCTGGCGTTTGTTGAACTGCGCGCTGACGACCTGAAACCGAATCAAACGGTTTCAGAGCAGGAAGTTGAAGAGTATTACCAACTTAACGGTGCAGAATTCCGCACTGATGAGGAGCGCCGTGTATCACATATTCTGGTTGAATTTGGTGAAGATGAAGACGCTGCGCAGTCTGAAGCTGAAGCATTGTTGCAACGTATCACTGCTGGTGAAGATTTTGCTGACGTAGCTGCTGCTGAATCAGATGACACCTTCAGTGCCGAAAATGGCGGTGACCTGGAATGGTTGACAGAAGGCATGATGGATCCTGCGTTCGAAGCGGCAGCGTTTGCATTGTCAAACGTGGGTGATATCACTGACGTCGTGCGCAGTGAGTTTGGTTTTCACATTATCAAACTGACTGACCTGAAACCCGAACAGATCACGCCGCTTGAAGAGGTGGCCGCAGAGCTGCGCGAGCGCATTGTGACCAACAAAGCGGTAGAAGAGTTCTATAACATTCAGCAGCGCATGGCTGAGGTCGCATTTGAAGTGCCGGATAGCCTTAACGAAGTGGCTGCGGTTGCAAACAAAGAGATCCAGACTACGCCTCTGTTCTCAAGACAATCCCCACCCAATCAGGTGAATAACCCGTTATTGCTGTCCGCGGCATTTTCTGATGACGTGCTGGAAGGTGGCCTGAACAGCGATCTGATTGAACTTGACGATGAGCATGTGATTGTTATCCGCGTGGTAGAGCATAAGCCACAGCGTACACGCACATTGGATGAGGTGTCAGAGAAAATTACCGCCACGCTTATCGCAGAAAAAGCGCAGCAGGCCGCCAAAACCTGGGCTCAGGAGCTTAAAGCCAAGCTTGATGAACAGCAGGACGTCGGCGAACTGCTGCAACAGCAGTCTCTCGAGTGGCAGGAACAAAGTGCTGTCGCGCGCTATTCAGGACAGCTGCCGCCAAACCTCAGTGAAGCATTGTTCACGCTTGCGCCGGGTGCAGGACAAGATACTCAGGTCGTTGAACTTGGCTCTGGCGATGTGGGACTGGTGCAGGTCACTGCCGTTAATCAGGCTGATATGCCGCAGGATGATGCGCTGGCGTCACTGCAGCAGCGTTTAGCCTCTAGCCGCAGTCAGGCTTTGTATAGCGACATGATCGACTCAATGCGCTCGCGCGCGGATGTAAGAGTGTTCAACTAAGCATCAGAGAGTTGTCAAAAAGGAGCGATTATCGCTCCTTTTTTGTGTCTGATGACCCGTCCTAAATAGCGTTGACACTTTTCCAACCTTTTTTGGAGAGTGTAATGCATTCAATAAATAGACGAACTCAGCGTGATTATTCCCTCGCTTTTAAATTGGCAGTTGTTGATCAGGTAGAAAAGGGAGAGTTGACGTATCAACAAGCTCAATACAAGTATGGTATTCAGGGTAGTTCGACAGTTTTAGTTTGGCTTCGCAGGCATGGTCGTCTAGATTGGTCCTTAGGCACACCCAGGTTTTTTAAACGGGGAGCAACCATGAGCGAGCAAGAAACAGAGTTGACGCCGGAACAACGTATTAAACAGCTCGAACAACAGTTGGCCGACACGAAAATGAA
>NZ_AUBH01000018.1 GCF_000429145.1 Aestuariibacter salexigens DSM 15300
ATGAAAAGAAAAGGGATCATTCTCGCCGGTGGTACAGGCAGTCGTTTACATCCACTGACCATGGTTGTTAGTAAACAGCTGATGCCAGTGTACGACAAGCCGATGATTTACTATCCCATCGCCACGCTCATGCAGGCGGGCATTACAGATATTCTGATTATCTCAACGCCAGAAGAGCTGCCTCGCTTTGAAGCTCTGCTGGGTGATGGTAAAGCATGGGGTGTCAACTTTTTTTACACCGAACAGCCTTCCCCTGATGGGCTGGCACAAGCCTTCTTGTTAGCCGAAGACTTCCTGAATGGCGCCCCTGCAGCGTTGGTGTTGGGTGATAATTTGTTTTACGGCCATGACCTGATGCAGTCGCTTAAGCGTGCTAATCAACAAGAGTCTGGCGCGACCGTTTTTGGTTACCACGTTTCCAATCCGACCGCCTATGGCGTGGTGGATTTTGATGAGACCGGTAAGGCCATCTCGATTGAAGAGAAGCCCAAGCAGCCTAAATCCAACTACGCGGTGCCGGGGTTGTATTTCTTTGACAGTGAGGTGGTGGAATGCGCCAAGCGAGTCAAGCCATCCCCTCGAGGCGAGCTGGAAATCACCGATGTCATTCAGCAATATCTGGACAAAGGCACCTTGCAGGTGGAGATTATGGGCCGCGGCACGGCCTGGCTGGATACCGGTACCCATGACAGTCTGCTGCAAGCTGCGCAGTTTATTGAAACACTGGAAAAACGACAGGGCCTGAAAGTGAACTGCCCGGAAGAAATCGCGTACCGTTTGAAGCTGATTTCAAAAGAGCAACTGATTGAGATAGCCAAACCGCTGGTTAAAAGCGGCTATGGCGAATACCTGATTAATCTGACGAAAACCCGAGTCTTTTAAGTTTATGCAAGTAATTGATACATCCATCGATGATATTAAAGTCATCGAGCCGAAAGTCTTTGGCGACCATCGTGGCTTTTTTATGGAAACCTTTCGTGATGACTGGTTTAGAGAGCAGGTTTCTGATGTGACCTTTGTGCAGGATAACCACAGCGCATCGAAGCAGGGCACGCTGCGTGGCCTGCATTATCAGCTTAAGCAACCACAGGGCAAACTGGTGCGTGTCGTTGCGGGCAGCGTAATTGATGTGGCGGTGGATATGCGAAAGTCCAGCCCGACTTTTGGCAAACATGTTGCTGTTGAGCTCAGTACTGAAAACAAACGCCAGATGTGGGTGCCGGGCGGATTTGCCCACGGGTTTTATGTCACCTCTGAGTACGCTGAGTTTGTGTATCGCTGTACTGACTATTACGCTCCCGGTGACGAATACTGCGTGCTGTACAGCGACCCAGAATTAGGCATCGACTGGCAACTGCTTAACGATGCGCCTCTGGTGTCAGACAAAGACAAGCAGGGCAACCTATTTAAAGACGCGACCTATTATGAGTAAAAGAATATTAGTCACCGGCGGCGCCGGGTTTATCGGCTCGGCCTTAGTACGCTACCTGATTGAAGAGACCGACAATCAGGTGCTGAACCTGGATAAACTCACCTATGCAGGAAACCTTGAATCATTAGCCTCTGTTGCCGACAGTGAGCGTTATCAATTTGTACAGGGTGATATCTGCGATGGTGAGCTGGTCAAACACCTGTTCAACGACTTCAAACCTGACTACATCATGCACCTGGCGGCAGAGTCTCATGTAGACCGCTCCATCGATGGACCCGCCGAGTTTATCCAGACCAACGTGGTCGGTACTTACACCTTACTGGATGCGGCTAAAGCCTATTGGTCAGAGTTAGATGAGGCAGGTAAAGAAGCCTTCCGCTTCCACCATATTTCCACCGATGAAGTGTATGGCGATTTAGAAGACGACGGTTTGTTTACTGAAACCACGCCGTATGCGCCGAGTTCACCTTATTCAGCGAGTAAAGCAGGCTCCGACCATCTGGTCCGTGCCTGGCATCGCACGTTCGGCTTGCCATGCGTGATTACCAATTGCTCAAATAACTATGGCCCTTATCACTTCCCGGAAAAGCTTATTCCGCTGATGATACTCAATGCCCTGGCCGGTAAACCTTTACCTGTCTATGGAGATGGAAAGCAGGTCAGAGACTGGCTGTATGTCGAAGACCACGTAAAAGCGCTGTATACCGTGGTCACGACAGGCAAGGTGGGTGAGACCTATAACATTGGCGGTTTTAATGAGAAGCAGAACATTGAAGTGGTTAACACTATCTGTCATCTGCTCAACGAAAAAGTCAGCAATAAGCCAGACGGCATTACCGACTTCACCCAGCTGATTACTTATGTCAAAGACCGCCCCGGCCATGACCTGCGCTACGCTATTGATGCAAGCAAAATCAATAAAGAGCTAGGCTGGCACCCTGAAGAGACCTTTGAAACCGGTATTGCCAAAACCGTGCAGTGGTATCTGGATAATCAGGCCTGGTGTAACAATGTACTGGATGGCTCATACCAGTTAGAACGACTCGGTGGTAAAGACTAAATGAACGTCGTTGTTATCGGTAAAAGTGGACAGCTGGCCTGGGAGCTCAATGACACCAGGCCAGACAATGTCAATCTAACCTGTCTGGGCAGAGACAATATTAACCTGTTTGATGAGCATAGCGTCAACGAAACGCTGACAGCACTGAACCCCGATGTGGTGATTAACAGTGCGGCTTACACCGCAGTGGATAAAGCCGAAGAAGAGCCCGATGCTGCCTACGCGCTAAACGCAGAGGCGGTCAAGCATCTTGCCAGTGCCTGCAAAGCGCTTGACTGCTATTTCATTCAGGTCTCCACCGACTTTGTGTTTAATGGCAAGGCCGATAAACCTTATACGCCAGATTCACCCGTTGCCCCGGAAGGTATCTACGCCAAGTCTAAACAAAAAGGCGAGCAGTACGTGCTTGACCTTTATTCAGAGAAAAGTGCCATTGTCAGAACCTCCTGGCTGTATTCGGCCCATGGTAATAACTTTGTGAAGACCATGATTACGCTGATGAATAAGCTGGACAGCTTATCCATTGTTGCTGACCAGACCGGCAGTCCGACCTGGGCGAAAGGATTGGCAAGGTTTATCTGGAAGCTGACAGAAGAGCAATCCCAGACGGGTATCTTCCACTGGTCAGATAAAGGCGCGACCACCTGGTATGAGTTTGCCAGAGAAATCTATCGGCAGGGCAGGGACAAAGGTCTGATTGCCAAAGTTGTCACGATCAAACCCACCACAGCCGCCGAGTATAGTGCACCGGCGCCAAGGCCAGCATACAGCGTGATGGATTGTGCGAAAAGTTATCTGATTATCGATGGGACAACATGGCAAAGAAATCTAACAAAGATATTTGCTACCCACATATTAGATTATTAATGTAATGAAACTTCATCTTTTGGTGCTTAACTGGAATGATTATGAAGCGACTAAACTTTGTATAAAGAGTATTTATGGCCAACTTAATCGGGACGTAACGTTATCTGTTGTCGATAATGGTTCAACGAAATACTGCCTCAGAAAATTAGATACTTATATTGCAACCCTGTGCTCTGAAAACATCGAACTTATCTCATTACCCAGCAATCTTGGATACAGCAGGGGCTTCAACAATGCAATCAAACACCATTCCAGGTTTGCTAAATCCGCAAACTATTTTTGGTTTTTAAACAACGACACAGAACTGCATCTAAACACTATCCCTAATGTCATCGAATTTATTAAAAGTACCCCGAGCTTCAAAAGTAAACTGATCGGCACGGTTCTGGTTAATAAAACTAATAATAAAGTAATGTGCTTCGGAGGGGTGAAATATAATAGTTGGCTTGGATATGATTCGCCATTATTAAAAAATAAAGAGGTTTCATCACTATCTTTAATTGAACACAACACCTTTTCTTTTGACTATCTCCACGGCGCCTCATTCCTCATAAGATCTAGTGACTTTTTGAGCAACCAAGGGTTTGATGAACGCTATTTTTTATACTTTGAAGAGTTAAGTTTAAGCAAGCTATTTAAACCATCAGAGATGTCTATCTGTGCTAATGCACTCGTATATCATGTTGATAACAATATGGCGAAGAAAAGCAACAAACTTAGAGACATTTGCGGTTATCATGCAGCATTAAGTTGCTTTAGATTTACAAGTGAATACTACCCGTTTAAGTTGCCATCCGTAATGATAACAAGGCTGCTATATCGACTATTGTTAGCAACACGTGAAAGGCGGTTTTCCACCTTCCATTGTGTAGCTAAAGCCTCTTGGGATTTTGTCTTTAATAATCATGTTAGAAGAAGCTTTAAGAAATCCAACGAACGATAAAGAAAGCAAATTTAAAATAAAGATTCTCCATCCATCCGCGACTGTCTATCGCAATCTGTGCCCATTTTATTCTCTCTAGAAGCGGTAAACTTTTGAGTTGAGAGAACTCTGTTAGCAACGCCTGATTTTCAAACGACTTAGAATCCGTAGTGCACAATAACCTTTTTCGTAGAGCACCAGCCTGCTCAATACTTTTGGAAAGATGGTTTGGAAAGTCAAACAAAGCGCGATATATGTATTTTTTAAAATAACTACGATAGACCTTATAGTCCTTTGCACCAATTGAATTATTAGTATGTTGGCGATAGAGAACAAGTGGATGGTTGACGTAGTCAACTACACCCGTCATCTTCGCGCATTGTGCAAACCACCAATCATGCACAACAGCGGTATCAGGTATTGGCGCAGCAATATCAAGTAACGCACGATTAAATAGGGTTGCACATCCGGTGACTACATTTTGATAGAAGAATTTTGGATAATCATGGTTTGCCGGGTCAGGTAATCCTTGATAGCTAACGAATGATGGAGAGACTTCGTTTAGTTGACTGTCTACGACTTTTAAATCGCAGTGGACCAGGATAGGAGTACTTTTTCCATACATGTTCTCCAGCTCCATCATGCGAGTAAGTAGTGTTGATAATTTATTCGGCAGCCACACATCATCTTGATCACTAAATGCAAAATATTGATAGTGTAAACCCCTTGCTAAATCACATAGGTTAGCGAAATTATGAATGTGCCCTCGTAACTTGCGCGTATTAGAAGCTAATTTTACTTTATCTTCACCAAATCGAGCTCCACATTTTCGTAAATGAGACTTTGACTTTGCAGTTGAATGATCATCGGAGACTAGCACAGAGACTTTGACATTTTCCTGTTTTGTTAAAGATTCAAGTTGTTCCGCTATATGCTCTTCACCGTTGTAGTGAGCGAGCAGAACTAATATCGTACTGTCAATTTCCATTTTTCTGGACTCCCGCCCCCTTCAATATCCCTTTTACTAAAAAAAACTTCGAAACCATACGAGTAAAGACTCAGGCTTATCTAAAATATCTCTTAACTTTTTATATTTGTCTTCATTTCCATTGTAATACTTGATGAAGGAAACAATTGCTTCACTTTCTATGCCCGGCTCTGTGAGAATATGGTGACAGATTTCGAAATAAAGTTTTGGATATTTGTCCGATAAGTACCTGCCAACATCCTCCATGTATTGAGGAACACTGGTTTGCTCAAAATATAAAGGGGGAGAGTCTTTTTTAAGTGCTTTTATAAACTCTGTGATAAAAGGCAACTTGCATGTATCACGCAGACGTAATAAGTGCTCAATCGACTCTTGTCTCCTCTGATTATATATCTTTGGGGGATAGAGCGAATATTGGGTAATGTCCCCATCGTAAGCTTGTAATGCGAGGTCAAGTTCGCTATTCAAGCCTTTTATATCATACTGATTCAAAAAGCGCTTTGCTTCCAACGCTTCAAAAGAATATGAGCGATTGATTAATTTATTTTTTACTTTCTCCGTAAGGTTCCCAGCTCCTATGGTAACGAGGAAGTCTGTAATTAAATTTCCACCCTCGAAAAGCGTATCGTGATACATACGCAGAGAAAAGCGATGCCCACCGAACTTATGCCAAGAATCGATAAGTGTTTCCAACCTCCCTGGGCTTACCACGGCTAAGTGATTGAAGGCTGCAGTTTGACCATGACGTTTTACGCCTTGATTATACTCAGACTCTCTGGTGGCAAGAGGATCTCTTATATAAGCTATAAAATGTGCATGGCTTATATGCTCTGTTATTTCTTCCATTTTGCTAAAAAAAAATTCAGATGACAGCAATAACGTGTGACATGTACTTCTCCTGAACCTTGCTTCAAGCTCTTGCCATTTCAGCTGGTTAAATGTCCACTCTCCCTCTGAATTCTTCGAGAAGACGCTGTCCATGTTACCCGAACTGACAAAGTTTGAGTCTCTATTATGTAGTGGGTATAGAATGCCATGTGTTCTTAGCTGCTTAGCATTTTCAGCCAAGCAGTTCTGAATAGCAGAACTGCCAGTTTTCGGAGGCCCTACGTGAAAAATTATGCGTTTCATTTAGTACCATAACAAATAAATTGAGTATTGTTTCAACATCAAACGCCTGACTTATCCGCATTAATAATTTGCAAGTGAACGAAGGGAGCTATCAAAATCTAACCCCGTCTTATTAATAATATCGGTGTACCTCTTTGCCAGCATCACCCTGTTAGAGTCATAACTTTTAGCATTAAACTCACATTTTTGAACAACTTCTGCCAGTGACGTGGTGGACGTCAGCTTATCCAGTGAATACCGGGGCAATTTCATTCCATCAACGAGTTCAGACAGCCTCGAATCATGCGGAAAAAGGATACACGGAGTCTCAGCTTGAAAAGCGAGCATGTTACCGTGCATTCTCGTCCCAACCGATATATCAAACTTTCGTAATTTATATAGCCACTCTGTTGTGTCGAAATATGTTGAGAAAGATTGGTCAACCAGTTTAGTAAAAGCGTCAGGTGATAATGATGGTGCAAATAACTTTCTATATTTATCAAGGACATTGGGGGGAAGGTCGACAGTTCGAAAATGAGCAAGAGTCAGTACTTCAATTGGAGCCTGACAAATGATTTCTGAATACGCCTCGCTACCCCATTTAGAAAATATTGGCAAAACATCCTTTAGTTTTTGAGTGATATCAACATTGATTGCCACTCTATCAATACTACATAGATTTGAGAGCTTGTTCTCTATTAATCGCCCCAACTCTGGGTTTGGATTAATAAAATTTGAAGGGCAGCCGGTGATCTCTATATTTTCAACACCATTTTCATGAAGTACTTGTGCAGTGTATTCACCACGAACCCCTATCTTGTATGCTCTTTCACTGATTACACGCATAAAACGTTTGGAGCCGGCATTAAATTTAAGCTTTTCACCAATATAGTCTGCCTGCGCACCCAAACCTATGATTAAAAGCGGCAAGTTAGCTTTTTCGAACAAATTAGCAAGAATATCCATATCCCAATCAGGATTGAGCTGGTTTGCCGCGGGAAACATTATCACATCGTAATTCTCAGCCAACACTCTAGGATCAACTGTCCAGCCAAAATAGTCCTTCTCTCCAATTACGTGTTCCGACATCGCATACCAAAAAGCAAGGTTTCCCGTGTTAAGACCTACCTCTTTATTCAGTTGCTCAAGCGATTTGCGATAGCTGTGAGATATAAAACCTGGTTTGCCAATAACCGCAATTTTCTTCATTGCCATATTATTCCTGTATACAAAATCGCAGTGCCGTGCCGCATAGACTTGAAGCATCGTTGATTTGAAAACAGTTTCAATGCTTCATACATGAACTAAGAGAAGTTCTCTCAACTAAGCGAAGTAAAGCGCCACATGCTCGTCTACGCACTGCTCAATAGACATTGGTGGCTTAATATTTTCAGAGAGTTTGCCTCTAAGTGAAGAGTCTTTAACAACTTTTTCAATCACTCTAGCCAAATCCATACTGTTTCCAGCTCGGAAATGAAGACCTGTTTTCCCATCTTCTACTTTTTCTGCCATTCCCCCAATATCACTCACTATCAACGGTACTTTGGAAGAGAAAGCCTCCTGAATCACCATTGGCGAATTCTCCCACCATGTTGAAGGAACGACCACCCAGTCAACTTGGCTAAGAAGAGCAGGCAACTCTCTTGAATCATATGGACCGAAAAGCTTTACAGCCTTACCAAGCTTCGAAACAAGGCTCTGTACTTTTTCTTGGAACACTCCCGGCTGCTTTTCAAGATTTGCGCCATGTATTTCCACATCGATTTTTTTTCGCACACTTTTTGGTAGCTGTGTGAGCGCATTCAACAAGGTATCGATCCCTTTATACGGGTTGATTTGCCCAAAGAAGGCTAACCGGCAAACCTCACCTGACTTCTCTGAATGATTACTTAAACTAACGTGTTCTTGACCGTTTTCTATGACCTTAATTAAAGTGGGGCTTATCCCCCACTCTACATATCGCTCCTTTAAAAATTTCGACGGCGCTACAAACGTATCTACATTGGCAAACATTCGTTTGATATATTGCTCTCTAAGAAAGAAGTCCCCAGGTTGCTTTTCTGGAAAACAAGAGTGACAATCCCTTGGTGAGGCTCGGTAGCATAAACGACCGTTTGTCTTCACCATCAGTCCTTTGTTATGACAAATTCCGAGATATTCATGCAACGTTAGTACGACCTTCACGTTCGGAAACGCTTTTCTTATTTCTTCTAAAACTTCTAAACCAAATAGAAAATAGTGATGTAAGTGCACCACCTTGGGTTTCAATAATGTCAAAAGGTCGCGAAACTCTTGCCACAAATGTCTGGTTTTGATGTTAGAAAAAATAAACCTATCATCCATGGTAGTGTGAAACAGAATCTCTCGTTCTGAGTGATGCGTAGAAAACGCCGTACCACCATGCGGCACCAACCCAGAACGAGCCATGAAGTAAACATCAGCGTCACGGCAAAGTAGCTGTTTGAACATATTGTACGCAGCCACTTCGGCGCCACCTTTATCCATATCCGGGTGACCATGAGACAAGATAAGGATCCGTGAATCATTCTCTGTCATGCTGTTATCCTTTCTATTAGCGGTCTCCAACGACTTTCCTGATATACCGCATTCATTATAGTGAGCTTATACTTCCATCCCCCAGACTCGAGCATATTCTGTGACAAACGCTCCAAATGATAGAGAACTACATCGTGACTAACGTAAATCTTCTTACCTGCATTAATCGCTTTTAAACACAAATCAGAGTCTTCAAAATCTCCTAACACATACATCCGTTCGAAACCACCAAGTTCATTGAAAAGAGATTTTTTCAATAGCATTGCAGCTCCTGTAGTCATCTGAACTTCTGAGCACCCACCAGTTAATTTTAAAAGTGAAAAAGGAACGCCTTTGCATGGGTGATGGTTGACCCATATTCCAGGAAAACTTTCGTCCTCATATAACTCCATACCGACGTGTTGAACAGTACTATCTTCATATAAAAGTGTTGCGCCCAAAATCCCGCAATCGGGTAGAGTCTTAAACTGTTCAAGATAATCAGTTATCCAACCAGAACGTGTAGGAATAATATCTGAGTTTAATAACAATATATGGTCTGCCTGGGCGACTTCTACTCCAAGATTGTTTGCACCTGCATACCCGAGATTCAAAGAGGAGAAAATTACTGTAAATGGAAGCTTAAACGTTTCAAACACTCCCTTAGATGCCACATTCAATTCATGCGTAAGCTGAGGGTCATCCAAAACATAGATTAATTCAACACCTCTCATTGCTTCGTCATGAGAAAAGTGTGCAATCTGATGCTGCATAAAATCATAACGACCATAGAGTGGAACAATGACTGACAAAATCGGATTGGAACATTGCCCGAATCGCTTAACACTGTAATTGTTTTTCCGCTCCACTCGAGCTTTCCAGATTTTGTGCACTTCAGGCAATACAGTCTCTTTACACGTTTGCAAGTACCCCTGGGTGTGAAGCTCAAAGCTATCCAATCTCTGTTTGATTCTATCCAAATCTTTGTCTAGCTTGCGATGCGGCTGCCTTACAATGGTGGCTCCCGACGCATCAACATCAAAACCACCATTAGTCAAAAATGCTTGTGCTTTCTCTGTATCATCGCCAGCGTGTGCAATCATTTCGTCTAAATTTGACGTGCATGTATACACTTGTTTGCAGAGAGGAAATGTAAGGATACCTGCTTTGAACTTGATATCTTCAGGTTTACAAGGCTCATCAACAACTAGCAAGAAGCCGAAACACTGCTCATCAGAACTTAGAGAAAACCGTGACTTAACATCATCTCGTGAAAATTTAAAAATTCCACGAACTGAGCCAAAGCTTTGTCCTGAATTAACGACAGCGATTTCGCTATGCGTACTTTTACTTGCAAACCAACCGAGCAATATAAGTTGCTCCCCGTGTTGGCATATCATGTCAACATTCAGCCTGCAAAGAGACAATCCCAACAAACTGAGCACATTCTCGCTCCAAGTAATAAGACGTTCCAATGTTGTATCCGTTCTGTCGAAAGTGATTGATATAATAAGCCAAAAACTACACGAACATTGCCAATTGATCAGTGTTGTGTAGTTTTTTCTGATAAGACACAGTATTCTAGCGCGGATCAGACTATAACTGTACACGCCGGTGTAACTATTCGATAAATCTTATTAAGAACTACGACTAAGGCAGCATCATTTGACAAGTAACCAATTCTTTCAACTCACTATTACCAAGGTTTTTCTTAATCTCAAAGCCGAGGCATCTAAGAGCTACCTAAGTTATTTGTGGTGGGTTTTGGAACCAGCATTGTTCGTTGCTGTTTTTTACTTGGTTTTTGGAGTGTTTCTGGGAAACAGAAGTGAAGGCTTCATTGTATTTTTGATGTGCGGAAAGATACCTTACCTATGGTTTTCCCGTTCAGTCAATAATTCAGCGAACGCCATTGTAGCAGGTGGCGGACTTATGAACCAAGTCAGTATACCTAAGGTGTTCTTTCCATCAGTTGTAGTGCTCCAAGATTTGATAAAGTCCGCAGTGGTATTTTTGCTCATGATTGTACTTGTGTTAATCAATAACTATAAACCAAGCATTGAATGGATAGCTGTACCATTGTTGTTCTTAATACAAGCGCTTGTCATTGCGCCCATAGCTATCATTTCTTCTGCACTAGTGCCGTTTATACCTGACCTAAAATTTATTGTTATGACTATGACCACAATGGGCATGTTTGCATCAGGTATTTTTTATGATTATCGTAAAGTTGTTCTACCAGAACACCATGATGCGTTTTTATTGAATCCACTTGCCAACCTCATCGCCATGTATAGAGGTGCATTGTTGGAAAATCAATGGCCTGACTGGCAGAGCCTAGGAAATATAACAGGCATTGCTATCATCGCTTTGATTATGAGCATAAAGATCACACAGTTCTTCGACCTCAAATATCCAAGACTGGTGATCCGATGAGCAGGGAATTCGCATTAAAACTTAACGGTGTCGGAATTGAATATTTGCAGCGTCAGAGTTTTTTTAGGCACAAAAAACACCGGGTACTATCGAATATCACATTTAATATCACAAAAGGAGAAACGCTTGGTGTACTAGGACGAAATGGCTGTGGAAAATCCACATTATTGAAAGTGCTTGCGGGCATAATAGCGCCAGATCAGGGGAATATCGAATTTTTTGGAAACAGTGTTTCGCTATTAACGCTAGCAGCTGGCTTCGACAATGAACTCTCGGGAAGAGACAATGCCATCGTCTCCGCCATGCTATTGGGTAACACTAAGGCTGATGCCATTGCGCAACTTGATGAAGTGAATGAGTTTGCGGAATTAGGAGGAGCATTTGAGGAGCCAGTGAAAACCTACTCCGCCGGAATGCGCGCACGCCTTGGCTTTTCAATTGCGGTAAAAATGCAAGCAGACGTGCTGCTTATCGATGAAGTATTGGGTGTCGGTGATGAAGGGTTTAAAAAAAAGGCTCGCAGTGTTATTCTCGACCGAATAAACTCAGAGCAAACAGTGGTATTGGTATCCCACTCAGTTGACACAATGGTTAACTTGTGTCAAAGGGCTATTTGGTTAGAGCGCGGCCAACTCAAGGGCATTGGGGAAGCTGCAACACTATGTGAGGAATATCGAAATACTTTCAAGTTATAAAATTAGTGGTCGGAGTGCAAATTTCAGGTAGGTATACTGCTAATCAACAGTTTTGAGTATTTGACGTATAAACGAATTTTTAAAATTACGATAACAGGATTTATTCGGCAATCAGGCGTACTCAGACATCACCAATTAGAGTTAGCAGACCCAATCTCATTATCTACAATCAGTGCTAAGATTAAGTAATGATTCGATTCTCACATAACAGAACGTTCGTCGACAAATGAAAAATTATGAAAAGAAAGTTGCAATCGTAGGGGGCGGCTGGTACGGGTGTCATTTAGCGAGTTACATGGTCCACTTAGGTATGGATGTAACTCTATTTGAAAGAGATGACGATATTTTCACAGGTGCATCAGGTCTTAATCAAAATAGGTTACATCTCGGATTTCATTACGCCAGGGATTACGAAACAAGACTGCAATCTAGAGATGGATTCAGTAGATTTTTAGAGCGTTATGGGCAATTTATTGAAGATGTTCCTAACAACTACTATGCCATACCAATCGGCGATTCTCTGCTAGACTTTAAAACGTACAAAGCAATAATGGCAAGCTCAGGTATTGAGTTTGAGGAAATAAGTTTAGAAACATTAGGCTTTGAATTGAGAAACGTTGCGGGAGTAGTCAAAACTAACGAGAAAGTTATTAAAGTTAGTGAGGCGAGGGAGTTTTTTAGAAAAGATCTTGAAGACATAATCGTTTTTAATGAAAAAATATCAAAAAACGACATTACTGAAAAGAATGACAGCGTAACCGTTAAAAACGCTCGATTTGATTTTTTGATAGATGCAACATGGTCTAAGCTTTTTTCGTATGACGATAATATATTTTATGAACCGACAATACTGTTCTATTATCAGTCAGTTTACGAGTCATTTGCACTCACTCTCGTAGATGGTCCACTAGCATCGGTTTACCCGACAGAGGACCCTTCAATCTGCACATTATCAAGCGTTCCACTGACCCCTCTAGGAAAATTCGATAATTTGCACGATGCTGAGAAGCGTTTAAGTAACTTCTCGAAAGAAGAAGAAGAAAAGATACGTTTGGATATGGAAAATCAGATATCAAAATACCTACCTAATTTTAAGGAAAAATTCAAATACCTATCACCGCAACTCTCTATGAAAACAAAGCCAATTGGCATTGAAGAAAATAGAGCTTGTTATGTCAAAGGAGATGGACGCGTGATTAAAGTCATGTCAGGAAAAATTGACACAATTTTTGTTGCTGCAGAGAGAGTGTTGAACATCATTTCGAGGAATGGATAGGTCATTTATGGACGCGATTGTAGGACACACTGGCTTTGTTGGTGCAAATATATGCAGCCACATGGCATTTGACAGATTTTATAACAGCAAAAATTTTAAAGAGATGAGAGGCCACACTTTTGATTTAATGGTATGTTGTGGTGTCTCGGCGGTTAAATGGTGGGCTAACCAAAACTCTAAAGCTGATTGGGACAATATAAATTCTCTCTTAGAAATTCTCCAAACTATTGAAGTAAAGAACTTTGTACTTATATCTACAGTCGACGTGTTTCATGACCCCATAGAAAAGACGGAAGATTCGTTGGTGAATACAGAGAAACTTCTTCCATATGGACTGCATAGATTTAAAGTAGAAGAACAAATAAAAAGACTCTTTGAAAAAGTATTCATTATTAGATTGCCGGGCTTGTTTGGTGATGGGTTAAAGAAAAATATCATATACGACTTGATGAATGATAACATGGTCAACCAGATTAACACTGACTCCGTATTTCAGTGGTACCCGCTTCATAGATTAACTATGGATATGGCCCATGTTTTGGAAAAGGATATCAGGTTAATTCACTTTGCAACCCAACCTATTAGAACAAGTGAATTAATGAAGCACTGCTTCAACAAAAACGTTGGTTACTCTGATAAGGAAAACTCCGTTGTCTATGACATAAAGACAAAATTTTCAAATATACTCGAGGGTCGAGATGGTTACTTACTTGATAAAGAACAAGTTTTCAGTGAGATAAAGTCATTCATATCGTCGTCAAAAAAGCAGCGAACTCCCAAATGAAAATGTGTCTATCAAGCATAGCCTGGCCTTCTAATTACGAGAGAGAAGGATTGGGTCTTTTGGCAAATTTGGGTGTTGATGGTGTCGAATTGCTGCCTCAAAGAATTCTAAACTCTTCTGATGATTACGAAAAGTGTATCAAACTTTATAAAGAAGTTTTAAGTGAGACAGGCTTAGAAGTAGTTGCCTTCCAATCGCTTTTTTTCGGGCGAGAAGGGTTACACTTATTTAAGTCAGAAAAGAGTTTCTGTCGCCTCTGCAAGGTTCTAGCAGAAGTTGCATCGTTGGCTAATAGATTGGGAGTGAGATACGGGATTCTGGGCGCTCCGTCAGTTAGAAAAGTTGATTGGGAAAAAGATGATTTTAAGAAAGAGTTAGTTCTTGAAAGGTTGATCAAGTTAGATGAAGTCTTGCGGGGGTATTCATTTCAACTTTTAATAGAGCCTGTTCCAGAATGCTACGGCAACAATGTTCTTGTCGATTCAAAAAGTATTATCGAGGCAATGGATACATGCAGATTTTCGAACATTGGTTTACAACTAGATATTGGTTGTGTCTCTCTAGGCGGGGGTGATATCACTCGAGATGTAATGTGTTATCGTGGGCGTTACTCTCACTTTCATGTGTCTGAGGCCAATCTTAAAGACTTCTCTCAACCCACACTCCAACATGCCGAAGCTGCGAAAGCTTTACAAAACGTACAGTACGACGGATATGTGAGCGTTGAAATGAAAACTAATGAATTACACTGGCGCTCTCAGGTAAAAGAAGCCATATCGTTTCTAAAGCGCACATACCTCCAGTAACCTGAGTCGAGTCGTATTATTGATGAATTTAAATCGAGAAAGCTATACAGACGAGAAACTATGTAATTTAATTTTACGTTTTAAACGTATATTTTTTTGGGGTCTTAAAGATTCGCACCTTTCTCATCGCTTCATATTTGAGGCCTATCGCAACGTTTTTTCTCGCTTTAAAATTGATTGTTTTTGGGTTGACGATGATGATGACTCAGTCGAAATATCTAGGGATGATTTGATATTTGTTTATGGAAGAGCAAACAATTTATGGAAAGTAGTAGAAGCATCTCCATATATAATCGATTTTCATGTAGATCCTCCAGCTGGTAACGAGTTCGCTCTTGATCGGGGACTAGTTGAAGCTATTACTAAGTCTCCCAAGCGGATAGGAGACAGAGAACATACTGCATTCTCAAACGAACAGAGCGTCACTGTATTGGACCGACTTAGTTTTTATTGTCCGAGAAGAAGAGTATTAGCTCAACCGTGGGGAACTGATTATCATCCATCTGAGTTTTTGAAACCTAATCCAAACGTATCTTCGAATTTGGTTGTATTTAACGGCACTGTATGGAAATCCTCTTGGGGTAATCACGACGAGATAGAGGAATTAAAACGTGTTTGTGACTCATTCGGATTGGATTTCTCCCAAGTTGACAATGCCAAGTCTGCACAAAACGCAATGTTAGTCAATTCAGCACGACTTTCTCCTACGGTCGCTGGCAGAGGCCAAGTAAACGCAAATTATTTAGCGTGCAGGTTTTTTAAGAACATTAGCTACGGCCAATATTGTTTCACCAATATTGGAGCCGCACGGGAAGTGCTTAACGAAAATTTTTTGCATTACAAAGACGTTAGAGAGCTTGAAAATGCAATGGAGACATATCTTACATTAACGGAAAAAGAACTGACAGAAAAAACACTCGAGCAACAATTATCAGTTCAGAAGTTTACTATATATCACCATCTGTATCTATGCTTACTTATCTTATTGGAGAATAGCTAAATGTGGGTGCACACGAGAAAATCTATACAATCTGCCATTAGCGCTCTCATCCGCCATGCCCTTAAGAACGAGAAAACCAAAAAACTATCTCCAATCTGCTGGGCCTTGTGTAATAGCAATGTCCACATAGAACAGGACGTTTGCGGATTAGATAAAGACGTATGTTTGTCAGCTCTTAAGACGTTATCAGATATAAAGGAGCGAAAAAACTCTTTACTCGTATGGTTCGGACATGAAGACACTGAAGCCCTTATCGAAGCACACAAAAATAAATATAACTTTATACTGCTCGTTAGTACCTCGGAGTACTCATCATCAAATGAAGAGACTTGGGCAGAGAAGTTAATATGTAACGAGGATTGCAATCCATTTGTTTTTTCGCTTTTATTAATTAGCGCTGATGCCCGTCTTTCTAGTGCTTGCTTGCTAGAGCGTAAGGGTCTAACTTCAGGCGCTAAGCTTCATGACTCTTCGTTTAACCCAACATGTTATCAATGGCAGGAATCAAATGTGACTCCATGCCTATATTTCGTTCAAATGCTATGGCGCCCAATAGAGTATGGAAGTGTACTAATGGCAATAACATCTCCTGGACAATTCGATCGTGGAATGGTTTTTGGCGCGAATGGTGACCAGTGCCGTTTACACGGCGCTTTCATAGGTAGTAACGTAGAATTTTCGGGTGACAATAAGATTCTTTCAAGTATCTGTTTGTATGTCCCACTGGTAGACAAGCTCAATATCAATATTTTTCCAGGATGGTCACATCAAGCTCAATTGAAGCCAACTCGAGGTATCAGAAATACCATAGAGTGTTTCAACTTAAAAGCTATTCGCTATCCAGCAACTTAAAATAGTGTAAAAATGAAAATGTATAACGCTTTGTTTTTATATTTAAAAAGTACCAGCCTTGGTAACGAGGCTTAGAAGAATAATAAGGTTTTGTAGTGAAAGTAAGAATTGTCTCAAGTGTGTGCGGAAAGTAGCAATGCAATCATCGTCAAAATTCATATTAGTCGGAGGATTTGGATTTTTAGGCCGACACCTTATTGAGTGTCTGTTGCAGAACAAGTTGTTTTTCTCTGTTATTTGTAGATCAAAGCCGAGTGATGATTGGTCTAGATTTCAATTTTTTACCGAGGGGACACTTACGGAAACAGAAATTAAAGAACTAGCTGTAAACCACGATACATTAATATATATGGCCTCATGTTCAGTACCAGCAACTGGAAATGTAATGGCAGAGATAAACTCAAATCTTACCACTTGCATAAATATCATAGAAAAGATTACAAGGTACAACAAGAAAATCAGGGTGATTTATCTTTCTAGTGGGGGCCAAATATATGGAAATTCCATTCAAAAGCCAGTCGCAGAAAATCATCCATTAAAACCTATGAGTCCTTATGGTCTTGGAAAAAAAATAATTGAAGAGTGTCTGCTATATCTACACAGAACTAGTGGTCTACGTGTGTTAATCTTAAGAGTGGGGAACCCTGTTGGCAAATGGCAAATGGGAAGATCTCAGGGGTTGGTAAACGTGGTTTTTGAATGCTTATTAAAGGACTCTGTATTAACCATTTTCGGAGATGGTCAAGAGAAGCGTGATTATTTAGATGCCAATGATGTGGCGTCTGCCATCATTCGGGTAGCAGAGACAGACTTGGATTTTGGGATTTGGAATGTTGGATCTGGCATTGCAACATCAACTTTAGATATTATCTCTATGATTGAGGAACAATTACAGCGTTCTGTCAAAAAACAGTTTTTACCTAGAAGACCGATTGATCCGCAATACGCTGTTCTTGACTGTACGAAAATCAGGCAGGAAATAGGCTGGTTTGCTCAAACACCGTTAAATGTTTTCTTGCCAAAAACGATCGAGCAAAAGAAAAATTTTAATAGGAGTATATAATGAAAATAGTAGTAGCAGGTGGCGATGGGTTTTGTGGATGGCCAACATCCTTATATTTATCAAATAGAGGACACGAAGTCCTTATTCTGGATAATCTTTCAAGACGTAATATTGATAATGAGTTGAGTGTGGAATCATTAACTCCAATAGCAACTATTGAAAATAGAATCAAAGCATGGAAAGAGGTTTCTGGTAACAATATCCGTTTTGAGAATATTAATGTTGCTAAAGAAATCCATAGATTAGAGTCTATAATTAGTGAGTATCAACCGGAAGTAATCATACATTTTGCAGAGCAACGCGCTGCTCCTTATTCAATGAAGTCAGTCAGACACAAGGTATATACTGTAGATAACAATCTAAATGCTACTAATAATATTTTAGCGGTCGTTGCGGAACTCGGACTTGATGTTCACATTGTACATTTGGGGACAATGGGGGTTTACGGCTACGGTACCGCAGGAATGGCTATACCTGAGGGATATTTGAATATTGAGATTCCAACTGACTCAAAAGAGAATGTCAAAAAAGAAATACTTTATCCAGCTAATCCTGGTTCGATTTACCACATGACAAAAACCCAAGATCAGTTACTTTTTCAATTCTATAATAAAAATGATCAAATAAGAGTGACAGATCTCCATCAAGGAATTGTTTGGGGTACACAAACTGAGGAAACAAAACTCGATCCAAGACTAATAAACCGATTCGATTATGACGGCGATTACGGTACGGTACTAAACAGGTTTTTAATGCAGGCGGCAATAGACTATCCTTTGACCATACATGGTTCAGGTGGTCAAACCAGAGCTTTTATTCATATATCTGACACATGCAAGTGCATTGAAATTGCCATTAGTAACCCGCCTAACAAAGGCGAGCGGGTTGTTATTCGCAACCAAATGACAGAAACTCACCGGGTAAGAGATCTGGCAAAGATGATTGCAGATATAACAAACGCTAAAGTTCAGTATCTAGAAAATCCAAGAAAAGAAGCAGATGAAAACGAATTACATGTCTCAAATGATAGCTTTTTAGCTCTAGGTTTATCCCCTACTATACTGGAAGTAGGTTTATTGGAAGAAGTCCGTGACATAGCACAAAAGTATGCTAACCGTTGTGATAAAAGCAAAATTCCTTGCGTATCTAAATGGTAGGTGGTTAACAAAGTGTCGGGCTCCCCTCCAGTCCGACTCTACATTAGATTACTTGGATACAGGACGTAATATGTTCAATAGCGAGTATTACTCAAAGCAGGCTGTCGATATAGGAATTCAACACCAGTTTTCTTCAGAAAATGCTTACGAACATTACAAAATATTCGGAATAGAACTAGGGCTTCGCCCCTTCAAACTTTTTGACGGAAAGTTTTATCTTAGTAATAACCCTGACGTGGCAGAGGAAAACATTGATGGACTAGAGCATTTTGCAAATCATGGATTGAATGAAGGGCGCTATCCTAGCGCAGAGTTTGAAAAGGCATTTAATCAAGTTGCAAAAAAGCTAAGTGGGCATAAAACTCTTTCAGTAAAGGACATTTTCAAGTGCAACACTTTTTTAGAGTCTTTAGATAAAAGTGAGCTAAACACTTTGCTGGAAGCAAAACTATCTAAGTTGACCTATGAGCCCTATGTTGAGTCACTGCTAGCTGGAAACCAATGTGTTGGAGAGCCTGTTGGTAACATTACGGAAAGGATACTTTGGCATGGCGTCTGTCCATCCCCACTTTTCGATTATCGCTATTACAAAAATCAGATAAAACAAAATTTCGGTAGTCTAGAATTGCCTGATGACTTGTTAGTAGTGCATTGGTTGTTAATTGGGTCCAGTTTTGGAA
This sequence comes from Aestuariibacter salexigens DSM 15300, assembly GCF_000429145.1. Classification (GTDB taxonomy): domain Bacteria; phylum Pseudomonadota; class Gammaproteobacteria; order Enterobacterales; family Alteromonadaceae; genus Aestuariibacter; species Aestuariibacter salexigens. The sequence goes on from NZ_AUBH01000018.1 coordinate 19,664, forward strand.
TCTCCTTTACGCCAATTTTTTGCGAAAGAACCTATCGTGAATTAAACAGAGACCTTGCGAATGCTAAGAACATAAACTTGCTAGAGCATTTTATGTTTCATGGAATATACGAAAACAGACCTTTTTCAAACAAGTTTGATAACCAATATTATCTAAGAGAAAATAACCTAACGCGTAAAACTCCTGCACTACTTCACTATTTATGCGAAGGCAACCATCTAACTCAATTTTCACCTAACGTTGTTTCTTGTAATGTTCCGATAACAAATAGTGAAATCAGCACATTAGAGAATTTGATCTCATTGTGCGACGAAGAAGAAAATACTTTAAATTCAACAATTTTTAGAGAAATTTTTAAACGTGTAGAAACTGTCGAACCGACAGTTAGTTACTCTGAAACCGTAAGGCATGTCGCAATACCAGGCGTTTTTCACGGTGCTAACTTGTTCTATCAAAGGATCCGCGACGTCCAAAGAGAGCTTAGTAGCTGTAGTTTCAAAATCATAGTGACCATTCCTCATTGCCGGATGAGCGGCGCAGCAAAAGTAGCAGGTCAGTTATGTAAAGCCTTGGTTCAAAAAGTTCACTGTGGAGAAATCTTACTAATAAGAACCGACCAAAGTGATATGTCCAAACCTGAGTGGTTTCCTCAAAATATTAAATCTCTCGACCTATCACCGTTCATTTTAGGCCTCACAGACTTGGATAGACAGAAATTACTTGTAGACGTCATTAGAGGTGTTGAATGTGAAATTCTTATAAACGTCAACAGCGGGCTTGCATGGTCTACAATATCGAAGTTTGGTTCTCAATTAAGTGAATATTTGAAGATTTTTGGATATTACTTTTGTTGGGACCGAAACATGAGAGGCCAAAGGGTTGGATACCCTTCGATGTATTTCGATAATACCTTCCCGTTTTTGACAAAAATCTTCACTGATAGCCACTTTCTCAGAGATCAACTTGTATCAGCTAATGGTTTGACTGGTTCTCTTTCGGAAAAACTAATCACGCTTCATTCACCTGCTGACAATGTTTATTTACCATTTAACATCGCTGAACAAAACATCACTATCAATAATGCGCGGTCGAAAAAAGTAATTTTTTGGGCTGGAAGATTAGATAGACAAAAGCGATTCGATCTCGTTTTAGACGTGGCTCGGAAGTGTCCAGACATCGACTTCTGGGTTTGGGGAAAGCCTGTATTGGACAGTAATTCTTATTTGAGTGTGCTGCCGGCAAACGTCCACTATAAAGGGGAGTATTCGTCCTTCAATGAACTGCCTTTATTTAACTGCGACTGCTGGCTGTACACTTCAGAGTGGGACGGAATACCTACGATACTTCTAGATGTCGCTGCGTTCGGTGTTCCATTAATTTGTGCGCGTGTAGAGGGAATCTCAGACTTGGTGAATCAAAATAATAGTTGGATTATTGAAAGTAACCTTTGTGTCGATAGTATTTTAGACGCAATTGAGCGATATTTTTCAGCATCAGAAAGTGAAATTATTGAGAAATCAAGATTATTGCAAGAATACGTTAATAGTGAACACTCTATGGAAAGCTACACTAAAAAACTCTGGGATAACCTTTGATGTCTAAAAGAGAATTTACTATTTCTGCAATATTCACAGCACACAGAGAAGGAATGTTGGCAGCAAAAAGTTTAGTTAATTTTTTCGAGTGTATTGATTATTCTGTTAGTAATGGTTTTGATATTGAGGCGATTATATGTGCTGATAGACCAGATAAATTAACAAAGGAAATAGTCGAAATGTACTCTCGACGCGCTAAAATATTAACTCTGGATTATGGGGACCAAGGCTTAGTGCGCAATGAAGCTATAAAAGTGTCTCAAGGAGAATACATTGCCTTTTTAGATGGCGACGACTTTTGGTCTTATAATTGGTTAGTTGAATCGATGAACGTCGCAAAAGCGTCCAAAAATTTTATCGTACATCCCGCATATAATTGGTTTTTCGAAGGGTCAAACGGGATATTAAAGAAGGTTGACCAGGAGTCAACTGTTTTCGATAAACGATTTTTACGAGCAGGCAACTACTGGGATGCCCTATGCTTATGTCATCGTTCTATCTACGAAGTGTGCCCATTTACTAAAAGGGACATGGAAAATGGATTTGCTTATGAAGACTGGCATTGGAATTGCGAAACATTAACGCGTGGCTTCATACACAAAGTTGCACAAAATACGATACATTTCAAGAGAAGGAGGACTGGCTCTCAGACAATGAAGGCGTCACAAAGGGCAGTTCTGATGAGGAAAACGGAGCTAATTAGTTACAAAGAAGGTTTAGATTGAAATGCTAAATGTCCTAGATTATCAAAGGCTCTTCGAAAATACAGAACACGAGATTATGTCAGAAATTGCACGGTTTGAGGCCAAAGGTCTCAAGGTCTTTATGACATCGTCGTTTCAAACTCAGAGCATGGTACTCCTACATCTGATATCAAAAATTAATAGGGATATACCGATTTTTATGTTGGATACTGGATTCTTATTTCCAGAAACTCATCTTTTTGCAGAAGAAGTTGCTCGGACACTTAAATTAAATCTCATCAAAGTCAAACCCAATCATACCTATAAGGAGCTTATGGCGGGAAGCAAGTTTTTGTATGCTGAGAACAGTGACCTATGTTGTATGAGAAATAAAGTTGAGCCTCTTCGTGAAACTTATAAAGGGTATAACGTTTGGCTAAGTGGCGTAAGAGCTGATCAGAGTAACATCAGGGCAGGTAAAAAACGGATTGAAGAAAATAGCGACGGAATTATTCGATATCATCCTTTACTGAACTGGGATTCAAAATCAATTTATTTGTATAGAAAGCAATTCGAACTGCCTGAACACCCACTCGAGAAAGATGGCTTTTTAAGTGTCGGTTGTATGCCATGCACATCAAAGTATGTCGACGATTTTTCGACTGAACTGCGTAAGGGGCGTTGGTCTGGACAAAACAAACAAGAATGTGGTCTTCACACACATCTGTGAGGTTTTTTGGTGAAAGTACTCATTACCGGAGGCGCTGGTTATATAGGGCTAAATTTAGTTAGTCGTCTCGCAGCGTCGTCAGCAATCAAAAAAATAACTATTTATGACACGCTAAAAATTCAAAATACGAGCAGTCTCTTGGAAGTTTTAAAAGGTACTACCGTTAGCTTTAAAAGGGGTGATATTTTAGACAACCGTTTACTTAAGGCTGCAATGAAAGAACACGATACCGTCATACACCTAGCTGCAGTTTCTTCGACTCCCTTAAATGATGAATTTAGTCATCAATATGAACACGTAAATCATTGGGGAACAGCATCGCTGGTTGATGCTATAGAAGAAACTTCAAATGTTAAGCAAGTTATTTTTCTGAGCACATGTGGAGTCTACGGTGCGGGAAGTGATATGTTTTCTGTTAGCGACACAACGTCGCCAATAGGCTCATATGCGCAATCAAAATATCTCGCAGAAAATCAAATAAAGAGGCTATATAATCGATTGCCTAGTGTAAGTATTATTAGGGTTGGTACTGTTTTTGGGCACGGCTATGCAACTAGGTATGATTCGGTGGTGAATTTGTTTTTGTCAAAAGCGCTTTTTGGAGAGAAGCTATTTATCAATGGAGATGGGAATCAAGTGCGTCCCTTTTTGCATCTTCAAACTATGCTAGACGTTTTTCAACACCTATTAGAAAGCAAGTCATGGAAACATCGTGTTTTCAATCTAGTCGATTTCAATTTGAGCATTAATGAAGTAAAAGACACACTATTTAGTCATTTCTCCGACTTGCAATATGTTCACGTCAACAGAGAACTAAAGTTTCGCTCATTGACTGTTAAAGATGACTCACATTTAGGGTTATCCCACAGGAAGACGTTTGAAGAACTAATTAAGGAGGAGGTAAGCAGTTTACTGACCTCTCCCCCAAATTTAGCACCATGACTTTGATGAGATTTCCAATAAACTGACCGGCCCCCATTATTAGTGCCACTTGCCCGATGAACCAGGCATGTTAGTTTTTAATGGATGCCGCAAACTGTGTTGGCGACAGGTTATTTAAAGCTTGGTGAGGTCGACTCTGATTATAGTCATTTCGCCAAGCTTCGATTTTCAATTTAGCATCAGATAACGATTCGAACCAATGACAGTTCAAACATTCGTCTCTGAAGCTACCGTTTAGTGACTCGATAAACGCATTGTCCGTTGGTTTTCCTGGCCTGGAGAATGCTAGCGTGACTTTGTTTGTATAGGCCCATTGACCTTTCCCCACTGAATTAATCCATCGCATTTGGGAGTTTTCTCACTAAACTGAAAGAGTAAGAGGAAACGACAATGCGTAAATCCAAGTTCAATGAAGAGCAGATCGTAAGCGTCCGGTGAACAGCACATTCTTTTCCTAACGTTGCTGAGTGAGCATAGGTATTTTCTCTATTGAGGAGATACTCATGCCCAAGCGCACCCTTGCCGAATTGCAAACTATCATCGAACAACAACAGCAGAGCGGCTTAACGGTCCCGGTGTTCTGTGAACAGAATGCTCTGAATACCAAGAGCTTTTATAATCGGCGTAAAGCACTGCGTAACAAAGCCAATACCTTTGTACCAATGGTTGTGCCTTCATCGCCTCAGCTCAGCATAGTCCTGGAATATGAGAATGCCAAACTACACATTCCAGCGAATTGTGAGCCAACTTGGGTGGCGATGTTGTTGAAGGCCTGCCGGTCATGAAGATGTTTGTGCAACCAGCACGGGTATATTTACATGTTGAGGCCGTCGACTTCCGTAAGTCCATTAATGGCCTTGTACTGATTGTTGAGCAGCAGCTACTGCTGTCACCGTTTATTGATGCGTTGTTTATCTTCAGCAATAAAAAGCGGGATAAGCTTAAGATTCTGTATTGGGATAAGACCGGTTTTGCGTTGTGGTACAAGCGCCTTGAGAAACACAGGTTCAAGTGGCCCCAGAAGGTAACCGATGAGCCGATGACACTGTCTGAGCAACAGTTACATTGGCTACTCGGAGGCTTTGATATCGTCGGTCATCCACCCTTGCAGTACCAGTCCGTGGGCTTATAACTACAGATCATAATTAGCGATTATCGATCACCAAATAGTCTGAATAAAATCAGCAGGTTACCCTCCACTCAACTAGAGTAAAGGTATGCAAGATACGATTCAAAACCTTCCTGATGACCCGGCTATATTAAAGCAGCTGCTGGCTGACGTTATGGCCAGAAATAGTTACCTGGAAGAACAGTTCCGGCTGGCGCAACAACGTCAGTTTGGTGCCAGCAGTGAGGGGCACCCTGGTCAGGGTGAGCTGTTTGATGAAGCTGAAGATGTCGATGCTATTGAGTCGGTTGAACAAGAGAGCATCAGCTATACCCGTAATAAGCCAGCGCGTAAGCCATTGCCAAGGGACTTACCAAGGGAAACGGTTATCCACGATATCCCCGAAACAGATAGGGTATGTGATTGCTGTGGCAGTGAGTTGCATCAGATGGGCGAAGCCCGCAGTGAGAAGCTGGAGTTTATTCCTGCCCAGGTCAAAGTGGTAGAGCATATCCGCCCCAAATACAGCTGTCGTCACTGCGAGCAGCAGGGCACCGAAGTAAAGATTAAAATCGCGCCTCTGCCGCCTGGCCCTATCCCCAAAGGCATAGCGACACCGAGTCTGCTCAGTCAAATTATCACCAGTAAATACCAATATGGCTTACCACTGTATCGTCAGGAGAGCCTGTTCAAACAATACAGTATTGAGCTAAGTCGCAAGACCATGGCGGACTGGGTGCTGCAATGCGGCAGAATACTCGAGCCATTGTATCAACGACTCAAACAACACCTGTTGCAACAAGCGGTGATACAAGCCGATGAAACCACAGTTAACGTCATCAAAGAAGACAAGACTCAATGCTATATGTGGGTGTACTGCACAGGCACAGACTCACCTACCACTAGTCCGATACCCAACATCGTACTGTACGACTATCAACCTGGTCGAAGTGGCCAATGTGCAGTCGACTTCCTGAAAGGTTATGACGGCTATCTGCAAGTGGATGGCTATCAGGGTTATGAGCAAACAGGAGCAGTACTGGCTGGCTGCTGGGCCCATGCCCGCCGCAAGTTTAAGGAAGCTGAAGCGGCGCAAGGGAGCACCGCTAGAGGAAAAAACAAAACCGGTAAAGCAAACTGGGCATTGAATCATATCCAGAAGCTGTACCGGATAGAGACGCGATTAAAAGACGCTACGCCAGAGCAGCGCTATCAAACAAGGCAGGAACAGTCCAGGCCCTTACTTGAGCAGTTTAAAACCTGGCTGGATAAATCCGCATTACAGGTGCCGCCGAAAACGGCAATGGGCAAGGCCATTCATTATTGCCTGCGGCAATGGCATAAACTGATGCGTTACATCGAAGACGGGCGACTGACCATCGATAATAACCGTGCAGAGCGGGCGATAAAGCCCTTCGTCATTGGAAGGAAAAACTGGTTGTTCAGCAACACAGGCAAAGGTGCAACGGCCAGTGCTATGCTTTACAGTATCATCGAAACCGCGAAAGCAAACGGGCTCACACCCTTCGACTATATCGTGATGTTGCTGGAGCAAACGGCGCAACCAGATACCAATACAGACCAACTGCTGCCATGGTGCGTGGCAAAAGACTAGGTGTCGATCACCGGACGCTTACAGCAGATCGTCAAGATCCTGAACAGCAAACACAATGGCCTTAAAGTCGATGATGTGTGCCGACAATATGGGATAAGCCAACAGACATTCTATCGC
>NZ_AUBH01000019.1 GCF_000429145.1 Aestuariibacter salexigens DSM 15300
CAAGTGGTCTTCGTGGTCTCTTTGATACCAACGATTTCTACTTCTTCACCTACCTTGACGATACCCTGCTCTACACGACCAGTTACTACCGTACCACGGCCTGAGATTGAGAATACATCTTCGATTGGCAGAATGAACGGCTTGTCGATTGCACGCTCTGGCTCTGGAATGTATGAATCCAGTGCTTCACCAAGCTCGATGATTTTCTTTTCCCACTCTGCGTCACCTTCCAGTGCTTTCAGAGCTGAGCCCTGAATGACTGGCAGGTCGTCACCTGGGAATTCATATTCTGAAAGCAGTTCACGTACTTCCATTTCTACCAGCTCAAGCAGCTCTTCATCATCTACCATGTCACACTTGTTCATGAATACGATGATGTAAGGTACGCCTACCTGGCGACCCAGCAGGATGTGCTCACGTGTCTGAGGCATTGGGCCGTCAGTCGCTGCTACTACCAGGATCGCGCCGTCCATCTGAGCAGCACCTGTGATCATGTTTTTAACGTAGTCAGCGTGTCCAGGACAGTCTACGTGCGCATAGTGGCGAGTAGGCGTGTCATATTCCACGTGTGAAGTCGCGATCGTGATACCACGCTCTTTTTCTTCTGGAGCGTTATCGATCTGGTCGAATGCCTGTGCGCTACCACCGTAAGTCTTTGCCAGTACAGTAGTGATCGCTGCAGTCAGTGTGGTTTTACCGTGGTCAACGTGGCCGATTGTACCGACGTTAACGTGCGGTTTCGTACGTTCGAACTTTTCTTTTGCCATTTCTATTATCCCAGCAAAGTTAACAATACCATCAATGAGCTGGGGAGAAAGATGGTGCTGATAGGCAGATTTGAACTGCCGACCTCACCCTTACCAAGGGTGCGCTCTACCAACTGAGCTATATCAGCACTGTATGGAGCGGGCAGCGGGAGTCGAACCCGCATCATCAGCTTGGAAGGCTGAGGTAATAGCCATTATACGATGCCCGCAAACCTATTCTCAGGCCACCTCATTTAGAAAGTGGTGGAGGGGGCAGGATTCGAACCTGCGAAGGCTGAGCCGGCAGATTTACAGTCTGCTCCCGTTGACCGCTTGGGTACCCCTCCAGAGATTGATGGTGCCGACTGCCGGAGTCGAACTGGCGACCTACTGATTACAAGTCAGTTGCTCTACCAACTGAGCTAAGTCGGCACTGCATCAAGTGGGTGCGCATTCTAGTGTAATGATCTCATGCGTGCAAGGGGCGAAATTCAAAAAAGTCAGGGATTATTTACGTAATTGCTTAAACGGCGAGCAATTGCGCGATAAAGGCTGCATTTTTTCAGCTTTTAGGAGCTAATAGGAGGCCAATCCACGCAGCACGATATGCTCAATCTTTGTGACATTGCCCTCATCAATGTTTACCAGGTCGGCATCGCCCCCGCTGATAAAGATGTCATAGCTATTGTGATGTTGCTGCATCCATGACACGGTCTGCTGAACAAAGCCATTCAGCGCCGCAATACAACCATGGCTTACACATTCAGGCGTTGAACGTCCCAGTGACAGCTTATGCACGTTTGACTCGTCACAAAATACCTTGGCGGTATTCTGAGTCACAGAGCGTTTCATTAACTGATAGCCGGGCGCAATCCACCCCCCCTGATGAACACGGTCGGCAACCACGTCGCAGGTCATCGCGGTGCCTAATTGCAACACAGCATAGGGTTTGTCGGTTAACTGCTGTGCAGCGATGATCCCCAACCATCGGTCTACACCCAGTGTCAACACATTCTCATACGCGCAGCTGATATTGTTATGCGTTGCAGACACGCTGGCAGTCACCAGCTCACACTTCTGTTCAATGCTCGCCTGCTGTATGGCAGCAAGCCAGTCATCATGGCCCACACAGGCGACCACCACTTTATCAGCCTCGCCAATGCGTTCACTCAGCGTTTCAATTTGGGTAGTCGCATCAACCTCGGAAATATCGGAATTGCCACGTTGCCAACAGTACTTGGTGCGCGTATTACCCACATCAATAAGCAAAATACTAGGCTGGTCTGACACTGATTTCGCCCCCAAAATATGTCTTCACCTCACCGTCGACTTCCAGCAATAGTCCGCCTCGATGGTCGATGCCTTTGGCAGTCCCTGTTATTACTTGAGACCCACTTATCAGATTAACTGTCCTGCCGTAAAAAATATCATGTTGCTGCCATTGTGATTGCAGGTTCGTCAAACCATGCTGTTCAAATTCTTGTAAAATGCGGGTCAAGGCATTAAGCAGATTAACCGCAATCTGATTACGGTTAATGTCGGCATCTGCGTGTGCGCGAAGATCGGTCCATGGCTGGTCTATATCTGGCTGTTCACTACGCAGGTTAATATTGACACCGATGCCGATAACACATTCACATTGGCCGCCCATCTGCCCCTCAACTTCAACCAGGATACCGGCCACTTTCTTACCATCAAGGTAGATATCATTTGGCCATTTAACCTGTGCTCCCTGTATGCCAGATGCCTGAAGTGCATCTATAAGCGCAACGCCAACCGCCAGACTCAATCCGCTGATGGCTTCATATCCTTGCGAAAACTGCCAACACATCGACAGGTAAATGGACGCTCCAAAAGGTGACACCCAGCGTCTTCCCTGTCGTCCACGTCCGGCAGTCTGTGCTTCGGCCAGCACCGCCATACCATTGCTACGCTTGTCCGCCTGCTTAATGTAATCGTTGGTGGAATCAATGATGTTGACGATCTCAATCGGAAAGTCATACATGGCTGGCAGATATCGCCGCATTTCACTCAGCTCCAACAGCTGCAGGGGCTGAGCAAGTCTGTAACCTTTGCCTTTAACAGAAAAAATCTCAACGCCCAGTTCGGCCAATGCCCGACAGTGTTTTGAAATCGCCGCTCTGCTGATACCTAATAGTTCGCTAAGGTGCTCACCGGAGTGAAACGCGCCGTCGGCAAGCTGCTTGATTAACGCCAGTCGAGTTGCATCTGATTGGGACGTCATAGTGTGAGTGCGCCCTGTTTACCAATTAGTTGGACTTCATTTTCAAGCATAATGCCAAATTCTGACAATACACTGTCACGTATCAATCTGGCCAATTCCAGCAGTTGCTTACCATTGCCATTACCATCGTTTGTTAGCACAAGAGGCTGACGTGCATGACAGTGAATGCCACCGTGCTGCTTGCCCTTGAAGCCGAGTGTATCAATTAGCCAGGCCGCAGGAATTTTTACGCGTTCATTGTCCACCGCGAATACCGGACACTGCGGATAACGGGACGCAATGTCGTGATACAGCGCGACGGGGATAATGGGGTTTTTAAAAAAGCTCCCGGCGTTGCCCGTAATGGCAGGATCCGGCAACTTGCTCTGACGAATAGACACGACTTTATTAAAGATGGTCTGAGGACCCGGGTTGTCCAGCTCGGCAAGTTCTCCATAGTTTGTCACCGCCTGCCACTTTTTGGGCAAACGAAACGTCACCGTGCAAATCAGTAAACGATTCCGCCAGTCTCTTTTAAACAGACTGTCCCGATAGCCGAACTGACATTGTTGTGTGGTTTTGACCTGCTTTTGTCCTGTCGTCACATCCAGACATTCCACGCTGTCGATAAAACTCGCTACTTCGACGCCATAAGCGCCGATGTTCTGGATAGGTGCCGCCCCTACAGAGCCCGGGATCAGCGCCAGATTTTCAAGACCATACATATGATGCTGCAGGGAGTAGGTCACCAGCTCGTGCCAGTTTTCCCCTGCCCCCACCGAAATCAGAAAATCATGCTCAGTCTGCACAACCTTCTTACCGGTAATATGAATCTTTACCACCGTACCGTCATAGTCATCGATGAAAGCCGTGTTGCTACCTTCACCGAGGATCAACCACTGCTGCTCACGATGATGCGCAAGCCATTCACTTGCTGCATCAACGGTTTCAAGTGTCACAAGTTGCTGACAATGCGCAGGAAAGTGAAAGCTATGATGAGATGCGAGATTCTGCACGATTTAACATAAACGCCAGGTAATGATCATGATGGGCGTAGTCTACCCAAAACGATGCTGACAGTCTTCACAGGCTTAACGCCTGCGCAGTATGCCCAGTAAATTGGAAAACTTGCTGGGGGTGGGATAGCGGGTTCTGACCGATTTCATTTTATTAAAGACCATGCCGGCGATCGGTGCCCCGGCATCTTGCAGACGTTGCAAGCCGTTTAACAGGTCAGTTGATTCTGTCGTATCCGGCTCGCAAACCACAGCCACACTGTCGACGTATTTAGAGAGCATAATGACGTCGCTGTAGGTGTTGACTGGCGGCGTCACAATAATCAGACGGTCATAGACCACGCCTAATTTGGACAGAATACTGGCAAATCGGGGTTTAGAAAAATACACAATGGGATCACCCGGTGCTTCACCGCTTGGCATAATAGACAGTGGTGATGCATCCGCATGAAAAATGCAGTCGCTAAATGGCGCTCGACGGCTGATAAACTCAGTCAGACCACTATGTGATTCGGGGATATTGAACAGCGCTGCCACACTCGGGTTCCGCCAGTCCAGATCCAGTAGCAAGGTTTTCTCAAGTCGACTGAATGACAACGCCAGATTCGCCGCTACCGTAGTTGCTCCAGCATGGGTATTGATGCCGGTGACTGCAATAATACGTCGCTCTTTACCATCAGTGTTAATCATCATTGACGTTCTTAACGAGCGGATAGCTTCCGCGAAGGGATAACTTTTCTGTCCCGTATTTAACAGCAGTGCCGATTTGGACTTTTTCGATCCGGCAACTTTAGGTATTTCAACGGTGATGGGCACGTCGATCTGCTGCATTAACTGACGGTAGCGGGTTTCTCTGTCGCTCATCAAATGCAGGAATAGCCAGAAGCCAGCACTGAACAATGACGCAAACATCAGTACCAGCGCACTGAGCAGCGCCACTCGCGGTTTAGAGGGTCCGGTAGGCGTGGTGGCATAATCTACTACGGCAAATTCATTGCTATTACCGAAGTCTTTAAACATCTCGGTTTCCTGCAAACGTGCCAGGAAAGTGTCGTAAAGATTTTGGGTGGACTGTACTTCGCGCTGCAAACGGGCGAGCTGCACTTCAATTTTGCCCAGATCGCTGTATTCAGATTTCTTCTCATTAATTTGTTCAGTAAGCGCATCAGATCGGGATTCAAGCGTGCTTTTTTCCTGGCTAAGGCTTGCTGTCAGCTCCTGCAATAGACGCTGCTGCTCCTGCTCAAGCAGAGACAAACGACTTTGTGCCGCAATAAATTTGGGATGTTTTTGTAAGTAACGTTTCTGTATTTCATCCATCACCTGACGCTGTGCCGTCAGCTTGTTGCGGTTATCAATCACCAGTGGATTTTTCAGCATCCAGGGGATCTGCATCAGCCTGTCCACCCTTTCATCGGCGATTTCAATCTGCACGATGGTAGAGCGTATTTCTGACAAGACCTTCTCTATTGCCAGTTTCTCATTCACCAATGCGGCAATCTCGGCGCGGGCCAGACTGATTTGACTGTCCACATCTATCAGCTGGTTATCTTCCAGAAACGACTGCAGTTTGGACTCAGCATTGGCCAGCTCATCCTGCAACTCGCCAAGCTGCTGATTAAGCCACTGCGACGTATCTACCGCGCGTTGGCGGGTAATTTCTTTATGGTAAGCAAAAAATGACGGACCAATATCATTGGCTATCAGCGACGCTGTCTCCGGCACCTGCGAATCATAGGTGATGCGCAGTAAGTACGTATCGCCAACGCGACTTAACGACAGATTATTACTGAGCACCCTGAGGGCATGCTCTTTTATGTAAGCCTGATCCGAGGTGAGTGTCTGCGGTCTGAATTCGCGTTTTTCGGTCAGTTGCAGACGCTTAACAATGTCGCCTAAAAACTGCCTGGAGCGAATAAATTCAACGTATGTGTCAAATTGGGTATCTTCGATACCACCAAAGCCACTGAACGCCTGTCCGAGCCTGAAACTTTGCCCTTCCTGTGACAGCATCACCACTGCTGAAGCTGAATAAATCTTAGGAAGAGAAAAAATATGATACACACCGGCGATGGTGATCACTGCGGCCATAAAAATAATGCGAAACTTCTTTTGCCAGAAAAATGCCAGGAGATCGGCCACATCATAGGCACTGTTATCCAGCGACTGACGAATCGTATCGGACGACTGACTCAAAACAGACTTTCCTCAATTTCGACAATATCGCCCGGATAAATGCGGGTATCTTTGCTGGCCTTAATGCGTTCGCCGCTGTCTGCCCGGATCACAAACCAGGCACTTTTTGACGCACGGTCTTTGAGACCACCGGCTACGGCAATGGCTTTTTCAACTGAAAGATCCATCTGAAACGTGAATGAGCCGGCCGATTTTACTGCACCGCGCACAAAGTAAGGTCTGAAGGATTCAATCAATACGCTGACGGACGGTGAGACCAGGTAACCGTCCAGATACAGGGTTTCCAACTGCTCAGCGAGCTGCTCTGGTGTCTGGTCAATCACGCTGACATCGCCCACCAGAGGGAAGCGCAAGCGCCCTGATTCTGGCACCTTGGCGCGCACTCTCAGGTCTGGCTCGTTATACACTTCGACCAGTAACGCATCGCCCACACCGATGCGCAGCGCATCCGTGTTTGCGAAGCTAAGCGTCGTGGTCAGTAGCAACCAGCAGGCTGCTAAAACTCGTATTGCCAAGTGATGGCTACCTCATTCTGACGATAATCAATGCGCGTATCGCTGGTTTCAATATTATTGGTCGAGACACTTACACCTACACTTTGGTGACGACTAAACAAATACGATAGCTGTAAGGCCGCGCGCATTTCATCCTGATTCAATTCGCTGCCTGCCTGATAAAAGGTGGTATCGACTAGCTCTGTGCTGGCACTCAGTCGCCATTGCTCAAGCGGCGTAAAATGTAAGCTAGCCAGTAGATCCTGACTGACCATGTCGGATGTCAGCTCACTTTCCGAGACTTCCGATTGTCTTGATGAGCCCAGTTCAAATGACCACACTGAATTAGGCTGATAGGCATAATTAAACACCCAGACCAAGCCGTTGTTATCTTCGCTGACATCAAATGAACGTTGGTATAGCCCCACCAATAGTTCAAGCGATGACTTACCACTGACCTGCCAGTCAAAGCCTACCAGCGCCTGATAAAACTCACTGTCCTCACGCTGCACATTGTCAAAGTCTTCCTGATAGGCTTCCAGACGCGTCAAAAGGCGTGACTGGGGTGAAAACCTGAACCCCGTATGCAATGTCACGTAGGTCACCGTGAGATCAAAAATATCGGAATCTTCCTGAGTATCGTAACGGTAATCTTCGACACCCGAACTCAGTGCAATAAAACGGTCAGACGGCTTTCTGCCATAGATCAACGTCGCCTTACCTGTATTACGCTTGAGTGTGTCAGGGGTATAAATGTCTTTGCTCAGACGTGATATGCCGGTACCAAACTTTTGTGTTTCAGTCTTGTGCTCAGCGGCAATATCGAATGACCATGCGTCAGCAATATAAAATCGGCTCAGTAACCTTGCCTCGACACCGTTAAAATCGACTGAATCATCCATGCCAGCAGCAGGGTCCTGCACACTGTAAACCTCGAGCTTTCCAGCGTAATTGAACTGTAAATCAACTCCCTCGGCGCGGCTGACTAACTGACCTTGTGGATTTAACAACAGACCCGTGGCGGACATATCGATGTCTAAGGTTGGGTTGATATTGTCACTTTGAATCACTGACGCCTTTACCGATAACGGCATTGACTCAGGCGCAATCTGCGCCACCTGTGCCAGCACTGGGCTTGTTATACTCAAAAAACAGGAAAAACGGATAACGGAAAAAAGATGTTTCATTGCTGCAACTTAAGACTGAATTATTGTTATTTTTGATGTGCTCAGGGCTTTCTTAACTATCGGCACTCGGATAAATATCTGTAACGGCCGACTAGCTGGCCAGCTTGTCTAGTCTGGGTGTATACGCCAGCGGAGCCTGCAGCAAAATATTACGTGCTTCCTGCTCGTTGCCATTGACCAACGCAAAGTTAAGCTGGTCGAGATACATCACCACATCCGCAAACTCCAGTTTGGTCTCATTCGCACCCATGATCCTAGGGTGCTGAGTGCGGGTATCGGCATCATCGATCAGCAATTCCTCATACAGTTTTTCACCGGGGCGAAGTCCCGTGAAGACAAGTTCAATATCCCCATCCGGATACTGCTCGCTTTTCACCCGGCGTCCCATAAGATGGGTCATCTTGACCGCCAGGTCGACAATTTTGACCGGCTCGCCCATATCCAGCACAAAAACTTCACCATGCTTACCCATGGCCCCAGCCTGTAACACAAGGAGTGCAGCTTCTGGAATGGTCATGAAATAGCGGATGATATCCGGATGGGTGATGGTAATAGGGCCACCGGCCTGAATTTGTCTGGTAAATAGCGGTACTACTGAGCCTGACGAGCCTAATACATTACCAAAGCGCACAATGGCATATTCGGTTTTCGGATTGAGTTCGGCAATACCCTGTACAAACAGCTCGGCAAAACGCTTGGTCGCTCCCATCACATTGGTAGGACGCACCGCTTTATCGGTCGACACCAGCACAAACTTCTCAACCTCATACTCTGCGGCAATTAACGCTACATTGGCCGTACCGAAAATATTATTACGAATGCCCGCCGACACGTTGTATTCCACAATCGGCACGTGTTTGTATGCCGCGGCGTGATAGATGGTCTGTATACGATGCTTTTCGATTATCGCGCGCAAGACCTCGGTATCCTGTACCGATGCGAGCACAGGTATCAGGGGAATATCCGGATACTGCGCCGACAGCTCGTTTTCAATCTGGTACAGGTTGTATTCACATAGCTCGAACAACACCACCGCAGAAGGAGAAAGCTTGATCAGCTGACGACACAGTTCACTGCCGATTGAACCACCGGCACCGGTCACCATCACCGTTTTGCCAGTGATATTGCAGCTCAGCAAATCTGGCAGAGGTTCCACTGGCGCTCTGCCAAGCAGCTCTTCAATGCGCACTTCACGCAGTTCATCAATTTTGCGTTTGCCCGAAGCGACTTCTGATACGTCTGGCACCGATAGCAGCTCCAGTGCAAAAGGCTCTAGCTCCTGCAGCAGCTCCTTACGACGTCCGAC
This sequence comes from Aestuariibacter salexigens DSM 15300, assembly GCF_000429145.1. Lineage (GTDB taxonomy): Bacteria > Pseudomonadota > Gammaproteobacteria > Enterobacterales > Alteromonadaceae > Aestuariibacter > Aestuariibacter salexigens. Next base: position 9,170 of record NZ_AUBH01000019.1, read on the forward strand.
AGAGGTATTGTTGACTGCCAACAGCATTTTGCGCACATTGTGTTTAGCCACTACTTCAGGGATGTCTTCTCTGCCGATCACAGGAATACCCAGCACTTGCTTTCCGATGTAGTGCTGCTTGTCATCCACAAACGCTACCGGTAATAGGTCACGCCCCTGCTTTAATGTGGTTGCCAGCAGACGACCGGCATTGTTGGCGCCGAATATGAGACATTTTTCACGCAGTTTGAAGCCCTGAGATTGCGCCGTCAGATAAACAAAGAAGCGCGGTCCGGCAATCCCGGTGATAGCAAACATCCAGTATAAAAACGGCACGCTGAGGGGCATAAAGGCATTTACCATATCTGCACACAATGCCAGATAAGCGCTGGACAAGGTCACGCCAAGCACGATCACAACACCGGCATTAAGGCTTATGTAGCGGGTCATTTGCTGGTAATGGCCCATCAACATCAAAATCGATAAAGTGAAAATAACGCTGGAAAGCAGTACCATCAGCTCAATAAAGCCAATCGGTAATCTATCTACGCCTAACCTGACCAGAAACGCCATAAAAAATGCGCCGACCAGTGCTAACGTATCCCAGCCCAGCAGCATGGCAAATTTAATCGGGCCCGGCAGCTGATAAAGCCGGCTCATCTGCATCATAGACTCGCCTCCTGCATAACGATTCGAATCACTTCACAGGTTTTATCGATTTCCTCTGGTGTGAGAGTGGGATGCACCATAAACATCAGACTGGTCTCACCAAGTTTCTGTGCAACCGGCAGACGTCGCGCTGGCCGATAGGGTGTGTCATCAAATGCTTTCTCGAGATATACCTCTGAGCACGAACCTGAAAAGCACGGTACGCCTTGTTCCACAATGGTGTTCATCACTCTGTCTCGATCCCAGCCTGCCGCCAGCCTCTCTGGCTCAACAAACGCGTAGCATTTGTAAAAGGCATGGGTAATGTTGTTCGGTATCGCTGGCACTCGAAGCGCGGAGAATGCGCGGCACGTCGAAAGGATTTGCTGGGCGTATCGCTCGCGAGTCGCCTGCCACTCATTCATGCGTGATAGCTGAATGCGCCCCACGGCACTTTGCATTTCAGTCATGCGCCAGTTAGTGCCGAAGGATTCATGTAACCAGCGGAATCCGGGAGGATGCTGTTTTTCATACACGGCTTCCCAGGATTTGCCGTGATCCTTAAACGACCACATGCGCTGCCAGAATTCATGATGATTGGTCGTGACCATGCCGCCTTCACCCGCGGTAGTCATAATCTTGTCCTGACAGAATGACCACGCACCAATATGACCAATCGCTCCTACTGGCCTGCCCTTATATTTAGCACCATGGGCTTGTGCACAATCTTCTACCACATACAGGCTGTGCTTCTCAGCCAGCGCCATAATGCTATCCATATCACAAGGCCAGCCCGCCAGATGCACACACAGAATCGCCGCGGTATTGTCATTAATAAGCGGCGCTATTGTTTGCTCAGTGATGTTCTGACTGTCCGGGTCGACATCGGCAAATACCGGTACCAGCCCAGCCAGCACGATCGACGAGACCGAGGCAAGGAAAGTGCGGGAGGTAACAATAACCTCAGCCCCCTTAGGCAGGTCTAAGGCGACCCAGGCTAAATCGAGTGCTACCGTGCCATTAGCCACAGCAATGGCGTATTCGCATTCACAAAACGAGGCAAATTCCTTTTCAAACTGACGCCCTTCCTGCCCGGTCCAGTAGTTAACCCGGTTAGAATTCATCACATCAATGACGGCTTGCTTCTCATCATCCTGATAACTTGGCCAGGGGGAAAAAGGTCCATTTAACATAGTCAACTACTCTCGATGATGGGGCCTGATAGGTCGGGCCGGGGAGCCAACCGCAACAACGTTACCGTCGATGTTTGACGTCACAGCCGAACCCGCGCCAATAATGCTATGGCTGCCGATGGAAATGTTAGGGATCACCGCGCTGCCAATACCGACAAACGCTTCCTCACCCACTGTCACAGTGCCGGCCAAATGGCAGCCTGGCGCGATATGTACATAATCACCAATACTGCAGTCATGATCGATGCTGGTCGCGGTATTGATAATGCAGCCCTGACCAATTTGGGTAAAACCGTTAATGATGCTGCCAGCGACTACCAGCGTGCCTGCACCGATATGCACATGCTCTGCAATAATACTGGTGGGGTGAACCAGTGTGGCAATACCCACCTGTTCGCCAGTAAGACGCTGCAACCACTGTCTGCGAGCCCGATTGTCACCGATAGCAACAAAAAACACGCTGTGCGTGTCGGCGAAGTCAGCGAAAGATTCGGGACGTCCAACAACCTCCCATTCACCAATGGCGTCGCCGATATCACGCTGACTATCCAGAAACGCAATATGGTTGTAATGCCCCGTCGCTTTTGCCGTGTCAGCACAGACTTTGCCATGACCACCGGCACCGATAATGTAGAGTGTTTCAGCCATCTTCGTTTCCGGTGAATTTCTGCATAGTGGCATGACCCTGCTGCGATATGCCGTCGCGTCTAAAAATGCGCAACACCGTCATAAACAGTATGTTGACGTCCAGCCACAGGCTCTGGTTATCCACGTACCAGACGTCATAACTAAATTTTTGTTGCCAGGAGATGGCATTGCGACCATTCACCTGCGCCCAACCGGTGACACCGGGCCTGACGTCATGGCGCCGTGCCTGCTCTGGCGTGTATTTATCCAGATATTCCATCAACAGCGGACGTGGACCCACCAGACTCATCTCACCTTTGAGAACATTCCACAACCCCGGCAACTCGTCGAGGCTGCTGGCGCGTAAAAATTTACCGAAGGGGGTAAGGCGTTCAGCATCCGGTAATAGATTGCCTTGCGCATCCTTAGCGTCCGTCATACTGCGGAATTTAACCATATTGAATGGCTTTCCGTGCAGGCCCGGGCGGGTCTGAACGAATAACACGGGACGTCCCATCTTTACCGCAATGAGCACGTACAAAACCACAATAACAGGTGACAGTGCCAGCAATGCGGTGAACGAAATCAGAATATCGAACAGTCGTTTCATGCCGTACCCACCTGCTCAAGTGCCTGCACGAAATGGTCTGACAGCTGACTTCGGTCAAACTGCTTTTCAGCTAACGCTCGTGCTTTTATGCCCATATCTTTCAGCTGCTCTGGGTTGTCAGCAAGTGCCTGCAGTGCATCAGCAAGAGCTGTAGCATTGTCTGGCGGGACCGCTTTGCCACAATCATTTTCTGTAATCATCTCAGCCAGCCAGCCCGGATAGTTATTGATCACCGGTAATCCAGCGCTGATGTAATCAAAAAATTTGTTTGGTGATGTGCCGTAATAAAACGCAGGAACGTTGGCCAGAGACATGAGCCCGGCATCGGCCTGGTACATCAGGCTCATCAATTTCGTTTTGGGAATGGCATCCATAAAGATGCAGTTGCTCAAGTCCTGCTGTTCAGCGCGGGCTTTTAACGCGGGTTTTAACTTACCCTCGCCAACAAACAGCAGTGTAACCCGTTGCTCGCCACGCTTTTCAAGCTCTTGAGCAGCATCCAATACCTTATCCAGCCCGTTGGCCATCCCATGGGCACCGGTAAACACCACAAGCACGTCACCGGTGTTGATACTTTTTGGCAGTGTCAGGTTCTTGGGATTTTCATCGTATAGAGATAAGTCACAGCCATTGGGGATCATGTATACCGGCTTATCTTTTGAGCAGCGCCGTTTGATGCCTTCGACAATACCCGGTGACAGGCCAATGCACGCGTGCGCACTTACATAGGAAATTTTTTCCAGAACGGACATTGCCATCAACACAACGGGGTTGGTGATCACGCCCATCGCTTTTGGTAACTCAGGCCACAAATCCCGCACTTCGAACACAAAACGTTTACCGCGCAGCCAGCGCGCTAATATCCCCGGGATAGAAGCTGTCAGCGGCGTTGAGGTAGCGAATACCACGTCGTAATCGTGAGTAAGTGCAATGCCGGTGCTGCGCAGGGCATATTTTATAAACTGCCAGGTACGCTTCAAAAAACTGTCTGCGTTGGCATACGTCAGGTCAAATTCGATGACATGTATGCCATCAACGCTGCCTTCACGCCGGCCGTTTTCGAACTTGGATGTCAGACCGGTTGCGGCAACATTATAAGAGCCGCACACCATGGTCACAGAATGACCGCGCTGGATAAGCTTTTTGGCCATCTCGTAGGAGCGAGTGCCTGTCGCTCCTCCTGGCGTGGAGAAGTGCTGATGAAAATAGAGAACGCGCATGTTTATTTTAATGCCAGCTTATTATTGTTGTTATCTGGTTGTCCGCATCACTTTGAGCTTCGATCACAGGCACGGACGATTTTTGACCATAATATCTGGATTCTGCCCCTTCTGCCAAGTCCAGACGCGTTAGACTTTTTGCCGAATTTATATCGATTTGGAATTTATCAGTGCTGAACGTGTTGCGATCTTGCTGCCAGGTGTCAGGACACAGTCGCCAGCGCAATATCGCTGTGCGCCTCACATTGGAGATTTTATCGATGACTATCAATCGCTCATCTTCCAATGTAACAAGACGATGGTGGGTATGCCCCTGCCAATCGGTAAAGGTTGCAGACGCCTGGTTGCTTAAATGATCTAGTGACAGCTGCGCATCGTCCGGCCACTGGCCATAAAGAAATCGGGACAAACGGGGCATTTGATCGGTACCGTCAAACTCTATGGCATTGTGGGCACGCACCGATGGGAAATACTCCATCCACTTCTTTTCACAATTGTAGCTGTAAGTGCCTGCGTCGCGCAGGAGATTGATACCGTCAACCCACAAATCCAGATGCAGGAAATCTGCCTGTCCGGGACGAAAACGCAGGCGAGGTGCTCGCATCATGGCCCACGCATGATGCCTTCGTAAGGTCACAAAGCCGCCGTCGTTAAACAACGATGAGCTTGGCTGGCTGCTTACATCAAACAGCGCAGACGCATGTTTCACGACGGGTCTAAAGTCCCGATAGTCGCATCCTGAAAGGTTAAGAATATGCGCACCATCGTTGGTGCCAAGATTTGGTGCATCATCGCTATTATCGTCCACCATCTGCACCAGCCAGCGCGTGGCGACCCGTGCACGCTCGTATAATGATACAGGCAAGATCGGCAGAGATAAAAACTGTCGCCATGTTTCTACCATGCAGAAGGTTTGCAACATTAAGCGGTGATAGGTCACAGAGTATTGGCTGAAGGTGCCATCGTCGGCGATAAGACGTTCAGCGCGTTCGCACAGATAGCGTTCACCTATTTTGAAAAGCATGCGCCACTGTGCGTTATGCGGCGATACCCGCAGCAGCCATGATGCGCCAATATACAGCGCGGCAGCCTCACTGGTACCGTGGTTATTATCCTGTGCACGGGCATATCCCAAAGTGGGCACAATGCGCGTTAGATGCTGCTCAATAAAATTAACCAGCACCTTGCTGGGTTGCTTTTGCTCCAGCATGACAGCGCACATGGCAAGATGCATTATCCGGAATGAAGCCTCCTGTGCACATTTCCAGTTTGCGCCCTGATTGGCGGGATTGTGCAAACACCAGTCGTTAAGCCAGTGATTAATCGTTTTGATCCAGTGATGGTCGCCACTGCAGTTATAGTTGTGCGCCATATCCACACACCAGCCCATCCGAGAGGGCTCCCAGACGCCTTTGATGTCGCCCACGCCATTTTCAAAGTCACTAATGGCACTCCAGTGCACCTCGGTTTGCTGCAGGCACTGGCCGTTGAGCACCGACTGATGCCAATCAGGTGGCGTAGTAAGGGTCAATTTCACCCAGCCAAACAGTGTATGATGCTCCCTTAAAGACTGCTTAGTTGAGGGTTTTTGGCTTTCGGGTACGGCAAAGAACTGTCCCTGCTTTAAGGTCGTGATAGGTAGAGTACGTACGAACCATTTTGATTTCAGACGCAGCTGATACCCTATAACCCGCAATATGTTAGTAAGCCCTAACTTTTGATATGTAGCCAACCTATCAAGCATGATGCTTATCTACCTGCACGCAACTGCTGGGCGATATCAACCGTGATGCGGGATACTTCCATCAGCTCCGCAAAGCTGATTGGACATGGCTGACCATGTTCAATTGAGGATAGAAACGCCTGTGCACAAGCCTTATGGCCTTTATCCTGCTGCCACAGTTTCATGGTGTTAAAGCCTTTAAAGCCATAGCCCTTTAACTGGCGGAAGTTATCTAACTGCAGAATTTTACCGGCACAGAATACTTCTAAGCGCTCTTTAGGAAAGGCATTGGCACCGTTGGCCAGGTAGTGAATGCTGCCCACCGAACCATCTTTGAATGTCAGCGTAATAATACTGATGTCATCAACGGCATGTCCGCTGTTATCTGCTGCACAGCTGGCCTGAAAAGCAACAATATCACTGCCTGATAAAAAGCGCATCAGGTCAATAAAGTGACAGGCTTCTCCCAGAATGCGGCCGCCACCCACATCCTGATCCTGCGTCCAGTGATCAGCTGGGATCGCACCTGCATTGACGGTAAAGTTAAATGCCTTGGGCGCAGTGCTGCTATCCAATAAGGCTTTCATTTTTTGCACCTGCGGTGCAAACCTGCGGTTAAAGCCCACCATAACTCTGGCGTTGCCCTCGCCATAAGCACTTTCAATCTCGTCCAGCTCGTTGTGAGTGAGTGCCAGAGGTTTTTCAACAAACACATTTTTGCCCTGCGTCAGCGCCTTGGTAACAAAATGGGCGTGACTGTTGTGTCGTGTGACAATCGCGACAGTATTGATGTCAGGGTTTTTCAGCATCGCTTCAGTATCGGTGCTAGCATGGGCGAAGTCCCCCTTTTCTCCATGCACCACAGCACTGATGCCGCCAGAGGTCGCTAGAGTGTGCAATTGCGCCCCCGCATCCTTGAAGGCGGGGATAAGCATACGGGAGGCATAGTTACCGGCGCCAATCATACCCACCACGGGCTTGTCAGAGTCAAAACTGACATCCGACTTCAATGTCACCTGTCGAGACAGGCGGGTTTGAGGCGCTGACGTCGCGTAGTCGAGCACAATGCCTAATGCATTTGGCTCGTCGGTGAGCACCTGATAAGCCTGTTGCGCTTCCTCAAAAGCGAAGCGGTGACTGATCAGCGGCTTTACGTCCAGCTGCCTAGAAGACATCATATCCAACACCGCTTCAAAATTTCGCTGCTCAGTCCAACGAACAAAACCAAGTGGGTAATCCTGCCCTTTCTCTTCATAGTCAGCTTCGTAGCGTCCAGGCCCGTATGAGCAGGACACCTGAAAACTCAGCTCTTTTTCATAAAATTCAGCGCGGTTTAGTTCCAGTCCGGTCACGCCTACCAGCACAATACGACCCCGTTTGCGACTCATCTGTGCGGCCTGACTGACGGGCTCACTCGACTTGGTTGACGCTGTGATCAGCACTGCATCAACCCCCCGTCCACGAGAAAAACTGATGCCTGCTTCGACCGGATCTTCGCCTTTTGCCGGATTACAGGTCGTCGCACCAAACTGTCTGGCAAGTTCAAGCTTGGCGTCATCAAAATCGATCGCCAGAACCCTACAACCGCTGGCACGCAATAGCTGAATGGCAATCAGACCGATTAAGCCGGCCCCGGTGACCACCACAGACTCGCCCAGCGTCGGTGCAGTAAGACGGATCCCCTGTAACGCGATTGACGACAGCACTGTAAAAGCCGCCTGCTCGTCACTGACGTTATCAGGCACTTTGGCGCACAAATGCTTACCTACCCTCACCACATCGGCGTGTGGACCGTTAGAAATCACCCGATCGCCAATGGCAAAACCGTCACATCCTGCACCGACCTCCAGCACCGAACCGACGTTGCAATAGCCCAACGGAATAGGTTCGGCAAGCTTGCTTTTCACCGCTTCATAGGTCGTGACTAATCCATCGGTTTTGACCTTATCCAGCACCTGCTTCACTTTGTCAGGCTGTTGCTTGGCCTTTTGCAGGTATGACGCTTTACTGAAGTTAAGCAGCATACGCTCGGTACCAGCCGAGATTAGTGTCTTGTGTGTCGCGATAAGCAGATGTTCACGTTTATTCTGCGGTGCGGGAGCCTCGACAATAATGTTTTCGCCACTTTCCAGGTGTTGAAGTATCTGTTTCATAATCAATAAATCTGCCAGTCCGGCTGGTAATAAGAAAGGTTAATTGGGTTCGGGTGCGACACACTGAAGTCAATCTGTTCGGGGCCATTAATGACTGTCACATTGTCAGGAAGCCCGCGCCAGGACTCAATGGCCCGAATATAGGGCATATCCAGTACGTACACATTAGCTCCCACGCTTGCCGCTTCAAAGATCGGCAGGCACAGGGTCTCCTCACTCGACACAATGAGCACGCCATCGACTTCGCGATAGCGCCGAAATAACGTGTCGCGCGATTGCAAACCGATGGGTTTGAAAAAAGGCAATGTCAGGGGGATATCAGAGGTCACCAGTACCTCAATATCATTGTTGATAAACCACTGTTGATGCTGCTCAAACCAGGCGAGATTTTTTTGCCTTACTGTGGGGTCCGTTACGGGCCACAACAGCTGCCTGTGTTTTTGACGCTGACGCTGACGTTCAGCCGCCTCGGGAGGCTGAATGCCCGGCCACTTAACATCTAGCTGATAACCCGTACCGAAGCACTGTTGAAATTGTTCTGCGATAAGCGGTGACTGAACAATAATGCGTGAGCGTTTGAGGCGTCTTATTGCCCAGCGAATTAGTCGAAATCGCAGGCTATTCTCTGTAAAGGCTTTGGCCTGATGAAAATAGGTGATGCGGGTGCAAAGGGGCAATACCAGATTGACGTTGTTAAACGATATACAGGCCCTGGCGCGATGCCGCAGGCATATCCAGGCTATCCAAAAACATGAAAACAACCAGGTTCCTAAGCCGCCCGTGTATTTTGCAATATAGGTCACGTTATCGGGCAAATCGGATGGCTTTTGCGGACACAGCAGGATAAAGGGTGTATCGCCGTCATTGACCTTAATCCATGCAATAAAACTATCAACAATGGTTTTGGCACCACCGAGTTTTGCCGCACTGGCATTGATGATAATGGGATGATGCATATCAGTTTTCACCACTGCCGCGAATTGCCGCTTCAAAACCGTCGAGCATTCTGTCCATGCTGCAGTGATCCACATAGTCTTGATAGCTGCGCGAAGACAGCGCCATAGCGTAGTCCGGGTTGGTTGCAAGCTTCAGCATATGTTTAGACAGTCCCACGATGATCTGCTGATCGGTGTCAGCCTTAAACATGATGCTATTGTTCTGGTTTAATACCGCCACTTCTGGCGCATGTGCTCGATTTGCGACCGACAGTACAGGCGTGCCAAAGGCCATGGCATGATTGATGCCAAGACCCAGATGACCCGGTGAGACATAAGCAAGGCTGTTGTGGAAAAGAGGTTTCAGTTGTTGATTGTCGGTGATGGCACCATGAAACTGCACCTTTTCAGCGATCCCTAGTGACCGTGTAAGTTCGATAAGCTCATCACGAATATCGCCGTCGCCAACAATATCAAATCGTAACAGCGAGTCGTTGTGCTTGCTGATGACGTCTGCAAAGGCGGTTAACGCCAGATCAATTCGCTTGCGCGCCTGTAACCTGCCAACGTACAAAAAGTGCTGGCCTGCTGATGATTTTCCCTCATGGTTTGCCACCTCAACGGTGTTATTCGCAACATGGGTAATGCTCGGCTCAACACCGCCGTTTATGACTTGTTGCCGGCCCTGTTCGGTATACAGCACAAACGCATCAGCGCGATTAGCGATCAGGCAACGCAGCTTGTTGCCTAAAGCGTTACTGCCAAAACCATGCCCCCACAACACACGTCGATAACCACGATGGTTAAGCATGCACGCAAGATTCTGCGGCCAGTGCGGGTCAAACATAGCAATGACTACGTCAAAGTCTGCATACCGGGGACGGTGTAATTGCCAGTGAAAACCGGCCACTGATTTTTCTGGCACAACACGCTGGGTAAACAGACAGCGAGTGTCGTCCAGCTTTTTACCAGAATGTACGACTGTCACGTCCAGACCGCGCTTCACCAGACCGTTGTAGAAAGGCACACGGTAGTCGAACAGGACATTTTGCAGAAACAGTACCTTCATGACGCCAGAAATCCTTTTGCTGTATTTCGCTTGAGGACAATGAAGATGAGCCACCATAGCAGGTAGTTCTGGAAGCTGAAGACGATAGCGTTGGGCTCAACCAGGGTGGTAAACATGCCTGCCAGCAAAATGATCACCAGACCAAACGCTTCTTTGTTGTGGCGATTCTCCCGTACCGCTCTGAACATCGATAAAATCAGAAAGCTGAATACAAACACGGGCATAAACAGACCGTATTCAATCAGCAGTCGCAGCCAGACATTGTGGATCTCGAAATCAATACCCTGTTGCGCAAAGGCGTTTTCATAGCCTTTTGGTCCCAGACCTATGAGTAAATCTGTGGGGGACTTTATCAGGTCGAACGCGATGCCGTATTGCTCCAGGCGGCCGGAAGAAAAATCCGAGCTGGCCTGCGCGCCGTCCTGTAATCGGTCAAAACGCAGATGAGTGATAAGTACATCCTGAAACGCGATAGCAAACAGACTGGCGCCGATGACGCCGAGCATGATCATGCCATAACGTTTGTAATAGATAAGTAAGGCTGCCACCCCCAGCAGCGAGGCCAGCGTGCCACCTCGTCCACCACTCGACAGCTGCGATAGCAGCACGACGACAAACGCAACCAGGTACAGGTACTTTATCCGTCCGGGAGAGTTCAGGTAGCACCACATCATAAATATCGACAGACACACCAACCCCCCAGCCCACTGTGTTCTTGATGTCGAAAATCCTGTTGCATAAAGGCGATACCAGCCATCGAAAGAGGGCAGTCCCAGATTGAGTAGAAAATCCGCCACGGTAATCGCGCAAAGCGGCGTCATCACCAGCGCAATGGCCAGCGGCGTGCGCTGCAAGAAGCCCTGCTCTTTGGCCAGCCAATACAGGGCAATCAATAGTCCGAATAATATGCCATAGCGAAAAAGCGTCAGTAGCGCATCATCGCTTTGACTCAGATACATGGCGGGCAGGCTGATAAACACCATACCGATCACCAGTTTGATACTGCTGCCTGAAATAAACTGTCGGTCACGCAGCCATTCATTAGCACCAAAGAAAAACGCCGAGCCTATCGCCAGAATGGCCAGCGCGTATTTGGCAAGGTTGAACACGTCAGGAGACAGAAATAAAAACCAGTACACCGGTCCGATAGCAATATAAAACGGCATAATATAAGTGAGTACCCGCTTCGGCTTCACGCTATCCTCCTCGAAGTGAACTGCGCGAACATCACCAGTACTGCATAGGATAATAACGTGCTCCATGCCGCTCCCTGTATCCCCATCAAAGGGATAAGGATGAGATTTGCTGCAACATTGACCAACGCTGCCAGGCCGGTCATCAGCGGGATCCACCTAGTTTGCTTGGCGTGAATAAAACGCACATTGGCCTGCAAATAAAGCGGATAGACCAGGTAAGCTACCGACAATATTGCCAGCACATGGGCATCAAAATATGCCGCTTTATCAAGAAATATGAGCAACGGCGATAAACCGATATTAACCGCAGCGAGGAGCACCATGGCGATACCCACCGAATACTTCAACATGTCGGACATCATGGATTCAGCGGCCACGGCATCTTTACTTTGATAAATACGTGTTTCATAGGTGATGTTGAACACCGCGAATACGAAAAATACGCCGCTGGCCAGAGAATTTAAGAATGCATAGAGACCAAGACTTGTAGCATCCAGCATGTTGCCAATCATCAGTTTATCCAACTGCCCCAGCGATGCGCCTGCCAATACGTGCAAGACAAGCGGCATACCAAACAATAGAGATTGCTTTGCAACTTTGATAGAAGGGCCTGCAAAAATGTGTTGGCGAAATCTGAACACGGCAAAGAGGGTAACAAGCGCAAGCAGTGTGACTTCTGTCCAGATCACACTTTCAATTTCTGCAAACTGCGCTGCGACGAGGTTCAGGCACACCAGTTTACTGGCGCCGTAGATGCCACGCACAACCGCAAATGCGTTGTTATCGTTAAGCGCTCTGGACAGTGCCGCAATGAGCAGACACAGCATCTGTAGTCCTATCCAAATCAGGACGAGGGACCACGGTACGTTATAGTCAGGCAATATCGACGTCGTCTCGACCAACAACCTCACACAGGCGAGACAGAAAAGTGCGAACAAGACTGAAATGAACAACGCAGCAGTGGTGCGAAGACGAGAACGGATATCGCCGCCAGATACAAAACGTAATATCGCTCTGTCCTGACCTGCTGTAGAAATAGCGGAGACTAATAAAACCAGCGCCAGAACAAACGAGAAACGCCCGAACTCTGAAGCAGTTAGCCAGAATGGCAGGAGGACATACGAAAGCCAGTTACACCCCCTGGAAAACGCCTCCGTGACACCGGGGTGCATCACCTTTTTCAACATGGTTTTATTTTTATTGTTATTTGGCTTTGCCCTGAGCAGATGCCCGAGCGTTTATATTTAGCGCAGTGTTGCCAACATAGCCTGTCAGGGCGGCTACAGTCAATGTAACTTAGGTCTAAAGTGGACTGTTCGTGCGTTTTTTTTAACCGTATACTAACTGCGCTAACAGCAGTTAATGGAAGACCAATGGCAAAAAAACAACAAGACCGCGTCGACGCGGCAGATGAACAACAGCGCCGCGACTTTATAAAACGTTTTGGCAAACTGGCGGCAATCACCCCCGTCGCGATGACAACCCTGATGAGCCCATCCACGTCCGCCGCGCCAAAGTCATGTCGCGGAAACGGTGCAAAAGGTTGTAACTAGTTTTCTTTGAAATCTTTTCACGTACATCGGCTTGCTCACGGGCATCTGACACTCTTCACCGACAATAACGAGGGCGTGTTGTTTGACACCTCTCGACAGTCCCTGACCCATCTCACCGGGTCGCTGGTGTTTGCCGTATTGCAACGGGATACCTGCACTGATCTTGGCCATGCTATATCTAAAGCATCAAAGAGTGTACGTAAGTCTAGCGATGACTTAAGGGATCTATTTTCAGAAATTGAACCTTTCTTTGTTCCAGGAATACCTGAAAAAAACTATGAAGATGGGCTATATCCAGAACTTCATGCCCAGCCATTATCCACTCAGGACATGCTATTTAAAGTCTGTAATACTGTTTTTTCCATTCACTGTAGCAACGATCTACTGAGACAACACCTTGCTGAACTACTCGCGCCGATCTCAGTTGTCACAGGTCAACATCATGTCAGCATTGATATTACAAACAGCGCAGAGGATTTCTCACTTAATGTAAATGATCTCCCCGTTGAACAAGGCTTATTGTTTAACGAAGTCGTACCCGTACTTATTGATCGCCTGCAGATCCTCGCGTATCAACGCGAAAACTTTCTGTTCTGTTTTCATGGTGCTGCAGTCGTTACGCAAAGCGGGGGGTTGCTAATGCCGGGCGTATCTGGCGCGGGCAAATCAACTTTGGCTGCACGCTTATGTGAAGCCGGCGCAACACTCTATTCTGATGAGATGATGGTGTTCGATGAACAACATTCACTTCTGACAATACCGTTGCCGATAGCGATAAAAGAAGGAAGCTGGAGCCTTTTTCCACAATTGGATAAATCAAAGATCTGGAAAAGGGTGGATGGAAGACGTCTCAAATATTTATGGCCAGAAGCGTTCTCTACAGAATTTCCTTCTAAGCGACTAAGCATATTCCCAAGGTTCGGATCGAGCGCAAGCCAGCCTGAAAGGCTTAGTACTTTTCAGGCATTGAGTAAGTTGGTCGAAGGAGGATATCAAGTCAGCCGTACACTGACCGCAGACGATATAGAAAGCTTATTATCTATGCTCGATAGTCTTCCCTGCTATCAACTAGGTTACATTAAAACTGAGTACGCAATGCAGATGATAAACGCAGCCTGGGAAAACCCATCATGAACGTAGAGACACATCGACATACGTTTGAAGATCTCTGCTCATGGTTATCCCCCTTGAAGGCCGTAAGCAATGAGACGCTAGAGCGCTTGCAAATTGAAGATGAACGCCTTTCGCTCATTGCTTTATCCAATCACTATTGGCTGACCGGTCAACTCACTCACAGCATTCGAGCCAAGGGCGGCTGGAAATGTTTAGATGTGCAGACCAGTGATTATCTCGTCGAATTAGCCAATCATTACCAAACCTATGTCAGTCGAGTAAAACAGGAAGCAGAGACAGTTACCGTGTATTTTCCTGACAATCAGTTGGACTGTATTTTACTCAAAGGCGTTGTCAGTCTGTTGGATAATACGGGTCAACAAATGGGTACTCGCTTTATGAGCGATATTGACCTTTTGGTAGATGAAACAGAGTGGCAGACAGCTATTTCGCTATTAAAGCAGAAAGGCTATCAAGAGTCTTTGGGCAAAGATGATGTTGTAGCAGTAGGTCTGCACCAGTCACCTCCTTTGAGACACCCTGGCTCACCTTGTTGTATTGAAATCCATAGATGGCCTTTAAAACGTTCAGTGTTACCACTATTGCCTGTTGAAAGATGTTGGTCTGAAAAAATAGAAGTCTCGCCTCGGGTGTATCGTCTTTCTGCCAATGATGAGGTGATCCTCTGTATTTCCCATAGTGAAATCGTTGACAGATCATATGAGGACCGCCTGATTGACCTTAAACAGCTGAATAATCTTGCCTTCTTGATATTACATCATGGCGACAGGCTTGACTGGTCCATTATCAGCGGGCGTTTTGAGCAATGTGGTTATGCACAGATCCTTAATGCGACGCTGTTTAACCTTTATCAACTATTTGGCGTATCAACTCCCATTACCCGCCCCCAAGATCCAGTCTTGAAAGAACACTATCTGGAATGCATAAGTCGTTATTGTTCAGGTAAATACAATTCAAAATTAGACAAATTACGCGATGTTCTTAAGGGATACTCAAAAACGAACATACTTGATTTGTATGGTGCAGAGAGAAGTTTTCCAGTAACAAAAGGAAGACTCGAGCACTTGAAAAGGCATGTTAGGCTACTATTTCCAAAGCGATAAGATGCCCGCCAAGAGCGTGCGGGCATAACGGGCTTTTCTTCACTCCAGTGTCTGTTAAGCAGCCCTCGTCATAGCGGAGTTTGCCTCGCCCTTCGTCATGAAGGAAGTTGCGAAGCAACTGTCCGGTATCTATCTAGCAAAATTAAACTCGCTTAACGGCTAACTTATAGACTTGATTGCGTTCGCGCTTTCCTACCGCTACGACAATTACCACTAGTTGACCATCACGAACTTGATAGACAAGCCTGTAACCAGCACTGCGAAGTTTAATTTTATAGCAATCATCCAGCCCATTCAGACGTGAGGATTCAACTCGTGGGTTGGATAGTCTCTCTATAAGCTTCTTTTTAAACTGCACTCGAATAGATGAGTCCAACTTTCGCCACTCTATCTCCGCATCACGCTTGAACAAGAGCTTATAAGTCGTCAAGGCTTACCTCAATTTCTTCTTGGCCTTCACGATCTCTGACAATTTTAGCTAACTCTATGTCTTCTAGCTTGTCTAGGAGCTCCTCGTAAGCATCTGCCGGAATACAATAGAATTCAGGCTTATTTCTATTCAAAACAGCGACTGGGAACCCATCAGCCTGCTCTATTACAGCCATTGGGTTCTTTTTTAATTCTGAAATACTGGTTGTATTATCAGCAAGTATCGGTCTTATCGTTTGCATAAGCTCGCTTAAAATGACTTATTTAAGGAACTAAATATAGATCTTTTTAGTATGAGAGACAAGTATAAAGACCTATTAATAGGTCTTATTGGGATAAAGTAATTTAGATGGCAAATAGATGCCCGCCAAAAGCATGCGGGCATGACGTAAATTTTCTTATACCAATATATATACAGGTACCTTCTCACATGGGGGTGAAGAGCGGTGCTTTGAAGAAGCATGAGGAGTGCCAGTGGCACGCCGAAAGCGATGAACGCGAGGCCCTGGATGGCTGAGCTGGAACCAGGCACCATGGAGGGTTTAAAAAAGTGAAGTTACGCAGAGCACTTCTCTCTTTGTCTATCCATGGATTTGGTTTGGCATGGGGGTAGCAACGTAAGTTGCTAACCAAAAACAAAAAACCCAGCTTTCGCTGGGTTCTTTGTTTTCGAATGGGAGCCTGACGGTGTGCTACTCTCACATGGGGAAACCCCACACTACCATCGCCGCTAACACGTTTCACTTCTGAGTTCGGAATGGAGTCAGGTGGTACCGTGTCGCTATTGCCGTCAGGCATAAACTTATCGTGCAAAACAATGCGTAGTGCCTTGGCACGTAGCGTTCGTTTTGCGCAAGGAGGACGCACATTACTCTCAGGAGTCGTGGCCTTCCTTTGACAATCTGGAAACTGTATCAGTAATCGTTCTTTTAAGAGTCTGCCACTCTTATCTTGACTAGCTTGTCATGTTGTTCACACAACACCAAGACCATTTTGGCGTTGTATGGTTAAGCCGCACGGGCAATTAGTACAGGTTAGCTTAACGCCTTACAACGCTTCCACACCCTGCCTATCAACGTCGTCGTCTTCAACAACCCTTCAGAGACCTTAAAGGTCACGGGATGACTCATCTTTGGGCCGGCTTCCCGCTTAGATGCTTTCAGCGGTTATCCGTTCCGAACATAGCTACCGGGCAATGCGATTGGCATCACAACCCGAACACCAGCGGTTCGTCCACTCCGGTCCTCTCGTACTAGGAGCAGCTCCCATCAATCATCCAACGCCCACACCAGATAGGGACCGAACTGTCTCACGACGTTCTAAACCCAGCTC
>NZ_AUBH01000020.1 GCF_000429145.1 Aestuariibacter salexigens DSM 15300
CAGTGAGCGTATCAGGGAGCACTATGTAGATGAGCAAATCGCCACGAACAATCTATTAAAAAGTATCCTGTATGAGTTTGGTATCACCGTAGCGAAAGGCAAACGCTCCCTGGTAAAAGCCATACCGGATATCCTGGAAGATGCTGAGAATGGCTTACCGGATGTGTTAAGAGGTGAGATACACCGGCTGTATCAGTTCTGGCTCGAGCTGGATGAGTTAATACAGACCTCAAGTAAACGTCAGCAGCAATCTATCAATGCACACCCCAAGTGTTCAATGCTGAAAGCGCTGGACGGTGTTGGCGATGTCAATGCTCTGGGACTGTATCTGGCATTAGGTGACACAGGCGCCTCATTCAAGAACGGGCGGGAGGCAGCAGCGTGCATTGGCTTAACGCCCAAGCAACACAGTACAGGTGGAAAAACTGTCATGCTGGGTATCAGTAAATACATCGCCAATAAAAAACTCAGGTCGAATCTGATTCAGGGAGCCCTGGCCAAGGTCAAAGTCCTTATTCATAAGGAGCCGAAAACAAAAACAGAAATCTGGCTCAAAGCCTTAATAGAGCGAAGAGGACTGCGCCGTGCTGCTGTCGCATTGGCCAACAAGACTGTCAGAATCGCGTGGGCAATACTGCATCACAATACTGAGTATCGCGCAGCCTAAACCAGCACGATAAAACCTAAATTAACCGAGCAATTGCAATACGTTAAATGCAACAGTAAATAGGTAAGACCGACCTTCAAGAGCCTGATCATTGCCGCAGTATTTAATACTGTCTGCGCGAAGAGGCATGAAGGGGCGAATACATCGATGGACAGGGTTCGCTACCCATTAAGAGTCCGAATATACGCACGCATCTAACCCATTTACTCGCACCAAACGTGTTGCAATGCAGGAGGAGTCCATATACGGCAGTGACAAGGTAGGGTGGCGGCAGTGACGTTTTGTCTTCCGTCATGCCCTCGCTTCTCCCACTGTCATGCCCGCGGCGCTCTTGGGCGGGCATCTAAAACTCTCCCAACGATCAGCAGATAACCATCAACCAATCAGAGAACATGTGTCTTTTTAGAGACAATTACTTTGAAACAGCCCGCTGTCTACTTACTGAAAAATCACACTCACTCCGTGCTTTATGTTGGAGTGACAAGCAACCTGATTCAGCGGATATACCAACATAAAACTGAGCAGGCAGAAGGTTTTTCCCAACGTTATCATTGCCACGAGCTGGTTTATTATGAGTTGTGGAATGATATGTACAGTGCTATCTGCAGAGAGAAATGTATTAAAAAATGGCGTCGGGCGTGGAAAGAAAGACTGATTAATTCAATCAATCCGCAGTGGCGGGACTTATATGATGAGCTGTTGTGACTGCCGCCTGCCACTACCCCATCCTGCCGCTACCCCATAGTGCCCGCGCCATTCTCCCTGTCATGCCCGCGGCGCTCTTGGGCGGGCATCTCCATCAAATAAACGCGTAGGCGTCGCCGTACAGGTTCTCCAGCATCAAACCTTTGGTATGAAAGTCTTCCCGGGCGACGCCAGCCATTTCAAAGCGTCCTGCGATATAGACTTGATAAGGCTCCAGGCTAATAAAATCTTCCATTACCGCTTTATGTACCCAGCCTGTTTTACCTTGCCAGTCGGCCTCTGGAAACTCGACGACAGGCATAAACGTAAAGTGAGCGTATTCATTTTGCATGCGCTGTAACACTTCAAACGCATACATGTCATCGCGTTTACGCACGCCCCAATATAAAAATACCGGCTCCTTGCTAGGGTTGGCCAAACGTGCCTGCAGTATTGACCACGTGTAAGAAAAGCCCGTGCCGCCAGCCACTAACACCGTTGGCTTGATATCCTCTTCTCTTAGATAAGCATCGCCCGCGCCGCCTTCGATGACAACCTCACCGCGCTCACGCATGGCATCAAGCACCTCACCAGCGTATGTGTTGCCGGGTTCTGCACCGATGTGCAATTCCAGCATATTGCTCTGCGCTGGCACGGAGGCAATAGAAAACGGGCGCTTGTCGCCTTCACCCATCACAACCATAAGGTATTGACCAGGTCTGTAGGTTACCTCTGCCAGCGGCACTAACTGCACTTTATGTACTGTGTCAGTAAGTGGCGTGATGGCGTCGACCTTACATAAAATTTGCTGCATAAATTAACTACTGCTGTTGGTTGTGGGCAAAATGCCTAGTTCGTCCCAGATAGCGTCCACTCTGGCTTTCACTTCTGGGTCCATCACAATGGGTTCGCCCCATTCACGATCAGTTTCGCCGGGCATCTTGTTGGTTGCATCCAGACCCATCTTAGAGCCTAGCCCGGAGACCGGCGAGGCAAAATCGAGATAATCAATCGGTGTATTTTCGACCATCACGGTATCGCGGGCCGGATCCATTCGGGTTGTAATGGCCCAGATAACATCCTGCCAGTCTCGTGCATTCACGTCGTCATCACATACGACGACGAACTTGGTATACATAAACTGCCGTAAAAAAGACCACACGCCCATCATCACGCGCTTAGCGTGACCGGGATACTGCTTCTTCATGGTCACAATGGCCATGCGGTATGAACAGCCTTCCGGCGGTAGATAAAAATCAACAATTTCCGGAAACTGCTTTTGCAAAATTGGCACGAACACTTCATTCAGCGCCACGCCAAGAATAGCGGGCTCATCCGGCGGTCTGCCAGTGTAGGTCGAGTGATAGATAGGATCTTTGCGGTGTGTAATGTGGGTGACCGTAAAGACCGGAAATTCATCGACCTCGTTGTAATACCCAGTGTGATCGCCATACGGACCTTCAGGGGCTACTTCGTCCTGCGCGATATATCCTTCCAACACAATCTCAGCGCTGGCCGGCACCTGCAAATCGTTGCTCACCGATTTCACCACTTCGGTTTTGTCGCCTCGCAGCAATCCGGCGAAGGCATATTCTGACAGCGTATCAGGTACCGGTGTGACGGCACCGAGAATAGTTGCCGGGTCGGCTCCCAAGGCGACTGATACTGGATAGGGTTCACCCGGATGCGTCTGACACCATTCTTTAAAATCCAGTGCGCCGCCGCGGTGAGACAACCAGCGCATGATCACCTTGTTCTTGCCCAGCACCTGCTGACGGTAAATACCAAGATTCTGTCTTTTTTTATGAGGGCCGCGGGTGATGGTTAGTCCCCAGGTTATCAATGGCGCCGCATCGCCCGGCCAGCAACGCTGAACGGGAATTTTCGTTAAATCTACGTCATCACCACTTAGGATCACTTCCTGACAGGGTGCCTTGCGCACTTCTTTAGCAGGCATATTCAGGACCTGTTTGAAAACCGGCAGCTTACTCATCAAATCCTTTAAGCCTTTTGGTGGCTCTGGCTCTTTCAGAAAAGCCAGTAGCTTGCCTACCTCTCGCAAGGCTTCAACCGAATCCTGACCCATGCCCATGGCAACCCGCTTAGGTGTACCAAAAAGGTTAGCTAGCACCGGCATGTCATGATTTTTGGGGTTTTCAAACAGCAATGCAGGGCCGCCTGCCCGCAAGGTACGGTCGGCAATCTCAGTCATTTCCAGTTCAGTGTCTACGCAATGGGTAATGCGTTTCAATTCACCGACTGCTTCAAGCTGGTGAATGAAATCCCTTAAGTCTTTGTATTTCATATCGAAGGGGGTTACGCTTAATTTGCAGATTATACCAGACAACGGCGGTTTCTGATCAGTGCAATTCCATCTAATCCTTCTCGCTGTACTTTTTATGCCGTCGATTGCGTTCGCTCAGCAGTCCTCTCCTTGTTCAACCGAGCAACATCGCCAGTTTGTTTTCTGGCTGGGCAATTGGCAGGTTTACGCCAATAATAAGCTAGCTGGGTACAACCGCATCGAGCTTGCTCATAACGGTTGTGTGCTGACAGAGCATTACACCACACCGGCGGGTTTTAGTGGCCAAAGTCTTAATACCTACAACGCAGCCACCGGACAATGGCATCAAACCTGGATGGATAATGCTGGCACACTATTGCTGCTTAATGGCGGCCTGCAAGATGGCGCCATGGTGATGAGTGGCGAGGGCGTGAGTCCATCCGGGCAGCCCGTCATACATCGCATAACCTGGACACCCAATGAAGATGGCAGTGTAAGGCAGCACTGGCAGGCGACAGCGGTTGATAAAGAAAATTGGCAAACTGTGTTTGACGGGCTATATAAAAAACAACAATAAGAGGTGAACTATGTCATTTACCAAAGCAATGTGGGATGAGCTCAACCTTATCCTGAAATTCCCGCAGTCCAGCATGATGCAGGGAATAAAAATTCACCATGATGCAGATAGCGACGTGATTAAAGCGGCTGAAAGACTGTTTGATAAGGGCATCATTACTCAGCCTGATGGCGGCTATCTTACTGATTTAGGTCATGATTTGGTCGAGCATGCTTCGCGACTGGAGTCAGCGCTGGCGAGTCAGAGCGCCAGCGTAACCTAGATACTTAAGGTCGTTGCCCAGCGGCCGATAAAGTGAAGAGTAAAGAAACTATCCCCTGTACTAAGATGAAAAAAGTCACATTATTGATTGGCGCATTGTTAGCTGCATTGGTTCACTGTTTGCCGGTTCAGGCTCAGGAAGTACGTGCCGTGCAGCTATATAGTCAGGACGAACTGTTGCGCCTGATAGAGCGCAATGAGCACTTGTCACGGGTTGTGCTTGATGACTGTCAGCTGGTGCAGGATATTGAGGCTCGCGCAGACGTGCTAAACGTCCCAGCTTATCAGTTTTTGTGGGGCGATATGCTGGCCTGGGGCGTCTGTGTTGAGGCAGACCCGGTGCGGGGTATTGCGAAAATGAAAGATGCCGCTGATCAGGGTCTGGCACCGGCACTTGAACAACTCGGTCGCTACTATGCCAACGGCACACTTGTGCAGGAAGATAAAAAACGCGGTGTAATTTACTTAAGAGAAGCTGCCGCGCTGGGCAATCTCAAAGCCCAGATCCACTTGGCAGAGCTGTTTCTGGATGGTTATGGCAGTCCCTACGATTATGAAGACGCCTACCATTGGCTATATAACGCTATAACTAACGATAAACAGCAGCATGCGAAAATTGCCCAGTGTCTGGATGGATTGGAAGAGCTGATGCACCCCAAAGCCGTGCGCGCTGCACGCCGTCCACTGGATAGTTGAAATACCAAGTCAATTCAATAAAGCCTGTTATACTGATGACTGAATTTTATTGTCACAAGTGAATGAATGACAGACGACCCGTATTACGAACGCGAAAAACAAAAATATGACAATCCGGTAGCCAGCAGAGAGTATCTTTTGCAGGTATTGGAATCAAAGAAACATCCTCTCTCTTTTATCGAAATATGTGCCCTAGTCGATGCTCAAGACGAAATGTCGCGTATTGGCGTACAGAGGCGCCTGCGTGCTATGGAGCGCGAGGGACAAATCCTGTTCAACCGTCAGAAAAAATATTGTCTGGCCGAAAAGTTATCGATGATCCGAGGCCGTGTTATCGGACACCGTGATGGCTTTGGCTTTCTGAAGCGTGAAGATGGCCAGCCCGATCTGTTTATTCCGGTCCAGCAGATGCACACGTTACTGCATGATGATGTAGTACTGGCCACCCCAAGCCAGTCTTCCTATAAAGGAAAACGGGAAGCCCGAATCGTCAGGGTGATTGAGTCACGTAGCGAGCCCATAGTGGGTCGTTTCTTTTTCGAAAACGGATTGGGCATTGTTATCCCTGACGATTCGCGGATCTGCCAGGAAATCATTATTCCTCCTGAGCATATCAACGGCGCAAGGCAAGGCCATGTAGTGGTTGTAGAGATCACCCAACGGCCACAAAAGCGCGTCAGTGCGGTAGGCAAGATCACCGAAATCCTCGGTGAACATATGGCGCCGGGTATGGAAATCGAGATGGCGCTACGCACCTTCGATATTCCGCATCAGTGGCCCAAAGCTGTCGATAAGCAGATTAAAAACCTGACTGAAGAGGTGCCTGAAGAGGCCAAAAAAGGCCGAATTGACTTACGCGATATGCCATTGGTGACTATCGATGGCGAGGATGCGCGGGACTTTGACGACGCTGTGTACTGTGAGCCTGAAGAGGACGGCGGCTGGCGGTTGTGGGTTGCCATCGCGGATGTGTCTTACTATGTGCGTCCCGGTACGGCGCTGGACAACGAAGCCATTGAACGTGGCAATTCCGTATATTTCCCGGAGCAGGTGGTACCAATGCTGCCAGAGGTACTCTCCAATGGGCTGTGCTCGCTTAACCCGCAGGTGGACAGGCTGTGTATGGTGTGCGAGATGCAGGTGTCTTCATCGGGCGAACTCAAAGACTATAAGTTTTATGAAGCGGTGATGAATTCCAAAGCTCGTCTGACCTACACCAAGGTGTGGGACATTCTGCAGGGCGATCCGGAACTACATCAGCGCTATGCTAACTTTGTACCGCATCTTCGCGACCTGCATGATTTGTATCGGGCGCTGAAAAAAGCGCGCCAGAAGCGCGGTGCGATTGAGTTTGAAACGTCAGAAGTGAAGTTTATTTTCAATGCGCAGCGTAAAATCGAACACATTGTGCCACTGCATCGCAATGACGCCCACAAGCTGATTGAAGAGTGCATGATCCTGGCCAATGTAGCGACCGCAAAAATACTGGAGAAACATCAGGCAGAAGGGCTTTATCGTGTGCACGACGAGCCGGACAGCGATCGCCTGACCAGCTTTTTAAGCTACTTGAGTGAAGTCGGCGTGTCGCACCATATCGGCAAAAACAAAGATGTACAGCCATCTGTATTTACCGAAGTGATGAAAAAAGTCGCAGGTCGTGCGGACCAGGAGCTGATCCAGACCATGCTGCTGCGCTCGATGAAGCAGGCCGTCTACGATCGTGAAAATATTGGTCACTTTGGTCTGGCATTGCCCGCCTATGCGCATTTCACCTCGCCAATAAGACGTTATCCGGACCTCATCGTTCACCGCGCTATCAAAGCTATTCTGGACAAGCTGGCGGGTAAAAAGAGTAAATCGGGCGGTAAGGCCTACACGGTTGAGGAAACTGAACAGCTAGGCGAGCAGTGTTCAATGACCGAACGGCGCGCCGACGATGCGACCCGTGACGTCGCTGACTGGCTAAAATGCGAGTTCATGCTCGATCATGTCGGCGATGTGTTTGAAGCGGTGGTGGCGTCGGTAACCAATTTTGGCCTGTTTGTACGTATCAACGACTTTCATATCGACGGTCTGGTGCATATCTCTTCGCTGCAAAATGATTACTATCACTTTGATGAGGTTAAGCAGCAGCTGGTGGGTGAAAGCTTTGGCAGCACCTATCGACTCGGCGACCAGCTCAAGGTCAAGGTTGCGGCAGTGAATCTGGATGAAAGACAGATTGATCTGGTGCTTGATTTACCACCCAAAGAGCGCAAGAAGCAGGCCGCGCAGGGTAAACAGCAACGTCGTGATAAAGTCGACAAGACCAACAAAAAGGCAAAAAGCAGCGAGCGCAGTAAAACGCGTAAGCAAAAAGGCAGGAAAAAACGTTAATGGCACAGCAAGAATGGCTATACGGGCTCCATGCCCTCGAGGCAGTCGTTAAGCGCGAACCTGAAAGGCTGATTGAATTATTCGTACTGAAAGGGCGTGACGACGAGAGGCTGATAAATATTGTTAATCAGGCCAGGCGCTTTGGTGTATCGGTGCAGTTTTGCCAACGTCGGGTGCTGGATGACAAGGTCAATGGCGAGCAACATCAGGGTATTGTTGCGCGCGCCAAGCCTGGAAAAGCCTTTAGTGAAGCTGACCTTGATGTCATCATCGAAGAACATAATCAGCCGTTTTTACTGGTACTGGACGGCGTCACCGACCCGCATAATCTCGGCGCCTGCTTACGTACCGCCGACGCAGCCGGCGTGCATGCGGTCATAGTACCGAAAGATAAATCGGCGGGACTGACCGCTACGGTTAGAAAGGTTGCCGTTGGCGCGGCGGAAACCGTACCGCTCATTAAGGTGACCAACCTGGCACGCACTCTTAAAGCTATTCAGCAGCAGGGCGTGTGGGTGATTGGCACGGCAGGCGAAGCCACACAGAGCTTGTATGACTGCAAACTTCAGGGCCCCATGGCACTGGTGATGGGGGCTGAGGGCAAAGGCATGCGCAGACTCACGCGAGAAAGCTGCGATGAGCTGGTCAAACTGCCGATGATGGGCAGTGTCTCAAGTCTTAATGTATCAGTCGCGACCGGTGTGTGTCTGTATGAGATTGTCAGGCAGCGTGGAATGTCATGAGCAACTTGCCAATAGAAGACATAATTGAGACTTTACAGCACGAATTCTCTACTGTGCGGCTCATCTATGTTTTTGGTTCACAAGCAACAGGTCAGTCTACTAAGGATAGTGACATTGATATCGCCATACTGACCGATGCACCGCTTGACAATCTTAGCCGTTGGGACATTGCGCAAAAGCTCGCGTCTATGCTTGATAAGGACGTAGACTTAGTCGACTTAAAAACCTGTTCAACGATTTTGCAGCATGAAATCGTCATGCATGGTCAGCTTTTATATGACCCTGATAACACCGCGCCACAATTCGAGAATACTGTAATGTCGATGTACCAACATTTATCCGAGAGTCGTGCAGCTATGGTGGAAGACATGCTGGAGAAATACCGTGCTTGATGATGTCTTTGCTAATAAAATTGCGCAGACTCACAGTAGAACGCTGTGATGAGCTGGTCAAGCTGTCATCATCTAACCTAACGTCCAATATGCAATCTGTTTCGACCGGCCTGTTTTGCTTCATACAAGGCAATGTCGGCCGCTTTTAGCGCTGAGTCGGCATCTGTTTTAGGATGTAACTCGGCAATCCCAATACTCACCGTCATAGATACAGTGATACCGCCAAACGTCAGCGGGGATGTTTCGATGATGCTGCGCAGTTTTTCCATCGCAGTTTGCGCAGAGTGAACTGCTGTTTCTGGCAGTAATACACAGAACTCTTCTCCACCCAGACGCCCTGTAATGTCATGTTCACGCAGGTTTTCCTTTAACAAAGCCGCAATGTGACGAATGGCTTCATCACCTACATCATGGCCATGCGTATCGTTTATGGTCTTAAACAGGTCAATATCAATAATCGCCACGGAAGATGGTCTGTTATATCTGACAACTCGCATCTGTTCATTACTCAGCTCTCGGCTGAGGGCGCGACGATTGAACAAGCTTGTCAAAGGGTCATGATCAGATAACCATTGCGCCTTTTTCAGCAGTGTATCCTTTTCGCTTTGAGAAGTGTTAAATCTCTCCAGTACCGCGTTATAGAATGCGGCAATGTGTGAGGCGTCGCTGTGCCTTTCGACAATGATACTGCGAGTGAAATCGCCCGAGTCAACCTGCAGGGCCATCTGTCTGATCATATCAAGTTGTGACGTGGTTGCTCCGTGCTCCCAGATATTAAGTCCGACAACCTCTGCAGCCGCTGAAACACGCAGTTTCATGACTTTTTGGGCGACGAATAATGCAGCAAAAGACAGACTGAAGGCATAAACCCCAACGGCAATAATACCGATAATCTGAATTCCCAGGTTATTAAAGAGTTCTGTGAGATTCTGCGCAGGAAGCATAATACCGGCCGCAAATGTACTGAATATGCCGCCTGCCAAGTGCACGGGTACTACGTCTAACGCATCATCAATTTCTAGACGCTGTAGAAATGTGGAGCTAGCAACATAAATGACACCGCCAATCATACCTGCGGCGCAAGCCTGAACCGGAGAAATGAGATCGACCATTGCTGTTACCGATACGAGACCACATAAGCCTCCGTTGATCATATATCTGACATTTGTCTTTCTGAGTTTAATGTAGACAACGACCACTGCAGCTGTGATCCCTCCAATGCCGCCAAACATGGTATTCAGCAAAAACAAAGGGGTATCAGCATCGAGCCGCATTGCACTGCCACCGTTAAAGCCAAGCCAGCCTATCCAAAGCAGAAAAAATCCCAATGCAGACAAGGGTAAAGAGGTTGGTTCAACGGGAGCTCCATCCTGACCAAAACGGCCAAGGCGAGGTCCAATAACGATGATCGCAGCAAGTGCAATCCATCCGCCGACAGAGTGAACGACTGTTGCGCCGGCAAAATCATGAAATCCGAGTTGATATAGCCAGCCTTGAGTATCAATTGAAATTAACGTCCCACCCCAAATCCAATGACCGGTTACAGGGTAAATCGCTAGAGACGAAATAATGGCAATAAATACATAACCATTGAAAGACATGCGTTCCGCCACAGCTCCCGATATTAATGTAACAGCGGTGGCGCAAAACATTGCCTGAAATAAGACTTTCACTGGCCAGTTTGCTGGAAGTAGCTGCTCGTCAAATCCTGGTATGCCTACAAACCCGTTACCGGAAAGAAACATTAAACCGAAGCCAACACCCGAGAAAAC
The DNA here is from genome assembly GCF_000429145.1 of Aestuariibacter salexigens DSM 15300. Classification (GTDB taxonomy): domain Bacteria; phylum Pseudomonadota; class Gammaproteobacteria; order Enterobacterales; family Alteromonadaceae; genus Aestuariibacter; species Aestuariibacter salexigens. The sequence continues at coordinate 10,453 of NZ_AUBH01000020.1, forward strand.
AGAAACGCTGATACACCAATCGGCAATATTTTTTACCACCACATTGATACTATTTTTAGCGCGGATGAAACCTGACTCGAGACAGGTAAACCCAGCCTGCATAAACATGACCAGGCAAGTACAGACCAGTAACCAAATTAAATCGGCCGAAACGTTGAAGTCCAAGCTGTGCACTACTTATTCGAGGGTGTGATTTATATACTAGTGCAGACTATGGCGGTAGATAAAGTCTGTTGAATCAAACCAGCGCCGGAATATGGTCCTGAATATGCAGGACGTGCGCAATCGCGTAGTCCTGTTTTTCCAGCTCTCCGAAGACAAAATGGGGCTGAAACGTCTCTTCATGAGCGATAAAACGATAGATAGCCTGTTGTAATCTTGCCTTCGCTAGCACGATATCCACGTCATTATTCAAAGCTGGTGCGCCAGGTATTGCCTCTTCAACATCATGATGCATAGCGCCGTGTTGCTTAAATACAGCAAAAGCGGCTTTGCCTAATGTGGACTGAAACAGCGGTGGTTTATTTTCAGGGTAGCCGATCATTGAGTATTCGATACTCTGGGCAAGATGGCTGAACGTGGTGGCAAGTGACCAACTGCCTTCTGGCTTCAATGTTGTATTGTTAATGCGCGTAAGCTTTTTATTGAGTGCGCTGAGCGACTGCAGTCCACTCGCGGGCGCAAGCCACCACCAGGTAGCCACGCCAAGCGCCGCTAAGCCTGCTCCACTTTTTAGAAATTGCCGCCGCTGCATGTTGGTTGCTCTACTATCACGCGAGCTGTAAGTATGGCACGGCAGTGCGCTACCTGCGATAACAACCGCGTGGTAAATGTAAGAGAATATTTATAGCTCGGTAAATTTATTTACCTTTTTGCGTTTTCTTTATGCTTTTCATCGCTATCTTGTTGAAAAATCACGAATCTCGGCCTAGTCGTTAAGTATCCACTCCGTTCGTGTGCAGAAGAATTTGCCCGGCAATGAATAACGGCTCCAGAAAGTTACAAGCAGTCATGTTTACTGATGTGGTCGGGTATACACAGCAAACTGCAGATGATGAGAAGCGCATGGTCGATATGATCAGCGCCATCAACCGACTTATCGCAGCCATCGTAAAAGCTTACAAAGGTAAATTTATTAAACAAATTGGTGACGGTACGCTCAGTACATTTGATAGTGCATTTGCTGCAGCCCTATGTGCCGTCAGAGTGACTCAAGCCGTTGATGATAAGTTTCCGGTACAGATCAGGGTTGGCATCCACCTCGCAGATATCATTCTCAAAGATAATGATGTGTGGGGAAGCGGCGTAAACATTGCCTCGCGCATTGAGTCGAAAGCCGAGCATGGCTGTATTTTTGTATCCGAGGAAGTGCGACATTCGCTTACTGCTCATCCTGAATTCGCGTTCGAGGAAAAAGGCAGCTTTGAATTAAAAGGAGTGCCTGAGCCTGTTCCGTTATTTAAGCTGACCGTACCGCTCTCGTCCTTACACAAAAACGACCCCGAAAAATTACTTTTTAAAGAGAGGTTAATTGGATTTCTCAAACTTGGCGTCGCGGTGGTTCTTGTCTTCGCTTTTATTGTTTATTTGTGGAAGTCCGGTAGTGGCGATGAGCCTATCGATACGCTGAATATTGCTATCATCGGTGACGTTTCATTAGAGCAGAAACAACAGCTAGAGAAATTGTTTAGGTATCGCTTCGCTCCACTTCTCACGGTAGATATAAAAACGAATTCGGAAAAGTCTGAGGATGCGCAACTGACTTTACAACTTACGCAAACTGGTGAAAACAGCTATGACACAGATATAACCTTTGCTCTAAACGGAAGCCGATCTGTTCTTCATCAGGAAATAGTACCGCTGATGAAATTGGAAAGCGTAGTCGCTACGTCTTATTCTGCGCTGGCTTCGCACCTCTTAGTCGCGGGGAGTCAACAGTCTCGCTTTCTAGACAAAAAAACACTTGATGCGGCAGTATTCGCAAATGAAGCCTTAGTGATTTTGCAAAACGAATTTAATAAGGACGACTTGGCAAGGGCTGAGAGCCTGTTTGCAAAAATCCAGAAGGTAGTACCGCAGCACAAAAGTCTACCCGTGTTGAAGTGTTACAGTGCCATTATCCGATTTAGGAACGCCTTTGAGAACAGGCAAGCAAATCAGCAGGAAATGGATGAACGCTGCAATTCGCTTCTCGAACATCAAGATCAAACTACTTTTAGTGAACTGATGTTCAGCAGTTATCTCAGAGAAAGCGGAGAGCTGGACGCCGCAAGGATGTACTTGGAACGCATCGATACAGCCTTGCCTGATACCGCCATAAGCCATGCTAAGTTATTGTTTGAATCTGCAAGTCAAAACAAGGCTCGACAGGCACTAAACTATCTTGAAGAGTGGCAGGCAATAAGTCCGATATTCAGTTGGGAAGTGACCTACTCAATTGCCAAATATTACCATGAGGTTCACGAGTATGAGGTGGCTGCAGACTTGTATGCCATGTTAGTACAATTCTATCCTGACAAGCCCTCACTACTCACAAATCAGGCAACTGTGGATTTTATTTTAGGTAACTTTGAGCAAGCAGTCATTACGTACGAAAAGCTCAATGCCATCAAGCCGTCGGCGTTCTCTCTCACTAATCAGGGGACGGTATATTATTATTTAGGACGTTTCACCGAGGCGTTAAGAAGCTATCGGGATGCACTAAAGCTGACGCCAAATGATTATTTGTTATGGGGCAATTACGCAGATACATGTCGTGAAGTACCACAACAATGCGCGGATGAGGATTCAGGTTATAGAACTGCGCTTAATATTGCTTTACAAGACAGTAAGTCGATAACACCTGATCGTGATCCTTGGTTATATCTGGATGTTGCGCATTTCACCTCTCAATTAGGCGACTTTTCAAAAGCCGATGGTTTTTTTGCAGCGGTAGAAAAAGAATTGGAGAGCGATGAATCATTAAAGCCCTACTACTTTTACTATCGGGCTATCAATTTACTGTCTCAAGATAAGATACAAGAGGCAGAGACGGAATTAAGTCGTGCTGTTGAATATGGTTATCCACGACGGTTGGTGGTTAATACACCAGACTTTATTCGTCAGTGGCAAGGTATGCCTTTCTTTCAATCACTTAAAAAGGAACACGAATGAAATATAAGTTTATAGTCGCGCTACTAGGAATTTTCGTTGCTATTCCCTCTGTCAATGCGAATCCACCTCAACGAGGCAATGCCAAGAAGTCTGAGTTCAAAATGTTTCGGAATGCATCAAGTTCGCCTTGCGGGGCTCGGGTATGTATGAGAGGCCCGAACGGTGGATGGCAAAGAAGCAATGTTGAGTACCCGCTTTCCATGTCAAAACGTCAGAACAAGTCGGACTATTTGGTGTTTGACGCAAATACGTCAGCCGTTCCGCACTGTTTTCGAGTGGTGTTTTTCACGTCAAAGCGAGATTACGACGCACATACTTTGGATAACTTCGATCGTTGGAAAGCACCGACGCAGGAAGTGTGGCCACTGACCGCCTGTCGAACTCGCGGCTCAGCGCAGTGCCCTCCGACAGACCGTTCGCCTTTTGTAGAGAACGGGAAACGTAAGTACGTAGAAGATTTTTCCAAATATCAGTGGATGATTGATCCGTCCGGATGGTCCGCACCTGCCGAGGGACAGGAAAAAAGCTATTGGTTCCGTATAGAGGGCGTGAATCAACCCACCGGCGGTAGGGGTGATTGTCCATCAAAGGCAAGGCCTGATTTTGTAAGCGAAGATCCGAGGGTGAGAGTCAGGCACGATATATGATTTTGCAGCTATGAGAAGACTATCAAAAAGGTCAACGGTCTATTTTGAGCCGCACATTAATAATGTACTGAAACGCCGTGCTGCTTCCTCAGATACGGACGTATCTGAGCTAGTAGACGAAACAGTCAGGCTTCTTATGCGAGAAGATAATGAAGATTTAGCGGCCGCCAGGATCAGAATTCATGAACCAGACTTAATCTATAAGGAACTTCTAGAGAGTCACAAAATAAATGGAAAGATATAAAACTCTACTTAAGAATTTGTGAAGCTCCGCACCTGTCCTCGATAGTAAAGTCATTTGTTGCGTGTCTATCAGAAAGAAAAAAGCTATCCTATGTGTTTTCTGCGGGAGATAACACTCGGTCGTGACCCATTACAGTAACACTAACCTCGCTGACAGAATCAGGAAACTGTGCTTCTTTTGGTAGCGTTACTATTTGCGCACCATTCTTTTTCATCAATGTGGCTTTTTTCAAAGTTAACCTTTATGTCGTAATAGATTCATGAAACATATACACGTTAAAATATAGACCAGCTTTCTACACTGACCATCACACAGCTCCTGCTGTAAATTTATTCAAAATTCGGCTATCACATCGCTTTCGATTCTGTTATCATTTCGCGCCCTTTTTATGGGGGTATGTATATAAAAGCAGCAATAGCGCTGTTTTTAGTGCCATAAACGACTCGAGAGAGTCTTATTTTTAACAGCGGAGCACTAACATGATCCAAATGCAAACTAACCTGGATGTTGCCGACAACAGCGGCGCTCGCAGGGTTCAGTGTATTAAGGTTCTTGGTGGCTCGCATCGCCGTTATGCACACATCGGTGACATCATCAAAGTTACTGTTAAGGAAGCAATTCCTCGCGGTAAGGTTAAAAAAGGTGACGTTCTGAATGCAGTGGTGGTGCGTACTAGAAAAGGCGTGCGTCGTGCAGATGGTTCTACTATCCGCTTTGATAGCAACGCAGCTGTGTTGTTGAACAACAACAAGCAACCTATTGGTACGCGTATCTTTGGCCCGGTCACTCGTGAGCTTCGTGGAGATAACTTCATGAAGATCATTTCATTGGCCCCAGAGGTACTATAAGGAGTCACGATAATGGCTAGAAAAATTCGTCGTGATGATGAGGTCATCGTTCTGGCAGGTAAGGACAAGGGCAAGCAAGGTAAAGTCCTTAAAGTTCTGACTGCTGATGAGCGTGTGGTCGTAGAAGGTGTGAATTTGGTGAAGAAGCATCAAAAGCCTAATCCGCAAATCGGTCAGGCTGGCGGCATCATCGAAAAAGAAGCATCTATTCACGTATCTAATGTAGCGATTGTAAACCCGGCAACGGGTAAAGCAGATCGCGTTGGTTTCCGTATGGAGAACGACAAAAAAGTTCGTGTCTTCAAATCCAACGGTGAACTGGTTTAATTAATTGGAGAGTACGATGGCGAAACTGCATGATTTCTATAAAGAAACGGTAGTGGCTGATCTTGCGAAGCAGTTCGGTTACAAGAGCGTCATGCAAGTCCCTCGGATTGAGAAAATCACCTTAAACATGGGTTTAGGTGAAGCCGTAGCAGACAAGAAAGTTCTGGAAAATGCGACAGCCGATATGGCTGCTATTGCAGGCCAGAAGCCAGTTGTCACTGTTGCGCGTAAATCAGTAGCGGGTTTCAAAATCCGTGAAGGTTATCCGATTGGCTGTAAAGTAACCCTGCGCGGCGAGCGCATGTGGGAGTTCTTTGAGCGTTTGGTCTCAATTGCTATCCCACGTATCCGTGACTTCCGTGGTCTGAACCCTAAATCGTTCGATGGCCGTGGAAACTACAGCATGGGCGTTCGTGAGCAAATCATTTTCCCTGAAATCGACTTTGATAAAGTCGACAAGGTACGCGGTATGGATATCACTATCACTACCAGCGCTAACACAGACGAGGAAGCTCGCGCGCTGTTAACAGCGTTCAACTTCCCGTTTAGAAAATAAGGTGTAGGGTTATGGCAAAAGAATCAATGAAGGCACGCGAAGTTAAGCGTTCTAAGCTTGTAGCTAAGTACGCAGAAAAACGCGCTGCACTTAAAGCGATTATCAGCGATGTCAACGCTTCTGAAGAAGAACGTTGGGACGCTGTTCTTAAGCTGCAACAACTTCCACGTGACTCGAGCCGTTCACGTCAGCAGAACCGCTGCCGTGTAACTGGTCGCCCACATGGTTACCTGCGCAAGTTCGGTCTGAGCCGCATTAAGCTGCGTGAAGCAGCGATGCGTGGTGAAGTCCCTGGCCTGAAAAAAGCCAGCTGGTAAGGAGTAGCTTAAGATGAGCATGCAAGATCCTATCGCGGATATGTTTACCCGCATCCGTAACGGCCAGATGGCTCAGAAAGTTTCTGTATCTATGCCTTCTTCTAAACTGCGCAAGTCAATTGCTCAGGTACTGAAGGACGAAGGTTATATTCAGGACTTCGCAGTCTCTGGTGACGTTAAGCCTGTAATGGAAGTAACGCTTAAGTACTTCGAAGGCAAAAAAGTAATCGATACTATTGAACGTGTCAGCCGTCCTGGTCTGCGCATCTATAAGAAAAAAGATGAGCTGCCAAAAGTGATGGGTGGTATGGGTATCGCTATCGTGTCAACCTCAAAAGGTGTGATGACTGACCGTGCTGCGCGTAAAGCAGGCATGGGCGGTGAGATCATCGGTTATGTAGCGTAACGGGGGATTACAGATGTCACGAGTAGCAAAAGCGCCTGTGGACGTCGTGTCTGGTGTAGAAGTCTCTATCGCTGGTCAGGAAGTTACACTGAAAGGTAAAAACGGTACATTGAGCCGCGTATTCAACGACGCAGTTGAAGTGGTTCAGGAAGAAAACCAGCTGAAAGCGCTGCCTCGCGAAGGCTTTGCAGACGGTTGGGCGCAGGCAGGAACTGCACGCGCACTTCTGAACGCGATGGTTGTCGGTGTATCTGAAGGTTTTGAGAAGAAGCTGCAGCTGTTAGGTGTTGGTTATCGTGCGCAAGCGCAGGGTAGCAAACTGAACCTGACGTTAGGTTTCTCTCATCCTGTTGTATACGAAATGCCTCAGGGCATTACTGTCGAAACTCCTAGCCAAACTGAAATCGTCGTCAAGGGCGCCGATAAGCAGGTGGTAGGACAGGTTGCAGCGAACATCCGCGGATACCGTCCACCAGAGCCTTACAAAGGTAAAGGTGTGCGTTACGCAGATGAAAATGTTCGCCGCAAAGAAGCTAAGAAAAAGTAGGTGGGTGATACGATGGATAAGAAAGCAGCTCGTTTGCGTCGCGCGACTCGCGCTCGCAAAAAGATCCGTGAACTGGCCGCGCATCGCCTGGTTGTCAACCGCACACCTCGCCACATTTACGCTCAGTTAATCGCACCAAACGGTTCTGAGGTACTGGCGTCAGCTTCTACTGTTGAAGCAGATCTGCGCAAAGCGGTGGATTACACCGGTAACGCAGGAGCGGCGGCAGCAGTCGGCAAAGCAATCGCGGAACGTGCTATCGAGAAGGGCATTAAAGAAGTGGCCTTCGATCGTAGCGGTTTCAAGTATCACGGTCGCGTAAAAGCTCTGGCTGACGCAGCCCGTGAAGCTGGCCTGCAGTTCTAGGAGTTTAAAAAATGGCTAAAGTTGAAGCTCAACAACAAGGTGACATGCTGGAAAAGTTGATCGCTGTTAACCGCGTATCGAAAGTGGTTAAAGGTGGTCGTATTTTCAGTTTCACTGCACTGACTGTTGTCGGTGACGGAAACGGCCGTGTGGGTTTTGGATACGGTAAAGCACGCGAAGTGCCTGCGGCTATCCAGAAAGCTATGGAGAAAGCGCGTCGCAACTTAGTGACCGTTGATCTGAATGGCGCCACACTGCAGCATCCAATTAAAGGACGTCACTCAGGCTCTAAAGTCTACATGCAGCCAGCATCAGAAGGTACCGGTATCATTGCCGGTGGTGCAATGCGTGCAGTTTTGGAAGTCGCTGGCGTTCAGAACGTACTGTCTAAGTGTTATGGCTCCACAAACCCAATCAACGTGGTACGCGCAACAATCAATGCCCTGACTGAGATGAATTCTCCAGAGCAAGTTGCTGCCAAGCGTGGTTTGTCAGTCGAAGAGATTTTGGGGTAATTGACGATGGCTAAGACATTGAAAGTTAAACAAACCAAAAGCTCAATCGGACGTTTGCCCAAGCACAAAGCTACTCTGGTTGGCTTGGGTCTGCGCAAAATCGGTCACGTACGTGAGCTGGAAGATACGCCAGCGGTACGTGGCATGATCAACCGTGTAAATTACATGGTTGAGATTGTGGAGGACTAACAGATGCGATTGAATACGCTGAGCCCTGCAGAAGGGTCAAAAACATCCGGCAAGCGCGTCGGTCGTGGTATTGGTTCTGGTCTGGGTAAGACTGGTGGACGTGGCCATAAAGGTCAGAAAAGCCGTTCAGGCGGTAGCGTCAAGCCAGGCTTCGAAGGCGGTCAGATGCCAATCCAGCGCCGTCTGCCTAAGTACGGTTTCACTTCACGTAAGTCGTTTGTTAGCGACCAAGTGACGTTGACTGAAATCGCTAAGGTAGAAGGTGATGTGGTTTCTCTGGAAACTTTGCAAGCAGCAGGTCTGGTGAAGAAAGACAAGCTGTTTGTTAAAGTCATGAAGAGCGGAGAAATCTCACGCGCTGTGACGGTAAGCGGATTGAAGGTAACTAAGGGCGCCCGTGAGGCGATCGAAGCTGCCGGCGGAAAAATAGAGGAATAAGCTAGATGGCTAAACCAGGATTGGATTCAGGCGCCAAAGGTGGCTTGAGCGAGCTAAAATCAAGGTTGTTGTTCGTACTTGGTGCGATCATTGTATTTAGACTTGGCTCATACGTGCCGATCCCTGGTATCGATGCGGCTGTGCTGGCCGACTTGTTCGAGCAGCAGAAAGGTACCATCGTGGAGATGTTTAACATGTTCTCCGGTGGTGCACTGGAACGTGCATCGGTGTTAGCCCTCGGGATCATGCCGTACATTACGGCATCGATCATCATGCAGCTTCTGACGGTGGTACATCCTCCGTTCATGGAGCTTAAAAAAGAAGGCGAAGCAGGTCGTCGTAAGATCAGCCAGTACACGCGTTATTTCACGCTGGTGCTGGCGACATTCCAATCTATTGGGATCGCGACCGGTCTGCCCAACCTGATTAACGGCTTGGTGATCAATCCTGGGTTCGGATTCTATTTTACTGCGGTAGTGAGCTTGGTCACAGGAACCATGTTCCTGATGTGGCTGGGTGAGCAAATTACAGAGCGTGGTATCGGTAACGGTATCTCTATTCTGATCTTCGCTGGCATTGTCGCCGGTCTCCCAACAGCGATAGGGCAGACCGCTGAGCAAGCCAGACAGGGTGACTTGAACTTACTGTTCCTGTTGCTGATTGGTGTGATCGTGATTGCGGTGACCTACCTTGTAGTGTTCGTTGAGCGTGGGCAGCGTCGTATCGTTGTTAACTACGCGAAGCGTCAACAGGGTCGTAAAGTATACGCGGCACAAAGCACGCACCTGCCGTTAAAAGTCAACATGGCAGGCGTTATTCCGCCAATCTTTGCATCAAGCATCATCCTGTTCCCTGGCACTATCGCCAGTTGGTTCGGTCAGAATGAATCCATGTCCTGGTTACAGGATGTGTCATTGATGTTGTCACCAGGTCAGCCTCTGTATGTAATGCTCTACGCAGCAGCGATCATCTTTTTCTGTTTCTTCTACACTGCGCTGGTATTTAACCCGCGTGAGACGGCAGATAACCTGAAAAAGTCTGGTGCATTTGTACCGGGAATTCGCCCAGGCGAGCAAACCTCGAAGTATATCGACAAGGTGATGACTCGTCTGACACTGGCTGGCGCACTGTATATTACCTTTGTTTGTTTAGTGCCTGAGTTTATGTTGATTGCCTGGAACGTGCAGTTCTATTTCGGCGGCACCTCGCTGCTGATTATTGTGGTCGTTATCATGGACTTTATGGCACAGGTGCAGACCCATCTGATGTCTCATCAGTATGAGTCTGTTCTGAAAAAAGCGAATCTGAAAGGCGTCGGCCGCTAAGGCCGAACCTTAAGTTCGCACACTACGGAGTGATGTAATGAAAGTTCGTGCATCCGTTAAAAAGATGTGCCGTAACTGCAAGGTAATCAAGCGCAACGGCGTTGTGCGTGTTATCTGCAGTGAGCCAAAGCATAAGCAAAGGCAAGGCTAATCAACACAGTGGTTTGACTCCCAGCCAACAATTGTTGGCTGGCGGTAAGCCTTTAATTGCAATTTTGTCGTCGGGTAAGTATCCTAGCGGGCTTTTTAGGCTGACGACTACAATTTAGAGGAGTGCTGTTAATGGCCCGTATCGCTGGCATTAACATCCCTGAGCACAAGCATGCCGTGATCGCGATTCAGTCGATCTACGGTATCGGAGCAACTCGCGCAAAAGCGATTTGTGCCGGAGCTGGTGTTGCAGAAACTACCAAGATCAAAGATCTTGACGAAACTACCATTGATAAGATTCGTGACGAAGTTGCGAAGTTTATGGTTGAAGGTGATCTTCGCCGTGAAGTATCAATGAGCATCAAACGTTTGATGGACCTGGGTTGCTTCCGTGGTATTCGCCACCGTCGTAGCTTGCCTCTACGTGGTCAGCGCACTAAAACTAATGCGCGTACCCGTAAAGGTCCTCGTAAGCCTATTAAGAAGTAAGCGGGGGATAAGTTATGGCAAAAGCACCTACTCGCACGCGTAAGCGCGCTAAACGCCAAGTTGCTGACGGTATGGCTCATATCCATGCCTCTTTCAACAACACGATTGTGACTATCACAGACCGTCAGGGTAACGCTCTGGCATGGGCCACTTCTGGTGGTTCAGGTTTCCGTGGCTCACGTAAGTCTACGCCTTTTGCTGCTCAGGTAGCGGCAGAGCGCGCAGGTACTGCAGCACAGGAATACGGTCTGAAGAACCTTGAAGTATTCGTTAAAGGTCCAGGTCCAGGCCGTGAGTCTGCGATCCGTGCCCTGAATGCCACAGGATACAAGATCACAAACATTACCGATGTGACGCCCATTCCTCACAACGGTTGTCGTCCACCGAAAAAACGTCGCGTTTAATCGACGGACAGTTGGAGAAAGATCATGGCAAGATATTTGGGTCCAAAACTCAAACTTAGTCGTCGCGAAGGAACAGACCTGTTCCTGAAAAGTGGCGTACGTGCAATTGATTCAAAGTGTAAGATCGACACTGCCCCGGGCCAGCATGGCGCGCGTCGCGGTCGTTTGTCTGACTACGGTGTTCAATTGCGTGAAAAACAAAAAGTTCGTCGTATGTACGGCGTACTGGAAAAGCAGTTCCGTAACTACTACAAAGAAGCTGCGCGTCTGAAGGGCAATACTGGTGAAAACCTGTTGCAACTTCTTGAGCAGCGTCTGGACAACGTTGTTTACCGTATGGGTTTCGCCAGCACTCGTGCTGAAGCGCGCCAGCTGGTAAGCCACAAGGCGATCATGGTTAACGGCCAGGTAGTCAACATTCCTTCATACAATGTGACTGCTGAAGACGTGGTTTCTGTACGTGAGAAAGCCAAGAAGCAAGCTCGTATCGTTGCGGCTCTTGAACTGGCTGATCAGCGTGAAAAGCCGACCTGGATTGAAGTAGACGGTACTAAGATGGAAGGCGTGTTCAAGCGTATTCCGGAAAGAGAAGACTTGTCTGCTGAAATTAACGAACAGTTGATCGTCGAACTTTACTCTAAGTAAAGTCTAACTAAAGAGGAAACATTGTGGGTTCTGTGACTGAATTCCTTAAACCAAGGTTAGTAGAAATCGAAAACGTCTCACCTACCCGTGCCAAAGTGACTCTTGAGCCACTGGAGCGTGGTTTTGGTCATACTTTAGGTAACGCGCTGCGTCGCATCCTGCTGTCATCCATGCCTGGTTGCGCAGTCACGGAAGTCGAGATTGACGGCGTACTGCACGAGTACAGCACCAAAGAAGGTGTTCAGGAAGACGTCATTGAGATCCTTCTTAACCTGAAAGGGCTGGCAGTGAAGCTTGATGGCAAAACTGAAGCAACCCTTACACTGGTGAAGTCTGGAGCGGGCCCGGTAGTCGCTGGCGACATTCAACACGATGGTGACGTAGAAATCGTCAACCCTGACCACCTGATCTGCACACTGACCGGCGATGCCGAAATCAGCATGCGCATCAAGATCGAGATGGGTCGTGGATATGTTCCGGCTTCAGCGCGCCGTTCCTCTGAAGAAGATGATCGTCCAATTGGTCGTTTGTTAGTGGATGCTTCCTACAGCCCTGTAGAGCGTATTGCTTACAACGTTGAGGCAGCACGTGTTGAACAGCGTACTGACCTTGACAAGTTAATCATCGACATGGAAACCAACGGTACTTTGGATCCTGAAGAAGCGATCCGCCGTGCCGCGACTATCCTGGCAGAACAGCTTGACGCGTTCGTAGAACTGCGTGACATGTCTGAGCCAGTTGAGAAAGAAGAGAAGCCGGAGTTTGATCCGATTCTACTTCGTCCGGTTGATGATCTTGAGCTGACAGTACGTTCTGCTAACTGTCTGAAAGCTGAAGCCATCCAGTACATTGGTGATCTGGTACAGCGCACCGAGGTTGAGTTGCTGAAAACACCTAACCTGGGTAAGAAGTCTTTGACTGAGATTAAAGACGTGCTGGCTTCTCGTGGATTGTCTTTGGGTATGCGCCTGGAAAACTGGCCGCCAGAGAGCATCGCTGAGAAAGATTAATCGGATCACGATTAACCTTATTGTAGAAGGATAATGTTATGCGCCATCGTAAGAGTGGTCGTCAGTTAAACCGGAATAGTTCACATCGCCAGGCGATGTTCAAGAACATGGCCGGTTCACTGGTAAAGCATGAAATCATCAAAACGACGTTGCCAAAGGCAAAAGAACTGCGTCGTGTAATTGAGCCTCTGATCACCCTGGCTAAGCAGGACAGCGTTGCAAACCGCCGTCTGGCTTTTGCCCGTACTGGTGACAAAGAGGTGGTAGGTAAACTGTTCAGCGAGCTTGGCCCGCGTTACGAAGCACGCCCAGGCGGCTACATCCGCATTTTGAAATGTGGCTTCCGTGCAGGTGACAACGCGCCTATGGCTTACGTTGAACTGGTAGACCGCCCAGTGGTAGAAGACGTCGAAGACGTGGATACCGAAGAGACAGTAGAAGAGTAAAACGGCCATCCGCCGTCATTCCGGAAATCGCGAAGCGATTGTCCGGAATCTTCTTAAAAAGTCATTCCGCATTCAGTGCGGAATCTAAAAAACCCAGCACACGCTGGGTTTTTTATTGCTCGCAAAAAAACTTCACTTGCGACAAAAAAAGTGACCACGCAAACGACGCGTGACCTTTCCCCCTCGAATTAAGCCACCGGTTGCGGGAGATTTTTAAATTCCATCGGTGTTAATTGTCCCAATGAGCGATGTGGTCGTTCATAGTTGTAATCCAGTCTCCATCGCTCAATGATATCTCTTGCCTCGACCAGATTTCTGAACCAGTGTTGATTCAAACATTCATCTCTAAATTTGCCGTTAAAGCTTTCCACAAACGCGTTTTCGGTTGGTTTGCCCGGCCGAATAAACTGCAGGTCTACATTCCGCCATCCTGCCCAAGCCAGGAATGCGCGACTTGTGAATTCGGAACCATGATACCTATTGAGCGAAGCTCTTTAACAAGTAGATTTGTCAAAAACGTCAGCCATCTTCTATCACTTGTCGTGACCAAACAACACGTGGAGAAAATACGATGGCTGACCAAATTCAACATAAACGAAATTTAACGCTTATTGCACTGGATATTGCTAAAAAGCACCACGACGCAAAGGTGCAGTACCCAAGTGGC
>NZ_AUBH01000021.1 GCF_000429145.1 Aestuariibacter salexigens DSM 15300
TCGTACACTGGCATCAGCTGTTTACTAACAACCATGGTCAGTGGATGTAAACGACTGCCTGTACCACCGGCGAGAATGATCCCTTTTCTTTTCATTCCATGTACTCTTGACCCTTCGACATTGTGCGCAAGTCTACTTATACTGTTATCTAAGTCCAGTATTGACTATTTCTATAATAGATATTTAGAAAATGTTCCGGTAAATATGGACGTACAGAAACAAAAAATACTCCACCTCGGCAAATACTACTCCCCGTTCCATGGCGGCATCGAAAACATGATGCGTGCTTTGATGCTTGCCCAAAGAAGTATTGGGTACGACGTTTCAGCTATTGTACACCAACACCAATTAGGGCGTGGCTTTAAAAAAGAGACATTGGATGGGATTACTGTTCACCGCTTACCTATTCAGTTTATTGCGTTGTTTGTTCCTGTATCTCTTTTGGCATTTTTTTCTCTTCGCAAGATTATCAAACAAGAAAAGCCTGACCTGCTTCACCTGCATATGCCCAATGCGACGTGCTTTTGGTTGCTGTTTTCTCGTTCAGCCAGAAAGCTGCCATGGGTCATACACTGGCACAGCGATGTAGTGGGGGCAGTGCCGGACTGGCGCATTAAACTGCTTTATCCTATCTACCATATTTTTGAGCGACGTCTGTTGAGTCGCACTGCTGCGATTATCACCACCTCACAGCAGTATTTAGATTCCAGTACGCCACTTCAAGACTTTACAGAAAAGTGTCGGGTAGTGCCGTTGGGATTGCCTGATGTCCAGATCGAAAGTGAGAAAAGCAGCGGGCAAGGCCTTTCTCTTTTTTGCGTAGGGCGCCTGACCTATTATAAAGGACATAGCTATCTTATTGATGCGCTGACAAAAGTCAGCGGCGAAATCCATTTAACCATTGTAGGGGGAGGTGACCTACAGGGCACGTTAGAGTCCCAGGCATCCAATTTGGAGCTGAACGACAAAGTCAGTTTTATTTACAATGCGAGCAATGAAGAGGTGCTTAAGCTAATGGCATCCTGTGATGCACTTGTCCTTCCCTCCATAGAGCGAACAGAAGCCTTTGGCTTGGTATTGCTGGAGGCCATGCGAGCTGGCAAACCCTGTATTTGCACGGACGTTGAAGGCTCTGGCATGAGCGAGGTGGTTCAGCATGAAAAAACGGGGTTGGTGGTAGCGTCTTCAAATGCAGACGAACTTGCTTCTGCCATTGAGCGACTTGCTAATGATCCCGCTCTATGTGAAAAACTGGGCATCGCTGGGCGTGAGCGCTTTATCGAGCGCTTTGAAATTCGTGCGGTTGCCAGCGAAGTTGATAATATCTATCAGTCTGTGTTGCAGCAATCTGAATAGCTATTCAGTATTTTTGAAGCTACAATCGCGGCCATGAGTATATCTGAACACAACACCGCGATTATTATCCCAGCAAAAAACGAGGCAATGACGCTCGGCTCGGTATTGAGTGATCTGCATCAACACGTTGATGCACAAGTTATTGTGGTGGACGATGGCAGTGACGATGATACACGCGCGATAGCTGAAAAACATGGTGCAATGGTGTTCCCCCATGTAACCAATATGGGCGCCTGGCGAGCGACGCAAACCGGGATCCGATTTGCGCACAAAAAAGGCTTTGATCGCGTGGTCACGCTCGACGCCGATGGTCAGCATAGGGCTGAAGATGTGAAAACGCTTGTCGCTGCTGCCGAGCAAGGTTTCGATGTAGTGATTGGTTCGTGTACCTCTCGTGGGAGCGCTGGAAGGCATATCGCCTGGCGGATATTTAAAACCATTACACGTTTGCCAGTATTTGATCTCACCTCTGGTTTTCGCTGTTACAGTCGTTCAGCGATGAAAGCATTAGCATCGCGGCAAGCGACGATGTTTGAATATCAGGATGTGGGTGTTCTGCTTCTACTGCGTAATCTACAGCTTAAATGTATCGAAGTGCCCGTAACCATGAACCGACGTAAGGATGGTATATCCCGCATTTTTTATTCCTGGTTCGCGGTTATCCGCTATTTGTTATACACTCTCATTTTAAGCTCGACCAAGGCTTTTCCCGGCCACTCGCGTAAGGTCGCTGAACGTTTAGCAAAAGACTAGGTTAATGTCGAACGTAAATCTAATATCCGCTTTTATTGGGGCTGTGTTGAGTGTCACGATTGTGTTTCTTACACGTCGCGACCATATTTCACCGGTCGTTGCTGCACGGTGGTTCGCCGTCGCGTTGCTTGTGTTGTTTGTAAGCTTTTTCCCCGGAACCATTGATTGGGTAGGCAAAACGTTAGGCATTGGCTATCCACCCATCATTGCCATTCTGGTAGCTTTGGGCGCCGCGCTTATCAAGATCCTACTGATGGATATTGAAAGACAGAAGCTGCAAACTAAGTTAGATCGTGTGGTGCAAAGGCTGGCGATACTCGAAGGCATGATGGAAAGCGAGCGCAAAGTGGTAAAAGCGCGTTTTAATGACCAGCGCGAATCCCAATCACCTAAAGTAAATCAACATAACGACTGATCTGTTTACCGTCAGGAGCATGTGATGACCAGCAAATGGACAATGCCGGCCTTTGTTCTATTACTAATTGCGACTGCGATAGGCCTATATTTCAACTCCCTCACTGTGCCGTTTTATCTGGATGATGAGGGCTCCATTATCTCTAACCCTAATTTTGTGGATGCGAGTTTTGCCAGTCTGTGGCAAGCCTATGGTTTGCGGGTCGTCGGATACATCACCTTGTGGTGGGATTTTCAGGCGGTAGGGCTGGAAACCACTCGCTATCACGTTGTGAATATCGCTATTCATGCGATTAACGGTTTGTTAGTTTTTGCACTGAGCAGACAAATTCTATCGCTGGCTACTGACAAGGCTACACTGCCCGCATCGATTAACTGGATGGCATTCATTGTTGCACTGCTGTTCATCTCGCATCCATTGCATACGCAGGCGGTGACTTACGTAGTTCAGCGTCTGGCGTCACTGGTCACTCTGTTTTATCTTTTAAGTCTATGTTCCTATATTGCTTTTCGACAAACTGAACAAACGTTTGCTCGAGTTGGCTGGTTGCTGCTATGTGCTGCGGCGGCATTGCTCGCAGTCTTCACCAAGCAGAATGCCTTTACGTTGTTTGGCGTTATCGTCTTGATTGAATTGCTGTTCTTTTTCACATTAACGATGAAGCGTGCCTTGATACTCGCCGTTGCTGCTGGTTTTTCGGTTATCGCTGTCTTGCTGGCTGCGCCTGATGTTATTCAGCAAATCGATATGCTTACTCGTGAAAATCGCGATATGACCCGCTGGGATTACTTCACTACTCAGTTAAGTGTGCTGTGGGTGTATATAGGTAAAGTGTTCTGGCCTTATCCATTGATGTTGGAATACCCTTTCAAGATAGGCAGTTTTTCCACTACGCAGACGATGATAGCGGGCGCTGCCCACCTTGCGCTTATTGGTTTTGCACTCTGGGCGAAAAGGCTCTCGCCTGTTATCACCTTTGGCGTAGGGTTTTATTACATTGCGCACTTAATTGAATCGGGTGTAATACCTATAACCGATATTGCCTTTGAGCATCGTACTTATTTGCCGGATGTTGGCCTGATGATGGCTGTTGTTGCGCTTATCGGAGTTGTCTTAACCCGATTGCCGCGTTATCAGCGTGTTATTTCAGCTTCGCTGGTACTGGCAATTGTAGTACCGCTCTCGTATCTGACTGTGCAACGTAATGCGCAGTGGAACGATCCTACTGTATTTTATGCCCATGAACTCAAACACAATCCTTCCAGTGCACGCGTGCTGCATGAAATGGCTAAAATTCACTATCAGAAAGGCGAGCTAAATACAGCGCTTGCGCATATGGACAGGCTTTACGATAGCGCCGACGGCACGCTAGATGGCATTATGGTCAATACCCATCTGGCGATCTTGATTAGTGCAAGAAAGTACCAGGAAGGCCTGCAATTAGGTGAGAAATTGCTGCAAAAAACGCTTCACCCTTCGGCCCGCGCTGCGGTGCACTCTAACTTGGGTGTCATCTATGCAAACCTGCAACAGTTCGGCCAGGCCGCTGCGCAGTTCAAACAAGCGGAACAATATGGTGTCGTGCCAATCAATGGTTCCATTGCTTACGGGTATTCACTTTTTGTAACCGATCAGCTCAGTGAGGCAATGCGCGTGGTGCAAAGTATTTTGATGCGGGTGCCCGATCAGCCAAAGGCATTGCAACTGCAGCAGATGATAGCGGAGAAGCAGGGGTAGGATAACTGTCGTAAAAAATAAGTGGTTTAAGATAGATGCTGTCTTCGCATCGAACGCTTTCAAAGCTTGACGTTTCTTTGCAGGAAGCACAGACTAAAACCCAGTTCGCTTGGTAATTGAGGCCTACATTGTTACTAGATCTTTCTCCTTTGAGGAAGGCCATTTCCTCATTTAAAAATGCAATGTCCACGTTTGAGGATGCAGCATTTTTTAACTCGTTAAATGAGGCGCAGGCAAATACAATCAAGGCAGGCATCATTCAGCATTTTGAATTTACCTATGAAGTCAGTTGGAAAATGCTTCGTCGTCAACTTATTGAGGAGGAAGGTACCGAGTTTATCAATACGCTAAGCCGAAAAGATCTCTTCCGGCTGGCTGCAAAGAAGGGGATGATTACTGCACCTGACGCATGGTTCTCATACCATCGCGCACGAAATGAAACCTCTCATATGTACGAACAAAAGACGGCTGACGCCGTTTTCGATATTGCCAGGAAAATGCTACCGGATGCCGAAGAATTGCTCACCGCTTTGGAAGATAGGCAATGATCCCTCTGCCTTCACATCAATCCAGCACGACGTCAAGTGAATGGTTTTCAGTAGTCAAAACGATTTGTGATAAATATTTATCGAATAAGCATTCAATGTTCCTGTTTGGATCACGTAGCCGCCAAATGCACACAGACTTCTCGGATATTGATGTGTGCATTAAAGGCCCTCCTTTATCTTCGGAAGACATCACAAAAATAAAAGATGAACTTTCAGAATCAGATTTACCGGTATTCGTTGACATCGTTCAATATGAACAATTAAGTGAAGAATTTAAACGGGCGATAGATACCGAGCTTCGTCCGCTCTAATTACTAAATAGTGTAGTGATGTAGAAACGTAGCTGATTGAGGGCTACTTTTCTTTCAGTGCGTCGTTTACTTCGTCTTCTGACAGGCCAGCGTTCAGAGCGAACTGTTTTATATCTTTTCTATCAACGCCAGCACTTAATGCACTATCTATAATTTTGCTCACTTCAGCACGGTTTTCGTGAGACTCTCTCACCGCCGTGGTAATGACTTCTTCAGCCTGAGCGGGAAATACAGCCAACAATGCATCTACCATGTATTCGCCAACGTAGGGCACGGCTCCCATTGCTGTGGCGAGAATATCGACCATTTTATTGGGATGTGCCTGAGAAAGTGATTGCACAATGCGGTCGGCAGAATCTGGCTCGGTGACAACCGCAATCCTGACGATATCTTCTATATCCCCTGGCGTAGAATTGGCCGCTGCATTAACCACAAAATTGACGTAACTTGGTTCAGCCGCAATCGCCGTTTCCACAATAGAAGTACATTCGGTTATACCTTTTTCAATGGCGACTGTGACAATATCTTCAGAGGAAGAAGGCTGAGCTGAAACGGCGGCATAAATAATTTCTCGATACTTATCCGGATACAGATCCAGCGCGATGCTGACAACATCGATTACTTCGCTAGGGTAATTCCGGATAATGCTGCTTACCGCACGACCTGGCGATAAGCTTTGCTCAACCTGACGTTTAATAAATGATTCAGTCAGCATTGACGGTTCTGAGTGGTCTTGCTGCTCAGCAAAGACGACAAAATTACTACATAGCAACACGACCGCCGCCACTTTTACTACAGTACGCATGTCTCACACCTTTCTTTACGTCAAACTGTCAGACAACCGTCCTTGAAAGTCGTTCAATTAACGTTTTTTTAACAAACTATCATGTTAACGAACAATTTCCTATGCTACTAAAGAAGTATTGCTCTTTTTTAAAAAACTTTGCGTATTGGGGTTGACCAAAAGTTATGAGTCGATACAATGCGCGCCGCTTTGAAAGAAGCACAAAACGTCACACGAAAAATACTAAAATTTTGCGTTGACAAACAAAAGGGAAAGCGTAGAATGCGCGTCCCGCTTGAGGAGACTCAAGCAGTGCTGCGAAGCAGCACATGTTCTTTAAAAATTAGATACAAGACAATCTGTGTGGGCACTCGTGAAGATGAGTGTCACAACGAACCAAAAATTCATATTTCGATATTTAATTGAAGAGTTTGATCATGGCTCAGATTGAACGCTGGCGGCAGGCCTAACACATGCAAGTCGAACGGTAACAGGAAGTGCTTGCACTT
>NZ_AUBH01000022.1 GCF_000429145.1 Aestuariibacter salexigens DSM 15300
GGCTCTTCATCATAAACGGGGGACATCAGCTTTCATTAAACTGATTTTGCGAAGATCATTTAATGGAGCGAGCCGATGTCCCACGCAGGTACTATTTTAGGCATAACCGAATTAGAAGTTGAACATATCCATCGTCATGATGAGATAAAGGTGTGGGCCAGACCCAGTCGAAGACCACCCTGCAAACACTGTCAAGGCAACCGTCTGCGGATCAAAGCCACGCACAAGCGCACGGTGAAACACACTCGTCAGGGCAATCAGCTACTGACGCTGTATCTAAAAGTGCCAAAGTATCATTGTCGTGACTGTGGACGCTATTTCAGACACCCTTTCGTTGGCATCAGGCCGCGTTATCGTGCTTCGGAGTGTTATCGCCTGGAAGTCTTTGAAGCCCATCATGGGGGTGTGACACAGCGCGGCATTTCCCGCACACATCGAATCAGCCCGACAACGGTAGAACGATGGTACCAATCTCATATCAGTCAAAAATACAAAGAAATCATCAGTCGACCCTGTCCTGAGATGCTGGGCATTGATGAGCACTTCTTCACCCGTAAGAAGGGCTATGCGACGACATTCGTTGATTTACGTCACCACAGTGTGTTCGACGTCAAACTCGGTCGCTCTGAGCTCAGTTTGCGCCATTATTTACGTCACTTACCTGGCAAAGAAAACGTGCGGCTCATCGCCATGGATTTGTCCGAAACCTATCGCAATATTGCCAAACGCTATTTCCCCAATGCGACCATCGTGGCAGACCGCTTTCATGTGGTGCGCCTGATTAACCATCACTTCCTAAAGGCCTGGCAGCAACATCATCCTGAAGGACGTAAGAACCGAGGTCTATTGAGCCTCATGCGCCGTCATCAATGGCGATTGAGTGAAGACAACAATGCAAACCTACAGCGTTACCTGGCAGACTACCCTGTACTCAAAGCGTTGTATGAGGTTAAACAAAAGCTCATTCGCTACATGCTGCTTAAGACCATGAATGAAAGACGAATGGAAAAGAAACTCACAGGCTTTTTAGACTTGCTTGAGCAGTTACATCACAGCCCACTCAACGCACTCGCCAGGACACTCACTTCGTGGTTACAACCCATCGTGGCTATGTGGCGATATACACGCAACAACGGCATTACTGAGGGCTTCCACAACAAGATGGAAATGATAACGAGACGAGCTTATGGTTTCAGAAACTTTGAAAATTATCGAATAAGAGTAATGACCCATTGTGGATGGG